>CAJJCX010000001.1 GCA_905182815.1 uncultured Candidatus Thioglobus sp.
AGCTTCTAATGTTTGACATAAATATGATCTGGCTCTAAACCTTGCTGATATCTGTCATACATCATGCTATAAGCAGACTCAAGATTTCTTGCAAACAGGGAGGTATCATATAAGGGCGCTGTAGACAAGTTGCCCACTAACTTGTCTTTAATGATTTTAAGTTTTTCTGGATCTGTTGCGAGCTCTATAGCAAGTGACTCGTACTCTTCTGCAGTGGTTGTAATTAGTTCTGGTAAATTAAGTGCATTTAGGATACTTGCCGCATGTCTACTAACAGCTGAGCTGCCAAGGTAGGTGAGCACGGGTAATCCCATTCGCAGTGCATCACTCGCTGTAGTCCCTGCATTGTAAGGGTGAGTATCTAAGAAAAAGATCAGCAACCCGATACCTCGCTAAGTATTCAGATTTAGACAAGCGTTTTCCAAAGATAAGCCTGCTAGGATCAATGCCCCTAAGGGTTATTTCTTTTGTTAAATTTATTTGTGCAGATTCATTATCTACATAAATTAGTAATACGCTGTCTTTAACTTTTTCAAGTATTCGCCCCCAACTGTCAAAAGTAGTGGGCGTAATTTTGAAATTATTGTTAAAACAACAAAATACAAACCCTGTCTCAGGAAGCCCAACATCTTGTCGAGTAAGAGTAGTCGAAGGAGGGGATTGTGTTGAATCATTGACTTGAAAGAGGGTAGATAGACGATTTTCTCTGCATAGTATTGTTGATTATCTTCAGGAATCATTGTTTGATCTGCCACCAAATAGTCGTAGTAATTTGCGCCCAAGGTTCCAATATAGCCAATATAACTGGCCTGAATAGGGGCCGCTGACATGGCAAATATTCCCGTTCTAGCATTTGTAGTGGATCCTCCCAAATCCACAGCAATATCGATTTCTAAAGACCTTGCAAGCATTGCCACATCTTCATAAGACATCGTGCGTACATCATGAAAGTGATCAACTCCTGCTTTAATTCGAAGATGCATTTTATCGTTTGTTTCTGGGCCATAAGAAAACGCATGGATTTCAAAGTGGTTTCTATCGTGAACTTCATAAAGCTCTGCAGTTAGAGCTGCGACAGGATGTTCTTTGAAGTCAGCAGAAAAATATCCTATGCGGATCTTTTTATGTTTAGGGTAAAGCCCTATTTTAGGCAAATCATGATTTTTTGGAAGTTTTCGTTAACGAAGATTTCAGTAGCTTTTCTCTGTAGCTCAGGATCGTCAATCAGTCCCTAGCATTGGGAATGGGGGTATAACTTTTTCGTTATTATGAATTTTATCCTGTAATTCATCAAGTCGGCTTGAGAGGTCATCCCACAGACAAAGATGCATTTTGGTGTGTAGCAATTTGCCTAAGCATAAAAATTATATCAGGTTTGAGATCAAAGGCACGTTTCATAACTTACTAGCGCCTCATCCAATCGCTTTAAATCTGTCAGCAGATCCCCTAGGTTTGAGTACGCCTCAGGGAAGTGTGGTGCAATAGCAAGCGCCTTATTATAGCTAGCTTCAGCATCCTCAAATCTTCCTAGCTCGTTGAGTGTGATACCTAAGTTGTTGTGGGCCTCAGCATAGTCCGGCTCAATAGCCAGTGCCTTCATATAGCTCTTACCTGCAGCATTTGGTTGACCGAGAACATAAAGGGTGTTACCAAGATTATTATGTCCTTCAGCGTTTTCGGGATCAATAGTGAGCATCCTCTCAAAGCACTCTACTGCTTTACTCAGTCTACCGAGATTCTTAAGAGCATTACCGAGGTTGTTATGAGCCTCAGGATAGTCAGGTTTAATAATGAGAGCCTTTTCATAACACTTAACCGCTTCCTCTAGTTGGTCTAGATCCTTAAGGGTGACGCCAAGGTTATTATATGCCTCAGCATAGTCCGACTTTATCGTGAGTGCCTTCAAATAACTCTTAACTGCATCGTCCAGTTGATTGAGTTCTTGTAAAGTCAGCCCGAGGTTGTAATGGGCATCAGCAAAATCTGATTTAATTTCTACAGCCCTCTTAAAGGATTGAACCGCCATCTCTTGTTGCCCAGTCGCCTTGTAACAAACACCACTAATATTATGAAGTAGTGCTTCATTAGGATGCTGACTTATTAAGGTTTGAACGGTATTGAGTGCTTCCCTTATATGTCCGGAAGAAAATAGCTCAATAATAGATTCAATTTTACTATTTAGAGGGGTGAGCGTGTCCATATTGAAGCGCTAATCAGAGCTAAGTTCTTTTAAATTTTTCTGTGCTAGGAGATTGTTAGGCTCAATAGCGATGACTCTTTTAAAAAACTTAGCGGCCTCATCTTTTTGCTCAAGATCTGTAAGGACGACTCCAAGATTTAAAAGGGCAAGAATATAGCTTGGGTTAATTTCTATAGCTTTTTCAAAATTTTTAGCTGCAATACTAATTTGACCAAGTTTTCTATTGGCAACACCTAGGTTATTATGAGCCTCATAAAAATCATATTTATAGGCCACTGCCCACTCTAAATGTTCAATAGCATCCTCAAATCGATTTAAGTCTATGAGCGTAATCCCAAGTTTATTATGGGCTTCAAAGTAATTTGGTAAAATTTCTACTGCTCTTTTAAAACTTTTAGCTGCATGATCTAGCTTGCCAACCTCTCTCATAACGATGCCATGATTCAAAAATGCTTCAGCGTAGTCTGGCTTTATTGAAATTGCGGTCTCAAAAAACTGAGCAGCAGGGTCAAATTGCCCTAATTTGTTATAGCATGCGCCCAGTAAGTTGAAAAGTAATGGGACATTAGGGTAATCTTCATTCAAAGCCTTAATCATATCAATTGCCTCGTCTATCTTATCACTAGAATATAGACCCATAACTAAATCGACTTGCTTCTTGGGAAGGGAAAGTGGAGTATTTTCATTTTTCATTTTTTAGGTTTTTTGTTTAGAATTAATAGATTTATGTTTAATAAACATTTGTTCCTTTTTATTTTACATATTATCTCGATTCTTGAAACTTTTTTATCTTCTAGAGGCCAGCTTTAAGTTTGCTTAGGCTATATTAAGCATTTACTTCATAAATTACTAACGAGGTTAAGATTATTGTCGATATCAATTAAAATGATTGCATGAAGATACTAAATATTATTATTCCAGAGAGGATGACAGGAAGTAGGCTTGATGCTTCATTAGCTGAAATGCTTCCTGATTATTCCCGCTCAAAAATAACAATATGGATTAAATCTGGAGACGCCTTAATCAATCAAAAAACCTTTAAGCCAAAGGATAAAGTTAGTGGCTCTGAGATTGTTTGTCTAACTTTAAATCAGAAGCAAAGTAATGACTGGATTGCTGAGAAAATTCCCTTAAATGTTGTTTATGAAGATGAAGACATTATTGTAATAAATAAGCAGTTTGGTCTTGTTACTCATCCAGGCGCAGGAAATTGGAGCTGGAACCTTAGCAAATGCTCTTCTTTATTATGATCCAGCTTTGTCAAGCACTTGATAGGGCTGGTATTGTTCATCGATTAGATAAAAATACTTCGGGCTTAATGGTTGTTGCTAGAAATGAAAAGTCACAAAAATATTTGGTTGAGCAGCTCCAAAATCATTCTGTTGATAGGGAATATTCTGCCATAGTATATGGGCATATGATTGCTGGAGGAACAGTTGATGAGCCTATAGGCCGGGATCCTAAAGATAGGGTTAAGCAAGCTGTTTCAATGAGTGGTAAAGAAGCGACAACTCACTATAGGGCAATTGATCGGTTTAAAAGTCATACTCATGTGAAAGCAATTTTAGAAACTGGCCGCACTCATCAAATACGTGTCCACCTTTCTCATGTTGGGCATTCTTTGATAGGGGATCCAATGTATGGTGGCCGAGTTCGTTTTCCAAAAAAAGCAAGTGAGGAGCTAAAAGATGCTCTAGTTAATTTTAAAAGGCAGGCCCTTCACTCAAAAAAATTAACTCTAACTCATCCTATTTCAGGAGAGTAATGTCATGGAAGGCACCACTGCCAGATGACATGCTAAGGCTTTTGGAAGTCTTAAAAAAATTCGATTCCTGATAATTTTGACTTTTAAATTAATGAATTTTTTCCCAAGTAATATTAAATTACTTTCAACACCAAGACTTATAGATGGTGGGAGCAGTAAGGGTAACTTTGATAACTTTAATTTGGCGCTTCATGTTAATGATGAGCAGAGTCAGTATTGGCAAATCGTGACTTATTATTGAGGCGCTATAATTACCCTCTGCTCCAGTATGGATTAATCAAACGCACTCTAATATGAGCGTTGATGCCGATTCAATATCATCAATAGTTAATGCTGATGCAAGTTATAGCAAAAAACTTGGAACTGTTTGTGGGGTTCTTACTGCTGACTGCCTACCAGTTTTTGTCTGCAATAAAGAGGGCACTGCTGTTGGAATTGCTCATGCTGGCTGGAGGGGTTTAGTTGATGGAGTAATTGAATCTTTAATTGAATCTTTGGATTGTAATGGAGAAGACTTAATAGTTCACTTAGGGCCGGCAATTTCTCAATTATCTTTTGAAGTAGGCGGTGAAGTTAAATCTCAATATCTTTCTAAAAATAAAAATTTTAAAATTGCTTTACTTATTTAAATAATAAATATTATCTTGATTTATATGACGCAGCAAGGGTAGTTCTAAAAAGCCTTGGAGTAGCTTCAATTAGTGGGGGCGATAGGTGCAGCTATAAAGAGTCAGATCAATATTTTTCATACCGAAGAGATGGTGAGTGCTCAGGAAGGATGGCGCATCTAATATGGATGGAGCGGCCTTAAGGGGTTATTTCTTTCTCTTTACCTTTTGCACTAAATTTCATTTCTCCACTCTCTTTTTCAAGTAAATAATAGTGAAGTGATTTCTGTTTACGCTGCTTTTGCTGAGTAATACATCCACGAACTTCAAAATCATCAGTCAGGTTTATATCCTCATAGGAAGAGTTAAGACATCTCATAAGCTGGTTATTGTTTTCGATAACATACTGACGAAAATAAAGCTCATCATTAAAATCAATTATTACATAAGCCTCATTATGAATGGGCATTCCAGGATCGACAATGATAATGCAATTTTCACTGAATTCAGGCGACATCATATCACCAATATTCTGAAGTGCATAAGGCTCTGAATTAGTTGAGCAAGTACTTTGAAATAAGGCTTTGGGATTATCTAATGCTGACATTTAGGGCAATAATAAGTGGCTCGTTGATTTTGTACAATTTTTTTAATTGTACCACTGCATCTATTACATGGCATATCTTTACGGTCATAGACAGATAAGATTTGATAAAAATAACCAGCCTCACCGTCAACATTAGAAAAGTCATTTAGAGTAGTGCCGCCATTATTAATTGATTCTGATAAAACCTCTTTGATACAATTTACAAGAATCTTATAGCGCTTCTTCGACGTTTTACCCGCCTCTCTTTTAGGGGATATGCCGGCTAGAAATAAACTTTCTGATGCATAAATATTTCCTACCCCTACAACGATAGTGCTATCCATAATGAATGTTTTTATGTTTTTTGTTTTTCCAATTGAAGAATTGAAGAGTGAGTTTTCATCAAACTCATAACTTAATGGTTCTGGACCTAGTTTTTCAAGGAGCGAAAGCTGCTCACCATTTTTTTGCCAAAGAATTGAGCCAAATCGACGAGGGTCATGAAAACGCATGCTTGAATTATTATCTAATTTAAGCTCAAAATGGTGATGTTTTTTTAGCGGCTCATTAATAGGGACAACGCTTATTGATCCAGTCATTCCAAGATGCATAACCAGCTGTCCATCAGTAAAGTCAATTAGTAAATACTTCGCACGTCTCGATATTTTCTGGATAGTTTGATTTTTTAAAGTATCTACAAGATGTTTAGGGATTTCCCAGCGAAGCTTTTTTTTATAGATATGAACAGATATAATTTTTCTATCAACTATTAGAGGTTCAAGACCTCTTCTAGTAGTTTCAACCTCCGGAAGTTCAGGCATGACTTTTATTCCTGGTCGTTAACTAGTGCAATCTTTTTGGTTGCACTAAAGGCAGTTTTTGATTTCTTGGCTTGTTTAAGCCAAGCCACATGAATAGGATCAAGCGTTGCGGGGTAGCTTTGCAACCCTGCAAAAGAACTAGGGGGATTCGACATAATGACTAGCCTCCAAGCATCGCCTTTTTCAAATTTTTCTGAATTGGGTTTTTAGATAGCCAGATTCCAAAGAAGGCTTTTTTAAATTCGATTCCAGGAATTGTATCGATGTATGTTGAATTTTTAAGTACGTTAGTTCCTGAGTCTGGCATATAGATAAATTCAAAAAAATCACTATCAGTAACATCACCAGTAAAGGTAGAGATGAGTTGCTCAATCTCTTTCAGTAATAGGGCCGGTATTGTTTCCTGTTGATTTAACTAATCCTTCATTCAATGCATCTTTCATAGCATCTAGTAGTAACCATAGTGGACGTCACATCGAGACGAATAGCCATTGCCTCATCACTATTAAGTATTTCTTCAGCATTGCTGCTCTGAGACCTAGATAAAGACTTGTATCATAAACTTTCATGAAGAACTTTACGCGGGTCCCTGACCATTAAGCATTAGCTTTGTCCCTTGGTACTCCATAGAGCTGGGAGCTTCTGCAGCATTAATTGGCGATAATGTAAATATGCTAATTAAGATTAATAATGGCAGTAGTATTGTTGATTTAATGGTCATGAGTTATTCCAAGTTTTATTTAAAATTGAGTATATCGTATTATAGATATAAATTATAAAAAAACATTTACCTCTTAGCGAACTATTTATAATGATAACTTTATTAATCAACTAACTATATATTATGAATCCATTAACCTCTGTTAAAGGCACCATCGCTTCAGGCTTTGTTTTAGCAATTCTTGTTGCGTTCTACTTGTCACCTGAAGGCTCATCTTTGATTCAGCGTAACCTCAGTGTGTGGCTTCATGCCCTTGCAGGTGTTACTTGGGTTGGACTGCTCTATTACTTTAATTTTGTT
This sequence comes from uncultured Candidatus Thioglobus sp., assembly GCA_905182815.1. Lineage (GTDB taxonomy): Bacteria > Pseudomonadota > Gammaproteobacteria > PS1 > Pseudothioglobaceae > Pseudothioglobus. The sequence continues at coordinate 7,002 of CAJJCX010000001.1, forward strand.
CAAGTGCCGGCAATGGCAGACGCGCTAGCCGATGAAGGCGGTCCAGGTCCTGCTGCAATTGGTAAGTATATTGCGCCAAAGGCGTTATTATGGTTCCGTATGTCAGCAGCTGTAACATGGTTAACAGGTGCGTGGGCTCTTTCATTGGGCTATGGCTTTACGAACGCATTCCTTTTGAAGCCTGGCGCTGAAATGATTGGCTTAGGTTCGTGGTTAGGAACGATTATGCTTTTTAATGTTTGGGTTCTTATTTGGCCAAACCAGAAAAAAATTCTTGGTATGGTTGAGGCGAGTGCTGAAGAGATTGCTAAAGCTAAGTTCACTGCGGCAATGGCCTCGCGAACTAATGTAGTCCTTTCGGTTCCAATGCTTCTTTGTATGATTGGTGCTGGCCATGGTGGGTATTTGTTTTAAGTCACCAAGATTAAGTTAATTTTTAAAAACCGGGTTCGCCCGGTTTTTTTATTGTATGAGTAAAAAAACAACAAAACTGCAAAAAAGTAACAAAATAAAGATCATTCAAATAAAAGTAAATAGTATTGGTGATTAGCGATCAATATCTAAAAAAAATATAACAGTAAAGCTTATCTAAAGGCTTAAAGCTAAAATATATAGAATTGTTGAAAAAAAACAACTAAATGTATTATTTTTACAAATAGTTGTTGACATTGGCATAGGAAGTGGTTATTATGGTTTATTGTTATTCGTAAGAGTAGCAAAAGGCTGCTAAGGAAGTCCTTAGCAATTAAATATTCTAAATGGAGAATAAAATGAAAAAACTAATCGCACTATTCGCAGTATCTGCATGGCTTCTACATCAGCTGTTGCAGCTATTGCACTAAGTGGAGCGGCTTCTGTATCATATGATGATAACGGATCTGCAGCTTCTGCAACTACTTATGACGCTGACTTACAGTTAGTTGGTACTGCTGGTACTACTACTGTAACATCTATGCGACGTTGACAGGCGCACAGCTTACTACTGCTGCTGCTATGGCAACTACAATTGGTCCAGTAACTATTGCTGCTGACATGCATGATGAAGTTCATGAAGACAGCTACTACTGACTACTGGTGACTGGTAATCCTTGAGCAATTCTAGACTGATACAGGGTAACTATTAGCTTAGACGCTCCAATCGGTGACGCTACTGTTGGTGTTGATGACACTGGTAGACTTAACTGTTTCAGGTACTTGGTCTGGTATTACTATGTCATCTTCAACTGCTGACGTAACTACTGTTGCTGGAAGCATTGCTGGTATGGACGTAAGTGTAACTAACGATGATGGTTCTACTACTTGGTCTTTAGGTACTACAGTTAGTGGTGTTGCTTTGACACTTAGCTAGCAGCCAGAAGTTACTGCTACATTTGGTCTTAGCTGGAAACACGATGGTTGTTTCAAGCTTCCTGCAGTAGCTGCAAGCTGCGATGTAACTCTGCTACAGGTAACGGTTATGGTAAGCTATAGCATCAGCTGCTTCATACTCAACTGTTGCTATATCTCGTTCATTAACTTCAGGTGCAACATTAGCTGCTACTTATAGCACGTTGATGATTCACTTACACTTAAGGCTTCTGTTGCATTCTAAATTCGTTTAGATTCAACGGTTGACTTAGGAATAAGTTAATATTCGAAAAACCCAGAGCTTGCTCTGGGTTTTTTTATGCCTAATTAAAAATAAGCCCAGTGAAAATAGATAAAATGAACCTACTTTAATAGCTATACAAATTATGTTTTTTCATCTTAAAAATCGCTCACTTCTAAAGGTATCTGGCTCAGATGCTGAAACCTTCCTGCAGGGGCAGCTCAGCAATGATATTAGTAAGCTCGACGCATTAAGCGTTCAGCTGAATGCCTATTGCCAGCATCAGGGAAAGATCTTAGCGTTGTTCTGGGTAACGAAAAATGAGGATAGTTTCTTGCTGTCATTTCCATCAGACTTGCTCGAGGTAATAAAGCCAAGGCTTCAGATGTTTGTCATAATGTCTGATGTTGTTATTGAGGACGTAACGAAAGAGCATATCCAGTTGGCTCTATTGATGAGTCCAATCAGGAGGCATTGGTTATTAATGATAAATTATCACTAATAATTACTGACAAAAAAGACATCAATCAATTTAATATGGAGCCAATAGAGCATTGGAATATGGCTTGTATTGATTCCTCTTTGCCAGAAATCTTTTCAATTACTAGTGAAAAGCTAGTGCCGCAGATGCTTAATTTAGATATTGATGAGTTTGGCGTTAATTTTTCAAAGGGCTGCTATCCCGGACAGGAAGTTGTTGCGAGGCTTCATTACCTGGGCTCAGCAAAACGTCGTCTTTTTGCCTTTGAGTCTAGCTCAGAAGTAAATATTGGTGACTCTCTTTACTGCGCCTTCTTCTAAGTCTGCAAAAGCTAGAGGTGCTCGTTATAAATCAAGCGGAATAGTTATATTTAGGATAAAATATAATTCGCATTTTTATTGTTTAGCCACCCTAGAGGTCGAGCTTAAAGATGCAAAAATAACCCTTAACAATGAACAAGGCCCAACACTAACAAGAATAAAAAAATGAATAAAATATTACTAATAATACTTGGTTTAACTCCAAGCTTAACTCTCGCCTCAACGGATGCTGTAAATCTTGACTTAACGAGTCACTGGGCTGGTTATCTTGCCGTAACGTTATTTGTTATTGCATATGCCTTTGTGATGCTTGAAGAGTTCACACATTTTCGTAAGTCAAAGCCAGTTATTTTGGTTGCTGGATTAATATGGGGAATTATAGGTTGGGTGTATGCCTCCAAAGGCATACCACACGCAGCAGAGGCAGCTCTAAGGCATAATTTTTTAGAATATGCTGAACTATTCCTTTTTCTATTAGTAGCAATGACTTATATTGAGGCGATGCGTGAACGCTTTGTTTTCGAGAAATTGAAGGTATATCTTATATCAAAAGGATTCAGTTATAGGCAGCTATTCTGGCTGACAGGATTTATAGCGTTCTTTATGTCGCCTATTGCTGATAATCTTACTACAGCTCTTGTCATGGGCGCAGTGGTCTTGGCAGTTGGCGCTGGGAATGCAAAGTTTATTTCGGTGGCGTTTGTGAATATCGTTGTTGCTGCTAATGCTGGCGGCGCGTTTAGTCCGTTTGGCGATATTACTACGCTCATGGTCTGGCAGAAAGGTCTGGTTGACTTCCAGCAGTTCTTTGTCTTATTCTTTCCATCACTGGTTAATTTTCTTATACCCGCTGCGATCATGCACTTTGCAATTAAAAATGAGAAGCCAGAGGTTGTAGATGAAGTGGTTGTTATTAAGGATGGCGGCATTGTGATCACCTTTATGTTTTTGTTGACGATTGCAACAGCGGTAAGTTTTCATAACTTCCTGCATCTCCCACCTGCGATGGGAATGATGACAGGACTTGGATACCTTATGGTAGTGGGCTACTTTATTAAAGTTAGGCATAACTCGAATGACTCAATTTCAGAGAGGTTTGATGTATTTAGAAAGGTCTCTAGGGCAGAGTGGGATACGCTACTGTTCTTTTTTGGCGTTATTGTAAGTGTTGGTGGTTTAGGCTTTATGGGTTACCTAGCATTAGTTTCTGAGGCGATGTATGTTCAGTTGGGCGCTACCTATGCAAATGTTTTAGTAGGCATCCTTTCTGCCATCGTTGATAACATTCCAGTAATGTTTGCAGTCTTAACGATGACGCCCGACATGTCTCTGGGTCAGTGGCTCTTGGTAACACTCACTGCAGGCGTTGGAGGAAGTATGCTTTCTATCGGATCGGCAGCAGGTGTTGCGTTGATGGGGCAATCAAAAGGACACTATACGTTCGTCTCACACCTTAAATGGATATGGGCTATTGCTCTAGGCTATGTGGCAAGTATTTTCATGCACTTATGGATCAACGCAGCCCTCTTTGATGTCCCAATCTAGCCTCTTTATTGATATAGGTAACTCTGCTGTTAAGTGGCGTACATGTGACTCTGAGGTTTTTACTGAGGGCGTAGATCTTTTTTCATTAAAATTATTGCCCAAAGCGGATTCAGTTTGGGTAAGTGCTGTTGCGCATTTAAATATTGTGCAAGCCATAAAAACTCAATTTTCTAACGTTAAGTTAGTAGAGCCGTTAAAGCAATATGGAAGATTAACCCTGTCCTATGATGATCCATCTAAGCTTGGTGTGGATCGGTTTCTTGCTATGCTGGCGGCTCTTGAGCGCTTCCCAAATTCACCTTTACTAGTAATTGACGCTGGAAGCGCAGTTACCTTTGACGTTATTGACGCTAAAGGAATGCACCAAGGCGGACTAATAATGCCTGGTCTTAGGGCCCTAAGAGAAAGCTTTGCTAAGTTTTCAACAAATGATTTATCGATAAACACTTCTGAGCTGAAAAATAGTACTGAGGGGGCGTGGCAAAGCGGAACTCATGCAATGCTTGTGTCAGCTGTTAATTCTCAAATACATAATTTTGAATTAAAATACCCAGGCGGCGTTATAACTATCTGTGGCGGCATTGTCAAAGAGATAATTAAAGAGCTTCCTGTATCGGTTAAATCCTTTGATAATTTGGTTTTAGATGGCCTGGAAAGCTATAGCCAATCTATGGGATAATTGAGACATTAACATTTAAGCCTTCTATTAAGCACTATGAAAGATCATCGAGTATTATCTGGAATGCGGCCCACAGGCCAATTACACCTTGGCCACTATCATGGGGTCCTAAAAAATTGGATCCAACTTCAAAATGAGTATGACTCTTATTATTTTGTTGCTGATTGGCACGCCTTTACAACACACTATTCTGACAGAATTAATTTAGAAGAAAATGTTTCGGATATGGTTGTTGACTGGCTGGCAACTGGTCTTAATCCTAATACTTCTACAATTTTTGTTCAATCTAAAGTGCCAGAACATGCAGAGCTTCATTTACTGCTCTCAATGACAACCCCTCTTAGCTGGTTAGAAAGAGTGCCATCTTATAAAGACCAGCAAGAAAAACTTAAGACTAAGGATCTATCGACCTATGGTTTTTTGGGCTATCCTCTTTTACAAAGTGCTGACATATTAATTTATAAAGCTGGCCTGGTTCCAGTTGGTGAAGATCAGGTCGCGCACGTTGAATTTACCCGAGAAGTTGCAAGACGCTTTAATTTTATTTATGGTCGCGAAGCTGATTTTGAAGAGAAAGCCGAAGCCGCTGTGACTAAGATGGGTAAAAAACAATCAAAACTCTATAGAGCATTAAGAAAGTCTTATCAAGAGACGGGTGATGATGAGTCTTTGGTTAAGGCAAAAGCTTTACTTGGTGAGCAGCAAAATATTACTCTTGGTGATAGAGAAAGGCTTTTAGGATATGCAGAAGGCTTAGGGAAGATAATTTTAACTGAGCCTGAGGCTCTTTTAACCAAAGCATCTAAAATGCCTGGCCTGGATGGACAGAAAATGTCAAAATCTTATAATAATATGATTTCCTTGAGAGAGGAGCCTGAAGCCGTCAAGCAAAAAATTAATAGAATGCCGACAGACCCTGCTCGCGTTAAATTAACTGACCCGGGTGATCCAAAAAAATGCCCAGTATCGCAGTTACATCAAATATATTCATCAGAAGATACTCTCAAGTGGGTAAATGAAGGATGCACAAAAGCTAAAATAGGCTGCATTGAATGTAAGATGCCTGTTATAGAAGGCAATTAACGCTGAGTTAGAGCCTATCCAAGAGAATATAGCGAAGTATCAATCCAATCCAAACCTTATACAAGAAATCATCTTTGAGGGCTCAGAGAGTGCAAGGGCAGTTGCGCGAAGCACAATGGAAGAGGTTCGTGATGCGATGGGTATAACCTACTAAAAAGAGATAAAACTAAATGTCAGAAAGACTACAAAAACTTATTGCCAATGCTGGCTATGGATCAAGACGCTGGGCGGAAAGGCTTATAGAGCAGGGTAGAATTTCTGTCAATAACAAAGAAGCGACGCTTGGCGATAAGGCAACAATCGCCGACAAGGTAACAATTGATGGAAGGTTGATAGACCTAAAGCGTTACTCAGAAGAAGAGACTAAGGTGTTGATGCTCAACAAGCAAGCAGGCGTTATTTGTTCAAACAAAGATGAAGAGGGCCGTAAAAGTGTATTTGACTTCTTGCCCGAAAATACGCGTTGGGTTATGGTGGGTCGACTAGACCTTAATACATCTGGGTTATTACTATTTACTAACAATGGAGATCTAGCAAACAAGCTAATGCATCCGAGCTCTGAAATAGATAGAGAATATGCAGTGCGCGTCTTAGGAAGAGTTAGTGATGAGGATATAAAACAATTAATTAGCGGAATAGAGCTTGATGATGGGTTTGCTAAATTTCATAAAGTAACTCTTGGCGGCGGTGATGGTGCAAATCGATGGTATCACGTTGTTGTAAGGGAAGGCAGAAAAAGAGAAGTTAGGAGACTTTGGGAGGCTCTAGATTTTAAAGTTTCAAGGCTTATTAGAACAAGATTTAGTGACATTCGGATGCCAGATAACTTACGTGCAAATCAATCTGAACTTCTCAAACCTAAACAAGTTCAAGCGTTACTTAATGCAGTTAAATTGAAAGGCTAATTTAATCTTCTTTTATACGCTTTAATTTACTTTTCAAAAGCATTATCAATCTTGTTAAACCATATGTGTCAAGTATAATGGCGTTTTTATATAGAAAAAATTAACGCCTTAATGTCTGACTATAAAAACACCTTAAATTTACCTGCAACTGATTTTCCGATGAAAGCTAATTTAGCAAATCGCGAAGGCGGTTTCCTAAAAACATGGCAGGATCAAGATTTATACCAACAAATTCGTCACAAGTTTAAAGGCAAGCCATTATTTGTGCTTCATGATGGGCCTCCCTATGCGAATGGAGATATTCATATTGGTCACGCAGTAAATAAAGTGCTAAAAGATGTTATTGTCAAAAGCAAAACCTTGTCAGGTTTTGACGCTCCGTACGTTCCAGGTTGGGATTGTCATGGGCTCCCTATTGAGCACATGGTGGAAAAAAAGAAGGGAAAGGTTGGCCATAAAATAAATGCTGATGAGTTTCGAGCTGCATGTAGGGTCTACGCAGATCAACAGATTGAAAAACAAAAGGTTGATTTTAAGCGTTTAGGGATTCTTGGAGACTGGGACAACCCATATCTAACTAAGAACTTTAAGTATGAAGCTGATATTGTCCGCTCACTTGGGAAAATTGTTAAAAATGGACACATTGCTAAGGGTTTTAAACCAGTACATTGGTGCACAGAATGCTCTTCAGCGCTTGCAGAAGCTGAGGTTGAGTATAAAGACAAAGGTTCTGATACGGTAGATGTGGCTTTTAAGATTATTGGTGATTTTTTTGATCTAGATAAGCCTATTTCTATTGTTATTTGGACAACAACGCCTTGGACTTTACCTGCAAATGAAGCGGTTGCTCTTAATCCTGAGTTGGACTATGTTTTAGTTGATGTAGGGGAGCAATACTTTATTCTTGCTGAAGATTTACTTGAGTCTGCTCTTGAAAGGTTTGACCTAAAGTCAAAGAATAAGATAGATAAAGTTTATAAAGGCTCTGACCTTGAAGGCATAATGCTTCAACACCCATTCTATGATAAGCAGGTGCCAATTATCTTAGGTGAGCATGTAACAACTGAAGCTGGTACTGGTGCAGTTCATACGGCTCCTGCGCACGGCCAAGATGATTACATAGTTGGCCTTAAATATAACTTACCCGTAGAGTGCCCTGTTGATGGAAGGGGCGTTTTCATAGAGACAACTAATGGTGTTGCTGGAGAGTTTATCTTTAAAGCTAACAGCACTATTATTACCCTACTTCAAAATAAAGGCACTTTAGTCAAACACGAACCCATTACGCACTCTTATCCTCATTGCTGGAGACATAAGACGCCTGTAATATTTCGTGCGACACCTCAGTGGTTTGTCTCAATGACTCAAAAGAAATTAAGAGATAAAGTCAATGAAGAGATTCTAAATGTTAAATGGATCCCTGATTGGGGTCAGAAACGCATTGAATTAATGGTTGGAAATAGACCTGACTGGTGCATTTCACGCCAAAGGTATTGGGGAACTCCAATTACTTTATTTGTTAATAAAAATTCTGGAGAGTTGCATCCTGAGACAGAATCACTATTTGAAATTGTCGCTAAAAAAATTGAACTTGAGGGTATAGAGGCCTGGTTTAAACTTAAAGTTGAAGATATTTTAGGTGATGAAGCGCCTGATTACGAAAAAACTACCGATACATTGGACGTTTGGTTTGACTCTGGCGTAAGTCATTATGCAGTATTGAAGGCAAGTGATCATTTAAGTGATGTCGCTGATATGTATCTAGAGGGCTCTGATCAGCATCGAGGATGGTTTCAATCATCTCTGTTAACTTCATGCGCAATTAATGGCAGGGCGCCTTATAAGCAAGTTCTTACTCATGGCTTTACTGTGGATCAAAATGGTCATAAAATGAGTAAATCGGTTGGTAATGTAGTTCCCCCTCAAAAAGTTGTTAACTCGCTTGGCGCAGATATTTTAAGACTCTGGATTGGAAGTACTGATTATTCTGGTGAAATGACGGTGTCTGATGAGATTCTTAATAGAAGTGCTGATAGTTATCGCAGGATTCGAAATACAATGCGCTTTATGTTGGCAAACATGGAAGGCTTTGATCCAAGTAAAGATCTTGTAGATATAGATCATATGCTCGTTTTAGATAAGTGGATTGTTTCTAAGACTGCTGAATTACAAAAAAATGTTATTAGTGAATATGATGAGTACAATTTTCACTTTGCAATGAAGGCAATATTAAATTTTTGTACAAATGATCTAGGTGGTTTTTATTTAGATATTATTAAAGATAGACAATATACTACTCAATCTGATTCTTTAGCGAGACGCTCTGCTCAGAGTGCACTATTTCATATTTCCCATGCCATGGTTCGTTGGTTGGCTCCTATCTTGACGTTTACCGCCGAAGAGATATGGCAATTTTTACCAGGTGCTTCAAACGAAAGTATTTTTTTACAGACCTGGTATGAAGGGCTGGAAGCTAAATTCAATAATCATTCAATTGATGTTTCTAGAGACATCAATGCCCATCTAAGAAAAGAACTTGAAGAGATGAGGCGCGCTAAAACTATTGGTTCATCACTAGATGCTGAGGTTGATATTTACTGTGAAGATGAAAATTATCAGGCTCTGTTAGAACTAAAAGATGAATTAAGGTTTTTGTTTATTACTTCAGATGCAAAAGTTCATCAGCTGAAGGATAAGCCAGCAAATGCTATTAATATTGATAACTCACTGGCAATCTTAGTTAGAAAAAGTGAGTATGAAAAATGCGTTCGATGTTGGCATCATAGGCCTGAAATAGGTCAAAATAAATTGCATAAAGAGCTATGTAGTCGCTGCATAGAAAATGTTACAGGTGACGGAGAAACTAGGATATTTGCTTAATGACGAATGATCAAACAATTCTAAATGTAGAGCTTGGCGATAAGTCATATCCAATCTATATTGGATGTGACTTATTGTCTCAAAAATCTTTTTTTGAAGACCATATAAGCGGTCAGCAAGTTATGGTTGTTTCTAACACAACGGTTGCCCCATTGTATTTAGATAGAGTGACTAAGTTACTAGATAACTTTACTGTGAAGGTCGTTATATTGCCTGATGGCGAGCAATATAAAACACTTGAAACTACAAACCTTATATTTGATGCACTTCTTCAAGAAAAGTTTGATCGGAGTGCCACTTTGATTGCTCTTGGCGGCGGTGTGGTTGGTGATATAACCGGTTTTGCTGCAGCGTCATACCAGCGTGGTATTAATTTTATCCAGGTTCCAACGACTCTTCTGTCTCAAGTAGATTCTAGTGTAGGCGGTAAAACGGGTGTTAATCATGAGTTAGGTAAAAATATGATTGGTGCATTCTATCAGCCGCAAGCAGTTATCATTGATGTTGACACCCTAAGTACATTGAATGATCGTGAATACTCAGCAGGAATGGCTGAGGTTATAAAATATGGATTACTGGGTAATATTGATTTTTTATCCCATCTTGAAGCCAATATTGATCCAATTATGAAGCGTGATAATAGTTTGATTATTGATTTAATTTATCGCTCGTGTAAAGATAAGTCGATCATCGTTTCTCAGGATGAATTTGAGCATGGGAAGAGGGCGCTATTAAATTTTGGGCATACTTTTGGGCATGCTATAGAGAATACTTTTGGGTATGGGGTCTACTTGCATGGGGAGGCTGTTTCTATTGGTATGTGTATGGCTTCAATGCTATCGCAGTTCGAAGGAGAATTGTCCCAAACTGACTTTGAGCGAATTCAGAGTATTCTTAGTAAGGCTAATTTACCAATTAGCATAAGCAAGGGAGTTAAGAGTGAAAGCTTAATTCAGGCAATGTCAGTCGATAAAAAGGCAGTTGATGGTAGTTTGCGTCTTGTGCTTTTAAATAGTGTAGGAAGCTCTTTTGTTACTGGATCGTATTCAAAAGAAAACTTTCAAAAAGTTATATCAAATTTTTGTTAATAAATATTAATTAAACATGTCATTAGATAAAAAACAAGTTAAAGAGATTGCCTATTTAGCTAGACTAAGTATTGAAGATGTAGAGTTAGAGCAAAGTACGTCAGAATTAAATAATATACTTAGCTTGATGGATGATCTTAATGAAATAGATACTGGCGATGTTGAGCCTATGGCGCATCCTTTGCATATGTCTCAGCGCTTAAGAGATGATGAAGTGACTGAAGAAAACTTAGCTGAAGAATTTCAAGCAATTGCCCCCAAAATAGGCAAGAGTCACTTTCTTGTCCCAACGGTAATTGAATGATGATGCATAATCTATCTGTTGCCGCTCTAATCAAGGGACTCAAAAATAAAGATTTTTCATCTGTAGAGTTGACCCAACATTATCTAAATCGAATTAATAAATCTAAGCTCAATGCATTTATCTCAGTGACTGAAAATCTTGCGCTTGCACAGGCAAATGAAGCAGACTTGAAAATAGCCAAAGGAGACAATACTCCTTTGACCGGAATTCCATATGCACATAAAGATATTTTTTGCACTAAGGGCGTAAAAACCTCTGCAGGCTCTAAGATGCTAGATTCATTTATTTCTCCATATGATGCAACACTGAGTCATAAATTTAATTCAGAAAATATGGTAATGCTTGGAAAGACAAATATGGATGAGTTTGCTATGGGGTCATCAAATGAAAATTCCTATTATGGGCCAGTAAAAAACCCTTGGAACTTAAAGAAAATCCCAGGAGGCTCTTCTGGAGGTTCTGCTGCTGCTGTTGCATCTCGTATTGCTCCATTTGCAACTGGAACTGACACTGGAGGCAGTATTCGCCAGCCTGCGAGTTTGTGCGGCATTACTGGGCTCAAGCCAACGTATGGAAGAGTTTCTAGATACGGGATGATTGCTTATGCTTCGAGTCTTGATCAAGCTGGCCCAATGACCCAGACTGCTGAAGACGCAGCAATCGTTTTAAATGCTATGGCGGGCTTTGATAATAAAGATTCAACCAGTGCTGCTAAAGAAACCCCTGATTACACTAATCAATTAACAAACTCTTTGGATGGATTAAAGATTGGACTTCCTAAAGAATTTTTTTCCAGCGGCCTAGACGAGGGAGTTGAAAAAGTTGTTATGCATGCAATCAAAGAATATGAATCGATGGGCGCTAAGATTCAAGAGGTCTCACTTCCTAATTCAATGCATGCAATTCCAACTTACTATATTGTGGCGCCTTGCGAATGCTCTTCTAATCTATCTAGATTTGATGGAGTAAGGTATGGGTATCGATGTGAAGATCCTAAAGATTTAGATGATTTATATTTAAGGTCTCGCTCAGAAGGGTTTGGTAAGGAAGTTAAAAGACGAATTATGATTGGTGCTTATGCACTCTCTGCTGGTTATTATGATGCATATTATCTAAAAGCTCAAAAAGTTCGACAACTAATTAGTGAGGATTTTAAAAAAGCTTTTCAAAGTGTTGATGTCATTATGGGGCCAGTTGCCCCGACACCTGCTTTTGACTTAGGCTCTGTTAAGGATCCTGTCTCGATGTATTTAGCGGACATTTATACTCTCTCAGTAAACTTAGCAGGACTCCCTGGAATGAGCATTCCTGCAGGCTTCTCAAAAGAACTGCCAGTAGGTCTTCAGTTGATAGGTAATCACTGGTCTGAAGAGCTTTTGCTTAATACCGCCCATCAGTTTCAATTGAAAACTGATTGGCATACTTCCTCACCAATTGAGTTATAGGGGAGATTTATTATGACCTGGGAAACTGTAATTGGACTGGAAATACATACGCAATTAAAAACAAAATCAAAAATATTTTCTGGTGCATCTACTGAGTTTGGTGCAAAAGCAAATACTCAGGCATGCGCTGTTGATCTAGGCTTCCCTGGTGTTTTGCCTGTTTTAAATAAAGAGGCAGTTCGAATGGCGCTTAGATTTGGCTTGGCAGTTAATGCGACTATTAATAAGCACTCTATTTTTGCGCGAAAAAATTATTTTTATCCAGACCTCCCAAAAGGCTACCAAATTTCACAGTTTGAAATTCCAATTGTTGGAAATGGAGCAATTGATATCCCACTAGATAATGGTGAAAAGAAGATGGTAGGAATTACCCGTGCACATTTAGAAGAAGATGCTGGAAAATCAATCCATGATTTATATGATGATTACACAGCAATTGACCTGAATCGAGCAGGAACACCATTATTAGAAATAGTATCTGACCCTGATATGAGTAATGCTAAAGAAGCAGTTGCTTATGCTAAAAAAATTCATGCATTGGTTCAATATATTGATATTTGTGATGGAAATATGCAGGAAGGATCGTTTAGGTGTGACGCTAATGTTTCTGTTAGAAGGGCGGGCGAGGGGTTAGGTACTAGAGCTGAAATAAAAAACATTAACTCATTTAAATTTTTAGAAAAAGCTATTAATCTCGAGGTTGAAAGGCAAATAGATATTTTAGAAGATGGAGGCTCTGTAGCTCAAGAAACTAGACTTTATGATTCAATTAAAAATGAAACACGGTCTATGCGCTCAAAAGAAGAAGCCAATGATTACAGATATTTTCCTGATCCTGACTTGCTGCCTGTTGTTATTGATGATGAGCTTCTTAAAGAAATTAAAGATCGACTGCCTGAACTTCCTACTGAAAAGAAGGCTAGGTTTATAGATAAGCTTGGGTTGAGCGAATATGATGCTGAGAACCTAACCTCGCAAAAGGCAATGGCTGATTACTATGAAATTATCATTGATAAGGGCGCTGATGTTAAGCTTTCAGCTAACTGGGTTATGGGCGAGCTTTCAGCCTCCCTAAATAAAAATCAAATTGATATTCAGGATTCACCAATATCAGCCTCTGAGCTTTTTAATCTAATTTCAAGAATTACTGATAATACTATTTCAGGAAAAATAGCTAAGGATGTCTTTAGGCTCATGTGGGATGAAAAAAGAAGTGTAGATGAGATAATTAAAGACCAAGGCTTAGAGCAAATGACAGATGTTGGCGCTTTAGAGTCTAGTCATTGATGAAATCATTGCAAAAAATCTTAATCAAGTCGAGCAATTTAAAAATGGAAATACTAAGCTTTTAGGTTTTTTTGTTGGCCAAGTCATGAAGGCTACTCAGGGAAAAGCAAATCCAAAACAAGTTAATCAAATTTTAAATGATAGGCTCTCTTAAATACTTAAGTTTAGGTGATGATTACTTTGCTCAAGTTGAGACTAAAAAGCTTGAGAATAGTAAATTAATTCATGTAAATCAAAGCCTTAAAAAAGATCTTAACTTAGACATGAGTGATGAAAATCTTTTAAGTATTTGCTCTGGTGAGAAAAAATTAGGTAATGTAAATCCTATTTCTACAGTTTATGCAGGTCACCAGTTTGGCTACTTTGTGCCACAGCTTGGGGATGGCCGCTCATGCCTTATTGGTGAAATTAGTAACTATGAGGTTTCTTTAAAAGGCGCTGGAACCTCTCCCTTTTCTCGAGGTGCTGATGGCCGCGCTGTTCTTAGGTCAAGTATTCGTGAGTATTTATGTTCAATAGCCATGGAGGCTTTAAATATCCCAACCACGAAAGCTCTAGCTCTTGTTGCAAGTGATACCGGTGTTTACCGTGAGCACCTAGAAAATGCATCAATTGTGACTCGTGTTGCAGAAAGCCATATTCGTTTTGGTCACTTTGAATTCTTTGCAGCAAGAGGTCAAACAGAAAACGTAAAAAAATTAGCTGATTTTGTTATTACGCATCACTTGCCTCATGTCGATCAAGAAAATTATTTAGAATTATTCAAGGAGGTAGTTAGGTCAACTGCATTAATGATTGCGCGATGGCAGGGCCAAGGATTTGCACATGGCGTAATGAATACGGATAATATGTCAATCCTAGGCTTGACTATTGATTATGGCCCATTCAGCTTCATGGAGACTTATAACCCTGGTTTTATCTGTAATCATTCTGATACTCAGGGCCGCTATTCATTTGAAAAGCAGCCATCAGTCGCATTATGGAACTTACACCGCTTGGCTGATGCCTTTAAGTCGCTTGTTGATGAAACTCAGTTGAAAGAAGCTATTACAGAATATGAGTCGTCATTAGTTAAAGAGTACTCTTCATTAATGAGAAGAAAGTTTGGATTATTAGAGGCTAATGATGAAGATAACTCATTAATTAATGAGTTTTTAGAGTTGCTTTATACTAATAAAAAAGATTACCACCGCTCTATGAGACAACTTTCAAGTAAGAGTGAGCATACATTGGGGAATAATTTTGATTCTTGGTTTGTTCGTTATAAGGCTAGGCTTGAGAAAGAGACTTCAAAGATGAATCAAAGGGTAACTATGATGCACAAGGTTAATCCTAAATATGTTTTAAGAAATTATTTAGCTGAAGTTGCAATTCGAAAAGCAGAAGATTTAAATGAATACGATGAAATTGAAACTCTTTTTCAATTACTCAAAAAACCATTTGATAACCATGAAGGATATGAGTCTTATGATAGTGAGCCTCCTGAGTGGGCTCAAAACTTAGAGCTTAGTTGCTCATCCTAGTAATACCAAAGCGAACTGAAACCAGCTTAAGAGTAGTCCCACGACTGGAAGAACTAAGTAATTAAAGCCACCAATAAACATAAGCCCAAGTAATATAAATAATCCATATTGTTCAAGTTGATTATATTGATAGGCAAGACGATTTGGAAGAAGGGCACTGATTACTCTAGATCCATCAAGTGGAGGTATTGGTAGAAGATTAAAAACAGCTAAAACACAATTTACCATTATTCCAATGCGGCCCATTTCTATTAAAACAGGAATGTTCATATTAATTGCGAGAATCATAATAAACAGCCAACACACAGCCATAAATAAATTTGCTCCTGGGCCCGCTAAAGCAACCCAGATCATTCCAGATTTTCCAGAGCGCAAGGCATTAAAATTAATGGGAACTGGCTTAGCCCAGCCAAAGATAAATCCAGATGAAGATATTAATAAAAGCAACGGAATGGCGATTGTGCCTACTGGATCGATATGTTTTACTGGATTAAGGGTAACTCTCCCCATCATTCTTGCAGTATGATCACCTAATTTACTTGCTACCCAGCCATGAGCTGCCTCATGAAGGGTTATTGCAAAAAGAAGAGGAATAATATAAATTAATAAAGTTTGAAAATCAGGCATTAGGTAAAATTGCATTATTTATTGATATGAAAACCATTTTATATGAAAAGCAGTGATTTTTTAATCTCAACAGTCAAAGAAGCGCCTAATGATGCTCAAATCATATCTCATCAATTAATGATAAGAGCTGGTTTGATTTCTAAGTTAGCGTCGGGACTGTATTCGTATCTCCCAATGGGTTTAAGAATAATCCAAAAGGTAGAAAAAATAATACGTGAGGAGATGAATAAATCTAAAGCATTGGAAGTATTAATGCCAGTTGCACAGCCTGCAGAAATATGGAAAGAATCAAAAAGATGGGAAGAGTATGGCCCTGAGTTGCTTCGATTTAAAGATAGGCATGATAGAGATTTCTGCTTGGGTCCAACTCATGAAGAGGTTATTACTAAAATTGCTAAACAGTACCTTAGAAGCTATAAGCAACTTCCAATAAATTTGTATCAAATACAGACTAAGTTTAGAGATGAAATTCGTCCTCGTTTTGGGGTAATGCGCTCTAGAGAGTTTATTATGAAGGACGCTTATTCGTTTCATATTGATGAGCAATCACTAAATGAGACTTATCAATTAATGCACCAGACTTACTGTAATATTTTTGATAGAATTGGTTTTGACTATAGGCCTGTTTTAGCAGATTCAGGAACTATTGGAGGAGACAGCTCTCATGAATTTCATGTACTTGCAGAATCTGGAGAAGATGCGATTTGTTTTTCTGATGGCTCTGATTATGCTGCTAATATTGAGCGAGTAGAGACTCTGCCTCAAGGAGAGCCAAAATCAGCTGAGAAAGCTTTAGAACTTGTTGAGACACCAGGTGTTAAAACTATTGCTGATGTTTGTAATTTGCTAAAAGTTGAGCCAATTAATTCTATTAAAACATTAATTGTTGAAGGAAATGATAATAATCTAGTTGCACTGGTTTTACGAGGTGATCATGAGTTAAATGAAGTTAAGGCTTCAAAGATTGATGGCATTAAACAACCTCTTCAAATGGCAGAAGAAGGAGTGGTTAAGAAGCAATTAGGTTGCTCTTTCGGTTCAATTGGTGTTGTTAATCTTGAAATTCCAGTTATTGTTGACTTTGCGGCTGCAGCTTTGTCAGATTTTATTTGCGGCGCTAATGAAGATGATAAGCACTTTGTCGGGGTCAACTGGGGGAGAGACACTAAAAAAATTATTGCAAGTGATTTACGTATTGTTGTCTCGGGTGATCCTTCTCCTGATGGAAAGGGTAATCTTGAAATTAAAAGAGGCATTGAAGTAGGGCATATTTTTCAATTAGGTACCAAGTATTCAGATTCAATGAATGCCAACGTTATTGGAGAAGATGGTCGATCAGTTAATATGAATATGGGCTGTTATGGTATTGGTGTTACAAGAATTATTGCAGCAAGTATTGAACAGAACCATGATGATAGGGGGATTATTTTTCCAGAGGCTATTGCTCCATTCCAGCTTGTTATTGTTCCAATTAATTATAATAAGTCATCACGAGTTAAGGCTTTGGCAGATCAGCTTTATATGGACTGTATAGAGCAAAATATTGAAGTATTGCTTGATGATCGAAAAGAGCGTCCTGGAATAATGTTTGCAGATTCTGAGCTTATTGGTATACCACATCGACTGGTCATTAGTGACACCCATGCTGATAATGGGAAAATTGAATATAAATCAAGAAAAATGCCCGATAAAGTTGAAGTGGATTTTAATGAAGTAGTAAGCTATATTCTTGATAAGCTTGATTGATGGCATTTTTTCAATATCTTCTTCCTCAGCATTTTTTATCAAGGCTGATGTTCCGATTTGCCAGAATAGAAAATTCTTGGGTTAAAAATAATTTTACTCGCTGGTTTATTAAACAATATCAAGTCAATCTCTCAGAAGCTGAAATCGAAAATATCGAGGATTTTATTTCCTTTAATGATTTTTTTACTCGTGCAATTAAGCCAGGTTTGAGACCAATATCAGAATCGGATATTATCTCCCCTGTTGATGGTGTTGTTTCTCAGTCTGGTAAAGTTTATAATTCCCAAATTGTCCAAGCCAAAGGTCGTAAATATAGCATTTCAGCATTAATTGATGATATGCCGTCTAAAGAAATACAAAATGGAAGTTTTGCAACAATATATTTATCGCCTAAAGATTATCATCGCATTCATATGCCATGCGATGGTGCTTTGATTTCGATGAAATATATACCTGGTGACCTTTTTTCAGTTAACCAGAATACTGTAGATAATATTGATGGGGTTTTTGCTCGAAATGAACGTTTAGTTTGTTTATTCGAAACTGATTTTGGCGTTATGGTTTTTGTATTAGTTGGCGCAATTTTTGTAGGATCGATGCAAACTTCATGGGAGGGTTTAATCACCCCGCCTTATTCTAAAGCAGTTAAAAACTATGATTATAAAGATCATCAGATTAAGCTATTAAAAGGCGATGAATTGGGCCGTTTTAACATGGGCTCTACAGTTATCATGTTGATGCCAGAGGGCTCCCCTGAGCTTAATCTTGAGGTTGGACAGGCCCTTAAAATGGGCCAATCAGTTACAGGTTAACTATACAGTTTCTAACTTATCCATAGACTCAATTTGCGCCTCAAACTCCATTAAACGCTTATAGACACTTGCGAGCTCAATAATAGTAGGCCATGCTTTAAAAAGGTATTGGAGAGAGCCTTCTACTCTTCCAAACGCCCTAATTATTTGCTGCATTACTCCTAATGTCATAACTCCAGCTACTATAGCAGGGGCTAAAATAACATAGGCAACTAATACATTTGCTTGAAGATAGGCAAGCCTAACAATATTAAAGTATAAGTAGTACAAGTAGTTTTTATAATTAATCTTTCGAACGCCTTCAAAAAGCTCATCAATATCTTTTGGCCTAACGGTGCCATCATCCTCCGCAATAACAAGTATTTTTCGATAGGAAGCTTCTCTTTTTTGAAGGTCATATTCTATACCTACAAGACCTAAGATCCATGAAGCTCCAATCATTAGAACCGTTCCCCCTACAGCCCAAATAAGGGCGCCAGTTACTAGGCCATATTCCCAGTCACCAAACCACATAATTGGAATACCGACTGCTAATCCCATTAATAACGGAAAGTACTCTACCAAAACCATGATAGATTCAATTAAAGCTGTTCCAAGACTTTCCATGATTCTAGAAAATCTAACAGTGTCTTCTTGAACTCGCTGAGAGGCACCTTCAATAGTTCGCGCTTTGTCATAAACACTATGATAGAACTCAACCATTGATGCTCTCCATCTAAATAAGAAGTGAGCAGTAAGGAATGAGGTTGCAAGGCCTAAAGCAATAGCTATTGCAGCAAGTTTTGCAAAGCTCCATAATCCACCAGTATATTCATCCATCGTAATTGCATTTGGAGCTCCAAGTGCTTTTTGAATCATGTCATAAAATTCACCAAACCATTCATTTATCATCACATCAATTTGAACTGTTATCCATAATGAGCTGAGAATAATTGCAGAGCCAAGATAGGCCCAAAGAAACCATTTTTTTTCAGTAAAAAATTTAAACATTATTTTTCCTTTTTGATTTGGAGATAGTTATTTGTTGGTAATGATAATACCTAATTAACTTTGGTGATTTTAACAAGTTTTACACCTTGCTTATTTACCTGAACGATTTCAATAATTAGTGAGTCCACTTTAAAAGAAACATTGTGTTGAGGGAAGCTTTGAAGTTGCTCGAGGATAAGACCATTAAGTGTTTTTGCATTGTCAAAAGGAAGGCTGACTTTAAGCTTTGCATTCAACTCGCGAATACTAATCCTAGGGTCTACAAGGTAACTTCCATCAGATTGTATATTGATTTCATCTATACTTTCACCTTGAGAAGAAGTAAATTGCCCAACAATTTCTTCCAAAATATCATCTAAAACAACCATACCTTGAACCTCTCCATATTCATCAACAACAATACCAAGTCTTCGTTTTTGAGTTTTAAAGTGTTCAAGTTGTTGAGATAAAGGAGTACCTTCAGGAATAAAATAAGGCTCTCTTATTATCTCTTTAATTTTGGCCATATTGATTTCATCTCTGGCGTATATATTCACAACATCTCTCATATGAATAGTTCCTATAATATTATTTTCAGAGCCATCAAAAATTAACAGGCGAGTATGTTGGATTCTTTTCAATTGTTCAAATAATTCCTCTTCATTATTAATATCTGCACTTACGAGTTCGTGATGAGGAATCATAATGTCATCAACTTTAACTTTTTCAAGATCAATAATATTAAGTAACATATTTTGGTAACTCTTGGATAATACTGATTTTGAATCAACAACAGCCATTCTAAGTTCTTCAGAATTGAGAATATCTTTACTAATGTTCTTCAGTCCAAGAAAATTTAGAATAGATTTTGATATCAAAGATATTAGATATATTAGTGGCTTAAAAATTTTAATTAGAAGATCAAGAAGCCAGGAGGCAGGCAAAGCAATTTTTTCAGGGTTTTTTGCTGCAAATGTTTTTGGGGTGTTTTCAGCAAAAATTAAAATAACTAATGTTAAAGCTAAAGAGGCAATAATTACTGATCCCTCGCCCCAAATCTTCAGAGCAAGAAGGGTTGCTATACTTGCAGCAAGTATATTAACAAAGTTGTTTCCTAGAAGAATTCCACCAATTAAATAATCAATATTTTTTAGAAGCCTTTCTACTCTTTGTGCCTGAAGATTGTTTTTTGAGCTCAAGGTTTTTAGGCGATAGCGATTCAATGCCATCATCGAAGTTTCAGATGCGGAAAAGAAAGCCGAAGCTAGAATTAGTACAAACAGTAAAACACTAAGCCAAAAAGTGGAAAGTGATTCCAATTAGTCACCCAAAATAATCAATCAAAGTTTATTTTAACCTTAAATTAGTCAAAAGTCTCTGAACAACTTGTTTGAGAGATTTATGACTGGTTTTTAAACGCAGCTAGACCAGGATATTTAGCTTCATCACCAAGCTCTTCTTCAATTCGAAGGAGTCGATTATATTTAGCTAATCTGTCAGATCTAGACAAAGATCCTGTTTTAATTTGACCACAATTTGTTGCAACTGAAAGGTCTGCAATGGTGGTGTCTTCTGTTTCGCCGCTTCTATGAGACATAACACATGTATAGCCAGCATCTAGAGCCATTTTCATTGCATCAAAGGTTTCAGTCAGAGTACCAATCTGGTTAACTTTTATTAGAATAGAGTTTGCTATATTATTTTTAATACCTTTCGCAAGGATCTTACTATTTGTTACAAATAAATCATCACCAACAAGTTGAACAGAATTGGATAATTTTTGAGTAAGCATCTCCCAGCCCTCCCAATCATTCTCGTCCATACCATCTTCGATCGAAATAATTGGGTACTTCTCAACCCATGATGCAAGGTACTCTGTAAATTCAGAGTTAGTAAGTTTTAAGCCTTCTGAGGCCAAATTATAAGTTCCATTCTTATAGAATTCTGAGCTTGCTGCGTCTATCCCAATAAATATATCTTTTCCAGGGGTATAGCCGGCATTATTAATCGCTTCAATAATAACTTCTAGCGCTTCTTCATTTGATTTTAGATCTGGAGCAAATCCACCTTCATCACCAACTGCAGTATTTAATGCTTTTTGTTCAAGTACTGCTTTTAAATGATGAAATACTTCAGTGCCATAGCGTAATGCTTCTTTAAAACTAGGAGCACCTGCAGGAATTATCATAAACTCTTGAATATCAACACTATTATTAGCGTGCTCACCACCATTAATAATATTCATCATAGGGACAGGCATTTGAAAAGTTTCTGAAAAGTCAAATGAACGAAATAATGATTGGTTTTTATTTTGCGCATTTGCATGAGCGCAGGCTAAAGAAACAGCTAATATTGAGTTTGCACCTAATCTAGATTTTGTATCAGTGCCATCCATATCAATCATTTTATGATCAATGGCTTTTTGATTAGATACATCCATACCTTTAAGGGAGTCACTAATCTCAGTATTAATAAAATTAACAGCTTTTAAAACACCTTTGCCCAGATAGCGGCTTTTATCACCATCTCTAAGCTCTAAAGCCTCTCTTTGTCCCGTAGATGCTCCTGATGGAACAATAGCCCTTCCAAGAATACCATTAGTTAAAATAACATCAGCTTCAACGGTAGGGTTACCCCTTGAATCCAGTACTTCACGTGCAATAATTTTTTTAATCATCTTTAAAAAAGGTTTTTAAGTTAGAGAAAAGAGTAATTTTATACTTGAGTAATTAATACTATGTTACAAATTGTTTCAAGTTTACTCAAAGAATGACTTCATTTTTCCAAAAAATGAATTTGACTCTGGGTGATGCTTTGCTTCGCATGAGTCTGAAAACTCTTTTAATAATTTTTTCTGTTTAGAGTTTAGATTACATGGGAGTTTCAATTTTCACCTGGCAAAGTAAATCACCAGATCCATTATGCCTCATAGCAGGCATACCTTTACCGCGCAGTCTAAATAATTTAGAGGATTGCGTTCCTGCAGGGACTTTAATTTTGAGTTTGCCTTGCAAGGTTGGAACCTCTATTGAGCCACCAAGCGCGGATGTTGCAAAATCAATAGGGACTTCACAATATAAATCATTACCATCACGCTCAAAAATTGAATGTTCTTTAATATGAATTTGAACATAAAGATCTCCATGAGGTCCACCGCGTAATCCAGCTTCACCTTCACCACTCAATCGAATTCTATTTCCAGTATCTACGCCCGCAGGAATCTTAACTGAAAGAGTTTTTTGACTTCTTACAACACCCTGTCCACGACATGTACCGCACGGAGATTCAATTTTTTCACCTGAACCATTGCATTGATTACAAGGCCTTTGGACAGCAAAAAAACCTTGCTGCATAGTTGTTTGCCCTGTTCCGCGACAATTTACACAAGTTTTTACAGAGGTACCAGGTTTGGCGCCACTTCCAGAGCAAGGCTCACAGGTATCATTTTTGGGAACTCGAATTTTTACAGTATCACTTTCTGCGGCTTGCTTTAAATCTATTTCTAGGTCATAGCGAAGGTCAGAGCCTCTGTTATCTGGCTTTGAGTTGCCTCCACCAAAAATATCACCAAAAATATCACCAAAGCCACCACCAGATCCACCAAATGGATTTCCACCACCAAAGCCATTACCACCTTGCTCAACTCCTGCATGACCGAATTGGTCGTAGGCTGATCTTTTTTGAGGGTCTGAAACTACATCATATGCTTTACGGACTTCTTTAAATTTTTTCTCGGAACCAGCTTTATCATCAGCATTTCTATCAGGATGATATTTCATTGCAAGACGCTTGTAGGCTTTTTTAATTTTGGCCTCGTCTGCACCTTTATCAACGCCTAAAATTTCGTAATAATCTCTTTCTGCCATGGGTCCCTTATATTATTAAACCTCCCATGCACAGACAAGGGAGGTTTTATTTATGCGTTAATTTCTTATGTTACTTATTTTTCTTCATTAACCTCTTCAAAGTCAGCATCTACAACATCATCATTTCCTTCTGATTTGTCATCTTCACCACCTTCTGCTGTTGCTTTTTCTTGAGCTTTTTGGGCTAGAACTTGCGCTTTTTCACTTAGATTTTGAACCTGAGTATCAATTGCTTCTTTGTCATCACCTTTGATGCTTTCTTCAAGCTCACTAAGCGCTGTTTCGATTGCACTTTTTTCATCGTCAGAAATTTCATCTTTTAGCTCTTCTAGAGATTGTTTTGTTGAATGCACCAAGAGAGTCAGCCATATTCCTTGATGTTACTAGTTCATGGAATTTTTGATCTTCTTCAGCGTGCGCTTCAGCATCCTTAATCATTTTCTCAACCTCTTCATCAGAAAGACCACTTGAAGATTTGATTGTTATAGATTGCTCTTTTCCAGTATTTTTATCTTTGGCAGATACATTCAAGATACCATCAGAGTCCAAGATCAAGGGAAACTTCAATCTGTGGCTGGCCTTTAGGTGCATTTGGAATACCTTCAAGATTAAACTGACCGAGTGATTTATTTGCACTAGCAACCTCTCTTTCACCCTGAAGAACATGAACTGTTACTGCCGATTGATTATCTGCAGCAGTTGAAAAGACTTGAGATTGGTTGGTTGGAATTGTTGTATTCTTCTCAATCAACTTAGTCATTACGCCGCCCATAGTTTCAATACCTAGTGATAGAGGCGTTACATCAAGAAGTAAGACATCTTTAACATCTCCACCTAAAACACCAGCTTGAATGGCTGCACCCATAGCAACAGCTTCATCAGGATTTAAATCTTTCTTAGGCTCTTTTCCAAAAAAATCTTTTACCATTGCTTGAACTTTAGGCATTCTAGTTTGCCCACCGACAAGGATAACTTCATCTACGTCACCACTTGATAGTCCAGCATCTTTAAGTGCTATTTTGCAGGGATCAATTGATCGCTTTAATAAATCAGCAACTAGAGATTCTAGCTTTGACCTTGTCATTTTGATATTAAGATGTTTTGGACCAGAGGCGTCCGCAGTTATGTATGGCAAGCTTACTTCAGTTTGCTCTGATGAAGATAGTTCAATTTTTGCTTTCTCTGCAGCTTCTTTAAGTCTTTGAAGCGCCATCGCATCTTTGGAAAGATCTAAACCCTGCTCTTTTTTAAATTCTTCTACTAAATAGTTAATGATTCTATGATCAAAATCTTCACCACCTAAAAATGTATCACCATTGGTTGAAAGAACTTCAAAGTGTTTTTCACCATCAATATCTTCCATCTCAATGATAGAGACATCAAATGTTCCACCACCTAAATCATAAACTGCAACTTTTTTGTCACCTGTAGATTTATCAACACCATATGCCAATGCAGCAGCAGTAGGCTCATTTATAATTCTTTTAACAGTTAGTCCTGCGATTTTTCCAGCATCTTTTGTTGCCTGACGCTGAGAGTCATTAAAGTAGGCTGGGACAGTAATTACTGCTTCGGTGACTTCTGATCCTAAATAATCTTCAGCCGTTTGTTTCATTTTTTGAATTACACGAGCAGATATTTCTGGAGCTGCCATTTTTTTACCTTTGACTTCAACCCAGGCATCACCATTTTTAGCTTTGATGATTTTATAAGGAACAAGATCAATATCTTTTTGAACCGCTTCTTCATCAAAGCGACGCCCAATTAACCTTTTGATAGCATATAGCGTATTTTCTGGATTTGTAACAGCTTGTCTTTTAGCAGGCTGGCCTACTAAGATCTCATCTGAGTCTTTAGGGTAAGCAATAATAGAAGGTGTTGTTCGGTTTCCTTCTGAGTTTTCAATTATCTTAGCAACACCACCATCCATCACAGAGACACATGAGTTTGTTGTTCCTAAATCAATTCCAATTATTTTTGACATTCCATATACTCCTTGTATTTTTATATAAACCCTATTTAGGGGTTTAAAATATTATTTCAAGGTATTAATGAAATTATTTTTGAAGTGTGTCAAGGAGTATTGTTTTGACTTGGGCTGGAACAAATGGGCTAATATCACCACCAAGAGATAGAATTTCACGAACCAAGGACGATGAAATATTAGCAAATTCTTCAGAGGGGGTCATAAACAAAGTTTCAATTTCAGAGTTAAGGCGCTTATTCATTCCGCTAAGTTGAAACTCATATTCAAAATCTGATACAGCTCTGAGGCCTCTAATAATTATTTGAGCATCATGATCTCTTGCAAAGTCAACTAGAAGAGAATTAAAACTTAATACTCTGGTGTTACTTAGAGAATCTATTGAGCTTTCAACTGCCCCAACCCTCTGATCAATTGATAAAAAGCTAGATTTATTAGCATTTTGAGTAATTGCAATAATTACTTCATCAAAAATTTTTGATGCACGCTTTATTAGATCAACGTGTCCATTAGTAATAGGATCAAAAGATCCAGGATATATTGCAATTTTTTTCATGTTACCTCTAAGCTTATCAGACAATAGTGAACATTGCCTGATTTTTTCTGTTTTCTGATTCTACAATCATACTCAAGGTGATTTTCTAAGAGTGTAGGTGTTATTTCGTACTCAGACTCAATATAAATCTGGCTTTCATTATGTAAGTAATTTTTTTGAGATAACAGCTCAAGAGTGATTGGTATTAAATTTTGGTTAAATGGAGGGTCTAAAAAAACTAAATCGAAAGGATTATTGTTTTGTTTATCAAGAAAGATAATTGAATCACTATTATTCAGTTGATATTGAAAGTTATCAAGGAGCTTAAAATTAGATTCAAGACTTTTAAAAACTATGCTATTTTTTTCAATTAAACAGACTTTTTTGGCTCCTCTAGATATCGCCTCAAGGCTAAGAGCCCCACTTCCAGCAAAAGGATCAATAATGGTCTTATCAGCAATATTAAATTGAAGCCAATTAAAAAGGGTTTCCCTTGTTTTACCAGGAGTAGGGCGAAGCCCTTCAGCATCAGGAAAATTAAATTTCCTTCCTTTAAGATTTCCTGCAATTATTTTAAAAGTATTATCTTTGATAGGGCTAAAGTAATTAAATGATAAGTTAAGTTTCTAGATATGATTTTAGTTTAAATATTTTTGATCTCCATCCCCTGTTAATAGAAACCTCTTTATCACCTCTAATGAATTTAACAAGATTTTTTGATGAGCAAATAAGTTCAGGAGCAATATCATATTCAATCGATATTTTTTTAATATAATCCTGTGCATGATTTTTTTTCAGCTTTTCATCTGCAGATAATGGTTTTTGAGATAAAAGAGGGGCTTGAAGTTTTTTTTCAGTTTGGTTAGTGTTTAGAAATTTTTCAAAAAGCTCTTGAGAGCTTGAAGATAACTTATTTTTTCCTGTAGCATAATCTATTAAGCGCTCATCAGACATTATCCATTTACGAGGTTTATTTTCTTTCCTTGCAGTATCTTCTCGCCATATTACTAAATTTATTGCCTGTTTTTGTGACTTAGAATCTATTTTTGAAATCCCACTAGTTTTTTTAATAATTTGCTTAAAATTTGGCTCATAAAGACTTTGCTCTAACAGGAAGCCAACTTCTTCACTAAGCCACTGAAGTTTTTTACTTTCAATTAACTCAGTTTTAAGCATTTCATAATGAGGAAGTAAGTATTTCACATCATCAAGTGCATACTGCAATACATCCTCTGGAAGGGGTCTTGTTTTCCAGTCGAATCGTGTATGCTTTTTTTCTAAATAAATATTTTGCAGCGTTTCAGTTAATGCTTGATATGATACTTGAAGAGGGTAATTTAATAGTGAGGCCGCAATTTGAGTATCAAAAATTGTATGAGGTATTCTTTCAGATAAGTAATAAAGAGCCTCAATATCTTGTCTAGCAGAATGAATAACCCAAATAGTTTTACTATCGTATAGTTTTTCAAAAAGAGGTTCTAAATTTTTAATTGCAAGAACATCTATGCACTCTAAATAGTTACCAGCTGCAATTTGAATTAAGCAAAGTTCTGGGAAATATGAATCAATTCTTCTAAACTCAGTATCAATTGCAAGAAGAAAGTCATTTTGAATACTTTGCAGATATTTGTTAAGTTGTAGCTCGCTTGAAATCAAAGGAATTGTCTCAGATAGATTGTTGTATTTTATCAACAACTCATGCTAGTAATAATTCATTTATGAGATAATCAAAACACTTTAACATTTTATCAACAAAATTTATGTTGCTAAATCAAGCTTTTTCTATAAAAGAAGCTCCTCGTGCCTTGTTTTGGATTGGTGTCTTTGT
This sequence comes from uncultured Candidatus Thioglobus sp., assembly GCA_905182815.1. Classification (GTDB taxonomy): domain Bacteria; phylum Pseudomonadota; class Gammaproteobacteria; order PS1; family Pseudothioglobaceae; genus Pseudothioglobus. The sequence continues at coordinate 34,497 of CAJJCX010000001.1, forward strand.
AATTTCATTTTCTGGAATGTTTTATCTTGGTTTAAATCCTGAGTTAATTGAAAAGTGGTACCTAGTTTTAGTTGGATTTAATATTCTAATGAGCTTGATTGCAATATATTATATTGTGCTTTCCATGAGAAAGTTAAAGCTAAATACCGAGCAAGGAGTAATCGGATCAAAATTTACGTGGTCTTTTATAAAAATTGTTCCAGTTTTGGTTTTACTTCCAGTTTTATCATTTTATTTATTTTCTTTTGGATCAATCAGAGATAACCTTCAAATTGCTGAAATGCAATTTGATGAATTTAACTTAAAGGTGGGTGGTGAGGTTGACGAACTCTATAGGAATACTAATAATGTTGCTAGTAAGTATTATGAAGATAAAACTCGCAATATAGGAAAGCTTATCAATTATTTTGATGCACCTAGAAAGCCTGCTGAGGAAATGCAATCCGTGCTGAATCTTCTAGTTAGTGATTTTTGGGCTTGTGAGCTTAAACTATATGACTCTCAAATGAATCTTGCTGCAACAAGTAAAAGAGATGATTCTGTCTGTTTACTGGATGGCTATACGGCGTCAACTGATGAGTTCACTTTAATCGCTCATTATTCTTCAGATATTAATATTGAAAGTCTCGTTTCTCGGATGACTCGTTTTCGTGCTGCTGCAAAAGATGCTGAGTTGACACTTAACTCTTCTATTATTAAAACTCGTTTTCTGATCGACTTTACCTCAACAATTTTATTATCAGTCTTAAGCGCTTTGCTTATTGTTTTTCGAATGATTGACCAATTGATGAGGCCAATGCAAAACTTGTCAGTTGCTACAAGAGAAATTTCTTCTGGAAACTATGACGTAGAAATTAAGCTAGATCCAAAAAATAAGGATATGCAAGATTTAATAGGACATTTTAATGAAATGAGCAGTAGAATAAAGCAATCTAGAGAGGGTCTTGATACACATAATCTTTATTTAGAAACAATTCTAAAGTACTCTTTTGGTGTTATTGCTCTTAACCAAGATAAGAAGATACAAATTATTAATCCAGTTATTGGCAAAATACTTCAAATTGCAGATGAGGTGAAATTTATTGGGCAGTCATATGATGATGTTGTTAAAAATTATGAGAATCTAAGCCCACTTTTTTCATTTATTCAAGGGGAGATTGAGAACGAGTCGTTAGAGTGGAGTAAAGAAATTGAATTAACACTTGATGACAGGAGTCGGCTTATTTATTGTCAAGGCGCAGTCTTGGAGGTGGAAGGCAAAACACTTGGTTACGTAATTATAATCAATGATATCTCCAAGCTAAATAGAGCACAAAAGAAGGCGGCATGGGGAGAGGTTGCAGTTCGTATGGCGCATGAAATTAAGAATCCACTTACCCCTATATTACTTTCTGCACAAAGGCTTAGGAATTTATTTTTAGAAAAGCTAGATAAGAAGGACTCTGCAATTATAAATAAAACAACTCAAACCATTATGGATCAGGTTGCATCTATGGATTCTATGGTTAGTGCTTTTGCAAATTATGCAAATACTCCTGAAATTCAAAAGACTCTTTCGTCACTAAATTCTCTAATAAATAAGTCAGCCGCACTATATGATAACCACAGTGGCATAAGGGTTGACTTAGATTTGAGTGGAGATTTACCTAAACTTCAGCTTGATAAAGATGCTATTTCTAGAGTATTAATTAACTTAATTAAAAATGCAACCGAAGCGAGGAAAGAAAAAAATAAGCTGAACATTAAAATTAAGTCAAGAGTTTTGAAAAAAGATGGAATCGTCCGATTAACAATTATTGACGATGGCAATGGGTTTCCTGAAGATATTATTGATAAAGTATTTGAGCCTTATATTACAACAAAAGAAAAAAGTGGAGGGCTTGGTCTTGCCATAGTTCAAAATATTATAGAGCAGCATGATGGTCAGATATTTGCAAGCAATGTAAAACCGCATGGGGCTAGAATAACAATTGAATTCAGTATAATTAATGCCCTAAGGGAGATAAAATGACACAAGATTCTACATTTGGCAAAATATTGATTATCGATGATGAGAAAGATAATACTGAAATTATTAAAGATATTCTTGAAGATGTAAGTTATACGACCATGCTAGCTAGAAGTGCTAATGAGGCAAAAGCAATAGTAGCTGCTAACACTTTTGATTTAATACTAATGGACGTTTGGATGCCTGGTCAAGATGGTATTTCACTTTTATCAGAATGGTACTCTGAGGGCTTATCAACTCCTGTAGTAATGATGTCAGGGCATGCTGAGCCAAGTGATATTGTTAAAGCGATGAAGCTTGGTGCTGTAGATTTTTTAAAAAAACCCCTTCATGATTTTTTACCAATATTGCGAAATATTATGACACGTAAAGAGCCAGAAAAATCAAATCAGCAAGTTAGTGGTATTGACTATTCTCTTAAGCTTAAAGAAGCTAGAAATATTTTTGAAAGTCAATATTTACTACATCATCTTTCAGATAATGATAATAATATTGCAGTTGTTGCAGAGATTGCGGGCCTAGAAAGAACAACGCTATATAGAAAACTTAAAGATTTAGGGATTGACAAGAAATGAAAATATTAATTCTAGGCGCTGGTCAAGTTGGGTCAACTCTTGCAAAGTACCTTTGTTCAGATGACGATAACGATATTACAATTGTTGATCAAAAAGAAGAAATGTTGACCCCATTGCAGAGGCATTTAGATATAAAAACTGTTATTGGCTATGGTGCATATCCAAGTGTGTTAGAAAAAGCTGGCATTAAATCCATGGACGTAGTTATTGCTGTAATGCGCTCTGATGAGCGAAATATGGTTGCTTGCAGGATGGCGCATACCTTATATAACGTAAAGAAAAAGATTGCTCGAATAAGGACTACTGAATATTTACTCAGACCGGAAATATTCTCTAATGATGCGTTACCAATAGACTTTTTAATTACCCCTGAGAATTTAATTACCGAATATATCCAGGGTATTGTTGAGCAGCCTGGGGCCTCTCAAGTATTTGATTTTGAAAATGGGCTGGTGCAACTTGTTGAAACGCGTGCTTTCATTGGAACGCCAATTGTCAATAGGCCTATTAAAGAGCTTCATGAGCATATGCCTGATGTCAAAATACGCATAGTAAGCCTTTATCGAAATGAAAAAGCTATCCCTGCCAAAAGTGATACTATTATAAGAGAGGGAGACCAAGTCTACTTCCTAGCTAAAAAAGATCATATTTCTAGAGCTTTAAAAGAGTTTAGGCGTGCTGAAAATACTTATCAAAAAATCTTCATTGCTGGAGGAGGAAGTATTGGTATTAATGTTGCTAGACTTCTTGAAGACACTCACAATATAAGGATTATTGAGCTAAGTGAAGATAGAGCTAAGTATTTAAGTGAGAAGCTTAATAATACCTTAGTGCTTCAAGGTAACGCTTCTGATGAAGACCTGCTAAAGGAAGAAGGCATTGAAAATACAGATCTATTTTTAGCTTTAACGGACTCAGATGAAGTAAATGTTATTGTATCAATTTTAGCTAAGCGTCTGGGTGCTCATAAAACTATTGCACTAGTCAAGCGTGATGTTTATGCAGCTCTCGCTGAGCAAAGTGGAGATGTAGATATTATTGTTTCTCCTGACCAAATTACAGTAAGTGGAATCTTATCTCATCTTAGGAAGGGTGATTGTATGAAGGTTCATTCCTTGCAGCATGGAAAAGCTGAGGCGATAGAGATAGTGGTTCATGGCAATGAAAAAACATCTGAGGTAGTTGGAGTTCAAATTAAAGATTTGCCTTTACCTGAAGATGTAGTTGTTGGAGCTATTGTAAGAAATGATGAATTATTAATGGGCTCAAAAAAACTAGTTATAGAAGAGGGAGACCACGTTTTAATGGTATTAATGGATGTTGGTAAAATTCATGAAGTTGAGGCTTTATTCCTTGAGAATGATTAGTAGTTACTTCCAATCAAATACTAAAAAGGTATGGGCTAAATGCAGTTAAGTATTGTTGCAAAAACTTTAGGCCTTCTTTTAATGGTTTTCAGTTTTGCCCAGGTACCTCCAATATTAGTAGACTTGATATACTCAGAAGGCGAGTATCTAACTTTTGTATTTTCATTTATCCTGACAGTGTTTGGAGGCCTTGTATTATGGTGGCCATTTAGAGCAATAAAGAAAAGCTTTCGACTTAGAGAAGGCGTTTTAATAGTCGTTAGTTTTTGGATTGTTTTGTCTCTTTTTGGAACGCTTCCTTTTCTAATTACTGAATCGATTAGTAATCTTTCATTTTCTAATGCATTTTTTGAGTCAATGTCTGGCTTAACAACAACGGGCGCGACTGTTTTAAGCCAGCTTGATGATTTGCCCAAAAGTATTCTTTTTTATAGGCAGCAACTTCAGTGGCTTGGAGGCATGGGAATTATTGTTCTTGCTGTTGCAGTCCTGCCTCTATTGGGCGTTGGAGGAATGGAGCTTTATCATGCAGAGTCTAGTGGTATTGCGAAAGATAGGCTTACGCCAAAGTTGCGAAATACTGCGATAGCTCTTTGGAAAATTTACCTTTCGTTGACTGTTTTATGCGCACTTGCTTATTTCTTTTCAGGAATGTCTATTTTTGATGCGATTAGTCACAGTTTTTCTACGGTTGCAATTGGAGGTTTTTCAACCCATGACAGCTCTATTGGTTATTTCAACTCGATACCAATAGAAATGATTGCTATGTTTTTTATGTTTTTAGCGGGTATTAATTTTTCATTACACTTTGTGGCGTGGAATAACCGCTCACTAGTTGATTACATTAAAGATTCTGAATTTAAAACCTATGCAATGGTTTTGCTTTCTGCATCTGCTATTGTAATAATTGCTCTTTCTCTAAATAGTGAATATGGCTCAACTTCAGAAACAATAAGGCACAGCTTATTTCAAACTATTTCAATAGCTACCACAACTGGCTTTACCTCACAAAATTATAGCAACTGGCCTGCAGCAATACCCGTTTTCCTAATAATGGTTAGTTTTATTGGTGCATGTGTTGGATCTACTGGAGGCGGAATTAAAGTGGTTCGGGTGCTTGTCATGTTTAGATTAGGAATGAAAGAAATACATAAGTTTATCCGCCCTAATGCTCAGGTTAGTATTAAGTTAAATAAGGCTAGTATCAATGAAAAAGCCCTAGTTTCAGTACTTGGCTTCTTTTCACTCTACGCTATTTCTTTTATTTTTATTATGATGTTGTTAATGTTTGCAGGTTTAGATCAGGTAACTGCCTATTCTGCAACAGCAGCAACGATGAATAACCTTGGACCAGGCCTTGGAGAAGTAGCACAAAACTATGGATCTCTGGGCGAAACAGCTAAGTGGATTTTGAGTTTTTCAATGCTGATTGGAAGGCTTGAGGTTTTGACCATTATTGCCATTTTCCATAGAGCTTTTTGGAGGCATTAATAAGTTTATCAGCCCCACCAGGATGGCAGGGCCGATAGAGTATCTTTTTACAATAACGGCGCAATAACTAAACTTACAATCGCCATTACATTGATAAGAATGTTCATCGCTGGACCAGAGGTATCCTTAAACGGGTCACCAACAGTATCACCTACAACAGTAGCTGCGTGAGTGTCAGTGCCTTTGCCGCCTAAGTTTCCTTTTTCAACATACTTCTTAGCGTTATCCCAAGCGCCGCCCGCATTAGCCATCATTAGAGCCATTAGAACACAACCAAGAAGAGCGCCACCAAGCATTCCGCCAAGTGCCTCAGGACCAATAAGGAATCCAACTATAACTGGGGCTGCTACTGCAATGACTCCTGGAAGAATCATTTTCTTAAGTGCTGCAGTTGTAGCAATGTCAACGCATTTAGCAGTATCTGGCTCTGCTTTACCTTCTAGAAGTCCTTTTATCTCTTTAAACTGCCTTCTTACTTCTTCAATCATTTCAAAAGCAGCATCACCAACAGCAGTCATCGTAAGAGAGGCAATTAAGAATGGAATCGTACCACCAATAAATAAGCCAATTAAAACGTCTGCACTATTTAACTCGAGTATAAAGTTCATTCCCATTGCGGCGTAATTAGCACTAACCGTCTCAGTATAGGCAGTAATAATCGCAAGAGCAGCAAGAGCAGCAGCGCCGATCGCAAATCCCTTACCAATAGCTGCAGTTGTATTACCAAGCTCATCAAGAGAGTCTGTAATCTTACGAGTATCCTCTCCAAGTCCAGCCATTTCTGCAATGCCGCCTGCATTATCTGCAATTGGTCCATAAGCATCAATTGCCATAGTCATACCGACCGTTGCAAGCATTCCTATTGCAGCAATACCAACACCATACAAGCCAACAAAAAGATTAGAGACATAAATAATTAAGCAAATCATCAATACTGGAATTACAACAGATTGCATTCCAATTGCTAAGCCTTTAATCATTACTGTTGCAGCGCCAGTTTTTCCAGATTCCGCAATATCTCTAATTGGCTTTCCAGCAGTATAGTATTCAGTAACAAGACCAATAATGATTCCGCCAAAGCTTCCCATGAGGACAGCTACCCAAATAGAATTTGAGACATCTAAAAAATCGATTAGAAAATAAGATGTAACAATAAATAATAAAGCAGAGCCAATTGTTCCCATTCTCAAAGCAGATTCAGGTGATTTATTTGAAGATAATTTAACAAATAAAATTCCAAGAATTGAGCAAACTAAGCCAAGTGATGCAAGCGCTAAGGGAAGAGACATTAACTCAGCTCGGTTTCCACCAAGTGAAGTAAGGCCATCAATAGCAAGAGTAGAGGCAATTGCTATTGTTGCAATCATTGAGCCACAATATGACTCAAAGATATCTGAGCCCATACCAGCTATATCACCTACATTATCACCAACATTATCCGCAATAACTGCAGGGTTGCGAGGATCGTCTTCTGGGATCCCTGCTTCTAATTTACCAACTAAGTCAGCTCCAACATCAGCACTCTTGGTAAAGATACCGCCGCCAACACGAGAGAATAGTGCAACAACTGAGGCGCCCATAGCAAAACCATGAAGTGCTTCTGAATGCTCTGCACCAAAGAAGTAGTAAAGTCCGCCTAGTCCTAATAAACCAAGAGCCGCAACCGATAAACCCATTACTGAGCCACCAAAGAATGCAACAGTTAGGGCAGCAGAGCTTCCGCTATCATGAGCCGCTTGAGCTGTTCTTACATTAGCAATAGTTGCTGTGTTCATACCTATATAACCAGCGGTGGCAGAAGTAACAGCTCCGACAAAGAAACATAAGGCACTTAAAGGGCCAAGGAATATATAAAGTAATACTAATAGGGCTAAAGCAAACATGCTTAGCATTTGATATTCACGCTTCATGAAAACAATCGCGCCAATATGAATTTGTTCACCAATTTTTTTAACGTCACCACTTCCACCATCTTGTTTACTTATCCATTGATATATAAATACAACAATAAGTAAGCCCAAAACACCAAGTGCAGGTGCTATTAAATTTTGATCAAAATCCATTTCCTCTCCTTAAAATAAAATGAAGCGGCAATGATATCCTAAAGTGTTTAAAAATTGGAAAAAAAATACCAGTTTTGAATTGAAATGAACTAAATTAGCTATAAATTTATCTTATAAAATTAAATTTATAAATTTTTGTTGTTTTGGATTCAAAATGTTTGTAATTCGATTTGCACTTCTATCCTCTTTTTTTTATGCACTTAATGTAACCATGGTGCCGTTAATTTATACTTTTGAGATTAGCGCTTTTTTATTTTTATTTGTTCGCTTTGGCACAACTTTCTGTACTTCACTGCTTGTTACCAAAAGTCTTTTCTCATTTAACGAAATTAAACATCAAAAACTGGGCATTTGGATTCTTATTCTTTCTGTTTTATTCGGTGTGCAGTCCTGGCTTTATGTTGAAGCAGTAAAATATATGTCGGTAGGGCTTGCTAGTGTGGTGCTTTTTACTTATCCCTTAATTACTTATTTAATAGTTTCACTGACAAAGCGAAGATCTCTCGATTTAATAACAATACTTATGTTTATACTTGCAACTCTAGGAATTGCTGCGCTCTCTCAGAGCTCAGAAGGCTTTTACACAATGGTAATTGGGATAGTTTTAGCCTTACTTTCAGCAATGACCTATTCTTTAATTTTAATTACAACGCCAAAAGTGAGTGGTTTAAAAAACTGGGAAATTGTTAAATATACTACTCTCATTCCAGCGCTTACCTTCTTATACTTATTTATAAATGAAACTGGTTTTTATTGGCCGCAAAATGAAGGAATAATTCTGTCTCTCATTTCGGGAACTTTTTTTGCTACAGGAATGATGTTTTATCACATGTCTGTTCGTAAATATGGCCCTATAAGAACCGCTAATATTGGCTATACAGAGCCTCTATTGGTGTTAGTTTTCGGTTTTATGGCATATTCAGATGCAATTACTATTACTCAGGGAATAGGGGTAATCATGGTAGCAATTGCTTCAATTACAATTGAGAGGAGGCAATTGAAGCAAGATAAACGACTTAAGATGTAAACTATCCTTTAGAAGCTAATAGCTCATTTATCTTTAACTGAGAAACAAAGCTAGTCAATTGGAATAGATAAATTTTCTTTAACTTTATTCATAACCACCATTGAACTAAAGCGTTTGATATTTGGATTTTCTAAAAAATATTTTTTTGTAAAATCTTCATAATCTCCCATTTCTTTAAAGGTGGCCATTAAAACATAATCATAATCACCAGTAACGTAGTAACACTGCATAACTTCTGGGGCATCAAACATTGTTTTTTTAAATTGAATATCAGGCGCTGTGCCCTCTATATCACTCAGTATCTGTACTATAATGGTAATTTTTCTATCCAGTTGATTACGATCTAAAACTGATATATCTCTTTCTATAATGCCAGTTTTACGCATTGAATTTAATCTTCTTTGACAGGCCGAAGATGATAATCCCACTTCTTTCGCTAACTGCTGAGAAGTAATCTTATTATTTTCTTGGACAATTTTTAGAATTTTGTAATCAAAACTATCTAATTTATTCATAATACGATGTTATCACATAATTTATTTAAAAAAATCAAAATAATGCGTAAATTATGCAAATTTTAGCAAATCTAAATCTTTCTAATCTTAATGATAGTGTTAAACTTTCCTTCATAAATAAAAAAGGAGAACTTTATGAAAAAAATCATTTCGATTTTTACATGTTTTTTTCTTGTTTTAGGTTTAGCACAAACATCTTCTGCTGAATCTGATACATTAAAAAGACTTAAGAAACAAGGATATGCAACAGTTGCTGTTGCAAATGAACCACCTTACAGTGATATTAAATCTGATGGCTATGTTACTGGTGCTGCACCAGATGTTGCGCGTGCTGTTCTTGCCGTTCTAGGTGTTCCAGAGTTAAAAGCTGAGGTTATTATGTATGGCGCTATGATTCCTGCTCTACAAGCAAGAAGAGTAGATATGGCAACTTCTGGTCTTTACATTAAGCCTGGCAGATGTGAGTCTATCATTTATTCTGAGCCTGATTTATGTGGCGCTGAAGCTTTTGCTGTTCCAGCTGGAAACCCAAACAACCTATTAACTTATGAAGACATTGCTGCTAACCCAGCTTTAAAAATGACTACATGTGCTGGTTGTGCTGAAGAAAAATATGCTTTAGAGCGCGGTGTAAGTGCTGATCAGATTGTTTATTTTGATGCGCCTCCAAGTGGTATTAAGATGCTACAACAAGGTAGAGTTGACGTTTTTGCTCTATCAGGTTTAGGTACAGCAGATCTACTTAATAAAACTAATGATCCAAACCTTGAGTTAATAATGCCTGTTACAGGTGTTCCAATGGGTTGTGCTGGTGCAGCATTTAACAAGGATGATTTAGAGTTCAGGTCTGAATACAATATGGCTTTAGCTATGTTAAAGGCTACTGGAGAGTTTGAGGCAATTATTGCGCCTTATGGTTTCTCTGCGGCTGCAACTGCTTCGAAGTCTTATTTGACTCAATGTCCTGATGGAATGTAAATTTATTCTTTAACCTTATTCTGCCCTGTAAATATTAGTGGCAGTGTTTGTTTTTAGAGTTTATTTAGTAACCTAATCTGCCCTGTCGTTTTTTACAGGGCAGTTTTTTTTAGAGTTTTTTATGAATGAAGTTTTAGAGTTTTACCCACTACTTATTAAAGGAACTATCACAACGATACAGTTGACTGTAATGGGTGCAATCTTAGCACTCATTGTTTCATTTATTGTTGGAATTGCACGAATATCTTCATTTGCCTCAGTAAGAGTTGCAGCAATTATTTATTTAGAATTTTTTCGTGGCAGTTCAGCTCTTGTTCAAATGTTTTTTATTTATTTTGTTTTGCCAATGTGGGGCATTTATTTTGATGCCATAACTGCGGGTGTTATTGCTTGTGGCCTGAATGTTGGTGCCTATGGATCAGAAGCTGTAAGAGGAGCTATACTTGCTGTTAGCAAGGAGCAACATGAGGCATCAAAAGCTTTAAACTACTCAAGTTACGAGAAATATAGATACGTTATTATTCCTCAAGCAATTCCAATTATGATTCCTACATTTGGGAATCTACTTATTGAGCTGATGAAATTAACAGCAGTATGCTCTCTTATTACTATTTCAGATCTTACTTTCATGGCCCAAATAATTAGGGTTCAGACTGCTTTAACATTAGAGCCATTCCTATTAATTCTCATTATTTATTTTATTATTGCTACAGTCTTAGTTCAGATAGTAGACATGATTGCTAAGAAGTTTTCTAAAGGTAGAAATATTATGACTGCAGGAGACAAGTAGTCATGGAATGGAATTGGGATCATGCATATGCAGTCTTACCTCAGCTTCTTAAAGGCTTAGTCATTACAATTGAAGCTACCATTGTTGCATCCTTAATTGCTTATATTTTAGGATTAGCAATAGCTATTTTCAAGATGTCTAAAAGCAAGTTTGTACGCGTTTCCTTATATTGGATGACGGAGTTTGTTAGAAGAACACCAATCCTAGTGCAGTTATATGTTGTATTTTATGTCCTTCCTGATTTTGGAATTTTCCTAGAAGCCTTTACATGTGGGGTAATTGTATTAGGTATTCACTTTAGTACATATACGTCTGAAGTTTTTAGGGCCGGCATTGATAATGTTTCTAAAGGGCAGTGGGAAGCTGCAAAGTCTCTAAACTATAATCCATATCAAGCTTGGAAGCATGTTATTTTGCCTCAAGCTATCCCCCCTATGATTCCGCCACTTGCAAACTATTTGATCACAATGTTTAAGGAGACGCCATTGTTGGCATTTATTACAGTAGTTGAATTATTTAGAGCAGCGGATCAATATAGTAATAGTTATTACACTTATCTTGAGCCTATGACCCTTGTTGGGGTGTTCTTTTTAATCGTATCTATTCCCTCAGCAATGCTAGCAATGAAATTAGAAAAGAAATTTAAGCCAATAAAGGTGACTCGATGAATTTCGTAAGTTCGCACTGGGGAACTTATAATTTTTCAGTAGATAAGAATAAAAAAATACAATTAGATAATTGGGGGTTAGATTCTTCTCCAACAGAATTTGGTTTAGGTCTGGCTGATGCTGCTATCGATAATTTAAGAATCACTCAGCCTCATGTAAGAAAAGGATGGCTAGATAATATAGGTAAAAGTGATGGCAAAAGAGGCCAAGATGAGTTTATACCTGTCAGCTGGGATGAGGCATTTGAGCTTGCATCTAAAGAGCTATTAAAAACTAAAAATGTCTATGGTAATTCAGCAATTTATGCCGGGTCGTATGGATGGGCAAGTGCTGGAAGATTTCACCATGCTAAAAGCCAAGTTAATCGTTTCTTTAATTTATTTGGAGGCTTTAGCTCATCATTTCAAAGTTACTCATACGCCGCAGCGCAAACCCTCCTTCCTCACATAATTGGTTTAGACTTATATACAACACTAGAGGAGCATACGACCTGGAATGCTCTATCTGAGGAGTGTGAGTTAATATTAATGTTTGGCGGAATGCCATTAAAAAACTCTAAAGTTTCAGCTGGAGGCGTAGGAAAGCACGTTACCAAGTTAGGCATAAAAAAGTGCTTTGATAAAGGGGTCGAATTTATTAACATTAGCCCTCTTATAGATGACGCGCCTAAATTTTTAAAAGCACAGCAAGTTCCTATTCGGCCAAATACTGATACTGCTTTAATGTTGGCTCTAGCTCATATTTTGATTAAAAATCAATCTTATGATAAGGGTTTCATAGAGAAATATACTGTGGGATTCGATAGTTTTTCTGACTACGTACAAGGCAAAAAAAATAATCAAGAATGCAGCCCTGAATGGGCATCAAAAATTACAAATATTCCTGTCAAAACAATCTACGAGCTAGCAAATAAAATAATAACAAAAAAAACCATGATTTCTTTATCTTGGAGCCTACAAAGAGCATCGAGAGGGGAGCAGCCTTTGTGGATGGGAATTACTCTTGCGGCAATGCTAGGGCAAATCGGAACTGCCAGTGGTGGCTTTGGATTTGGATACTCTAGTGTAAATAGTACAGGTGATTCATTTGATAAAATTCCTTGGCAAAGCCTACCTCAAGGTAAAAATAAGATTAAAGATTTTATTCCAGTTGCAAGAGTAACCGATATGCTGGAAAACCCAGGAGGGGAGTTTGATTATGATGGAAAGAAATTAACATACCCAGATATAAAATTAATTTATTGGGCGGGAGGAAATCCCTTTCATCATCATCAAGACTTAAATCGACTGACTAAAGCTTGGCAAAAACCCAATACAATTATTGTTAATGAAATTTGGTGGAATTCTCAGGCTCGTCACGCTGACATTATTTTTCCAGCTAACACCGCTTTAGAGAGAAATGATTTAATGCTGAATCCAAGAGATCCAACAGTTGTAGCGAATAAAAAAGCTATGAAAAGCTATAAAAATTCAAAAACTGATTTTGAAATATTTTCAGGGTTATCAAAAAAACTGGGCTTTCTAGAATCATTTACTGAAGATAAGAGTGAATTGGATTGGATAAAATTTATATGGAATAACAGCTCAAAAGCACATCAAAAAAATATAAGTTTTCCAAGTTTTGAAGAATTCTGGGAAAAAGGGTATTTTGAACTTCCAGCCCCAAAGATTGAAAAAATTATGTTTAATGATTTTAGAAAAGATCCAATTAATTTTCCTTTAAATACCCCTTCAGGAAAAATAGAAATATCTTCTGAAACTATATCTAACTTTCAATTAAGTGATTGCTTCTCCCACCCTTACTGGTTTGAGCCATATGAGTGGTTAGGAAACATAGATGAATATCCATTGCATTTAATTTCAAATCAGCCAACGCATAGACTCCACAGTCAGCTTGATAACGCTGCCAATAGTCAGAACAGTAAAATAAAAGGCAAGGAGCCAGTGATGATTAATCCATCAGACGCTCTAGAAAGAGATATTCAGGATGGTGATATTGTGATGTTATTTAATAAAAGAGGAAGGGTATTGGCTGGCGCAAATATTTCTGATAGTGTTATGCCTGGAGTTGTTGTACTGTCAACTGGCGCCTGGTTTGATCCAGACTATGCTTTAAATTTAGAGAGACATGGCAACCCTAATGTTCTCACAAAAGATGTTGGAACTTCGTCTTTAAGTCAAGGACCAACTTGCCATACAACTTTAGTACAAGTGAAAAAAGCAAAGAGAGAGGAAATTGTGGATGTGAATATTTTTAAAACTCCAGAAACCCTTAATTGATAAAAATACTTAAACAAAATTAATAACTAACTAAAAATTTAATACTATGAATAATATTATACAGTTTGAAAATGTTTCAAAATCTTTCGGAGATTTAAAGGTTTTAGATAAGTTAAATTTGGAAGTGAAAGATGGTGAAAAATTAGCTTTGATAGGGCCAAGTGGTTCTGGAAAGACAACAATCTTACGAATTTTGATGACACTAGAAACTATTGATGATGGCTTTGTTTCAGTTAATGGTGAATATTTATGGCATGAAAAAAATAATGGAAAAATTATCCCAGCCTCTGAAAATCATCTTCACAAAATGCGTGATCATATTGGGATGGTCTTTCAGCAATTCAATTTATTTCCTCATCTAACTGCTATTGAAAATGTTGAACAGCCCCAGATCTTAATAAAGAAAAGATCAAAGCCTGAGGCGAAAGATAAGGCTGAAGAATTATTTAATTTAATTGGGCTAAACGATAAAAAAGATCATTATCCTCATGAATTATCAGGTGGCCAGCAGCAACGCGTAGCAATAGCTAGAGCTTTAGCTATGGAGCCAAAAATTATGTTGTTCGATGAAGTTACCTCAGCTCTAGATCCAGAGCTTGTTGATGAGGTATTAACTGTTCTTCGTAAGTTAGCATCTGATACGGATACTACGATGTTAACGGTTACTCATGAAATGAACTTTGCACGAGAATTTGCAGATAGAGTTTTATTTTTTGATGCGGGTCAAATAGTGGAGTCTGGAAAGCCTGAGAATATTTTTGCAAATCCAGAAAAGAGACGAACTAAAGAATTTCTTAAAAAATTTATTAACAACGTCAATTAATACTAAACCTACCAAATATTTTTACGATTATGATTAAACAATACAAACACTTAGTTCATTCAACAAAACATTTTGAGAATTTAAACATTCAAGCTGACTTTGAATACAAGCATCAGCATATATTGAGTTTAGAGGCATTTGAACGAGCAAATAAAGAAATCACCACGTGGGATAATTATGAGCCAACACCGCTCCATTTTTTCCCTGATATGGCCAAAGATGCCGGCGTTTCATCAATTGCATACAAGGATGAAAACTTTCGTTTCTCTCTCAAAAGCTTTAAAGCCCTTGGAGGTGCGTATGCAGTAGCCAATCTTTTAATTAAGAAACTAAAGGACATTGGAATTACAGCTAGCTCAAAGGATCTTATTGCTGGTACATATAAACATGAAACTTCTAAAATTACTGTCTGCTGCGCAACTGATGGAAATCACGGCAGGTCAGTTGCTTGGGGATCTCTTCATTTTGGGTGTAACTGTGAAATTTATATTCATCGAAATGTCAGTGTTGGGCGAGAAGAGGCAATTGCTAAATATGGAGCACAAGTTAATAGAATTAAAGGGAACTATGATGATTCAGTTCGTTTAGCTGCTGAAGTAGCCGATAAAAATGATTATACGGTTGTATCTGACACCTCCTATGAAGGTTATACGGATATTCCAAAAGATGTAATGCAGGGATACACTGTAATGGTGGATGAGTCTCTCAAGCAGTTGGATGAAATGCCAACACATGTTTTTTTACAAGGAGGCGTTGGAGGATTCCCAGCAGCTGTTGTTTCCTTCATAGTTGAGAGCCTCGAGTTTCCTCCTATTTTCGTGATGGTAGAGCCGACAAATGCTGATTGCTTATTTCAGAGTGCGGTTAATGAAAAGCCAACTGTTATCCACGGTGATCTAGATACCATAATGGCCGGTCTTGCTTGTGGAGAAGTATCTTTATTAGCATGGTCTATACTTGAGAGTTATGTGCCCCACTTTATGTCAATAACTGATGAATCAATCCCTAAAGTGATGCAACTTCTTGCCAATCGAGACAAACCTATTGTTGCTGGAGAGTCTGCTGTTACTGGACTGGCAGGATTCCTCATAGCATGCAATGATAGTGACCTTAAAGAAAAACTGTCAATTAATGAGAGTTCAAAGATTTTATTTTTTGGGACAGAGGGTGACACCGATGAAACGATGTACGAAGAATTAGTGGGCAGGTCTTCATCCGAAGTTTTAAGCGGCCTTTAATTTGACAGGAGATAAAGAAATGATTATTCCAACTAGAGGCTTTGAAGTTTCTGAATATGAAAATAGGCTTAATAAAATTCAAAAACTTATGTTTGAGTCTAAGATGGATGTTATCTTATTGACTACTCAGGTTGATATTGAGTATTACACAGGTTTTAAAACTCAATTCTTTCAAAGTCCAACAAGGCCTTGGTATGTTCTGATTCCAGCCAGTGGCAAACCTCAAGCAATTATTCCTACGATCGGTGAGTCTGGAATGAGAGAAACATGGGTTGATGATATAAAGACGTGGACTTCTCCCAACCCAAAAGACGATGGAATTAGTATTCTCTTGTCTTCAATAAACTCCTTAACGAAGACTCATAAATGTCTTGGTGTTCCTAAAACCCTCGAAAGCACTCTAAGGATGCCACTGGGTGATTACGAATATTTAATAAACGCTTTAAATGGTATTGAGATTAAAGATGCAAACAAAATTCTCAGAAAAGTAAGGTTTGTAAAATCAGCAGCAGAAATTGCAAAGATTAAACATATCTGTCAGTTAACTTCACAAGGCTTTATAGATTTAGAAGGTTTTCTTAAGGCTGGTGAAAGCGAGCGTGAAAATTGCAAGAGATTCAAGCAGCACCTTCTATCTTTGGGGGCAGATGACACTCCTTATATTGTTTCAGGTTCTGGACAAGAAGGATATGGCTCAATTATTATGGGGCCAACAGAGAAAATCATTGAAGAGGGTGATCTTTTTATAATAGATACTGGCTCAGTTTTTGACAGTTATTTCTGTGACTTTGATAGAAATTATGCATTTGGACACATAGGAGATGAAGCTAAAAAAGCTTATAGAGTTGCCTATGATGCTACTGAGGCAGGATTTAATGCTGCTCAAGTCGGAAACACAACCTCAGATATTTTTAATGCAATGAATGATATCCTCCAAAAAGGTGGAGCTTTAGGCAACACAGTTGGCAGGCTTGGGCATGGGCTCGGAATGCAGTTAACTGAGTGGCCATCAAATACTTCAACTGACAATACTGTTCTTGAGCCGGGTGTTGTTTTGACTTTAGAGCCAGGAATGGCGTTTCTTCCAGGTAAAGAAATGGTTCACGAAGAAAATATTGTCATTACTGAAAACGGACCTGAGTGGCTCAGTATAAGAGCTGCGGATGAATTACCAATAATTCAGTAGATTTAAATTTTTGCTTCATAAGCTTACATAAAGAGAATTACTCTTATATAATAATGAGAATCATTACTATTTGTATTTAAACAGTGCTTAGTGTAAGTAATTTATCAATTTCGTTTGACGAGAGTCAAGTTTTGGAAGAGTTTAATCTAAACGTTGAAAGTGGTGATATTTTTGCCCTATTAGGCGATAGTGGAAGCGGAAAAAGTTCAGCTCTTCGGTTTATTGCTGGCCTTGAAAATGCAAAGAATGGATCAGTGGTGCTTGATGGAGCTAACTTAAGCCTTAATGGGGCTCATTCAGTAAAGCCAGAGCTAAGAGAAATTGGTATGGTCTTCCAGGATTACGCTCTTTTCCCTCACATGACAGTGTTTCAAAATATTAGTTTTAGTATAGATCATCTATCTAAAAAATCTAAAACTGAGAAAGTTACCTCGCTCCTTGAATTAATAAATCTTAATGGAATTGAAAAAAAATATCCTCACCAGTTATCTGGTGGAGAACAACAGCGCGTTTCATTAGCTAGAGCTTTAGCGAACTCTCCTAAGCTTTTATTACTAGATGAGCCCTTCTCTAGTTTAGATAAGTCCCACCGTGACGAACTGGTTAAAGATGTTCGCTCGATATTAAAGAATCAGTTAGTTACCTCAATCCTTGTAACTCATGATGAAGCCGAAGCTATGGCCTTTGCAGATAAAATTGGAAAAATTGAAAAAAAACAGTTGCTTCTTAATTGATATTGTGTATCATTCGCAAATGATAATCATTATCATTTGATACAAAACAACATTTAACTTCAATTATTTAAGGAAATAAGCAATGTTTATAAAGCGATTTACCGCCAAAGCGGTTCCACTAACTGTCGTTCTTACGTCAGCAATTTTGATTTCATCAGCATCATTTGCTAGATCAAATGTCTATGCTGATTTTCCAATTACACTTAAAGACTACTCTGGAAGTGCAACAACCTCTACATCATATAAAGGGCAAATGGCGAGACATGCTCTTGAAAGCTCTCTTAAGAAATTAATTTCTAAGGGTGATATGTCTGCAATGCAAAGTTATTATTCTGGTGGAAGCGCAGATCGAGTGATTATTGCTCCAGCAACAAAAGGTGATTTTGTTATTATGCAGTCTACCATTGGTGAACTCTCTAGTAAAAATCTTAGCGGAAAAACGTATAAAGGTTTAATTCCAGGCTGGCCTGGTAATATGACTGGCCCTGAAGTAGTCGCTTTTATGTTTGAGAAAGCTGCTGATGCTGAGGCTGGTTATGACGCTGCACATGCCTATGACTATACTCAATTAGTATCTAAATTTTTAATGGGTGCTGTTATGTATAACCAGGCAGTTGATAACTATCTTGATGAAAAGCTTGAGGCAGATACTAAGCCTAATAATAAGCCATACAAAGATGGTGCTGCCTATACGGGTAAAGAGCATGTTTGGGATGAGGCATTTGGTTATTTTGGCGCTCCATCGCACACACTAACTCTTTCAGCTCAAGATGTTTACAATATTGCTAAACAAAAAGATGTATCTGCTGCTGACTATAACTATGACGGTAAAGTAGACTTGTATAAAGAAATGGCTTTTGGTCATGCCTATTATGCATCTTCATTTGATAAGGGTGGAAAAACAACTTACCTTCATGACATTGTCGGGGCATACATGGATGGAAGAGATATGCTAGTGGCAGCAGATGCTAACGCTCTTAGTGATTCTCAACGTGATCAACTTAAAGCTTACGCTAAAATAATTAAGACTAACTGGGAAAAAGTAATAGCTGAGGCAGTATTCAAGTACGCAGGTGAGACTTATGAGGACATGGTTAAAATTGAGGCAATCCTTGAATCTAATGGAGATGTTGCTAAAGCATGGCGTAACTATGCGAAGCATTGGGGTGAGCTAAAAGGTTTTGCGTTAGCGCTTCAAGTTGGCGGAAAAGACATGGGCGCAGTATCTGTTAGGCTAAACCGTTTAATTGGACACAGCCCACTACTTTTAGGTAACACCCAAGTTACTGGAGTTGATTCAAATGGAGAGTATATCCAGAGTAATTCTGAGTCATGGGGTGGCTATATGGCGCACATGTTGAAAGTTCAAAACCTAATGGTTGATGAGTTTGCAGTTGTTGCAAAATCTCATGATCAGACTGCAGGTTTAGCTGAATTAGTGAAAACTCTTGGTGGAAAATCTAGCGCGGAGAATGACTGACTTTTTCGCAAATTTTCTTAATCCTGAAAAGCGCTTATTTGTTGGATACCTAATAAGCGCTGCCTTTATAGCAGTAATTTGGCTTAGGGCAGTTCAAAAAAAACCACTGACAACTATTGTCAGTGGTTTTTTCAATTCTAAAATTTGGTTTTCTAAATCAGCAATTGGCGACTATAAATTAATGGTTCTCAATCAATTTTTCATAAAGCTTTTAGCACCTATCTTACTAGGTCAGCTTGCTCTAACCTTATTTGTCTTTGAAAATATGCACCTGCTATTTTCGAGACCTTCAGAATCAATTCCTGTTTGGATGGTGATGATAATTTTTACTACTACTCTTTTTGTTGTAGATGATTTTTCAAGATATTTAGTTCATAGACTGATGCATCGTGTTCCTATATTATGGCGATTTCATAAAGCCCATCACTCGGCAACTAATTTAACCCCATTAACAGTTCTTAGAACTCACCCTATTGAGGCAGTTCTTTTTAGCTTTCGAGCTTTAGTGGTTCACTCGTTATGTCTAGGAGTTTGTTTTTTCTTTTTCTCTGGAAGCGTTTCTCTGATCGAAATTTTTGGAGCAAGCTTATTTGTTGTAGTATTTCATGCCCTAGGTTCTAATCTTAGGCATTCTCATGTGAGTATTAGTTACTGGAATTGGCTAGAAAAAATTCTAGTCTCTCCCGCTCAGCATCAACTTCACCACTCAATTAACTCAAAGCATTTTGATTGTAATTTTGGTGCGATTCTTTCAATATGGGATACTATTGGAGGAAGTTGTTTAACGTCCAATAAAGATCAGCAAATTGAATTTGGACTTAAGGGGCAATCTGAAGCAGCCCATAACCTTAAAAATCTAATTGTTGGATCATAAATTTACCTTTTAAAGTTATTTAACTTAACCTTTTTGGAGTGCAAAGTGACAAAATTAAAACTAATTCTTTCTGTACTGGTTTTTGCAATTTTTTCTACATCTTTTTCAACTGCTGTTTTAGCAGCGACTAGCGATAGTATTACTGTTTATAGCACTAGGAAAGAGCACTTAATTAAACCACTATTTGATGCTTTTACTAGTAACACTGGAATTGAAGTTAAATATCTAACAGGCAATGGTGGAGCTTTGATTGAACGTATTAAACTAGAAGGCAAAAGAACCAAGGCAGATATGTTTATTACTGTTGATGCGGGTAATCTTTGGTATGCAGCTTCACAAAATTTATTTCAGCAAGTAAAAAGTGAAATTATTAATAATAATATTCCAGATCATCTTAGGGATCCTGAGGGATTTTGGACAGGTTTATCGGTTAGAGCAAGAACAATTATTTATAGTACTGAAAGAGTAGACCCTTCAGAATTATCTACATATCAAGACTTAGCGGATAAAAAATGGAAAGGTAGGCTTTGTTTACGAACAAGTAAAAAAGTTTATACCAAATCTCTCGTAGCATCTTTAATTTATCATGACGGACAAAAAACTACTACTGACGTTGTAAAGGGCTGGGTTGATAATTTGGCCGCAACTCCAAACGCAGAGGATAATCATGTTATGAGTGCTATCCTGGCAGGTCAGTGTGATGTTGGTATTGTGAATACCTATTACTTTGGACGCCTCCAAGCTGAAAAGCCAAATGTTGCGCTTAAACTATTTTGGGCGAACCAAGGCTCTACAGGAACTCATGTAAACATTTCAGGAGCTGGAGTTACAAAACACTCTAGTAACAAAGAAAACTCTATTAAGTTGTTAGAATTTTTATCTTCAATCGAAGCCCAAAAGATTTATGTAGAGTTAAATAAAGAGTACCCAGCAAGTCAAAAATTAAAAGCTGATAATTTAATTGCGCAGTGGGGTGATTTTAATCAGGATAAAATGAATTTATCTGTTGCTGGAAAAAATCAAGCAGATGCGGTTGCCTTAATGCAGAGAGAAGGCTATAGATAATTAGGTAGGTATTACAATTTAAATAGCCCAATGAGTATTAAACAGAATAATTCAAATATCTTAATGGGCTTCCTAGCATTTTCGGTTGCTTTCCCAATAATAGTTGTATGTTCTGCCTGGTTATTACCTGGGACAGAGCTTTGGGGGCATTTTTCAGAAAATCTTCTTCCTGAACTAATTAGCTTCTACTTTAATATTGCTTCTAGGTGTTGGCATTGGAGTTAGTGTCCTTGGGAACAGTTCTTGGCATACCTTAGTTGTCATGGTTGAGTTTCCAGGAAGAGAAGTGGCTTGAGTGGGCTCTTTTTCTTCCTTTTGCGATTCCCGCTTATGTCTTAGCTTTTGTCTATCTGGGAGTTTTTGATTATTCAGGCTATGTGCACAGGTATGGTTAAGAGAGATTACTGGGAGTTCCAGGCTTTGATATTCGCTCTGGTCATTGGGCAATTATACTTAACATTCGTGCTAGTTTTCTATCCTTATGTTTATATGATGGCAAGGGCCTCGTTCAAGCGACAAAAGATTCAAATGATTGAGGCTGGTAAAATGTTGGGCGCCAACCCTTTAAGAGTTTTTTGGAGAATTTCTGTCCCACTAGCTAGGCCTGCAATAGCTGCTGGATTGCTAGTTACTCTAATGGAGACTTTGGCAGACTTTGGTGTTGTTTCTTTATTTAATTACTCAACCTTCACAACTGCTATTTATTCTGCATGGGGGGACTTTCGTTCAATTGAAGTTGCTGCGCAGCTTGCTTCATTGCTTGTAGTCGTATGCTTTCTTTCTAATTTATTTTGAAAGAAAAGCGCAGAGGTAAGGCTAAATATTACTCTTCTGATGTCTCTAATATAAAAGCCTTACTCATGCAAATGGCCTAATTACTGGTTGGTTAATTTTTGTATTTGTATTTGGAGTATTTATGCTCTCATTTGCAATGCCATTGCTTCAAATCATTAATTTGGAGTTCTGAAGTGTTTTCATTAGAATGGAGTGGATCGTTATTTTGATTATTTTGCTTCACAGTGGTATTCTAACTATTAGCGCTACAGCTCTTATAGTTGTTATTGCTACAATATCTGGCGCTCCCTAGTCGCCGAAAATCAGAAAGTAAAACTCTTCAACTATTGATACGATTTTCAACTCTTGGTTATGCTCTCCCAGGATCAGTAATGGCTGTTGGTTTGCTATATGGCGTTCAAAATATCTCATTAATTAGCATTTATTTTGGCGGCTCATCAATTAACCATATTCTATTTGGTTCAGTTGCATTGTTGCTATTTGCTTATGTATCAAGATTTATGGCAATTGCATATAATTCAACTAGCGCTTCAGCTGAGCAAATTAAGCCTGTCTATGGGCAAAGTGCAAGGCTCCTTGGCGCTTCAAGATTCCGCTTAATTAACGAGGTTTACCTCCCAATGATGATGCCTGGAATCTTAGCTGGAGGGTTATTGGTAGCAGTTGATGTCATGAAGGAACTACCAGCGACTTATTTATTAAGGCCTTTTGGCTGGGATACTCTAGCAATTCGTGTTTTTGAGTTAAGTTCTGAGGGCTTTATGAAAGAGCTGCAATACCCGCTTTAATCATGGTTCTTTTTGGTGCAATTATAATGCTTATATTTAATAAACTAGATAGTGAGAAATATTAAAGCATCAATGGCCAGATTATAAAAAAAAATAGCTGTTATTTGAATTAGGTAAAATAATTTTATTATTTACCCTAATAGATTATTTTTATGAGTAATGATTTACTTGAAGTAAAAGGCGTTAAATTCTCCTCTATTGCTTCTGGCATAAAGAAAAATAATGACTTAGATCTGTCATTAATTTCACTAATTGATGGCACTCAAACTGCAGCAGTTTTTACTCAAAACATTTTTTGTGCTGCCCCAGTTATTGTTGCAAAAAATCACTTAAATTCAAATGTAAAAGCCCTTCTTATCAATAGCGGAAACGCCAATGCAGGGACCGGTCAAAAAGGCTTAGAGGCTTGTTTGAAGACGTGTGAGATTTTTGCAGGAAAATTGGATATTAATTCAGATCAAATTTTGCCATTTTCAACTGGAGTAATTGGACAATTATTACCCTTAGAGCCGTTTGAAAAAAATACAGAAAAGCTAGTTGATAGCCTCTCATCAAGTAATATGAGTGATGTATCTAAAGGCATATTAACTACTGATTTAGTTGAAAAATCTTGCTCGATTTCCTTTGCTATAAATGGAAATAATGTCACGCTATCAGGGATTGCTAAGGGCTCAGGAATGATTCGACCGGATATGGCAACGATGCTAAGTTTTATAGTTACTGATATTGGGGCTTCAAAAGAAGAGCTTTATAACTGTTTAGATATTGCAGTAAATCAGTCTTTCAACCGGATTACAGTTGATGGTGATACTTCAACAAACGATGCCTGCACTTTAAGTGCTACCGATCAATCTAGCGTTCAGCTCAACGATTGTAAAGAAGAATTTCAAAATGCACTGAATGAAATAACAAAAACATTAGCCCAAATGATTATTAAAGATGGAGAGGGCGCCACTAAATTTGTAGAAATAAAAGTTGGCGGTCTGTCTTCAGTTGATGATTGTCTGGAAGTTGCGTATACCGTTGCCCACTCTCCATTAGTTAAAACTGCATTATTTGCAAGTGATGCAAATTGGGGCAGGATCTTGGCTGCGGTAGGAAGGTCAAAAGTAGATGGAATCTCTATTGAAAATATTGATATTTTCTTAAATGATTTACAAATTATCTCTTCAGGTGAGATAAGTAAAGACTACACAGAGGCCGCTGGAAGCTTGGAAATGCAAAAGTCTGATATCACAATTAGGATTAGTTTGGGGGCTGCGCACACTAGTGAGAGCGTATGGACAACAGACCTTTCGTATGACTATGTCAAGATTAATGCGGAATATCGCAGTTAAGGTTTATAGATATTTTTCAGCCTTCGTATTTTCAATTACAAACTGTTTAAACTTTCTTGCAATTGGAGACAACTCTGCTTCTGCATGATGAACAATATGCCACTGCCTTACAATCGGAAAGGGAGCAACATTAAGCTGCCTGATGATATTGTTTTTAAGTTGAAGATTCACAGAATGCATCGAAACAAAACCAATCCCTAATCCTGCTTGAACCGCCTCAACAATAGCTTCATTCGAGTTAATTTGAATATCTGAATTAAAGTTTAAACCAGTAAACTTTTCAATTGTTATGCGAGTGCCTGAACCAACTTCCCTCGTAAGTAAAGTTTCCTTGGCTAAATCTTTAATTGTGACTCTTTTCTTATTTAGCAGCTCATTCTCAGGGTGAGCGATTGCAATCAAAGGATTTTTCATAAATGCTTGAGAAATTAATGGAATATTTTTTGGAGGCTCTCCCATTATTACGAGATCAGCATTGTTATTTTTTAGGTTGTTAAGAAGTGACTGCCTATTTGTAACATCGATATAGAAAGTCATTTTAGGAAACTCTTTTTTAAACTTTGCAAGTAATGCGCTAATAAATGAATTTGCAGTTGTTGCAACTGCTATTTGAAGATGGCCAGAATCTGGACTGAGTATTTCATCCATTTCAAGTTTTGAATTTTCAAGTGTACTGATCGTTTTTACTGCAGTTTCATAAAGCTTTTTTCCAATAAATGTAGCGCTGATTTTTTTTCCATTAATATCAAATAATTTTGCTCCAATACTATCTTGAAGCTGCTGTATCTGCATATATACTGCAGGCTGAGTGATATGGAGCTCTTTACTCGCACTTGTAAATCCGCCTAATCTAATGACTGATTCATAGCTATAGAGCTGTTTTAATGTATAATTAATCATAATATAAATTGATGATTATTTAAATAAATATTATTTTACATTATTTATTTCACCTACTATAATGATTTCATTTTTATATTAATATTAAACAGGGAGTGGGACTATGGCTAAGAAAGGTTACGATGCAGGTGTAAAGGAATACCGCGATACATATTGGATGCCCGAGTATGAGCCAAAAGATACTGATATTCTGGCATGCTTTAAAATTACGCCCCAACCAGGCGTTCCAAGAGAAGAGGTTGCAGCCGCTGTTGCAGCTGAATCTTCAACAGGAACTTGGACTACAGTTTGGACTGATCTGTTAACAGATCTTGACCACTACAAGGGACGCGCCTACCGCATTGAAGACGTGCCAGGATCAGATGATGCAATTTATGCTTTTATTGCATACCCAATTGATTTATTTGAAGAGGGCTCAATCGTTAACGTTCTTACCTCTCTCGTAGGAAATGTATTCGGCTTTAAAGCATTAAGAGCTCTTAGACTTGAAGATATTCGTTTTCCGATAGCTTACGTTATGACGTGTGGAGGTCCCCCAAATGGAATCCAGGTTGAAAGAGACAAAATGAATAAATATGGCCGGCCGATGTTGGGATGTACCATTAAACCCAAACTTGGCTTATCAGCTAAAAATTATGGACGCGCATGTTACGAGGGACTACGTGGTGGATTAGACTTTACAAAAGATGACGAAAATGTAAATTCACAGCCTTTCATGCGCTGGAGAGATCGTTTCGGTTTTGTTCAGGATGCAATTGAAAGGGCTGAAAGAGAAACAGGTGAAAGGAAAGGCCACTACTTAAATGTAACAGCTCCTACGCCAGAAGAGATGTACAAAAGAGCTGAGTATGCGAAAGAGTTAGGAACTCCAATCATTATGCATGACTTCTTTACGGCAGGCTTTACAGCAAATACAGGTCTTGCAAATTGGTGCCGCGATAACGGCTTATTGCTTCATATCCATAGAGCAATGCATGCTGTTGTAGATAGAAATCCAAATCACGGCATTCACTTCAGAGTGCTTGCTAAGTGTTTACGCCTTTCTGGAGGTGATCATATGCACTCAGGAACGGTAGTAGGAAAACTTGAAGGTGACCGTGAATCCACTTTGGGCTGGATTGATTGCATGCGCGATAGCTTTATTAAAGAAGATCGCTCAAGAGGTATTTTCTTTGATCAGGACTTTGGGTCAATGCCAGGGATGCTACCTGTAGCTTCAGGCGGAATTCATGTCTGGCATATGCCAGCACTTGTAAATATATTTGGTGACGACTCAGTTCTCCAATTTGGCGGTGGAACACTTGGCCATCCATGGGGTAATGCGGCAGGTGCTGCTGCGAATCGAGTTGCTGTTGAAGCATGTGTTGAAGCAAGGAACGCTGGAAAAGACTTAGAAAAGGAATCTAAAGAGATTCTTACTAGTGCAGCAAAACACTCACCTGAGCTTAAGATTGCAATGGAGACATGGAAAGAGATTAAATTTGAGTTCGATACAGTTGATAAGCTGGACATAGTGCACAAGTAATGCATCAATCAACTTTTATTACAAGAAAAACTAATATAAGGAAAATATTATGAGCAAAGTTCAAGATTACCCATCACGCCTTGGCGATAACTCGAGCAGAAAGTTTGAAACATTTTCATACTTACCTGCAATGAATGATAAACAAATTCGACAACAAGTACAGTACATTGTTGATCAGGGTTATAACCCTGGCGTAGAGCATACTGAAGTTGAAAATGCTATGGAAAATTACTGGTATATGTGGAAACTTCCTTTATTTGGTGAGACAGATGTTGATACAATTCTTGCTGAATGTAAGGAGTGCCATGATGCTAACCCAGATAATCATGTTCGACTAATTGGTTATGATAATTACGCTCAATCACAGGGCGCTTCAATGGTTATTTACAGAGGCAAAGGATTTAAATAATCAAGTAAAATTAGGTAAGCTTGATTGGATAAACCCCTGTCTAAGTGCAGGGGTTTTTTTTGAAGAGGATATAAAAATGAATGAATTAGATCAATATAAAATTGCAAAAGAGCCTTTTTACCAACCTCAAAATGATGAAATAGATATGTATACCGCTGCGTATATGAATCGTATGCCGGTTATGTTGAAAGGCCCCACTGGGTGCGGTAAGTCTAGGTTTGTAGAATATATGGCGTATAAATTAGGTAAGCCTTTAATTACAGTTGCTTGCAATGAAGATATGTCAGCCAGTGATTTAGTAGGGAGATTTCTTCTTGATAAGGAAGGTACAATTTGGAAAGATGGTCCTCTTGCAATGGCCGCTCGTTATGGCGGTATTTGTTATCTAGATGAGGTCGTAGAGGCCAGGCAAGATACAACCGTTGTGATTCACCCTTTGACAGATTATCGCCGTACTTTACCGCTCGACAAGAAAGGCGAGTTGATTGAAGCGCATCCTGATTTCCAATTGGTTATATCTTATAACCCTGGCTATCAAAATTTAATGAAAGACCTTAAGCAATCGACTAAGCAAAGATTTTGTGGTTTTAACTTTCAATACCCAGATGAAAAAACTGAGGCACATATTATTTCTAAAGAGTCCGGCGTTGATCCAAAAATAGCATTGAAACTAGTCCAAATTGCTCAAAGAGCTAGAAATCTTGTCGGCCATGGGCTGGATGAGGGAATATCTACTAGATTATGTATCTATGCAGGACAATTAATTGCTAACAAGGTTAATGAAAAGTCTGCCTGTAAAATTGCAATGGTTAATCCTATTACGGATGACTTAGATATTGTCGACACTCTTAATGCTGCAATCGATACTTTTTTTGACTAAGGATTAGTAATGAGTGCGGTTCAACTTTCCGATTTTGAACAAAAGTTTCGAGATTCCTCTGACATTCTTCATGATGCGCTTGCAGGGAGCTTTGTTGAAGCCTCTAAGGTTATGTCCCCAAATGGACTTAAAGTCTATTTAGATGGTGCTGGTGCGCTTCATGCAATGGGTAAAGGTGAAGACATGGTTATCTCTTTCTTGGAAGAGACGCCTATGGTCGTTAGGGAGGTTGGTGAGTCCATAATTGGTGAGATTGTATTTTCAATTATGAAAATGTCTTCACAAACATCCTCTTCTGTCTTGGTGCTGATGATTGCAAGCCTTCCAAACGTTGCAAGGCGGATGAGTGACTTTGATTTATTAAAAGGCTACCTTAGGTTAATGGAGCGAATGATAGCTCTAGCCCCTAGAGGTATGAGGCCAATGCTAAATAATATTGATCAGTTGACTAGTAAGCTTACTCTTGGCGGCCTAAGAAGATGGGTTCTTTATGGAGCTGAATCATTCAAACGAGATTTTAAAGCCCAAATCGCCTATTTTGAATTAAGTAGTGCAGAATCAATGCAAATACTTGAGCAGGAGAGGCGAGGAACGCTATTTATTGATAATCAAAGAAAGTTGCAGTTTTATCTTAGAGCGTTTTATAACCGTGATTTTTTTCTACGACCGACTTCAGGTGACTACGAAACTAAGAAAGGTCTAAGACCTTATATTGAATATGGAGTTATGCATATTCCAGATGCTTATGATGACTATAAGCATGCTTCTGGAAGAATTGTCCCTGGTATAGATTGTTATAGGGCGGTTTGTGCTCATGCCGCAGCTCATATTATGGAAACTAGAGTGGCTTTTAAAGGGGATGACTTAAATCCTTTGCAAGTTGCATGCATTTCTCTAATAGAAGACTTAAGGGTTGAGCTTAATACATTAAAAAAATTTCCAGGTATGAAGAAAACTTGGATTGCGCTTCATCCTGAAGATGAGGACTTAAAAGATTTAAATCCTTTCATAGTAGATCTGGTTGATTTCTCAAGGGCTGCATTAGATCAAAAATACACAGTAAAGCAGTCATTTAACAGTGATTTTCTTAAGTTATTTATTAAAAAAATGACCAAAATGCCTGAATCATCAGCAATGAGCTATGAGTTGGGTATGAATTATTACGAGCTACTTAAGACTGAAACAGATGTGAAAATAAGCGCTTCCGCTCTTGTATCAACGCCAATTATATATAGAGATGATAATAGATATATTTGGGAGTACGAAGAGCTTGATTGGTTGTCAGAGGGCAATGATTATGTCCCTGTTAGTCAAAGACAGGTACGTAAAAATGTCAATATTATGGAGATGTATAACGAGCTTGATGTTGAAACCGCAGGTGATGATGCGCAGGAAATTTGGACTTTAGAGTCAGAGTACTTTCCTGATGAGCTCGATGGCGTAAGTATTAATGAAATTGAGGGTAAGGAGCCAGTAAGTGAGCCTTTTCATTACAATGAGTGGGATTATCAGCTTCAGCTCTATCGGCCAAACTGGGCAACTCTGTATGAAAGACGTTTGAGAAAAGGGGATCCAGAGTTAATTAATAAAATTTTAAAAACTCACAAACCTATTGCCAATCAACTTAAAAATGCGATTGATCGAATGCAGCCTCAAGGTCTCGTAAAACTCAAGAAGCAACAAGAAGGAAGTGAGCTTGATCTTGATGCATGCGTAACAGCTTTAGCAGATATTAGATCTGGCATAACCCCATCTGACAGGATTTATGTAAAGAAAGTGCAGCATGTTAGAGATGTCTCTGTGAACTTATTAATGGACTTATCTGAATCTACCAATGATATGGTTATTGGAAGTGATAAAACAATTTTGGAGCTAATGAAAGAGTCAACTTCATTACTTTCATGGGCAATTGACAAGATTGGAGATAATTTAACTATTTCAGGGTTTGCATCGGATTCAAGACACGATGTTCAGTACTATCGCTTTAAGCCATTTCATTATAGTTTTAATGATGAAGTAAAAGGCCGATTGGCTGGAATAAAAGGTGGCCTATCAACCAGAATGGGGGCTGCAATAAGGCACGCTGGGGTCGATTTATTGACTCAATCTTCAGCTAAGAAAATTCTTTTGATCTTAACGGATGGAGAGCCTGCAGATATTGACGTTGATGATCCACAGCATCTTCGTATGGATGCAAAAAAAGCGGTTGAAGAGTTACGAAGTCATGGAATTGTAACGTTCTGTATTAGTTTAGATCCTCACGCTGATGAATATGTTTCGAGAATTTTTGGTAAAAATCGTTTTATGGTAATTGATAATATTCAAAAATTACCTGAGAGACTTCCTCAATTGTTTATCTCATTAACTAAATGATGGTTGCTGAAGAAGACGATAATTTAATAGATTTTGATCCAAAATATCCTTATATTTTGCCAGATGATTGGAAAGAAAAGAATTCCCCAAGTGTTTACGAAATATTAGCTACAACAAATACACTTAAAAGAATGTATGCTGACAAAGTAAAAGAGATTGAAGAGGGCGTTACTAGTAATAAACTAGGAGAAGAAGCTTTAAGAAATATTGCTACAAATTATCAAACTATTAAGTCGCTCCTTTTTCAATCACGCTAGGATGAAAAAATTATGAATCTAAGTCAGTTCAATGAAGAGATAAGAAGTTTAGATAAAGATTTTTTGCAATCGATACTAGATGGCTCTGCGCTGTTGATGGTTGAAGACCAGTCATTGGGTCTGGGTAGTTCAAATGGTGCATTTGTAATTTTTTGGATTGAAGATGAGGTGTTTTCTTCAGTTGAAGATTTAAGAAGTTATTTGGCTGAAGAGGCTGAAGATCTTCACGCGAATTATTACAAACATAGCCCTATTAGTAAGGAATATTTCGAAGCTAAATTATCTAGCTTAATGGATGAATACGGCCAGACTGCATTTGTATCTCAGCAAGGACGCATGCCAGAGAAAACCCTCATTAGTTCAAATGGTGATTTATTAGTCTTAACCGAAGAAGACTATACTTTTAAATATGGCTTATACTTAAACCTTGAAGATAATTTAAGCCCTAAAATTTCAGCCTTAAAGGCAAAAACTTGGCTTCAATCAGGCGCTGCATATAATGACTATATTGCTGTTAATGTTTTTCGATTTAGTTCAATTGAATAGTTATTAAGTATATATTTTCATTTTTTTCAACCAATTCTTTCTAAGAAGCTAGAAAGAAAAAGTAGTATAAAATTAAACGAAAATTATTATTTAGACATGACTCAGCATCAAAACTTTTTAAACTCTCTTATTCAGCGTATCCGTATGGGGCGTTCAAATAAGAAAGTATCCAGTCCTGAAAGTATCATCACGCTTTGCAATCAGTTAGTAAGTAAAAATGGAGAGGCAACATTATTTTCTCTTGCAAAAATAATTTTGGAAGATTTTAATACTCTTTCAGAAGAGCAAAAAAAGTCATTTTTTTTACAGTTTCTTGATCAGTTTGGCGTCGATCGGCCTACTCTCAAAAAAGCTCTCATTGAATTAAATATTGATGATGAAGGCCAGCTCAGGAAACTTCATCAATTAATTGAACCTAAGAGTCATGAGCTTCTTAGAAGGTTAAATCAAGTCCCAAATGGAACATCAGTGCTTTTAAAGATGAGAGAGTCATTGTTAGAGTGCATTAAAGCTTCCCCAGAGCTTAAATCACTTGATTCTGATTTTGTTCATTTATTTAAGTCTTGGTTTAATAGGGGGTTTTTAAGACTTGAGCGCATTGATTGGTCGACAAGTGCTAGAGTGTTGGAAAAAATCATGCAGTACGAAGCTGTCCATGATATTTCAGATTGGGAGGATTTACAAAATAGGGTGGCTGCAGATGACAGAAGGTTATATGCTTTTTTTCACCCAGCACTTCCAGATGAGCCTCTTATTTTTATTGAGGTTGCATTGATGGACGATACGCCAAATTCAATTATGCCAATACTTGATACAAGCGTTAAACCAATTGATCCTTTTAGCGCCACAACAGCAGTTTTTTATTCTATCTCTAATTGCCAGATGGGACTAAAGAGCGTTTCTTTCGGGAGTTTTTTGATTAAGCAAGTAGTCACTGAAATTGAGAAGGAATTCAAACAAATCAAGCATTTTGTTACTCTCTCGCCTGTTCCTGGGCTGAAGAAATGGTCTAACAAAATTAACCTATTAGAAGATAAAGATTTGCCTGAAAATATAATTAATGATATTAGCGAATGTTGTAAAGATAATAAGCCAAATCCTTTAGTATTGAATCGACTAACTTATTATTATTTAACTCAAGTTAAACGTAAAAATGGTCAAGCTATTAATCCAGTTGCTCATTTTCATCTTGGTAATGGCGCATCTCTTTATAAAATTCATACAGATGCAAATGTTAATCAAAGTGCTCTAGATGATTCTTGGGGAGTGATGGTTAATTACTTATATGACCTAGAGTCAGTTGCTAAGAACCATGAAGACTATGCAAATCAAGAGCCGGTTGCAGTGTCACCAAAACTTACAAAATCTATTCAAAATAATAAGAAAAAAATCTTAGCCTATTGATTTATTGATTCAATTTCTTTTTCAGGCTCAGTAGACATTCTTAATTTATTAGCTAAAAACCAAATTAATCCTACACCTAGTGCCCACCAAATAATTTGCCATGCCCAAATTGATGGCATTCCAAGCATCCAAGAATCATAACCAGCATTAGGTTTGCCAAAGGTGAAGTTTCCAAATATTGATCCTGGGCCAATAGCAAAAAACATCCATACCATTAATAAAAGCCCTCCAACTGGCTTAGACCAGCGATCATTAGAAGCTGTTACAGAGTGTTTTTGGAAAAATGAGTGAAATGTATCCCTATGTTGTTTGTCAGGATCTTGACTGGTCATTAAAGAGATAATTAAGCAGATTGAAATATTAAAAAACATACCCCATACAGCTGAATGAATTGTCCAGGGCCACACTCCCCAAGGTAGTCGTCCGCCAGTTATTTTCTGTCCTAATGTTTCAGTGAAGATAACTACAATAATTCCAATAATTACACCTGCAATTGCTGCATTTTTTGTAATCCATGGAAACCATGTGACACCTAATAATGATGGCCAAAGTTGGAATGAGCAAGCAATTGCTAGACTTCCAAGAATGAGAGTGGCTTCCATCGAAAATGAAGCTAATAGCATTCCACAAAAGAACACTAACGCTGTAAGGAGTTTTGCAGCTTTAATTTGAGTTTTATAATCCGCATCTTTATTAAAATAATGAACATAAATATCTCGAGATAAAATATTTCCAGTAGTAGACATAAATGCAGCTGCAGTGACTTGTAATGCTGCTATAGCACAGATAGCAAGGAAGCCAACCATCCATGGTGAAGTGCTTCCTACAAGTTTAATATAATGCATTACCAGTTCAGTATATTGCGCCTTAGATAGTTCTGGCAAATGCTGTGCAATTGCAAATCCTGCTTGATTAACCACACTATTTGCTCCTAGTAGATTTGCGCTTACTCCTTGTAGAGTGGAAAATAAAAACATGATAATACCAACACATGCTGCCGCGCCCCATATCTGATGAATTGAAAAGCCTTTGGTTGATTTACTGGTAAACCCAAGCATTGTGAATGTTGGTGAGGATTGAATTCCCATAACTGACATCATAAATGTAAGAGTCATAATTGCAGTCCATGGTCCTCCCTTTGGGGTTTCAATTCCTATGCCATCTGTAAATTGAATTACACCAGGAATTGCGAAGTATCCTGGGAAGTTTCCACCACCCATGCCTTTAGTTTTTCCAAGATGACTGGTTATATTTTTTGCAATGTTTGCTAAGCCTTGGTTTAATGAATCAAAGCCTCCAGCAAGATCAAGAGCAAATAAGCCCAAAATAATCATTCCAAGGAAAAATAGTATAGTCTGCACTACTGAAATTTTTGCTATTGCTTGCATTCCACCCATGATTGAATATAAAAGAACAAATCCAGATAATGACCACATAGCTACATTTCGTGAAAAAATACCATTAGTTAATTCACTTATTAGGAATCCTGAGGATCCAAAGAGTAATGCAGCAAATGGAATACCAAATAAAAGTGCAATACAAACTGAAATAACTCTTAGGGTGTCGTCTTTAAAGTATGCTGAAAGCATTTCACCAGATGTAGTAAATCTAAAACGCCTTCCAAGCATCCATTGTCTTTTGAGAAGAACAACTCCAGAAATTGCAACAGCTATGGCGAAAAATGAAGTATTTGCAAACTGAAATCCATCTCTAAAAATCAGTCCAGGATGGGCAATAAAAGTCCATCCTGCAAAGGATATTCCTGTTGCTGCTATAGCAAATACCCATGGCGATAAACTTCGACCAGATAGGAAGTAGTCATCTGCAGATGCTATTTGCTTTGAAGCTCGAACTCCCCAAAAAAAACAGTAAGACCAATAAAGGACTAAAAATATAAATATCCATGTTATTGCGCTAGTCATTTTATTTGTATCCTTGAATTATTTTTAGACATCATGATTAATTTATATTTAAATTTGTGTTCTTATATGAGGTGATCTGGCATATAAAGCTACCATAGGGAGGATTAACAGGCCAAAAACAAATTGTTGACCTTCGTAGCTTAATCCAATTCCTACTAAAAATGACGATAGAACTTGTAAAACAAGAACACCAATAACTGTAAATCCATATCCTCCTTTTCCTCCAAGAAGTGAAGTACCTCCAACTACAACAGCAGCTATAGTTTGAAAAAGATAAGGACCACCAACGCCAACAAACCCACCACCACTCCATCCTAAAAGTAAAATACCAGTTAGTGCAGAAACAAACCCCCCTATTGCAAATGCTCCTATCCAGTAAGCCCTCTCTGATATTGATAATCTTGCTGCAGCTGTCCGGTTTCCACCTACTGCATATAGGTTTCTTCCCCAAGTTGTATTTGATAGTGCGATAATCATAAGGATTGATGAAACAACCCAGATTACAACAACAGGCGGGATGCTAATGCCAATAAAAGTTCCATTTGTTGCAGCTATATTAGACAACCACTTTGGCACAACACCAAAAACGCTTCCTCCAAAATCTGAACCAATAGTTGTTAAGGCTTGAACGGCGCCAGTAACTACAAATCCAACACCCAGAGTTAAGATAAGTGCTTGACCTTGTATACGAAAACTTAATAAGCCATTAACTATTCCAACACCTAATCCCATTAATAAAACAGCAACTATGCAGATCCATGGAGGAATTCCTAGCGTGATTAAATACATTAAGCCAATATTTGCAGCTCCAATTACAAAGCTGACTGATAAGTCTAATCCGCCTAGTAATACTACAAGAGTTTGTCCAATACATGCAAGCCCAAGGAATGATGCAAAAAGAAGCATTGATTTCAGATTCAAAGTTGAGATAAAGCCATCTACAATTAATGAACCCATAATAAAAAGTCCAATTAATACTGCTAATCCCATAAGCGCACTTTTATTATTTTTCGCAACTGAGTTGGTGATGATTAATATTAAGAGAGTTAGAAAAAATACCACCAATGAAAGTATATTTTGCCATTGAAGAAAATCATCCATAGCAAAGGCAAGTCCAACAAATGCAATAATCATTGCTAATATGCCAATAATGGCACCCTTGTTACTCTTGATAAGGAAACTAAAGTAGCTTTCAGTAGACTCTTTATCTTGGATTTCTATATTTTCTACTAATTGTAGATCTTCCTCTTCAAGGCCGTCAATGTATGTCCATCTTACTGAAAGGTGATGCCAGCCCCATAAGATTGAACCAAAGATTGCAACTGTATAAAGCATAACAAGTTGTGAGGGAGTGTTATCAATAAAACCTAAAACAGCACTGATAACTGAAACTATTAAAGCAACAATAAAGCCCAGCCATTTATAAAATGAAAAGGCAGCTTTTCCCATTCTATTAATGCGCATTTTTAACCCAATTATTTTGAAATATTTTCATTATTTATCCTTCCCATTTGCTTATTGCATCATCTTTATGATCGCCAATAATGTATGTGCTTATTATGTGCATTACATTTGGAGCAGAAATAATTGTGATTCCAATAATGACAATGAGCTTCCATATTGGCACACCTATTGCATAAAATAAACTGCCCCAAGCTAGAACAGCAAAAGC
The DNA here is from genome assembly GCA_905182815.1 of uncultured Candidatus Thioglobus sp. Lineage (GTDB taxonomy): Bacteria > Pseudomonadota > Gammaproteobacteria > PS1 > Pseudothioglobaceae > Pseudothioglobus. The sequence goes on from CAJJCX010000001.1 coordinate 70,466, forward strand.
AGCTATATACCAATATTTCCAAAAACTATTAAAACTAGTTTCTCCCATAGCAATGCGTAAAAATACTTGTAATAAAACAATAATAATGGCAATGTAGGCAATTTCAGTAATCAGTGCCATTCCACTGGCATCAACATTCATCCTTATTGGTGCCGTATATTCGATAAATTTGGTCGGTAAACTTTCTACTCCAGTTGGAATAATTGGCATTGAATAGTTTGTTAATACTCCCATATTTGGGTCAACTGAAACCACACTATTGCCTATAAAGAAGTACATAACAATTAAGAAAATAATAGATATTGCGCCAATAAAAATATTGTTGATATTTTTTATTTTTGTATGAACTAAAGGTATGGTAATTGTGAAGAGAAGTGCTGAGACCATTAGTATTGCAAAAACTTCACCTGAGAAACTACTTGTTAAATATCCCTTATCTGCATCTTGAAAAAATACAGCTCCAATTGCAATAACTGGAACAATAGCGATGCACATTATCATTGCTAAACGCTTGATACTAGTTTTTATTCCTGGAAGCATTGTCAGAATTATTAGTGATGACAATAGCACTACACCTACTAGACCGATTAATAGATATGTTGTCTTACTTAATGCATTAATAGAGAGGAATGATGAAGAGCTCGAGATTTCCTCCATGCTAAATATCATTATTGAATAATCAATCATAGCTGGTGAGAAAACTACTTCTGAAGTAGAATCAGGATTAAATATTAGACCAAAAGCAGTAATTATTACAACAATCATAAGTCCAATCATTGGGCCGCTTATATGTTTAAAAGCAACTTTGATAATATAGGCAGTCAATGCCACCCCAATAATTATAAGAAACATAATTGTTCCTGCTGACATAGTTTCCTGCTCAACAGCAGCTACAAATGCCTTATATCTTTTTACTCCAAATGATTTGTCCATCGATACGCTTACCATTACCCCTAAGGAAACTATTCCCATTACTAAAAACACTAGGGATGGCGATAGTCCTCGAGCACGTTTTTGAAGAAATGGAATCGCAATACTAATTAATAATGAAACAACCAGCATAAGTCCATATGAGAAATCGGTAACGAAACTCTGCATTTTTCCAAAGTTAAAAGTTGAAAGTGCAAAGGTAATTAAAAATATATTTAGTGAACCTAGAAGGGCGCCAAATGCACTTCCTCGACCACCTGCTAAATTTGCTCCACCCAGGACAAGTGCAGTAACTGCCATTAGTGTGTAAGTTGTTCCCTGACTTGGATCACCAGAGCTAATTAGAGATGTAAATGTAATCGCAGCAAGTCCTGCATAAATACCGCCTATAACATGAGCGCCAATACGAACCATGTTTATATTAACTCCGCTTGTGTAAGTTGCTCGCTCATCAGAACCCATCATTTTTAAATTACCCCAGAAGGCTGTTTGAGCAAGCAAGTACCATCCTGCTGTTGCAACTATTAATATTACTAAAACGGGAGAAAAAATAGTAGTGCCAGCTCCCCAGCTATACATCCAATCAGGCGCTAAGCCAGATGGTCGAGGCATAATTATGAGATTCAATCCAACAAGCGAGAGGTAGCCACTTAATGACACAATAATTGGCTGCACTCGAACAAATACAATTATTAAAGCCATTAGAACTTGATAAGCAATACCCACACCAATGGCGTATAAAAATATTGCAATTGGTGATTCAATTAAACCTAGCCCGATTAGCTGAATCATGCCAACATTGATAAATCCAATTAATGGCCCAATTGATAAATCAACTCCTGCTCTTCCAGCCATAACTATTACTGTTAATGCATAGGTTGCAAGTATTAGTGGAGCCACCACAATTATTAAACCGCCAAATCCAGTACTTGAAACCATATATGGGCCTCTAATAACTGCAAATATAAGTAATAGGAAGAATATGACTATAGGAACTATAAGATATGTACTAGCCCCAGAATTTGATTCTTGTTTTTTGATTAATTCCATTATCGTTAAAAGTTCATTTTGTAATATTTATATTAAATTGTCCTATTCTTTAGAGAATAATTTTTCAAATTTTTCTAAATCTTCCTTACTATATTCCTGAGTATTTGACTTAACACTCTTATGATCTATATTATTAGAGGAGGTGATTTTTTGACTACTTAAGCCTCTATCTAGCTCATTTTTATTTTCATTACTATCATCTTCAATTTCAAATTTTTTGAATAGCTCTTCGTCGGCTGCTGAGTAACCATCTACTTTATTTGCCTGACCCAAAGTAATTTTTTGGTTAGGGTTTTTTTTGAATTTCATTAACTTTTCAAATTGATTTGAATCATCTTTAGAATATTCAAAAGACTCGGTTAATTCCTTAGCTGTTTTCTTTTCAACTTTTTTGCCATCATTATTTTGATTTTCAGAAGAATTGATTATTGAATTAAAATTTTCTTCATCAGAAGGTGAGAAATCCTGCTTTGAAGATTTAGTTGAGGCTTCTGTTTTGATCTCATTTTTGAAATATTTACTTACGTTATATTCACTCATTTCATTCTCCATTTTTGTGTTTTCAGGATATTTTGAGTTCACCAACTCTTTATGCTCTATATCAGAGTTATCTTGATTTTGAATATGTCCAAACATTGATTCAAGAATTCCATCAGCATTAATTTTTTGATCTAAAAATGTTTCAAAAATGCTGCCATTGCGAAATACAATTACACGCGAACAAAACCCTATGAACTCTTCAAGTTCACTTGACATGTAAATTACTGAATTTCCTTCATCCGCAAATTCTCTTAGTTGTTTGTAAAGATCTCTTTTAGTTTGTAAATCTATTCCACGAGCAGGATCTAATAAAACCAAAGTCTTGGGATGGGTGGAAAAAGCACGTCCTAGCATTACTTTTTGTTGATTACCGCCACTTAAAGATGTAATCAAATTTTCTTTGGCGCCTGCTTTAATAGCTAATCTCTCTACTTCCCAATCATAAATGTCATTTATTCCCCCCCATTCAATAAGGCGAACGCCGGGTATATTGGTATTTTTGTCGTACATAGAAATTGCTAAATTTTCAACAATACTTAGATTTGGTAAAATTCCTTCTCTTTTTCGATCACCTGAAACAAATGCAATTCCAAATTTTTTTGCATCTGCAAGAGTGTTAATCGAAGAAAAATCAACACCATGGTTTGTGCTGACTTCAGCTACTCCTTCTGCAGCTGGTGCAATACCAGCTAATATTCGAACAAAGTCATCTTGACCATGGCCATCTAGGCCAGTGATTCCAACTATTTCGCCTTTATTTAATTCAAAATTTGAAGAATCACTTGTTGGCCAAACCCTCATATTTTGAGTTCTGAGTGCTACTTGTGAGTGAGATGATTTGTGAGCATCTTGTTTAGTTGAGTCTTTGCTTTGATCTTTTCCTGTCATCAGTTGTAAAAGATTTTTTTCAGTAATTTGACTTTTTTCTAAAACACCAACATCTTTCCCATCTCTCATAACTGTGCAACGATCACTGATTCTTACTAACTCTGCAATTCTATGAGTTACTATTATTATTGCTGTCCCCTTATCACGTAGTTCTCTCATCTTATTAAAAAGACGCTCAGTTGAGTCGAAATCTAATGCAGCTGATGATTCATCTAAAATTAGTAAATCTGGCTCACTTAGTAATCCTCTAGCGATGGTAATCCAGGCTTTAGTACTTAGTGGAAGATTTCCAGCTGGCATTAAGGGGTCGATATCTTCATCAGCTAATTCACTTAATAAAATTCTAGCTTTATCTTGTTTATCTTTATCCGACATTGATTTTGAGAAAAAACCATCAATACCAATAAATAAGTTATCAACTATCGATGCTTCATCTGCTACAAGAACCTCTTGAAATACCATTGAAACGCCTAAATCGCGAGATTCCTTTGGTGTGGATGGGTGATGGCCATTAATTGACACTTTCCCTGAATCAATTGGCAAGACACCCGCGAGCACCTTAGCTAATGTACTTTTCCCACAGCCATTTCCACCAATAATTGCATGGATTTCACCAAAATATCCAGTAAAGGACACATTATCAAGGGCTTTAGTTACCCCAAATGATTTGCTTACGTTTTTAACATGAAGCTCACCCGGAAATTTGGTTAGTATTTCTGGTAAATCTGAAGGATCATCTTCTACTGTCTTTTGCACTTGTTCGGCCAATTAAATACACCTCTAAATTGAAATAGGAGTCACTTCAGACTAATGGCTATGTATTTATTTAGAAATTTGTATATACAGAAATTCTATTTTAAAACATCCAAAAGTATAGGTGCAGTTTACTACTATCACATACCATAGTCAATAGTATGTATTAATTCTTATATTATTGGTAAAGTAATGTTTAATAATGTTACAATCATGAATAAAAATGATAGTTAGTATGTTTTTTTTAAAACTATTTTTTTTAACTTTCTTTGATGTATTGTCATATTCTTGGGTTTATTAAGTAAATATAAATATGAGTGAATTTTTTAATTATTTTTCAATACTCAAGAAATTCTTGTCCTCTTCATTTATTAAAGCAGGAGTATTGCCCTGGTTTCTTGGTGTAGCTCTAATTACTTTCTCATTTGCTAGTGATAATTTTTTAACTACACAAAATATTCTAGGCGTAGCACGACATTCTTCAGATCTTATTCTTGTGGCTATGGCTCAGATGGTAGTTATGCTGACTGCAGGGTTGGATTTCTCTGTTGGTGTAATTCTTGCAATGACTTCTGTAGTTGCTTCGATGACAATGGTGGCTTTGTGGTCTGGATATGGTTCCGGCTGGGAGGCAATTTTTATAGGCTGCTTAGCAGGTCTTCTGGTTGGAGCGTTTATTGGCCTAGTCAATGGCCTTGGTGTTGCTTTTTTACGAGTACCTCCTTTCATAATGACTCTTGGCATGTCTTCAATTATATTTGGGTTAGCTCTTACTATTACTGGAGGAATTCCAATCTATGGAATGCCCGAATCATTCACGAATATTTTTGGCTATGGCACGTTTCTAGGTATTTCGTTAACTATATGGATTACTCTATTTTTTATTATTTTGGTTTATATTTTTATTAATATGACAAAGATGGGGAGGTACTTTTATGCGATAGGAGGAAACATCAGAGCAGCAGAACTTTCTGGCATTAATGTTCGTATTTATATAGTGAGTGCTTATGTTTTTTCTGCAGTTATAACGAGTTTTGCGGCTTTATTGATTACTGCCAGACTGGAAACTGGAGAGCCTAACATTGGTGCAAGCTATCCATTGCTATCCATTGCTGCTTGTGCGATTGGAGGGGTAAGCCTTCTTGGTGGTGTTGGTAGAGTTCAGAATGTTGTTTTAGGGGCATTTTTTATTATCTTAATACAAAATGGAATGAACCTAATGAGAGTTGGTTCATACTTACAGATGGTTGTTATAGGTGTGTTGCTTATAGTAGCTATTAGTGCTGAGTATTTTAGGCAGCAAATGCTATCAACCCTAAAAAAATAGTGACCGAATAAGAATGATTTTTTATAATTCATTAAATTTGAATGTTTTCTTAGATTCTGAGATCTAAAAATTCACAATTAATATATGAAAAAAATTAAAAAAAATCTCTTTAATAGGTTATCTCTTAATCAAAAAATCTTAGCTTTAATATTTATTGAAATTATTGCTTTTATTTCATTAATGCTAGTTGCTTTTTCGCAAATCTACACAGTTGGCAGCGAAACCAAACAAATGTCTTCTATCACAATTCCATTAATCGAGTCCGTTCATAGAATTGATGATAGTGTTTATAGTCAAAGGCTTAGTCTCAATGAGCTCTATATAACGGTTACCCAAATCGTTAACCAAGATGGTGATAAAACAAGTTTTTATGATAAATATGTGCAGCTCTTAGGCGGTAAATCAATCCAGGATAAATTTTTATTAGCTAGTCAAAAATTGAAGGAGTCAATTGCTGATACTGAAGATTTTATTAGAAAAGTTAAAAATGACGAAGCTTCAAATAACGACATAATTGTAGATAATCAAGAGCAATTACTTCTAGAGCTCTATGAGCTGAGAGTAGTTTCTCAAAAATATAATCAAATAGTTGTAAGTAACTTATTCCTTGAAAATAATTTACAAATACTTACTCTAAATATCAAAAACCTCAATGAAATTTTATCTACTGAAGAGTCTCTTGTTATTCAGGCAGAAAAAGTAAGTAAAGAATTAGAAAATGTTATTAATGACTCTAAAGAAAAAATAATTTATGTTGAAAGAATCGCTATTAGTTATATAGTTATAACAACAATTATTTCTATTTTATTTGCTATATCAATGATTCTTCTTATTGTAAGGATGAATATTTCAAAGCCTTTACAGTTACTTACTGACTCAATAAATAGATACACCCCGTTAAGAAAAGTGACAAGGTTAGAAGATGAGCAAAATATATTAGAAAGAGAGGATGAGCTTGGAAGAATGGGGCGAAGTTTTAACAGGCTGAAAGAGGACTTATGGGAGCAAGGAGTCGGACTTCAAAATGCTAAGGAAGATGCTGATAGAGCCAATAAAGCCAAATCACTATTTCTAGCTTCAGCTAGCCATGATTTACGTCAACCTTTAAATGCAATGCAGATGTACATAGCAGCGTTAAAATCTAAAGTTAAAGATGAAAAAATTCTTACAATTATTGAAGATATAAATTCAGTTTCAGCCTCAACTGCAAGACTTTTAAATGCTCTTTTAGATGTTTCTGAATTGGAGGTTGGAGCTATTAAGCCTCGATATGAAGACTTCTCAATTAATAATATTTTTACTAGTATTTTTCAATCATTCGCACCTTTAGCAAAAGATAAAAACTTACAGTTTCGAATCGTTCCTTCTAGTATTACTGTTAGAAGTGATCCTGATTTATTGGAACGTATATTAGGTAATTATATGTCAAATGCCATTCGTTATACTGAAGCTGGATCTGTAATGATGGGATGCAGAAAGAGGGGCAATAAGGTTTCAATTGAAGTCTGGGATACGGGCTGTGGAATCTCAGAAGATCAAATGCCAAATATTTTTGAGGACTTTTATCAGATTGAAAATAAAGAGCGAGATAGAAGCAAGGGGCTTGGTCTTGGTCTGGCTCTAGCGAAGCGTTTATCTCTAAGCCTTAACCATACAATAGATTGTAAATCTACTCTCGGAGGTGGCTCATGCTTTTCTGTATTAGTTGAAATTGGTGAAGCGAAGAATAGTGAAGTTCAACTTGAAGCTATTTCTAACATTATGGATTTAACTGGTGCTAGAATTTTGTTAGTTGAAGACGATATTGATGTCTTAAAAGCTTCAATTCAGTTAATGGAATCTTGGGGCTGTATTGTCGATTCTGGAAGAGACCTGGACGAAATCAAAAATATCATTAGGTCTCCAGATTACCTATTGCCAAACATTATTGTGGCTGACAATCGATTACCAGGAGATGCTTCAGGTGTTGATGTAGTTAAACTAGTTCAGCAAGAGTTAGAGTCTGTAATTCCGAGCATAATAATAACTGGAGATGTAGAAAGGTCTCATATACAAAGCATTAAAGAAAAAGGGCTGCCAGTGTTATTAAAACCAATTCAACCTGCAAAGTTTAGAGCTATTCTTTCACATTTGATTAACTCTTAGCTCTCAATTTATTTTTAAAAGTTAGACTTTGATTTCAGTTTCTCTAGATTTCAAAAAATAGTTTTGGATTAGAAGTTCGCTTGACTCTTCAGAGTTTATTTCAGCACTTAAGCTGCCTTCATTAATAATATAGATTCTATGAGATAAGTTAACTAGTTCGGTTAAATCAGAAGAGATCATGAGAACTGCTCCTCCTGCATCACAAAAGTCGCTTATCAGTTCATAAATTGACACGCGAGTACCAATATCTACTCCTATTGTTGGTTCATCAAGAATAAATAATTGAACGTCTCGAGCAAAACTTTTAGCAAGCATTACTTTTTGTTGAGTACCACCAGATAGCTGCTCTATTTTATTTTCAATACCCTTATTGAAGTTTAATCGTTGCCCAATCTTTTCAACAATATCTTTTTCGTTTTTTCTATTTACCATGAAGCCAGTTGAAAATTTTGGAAGCCCTAGTGATGGTAAAGAAATATTTTCTCTGATGTTGTGTTCCATTACAAGTCCTTCAGCCCTTCTATCAGAGGGTACATAAAGCATTCCTCTATCAAGCATTGCTCTTGGACTAATGTCATTGATATTTTTAGAACTGTCATATACAACATCATCTAAGTAAGTTATGTTGCCTGAATTAATTTTATTAATACCAAAGCATGCCCGACCAATTGCAGATTTTCCTGATCCAGCAAGTCCTGCAAGTCCAACTACCTCTCCAGCTCTTACATTGATTGATACATCCTTTAAGAAACTATCTGGAATGCTTAGGTTTTTTACATCTAATAGCGTCCTGCCAGGATGACTTTTTATCTCAGGAAAAAAGTTTTTGATTTTTCGGCCAGTAGCAAGCTCAATTAATTTTTGCTCATCAATTTTAGAGACCTTATCAGTCTCAACTACTTTACCATCTTGAAGAATTGTTACGCGATTACATATTGTATAAATTTCTTTCATTCGGTGAGTGATATAAATTACACCAATGCCTTCTTCTTTTAAAATTTTAATCATTGAAAAAAGATGGTTTGTTTCATTTTCCGCCAAAGAAGCAGTTGGCTCATCAAGAATCATTATTGAGGGCCTTGTATGGAATGCTTTTGCAATCTCAACCATTCTTTTTTCGGCATGAGATAAGTTAATTATTTTTTCTTCAGGTTTAATAGAGAACTCGAGTCTATCCATGGTCTCACAAGCCATTTTATGCAATTTTTTCTTGTTAAGAAATAGCCCTTTTGAAACATTAGAGCCTAGAAATAAATTTTCTTCAACAGTGAGTTGAGGAACTAATGAGAACTCTTGAAACACTGCACTAATTCCAAGCTCTCTCGCATTATGGACAGAATGAATTTTTAATTCTTCATTGTTTAAAATAATTTTTCCACTTGTAGGCTGTAAATCACCAGTAATAATTTTAATTAAAGTAGACTTTCCAGCTCCATTTGGACCAAAGATGGCATGAGCTTCACCAGGGTACAAATCAAAATTGACTTCATCCAATACAGAAGTTTCAAAAAATTGTTTTGATATATTATTAAGCTTTAATAGAGGTATTGATGATTGATTCATAATTTAGTTTTTTTAATTACTAAGATTATCTTTTAGTTTACTGAAAAAACAGGAGACCACCCCTTAGGGGCTAGTGTTGTTGAGGAGTCAAACTTATTAAAATTTTTAGGTGTTACAATTAATATTGGTTGCTGTATGTGCTCTGTAATTCGACCCGTATTATATTCTGGGCGACCTCCTGTTGCCATTTCAATTCCCCCTAATAGCCTTACTGCCTGGTCAACGGCAATTCTGGCTTGAGAAATCATTTGATCTGATGGCGCCATTGAAATTAACCCTCGTTTTATAAAAAGATCAATACCAGGGGTATAGTATGTGGACACTAGTTTAATTTTGTTTTGAAGTTTTCTGGCTCTTAGGGCTCCTGCTGCAGCTTCAATTGTTGTTCCAGTCCCTACAATGTATTTAAATTCTGGCTCAGGCCCTGAAGCTAAGTTCTGAAGGGTCTCTTCAACCAACTGCAATTGGATTGATTTCCCTGTATCCCCCCAATTTGTTTCAAGTATTTTAATTTTTGATCCATTTAAAGCTTTTAAACAGCCTACGTTTGAGGCAATAGACCATCCTGCTCCAGGCGGTCCAGGGAACCAAACTATGTTGGTTTCATTCGGATTATCTATTTCTTGATCTAAAACCCATTTGCATGAGGTATAACCCATATCGATAAAACTTTGTAAAGAGTTGGCATCAACAGCTGTATTTATTCCAGTAACAAGAACAACAACAGGAATTCCTTTTTCTCTTATTATTTCTATCTGTTTGGCGTTACCATTGCTTGAGATTGGTCCAATAATTAAAGCCTCTCCTCCGTTAGTAATACAATCATCGACTTGATTTAATTGTGCGTCTAGATTTGTATATCCACCGGCTTCAAATAATGTGATTTTTTGACCTAGACGACGACCTTCAGTAATAATCCCATAGGCTACTCCAACCCAATAAGAGTCTTTAAGGTGAGGGAATGAAACACATATGTGATGTTTATTATTAACTTGGTTTGGTTTTAAAGGAGCATAAATTTGAAGGGGAAGCGTTTCTAGAGAGTTTCTTTTATCTGTCCAGCAATCAACGTCACCGTCTGTACAAGAATAATTGAATACGTTTACGCTTTGAGACCAATAAGCACCTTCATTGGCCTGAGTGGGCGAAATATAACTTATTAAGAACAATAAAAAAAATAAAGACGCGCAAGGAAGTCTTGAATATTTTATGAATATATTTTTAAAATACTCTACTAAAAAGAAAATATAGTTGTCATTTTTAAAAATAGAACTCAATAAACCTCCCTCTAGGTAATTAACTCCGAAACTTTTTGGATATTGGAATATTTAGCAACTGCTTCAGTTCTATTTTTAACATTGAGTTTTTTAAATATTGCTGATACGTGCATTTTAATTGTTGGAATAGTAAGACCCAATTCAGTTGCAATAGACTGGTTTGAGTTACCAACCTTTATAAGATTAAAGACTTCTTCTTGTCTCTTTGATAGGATGCTGGACTTTTTAATAATATTTGATACTGGTTGGGAGACATCATTCTTGATATCAATTCTTGATTGCAAGACATGCGGAGGAATGTAAACACCTCCAGCCAAGATAAGCTTAATAGCGCTAATAGTAATTTCTGGTAGGGAGGTTTTTGGAATGTAACCTGATGCTCCAGAAGAGATGGCCATATGAATGGAATCAAAATCTTCTTTAACAGAAACAATAACTATTGGGACGCCAGGATGCAAATTGATAATATTGAGGATGCTTTTTTCTCCATCCATTCCAGGCATCATGAGATCTAGAAGCAATAAATCAATAGAAGACTTTTCTGAGAGAATTTTTATTGTTTCATCAAAACTATTAGTTTGAAATATATCTGAATTTGGTACAGCCATTTTTACAACTAATTCTAGCCCACCTCTGACTAATGCATGGTCATCCGCTATAACGATTTGATGACGAATTGAATTATCTTGAACTTGATTTGGCATATTTATTTATTCTCTTAGTAATTGAATTTTAAAGCTTTAATGAGGCATTCTCATTAATTGTACATTATTTTACTGGTTAATAAGAATGCAGGGCTGCATACTTTAATCCCATATACATACTAATGTAATGTAATAAATAAAATATACATACTTTTGTTGACTAATATATACAATATGCTATACTCACATATACTTTAGACTATGTAAATTTGCTTTAAAAGCGTACCTAGCTTATAAATCAAAGTTTTTTAAAGTACACAAAACAAGTAATGATACTTGTCAAAAAAAGGAGATAAAAATGCAAAAATTTATAAAATTTACTTTAGCATGTTTTTTATCATTAGGATTTTCAACAATGACTCTTGCTGGTCTAGATGAAATTCCAAAAAGTATTACTGATTCAGTGTATAACCCAGATCTAATGGATTCAATGCAGCCATTAGGTGAGAGTGCTTTTAGGGAATGGAAGAGTGACCGCTCTCCACCTTGGACAGTAGGTTATGCAAGTACTTATGCTGGAAATACTTGGCGTAAAGGCGCAATGGACCGGTTATTGAATGAGATCAAGCCAAAATGGCAAGAGCTCGGACTACTTAATGATATTGTTGTTACACAGTCAAATCTAAAAGATGCTTTACAAATCCAGCAGATTAGACAGCTAGTTGATCAGGGCGTAGATGCAATTATTATTTGTTGCTCGAACCCGACAGCTCTTAATCAAGCTATTCAGTATGCATTTGATAGAGGCGTTCCCGTCTTTTCATTTACTGGATATACAACATCGCCACTTTCAGTCAGTTCATCAGTTAACTATCATCAGGCAGGATTTGATGTTGGTACATGGATGGCCGAAGAGATTGGTGGAAAGGGTAATGTTCTTGTAGTAGAGGGTATTCCTGGCTATTCTGCTTCTGATTCTCAGAACCGTGGAGTTTTGGATGGTTTGTCTCAATATCCTGGAATTAAGGTTACTGGACAGATTGCCCATATGTGGACATCACAAGTTGGTCAAGCAGAAACACAAAAATGGTTAGCAACTCATCCTGGTCAGCTTGACGGTATGGCAGTTCAGTCTTCTGGTGAAACAGGAGTATTAGCTGCACTTCAGCAATCAGGTCGTGAGATGGTTCCATTATCAATTGGTGGTGAGTTAGGTGCTTTATGTTACTGGCGTAATAATCCAGATTACATAAGTGCGGCAATTCAAACATGGCCTCCGGGTGATGATGTTGAGCTTGGCTGGAACATCATGATGCGCACATTGCAAGGTCAAGGTCCTAAGATTCAATCAATTTTAGTACCACCTCGCAAAATTACTTACTCTGATGTTGAGGCAATGATGGGTACTGATTGTGATAGAGGTTCTACTGGTTGGTACAATCCAGGGATAGATATTTGGGGTGGTAAAGACTATCTTGATAATTTCTTCCTGAGACCTGCGGATCCAGAGGCATACGATCCAAATTCATAAGTAAATAAACTTCATAAAGCCCAGAAACTTTTTTCTGGGCCTTATGGATTTTAAGCTCGACATTTAGTTTTTAGAGTTATTAAAAATATTTTTTAAAATGAATTAAAGATTGAAGTAATAAAAATAGAATTTAAAACCAAGGATATTTTATGAACAGCACATTATTACCAACAGACATTGTAGGAGGTACTTTTTGGCTCCTATCTATGGCAATGTTTGGTGCATCTATTTTCTTTCTTCTTGAAAGAACAAAGGTTGCTACTAAGTGGCATACAACTATGACATTACTAGGTGTGGTAATGCTGGTTTCAGCAGTCTTCTACCACTATATTAAAACAATGTGGGTGGACACTGGTTCAGCACCAATTATTCTACGATATTTAGACTGGATACTCACACATACGATGCAAATTGTTTTGTTTTATGTCATCTTGTCTGCAGTTACAAAAGTTTCATCAGCTTTGTTTTGGAGATTATTAATTGGATCATTAGTAATGGTGATCGGCGAATTTCTAGGGGCAGCTGGTTATATGAGCGCTACGTTAGGATTTATTATAGGAGTTGTGGGTTGGCTTTATATTCTCGGTGAACTGTATATGGGAGAAGCAGGACGTGCAAATTTAGAGAGTGGTAATGAAGCCACACATATGGCATTTAATGGCCTCAGATTAATTTTAACTATTGGATGGGCAATTTACCCACTTGGTTATTTTATAAACAATCTTGGGGGCGGTATTGATGTGAATAGCTTAAATATTGTTTATAACTTAAGTGATTTTTTAAATAAAGTAATTTTTGGATTCGTAATTTATAAAGCTGCAATGAATGATACTCAGCTAGTAAATGAAAGCAATTAACTATGAAAAATAATACATACAAATTTTATAAGGAGAAATTATTATGACTGGTGCAGATATTATTGCAGCCATTATTCTTACGGCATTAGCAATTGCAATTTTTGTATATTTGCTGCATTGGCTTTATCGCAGATCATCCAAAGAGGTTTCTTTTGTGAGAACTGGACTTAGAGGTGAAAAGGTTATATTAAGTGGGGGAGCATTTGTATTACCAATAATTCACAATATAACTTCTGTTGGAATGCGAACATTGCGTATAGAAGTTAAGCGTGGTGGTGATAAATCATTTATTACTAAAAATAGAATGCGAGTTGAAATAATTGCAGAATTCTATGTACGCGTAACTCCATCAAAGGAGGCAGTATCAATTGCAGCGGGTACTTTAGGTAAGCGAACAATGGAGCCTGAAAGTTTAAGAGAATTAGTCCAAGGTAGATTTGTAGACGCACTAGGTATTGTTGCAGCACAAATGACAATGGAAGAAATACAGGAGAAGAGGGGCGAATATATAAAGGAAGTAAAGGTTATTGTTGCTGAATCTTTAAGTGCGACAGGACTAGAGCTTGAAGCCGTTTCTCTAACTAGTTTAGATCAAGCTGGACTAGAGGTATTTAACCCATCTAACGCGTTTGACGCGGAAGGTCTTACTCAGCTTACAGAGCAAATTGAAGCAGGAAAGAAAAAGCGTAATGATATTGAGCAAGATACAACAATAAGAATTAGAGCAAAAAATCTGGAAGCCGAGCAGAAAGCTCTGGAAATTGATCAACAAAGAGAGTTTTCAAGGTTATCACAGGAGCGTGAAATTGCCAAACAACGAGATAGAGAGCGTACTGATATGGCTATTGAAACCTCAACACAGCAGCGCTTAGCTGAAGAATCCAGAATCCAGTCTGAAGAGGATATTGAAAAAGCACGTATTCAACAACAAGATACAATTGAAGTTGAGCGTTCATTGAGGGAGCATGAGCTAACACTTCAGATTGAAGAGCGAAAAAGATTAAGAAACGAAATTGAAAGACAAACTGAAACTGACATTAAGCAAAAAAATCTTGAGGCTGAAATTAGAGCATTAGATATTCAAAAAGAAAATGAGTTTGCAAGACTTCAACAGGAAGAAGATATTGCTTCTCAAAGGGCAAAACAGAAAACTGAAGTTCTTAAGGTTGAGTCTGAGCAATATATAGAATCTGAACAGGCCCAAATAAAAGCAAACGAAGAAGTTAAAAAGATGGAAATAGATCAAAAGAGATCTCTTGAAATCTCTCGAATTAATAATGATCAATTGTCTCAAGCTTCTGAAATACAAAAGAGAAAAAATCTTGAGATTGAAGAGAAAGATCGTGAGCTTGAAATTATAGCCAAAACTGTAGAAGTATTAAAGGCAGTAGAAAATAAAGAACATATTAGGGCTCAAGTTGTTGTCGCAGAGGAGCAGGTTCAATCAGCACAGGAGGTTGAAGTTGCAGAGCGACAAAAGAAGCTTCAGATAATTAATGCTGAAAAAGAGGGTGAGAGTGAAGCAATACAAATTACCACCCTTGCTAGAGCTGAAAAAGAAGCAGCACAGGAGCAAGAGCAAACTGATAAATATGCTTCCCTTGCAAGTAAGCTTCGATATGAAGTAGATGCAGCAGGAAATTTGATGCTAAATGAGGCTGAAAATGCTCGAAGTGATGAAAGTCGTCAAAGCGATCTAAGAATGGAGATTGCTAAGAATCTTGACTCAATTATTCGTGAAGCTGTTAAGCCAATGGAAAATATTGATGACATAAAAATTTATGAACTTAATGGAATGCCTGGCTTCAATTCAAATAGTTCCAATGGAGATTTTGTTGGACCAGTAAATGGAGGCGGAAATTTTTCTGAAAATGTAGTAAATTCCGCGTTACGTTATCGCGCACAGGCTCCTTTTGTTGACAATCTTCTTGATGAAATTGGAATGTCATCTAAAGAGATAAGCAATATTAAAAACATTCTTGGGGATTATAAGAAGGATGAAAAAAAAGGCGACGATATAGAAGGCGATAAAGCCTAAAAAGTTTAACTTTAAATTAATAAAAAATTAAGGAAATATTATGTTGAGAATTACTGGTTATAGCGACAAATACTCTGTTTGTCCTGGAGATAACATACAATTTTATATTAACTCTGAAGATAGTGAAGTTTACGAAACACAAATAGTCCGATTAATACATGGTGATACTAACCCTGACGGTCCTGGATACAAAGAAGAAGAAATTCAGGCTGAATGTAATAAAAATTATCCAGGAAAAAATCAAAAAATACATGGTGGCTCTTATGTGATCGTCCCTCAAGATGAGCGTCTTAATTTAGAAAGCTTTACACTTCAGTGTTATATATTTCCAACAACACCTGTTGTTGGTCTTGGTACTCCACAAAAAGGCCGCCAGGGCGTTTTAACTAAATGGGTTGAAGAAACTAAAAGTGGCTATGGGTTGTTTATAGACGAGCATAATTGTTTGTCTGTCGAAATAGGCGATGGCAGTGGCCAGATTATGAAGCTTTCAAGTGATAAAAAACTTTTAAGGAAGGTTTGGTATCTTGCAGCAGTTAGTTATGATGCGCGCACAGGTAAAGTTACGTTATTTCAAGAACCTGTTGTAACATCAACTAATGGCGGATTAGGCCAAGGCTTATTAAATCCAGCAGAAGAAACTACTGCTGTGGTGGAGTCTATTAATAGTATAAAGCCAGGTATCAATGATGCCCCTTTTCTAATGGCAGCAAGTACAAAATATCAGAGGTCAGGAAGACATATTTCTGGAGGACATTTTAAAGAGGTGTTGGAGCCTATAGAATTGCCAGAGCAAGTTCATACATATAACGGAAAAATAGATCGCCCAAGACTCTCAAGGAGAGCTTTAACTAGGTCTGAAATAGAATCTTTGGCACGTGGTTACCAGGGTTGTAAGGCAGAATTACGTAACGACGTTGTTGGAGCTTGGGATTTTCATGCGAATATAACTACAAACATCGCCTCAACTTGCATAATTGATACGTCGCCTTCTATGTTAAATGGTGTCATTATTAATATGCCTGTTAGGGCTATGACAGGCTTTAACTGGACTGGAGATGAAATTGTTTATCATCATAAGCCTGAAGAGTATGGTGCAATTCATTTTCATGACGATGATATAGATGACGCACGTTGGGAAGTTGATTTTGAACTTAAAATTCCTGATGGCTTAAAAAGTGGTATTTATGCTGCTCGCTTAAGGATTGGTGGTGAAGACTCTCCAGAAACAGAAGATTATATTCCTTTTGTTGTTCGTCCTCCAAAAGGAAAGACTACTTCAAAATTGGCTTTTATTTTGCCTACAAATTCATACTTAGCATATTCAAATGATAATCTTTGTACCAACTGTGTTGTGGCTGAGTTATTAGCTGGAAAGGTTCCTGTAATGACTGCAGCTGATCTATATTTAAATGAGCATAGAGAATATGGACTTTCTACTTATTCACTTCATTCAGATGGAAGTGGCGTTTGCTACTCATCAAGACTTAGACCAATTTTAAATATGCGCCCTAAATATCGTCATTGGCTCTCTCCGTCTTTATGGCAGCTTAATGGTGATCTTCATCTTGTTGACTGGCTTGAAGAAAAAAACTTTGATTTTGATATTCATACTGATGAAGACTTGCATCGAGAAGGAGTTGGGTTATTAAATAAATATCAAACTGTACTTACTGGAAGTCATCCAGAATATACTTCAGAAAAAATGTTTTCTGCTTATGAAAAATATCAACAAGATGGTGGTCGATGGATTTATTTAGGTGCAAATGGTTTCTACTGGTGTAGTGAGTATCATCCTGATAATTCTAATATTATTGAAGTTCGTAAAGGAGAGGCTGGAACTAGAGCTTGGACAGCAAATCCTGGGGAATATAATAATGCTTTTGATGGAAAATATGGAGGCATGTGGCGCGCTCGAGGAAGAATTCCAAGTAAGCTTTGTGGACTCACTTTTACGGCTTATGGTTTTGATGTTTCATCCTACTATGTTAGAGATAAGGATAGTGAAAGACCAGAGACAGCTTGGATAATGGAAGGGGTAGGGAATGGTGAAAAAATCGGTGATTTTGGGCTTGTTGGCGGTGGGGCTGCAGGTGTAGAGTTGGATCGGTATGACATTGAATTCGGAACTCCACATGATTCATATTTATTAGCGCATTCAGTTGGACATACCAATTTAATGTTGCAAGTTAATGAAGAGATTCACTTTTCTGTTCGTGGGTATCACGGAAGTGGTACTGAGAATCCTATGGTTCGAGCTGATATGGTATTTTATAAAACACCAAATGATGGTGGAGTTTTTGCTCCAGGATCTTTGTCGTGGTGTGGAAGTCTTTCGCATAATAATTACAATAATAATGTTTCTCGTATTACAGAAAATGCAATAAGAGGATTTTTAAAAGATGGACCTTTGCCTTAATAATATAGATAAGGAGTTATATTAAAATGATTACTAATAAACACCCTAATATGATGGATCCACCTGTTGGTAAGTCAGTTGTTGGAACAAGCACTGAGCCTCTTAATGAATTAGAGAAAAGAGTAATTAGCCCTCTAGATGAGGATAAAGTTAATGATTTGTCAGAATATTTATTTACACTTAATAATAGACACATTGGGCCAATTGCAGGTGCTTATGTTGCAGTTTGCATTGTTGAAGGAAAAGAGTGGTGTGTTGGCCAGTTGAATGCAGATCGAGCAAAGCCATTAATACTTTTTGAAGATAAGATCTTTAACACCCCTGAAGGCGCCCAAATTGAGGCAGGACGATTAAAAGAGGAGCGAGGAGAGTCAGTGCCTTGTCGCAACCATTAATTACAAAATAGGAATATATTATGACAAATAAAGAAAAAGGTGTAATTGCAAACGAATCTTATGCTGAGACAGATGATTATATTACGAGGACTTATGTAATGCCTCTTTTGTTTGATGATGAATCACGCAGAAAATTGATTTCAGAGCACAGAAATAGTCCTGTTGGAACTGCTCCATCAAATGGAAGGGCCGCGATCGAACATAGTCATGATCTTAGAAAAGTTCTTGATAAATTACGAAGAGCGCCAATGGCTGGCAAATATGTTACTGTTTGTATTCGTATGTTTGAAAAATATAAGATAGGAATTGTTTCAGGAATTCGTGGTGTTCCAGTTGATATACAAGAAGAAATATATTCTTCAGAAGAAGCCTGTGAGCATGCAATTTTTTTAAAAAGAATTGCTAATTTAATGAATCACTACGGTTAGGTTTTGGTTTCTTGTAATCGTCTCTCTTTTTAATATACTATTTTTAATTACAGTAATGATCTTACTGAATAGTCGCTTTCTCCTGCAGAAATATTAACTACGATTACAAGAATCACCAATTCAAAGCTTCAATCAAGCTAGAGTATTACAAAGCCAATTAATTCAATAGGTTGTATGCCAAGCTCACAACGCTAAACAGCACTATCTGGTGAGTCAGATAGATAATTAGAGCATGCTTTCCGATTACTTCAAGCCAATTTAATCGAAAAATAAATATTTTCTGATAATAGGGATTGTGCCCTAGATAAATTCCAATAAAGACAAAAGATAGCCACGGGAATAGAGGGTAATAATCAACACTACCAAGCGGTAAGTAAGGTTCAAGGAAAGTATGAAATAAAACTAAGGTTAGGTTGATCAAAAATCGCACCAATAAGAATTAATGCAGCAATTAGCAAGGAGGTCTTAGGAAGATTTACAAAAGAAATTGCTATGATAGTAGAAAACCAAATTAAATGAAGGATTCCAAAATAGACCCATCCATCAGGAAACATTACATAAGTTCCAGCTGAAACAAAAAGAGCAGCAATTCCTAAATATAATAAGCGTTTAAGGAATTTTTTAAATTTAATGCCTTTGCTATGAGCAATAACCAAGCTAATTCCAACAGCGCTCAAGAAAAGAAAAACAATTAAGCAGCGCCATGCTATTCCAGCCCAATGAGTAAATAATGGAATATCAGAAAAGCCAAAAGAATTGAGATCATAGATAAAGTGAAAGGCAATCATCATAATGATTGCAATGCCGCGCATTAAATCAAGTGCTGAATCTCTTGTATTGATCATCAAATAAATTTACTCAAACACTTGAGAGACATAATTTTTATCGATTGTTATGACGGACTCATCAAGGAGCTCAAGACATTTCGGTACAGCTAAAAAAACTGCTCCAAGACATACAGAAATTGCGACTGGCTTGCCAGGAAGATTGATAATTAAGCTATTACCTCGAGTGCCTGCGATTTGCCGTGAAAGAATTGCTGTAGGAACGGTCCTAAGTGAAACAATCCTCATTTGCTCTGCAAATCCATCAAAGATTCTTTCACAAACTTCTTTAGTAGCCTCGGGCGTTACGTCTCGAGTAGTTGGACCAGTTCCGCCTGTTGTAAGAATTAAATTACAACCAAGACTGTCACTCATCTCTTTGAGAGTTTTCTCTATTAAAGGCTGCTCATCTTCAATTATTTTTGAAACTACCTCATATGGGCTAGTTACTGCTTTTGATATCCATTCCTGCATGGCAGGTCCACTAATATCTTCATAGATTCCACGTGCAGCTCTATCAGAAATAGTAAGGAATCCAATTTTAATTTTAGAATCGGTCATATAATCTTCTAGCCTCCAGTAACGGGCGGGAAAAAAGCCACCTCATCATCTTCTTTAACAATGGTATCTGACGCCGCCATTTCTTGATTAACAGCGCACAAAATGTTATTTGGAAAGTGTTCACTCCCGTGTTTTTCAATAAGTTTTTGTTTGATAAAAGATATTGAAACTGGCGCGTCAAAGTTCATCAAGTCATGACTTGTCTTTAAGTTTTCTTTTAGAGAAGCAAAGTAGATAATTTTCATCCACCAATCTCCACCATTTGACTACTACTAATATTATCAATTACGGAGTCAAAGAAATGTTTTTCTGGTTTTTTTGTTATGGCGTCAACGATTAATTGCTTAATTTCTGTATCAGTCATTCCTGATCTTAGGGCATCACGAAGTGATACTGAGTCTTTTTGACCAAGGCATAAAATTAGCTCACCTTTAGCCGTTAATCTGACGCGGTTGCAGCTACTACAAAAATTATTAGACACAGCTGATATTGTAGCTACACTGGTGTTGGTGCCTTTAATGTGAAGAGCTTTCGCTGGTCCATCAGTTTGCTGGGCTTTCTTGGATTCAAGTTTACTTCCAAACCTTTTAAAGACTCTTTCAAGAATATCTTTTTCACTGTAGTGTCTATCGACTGCTTCTATGCCAGCAAGCCCAATAGGCATGGTTTCAATAAAACGAATATCAATTCCTCGACCAATAGCAAAATCTATCATGGACTCAATTTCATCATCATTAACACCCTTCATGACGACCATATTAAGTTTGATAGGACTCATTCCTGCAGATATCGCCGCATCAATTCCTTTTATAACTGTTGCCAAGTCACCGTCCCTCGTAATTTCTTTAAAGCGCTCTGGGATAAGAGAGTCAATTGAAATATTGGCTCTATTAACGCCATTAGCCTTTAACTTGGCTGCTAGTGGCGGTAGAAGATGCGCGTTAGTTGAGAGCGGAATATCATTAAGCCCAGGGATATCTCCAAGCATTTTAGTTAGCTCAAGAATATCTTTTCGTAGCAGGGGCTCTCCGCCAGTAAGGCGCACCTTTGTAACTCCTAGCTCTGAAAATAAACGAACAATTTTTGCAGTCTCCTCAAAAGAGAGGACCTGAGATCTTTTAGTGTGGGTTTGGTGATCCTCATCTCTACAATAATGGCATCTATAGTTACAGTGGTCTGTAACTGAGACCCTTAGATAAGTGATTTCTCGATTGTATGGATCAATTAGCTTGTTCATTTTGGTAATATCCAGTGCCCAGACTTGCCGCCTTTCTTTTCTAAAAGCTGGACATTATCAATGAGCATGAAGCGATCGACCGCCTTGCACATATCATAAACGGTAAGAGCGGCAATACTGGCAGCAGTTAGCGCTTCCATTTCAACACCAGTCTTGCCAGTTAGTTTTGCTGTAGCAATAATATCAATGCAGTTATTTTGAGTATTAGGAGTAAGCTCTACGCTCACTTTAGATAGCATTAGTGGATGACAAAGTGGGATTAGATCTGAGCATTTTTTTGCAGCTTGAATCCCAGCAACCCTAGCAACAGCAAGGACATCACCTTTTTTATGGGAGCCAGAGACAATTAAGTCAAGCGTTTCAGCTTTCATTACTACTCGCGCGCAAGCCTTAGCTTCGCGTGCAGTCTCATTTTTATCGGAAACATCTACCATTTGCGCTTCACCATTTGCGTTGATGTGGGTTAATTTACTCATCTTGTTAATTCACTCATTGAGTAGTAGTTGAGTATAGTCCCAGTTTCAAAGGTTGTATTTTCAGGTATCTCAATAATTCCATCAGCCCAAACAACCGAGCTCATAACATCTGAACCTTGTTTTGGGAAGAGATTCGCTAAAGGAGTCTCCGTTGAATGGTCAATACGAACGCGCGCATATTCACGCCTAGGCTTAGCACGTTTGCAGTCAAAGTTTGTTTTCACCTTTAAAATTTTAGATTCATAGTTACTGTTTCCTTGCATTTTTTTTATAAATGGCAATGAAAAAATACAAAAAGTTACGAAGCTTGATACTGGGTTTCCTGGCAGCCCAATAAATGGAGT
The DNA here is from genome assembly GCA_905182815.1 of uncultured Candidatus Thioglobus sp. Lineage (GTDB taxonomy): Bacteria > Pseudomonadota > Gammaproteobacteria > PS1 > Pseudothioglobaceae > Pseudothioglobus. The sequence continues at coordinate 92,693 of CAJJCX010000001.1, forward strand.
CTGCTTAACTTTACCATAAGCCAAAGGTTTTCCAGGTTTCATTCGAATTTTCCAAAGATTTAACTCTCCAAGTTTTTCAACAGCAGGTTTAACGTGATCTTCTTCGCCTACTGAGACCCCGCCAGTTGTCATAATTAAATCACACTGACTCTCAAGTGCTTCAAGTGCTTCACAGGTTGCGTCCAACTTGTCCTCTATATTTCCAAGGTTTATTACATCACATCCAACCTGCTTGAGAAGCGCTACAAGAGCGTAACGATTAGAGTTGTAAATTTTTCCAGGTGTCAAAGGGTTTCCAGGCTCAACCAATTCATCACCTGTAAAAAAAACACCTACTTTAATTTTTTTAAAAACGACCAGTTCACCAACACCAACTGAGGCGGCTAAAGAAATATCTTGAGGCTTGATTTGCCTTCCTGAGCTAAGAATAACGTTATCTTTAAGGATGTCGTTCCCAGTGGGGCGAATATTCTCATTTAAATTAATAGCTCTTTTAACTGTTATCTGAGATTTATCCTCAGAGAGAGTGCATTCTTCCTGCATTACAACCGTATTAGCTCCATTTGGAATTGGAGCGCCAGTAAATATTCTGGCAGCGTTGCCTATCTTTAAGTCATTTCCAGTTGAGCCTGCAGCAATTCTATCGACAACATCAAAGCTTAAGTTTTCTTGTGCTACTTGGGTGTCATTAAGTGCAATAGTGTAGCCATCCATTGCGCTATTATCAAAACCTGGAACGTTTATTGTTGAATGTATATCGCTTGCTAAAATTCTACCGAGTGAGTCATCCAAAGAAACAGCTTCTGTCATTGCTGTAACACTAGCAGAGTCAATTAGAAAGGACAAAGCATCATCTGCACTCATCAGTGAATCACTAAACATTGCTGAGCTTGAGTTAGTGCTTTGACTATTCATTAGGTTCTATGGATTTAATATTCATACGGTATATTATACAATTGTAAGTAAATTTTCTAATTAAAAATAACTTGAAAAAAGCACAAGCATTAAGTGAATAAAATATCAAAAAATGAGATTTCAGCTGTCATCTTAGCTGGGGGTATGGGCTCAAGAATGGGCGGAAAAGATAAGGGGCTCATTGAGTTTCGAAACCTTCCATTAATTTCATATGCAGCCAGTGTTGCTAAGGATAGGGTAAGTCAAATATTTATAAGTGCAAATAGAAGTTTAGAGGATTATTCTAAATATGGAAAAGTAATAGAAGACGACTTAGAAGGCTATCAGGGCCCGCTAGCTGGAATTTCTAAAGCTTTAAAAGTCTGTACTTCTAATTATTTGTTAGTTCTCCCCTGTGACAGTCCAATGATTGATGTGACCTTAATCGATTCTCTTATTGAGAGAATGGAGTCTAGTGAGTGTGATATTTGTGTTGCTCATGACGGGCAAAGAATGCACGCAACCTTTGCGCTTATGAAATCAAATCTTAATGAAAGTCTTGATCAATTTTTAGCAGAAGGGGGTCGTAAAATGGCTCTCTGGTATCGTCAGCAGCAAACTGAAAGAGTTAATGTCTCAAGTCATTTAGAGCTGTTAACTAATTTAAACAGTCCAGAAGACTTTAATATTTAAGATTTCCAGCGTTTTTTTTGCTTTTCATCTTTGGTTCTCGCACCAACCCACTCTTCATTATTTTCTGTTACTTCTTTTTTCCAAAAAGGGGCATCAGTTTTAAGGAAATCCATAATGAAATTACATGAGTCAAAAGCTTCTTGACGATGCTTACTAGTTGTTATAACCAAAACTATTTGATCGTTAACATCAAGAGTTCCAATGCGGTGAATAATCGTGACATTTTCAATTTCCCATTTATCTCTTGCCTTTTTAACAATTGATTCTAAAGATTTTTCAGTCATCCCTGGGTAGTGCTCAAGAGTCATAGAGCTAAGCGATTTCGGTTGAAGGTCTCTAACTGTTCCAACAAAACTTACAACAGCGCCAATACTAGAGTTATTGGCCTTAGCAAGCTTAACTTCAGTGGTTAAGTCGAAGTCATCGGGTTGAATGAGAATTTTATCCATTCTTTGATTTTATCTTTATTAAGATTATTACTGGAATTAAATATTTAAAAATGACTCAAACTAGTTTTGCTTTGATAATTTTCCTACAAGAGTTATTCCTAGTGCAACTGATGGCCCAATTCCAAGTGCAAACAATGCCGTTCCAAGCCCAACAACCTCACCCAATAATTTGTCAATGTTATTAAGGAGGCAGAGAGAGCCAACTACTACTACGCTGATTTCAATCGTTGTTCGAATTGAATATATTGGCATATTAGTTATTCTTTGTAAGCCAATCATTAATCCATCCCTGGGTCCGGCGCCTAAGTTTGAAATCAAATAAAACCCACTCCCAAGTCCAATAACAAGAATACCAATAATGACCTGTAAAACCTGCATTGGATACGCTTCAGGATATGGCAAGTAATAAACTGAAAACTCAATTGTTAGTGCTATTATGAAGGCATTGAGAATTGTTCCCATCCCAGGTTTTTGTTTAAGCGGAATCCACATGAATAACACAAATATGCTGATAACAAAAGTAGAGAAGCCAATTGACCAATCAGTAAGGTTTGAAATCCCTTGGGCTAATACAGTGTATGGGCCAACACCAGCACCACTGGTTATTAAAAGACTTTCTCCAAGACCAAATAAAAATAATCCAAATACTAAAAATATAAAAGTTAGTGGCTTAGGCTTAAGATTAAACGAGTCTTCAGAGCTCCAAGCAACTTTAGGAATTGTTTTAATAGTAAAGGTCTCAGAAAAAAGTTTCATGGATCATTGAGGCTGTAAAAAATTACAGTAATAATACAGTTGTTTATGCCAACTCTAGTGCTGTGTATTAATTATTATATTTATCTTCTAAGTTTCAAGTTTTAATGATTATCATAGGTTTATTGAAAATGAACTCATAAATTATCAATACTAACCAGCCAATCCTCATGAAAACACTTCTTACTCAATCAGAAATACAAGACTTTAAAGATGATGGTGTTGTGGTTCTTAGGGGCGTTTTTAATGAGTGGATTGATACTTTATCTAAGGGAGCTGACTTTCATATTAAGAATCCAAGCGAAGGTGCATTGGTACATAAAGGAAAAGATTTTCAAGGTAAGTTTTTGGAGGACTTTTGTAATTGGCAGAGGATTCCAGAGTATAAAGACTTTGTATTGAATTCACCCCTTGCTTCAATTGCAGCAGACTTAATGGAGTCAAAATCAGCGCAATTTTTTCATGACCACTTTTTTTATAAAGAGGCGCTCTCAGGAGCCCCTACTCCTTGGCATCAAGACCTTCCTTATTACTGCGTTTCAGGACATCAAACGGTCAGTTTTTGGCTGCCTCTTGAGTCAAGAAAGAAGAGTGTTTCATTGAGATCACTGGCAGGAAGTCATCATTTAAATAAAGAGATTCGGCCAACAAGCTGGGCGAACAATGAGAGCTTTTATGAAGATAATAACGCTTTTATGGATATGCCAAATACTGATAATGGTGATTTTGAAATCAAGCAATGGGAAACTGAGCCAGGTGATGTTGTTGCCTTTAACTTTAAGACAATACACGGTGCAAATGCTAATAAGGTGGATGATGTCAGCCGCACTCTTTCGTTTCGTTTGCTCGGGGATGATGTGGTTTATCGTAATAGACCAGGGCGAACTTCACCTAATTTTCCGGGTATTAACCAGAAAGATGGTGAGCGATTGAGGGAGGACTGGTTCCCTATTATTTGGGGTAATTAAGATTATGGATTTAGCAAATTACTCTTTGGAGATTCTAACTTTTTTATTTTTCGTTGCCATGATTGCAGGATTTCTTGATACCTTGGTTGGGGGAGGCGGTTTGTTAGCAGTGCCTGCATTACTATTAAGTGGGATTCCGCCTATCTACGTCCTGGGAACAAATAAATTTCAAGGTAGTATGGGCACTGGAGTTGCAACACTCCTACTTTTTCGTAAAAAAAAGCTGAATTGGAGTGCTATTAAGTATTTAATGTTAGTGTCTTTTATTGGCTCGGTAATAGGCGGGGTTATAGTTCAGTTTATTGACACCAAGGCGCTCTCTTTTGCAATACCAATAGTGCTGGTATTTATTTCAATTTATTTTATTATCTCACCTAAGCCTAAAAAAACCTCGAAGAGCTCGGCATCCAGCAAAAGTTTTGATAAATATGCTGTTCCAGCAGTTGGTTTTTACGATGGCATGTTTGGACCTGGCGCTGGATCTTTTTTTGTAATGACAGCAGTTATGCTTAAAAAACTTGAAATTATTCAAGCAACAATTCTAGCAAAGCCATTAAATTTTGCATCAAACATTGCCGGATTTATAGTTTTCTTTAGTTTTGGCCATATAGCCTTTTTAATTGGCCTGGTAATGATGGCAGGACAATTAATAGGTGCTTTTTTTGGAACCCATTATTTATTGAAGGCTAACCCACTTGTTATTCGGTTTTTAATTGTCATTATGTCAATTTCAATGCTTGCTCGGTATTTGTATTCTCTTGTTTAGCATTAATGCTGTCAAAAATAAGATTCTCTTAAGCGTATCATTTGCTCAATCTACTGATTAAGGTAATATTTTTCAATATTAAAAATTATGGAATACAGAATAGAAACAGATTTTTTAGGTGAAATGAAAATACCTTTTGATGCTTATTACGGAATCCATACTAAGCGCGCTGTTGAAAATTTTCCTATAGCGGATGTTGCGATTTCAGTTTATCCAAATATAGTTATAGCCTATGCAATGGTCAAGCTTGCTTGCGCTCGAGCAAATAATAAATTGGGCCTATTAGAGGATGAAATTTTTGAGCCTATAGTCAGCGCTTGTGAGAGAATTATTAATGGTGAATTTCATGATCAGTTTATTGTGGAGATAATCCAGGGAGGCGCCGGCACTTCAACAAATATGAATGCAAATGAAGTCATTGCTAATGTTGCACTAGAAATGATAGGGAAAGAGAAGGGTGATTACGAGTCCATCTCCCCGCTTATGCATGTAAATATGTCACAGTCAACGAATGACACTTATCCTACTGCCTTGCTGGTTGGATTTTTAAAAGAATATGACCCTTTATTGGAGGCAATTAAAGCCCTCTCTGATTCTTTTCATGCCAAAGGCATTGAATTTTCTGGGGTCATTAAAATGGGGCGAACACAACTTCAAGATGCTGTGCCAATGAGCCTTGGTCAGGAATTTACTGCTTTTGGTAATACTTTGTTAGATGACATTAAAAGGCTTAATGAAATGTCACAATTATTTTTAGAGGTTAATTTAGGTGCTACCGCTATTGGAACTGGAATTAATAGCCATTTAGATTATCCAAAAATAGCAGTAGAGGCTTTGGCAGAATTATCTGGACTGCCTTTAGTACTGGCTCCAAACCCAATTGCTGCAACCTCTGATACTAGTGCCTTTGTGTCATTCTCATCTGTTTTAAAGCGAGTAGCTATAAAGCTTTCAAAAATATCTAATGACTTAAGATTGTTATCATCAGGCCCAATTGCTGGGTTTAACGAAATCAATCTTCCCGCCGTGCAAGCTGGATCATCAATTATGCCTGGGAAAGTTAATCCTGTTATTCCTGAGGCTGTTAATCAAACTGCTTTTCAAGTAATTGGAAATGATTTAGTAATTACTTTGGCAGCTGAAGCTGGTCAAATGCAGCTCAATGCTTTTGAGCCTGTTTTAGCCGTAAATATATTACGCTCATTACGCTATATGACAAATGCGATGGTTATGCTAAGGACAAAGTGTGTGGACGGAATTACAGCTAACGTTGAAGTTTGTGCAAGATATGTTGAACAAAGTCCTGGGATAGCAACATTTTTTACGCCTCATTTAGGCTATAAAGAGTCAGCTCGTATTGCCAAAAAAGCTCTAAAAGATGGAATGACTGTTCGAGAAATTATTATTCAAGAGGGGCTTATGACGGAAGAGCAAGTGAATGAAGTTTTGCATGTGGACAATCTTACAAAGCCTAATATTCGTTGAGTTATTGAAGCTTAAGGGACCAAACTTTAAAGACTTTAAGTTAACCAAGTTTAAATGGTGGGTACTGATCTGTTGTTAATAAAAATGCGTAAGCATTTACTCTTAATGACCAGCGCAAGAAGCCTTCAACAAAATCAAATATGCCTCTAGGATATCTTCCTGTGAATAGAATAGCAAACCAAGCAAAAATAGTACAAAAAACAACAGCAATGAACATAAATACTAAAGCGATGAAGTGTGGGATAGCCAGAAACCATTTGACAAGTGGCATCCATCTATTTAGTCTTTCTTAGTGTCTGGATAAGGTATATCAACTTGTACTGCTTGTTCATCCTCTGTTGAAGGATATTCATCCCTCATTAACAACCCATAGGCAGCAATTCTATAGATAAATTTAGTAATACCGACATTCCAATCAAACCACCACTTTGGGTATTTTTCTCTAAAGAGGATCATCAAAGCTATTGCAATGGAAAATGCTTCAGCAGGAGCTATCAGAGCAAGAATCAGAATAATTGGTATGATTAATACTAATCTAAAAAGAGCCGTTAATTTATTAGATTTTTCTGAGTATTCAATCTTTAGGTTTACTGGGTATTGCTTCATTTTTAATCCTCTTAGAAAATTATTTACCAATATAAAAAACTTCTTGTATCTCTTTGTTGAATGCTAATGCAATTTTGAACGCCAACTCCAGAGGATGGTGTGTACTTGTACTTCTCAATTGCAACAACTGTTTGCCTGGAAATACCAACCAAATCAGCAAGTTCTTGTTGTGTCATCTCGTTATTATTAAACCTGAGTCTTCTTACAGTATTCTCAATATGAATTTTTTTCTTAGCCATTGTAAATAACTATTTATAGAGATATATTTTCAAAAAAGTACTACAGATGCTTGCTAAGAACACTGACAAAGTTATAGCAATTATTCCAAAGTTTATAGGTAGGTTAAACCACCCTAATAGAGCAAGAATAATTACAAGGGAGATACCAAATATGACATTACTTAATCTCAAAGCATAGAACTCAATCATATTGTCCCTTTCATCTATCGACATTTTTTTCTTAGCTCTTAGTAATGATTGCTGAAACTATGTGGATAAGCTATGGCAGAAAAGATAGCTGCAAGTATGATATTCCAATGCCTTGAACAAGCACTTGAGTAATTGAAGCGATACTCATATTAGCGGCTGCATTTAATTTAGAGTACATCCAAGATAATTGCTATTGCTGCTGCGATTATTTCGGTTAAAGTATTTCTAATTTTTATATTCATATCTATATTTATAAGTTATTTAATATGTAAATTATAACATACTTAATGTAATGTATAACATACTTTATGTCAATAATATAATACATAGTTGAGGACGAGCTTACTTTAATTTATGAGGAATAATAAAATTTGTATGAAAATGCTTCCATTCATAGCGCTCAGGGTAATGACGTCTATAATCTTCAAACTTTGAACTGTCTTTGAGAACTTCATGGTCATCAAAGAATGAGTATATTGAGTTGAGTGTTTCATGAAGAGAGCTTTCATTAATGGCTCTTATTTCAGGGTTAATCAGCGACTCAATTTCTTTATTAAATGGAGCTTTTGTAAAGCTACATAACTCTTTATAAATCATAAAACTACCCATAAATTTTGCATCTATTGAGTGCCCTGCAATGTGAGGTGTCGCCCAGTATGCGTTACTTTGCAGTTTATTATTAATATTGGGCTCGTTTTCCCAGCAGTCTATTATATTTTCTTTTGTTTTGGTCTTTTCCCATAGGCTTTCATCGATTATGCCTCCTCGAGCTGCATTGATTAATATCGTATCTTCTTTAATGAGGTTAAAGTTTTGACTTCCAAGAAGGTTATGAGTTGGGTGGGCCCCTGAAAATGTTAGAGGCGTATGGAAAGTTACAATATCAGCACTTAGCGCAACATCAAGGTCAACAAACTTATTGTTTCCTTCATTAGCCTCACGGATGGGATCATTAAGAAGAGTCGTTATCCCAAGTTGCTTTGCTTTAAAGTCTAGCCTAGAACCAACATTTCCAACACCAATTATTCCAAGCGTTTTGGTTGATAAATCAAAGCTATGATCATTCGCTAGATTGGAAAGAGCACTAATGACATACTCAGTTACTGCATTGGCATTACAGCCCTGGGCAGATACAAATGAAATAGCATTTTCTTTTAAATAATTTTCATCAACATGATCAAGCCCAGCTACTGTCGAGCCAACAAACCTGACTTTAGTTCCGTCAAGGAGCTGTTTGTTGACTTTGGTTCTTGATCTGACAATAAGTATCTCGCAATCTAATAAACTCTCTCGGGTAATTAGCCTACCTGGAAGGGTGGTAATTTCACCAAAACCAGAGAAGATTTCTTTGTAACCCCATACTGCATCATCAATCATTAGCTTCATGGGCAATGCTCCAATCAATAGGCTTCTTGATTCGTTGACTTAAGGTAACTGTTTGTTTTAGAGAAATGCTTAGAGCCAAAGAAGCCTTTATAAGCTGAAAAGGGAGAAGGGTGAGGGGCGCTAAGTATCAGATGTTTATTGCTGTCAATTAATTCAGATTTCTTGTTTGCATAAGCGCCCCATAAAATAAACACTAAATTATTTTTATGACTACTTAAAATTTGAATGACTTTGTCTGTAAAGTTTTCCCAGCCCTGGTTGGCATGCGAAGCAGGGCTATTTTTCTCGACTGTAAGAACGCTATTAAGAAGAAGTACGCCTTGGTTAGCCCACGAAACTAAATTTCCATGCTCAGGTTTAGAGAAACTCACATCATCACTTTGAAGCTCCTTAAAGATATTTCTAAGTGACGGCGGAATAACAATACCTTTTGGAACTGAAAAGCTTAAGCCTTCTGCCTGACCTTCTCCATGATAAGGGTCTTGTCCTAGTATGATTACTTTGGTTTTTTCAAAGCTTGAATACTCCAGTGCTTTGAACCAAGAGTCTTGGGCGGGTAGATATTTAAATTCATTTTTGATTGAAGATAAGAATCTAAAGCAATGAAATATTGCTTTTCTTTTTCAGGATTTAAATAATCTGACCAGCCACTTTTAAAATGGGTCATAATGTTTGATGATTAACTAATATGACTCTCTATTATATCAAGGAATAAATATGACAGACTGGCACAGTAGATGGGAGAGCAATAAAATCGGTTGGCACGCAGACCAAGTTAACCAGAATTTGATTGATTATTTTTCAAAGCTCGACTTAGTCGATGGTGATAAGATTTTTGTGCCACTTTGTGGTAAGAGTGTTGACATGTTCTATCTATTAAAAAGAGGTCTCAGAGTTGTCGGCGTAGAGATGAGTGAGATTGCTGTTGAGCAGTTTTTTAGCGAGAATAAATTAGAATACTCTGTTGCCAAAGTTGATGATTTAATACTTTATGAGGGTGATGGAATTCAAATATTCTGTGGTGACTTTTTCACGTTAAAAGCAAACCACTTAGTTGACGTTAAAGCAGTTTATGATCGTGCATCACTTATTGCCTTAGATAAGGCGTTAAGACAGAAATATGTTAATCATTTAAATGATATAATATTAAATGATGTAAGGGTGTTATTGTTAACTTTAAACTATCCTCAACATCAATGGGTTGGCCCGCCTTATGCTGTAAGTAAGTTGGAGGTTGACTCACTTTATGGTGGTTCGTTTCAATGTCAAGAACTTCAAAATATTAGTGATATTGAAAATGAGCCAATGTTCCTACTTCAAGGAGTAGATTTTGTTGAAAAAGCAGTATATTGTCTGCAAAAAGTGAGAATGTAATGGCTAAAAAAATGACGGGCATAGTGGCCCAATTTGGTACAAAAGGTTATGGATTTATTACGGGAGACGATAATGAAAAGTATTTCGTTCACCAGAAAAATGTTTTTAATAAATCACGTTTAAGAAGTGATACTAGAGTTAAATTTAAAGTTGAAAACTCTGATAAAGGTTTAGTTGCTATTGATGTCAAGTTAGAGAAGGTTGCTCAAGAGTCAGAGCCTTTAACTGACAATGATATTAAAGCAATGTTTGGCGTCTTATTGGTTTTTCAGTTGATTATTGCTTACTTTGTTTTTATTGCTTAAATGAAAAAACTGTTTGTCCTAAGTTTGTTAGTTGTAATTTCTGTTTCTGGGTGTTTTTCAACGCCTGCTAGAGAAGTTACTAACATCTGTAATTTGCTTGATGAGAAGGTTAGTTGGTATCGAGCAGCTAAGCTCAGTGAGGAGAAATGGAAAGTGCCGATGCATTTGCAGATGGCAATCATTCATCAAGAGTCTCGCTTTGCTTCAAAAGCGAAACCACCACGAAATAAAATTTTTGGAATCATACCTGGCGCAAGGCCAACAGATTCATTTGGCTATACCCAGGCTAAAAAAGCGACTTGGGACTGGTATCAACTTAAAACTGGCAACAAGACTGCTAAAAGAGATGATTTTGCTGATGCGATTGATTTTGTTGGCTGGTATGCTAATCAGTCTTCATTACGCTCTAAGATAAGTAAGACAGATGCATATCGCCAGTATCTTGCATACCATGAGGGTCATGGCGGCTTTAATAAGAAAAGCTATGAAAGTAAAGCCTGGCTGATTGATATCGCAAAAAAAGTTGAAAGTAAATCTAACACCTACAAGACTCAGCTTTCTCAGTGCAGAGATGAGCTCGATAGTAATAGAATATGGACGCTTTTCTAGATCACATTGCTAATGTGGTTTAATCCGTTAAAATCCCTTCGCTTACTTAATCTAATAGAAGAGATTCATCAGACGCACTAGATCGAATAAAAGACAAGTAAAGTTAATTTATTAAATTTGCTGCTGGTTAAGCTTTGCGTATTCCCCAGAGGCTTTAATAAGGTCTTTATGAGAGCCTTGCTCAATAATCTCACCCTCCTTTAAAACGATAATACGATCTGCATTTTGAATTGTACTTAATCGATGAGCAATAATGATTGTGGTTCGTCCTTTCTGCATTTTAGTGATTGCTGACTGAACAAGTTTTTCAGTTGCAGAGTCGAGCGCTGAGGTTGCCTCATCAAGAATTAAAATAGCACTGTCTTTTGCAATTGCCCTAGCAATGGAAAGTCTTTGGCGCTGACCGCCTGATAGGGTTACGCCATCTTCACCTATGTCAGAGTCAAATTTATTATCTAGTTTTTCAATGAACTCAATTGAATTGGATACATTTGCTGCATTAATAATTGAATCCATAGGCATCTTATCTTTCTGTCCAAAGGCAATATTACCACTAATAGTGTCATTAAATAGTCGTACATTTTGATCGACAAAAGAAAAATTTGATCTGAAAGATTCTAAGATCAAAGCTATTAATATCTTTCATTATTTATAGAAATTTTTCCATCTGTTGGGCTATAAAAGCGAGTTAATAGATTAACCAAAGTTGTCTTTCCACTTCCTGTGGAGCCAACGAGTGCAACTGTCTCACCTTGCTTAATACTTAGAGTGATATTTTTTAATGAGGGTTTATTGTTGTCATAAGAGAAACTTACATTATCAAAATAAATATCTCCAGTTGCTTGATCCATTTTTTTACTACCAATATTAGACTCAGCTTTTTCATCAATTAAATTAAAAACACTTACTCCAGCTATCATTGCTTGTTGTAAGGGTTTGTTAATATTGATAAGAGTCTTGGCAGGTTTAATTAGCATACCCATTGCAGTAAAGTAAGCTAAAAAATCACCTGCAGTCATCATTAGGTAGGTTGATGATAAATAAACAACACAGCCTAAAGCTAGTCCAATTAAAGCGTTTACTATCGAAGTATTAAGACCACTGCCATATCAACTTTAAATCTTTGCTGGCGAATTGTATTAATAATATTAAAAAATTTATTTTGCTCACTAGCTTGGGCGTTATATATTTTAATTAGGTCATTTCCTGAAATATTTTCATCAAGAAGATGTGTCATTTTCCCCATTGATTCTTGAACTTTTTTTGAACCTTTTCTGATTCTAGCGGTAGATAGCTTTACTGCAAAATATACAAGCGGAAGAAGGATTAAAAGAGTAAGGCTTAGTAGAGAATTTTTATAGAATAGATAAGCTGTTAATATTACAACAGTAAATGAAGACTTTATAAATTCTAGCCAAATAGTTGATGCTGCAGCAGAGATTTGCTCAACATCAAAGGTTAACTTAGAAAGTGTCTCTCCTGTTGTATTTTATCAAAGTAAGCTCTTTGGAAGTTTAAGAAGTTTTTCAAACATATTCAACTCTAAGGTCTAATATTACTTTGTTAGAAATCCAAGAGCTTGCACTAATTGATATCAAGGCGAATATAGAGCTCATTGCAATAACAATGAATAGAATTAATGAGTATGAAAATGCAGCATCACTAGAGCGATTAGAAGAGAATAATGTGTCAACTATTTGGCCCGTAATTTCAGGTATTGAGGTCTCCAATACCGTAGCAAAAACCATCATTATTGAAGTAAAGACAAGTTTTCCAATATGATCTTTTAAGTATGGAAAGAGTCTCTTTACAAATTGTCTATAACCCATCGTGATTTGTTTGTTTGGATGTGCCCATATTCTACCTAATTTTGTGTATCATAACTATTTCAAACTTTGTTAGTTTTACATGACAAAATACATCTTTATAACTGGTGGTGTTGTTTCTTCTTTAGGTAAGGGGATAGCCTCCGCTTCCCTGGCTTCAATTCTAGAAACACGAGGCCTTAACGTTACTCTTCTTAAATTAGACCCTTACATAAATGTTGATCCTGGAACAATGAGTCCATTTCAACATGGTGAGGTTTTTGTTACAAATGATGGCGCTGAAACTGATCTAGACTTAGGTCACTATGAGCGATTTGTTCGAACTCAACTTGGGAAAAAGAATAACTTTACAGCTGGAAGAGTTTATCAAAATGTTATAGAGCGAGAGAGAAGAGGTGATTATCTTGGCGCAACGGTTCAAATCATTCCTCATATTACTGATGAAATAAAAAAATTAATGAAGGAGGGTGTTGAAGATGCTGATGTAGCTCTTGTAGAAATTGGCGGTACGGCAGGCGATATTGAGTCTCTTCCATTTTTAGAAGCAATTCGGCAGATGAGCTTAGAACTTGGTCGTGAGAATACCTTATTCATCCATTTAACGCTTCTTCCTTATATTAAGGTAGCAGGTGAGCTAAAGACTAAACCAACTCAGCACTCTGTAAAAGAGCTTCGTGGGATTGGAATTCAACCAGACATCCTTATTTGTAGATCAGAATACCCACTAGAAGATTCAGATCGTAAAAAAATTGCCTTATTTACAAATGTTGCTGAAAATTCAGTTTTCATGTCTTTGGATAAAGACACCATTTACAAGGTTCCTGAAGACCTTCATGAGCAGGGTCTTGATGATGTTGTTGTATCAAAATTGGGACTTAAATGCGGTGCAGCAGACTTGTCAGAATGGAAGAATGTTGTTTCAAAATTAGAGAGACCTAATCATAGCGTTGATATTGCTATGGTTGGAAAGTATATGGATTTAACAGAGTCCTATAAATCTCTATCAGAAGCACTAATTCATGCTGGAGTTCATACGCAGACAAAGGTAAATATTCATTATTTTGATTCTGAAGAGATCGAAAAAAATGGTGCTGGCGCCTTAAGTAAAATGAGCGCAGTATTGGTGCCTGGTGGCTTTGGATTACGCGGTATAGAAGGAAAGATTAAAGCAGTTCAGTTCGCTCGTGAAAATAATATTCCTTTCTTAGGAATCTGCTTAGGCCTTCAAGTTGCTGTAATTGAGTTTGCTCGAAATATGGCGCAAATGGACGGAGCAAACAGTACAGAATTTGATGAAAACACAGATTATCCTGTGATAGGGCTTATTACTGAGTGGCAAGATGAAAATGGAGAAACTCAAAAACGTGATTCAGAGTCACACTTAGGCGGAACTATGAGGCTCGGTGGTCAAGAGTGTGAGCTAGTAAAGGGTAGTCATTCTCAAAAAATTTATGGTTCAGATAAGGTAGTTGAAAGGCATCGCCATAGATACGAAGTTAATAATAATCTTATCTCTAAAATTGAAGAGGCCGGTCTTAAAATTTCAGGAAGGTCTTCTGATGGCCTGTTAGTTGAAATGGTTGAAATTAAAGACCATCCTTGGTTTGTCGCTTGCCAGTTTCATCCAGAATTTACTTCTACGCCTAGAGATGGCCATCCTTTATTTGAAAGTTTTATCAAGGCAGCAAAGCAAGCTCATAATCTAATACTCTCTTAAGTTTTATTTGTATTAAACATTGTTAATCGTTATTAAAATCTTGTCCAATGCTAAAAACTGATGTAGTTATTTTGGGTGGAGGAGTAATAGGCTTATCCATTGCCCTAAAGATGCTAAATGCTGGCAGAGAGGTAATTCTTTTAGATCCTGAAGAGCCAGGAACGGGAACCTCTTACGGTAACGCTGGAACAATAGCTGAATATGCGGTTCTACCTATTGGCTCTCCTGAAATTATAAAAAAAATACCATCTTTATTGTTTAATAAAAATAGCCCTATTTCTATAAAGCGCTCTGAAATTCTCTCATTAGCACCATGGCTGATTAGATTTTTGTACCAATCCATGCCCAAGCAAGCTGCTAAAAACGCCCAGGCAATTACAGATCTTTTGGCAAATTCACGACTTCGTTGGGAAGAGCTTGCAGATCAGATAAATGGCAAATCTTTATTAAATAGGAATGGCAATATCTACTTATATAAAACAGATTCTTCCTATGAATCTGGCTTGAAGGATATTAATAATCGGAAGAAGTATGGTTTAAATGCCGAAATGTTAAACCCATCAGAGCTCAATAAGCTAGAGCCAAATTTGAATTTTTCTGAGGGTGGTGCATCTTATTTCCCAGATGGAGCTTATATGAGCGACCCTGGAAAAATGACAAAACTATTGTTAGATGCAAGTGTTAAAAAAGGATGTCAGGTTATTAAGAAAGCAGCCAATAGAATTGAGAGGACTAGTGAAGGGGTTAAGGTAACTTTAGCAGATAAATCAGAAGTTATATCCAAACATCTAGTCATAGCGGCTGGTGCATACTCCAAGAAATTTGCAAAACAGGCTGGGGACAATATTCCTTTAGATGCTGAGCGTGGATACCATGTTGAATATGACATGAAAGATCCATTATTAAATAGACCTTGTTGCTCTGCAGAGAGCGGTTTTTATATGTCTCCAATGACTGGAAGATTAAGAGTTGTTGGTACTGTTGAGCTTGGAGGGCTCAGTCCAGAAATCTCTAGGCATAGAGTAAACCACTTAGAAAAAGGAGCTTTAAGTTTTTTTCCAGACCTAGGAAAACCAAGTAGGGAATGGCTGGGTTTTCGTCCATCAATTCCAGATAGTAAGCCAGTTATTTCTCAATCTAGTAAAGGTAATGATATTATTTATGCCTTTGGACATGGTCATATTGGGCTAACTTTGGCGCCAGTTACCGCAGAAATTGTTGAGTCGATTATTACCAAGTCTAAGCCCCCAATTCCAATTTCTGAATTCTCAGTCCAAAGGTTCTGATAATAATCACACCTTTAACTTTGTTACATTTCAAGTTTATTTCTTTTTAACGAATCTCATTAGGCGTTTCTTTTTTTGGACTTGTCGGGCTGAAAGAATATTCTTCCTATCTTTAAATGGATTTTCACCACTCTTATACTGGATTTTTACAGGTGTATTTGTAAGCTTTAAAGATGTAATAAAGAAATTCTTTAAAAAACGTTCATAGCTACTCGGAACACTATCAACATGATTGCCATGAAAGGTAAAAGTTGGTGGAAAAACATCTGATTGATTTACAAACTTTAATCTAAGTCGTCTGCCAGCAACAGGGGGAGGAGAGTGGGCTTTATTAGCCTGTTCTAGAATTCTATTAAGTTGTGAAGTTGGGTGTCTGCCTCCAGCATGCTCAAAAGATCTTTTAATGGGTCCAAATAATTTTCCAACACCAGATCCATGAAGGGCTGAAATATAATGAACTGAGGCATAGTTTATAAATGAAAGCTTAATATCAAGTTTTCTTTTTACTTCGCTTTTTTGATAATCATCCAAACCATCCCACTTATTAATTACTATTAAAAGTGCACGACCTTTGTCTGCTATCATTCCTAAAAGAGTAGCATCTTGTTCAGTCACGCCTTCGTGAGCATCTAAAACTAGAACCACAACATGTGAATCTTCAATGGCATCTTTAGCTTTAATAATACTAAAAATTTCAACTTTATGGCTGACACTTCTTTTGCGCCTTATTCCAGCTGTATCAATTAAGGTGTACTGCTGACCTTCTCGCTCAAAAGGGATAAAAATCGAGTCACGAGTTGTTCCAGGAAGGTCAACCGCCATAACCCTTTCTTCACCCAATATACGGTTTATGAGTGTTGATTTACCAACATTAGGTCTGCCCAAAACAGCTACTGCAATTCCCTTAACTTCTGGGATTATGTCTTCTGTTGCAGCGGGAAGAAGAGGAATCGTTTTTTCAATGAGATCTGGAATTCCTTGATTATGCTCAGCTGATATAAGGCAAGGATCCCCTAGTCCGAGTTCATAAAATTCTGCAGCTGAACTTTTATTTAACCCTTCGGCCTTATTGCATACTAAGATAATATTTTTGCGGAGTTTTCTCAGCTGAGAAGCAATATCTAGATCAAGAGAAGTAACGCCATCTTTATTGCTGACAATAAAATAGATTACATCAGACTCATTAAGCGCATTGAGTACTTGAGCATGTATCCCAGAATCAATAACTGATTCTTCGTGTGTCATACCGCCAGTATCAACAATTGTGCAATGAATGTCATCTTCAAGCTCGATATTCACGTATTGACGATCACGCGTTAAACCTTCAAAATCAGAAACAAGCGCCTGACGAGACTTGCTAAGACGATTAAATAGTGTCGACTTGCCTACATTAGGCCTGCCAACCAATGAGATGATGGGGTAGCTCACAATTTTCTAAAAAATTTATATTAATTCAGATCGTCTAACTTAATCTGAATTAGTTGGGTAAGGCTTGAGTTAGCAGTAATATTTTCGATTGCAAGGCTGTAGTATTTTTTAGCTTCTTCTTTGTTGCTAAGATCTAAATAAATATCACCAGTAAGATTGTAAAATAGACCAGAAAATCCTTCCCCAGCATCAACATCAAGAATTGCAAGTGCTTCATTATGTTCACCAAGCTGCAAGTGAAGTGAGGCTGATCTTAAAATAGCAGTTGAAGCTATAACAACATTTTCACGACTTATTAAAGGCTTTAGAGCGTCTAGAGCAAGAGCATAATTACCAGCTTCAAATAAATATTTAGCCATTAAGAACGTTGCTTGATCAGCATAACTGCTTGAAGAGTGATCCTTAATAAGCTTATCGTAAGCCCCAATATTAGTGGAATCTGAAGCATAACTTAAATATAAAGTTCTAGCATTCAAAGCCTGACTATCTTGATAATCACCATATGAATTCCAGCCAAATACTCCTGCAAGACCAAGAACTGCTCCACCAATAATTTGCTTACCGTTACTATTCCACCATTTTTTAATTTTGTCGACTTGTTCTTCTTCCGTGTCGCTAATTTCTATAAAATTTTTCATAATATCTCCTGAAGATGCTGAATGATACCCTCAAGCTTAATCGATTGCTGGACTCCTTGGCCTTTTAAGGGCTTAATACTTAACTGATTATTTGATAACTCCTCTTCTCCAAGAATTAAAGCAAAGTCAGCATTAGACTTATCTGCTTTTTTCATTTGGCTTTTCAAGCTCCCCATGCTTAAGTCATTACTAAGTGTAATGTTAGGGAGTGCCTGAAGAATTTTTTTGGACAGCTTCATTGACTCAATCTGCGCTTTATCACCTAGGGTAACAAAATAGAGTTGACATCTCTTGATAACAATCTGACTTTTTTTGTCTTGAATTAGAAGAGCTATTCTCTCTAAGCCCATTGCAAAGCCAATTGCTGGTGTAGGACTACCACCCATTTTTTCAACTAAACCATCATATCTCCCACCACCACAAATAGTGCCTTGTGACCCTAAATCGTTTGAAATCCACTCAAATACAGTTTGATTGTAGTAGTCTAATCCCCTTACAAGTTTTGGGTTAACCTCATAAGGAATATCTAGATTATCTAAATAGGTTTTTAAAATAGTAAAGTGCTCTTTAGATTCATCATCTAAATGATCAATCATTTTGGGGGCATTTGAAATTAATAACTCAAGGTCTTTATTCTTACTATCCAAAATTCTTAAAGGATTTGTTTTTAATCGACGCAAACTATCTTCATCCAGTTGGCTTATATTTTCATTAAAAAAGGCTGTAAGAATATTTCTATAAGCAGATCGACTTTCTTTTGAACCTAGTGAATTAATTTCTAATCTTGCATTGATTCCAAGAGATTTCCAGAGTGAATCTGTAATAGATATTAATTCAGCATCAATTTTGGCATCAGAAGCTCCAAAAACTTCTGCCCCTACTTGGTGGAATTGTCGGTATCTTCCCTTTTGAGGTCTTTCATGCCTAAACATTGGGCCATTATAAAAAACCTTTTGTATTCCTTCGCGCGGCAAATTATGCTCAATCATCATTCTAACTACGCTAGCTGTGCCTTCAGGCCTTAAAGTTAAAGAGTTACCATTATTGTCTTCCCATGTGTACATCTCTTTTTCTACAATGTCTGTCACTTCTCCAATTGCACGAGAAAAAGTTTCAGTACTTTCAACAATTGGAGTGCGGCAATATTTATAGCCGTAAGAGATAAGGAGATTACTAATAGTTTCATCCAAAGAACTCCAAAGGGTGGAGTCTGCTGGCAACAGATCATTCATTCCTCGAATGGCTTGGATTTTATTTGACATCAGTAAACTTTAAATAATAATAATTCGTATTTTACCAATTAAATCTCATGGTGAGTTTAAGCAATAATTAAGTTCTATTTAAAATGCTATAAATTTTTAATTCCACTTGGGACATGACCAGTAGAAACATACTGAGATGCTGAGTCACAATGCTGCTGCTGATCATCAAAAAAAATATCTGCTCCAAACTCTCTTAGAAAGACACCTTTTTCAAGACCACCAAGAAAAAATGACTCATCTATGCGTATCCCCCATTCTCTCATGGTGTGAATAACTCTTTTATGCGCTGGGGCCGATCTTGCAGTAACTAATGCAGTTCTTATAGGATTATTTTCTTCAGGAAATGTTGATTGAATTTTTTGTAAAGAGACCAGAAAAGATTTAAATGGACCAGCTTTTAGTTTAATTTTTTCAGACAGGACTTCATTTTCATGAAAAGCTTCAAGACCCTTCTCTTGAAATATTTTTTCAGATTCATCCGAAAAAATAACGGCATCCCCGTCAAAGGCAATTCTGAGTTGTGAGGGATGACTATGGTTTGATTTTGACTCAATAATTGATGCAGCTGCATAGCCTGACTTTAAAGCTTTTTGAACATCATTATAGTTACTAGACAGAAACAAGTCCGCTTCAAAGGCGCCAACAAAAGGGTGGGTACTTTCACCACGAGTAAACGCTGCTCTTGAAATATTTAAACCATAATGCTCGATTGAGTTAAAAATTCTTAGGCCTGTATCAGCACTATTTCTTGAAAGTAAGATGACATCAATTGGCGTTGTTTTACTATTTAATTTAAGTAATTTTTTAACCAAAGTAAACCCTACGCCTGGTTCAAGAACTACTTGCTCATTTTCTTGTTGGTGTTTTGCGTATGCCTTGATGCCTTCATTTTTAAAAATTTGGTGTGAGTAATCAAGATTAAACAATGCCCTTGAGGAGATTGCAATGACTAATTTCGTGCTTTCAGTTTTTATTTGCTTTTTGACCATTCAGCACCATTGTACCTTTCCAAACAATAATCTAGCCACCTTAGCATGAAGAGATTAAGCTCTAATTGAAAGGCTAAATCACTACAGTCAGTAATTAAAGGATGAGAGTCATTAATTCTTGTTTCTTTGCAGATTGAGGTAACCTCTAAAAGTCTTGCATCAAAATAAATCTTGAAACAAATATCTGGCCGATTAATAATTACCTCTTGAGACTTAATCTTGTGAGTTAATGTATATGTACCAGTATACGGGGCCTTATCATGACAAAGTAAAAACAGGTCATTAGATGGTTTTTTTATTCCAACAAAGTCATCCTTAATAGAAGGTAGAAGAGGTATAAGTCTAGAAATTTTTTTAAAGTTAAGTTCAAAAATGTCAGATATATTTGAGTAAGTTACTTTTTTTTGGTTATAAATTAATTTATTTAGTATTTGATCGTTTGTCATAGCCACACTGTCTCACAATTAATCTCACCTTTATCACTCAAATTGAAGTGGTTATAGCCAATCATTTCAGGACCATTAAATTGAAGAGTAGTCGATGGACATGAAAAGAGTTTTACATTATTCCTATTAAATTCAGAGCTTTGATGAGCGTGACCCCAAATAACTGCCTTAATTTTACTAAACTTATCTATAGTATGAAAAAAATCATCTGAATTTTCTAAGGATTTTTTATCATCCCAATCACTTTCCATAGAAATTGGTGGATGATGAAGGCAAAGAACAATAAATTTTTTAGTTGAAGATAAAATTTTTTTAGTTAGTAATTCAAGTTTTGCTTTATTTAAAAAACCACTAGTTTTATTTTCTTGAACAGAATCTATAGAAATTATTTCCCAATCAGCAATTGTTAGTTTTGGTAAATAATGCTCACTAAATGCTGAGGATAAATTTAATTTATTATCATGATTTCCGGGGAGAATAAATAGATTATCACTGATTGGCTGGATTATGTCTTTAAGTGTTGAGTAGGAAGAGGCAGTTCCATTATGAGCCAAGTCACCACTAATTATTAGTGCGTTATAATTTCTATTAGAAATACTTTTGACTATAGTGCTAAGATTTTTTTGAGAGTCAGTACCCCATACATTTTTTTCATCATCTATGTGACAATCACTGATTTGAATAAAGGAGTAGTTCATGGAATCTAGTTTGAAAGGTTTTTTAAAGATGCTTTAGAAGTCGCCTTGATCAAAATTTGTCATATTTTTAACATAGGATGCGTCCATTTGATCATCACTTACACCCTGAAATCTATCTTCAAAAGCTAAATCTTCAAATTTAGAATACTGTCCTACAAAGGCTAGTTTTATATTACCAGTCGCACCATTTCTATGCTTCGCTATTCTTAAGTCAGCCTTTCCCACTTCTTCTGGATTAGTATAAGCATCATCATGATAAACTTCATCACGATATATAAATCCAATAATATCAGCATCTTGCTCAATGGAGCCAGATTCACGTAAATCAGCCATTTGAGGTATTCTTCCTTTACCAGTTTTTGTGCGCGACTCTACACCTCGATTAAGCTGAGAGAGTGCAATCACTGGAACATTAATTTCTTTAGCAAGTGCTTTTAATGAGCGTGAAATTTCTGAGATTTCTTGAACTCTATTTTCTGATTTTCCATGAACAGTCATTAATTGTAAGTAATCTATCATGATCAAGCCAAGGTCAGGATATTTTCTTTTGAGTCTTCTACATTTTGCGCGAATTTCAGTTGGCGTGATTGAAGGCGTTTCATCAATCAAAATTGTATTCTCTTCAAAGGCCCTTACTGCATGATTAAAGCTATTCCAATCAATTTCAGACATATCACCATCGCGTAACTTACTTGAGTCTATTCGTCCAAAAGATGAAATCATCCTTATTACTAATTGTTCCATCGGCATCTCAAGACTAAAAACCGCAACAGGCGTTGAATTATGAATAGCTACATGCTCTACAATATTCATTGATAGGGCTGTTTTACCCATACTTGGCCTTCCTGCAATAATAATAAGATCACCATTTTGAAGTCCTGATGTTAATTTGTCTAATTCAGAAAAACCCGTCTCAGTTCCCTTAAAGCCTTTCTTTTCTTGCATTTCATGAACGCGATTAACCACATCTTTGATAATATCTTTTACATTTGTAATTTCTTGTTTGTTACGACTTACCTGCTCTGCAATTTCAAAGATTTTTCTTTCAGATAAATCTAGTAAATTGTTTACTTCGATATCTTTTGGGTGGAAGGCAGTATCGGCAAGCTCTCTTCCAATCTTGATTAATTGTCTAAAGATTGAAAGCTCTCTTACATGCTTAGCATAAGCATCAATGTTTGAAACGCTTGGCGTGTTTTCTGCAATTTGAGCTAGATAAGCAAAACCTCCAATAGATTCCTCGTCATGTGTCTTAATAACCTGCTCTTTAACGGTAAGAATGTCTGCGGGTTTGTCATGCTCAAGAAGGATAACTATTGCGTCATAGATGATGCGATGAGAGGCTTGATAGAAGTCATCGGAGCTAATTAT
This sequence comes from uncultured Candidatus Thioglobus sp., assembly GCA_905182815.1. Classification (GTDB taxonomy): domain Bacteria; phylum Pseudomonadota; class Gammaproteobacteria; order PS1; family Pseudothioglobaceae; genus Pseudothioglobus. Next base: position 115,070 of record CAJJCX010000001.1, read on the forward strand.
GTTAACTACATTATCCCAAGAATCATTATGCAATAAAAGACCACCCAGAACTGATTGCTCAGAGTCAATTGAATTTGGCGGTATTTTTGGGTTTTCAATATCCATTAGCGCAGTTTAGAAAAATAAAAAGCCCTCAAAAAGGGCTTTTTATTTTAACTTACTTATGTGATTTGAATTAACTTATTCTGCTTCGGTCGCAGCGATAACTATTACTTTAACTGTTACAACAACTTCTGCATAAAGAGAAACTGTAACTTCATATTCACCTATATTTCTTATGGCTTCAGGCATATTAATGTCTCTTTTTTCAACCTCAAAGCCTTGTGCAAGAAGATTTTCAGCAATATCGGCCGGACTAACAGAGCCGTAAAGTTTTCCTTCTTCACCTGCATTCGCTGTAATTGTACATACAACATCTGACATGGCAGTTTCTTTTGATTGAGCATCTGTCATTGCTGCAAGTTCTTTAGCTTCAAGATCTGCACGTATTGTTTCAAAAGTAGCCATATTAGCTTTATTTGCTGGCTTAGCTTTTCCCTGAGGAATTAAATAGTTTCGGGCATATCCAGACTTAACGTTTGCAATATCACCAAGGCTACCTAATTTTTCATTTTTTTCTAATAAAATTACTTTCATGAGGCCTCCTATTTTTTGTGTTTATCAGTATATGGAATTAACGCCAAGAATCTAGCTCGTTTAATCGCAGTAGTAAGCTGTCTTTGGAATCTAGCGGTTGTGCCAGTTATTCTTGATGGAGTTATTTTTCCACTCTCGTCAATGTTTCTTAGTAAAGTTTCAACATCTTTATAATCGATTTCCTTAACACCAGCTTTTGTAAAACGACAAAAACGGTTGATAGGGATTTGAAATTTACGTCTTTTAGTTACTTGTTTTTTAGCCATTACAATCTCCTATTTCTTGTCAGCAACACGATCTTTGGTTTTGTCTTTACCATGATCTTTATCTTTGTCAGATTCTGTAACCATAACTGATGGTTCAGTGATAGCCTCTTTTTTAGAAATTATTAAGTTTCTAAGAATAGCATCATTGAATCGGAAGTTATAGTTCAATTTATCGAGAGTATCTTTGTCACACTCAATATTCATCATTAAATAATGTGCTTTATAGATTTTATCGATTGGGTAGGCGAGGTGTTTACGACCCCAGTCTTCATCTCTGTGAACCATGCCACCACCTGAAGTGATTAGTTCTTTGTATTTTTCAATCATTGTCGTTACCTGAGAGCTTTGATCAGGGTGGACAATGAGGGTTATTTCATAATGTCTCATTAACATCTCCTTATGGGTTAAAAAAAGCTTGCCAACGTAAGCTGATCAAGCAAGGAAGGGGGTATTTTATACTACTTAATCTATATTTATCAATTATTTGTTGTTGTTATCGTATTATGTAGGCATTGAGATGAACTGTTTAAAATAACTCTATTTATATTTGACTATATGGAAACTAAACTGGAAGTTTGCATTGATAATTTAGCTGGTTTGGAGGCCTGTATTCAGGGCAATGCCGATAGAATAGAGCTTTGTAGCTCTCTAATTCATGGCGGACTAACTCCAGAAGTTAATTTAATGAAACATGCTTCACATGCTGAAATTCCTGTGCGTGTTATGGTTCGCCCAAAACGTGGTAATTTTCATTATTCATCCATAGATTTAAGACAAATGAAAAACGATATTGATATGGCTCGTTCTTTTGGCTTTGAAGGTGTTGTTTTTGGAGCTACGTTAGTCAATGGGGAGATTGACCAAACTTTTCTAGAGAAACTTGTCAAGCATGCTCTTGGATTAAAAAAAACTTTACATAGAGCTATTGACACAGTAGCTGACCCAGTTGCAGCAGTAGACATTGCTACTAATTTAGGTTTTGATTGTATTCTATCCTCAGGAGGTTTTAAAACGGCTAATGAAGGTCTATTAGTCCTCAATGATATGCAAAGAAGGGCTTTGGGTAAAATCGAAATTATGCCTGGCTCTGGTGTTAATCCAACAAATGCTCACAAGATTGCCAAGAGCTCTAACTTTAACTGGCTTCATTCATCTTGCTCGAGCTTACTCAAAAACAGTCCATTTACTGACGCTAATAAAATTATAAGTATAAAAAATGAAACCAATTACTAGTTCATGGATTAAACGAATACTTTTATTATGTTTGGTCATTTTTATTTCGTATGCTTTGTATTTAAATAGTTTAGTTAAGGCTGAATTTTCTTCAGATATAGAATCAATAGAGGATGTAATTCAAGCTCAGTATTCTTTTGATGATTACCCTAAAGATTTAGTTAATATGCTTTTATTGGTTGAGGATCAATCATTTTTTAATCATCACGGTGTTGACTTTAAGGAAATATTAAGAGTTTTATATGGGTATTTATTCGATGAAAAAGAGCTTAGAGGCGCAAGCACAATAACCCAACAGCTGATAAAAAATTCACTACTCTCAAGAGACCAAACATTAACAAGAAAAACTAAAGAGTCTTTGATGGCAATCTTATTAGAGCTGTCATATGACAAAAAATTCATTCTTGAGAGATATATGAATACTGTATATTTAGCCCAACAAGGCTCCACTGCTTTTCATGGCTTTGCTAGTGGAAGCTTGTACTATTTTAACAAAGATGTAAGTAGTTTAAATTTAAAGGAAATGGCTACGCTTGTTGCCTTATTAAAAGGCCCTTCTTATTACAATCCTGCGAATTTTCCTGATCGCCTTAAAAGAGCGTGTTGAAATGATTTTGTCGATGCATAAAAACTATAAAAAAATAATTTGATGAATATACTTGCTATAGATACTTGCACTGAGGTGGCATCGGTTACATTATATTCTTCTGGAGTCAGGAACGAGTAGAGTGCTGACTAATGTTGACAAAAGCTCTGGACACATTCTTAAAGCTCTGTGACGAAGTTTTTCATGAGTCAGGAAGACAATTAAAAGAAATCGATTTAATTGCATATTCAAAAGGCCCAGGTGCTTTTACAGGCGTGAGAATGTGTATTGGCGTTGTGCAGGGGCTTTCGCTTTCTTGCAGTATTCCTACCATTGGTTTTTCAACACTTGAATTGTTAGGATTTAGGGCATCTAAAATACTTAAAAAAGAGAAAATTGCCATTGCGCTTGATGCTCGTATGGGAGAGGTTTACTGGGCAGTTTATGATCATGGTGCTATTAATAAAATGAAAATTTGTGGCCCTGAAGATGTTGATTGCTTAGGAGATGATTTTGTGGGGGTAGGAACAGGATGGGCAGTTCATTATGATAAATTACATACAGCCTCTAATGTTGAGGTAACTGACCTTACTATATGCCCCGAGGCATCCGAATTGGTAGATTTGTCGATTCATGCAATTGAGTCGGGTCAAAACCCAACATTTGAACTCCCACAACCAATATATTTACGAAACAACGTCGCTCAAAAATCATTAAAATAAAATCTTTTTTTTAGCTTTTTTTAGTTATGTGGAAATGGATTCAAAGGCAGTCGTCTCCTAAAATTTTTTACCAAACCTGTTCCAACTTAACCCCTTGGTTTTTTTGGCCATTTATTGGTTTTTTAGTTATTGGTCTATACTGGGCGCTTATCGTTTCTCCTGCCGATTATCAACAAGGAGATGGCTACAGAATTATTTTTATTCATGTACCTAGTGCGATTTTATCAATGATGGTTTATGCAATTATGGCTATTGCTGGAGGTATTGGACTTATCTGGCAGATTAAGATGGCTGAAGTAGTTGCAAAGGTTTCAGCCCCTATTGGTGCTGCCTTTACAATTATTGCATTAGTGACAGGAGCTGTCTGGGGAAAGCCAATGTGGGGAGCTTGGTGGGTTTGGGATGCAAGGCTAACCTCAGAGCTTATCTTGCTTTTTTTATATTTGGCTTATATGTCTCTAAATAATGCGTTTGATAACCCACGAACTGCGGCTAAATCAAGCTCAATCCTAGCGTTAGTTGGTTTGGTAAATTTACCCATTATTCATTACTCAGTTAAATGGTGGAATACACTTCACCAGGGTTACTCAGTTGGTACTGGTGGTTTAAAAGATCCTGATATGCAAATTGCTCTAGCGCTAATGTTCGTTGCCTCTATATTCCTTTATGCATTATTAGTGGCTATTAAAGCTAAAACTGAGGTTTTAATTCGTGAGCAAAATTCGCGGTGGGTTCAAGAAGAAGTTACTGGAGCAGTCTCATGACAATGGTAGAGTATTTTTCCTTTCTTCCTTATGGTAAATATGCATTTTATGTGTGGCTAGCATACGGCGTTTCTGCGATAACAGTTATTACTCTGTTCTTAAGTGCGAATAGGAATCATAAAAAAGCCTTAATCAATCTACAAAATAAGTATTCAAGAAAATAATGACTCGAAGACAAAACCGTATGCTTCTTGTTGCACTTCTTTTATTTGGCGTGTTTTCAGCTGGCTATTTAGGCATCAAAGCGTTTAATGAAAATCTTTTATATTTCTATACGCCAACTGATGTAGCTAATGGGAAGGCGCCAATTGGAAAAAGTTTTAGAGTGGGTGGGCTCGTTGAAAAAGATAGTGTTCAAAGACGAGGACATGATGGTAAGCTTTGTTGTGACAGATAATAATAAATCAATTGAAGTAAACTATGAAGGCATTCTGCCTGATCTTTTTAGAGAGGGGCAGGGGGTTGTTGCGAGTGGATCATTGACTTCAAAGTGCGTTAAAAATTGGTCTTGTAAGGATGCAAATATACATTTCTAGCAACAGATGTATTGGCTAAGCATGATGAAAACTATATGCCGCCTGAAGTTGCTGCGGCATTACAATCGATTGAGGCAAAAGAATGAAAAAACTAATTCCATTAATTGTATTTATTATTATTGCAGTGTTTTTGTTTTTGAGTCTTAACTCAAATCCAAGCAAACTGCCTTCACCACTTCTAGGAAAAATGTTTCCTAGTCCATTCAGGGTAAAGATTTTTACACAGATGAGACTATTGAGGTTTCAGATCTACTTGCTAGTAATATGACTTTAGTAAATGTTTGGGCGTCATGGTGCACTACCTGTCGAAAAGAGCATCAAATGATTATGAATATAGCAAAAAACACAAACCTACAAATGATTGGTATTGACTACAAAGACACCAGGGAAAATGGTGCAAAGTATTTAGAAATTATGGGCAATCCTTTTGATGAAATTATATTTGATCCAACTGGTAAGATTGGAATGGATCTTGGAGTTTATGCAACACCTGAGACTTTCTTAGTTAATGAAGAAGGCGTTATTCTGTATAAGCATATTGGTGAAATTGACCAAAATGTTTGGGATGAAAAATTTGCTATTCACTTGAAATCCGTTGAAAGTTAAAGTATTTTTATGAAAATTGCATATTATGCAATATTTTATTTGTATTTTATTGCTAGATATGGCTTGAGACAGGGGTTTAATGATGTATAATCCATTTTGAACGCCATAATATATTTTGGTTTTTGTTAAATTTATAAACATATAAGGATTATGAACAATGAATAAATCAGATTTAGTTTCAGCCATTGCTGACAACTCAGGTTTATCTAAGGCAGACGCAGCTCGCGCTTTAGATGCAACAACTAGCGCTATTACTGGTGCATTAGCAAAAGGCGATTCAGTTGCTATTACAGGTTTTGGTAGTTTTCTAGTTAGAGCGCGTGCAGCTCGAAGTGGCCGTAACCCACAAACAGGTGCTACGATTCAAATTAAAGCTTCAAATGCTCCAGCATTTAAAGCAGGCAAATTATTAAAGGAATCTGTTAACTAGATAGATTTTTGTCAGTATAATATGCCCGATTCCTGAAGTGATTCGGGCATTTTTTTTGGGCGCTTAGCTCAGTTGGGAGAGCATCGCCCTTACAAGGCGAGGGTCACAAGTTCAAGTCTTGTAGCGCCCACCAAAAAATTGGAGCGGTAGTTCAGTTGGTTAGAACGCCTGCCTGTCACGCAGGAGGTCGCGGGTTCGACCCCCGTCCGCTCCGCCATTTTTAAATAGATTACAAGCTCTCATTGCTTTGAGTAAATTGTGTGAAAATGGCATTCATTAAAAATATAGATTCGAATTCCAATGAATGTTGATCTAACTAAAGATAATGATGCGCTTAATGGCGAGATTTTCCCTACGTTCGTTAGGTATCTGATTCCTTCTGTTCTGGGCTTAATTGCCATGACATCTTCCTCATTGGTGGATGGCATTTTTATTGGAAACTATGTGGGCATTACTGCTCTAGCTGCAGTTAATCTTATTATTCCAATAATTACTCTGCTATTCGGCGTTAGTATGATGATGTCGATTGGTGGCTCAGTTCGAGGTGGAAAGTATCTTGGTGAGGGAAATAAGACAGCTGCATCTTCAATTTTCAGTAAGTCACTAATTTTTATGACTCTCTATGGTATTGCATCTATTACTCTGACCCTAGTATTTGAAGAGCAGATATTTGCGAGTCTCGGTGCTACTAAAGAACTGTTCCCAGTGATGAGTGAGTATTACCGCATCATCATGCCATTTGTCATTTTCCAGTTGATTATTATCCCTCTGTATTTCTTTATCCGTTTGGATGGCTTACCTAATCTTGCCGCCATTGCGCTTGGAGTTGGCGCAGTAGTTAATATAGCACTCGACTATTTATTTATTGCAGTTTATGATTGGGGATTAACTGGCGCAGCGTGGGCAACAGGCATATCAGAAGTTCTATCGCTATTAGTTATTCTGTTTTATTTTTTCATGCCAGAGAGGACCTTAAGTTTTAGTTTTCGACAGAACAACTGGATGGAAGTATTCCAGGCAGCATACAACGGAATCTCTGAATTTATTAATGAAGTTTCTGGAGCTATTATTGCCTTTATTTTTAACTGGATGCTTATTCAGAGGGCTGGAGTTGACGGCGTTGCCGCGATTACTGTTGTAAATTATATGTTGATGACAGGCTTTATGATGTTCTTTGCCATCGAGGACACAAGTCAGGTCATGATTTCTCAAAATTATGGAGCTCAAAATGCACAGCGCACTCGAGCCTTTCTTAAAACTGCTTGCGTTATAGTTGCCTTATTAAGTTTATTTTTTATAACTATATTGCTTACAGCAAGTGAGCCTTTGATTTATCTATTTGTTAATGAGAAGGATAGCGATCAGACTGTGGCATTGGCTTTGGAATTTGTGACTTATGTTTGGCCAATTTTTATTTTTGCTGGCTTTAATATGATGATAACTGGTTACTTAACTGCTATTCATCTGCCTTTTCAGTCTGCGCTTTTAGCAATGAGTCGGGGATTGATTCTTCCGACTGGTCTTTTAATAATTTTTTATAGCTTACTATCTGATTTTCGCTTTATTGCCGCTCTTTCAATCGCAGAAGGTGTTGCCTTTATCCTTGCTATAGCTCTATTTCTTCTATATAGTCCTCAAAAAGCAATCTCCAGAGCAAGATAAGGCCCAAAGATAGGGCCTTATTTATAGGCTCTTTTTATAGCTGTTAATTGTTATCCCATACTGCGAATGACTTACCTTGGTTATTGAACTCATAGCCAATAAAAGGCTCGTCACTAATGACTTCACCATCATGGCCTGGAGCAATAGAATACGCATCACCCGCATTAACAATCATCTCGGTGCCATCATCATGAGTAACACGCATACTTCCCTGAATACAAGCACCTAAATGACCTGCTTGGCAACTATCACCTCCAACATGAGGTTTAATACACTCCGACCACATCCATCCTGGTTGAGCTGTTACTCTAATAGCTTTTACTGTTCCAAATTCAAGCACTTCTGCACGAGTCTTGTCTGGTGATATTAAATCATCAGGAGTATCAAAAGATTTTCTAACTAAGTTCGCCATAAAACTTCTCCTTTTATTTTTAAAGAAATTTAATTATAGCTCAAAATTAATCCTACCTCATATATCAGAGAGACTTTATTCAGATTTGTTTCAGTAAAATCTTTATCTAAATAACTCCTAATCTTCATCTATCCTTTGTATGTTCCATTTAGAATAATCACTATGAAAAATAAACTACTCTTATTATTGTCTTCTCTAATACTCTCATTCAGCGCTTATGGTGAGTGGACAACTGTACTGCCAGGTAATAATTCCTCTTTATATATCGACTTTGAAACACTGGAAGAGCGAGAAGGCTTCATTTATTGGCTTTATATGGATTCATGGACTGATGGGAGTGCCAAATCTAATGCTCAGGGTGATTGTAATTTAAAGGGGTTTAAAGTTAATAAACGAGTTAATTTTTCAATGCCTATGGGAGAGGGTGAAGGTATTGAAAATAATATGGTTAGTTCTTGGGAATACTATGAGCCAAACACTGGTTATGAAATCTTATTAAATTTCATATGTCAAATGTCAAAGCTAAATCCTGAAGAACAAGCAATTCGTATTGAGGCGTTAACAAAAAGAAATGAAGAGTTTGAAAGACAAAGGAACGGGCTTAATAAAGATTCTGAAGTAGAACAAAGCTCATCTCAAATGAGTACTTTAAAGTCACCCTACATTAAGAGTGTTGAAGCAAATATTAAACAATTTTGGCGCTATGAAGGTGCAGAAGACAGTTGGAGTTGTGATGTGCTAATTAATCAAGCTGAGAATGGCGCTGTAGAGAGCGTAAAAATTCTAGGGTGTGCTTTACCTGCAATGTCAAAAAGCAATGCACAAGCATTTGGGGCGTCCATCAGAAGAGCAGTCTTCAAATCATCGCCTCTTCCACTTCCTCTAGATGAGGGAGCATTTGATAGAGAGATTGTATTTAAATTTAATGTTAAATAATCTTTAAACGCTTATTCATCCAAGTGAAAGTAAGCTTCTCATTCGTTTGTCTGAACTGGTTTATTAAGTTAGTTTAGGCTTGGTTAGGAAAGTTTTTAAGGCAAGTATTATTCCAACAAGGATGATCAACCAAGTCAGGCCTGACATTGTCAATTTAAATATGTTGAGTCCGGAGCCCAATGAAACCAATGTTTCAGATATTGCGCCTGAAATTGAATAAGTTTTTAACATCAATAATTCAAGAAAATTCTCAGACCAATCGGCGATCATACCAAGGACAGTAGGAGCTACTAATAATAGACGCTTGCTTTTAAAGAAATACACAATCCAAGAGCCAAACATCGCAGTACTAACAACGGCAAAAATTACGTCCCAAAACTTAAGGAATTGGCTATAGCAAAAAAGTTGAGCCTGGTCCCTTGCCTGAAAAAAACCTTGAACCATCTCTATATTATAATTAGCAAGACCAAGTGATTTTATCCCAATATCTATGCTGAAGCAGCTACTTAGAGGCACCCAAACAAATGATATGTACAAGATAAATACTAAAGTAAATCCTATAGCAAAATATAGATTTTTGTGATTCTTTGGATTAATTATTTTGTTCATATTCTTACCTATTAATGAGAATAGTTAATGTCAGCGCTCAATCTGACTTAAGACAAATATACGCTATAACAATCTCAAATTTTTAATTTTTAGACACTATCAGAGGACATTAATCTGAGTAATCAACAATAACTTATTTCTCAAAAATTAAACTAAATTTTAAATTTAGTCCAAGTTGGCATATAATCCTATTTTTTTCTAGGAAAGACTTGAGTGATGCGATTTGCTAAATATGAACAACAGTTGAAGTGGCTAGCATTATTCCTAGGCATCCTCAGTACAATTGCAATTATCAATGACTTGTATCCTTACACAATGTTTATTGGACTTCCTTTTTGCTTAATCTGGGTTTACTGTGCTTGGCTTCATACTGAAAAACAACTGAAATGGATTAATATAATCTTTACTGGGCTTTATACATACGGCATAGCTAATTATTATTTCTAGCATTAACAAATTTCCCCCTAGCTATAAGTTAGAGGGAAATTCGATTTTAACTGGGCTTAAACTTATTCTACTATCTTCACAATAACTTTCCCTTTGGCGCGGCCTGTTGATAGATACTCAAGCGCTTGGATGCTACTCTTAAAATCATACGTTTTGTCTATCACTGGCTTGATTGAGCCAGACTCATATAATTGTGCTATCTTTTTCAGCTGAGTGCCACTCGATGACATGAATAGAAACCGATACATTGCGTTCATTTTTGCAGCCGCCTTGGTAACTTTTCTAGCTTGGAAAGCTAAAATTAAACGTACAAACTTGTTTAGGCCAAACTGTTTTGCAGTAATGCTATCAAGAGCTCCTGATATAGATACTACCCGACCACCATCTTTTAAAACTTTAAATGCATTAAGTGTGTGTTCGCCTCCTAAAGTATCAAACACAACATCAAACTTAGCACCTTCATCAAGGTAGTTGTGTTTGGTGTAATCGATAACCTTATCTGCGCCTAAATCCTTCACCAATTTAACATTTTTAGTGCTTGTGGTAGAGGTCACATTTGCCCCTAGATGTTTTGCAAGTTGAATGGCAATAGTGCCAACTCCTCCAGATCCAGCGTGTATTAAAATATTTTCTCCAGAGGATAGTTTTGCCACATCTACAAGCGCCTGATATGAGGTAAGACCAGCCAAAGGTATACTGGCGGATTCATCAAAGCTAAGATTTGAAGGAATGAGGGCAGCGTCGTTGTCATTTGAAATCACATACTCTGCCATAGTTCCAACAAAGTCCTCTGCTATTCTTGAATATACTTTATCTCCAGCTTTGAAGTTTTTTACATTTTTCCCGACTTTTTCAACAATACCGCTGACATCTCTTCCAATGCCCTTAGGAAATTGTATCTTTCCCATAGCCTTAAAGTCACCTCTAAGAATCTTATAATCAATTGGATTAAAGCTCGCAGAATGAGTTTTAATAAGTATTTGATTTTTACCAAAATTAGGAATAGGAACTTCTTGCACCTTTAAGCTTGTGCCTGCATCGCCATATTTTGTCATCATTAGTGATTTCATTTTTTATACCCTTATGTGTTGAATAAATTGTAAGATAGGTATTTTAGTGGTATATTACAAATATACAAGTACACATATTTTTAATACTACTATATAAAATCATACTGATATGAGTAAAAATATAAATAATGAATCTCCTACAACCGTTGCTATCAAGTTAATTGGTGGCAAATGGAAGCTTTGTATTCTATGGCATTTATCACAAAAAAAAATGCGTTTTGGTGAACTTCAAAGATCAATTGGGGGTATTACTCAGCAAATGCTTTCTAAGCAATTGAAGGAGATGGCAGAAGACAATCTTGTTAATCGTAAGGTTTATGAGGTTATCCCTCCAAAAGTAGAGTACTCATTAACCTCTTATGGAAAGTCGGGTATTCCAGTACTTACAAATCTTTGTGAATGGGCGAATAAATAACCCATCTAAAAGGTCTAGGCTTTAGTGACGATAATTTGGTTTGTGCTGATTTAGGCAGCAATAACCTTCCTTAATAAATAAGGAAGGCTAATAAAAAAATTAAATTAACTCTTTATAGAGGCGCCTAACTGATCTCTATAAAAATAAAGAATATAGGCAGCTAAAACCCCAAGCACGACAGGCGCAAATGCTCCAGGCATGCTTAACGCAATGTGAGTAATGAAACCTCCTATCATGGTGCATACAAGAAGTGCCGCTCCAAAAACTTGTTTATTTGGTAGCCATATCAATACAACTGCAGTAACTTCGATTAAACCTGTTACATACCTGAACCATTGACCCCACCCGATCATCTCATACATACCAACCATTTGCGCATCGCCCATAATTTTAAACGCGCCTGCACTTAAAAAGGCCAGCGACAAAAGAATTTTTACAAGCGGTATTAAATATTTATTTAATTTATTCATAATTTACTCCTATGATTTATAGAAAAAACTCTCTAAAAAGAGAGCCGTGTTATTTTTGATTAGTGCCTTTATTCAACCAGTGATGTGATTTTTAACGAAGCGTGATTAACGCCAGCATTCTTTCTACTTTCAATCATATTAGGCTCTTTTAATTGCTTATCCTCGATTGAATTCATTTCGACAACTGTATATACATTACTTTCGTTGCCCTTTTCATGACCATAGGCTAAAACTTTAACGTTATTTTTTTGTCTCGTAGCCTCATTAGATTCGAATGCTTTCTTCCAGATCTCGTAACCCTTAGTCACTTCAAAGTTTGATATTACTTTCATATATCCCCTAATTTTTTATTAATAGCCCTCAAAAGAGGGCTACGCTATATTTACTTACTTTGAGTCACCAAACATCGCCTCTTTGTCAGCATCAGTTTTTGCCTCATATTGCTCTGGCGTTAGCTCATGCCAACCAATACAATCTCCAGTTGGTGATCTACCGCATCCACACGTACCATTTTCTTTTTTAACGTTATCCATCATTTTTTCCTTTAATGTTATAAAAACCAGATTGTGATTATCAGTTCTGGCGGACTAACTAAAGAAGATGCCTGCGCGCATAAATAGCATCTAATCGTGTCAATTCTTTATTTACTTATTATTTATTGTTTCTAATAAATAAACAATATAGTAAAATATTAAAACAATGTTTTTATATGTAAACAATAAAATAGGCTATGGATTTAAATAAACTACTAATTTTTGCAAGAATAGTGGAGCATAAAAGCTTCACTAAAGCTGCGCAGTCATCTAGGTATGGATAAATCCACTATCAGCACAAAACTCTCACAGTTAGAAAGTCATCTAGGTGTTCGGTTATTAAATAGAAGCACTCGAACGATTACACTGACTGAGTCTGGTGCAAAATACTATGAATATTGCAAGCAGGTAGTTGAAATAGCAGAGGAGGCTGATAGATTTTCATCGTCTTTGGGGGTTGAGGTGTCAGGCGCTCTTCGAATTTCAGCTACAAATACTTTTTCTCAAACATTAATCGAGTCAGCAATAAAACCATTTATGGATACACACTCAAAGATTAGTGTTGAATTGGTTATTGAAAATCGAACCACTGACTTTTATAAAGATAACATTGATGTAGCATTGAGATTGGCAATTGGACCTTTACAAGACTCATCTTTAATTGCAATAAAAATTTTTACTGGAGATATTGGACTTTATTGCTCCCCATCCTTTATAAAAGAGAATGGAATAATTCATAATTTCGATCAAATTGATCACGCAAATATGCTTGATCTTAATGTGCCTGGAAGACCTAAAATAACAGTTTCAAAGAATGGTATTTCACACACAATTCCCAATAAAAATAATCGGTTTAAAGTAAACGATGGACAGGTTATTAAGGAGGCTGCTATTGCCGGTATTGGTATTTGTTTTTTACCAAAAAATAGCGCATCTAACGCAGTAAAAAATAAAGAACTTGTGGAGATTTTTTCAGACTGGAAAATTGAGCCAGTCTCGGTTTATGCGGTCTATGCAAGTAGAGAGTGGATGCCTGAAAAACTCCGCGTATTTTTAAAATACTTAAAAGAACTTGATCAAAATTTATTGAAATAATTAGCTCTCATTAAATCAATTATTTCAATAAATTATGAAAAAAACACTCCTACTTCTACTCTCACTATTCTTTCTTAATTCTCCTGCAGTTTTTGCAGACCATTTTGCAAATTTCCAAGTTGTAGATATAAGACTTGGGGATAGTTTGCTAGAATTTGGAGTTATTGATGCGCCTTAACAGCAATATGAAAGGCGCTGCTCTGATGACGGCCTGTGTATCTGCATATGTTATCAATGATGCTTTTATGAAACTTCTATTTTCTGAGATTGCTTTATTTCAGGCAGTATTTCTACGAAGTATAATTACTGTTCCACCAATTTTGATCATGGTGTGGATCACCAAAGTGGCGATACGCAATCTTTCAAAACAGGATAAGCGTCTCATATTGGTGCGTGTGGGTGCTGAGATTTTTATAACAATCACTTTCCTGACAGCCCTCAAGCATATGCCGTTAGCCAATGTCACCGCAATTTTACAGGCTTTACCGCTTGCTATAACAATGGCTGCCGCACTTTTCCTTGCAGAACCTGTTGGGTGGCGACGCTGGAGTGCCATACTTGTTGGCTTTGTTGGTGTTCTAATTGTTGTCCGGCCCGGTCTGGAAGGTTTTAATATTTATTCGCTTTCAGCTTTTATGGCGATTATTTTTCTTACTGTAAGAGAAATTTCCACCCGTAAACTAACAAGCGAAGTCCCGACCATCACCGTGGTTCTATCAACGGCTGTTGGCAGTGCCTTGTTTGCTGGAATTATGATGATTGGTTCAGAGTGGGATACTGTTAGCGCAGTGTCATGGTTGCTCATTCTTGGTGCGGCTGTTGCCATTTTGATCGCTACTTTATTGAGTGTCATGGCTATGCGAATTGGCGACATTGGCTTCGTTTCTCCTTTTCGGTATACCTCTATGCTTGGAGCGATTGGGTTGGGTATTTTGATGTTTGGCGATTGGCCTGACCAACCGACTTTAGTTGGAACCCTTATTATAGTCAGTACAGGCATTTATACTTTTCATCGAGAACAAAAGGTTAGTAGAAAAGCAACAACACAATAAATTGCTTTCCAGGTTTTGAAATATAAAAGAATATCACGTAATGAAACTGTTAAAATAGTTAGTAGTTAACATCCAAAGTTGGTTGTTAAGCAAGAACAATGACGTTTATTTGGGTTTATTCCTAGGTAAGCGTTTTTTTTCGTCAGCTTAAAGTTGAGTTGAACTGGTATAGAAGCCCACTTTCTTTTTTTAAGGAAGTGGGCTTTTTTGATTTTATTATATGGAGTATTAATATGAAAATGGTAACAGCGATTATTCAGCCAAAGCGATTAAGTGACGTAAGAGAAGCTCTTTCTGAGATAGAAGTAACTGGAATTACTGCAACTGAAGTTAAAGGTTTTGGTAGACAAAAAGGGCACACTGAGCTCTATCGAGGAGCAGAGTTTGTGGTTGAATTTTTACCCAAAGTAAAACTAGAGATTGCCATCACTGATGAGCAGCTCGAGCAGGTCATTGAGACCATCATTAAAGCATGCAAGATCAATGGTGGGAAGATTGGCGACGGTAAAATTTTTGTATCAAGTCTAGAGCAGGTCATCCGTATCCGTACGGGCGAAACTGGTCCTGAAGCGGTATAGGGGGAGGTAGCTATGGAAAATCAAATATTAGAATTACAATATGCTATGGATACTTTTTATTTTTTAGTAATGGGTGCTCTAGTCATGTGGATGGCTGCGGGTTTCTCAATGCTTGAGGCTGGCCTGGTTAGGAGTAAAAATACAGCAGAGATCTTAACTAAGAATATTGGTTTATTTGCTATTGCATGTACGATGTACATGGTTTATGGCTATGACGTAATGTATGGCGGTGATGCATTCTTATCAGGGATTAGCGGGCAAGGTGAGTCCTACTCAAACGCAGCAGATTTTTACTTTCAAGTAGTGTTTGTTGCAACCTCAATGTCAATCGTCTCTGGAGCAGTGGCAGAGAGAATGAAGCTGTTTGCTTTCTTTGCTTTTGCAGTAATTTTTACAACAGTCATCTATCCATTAGAAGGTTCATGGACATGGGGCGGAGCAAGCGTTTTCGGTCTATATTCATTAAGTGACTTTGGATTTTACGACTTTGCCGGTTCTGGAATTGTACATATGGCAGGCGCTTCAGCAGCACTTGCAGGCGTTCTATTGCTTGGGGCGAGAAAAGGTAAGTATGACAAAGACGGAAAATCAATGCCAATTTTAGGTGCAAACCTACCTTTAGCAACTCTTGGAACATTTATTTTATGGATGGGTTGGTTTGGCTTTAATGGTGGCTCGGTATTAGCAATGGCTAGTAAAGAGAGTGCAGATGCAGTTGCAATGGTATTTGTTAATACTAATGCAGCAGCAGCTGGCGGAGTAATTGCAGCGCTTCTTTTTGCTAAAGTTTGGTTTGGTAAGGCAGACTTAACAATGACACTAAATGGAGCTTTGGCAGGGCTTGTAGCAATTACTGCTGGTCCAGATACGCCAAGCGTTTTAGTGGCAACACTCATTGGAGCTGGTGGTGGAGTAATAGTCGTCTTGTCAATTGTCTGGTTTGATCGAAAACTCAGAATTGATGATCCAGTTGGTGCAATTTCAGTTCATGGAGTTGTTGGGTTGTTTGGTCTATTAGTAGTTCCACTTACTAATAATGATGCGACATTTTCTGGACAGTTGATTGGAGCACTAACCATTTTTGCCTGGGTATTTATCTCCTCTGGAATTCTTTGGTATGTTCTTAAGTCTATTATTGGAATTCGTATTAGTAAAGAAGATGAAGATGAGGGCGCTGATATTTCTGAGTGCGGCTTAGAGGCGTACCCAGAGTTTGTAACTAAGTAGAGGAGTTTTAAAAACTTGCCAGTGGATTTTTTTGTCCACTGGCTAACCGCCACGCAAGATTGATAATATTAAAGCGCTCTAGTACAATGACGCTATATTATTTTTACATCTTAATTAGACATGAAAGATAGTCCAATAAGTTCAACCGTTGACTTTGAAAAAGATGGCGTTCAGCATGGCTTTCTAAAGCTTCCGCATTCTCATGACGATTCTGCTTGGGGGTCAATTGTAATACCTATAACTGTTGCAAAAAATGGCCAGGGTCCAACCATTCTTTTTACTGGCGCAAATCATGGCGATGAATACGAAGGTCCAATAGCTCTGTTTGATTTGGCGAGTCAAATCAAAGCTGAAGATATTTCTGGGCGCGTCATCATTGTTCCTGGAATGAACTATCCTGCTTTTCAAGCAGGCAAGAGGACATCCCCAATTGATGGCGGCAATATGAACCGAGTTTTTCCTGGAGATCCTGAGGGCACTTTTACTGAGAAAATTGCGGACTACTTTAATCGCAACCTTCTTCCGCTTGCTGATTTTGTTCTAGATTTTCATTCTGGCGGAAAGACGCTTGATTTTCTGCCTTTTTGTTGTGCTCATGTATTGGAGGACAAAGAGCAGCAGGCTAAATGCATCGCAGCTATGAAGGCTTTTAATGCGCCACACTCTGTAATGCTTTTAGAGATAGATGCGGTTAATATGTACGACACTGCAGCTGAAAATATGGGTAAAGTTTTTATTAGTACCGAACTTGCTGGTGGCGGAACGACCTCTGCCTATACTGTCGGTATTGCTAAAAAAGGAATTCGAAATATTCTTCGTCATGCCGGCATTACTAAAGGTGAGATGGAAGTCGATGAAACGCTGAATTTAGATATGCCTGATGAGCGCTGTTATGTTTTTAGTGAAACAACGGGACTGGTTGAGCACTGCGTTGATCTTGGTGATAAAGTAAAGAAAGGTCAGCTTGTTGCTAAAGTCCATAATATAGAGCGAACAGGAACAGAGCCTGTTGAGTATTTTGCTGGAATTGATGGCATATATACGGGCCGTCATTTTCCAGGACATGTTGTTAATGGTGATTTTCTTGGTATCGTTGCAGTGCCTGTCTAGGACTTATTCATCTCAAGTAATAAAAAACATTTTTATGAATTACACTTTAAGGAGTTTTGAATGAATGCATTATTTGCATCCGATAACGTAACGAGTGCTTGCCCTGAGGTCATGGACGCCGTCATAGCTGCTAATTCAGGAATTGCTGGATCTTATGGCGATGATGAATGGTCTCTAGCATTAAAAAATAGATTGTCAGAGATTTTTGAAACTGAGGTAGAGGTTTTTCTTGCGGTGACCGGAACCGCCTCAAATGCTTTAGCGCTCTCTGCTCTTGCGCCAGTCTTTGGAAAAATTTATTGCCATGAGCTATCTCATATTAATACGGATGAGTGCGGCGCGCCTGAACTTTTTACGGGCGGCGCTAAGTTAATTCCTATGCGCAGTAGTAATGGAAGAATTGATGCCGTTGATCTCGCTGAAACTATAAGAGGGTCTGGTAATGTCCATGTTACGCAGCCATCAGTGGTTAGCGTTACTATGTCCTGTGAAACGGGCACTGTTTATCAACTGGATGAAATAAAAGCTATTTCTAAAATAGCCCATGACAATAAAATGAGCGTACATATGGACGGCGCTCGATTTGCAAATGCTCTGGTCTCTCTTGACGTAAGCCCTGCAGAGATGACCTGGAAATCTGGAGTGGATGTTCTTACATTAGGCGGCACAAAAAATGGCTGCCTTGCAGCTGAAGCGGTTATATTTTTTAAACCTGAGATGGTTGGTAATTTTCCATTTCTTCATAAGAGGTCAGGTCAGCTGCTTTCAAAGATGCGTTTTATCTCTTCACAGCTCGAGGCTTACTTAACCGATGACGTATGGCTTAGAAATGCTCGCCATGCCAACGCAATGGCAAAAATTCTGAGTGAGGGTTTGGATTCATTTGCAAATATTAAGCTGGCATATCCAACACAGTCCAATGAGGTTTTTGTTCATCTTCCGCGTGATGTTATAGATTATTTAAATAGTGCTGGTTACGATATTAATGAAGAGGAGCTTGATGGTAAAGCGGTTCGGTTTGTAACTGCGTGGAATTCTGAGGTGAAAGATATTAATGATCTTTTAGATACTTTAGCTCAAAAATACTGAAATTGATAAAGGATTAAATCTTTTATAGATAAAGAGCCTAGCCTTGTATAATGCATCTGAACAAGTTTAGTGAGATGGGTAATATTGTAAGATCCTCCTAGCTAGTAAATTAATAATTAAGGGTTAACTATTAACTCTTTAAAGGGAGCTCAATTTGTATTTTTGAGTTTAAGTTTAAATGTTTGATGGCGTTATGTCTCAACACTATTGGTAGATAAAATAATTATGTTAAGTGCAATAAGAAATAAATCTAAAGGTTGGGTCGCGTATCTCGTAGTAGGTCTTATAACAGTTCCATTTGCGTTATTTGGCATACAGGACTATGTAAGTAGCTCTGCAAATACTTCGATTGCAACAGTTGATGGTGAAGATATTGACGTAAACGTTTATTATCAAGAATTAAATACACAGCAAAGAAACTTACAGCAGCAGCTTGGTGCTGCGTATTCGCAAGAGATTGATAATGCGATCAAGCAGACACTTCTTGATTCAATGATTAACGAAAAACTCATTGAGAATTTTGCGAATTCTTTAGGTATTGTGACTCTAGATGATGAGGTTCGCTCTGTTATTGAGATGAACCAAGCATTTATTGTTGATGGTAAGTTTTCTGAAGACCGTTATAGTCAGCTTTTAAGACTAAATAGTTATTCACCAGCTGGCTATGAAATTGCTCAATCAAAGGCACTAACGCGTGACCAAATTAAGCGTAATCTGAGCGGCTCTGCGTTTATTTCAACAACTCAAATTAAGCAGCTTGATGATCTTGCATCTCAGGAGAGAGAGGTTTCATATATTGCTCTTAATACTTCAGATTTTGAGAGTCAGGTTTCTGTTTCAAAAAGTGAAATTTCAGACTATTTCAATGAAAATAGATCAAACTTTATTGAAGGCCAAAAAGTCAAAGTTGATTTTGTGGAGCTTTCATTAGGAGATATGGAGGAGCCTGCAACTCCAGACGAGGAGACTCTCCAAAGTCTTTATGATGATAATGCTGAGCTTTATACGAATCCAGAAAGAAGGCGCACCCAACATATACTTGTTGAGAGTGAAGATCTTGCGAATGAGCTACTTAGATCAAATTAATCAGGGTGCTAATTTTGATGAACTTGCAGCTGCTAATTCAGTAGACACCTCTTCTAATGAGAAGGGCGGTGATCTTGGATTTAATGAGAAAGGCCTAATAGGCGCTGAGTTTGATGAGGCTGCATTTTCTATGAATATAGGCGATGTCAGTGAGGTTGTCGCTACGGACTATGGTTTTTTCCATATTATTAAGCTTACTGATATTGAGGCCGAAACAGTCCAGTCTTTTGACGCTGTTACCGAGCAGTTAGTCGCTCTTAATAAGAACAATGTTAGTAAAAAAATGTTGTTTGATTTATTGGAAGAATTTACAAGCCTAGCTTATGAAGAGTCTCTTGATATGGTTGCTGATCAGTTTGGCCTAAAACTTCAAACAAGTGACTACTTTGCAAATGGAAGTCAGGCGTACGATGATGCGTTTGTATCTGCTGCGTTTAGTGAGGCAGTTATTGATGAGGGCGAGAATTCAGAGGTAATTGAGCTTAGCGCTGAAAAGTTTGTCGTTCTTGCTCTTTCATCTTTGCAGCCTGAGCGCGAAAAAGAATTAGATGAGGTTGAGGATCAAGTTGCATTGATTTTAAATAACATTGCTGCAAAAATATTGATTGAAAATTTATCACTTTCAATTGCCACTGCGCTAGTGAGTGGTGACGAGTTGATGACTAATAAGCTATTAACTGATAATGGGCTAGAGTGGAATAACGAGGGCTGGATTTCAAGAGCTACAGAGCTGCCTTTTAACGTAACAAGTTTCGCTTTTTCAATACCTAAACCTATTGATTCAGAGCACACTTATAGTGCTCGAAATGTTAATAATTTAACTTCTTTAGTTATTGATGTAAGTGGTGTTAGACTTCCAGAGGAAGTTGCAGATAGCGGAGTTGCAGAACTTTACCTTAGTCAAGAAAACAGTGAAATGTTTGTCATCTTTGATTGAGCAGCTAAGAGAGAACGCTGAGATAAGAATATTTTCTGATCTTCTTTAAATTATCTCTATCAATTAAAGCTTGATCCTTTAAAGGTCAGGCCCTTTTTCGTAAAAGTTGTAACCTGCGTCAACATAGGTGACTTCACCTGTGATTCCAGATGCTAGGTCTGAACATAAAAATGCAGCAGCATTTCCAACCTCTTGAATACTTACATTTCTTTTAAGGGCAGAGCTTTCAGCCGCGTGATCAAGCAGCTTACCAAAACCTTTAATGCCGCTTGCAGCAAGCGTTTTTATCGCGCCAGCAGATACTGCATTAACCCGAATACCTTTCTCACCCCCAAGGCCGCAGCCATGTACCTAACGTTAGCTTCAAGTGATGCCTTTGCAACGCCCATGACGTTATAGTTTGGAATTGCCCTAAGAGCACCTAAATAGCTAAGTGTTAATAAGGCGCCATTTTCATTAAGCATTGGGAGTGCGCGCTTTTGCAATAGCCGTAAAGCTGTATGATGAGATTTCATGAGCTTTAAGGAAGCCTTCACGCGTTGTCACTTCAACATAATTACCATCTAGCTCTGCTCTATCTGCAAACGCAACTGAGTGAACGATGATGTCAAAATTAGCCCAAGACTTCTTAAGTTCAGCAAAGGTCTCATTAATTTGTTCATCACTAGAGACGTCACAGGGAATGACAATTGAGGAGTTACAGATCTCAGCGCATTTTTCGACGCGACTTTTGAGTTTGTCAGTTTGATAGGTAAAGGCAACT
This sequence comes from uncultured Candidatus Thioglobus sp., assembly GCA_905182815.1. GTDB lineage: Bacteria > Pseudomonadota > Gammaproteobacteria > PS1 > Pseudothioglobaceae > Pseudothioglobus. Next base: position 136,340 of record CAJJCX010000001.1, read on the forward strand.
TCGCAGCCATTTGCCGCCATAGATTCAGCAATACCCCATGCAATTGAGCGATTAGATGCAACGCCAATGATTAGTGCTTTTTTACCTGTTAAAAACCCCATAAAATCTCCGCAATATTTATAATACAATTACTGATAAATTATAAACACATTGATTACAGTGGTGATGTTTACTTAGCCATTGCTGGTCAAGATTTAAAGTAAACTTTTTAATAAATCTAATTTTTTTATGTTATTACTAATGAAGCACAAACTTTACTACCTCTTATTTCTAGTATTGGTATCGCTTGATCAGGTTTCAAAACAAATTTTCATGTCCTCTTATGATTTAGGGCAGTCAGTTGCCGTTAACTCATATCTTAGCTGGACGTATCTTCAAAATACAGGCGCCGCTTTTAGTATTATGGCTGATGGCGGAATTATCCAAAAAACCTTTCTGCTGTCGGTATCTGTTTTAGTTTCTATTTGGGTCATTTTTTGGATTCAAAGAACCTCATCTCTTCATCTGCAAAAATTATTTGGTCAGTTCCTTTTGCTATCTGGCGCCGTTGGAAACCTAATCGACAGAGCCCAGTTCGGTTTTGTTGTTGACTTTATTGATGTGCACGTTAATGGCTACTACTGGCCGGTCTTTAATCTAGCGGATAGCTTTATTTTCCTGGGCGTTATACTTCTTTTGTTTGAGAGGAAATCAACTGCTTAGGGGGATTATCTTTGGGTAATGATCTTAACTGGTAGAATATTAACTTACGTTTTATACAAACTACTTTTTCATGAAGAAGCCTTCTACTTTCATTACTTTTGCTCACCAGCATTTCTGTAAGTGCAGAGCTCAGAAGATGTCTGATGAAGGTGAAACCTTAAAGTCTGACAGCTCAGAGTGGTCATGCGTGCTTGATAGATAAAGAACTCCCTAGTCTGGGAAGTTAAAAGTGCAGACGAGGGATTGCAATACGCACTTAATACCTACACTTGGTTTGATGGGCAGAGCGGAAGAGATAGCGGGACCTTTACTAAGAATTGTTATTGGGGTAAAAACTGCAATACAAAATCTTTTATCGAGGATATTAATAAGCGCGAGCTTTGTAGCTTTACTGATTGGCGCCTGCCAACCAGAAATGAATTAAACTCGATCGTTGATTATTATGGCGATAGTGATGCGCTCATAAATACTGATTTTTTCCCAAACACTCAGATAGATACTTACTGGACCTCAACCTCGTTAAAAGACAATCCATCGCTTGCTTATGAGATCCCCTTCTTTTTTGGCGGCTCAACAGCTCGAGATAAAACGATCGATACTTTTGTAAGACTTGTAAGAAGTGCTGACTAGAGAGCTCGATAACGAACTGTTTGAGTCGTACTCTGACGACATACCTCTAATTCTTAAGAGGGTCTATGCTGCTAGGTCTGTCTCTGAGTCACAGCTTTCAATGGCGCTTCCAGGACTCCTTAAGCCGAGCTTTGATCAGTTAAATATTGCTCTCGATCTTCTTGAGAAATGCATTCTTGAAGACCAGCCGTATACTCATCGTTGGAGATTTTGATGCCGACGGCGCAACAGCAAGCGCCGTAGCAATTAAGGCTCTGCGCTTAATGGGAGCAAAGCATGTTGACTTTTTAGTTCCGAACCGCTTTAAGCATGGATACGGTTTAAGCCCAGAGATTGTTCAGGAGGCAAAGACTGACAAAGACCCAAATCTAATTATTACTGTTGACAACGGCATATCCAGTAACGAGGGCGCGGCGCTCGCAAGGTCATTTGATATTGATGTCATCATTACCGATCACCACCTTCCCCCTAAAGTTCTTCCTGAGGCCAACTCAATCATTAACCCGAATTTAAGGGGCTGCGACTTCCCTTCTAAAAACTTAGCGGGCGTTGGCGTTTGTTTTTATTTGTTTTCAGCGCTTAAGACTCACCTGGTTGCTAAGGGTTATTTTGAAGCGCACAACATCCAAGTTCCAGATCTTCGTGAGCTTCTTGATCTTGTTGCTCTTGGAACCGTTGCAGACGTCGTAAAACTGGATCAAAACAATCGAATTCTAGTGAATGAGGGAATTAAACGCATTCGCCAAAAACTCTGCTCAAAAGGCATTCTAGCGATACTTGAGTTAACCAAGCGTCCTATTGAAACGCTTGCAGGCTTCAGACCTCGGATTTACAGTCGCTCCACGAATTAATGCAGCAGGGCGCTTAAGTGACATATCACAGGGAATCCGATGCCTCTTATCAGAGGATATGAATGATGCCAGAAGGTACGCCCAAACGCTTGAAGAGTTTAATATTAAAAGGCGTGAGGAGCAGACCCGAATGCAGGATGAGGCGCTAGCCATTGTTGAAGGTCAGACCATCGATGAGAGTCAGTTTGCAATCGTTCTCTATGACGAGACATGGCATGAGGGCATTGTCGGCATCGTTGCGGGAAGCTCAAAGAAACGTATCAGTGCCCGTGCGCCGTATTTGCAAAATCAGGCAGCGTACTAAAGGGCTCAATCCGCTCAATACCTGACGTACACATCAAAGATTTGCTTGACCTGGTTGATCGCGATAATCCAGGACTGATTGATAAGTTTGGGGGGCACGCGATGGCCGCCGGTTTGGCGCTTTCGCCAGAGAACTTTGAAAGTTTAGTGAGGCCTTTTCTGAGGCGATTAAAAAACATCTCGAGGGTAAGAAACCAATTATCGAGCTGATGACTGATGGCGAGCTTGAGGCTTCTGAGATAACGCTTAAGAACGCAGAGCTGCTTCGAAGCGCTTCTCCCTGGGGTCAGGGCTTTGAAGAGCCCATTTTTTATGGTGACTTTGAGCTTGTGGAGCAAAGAATTGTTGGTGAAAAACACCTCAAGTGCAATCTTAAAGTTGCTTGGCGCAAGTTCAGTTTTTGAGGGATTGCTTTTTTTCAAGGAAAAGCTTGAATCAAAGAAGGTTAGGGTTGCTTATAAGCTTAAATGTTAATTCATTTAGAGGGAATGAATCCTTCAGCTTATGATTGAGTCAATCGCCAATTAATGGCTAAAATTCACAACCACAAATTCCCCCAACCCCCCATAGGGTTCAAAGTCAGTATATATGCAATGAAGGTGTAAATATTAATGAACAGATATGCTATCTATTTAGCTATCGATCAACATTTGATTCAAGGTAAGAGGTAATACTTGGAGAGGCAGAAAGGATTGCTCTATATAAATTTTTGGCTTCTGAGTTGGTTCTGTTGTTAAAAAAATCAAAGTAACATTTTTGTGTTTTAGCGATTTCAATATCAGTAGTCGAGACGACAAAGGATAATTTGTCCCACCAAAAACCTGGAAGTTTGCCGCAATATTCAATGGCAGGCTTTGCAAATTCTTTTAATGGATCCATTTGCACATCCTCATCTTCAGCTACGCTAACCACTAGGGTTAATTGATTATCATTTTCACGCATTGATACGAGTGTTTTAAGCCCAATACTTTGATCTAATGAACTAGTGTTGATTATTCCATTTATATGCGCTTTGTGAAGTTCATCATCATGAAGTTTTTTAGAGTCCTTGGGAGTAGACTTTGCTTCAAAGACTCCATCTAAATAGTTGATTGAAAAGACTATATCTGGCCCTGCAACTTTTGATTCATATATCTTGCCAATAAGTTTTAGCTCCATTTTATTTTTGGCCAGAGAATCTTTATATAGTTTTTCAGCTTTTTCTTTGGCGGACTTATTTTTTTGAAGCTCTTCATTGTCTTTACAGTTAAAGACATACATGATGCCCCCAGCCCAATCTTCAACATCAATCCAGAATTCAGCAGAATTATCAAGATTAATATTTTTATAATTTAATGGTTTTGTTTTTGGGTGCTTTCTAAGTTCTATAAACAAAGGCCTTCTTGGAGCTTCATCGCTACCGATGGTGTGAGTAAAGTAAGCCATCTTTCCTACAAGATGACCGTCTTTTGTAAGCTTTATATTGATTTCATCGTTAAAATATCTGGAATCACTTGAGAGTCCTCCCATACTCTTTGACCAGGCGCCTTTAAAGTCAGTAAGTAGCCCCCTAAAAGTTATTGAGCCATAGGCCATATCCCAACTTTCAATCTCTCCTTCGGCTTTGTTCTCATAGACAACTCGCTTAAGGTTAAAGCCACAAATTATTTCATCTTGAATAAAGGCTAAGCGATAATTTTTAAAGTTTCTAGTAAAGTCTGAAGCCTTCTCTTCTGGAGATATTTCCAGAAGCTCTTGCAAAATCTCATCACTAAATATAATGTCATAAATTTCAATGCTAGGTGGTGAACTTGTCTGCACATTTTCAATTAAATGTTTTGATGCAACTTCTCCTGGACAGCTGATACCTCTTTTATTGGCTTCCTCAATAATATATTCAGGTGGAGAAGCACTATCAAGCCATCCACACAATGCCTCATCTGGCCAGTCATCAAGATACCCAGCATTGACATTACCAATAATGCAGCTGAGTATTAGAAAACTAGTAAGGATTTTGATTATTGTCATTTAGTTAAATGAATATAAGATTCTTTAAATTTCTTTGGGAATCACGAAAAGAGGTAGTCAAAAACTCTTGGCAGTTTTGGTTCAAAGAATACCTTGCTTGCAATGAGGTCGTGATCCAGCCCTAAAGATTTTTCAATACAGGCGGCACACACCGATCGGTAATCAATTGTTGACATTAAATCCCTCTGCTCATACTGCTCATTTTTTGCAAGACCCGGCCAGTCAGATATAACTCTTGATTTAGAGATTGCGCCGCCTGCAATTATTCCAGCAGAGCCGTACCCATGATCTGTTCCCCTTGTACCGTTGACAGCAACCGTCCTTCCAAACTCAGTGATAGTAAGAATAATGCTATTATCCCATGCGCCTCCGAGTCCTCTTTTGTAAGCGGCAATAACCCCGTCAATTTTTGCTAAATCAATCCCATGGTCATTACCGTTCCCGTCATCTTGAGAAGCGTGCGAGTCAAATCCACTCAACCTAATAACTGAGGCTGTAGGTCCATCTTTTTTTGCCATAGCCTTGCCCGCATACTCCGCTAAACTTTGAGGATCTCTTGGCATATTTTCTAAAGTAAGTAAACTTTTTTGCTTAACTTTTTCAAATACATCACTTCCCAGCTTTCCATGCGCCGCAGTCAGTTTTTCAACTAAATTAATATTTATTTTGCTAGAATTGTTAATTTTTGCTGGAAAAAAATTATCGTTTTCACCATACCCTCTAAGTATCAGCGGCATTTCTAGTGAAAGGGCTCTACCTGGAATCTTTGCAAGCTCCAAAGATCGTCCAAGCCAGCCTGTCTTTTCAGAAAACGGAGTCAAGCCGCCTCCTTGAATTAAATTCTGACCTTCAAAGTGCGATCTTTTTTTATACGGGAAAGAGGTTGCATGAACAATTGAGGCGTTATTGGATGCCATCAAGGAGGAAAGATTTTTGAGAGAGGGGTGAAGGCCAAAAAATGAATTCAGTTTTAAATAATTTTCAGGGACAAGTATGCCTCTCATCTTTTCAAAATTTGGGTCACCAAAGGCTGGAACAGCACTTAACCCGTCCATCCCACCTTCAAGAATAATGACCGAGATTTTCCCAGGCGGCTTGTCTTGAGTAAATCCTTGAAGTGGAATACCTGCTAAGAACAGAGACGCTCCAGAGGCCTTTAAAAAATCTCTTCTTGTTAATTTATAGTTAGGCATTTTCAAGTCCCATGAGTTCAGGGCTACACATTAGTGCAATAAATTGATTCTTTTTAGACCTTGAAGACATTCCATGAAGACTCTCAACTAGCTTCCGTGTCTCTTTACTTGCTCCAATTCGATCCATAATGACACTCGTTGATTGTATTTGGCTATCCGAAGTCCAAATAGAGTCAGCAAACCTAATTCGCCGCTCAAACATTTCGCCAGACATCCACTCCTCTTTTTTACTTGAGTAACCATTGGGTTGTCTTTCTGCCCATAAATTTTGTCCTAGCTCATCAAATATTTGCATAGGCTGCATATTAAACTTCAAGCTATTATTTGAAGTATTAATCTCATTCCAGCCCATAAAGTATGTGGCATTGCTCAGCCTTAAAACTTGAAAAAGCCAAGTCATCGGCAACTGAAATTTTGGCTCCTTCGATGCAATAGCTCTCTCTATAACCGCTGTATGGATTTGGTCTAGGTTACCATTGCTCTGTCTCCAGGCACTTGCAATGTAATTGACATCCGTTTTATTGGGAACATCGCTAACAAAATGCTCGGCTAACTTTGTTGAGAGGTGCATTACCGTATGCTCATGAGCGGCCAGAAAATCTGTCAACTGTTTGAGGCCGCCTTTTCCTGTACCTATCGTTTTTCCAAGGACCATCTTATTGCCTGGCTCGGCCCAATTCCTTTTATACATGTCCCAAAGGTTAGTTGTGCCACCTTGATCCATTAAAGAACTCAAAGGGTTACCTTTAATGTCAATGCCCCAACCAGCTAGAACCTTCGCTGCATTTCTAATGTCGGTCTCTGTATAGTTTGCGCTTGGTGAAACGGTGTGAAGTTCTAGTAGCTCTCTTCCAAGGTTGTCATTCAGACCAGCCTGCTCTCCGTTTGCTTTGGCCCACCTAACTTGATTTGAATTGGGTCCGGCACTAATATGGTTATCCAGGTAGCTCAACATTCCTGGGTGTGTGGTGACCTTGTATAGCATGGTTGAAAATGAGTCATTAAAATTTGCTAATATTGCCTCCTCCATTGCATGCCCAATTACCTCCCTAGAATCAAAACTACCTATTGTAAAGTGGTTTGCCCAGAACGACATAAGACGAAGGCGAAGCTGGTCAGAGCCATAGACATTGCGATGTGAGAATCTAAGAATGTCTTTTTTATACATTAAGTTATCCCTATCATTTGCACGTTGAGCAGCTTCGGTAAAGCCACCTTCTTTCTTTCTTTCTCTTTTGGTTGTTTCCCAGTGGATTCTTAGTTTTACTGCTTTCTCATCTAGGCTCGGTTGGAATATTTTTGGCCAGGGCTTAACGTCAGATCCAACATTACCAATACCAAGGGAAGGGGAGGGGGATTGGAGTTGTTTAATTGCCCATCGTTTAATGTCTGTGGGCAATGTTTCTTCTGGCCGAAACATGAGTCCAAGTTTTTGGGCAATTCTAAAGTGTTCGTTCATTTAATTTTCACTAAGTACTAGAATCCTTAAAAGAGAAGCAAGATAGAATTAAAAAGTAAGAGTAGTTTTTTATACTGAAATTATAGCTCAATATTAACTGAGGTTAAAAATTTTCAGAGAAGAATTTTTTAGTCAATCTTAAATAACTTTATTACATTATTTCAACAGCATCAACTCTAAATTCAAATATGATTTGTTCACTAAATGCATCCTCAGAAAGTGCTAAAGGAAGTGGAGACGCTTTATAAACAGCTTTTTCAATTGAGTTTTTAAATGAGTTTAGTTTTGGATTGGCATCTATATTCATTATCGAATCTCCACAGTTATCAACATCCACAGTATTGACGTTTCCATTTCTATCTTGAGTGATAAAAACATAACAAGACCAATCACTTCTTGCGCCTGAGTAACGCCAGTATGTGTTTATTTTTGTAATAACACTTTCAACCCAAGTATTTCGTGAGATGTTTAACTGATCGTCAAGCATTAACGATTCATTACTATCAGCTTGGACATTTAGAATAAAGACAAAGCATATTGTTAGGAGTAGTTTTTTCACTAATTTATTATATGGCAAATTAAACTAAAAAAAAGCTATAAAAAAAGGCCCTAAGATTAGGACCTTTTTTGATCTAAACGACTTTTAGTATCAGCGAGATTTCCAGAAGAATAGAGCTCCCAGAATTACATCTGGCCCTAAATTAGCAATAAGATTTACTGCATCTGAAGGAAATGCACCAACACTAATTTGGTAGCCACTTACAAGTGCGTATATTAAATGCCATACTGCAAAAAACTTACCCACATTTTTAAGATTGTCACCAGCCCAAGTTGGCATCTGCCAGCTTATATATGCAACCGCTAACACCATTAATGACATGCCTCGCATTATATCAACTGCCCCAGCAGTAGCCTCAACGTTAAAGCCTCCCATCATTGAAGCAGGAGCCAATAAAGCAGCTGCGCCAAATATTCCCATTATTACAGCTTGAATTCTAAACACTAAAGATAAAGTCATTTTTCTCTCCATAAAAGTTTAAGAAACCACAATAAAACTTCATCATCTTAATATATAGTATAATATTTTAAAAAGTAGTTATGAAAATTTTCCTAATAGAACTTCATTTCCAGCTGAAGGTTTAGCTGGCATATTTAGAGCAAGAAGTAGTGATAAGATTGCCATTCCAGCGCCTGCAAGAAAGACTAGAGACGGCGAATAGAGCCAAATAAGCCAAATACAACTGGTATAAAAACGGCCGCTATATGATTGATTGAAAAGGACACTCCCGCGCTTGATGCAAAATCTGCAGGGTCAGCAATTTTTTGAAAATAGGTTTTAAGGGCAATAGCAATCGAGAAGAATAAGTGATCAGCAATGTATAAAAATACTGCAAAGGTACTACTTTCAACTACTGCATATCCAATAAATATAAAGACCAGTCCAATATACTCAAAGATTAGAGAATTGCGCTCACCAAATTTATGAATCAGCCTTCCAATCTTTGGAGCCAAGACCACATTAATTGCTGCATTTGCCAATAATAGTAATGATATTTCACCAACACTAAATTCAAATTTTTCGACCATCAAAAAGGCTGCAAAAACGACAAAAATTTGTCTTCTTGCGCCTCCCATAAATTGAAGGGCATAGTAAAGCCAATACCTCTTCCTCAAAACAATTTTTTTGGTTTGGGTTACCTTTTGTGGAAAAGAGGAAAGTGCTGCCAACAGAAAGAGCTCCAATGTACTGCAAAACTTCCACCAACGATATAAAGCCAAAAATAATCAATATTGAACTGTTCAAACATAATCCAAACTAAAGCAAATCCCGCAATTGAGGCAGCTGAGCGCGTAGCAATGACCCTGCCTAAAAACTCCGCTGTCTTATCTTTTCAATCCATTGAAGGGTCAGTGAGCTAGAGATTGTCTCAAAGTAATGAAAGCCAATTGACATGACAATTGTTGCTAAATAAAAGGTCATATTTATTTCAACCAGGCCCGTTACCATAACTCCAAGACCCATTAAAGCTATGGAGATATAGGCTAGTTTTTGCTCTCTGACAAAGGCTAAAACAAAAATGACAGTAAAGGCTAGAAATCCTGGGACCTCTCTTAGGCTTTGCAATATCCCCATCTCTGCACCATTGAAAGTCGATTTTTTCTATGGCAAAGTTATTAAGCAGGTTGAGCCAGACAGCCCAACTTATTCCTGCACCAATAGTCATAATGAGGATCAGTAATTCGGGAGATTTGCGAGCAATTTTCATAGCGTGTTAATATACCTTTAAAGTAAGCTTTCAAAAGTTATTTAAAGTCTTAATTTTGACTTAGACAACGGCGCTATCAAGGTAAAATTGATTTTTTTGTTTTTAATATTGTAGTATGCCAAACGTAACTCTGCCTGACGGCACAGTCAAATCTTACGAGCAAGCGCTTACCGTTGCTCAGGTTGCATCCTCAATAGGCTCTGGTCTCGCTAAGGCTGCTATTGCTGGTGAAATTGATGGCCAAATGGTTGACACGTCTTTCCTTATTGAGAGTGACGCAGCGCTTGCAATTATTACTAATAAAGACGAGAGGGCGCTTGAAGTTATTCGTCATTCTACTGCCCACCTATTAGCGCAAGCCACTCAGCAGCTCTATCCAAAGGCCCAGGTAACTATTGGCCCTGTCATTGATAATGGGTTCTATTATGACTTTGCTTATAAAGATGGTTTTTCAGAGCAAGACCTTGCAAAGATTGAAAAAAAGATGAACGCGATTGTTAAGCAAAACTTACCGATTGAGAGAATGGAAATGAGCCGTGAAGAGGCGGTTAAATTTTTCAAGTCAAAGGGTGAATATTACAAAGCAGAGATTATTGAATCGATTCCTTCTAATGAGGCTTTATCGCTATACAAGCAGGGTGACTTTGTAGACCTTTGTCGCGGCCCTCATGTGCCCTCAACCAGCAAACTTAAAGCGTTCAAGCTTATGAAGCTGGCCGGCGCTTATTGGCGTGGTGACTCGAACAATGAAATGCTTCAAAGGGTTTACGGAACGGCTTGGGAAAATAAGGATGACCTAGAAACTCATCTGCATCGTTTGGAAGAGGCTGAGAAAAGAGACCACAGGAAGATTGGTAAGACTCAAGATCTTTTTCATACTCAGGAGGAGTCTCCAGGAATGGTTTTTTGGCACCCTAAGGGTTGGACTCTGTATCAAATAATTGTCCAGTATATGAGCCAAGTTTTCAAAGACAATGACTATCATGAGGTCCACACGCCTGAGGTGATGGATAGATCAATGTGGGAAAAGTCAGGTCACTGGGATAAGTTTGGTGATGCAATGTTTACCACGCACTCAGAGAATCGTGACTACGCGATTAAGCCAATGAACTGTCCTGGCCATGTTCAGATTTATAAGCAAGGTCTTAAGTCTTATCGTGATCTACCGTTGCGCTTAGCTGAGTTTGGGTCGTGTCATCGCAATGAGCCTTCTGGAACACTTCACGGACTCATGAGGGTTCGAAATTTTGTTCAGGATGATGCTCATATTTTTTGCACAATCGATCAGATACAAGACGAAGTCTCTAAATTTATTGATCTTACGTTTAAAGTTTATAAACAGTTTGGTTTTGAAAACATTGATATTAAACTCTCAACCAGACCCGAAGAGCGAGTCGGCTCTGACGAGGATTGGGATAAAGCAGAAGCATCGTTGTCTGAAGCATTAGATGCAAAAGGAATCAATTGGGAGCTTCAAGAGGGGGAAGGCGCCTTTTATGGCCCTAAAGTAGAATTTGTTTTGAAAGACTGCTTAGATCGTGAATGGCAGTGCGGCACAATACAGGCCGACTTTTCCATGCCGGGTAGGCTTGATGCACAGTATATTGCTGAAGATGGCACTAAACAAGTACCCGTTATGCTTCATAGAGTAATCGTTGGCTCAATTGAGCGATTTACAGGAATGTTAATTGAACATTACGAAGGCGCATTTCCATCATGGCTTTCGCCAATTCAAGCCGTTATTCTTAATATTTCTGAAAAACAAGAAGAATTTAGTAAAAATGTAGAGAAGAATCTAAAAAAACAAGGACTTAGAGTCATTTCAGACTTGCGTAATGAGAAGATAGGCTTTAAAATACGCGAGCACTCGATGCAACGCTATCCTTATATTTTAGTTGTTGGTGATCGAGAAGTAGAAAATAACCAGGTGTCTGTTCGCCGAAGGGGTGGAGAGGATCTTGGTTCAATGTCTTTAGAGGCGTTGATTGAATTAATAAATCAGGAGTAATTATTAAAAGACCAAATAAGGTAACGACAAGGATTAACGAAAAAATTGTTTCACCAACACTCAGAGTCATCAATGACAAGGGTGAACAAATGGGAGTCCTTAGTAACGTAGAAGCTCTTGAATTAGCAGTAAGCGTAGGTTTAGACTTAGTTGAAGTTTCACCAAGTGCAGATCCACCAGTTTGTCGTGTTATGGATTTTGGTAAGTTTCAATATGAATTAAAGAAGCAAAAGAACGACGCTAAGAAGAAACAGAAAAAAACTCAAGTTAAGATGATTAAGTATCGTCCAGGAACTGAGGAAGGAGATTATCAGATCAAGTTTAGGAACTTGACAAAATTTTTAGGAAACGGAGACAAAGTAAAGGTCGTTATTTGGTTTCGTGGACGAGAAGTGCAGCATAGAGAGATTGGTGCGCTTATGTTAGATAGAATTGAAAAGGATACTGAAGAATTTGCCGTTGTAGAGCAACGTGCAAAAATGGAGGGTCGCCAGCTTGGCATGATGCTAGCACCCATATCGAAGAAAAGTAAGGCGCCTGTCGCCCGAAAAATTGAACCCGAAAAGGGTGAAGGAGTAAATGATGCCGAAGTTAAAGACAAATAGAGGTGCTGCAAAGCGCTTCAAAAAGACCGCTAGCGGTCAGTACAAAAGTAAACACTCGCACTTGAGGCATATTCTGACCAAGAAGAGTACTTCTAGAAAACGCTCATTGCGTTCACCAGACTTCATTGAGAAGGCTGATGTTCCAATGGTCAAAAGAATGTTACCGTACAGCTAAACTAGGAGTATTACTATGGCAAGAGTTTCAAGAGGTGTGCAGGCGCACGCCAAACATAAAAAAATATTAAAGAAAGCCAAAGGTTACTATGGCGCTCGTTCAAAAGTCTATCGCGTTGCTAAGCAGGCGGTAATTAAAGCTGGACAGTATGCCTATCGTGACCGTCGTCAACGTCGTCGTCAGTTCCGTAGATTATGGATTGTACGTATCAACGCTGAGGCAAGGAATAATGGCTTAAGCTACTCACAATTTATCAATGGCCTTAATAAAGCTGGTGTTGAGATTGATCGTAAAGTTCTTTCTGATATTGCCATCTTTGATAAAGATGCCTTTGCAAAAATTGCAGATCAGGCAAAAACTGGTTTATCTGAGTAGTAAAATCTTACTAAAAGGCTGTAACTTAGGTTACAGTCTTTTAAACCGAATAACAAAGCAGGCATTTTGATTAAGAAGATTATCACCGACGCCAAGAAAGCTATAGCTGATGCTATGGACTTAAAGGCTCTTGACGATTCAAGAGTACTCTATCTGGGCAAGAAAGGTGCACTAACTGACCTATTGAAAGGATTGGGTAAGCTCTCTAAAGAAGAGCGTCCAGTCATGGGTGAGGCAATCAATGAAGCCAAAGTTCAAATTCAAAAGCTTTTAGAAAGTCGCAAGAGTGAGCTTGAAGAAATAGCTCTAACGAAACGACTTCTTGATGAAAAAATTGATGTCACGCTTCCAGCAAGAAATTTTGAAAAAGGCAGTCTACATCCGATTACTCAAACACTAAACCATATACAAGACATTTTCACAAAGGCCGGCTTTGAAATAGAAATTGGCCCTGAAATTGAAGATGATTTTCATAACTTTAGTGCACTAAATATTCCAGAGCATCACCCTGCAAGGGCAATGCATGACACGTTTTATTTTGATTCAAATACCGTTTTAAGAACCCACACATCACCCGTTCAAATTAGAACTCTAGAGCGGCAGCAGCCTCCCGTTCGAGTTATTGTTCCGGGCAAAGTGTATCGTAATGACTCGGATGTGACCCATACTCCTATGTTTCACCAAGTAGAGGGCCTCATTGTAGACAAAGAGGCTTCTTTTTCTCAGCTCAAGGGTTTATTGATTGACTTTTTAAGGGCTTATTTCGAAAAAGATGACCTTAAGGTTCGCTTTCGTCCATCATACTTTCCATTTACAGAGCCTTCAGCTGAGGCAGATATTGAGTGCGTAATCTGCGGCGGAGAGGGGTGCCGCGTTTGTAAGAAGTCAGGGTGGCTTGAAGTTCTTGGCTGCGGCGTTGTTCATCCAAACGTTCTAACTGCAGTTAACATAGATCCAAACGAATTTTCAGGACTGGCTTTTGGAATGGGCGTTGAAAGATTGGCGATGCTAAGATATAGCGTTAACGACTTAAGATTATTCTTTGAAAACGATGTTCGTTTTTTAAATCAATTCTAGTGCAAAGGAATAAGTCATGAATATTTCAACTAGATGGATAAGAGAGTGGGCTAACCCAGACGTTAGTGATAGTGAACTTTCTGAGAAGCTAACCATGGCAGGTCTCGAAGTAGACAGGATTGCCCCCGTTGCCCCTCCATTTGAAGGCTTAGTTGTTGGCCATGTTGTTAGTTGCGATAAACATCCAAACGCGGACAAGCTTAGCCTATGTGAAATTGATATTGGTGATGGCAGCAATCTGCAAATAATTTGCGGCGCTCCTAACGTAAGAAAAGATTTAAAGGTCGTTGTTGCAACCGTTGGCTCGGTGCTTCCAAGTCAACTCAAAATTAAACGCGCAAAACTTAGAGGCGTTGAATCCAACGGTATGCTTTGCTCAGAATCAGAAATTGGCCTTTCAGAAAGCCATGAAGGGATTATAGAGCTAGATATGGCTGCTACTCTTGGCGAGAATATTCGATCTGTTCTTGATCTTGATGATCAAATCATTGAGCTGGACATTACGCCTAACAGGGGCGACTGTTTCAGTGTGCTTGGCGTTGCAAGAGAGGTTTGTGTGAACTACAACCTATCAATGCCATCAACAAATTATAAGGCAGAGCAAAAAGGCTCCAGGTCATTTACTTCGAAAGTCGCAAATCCTAGTGAGTGTGCAAAATACCTAACAAGAGTCATTGAGGGTGTTGACAATAGCGCAGAAACTCCAAAATGGATGGCTCAAAAACTATTAAGAGCCTCTCAGCAATTACATTCGCCAATAGTAGACATTACAAATTATGTGTTACTAGAGCTTGGCCAGCCGATGCATGCCTTTGACCTTAAAACAATCAACGGCGACATTGAGGTTAGATCTGCACATAAAAATGAAAAACTTGAACTCTTAAATGGACAAACGGTTTCATTAACTGAAAAAACCCTGGTCATAGCGGATGAAAAATCAGCAATTGCAATTGCTGGAGTTATGGGCGGAATGAAGACCGCTACTCTTGAAAATTCATCTGAAATTTTATTTGAGAGTGCCTTTTTTGATCCAATATCTATTGCAGGTATAGCAAGGTCATATGGGCTTCATACTGAAGCTTCTCTGCGCTTTGAAAGAGGAGTCGACTTTAATATTACTCGACAGGCTATTGAAAGAGCTACTGAGTTAGTGCTTGAGATTTGCGGCGGCACCGCTTCACAGATTAATGAATGTGTTGACTCGAAGTCACTTCCAGTTCTAGAGCCAATTGAAATTTCTAATGATAAGATTTCAAGAGTTTTGGGTTTTGATCTAGAGCCGTCTTGGATTGAGTCTAAGTTTAAATTTCTTGAATTTGAATTCACAACCAATAGTGATAATTCGTGGACGATTAAACCGCCAAGTTTTCGCTTTGATATTCGAATTCCTGCCGACATAATTGAAGAGCTAGCGAGGCTTTATGGGTATGACAAGATTCCAGTTCAAAGGCTCTCGATTAATGCCAATATATCAGCGTCATCACAAGCAACAATAAGCTCAAATGACTTTTCAAGCTCCTTAGTCAATCGAGGCTATAAAGAAGTCATTACCTATAGCTTTATCTCAAACGAGATGCATGAGTTGGTTGATCCTAACTCAACAAAAATATTGCTAAAGAATCCAATCTCCGATGATATGGCGGTTATGCGCTCAAGTTTGTGGTCTGGATTAATCCAATCTGCTAAATCAAACATTAGAAGAGGTCACCATAACGCTAGATTCTTTGAATTAGGTCAATGCTTTACAGGGACTTTGGTTGAAGACCAAGTTCAAAAAATTGCTGGTATTATTTGTGGCAATCGCCATGAGTCGCAGTGGGCTGGAAGCGAAAGAGAGGTTGATTTTTTTGATGCAAAAGCGGATGTCCAGGCGCTATTATTTCATAGCAAGAATGTATACACCTTTGAAGCAGCTGAGCATCCTGCCCTTCAAATGGGACAGACAGCTAAAATTATTAAAGATAATAAAATTATTGGCTGGCTTGGCGCACTATCCCCTAAAATTCAAAAGTCACTATCAATGCCAAATTCTTTTCTTTTTGAGGTTAATCAAAAGGACATTGAGCAGGGCGAAATTTCATGCTATGAGCCTTTTTCATCTTTTCAAGCATCGCAAAGGGATATTGCAATTGTGGTATCTAAAGAGATTACTGCCGATCAACTTATCAATTCAATCAGGTCTTTAAAACAGGACGACCTTGTTGACGTTAACTTGTTTGATGTCTATGAAGGTGAGCATATCGATGAGGGCAGTAAGAGTGTTGCTTTGAACCTTACCTATCAATCGATAGAAGTTACATTAACTGATGAACAATTGGCCGAAAAAGTTAGTAAAATAGTGGCTCATTTAGAATCAAAATTTTCCGCTAAACTTAGATAAAAAATATGTCCCTTACCAAACAAGATATTGCCAACACCCTCGTTAAGAAAACCGAACTAACACAAACTCAAGCGTTGGCATTAACCAATCAGTTTTTTGACCAAATTATTGAGACTCTTAAAACCGGTGAAGAGATTAAATTATCAAGCTTTGGTAATTTTGTAGTTCGAGAAAAAACGTCGCGACCTGGAAGAAATCCAAAAACTGGCGAAGAGGTTATGATCAGTGCTCGAAAGGTTGTAACGTTTAAGGCTGGCCCTAAGCTAAAGTTAGCAACGCAGCTCGGTAAAAAGTAAGTCTAGTCGCTTATTGCGATCATAAATCCTTTTAATATTGGAATGACGCTCAGCATTACAAGTTGCTGAGCATTTTCATCAGCTGTCTTTCCGCTCGCAACTCTTTTTTTGAGTGCAGGTGCGTAGTCATCATCGATAGAAAATGATACAAATAATAGCTCCTTGTCATCATCTGACGCACCATCATTTTGAATCATCTCAACGTCATAAATTGAATTTGGCTCTTCCGTTAGCTTGTTAACAAAAAGAATGGTTTCATTGAAGTGTAGAAAAAACCTTTGGGCAGGACAGCTTGAAGATTTTTTAAGCTCTAACTCGCCTTCTGACATAGCTCCCGCTATTTGGTCATAGTGCTGCTCGGTTAGTCTTACATATCTGGTATCAAGGTAATCACCAAGATCATTGTCGCCTTCGTATTCTTTTATATATTGAATTAACTCTTTAAGCATAAATTGGTAAATGAGAAAAGTAAGTGGGAATTTTATCGAAAAACCACTACAAAGTTGAGTCAAAAGTATATTAATTGAGCAGATTTATTACTCATTTAAATTAGATACTTTCTAATTATTGCTTTAGTATATTTTTGTCATACTGTATCCTACTCGTTAGATTAATTATAGATAAGTAAAAAATGGCAGACCAGAAATACTTTTATCAAGATGGCTATTCAGCGCAAGAAGAAAAAAAATTAAAGCGTTATGAAGAGTGGGCTCAGAAATCTCTAGAAGAGGTTAAAGAGGGGGTCATTGATGGCTCGTTAAACGAAGAGCAATACGGCGCTTTTTCAATAGAGTTTTGGAAGGATGAGTCTCTTGTATGGTCATGCTTAGAGGCAGAGCATGATATTGAGATAGTTTTCAACCATGTCCGTAAGTTTTTATGGCGCGACAAAGAGTTTGTTCTCGGCGCCATGAGTGAAAGATGGTACTACCCTATGACAAGTATAGAATTTCAGGACCAAGAATTTAATTACTTTGACTACATTCATGAATCCCTAAAGAATGATGAGGATGTTGTTAGTGCTTTTAGTAAATTAAAGAATCTCGAGACTTCATGATTTCAAAAGCAAAGTAGTTTCGTTTTTTTCTAACCTAGACCTTTTACGTGCTCATCAGTCTTCTTGTAAAGATACTCTAGATTTTTTTTATGGATTCGATCAATAATCCTTTGGTCATTATCAACATGATGAAGAATGTCATGGATTAAGCCATACACTGATTTCATATTTTTACGATCTTTACTCTTTAGATTGTAGTCAGACACATCGAGCCATCTGCCATCTTGTGAGGTAATTATCTTATCTATCTGCGTGATAACTTCACTAATGTCTGTATTTAATCCCATGTAATTATTTTACTGTTATAGTCAAATTTTTAGTTGGCTGTTTTAGAAAATATCTCTGCGCTAGATAGCAGTTTTAATATTAAACTTTAAGGTGTTTTTTTTGCTTTTCTTTTATCCAGCGGACTCGTTTACGCCAAAGTCTGTAAGATCCTGGCTTGAGATTACTTTGCATGATGCGTTTGACCTCAGGCTCTTTAATGCCAAATTCTCTTTCAATATCTGAAAAGGTTGCCTCATCACTCCAGGCCATTTCTATTAATGCATTTATATTCATAGTTAAGAGGTTTTTATTTAGAGGCTTGGTCAGAGCTACCAAATTGAATTTGATAAATCTCAAATATAGTAATCGACATTGCGGCAATGATTGGCCCAATAAAGAGCCCTAGAATACCAAACTTAATTATCCCAGCTAGGGTTGAAAGTACAGTGATAAGCGTATGATTTAATGCACTTTTATGATTCATAGAGCTTGATAATTTCATAATAATAATGGGCCTAAGAAAATTATCAATGAGTGTGCCCGCTAAAATTGCTCCAAAAAAGATAATGATTAATGCGTTTACCGATTCCCCTGTTGCAAATAAGTAGATCGACAACGGAAGCCAGACTAGGACTCCTCCTAGTATCGGAATAAAGCTTGCTAGAGCCATTGCAACTCCAAAAAATAAGGCCGGCAATCCAACAATCATTACCCCTATTGCAAAAGCAACTCCCTGGGTTATTGAGATTAAAAAGACGCTGCCTACTAGAGTTAAAGACAATCCAGAAAATTGGTTAAGAAGCAAATCATCAATTTTTTTATCTAGAGGAGATACTTTTTTAATCTTATCAATGAATGATGGGCCATCAATATAAAAGTAGTAAAGAGAAAAGATTGTAATGATAACGAAAAAGATAAACTGACTAGACAGCGTAGTAATGCTTTTCAAAATTACAATCGAAAAGTCTTTAACGGCAATTGCAATAGATTCAAGGTTGTTGCGAAGAGAGCTATCAAGAAACTCACGTATCGAGTCTGATAGAGGCAGCCCCATAATTATTTCGTCAGTTATTCTGCTGATTTCACTCATCTGAAAGTCATTTTGCAGTTTGTTAATAAGAGCAGTAACCTCTATTCCACTAACCAGCAGGATGTATCCAAGGGGCAGTATTAGAAGCGTAGTCACAAGCAGCGTCATTATTATTGCAGCACGATTTTTTGAGTATTTTTGAGACAGATTTACAAAGCTACTGAAAGTTGATATGCAGATCAATAAGGACAGGAAAAGGTAGGCAATGAAGGGAGTAAATAGCCAAACTAAGGCAAGAATAGCAAGCGCTAAAAGAATTAATACTAGGCCATTACCATGACTTTTATTGATGCTTCCTTCCAAAACCACTCCTTTAGGATATATAACTTATTGAGAATTATAGACACTCAAATGCATATCTTAAAGTAGTTATAGGATTTTGTGCGGAGATTTAGTTTGAAAAGACTTAGTGCAAGCATTTGCAATTAAATCGCAGCTAAGATTTAGAGTTCATTTATTCATTCTTTTGTCGTCATAAGATATACTATATTCTTTTAATAAACGACAATTAATTATGCAAACAGCTTATCTTGCCGGTGGTTGCTTTTGGTGCGTAGAAGCAATCTTTCAGCGCGTTAACGGCGTCAAAGAAGTAAAAAATGGCTATTGTAATGGATCGACTCAAAACCCAACTTATGAGGCAATATGTACGGGCCAAACTGGACACGCAGAAGTCTTAAAAATTGACTACGATGAGAGCGAAGTTACCTATGAATCTTTATTAGAGGTTTTTGTTGAGACTCACAATCCAATGACCCTAAATCAGCAGGGCGCAGACAAAGGAACGCAGTACCGATCGGCTATCTTTTATACCAGTGATTCACAGAAGCAAATTGCAACTTCAGTTATTGGAAACATAAAGGGCGCAGTAACTGAAATTACAGAGCTTGATGTATTTTATCCTGCAGAGGCTTATCACCAAGACTACTTCAACAACAATGCTAATCAGCCCTACTGTCAAATGGTAATTTTGCCAAAAATTAATAAGTACTTTAAGTAATAAATTAATGAAAGATCAGGAGCTATTAAGATACTCTAAGCAAATCATGTTGCCTCAGATTGATATTGAGGGGCAACAGAAAATTATGGACTCTACAGTACTAATTATTGGTATGGGTGGTCTTGGATCCCCTACAGCTCTTTATTTAGCAGCTGCGGGAGTTGGCCATATAATAATTGCTGATTTTGACCAGGTAGAGCTTTCAAATCTCCAACGTCAGATCATTCACCAAACTAAAGACATCGGTGAAGACAAGGTCAATTCTGCTAAAAATAAATTGATTGAGCTTAATCCAGAAATTAAAGTAACGATTGCAAACGAGCTAGTTCATACGGGTAACCTTTCTTCATTAGTTAAAGATGTTGACCTTGTCCTTGACGGAACAGACAACTTTGAAAGTCGCTTTGAAATTAACAAGGCCTGCGTTGAGTTTGAAAAGCCTCTTGTTTCAGCTGCAGTGATTCGCTTTGAAGGTCAGGTCTCTGTTTTTAAGGGTTATGAGGAAGATCAGCCATGCTACCAGTGCCTCTACTCTGAAGAGGGAGATGACAATGAGAGTTGCGTTCAAAATGGTGTTTTAGCGCCAGTAGCTGGACTCATTGGGACTATTCAGGCTTTGCAGGCTATCAAGGTTATATTGAGCTTAGGGGATGAGCTATGCGGAACACTTCTACTCGTTGACGGGTTGGATTTAAGTTTTAGAAAGGTTAAAATTGGTAAAGATTTAAAGTGTCCTATATGTAACGCAAGTTAGGCCTAATTTTTTATATTTTCGGAGATCTAAAAAATGATTAACTTTATAAGCATCCTTTTGTCAGTTGGCTTTGGGTATCTTTTCTTTAAAATTGCAAGACCAAAAGTAGAGTCTGGATCTAAATCTATTTATTACGCACGAACTTTTTTTGCTTGGAGCCTATTCGCTTCGACTTCCTTTTATATTCGCCCTTTTGTTGTTGATCAGAGTGTCAATAATATAATTTATTGGCTTATGATGTCAGCTCCATTTGCTATTTTTGCAACAATCGCTGGCTATCTTTATGGAAGGTTTAGTAAGTAATCTTTATGATCTAAAGTTCACTATTTAAAGAGCTAATACAAGAAATATAATTATCCCATCTAGTGCTTGAAAATTCCGTGCCATTCTCTACTTGAGGACCTATACTTCCAAGATAGCCACCTAATAGTGCTTTGTTATACAACTGAATATTAATTTCAGATAAACCTAAAGTAGATCTACATAAGTTATGAGTTTCCCCAGTTATTGTTATCTCTACACCAGTAGATTCCTCTAAGAGCTCTTCCATTAATTCGGCTTCAAATTCATCAATTTCTCTTTCTATGGCTTCAGAGGCAAGTTTTGCTTTGTAAGCAGCTGTTGACTTCGCAGCAGCAGCTTTTTCATCCGCTAGTTTTTGAAGAAATGCGTCAAGTGCAGCTTGTCTTGCCATCTCTTCTTGTATTTCAGCCATCATTTCTTGGGCAGCTAATTCTGCGTCAACTTGTGCTTCAAAGGCAGCAAGTTCACTTTCAAGCTTAAGTTCAGCTCTCTTGTTCTTTAATCGTTCATCGCGTGCTACCTTACTTGGTATGCAGCAGTTGATGCTGCAGCAGCAGCTTTATCCGCAGCTAGTTTTGCTTGGAAGGCATCAAGAGCAGCTTGTCTTGCCATCTCTGCTTCTATTTCAGCCATCATTTCTTGAGCAGCTAATTCAGCCTCAAGTTGTGCTTCAAAGTTAGCCAATTCTTTTTCGTATTGAGCTGGTCCATAAGCGCAGCAATCCTTGCATCATTTGCACGTTTAGATTGATAAGCAGCTGTTGACTTCGCAGCAGCAGCTTTATCCGCAGCTAGTTTTGCTTGGAAGGCATCAAGGGCAGCTTGTCTTGCCATCTCTGCTTCTATTTCAGCCATCATTTCTTGAGCAGCTAATTCAGCCTCAAGTTGTGCTTCGAAGGCAGCAAGTTCTGCTTCTATAAGACTATCTTGATAGGCAGCAGTTGACGCTGCAGCAGCAGCTTTATCCGCAGCTAGTTTTGCTTGGAAGGCATCAAGGGCAGCTTGTCTTGCTGTCTCTGTTTCTTTTTCTTGGAGGGCAAGTTTAGCAACAAGTTCGGCTTCAAATGCAGCAAGCTCTGCATCGAGAAGTGCAGCTTGCTCAGCTGACGCTGATGCAGCAGCAGCCTTTTCATCTGCTAGTTCATAATTATAATAAACACTAACTAATCCAACAGATATTACTAAAAAAAGTAGAATTTTTTTCATTCTGATATTGTAGTATATTATTAAGTTAAGTGATGCTTATTAATCTATTGTCTGCTATATTTTTTAAAGACTAATACATAATTAACTTTTATCACTCTGACTTGTATAATGCAGTTTATATATTTACCCCAAAGAAATTTATGAAAACTCAATTATCAGGAAAGGTTTTGTTTAATGAAGAGTGCAGTATCTGTAACTTTGAAATTAAGCACTACAAAAAACGCTCACAGCTAGAATATGAAAACTGCAGTCAGAAGGGTGATAAGTACTTAAAAGCACTTTATGTTGAATTTCCAGATGGCTCAGAAATAAAAGGCGTTGAAGCTTTTATCTATGTGTGGAGTAATACCAAAGGCTATAACTGGCTCGCAAAATTTGTAAGCACTCCAGGAGTCTTTGCTGTTGCGAAGTTAGTTTATGCTTTCCTTGCATTTATACTGTACTGGCGATTTAAGCTCTTTAATCAAAAGTTTAAAAGAGAAGTCCTTTAACGGCATCAATTAAACCCTAAAAAATGCAAACTAATTCTACAGGCCTTTCACATAAGAGAGTCTTAGGTGTGGCTATTCCAATAGTCTTGGCAAACGCTACAATCCCAATTTTGGGCGCTGTCGATACTGCAGTTGTTGGGCAATTGGGTCTGGCAGCCCCAATAGGCGCTGTTGGCATTGGCGCAATAATCATTACTGCAATTTATTGGCTGTTCGGTTTCTTGCGAATGGGCACAACAGGTCTTACCGCTCAAGCTATCGGCTCTGGCGATAAACCTGAAACATCTGCCCTTTTAGTTCGAGGAATTATTATTGGTCTCGTAGCTGGTCTGGTATTAATTATTGCACAGGTACCTATATTTTTAGGGGCTCTCCAGTTATCTCCAGCCTCTATGGAGGTAGAAAGCTTAGCGCAAAAATATTTACAGATTAGGGTCTATAGTGCGCCTGCTGCTATAGCTCTTTTTGGTATTACTGGCTGGCTTATTGCTAAAGAAAAAACCCGAGCAGTTTTGCTGCTTCAGCTGGCTTACTCAATGGAATCAATATTAGCATTAGATTTAGTGTTTGTTTTAAAGCTTGGATGGGGCGTTGAAGGGGTTGCTATTGCAACTCTAATAGCAGAATGGTCAGGCCTTATATTTGGACTCTGGCTTGCAAGAGAGGGCTTTAATAATGGCTACTGGAAAAACTGGATTCAGATATTTGATAGAGCGCGCCTAATTCAAATGGCCAAAGTGAATAGTGACATAATGATTCGCTCAATTTTGCTTAGAAATTAGTTTCGTTAGTTTTTTGTTTCTAGGCTCAAGTTTTGATGATGCGACGCTAGCTGCCAACCAGGTACTGATTCAATTTTTAAATATTACTGCTTACGCTCTTGATGGGTTCGCCTTTGCAGCAGAGGCTTTGGTAGGGCAAGGCTCTTGGCGCTAAAAATAGACCTCTTTTTAGAAGAGCAGTAATAATGACAAGTCAATGGGGTCTTGGCTCAGTGATTCTAATGGCGCTAGCATTTTTTGTTTTTGGTAATAGCTATTATTAATGTCATGACAACTGCAGAGGATGTGAGGAGCTGTTAGCTATGAGTATCTACCTTGGATGGTGCTTGCGCCTCTTGGCTGGGGCTGCGGCATGGATGCTAGATGGCATTTTTATTGGCGCTACAAGGACCGCAGATATGCGCAATATGATGTTTATTTCTTTTTGTATCTATCTGATTGCATTGGCCATTCTTGCTTCCTAAATATGGCAATCATGGGCTTTGGGCTTCATTGATTATTTTTTCAATAGCAAGGGGCGTTACTTTGGGATTTAAATACCCAGCTCTAGAAAAATCTTCGGAACATTAGTCTAAGTAACCAAACTTACCGCTATTGAAGTCATCAATTGTTTGTTTTATCTCTTCATTGGTGTTCATAACGAATGGACCATATGAGGCAATAGGCTCATCAATAGGCTCACCGCTTAGAATAAGAATGGTTGCATCCTCATCTGCCCTGACAGTAAACTCTTTACCGTCATTCTCAAAAAGTACAAAATGGTTTGCTGGAGCCTTTTCAATGTTATTGACAGTGATGCTGCCTTTGATAACTAAGAGGCCAGTATTATGGTTTTTATCAAAACTAAACTCGTTCCCTTTGCCTTTATTAAGATGAACATTAAAAAGACTTAAGGGGCTGAAAGTAGAAGCAGGGCCCTTATTTTTTTCAAATTCACCAGCAATAATATCAATTGATCCTACGTTATTTTCTAGCTCAACTTTGGTGAGATCATTCTTGTTAAGATTCTGATATTTAGGAGTTGTCATTTTATCTTTAGCAGGCAGGTTAACCCAGAGCTGAACCATCTGCATTTCGCCGCCTTTTTTACCAAAGTTTTTCTCGTGATATTCTTTGTGAAGAATGCCAGAGCCTGAGGTCATCCACTGCACATCACCCTTCACATAATTCCGCCGCCGCCACTACTATCGTGATGCTCAACCTTTCCTTTGTAAGCAATCGTAACCGTTTCAATGCCTCTGTGAGGGTGCGAGCCAACACCTCTTGGCGCGCCATTATTTGGCGGAAAGTAATGCGTTGGACCATAGTCCATTAATAGAAATGGACTCAAACGCTTCATTGTGAGAGGCTCCTCTCTTCCAAGAATTCCATGAACCCTAAAGCCGTCCCCTACAAAATGAAGATTACCTGGGGCTATTACTGCCTCTATTGTTCTAAATGCCATTTTATTAGTTGTATTCTTAAAAGATAAAATTATAGATGTATTCTATTAATCACTCTGTTTATTTATTGAAACAGTGTGTTTTGCCTTTCATAAAAAAAGCACTTTTATAGTTTATGCTTTAACTCAATTCAGCGTATATTTCCCATTATGTGCTGTAAAAATATTTGTCTTATTTCAACACTTTCATTACTTCTTGCCGGTTGTTTTGGAGGCAGTGATGGGACAGCAGCAGCTGTTGTTGCTTCAACTCCAAGTTTTCTGGATTCAGGCACATCTCTTACCTATAACTCAACAAATGCAACCACTTTAGCCAATACTACTGAGTTCAAAAATTTTAGATATTCTAGTGGTTCTAGCTCACAAAATCCATTGGAGGTTGTTAATGCTCATAAAGCTTATGGCTATGGTTTAACTGGAGCTGGAGAAACTATTGCTATTGTAGATTCAGGTTTTTGGACTGGACATCAAGATTAGTGGCGTAAACTATTACAACATGGAACTTAAGATCTGCTCTCAGGATCCAGCACAAGTGATGATCATGGCTATTTGTCTCAAGGATGGCTGCTGGTGAGGATGATGGAACAGGCATGCAGGGAGTTGCCCCAAGTGCAAGCCTTCACTTGTCCGATTTCTATAATAAAAATGGAAGTACACATTGCCCTGGAAACTGGGCTTTAGCAACCGATAATGCAAGTATGCTATTGCTCAAAATAATAGCTGGGGATTAAACACTAATTACTCAACCTTAACAACTTATATGTCTGACAATAGTGCTGATGCAAGTACTGCGTACTCTGCATATTGGAATGCAGCAGGATATACGGCTAATAAAGCAAGCTGGGACCAATACATTACAGCGCTAAATAATTTTCAATCACATGGGGTAATTGTAAGGTCTATAAGTAATACAACCTCTGAGCTAAGTATAGATGCTGCATACCAGAGCAATATCCTCAGCTTGAGAGGCATGGATTTCTGCTGTAAATATTGAGATCACAGGTTCTAGCTGGGAATGAAACTTATACTAGGAAATCTGCCCCGTGCGGTGTAACTGGAAAATATTGTCTTGGTGCTGATGGCTGGCAAGTTAATGGTGCAGGCTATAGTGTCCAGTGGAGATGGAAATATTGGCTTGGGAAAAGTGGAACCTCTTTTGTAGCCCCAATGATTTCTGGCGGTGTTGCCTTTTAGCTGAGGCATTCCCAAATCATACGCCAGGAACAGCTAACAGATAGGCTGCTCGCATCTGCTGATAATTCATTTTTTACGCATGATGCAGCGGTTACTTTGGGAATGGGGTTTCACATGGGTATGATGACGAATTTGGCCATGGAGTTATGGATATTTATGCAGCTCTCCAGCCTATTACTTCTTCGTGCATACACATCATGAGTTTATATACTGGGAATACTTTAGATGAGTAATACTTCCTTTCAGATTAGGTAACTCAGTCGACTCTTATACTTCTAGTGCATTGGGTGATTCAATATCTCAAGGCTTAGTTGGTGAGATTGGTTATACCTATGATGATCTAGATGGCGGCTTTAAGTATGATTTAGACTCTCATATTGCTAATACCTACAAAGAAAGCCCCACCTTCAATTAGTCTTTCTAGTGAACTTAATAAGTCTTTCAAGCCCTTTGAATAGTTTACTTCACTCTTTCCATACCTATAATGATAATTTTAATCAAGAGGCTGGAAGCTTATAAGTAAATAATAATTTGAACATCTCAGTAACTATTGGATCAAGTTCTTACCCTGTTCAGAACTTTCTTTGACTTTAATAGTGATTTGCATCAATTTATCAAGTTACCAAACACCATACTTGGAGGCTAATGAAGGTGGTATTGGAGTTAATGCTAAGTTACCAGCTATCTAATTCTCGATTTCTTTTAGGAGCAACTGTTCCTATAGAGCAAGTAATGGTCAAACTATAGGCTCTAGAAAAAGTCTTGTAAGTTCATTAGAGTTGGGAGATTCTTCAAGCTCAGATCAATAACTTTGATGGCTGGAATTACCGAAGATAAAGACAGTCTTTTAGGGTCAAAGGGTTCCAGTGCATTTTCTCTTGAAGGATCAAACTCAATCACAACTTTTACAGCCCTTAAAGCTCAAAAGCAGTTTCATGATAATTTTTCTTTAACTGGTATTGCAACATTTGGAAATACTAATATGTCGAGTCCAAGTAATAGCTTTGTCGACTCTGCGAGTGATGTTAAAGTCTTCAAGTATTGCTTTAATTGCTAATATGAATAATCTTTCTAAAGATGATAGTTTTTCTTTTTATATTAATCAGCCTAGCCGCGTAGAAAATGGCTCAATGGCAATTAAAATAGCAAGCTTGGCAGATTCTAGTAAAACATATACTCAGACTATGAAAAATATTAATCTTGAGTCATCAGCAAGACAAGTTAATATGGGTTTCTCTTATCGTAAAGACTTTCTGAAGATTTAGCCTTTTCGCTTAAGCACTTAATTACCAATAATTTGAATCATAGTAATACATCAAACAAGCTTCATTCAAGCTATGTTGGAATGGACTATAAAGACTTAAAGCTTGGTATAAGCTCTAATCCAAATGACTCCTCAATAGAAAAACAGATCTCATATGCTATTGCTTTATAAATTCAAATATAAGATTCTTCTGTCTTTTTTAGTAATCGCGCTAAGCTCGTGCTCAGTTATTTCTGAGGAGCTCTCGTGTAAGTTCTCTGAGATAGATTGTTATCGCTTTGACTATTCATCCATTGATAATTTTAAAGATTCAGTCGATTAGTATTCACAGCAGTGGAGTTTGTCTGACCCTACGAATGCCTTAACTAAAATAACTCCAAAAGAGGGACTATCTATTAACTCCTCAGTTGAAGCTGAAAATCTAATTCTAGAAAGCCCTGAAAGTATTTATGCTCTGGGTATTTATATTAAGAATAATCAAAAGCCAAGAGAATGGTTATTTGTTGCTGAACAGGCTTATTTGCGAAGCTGGAATAGCTTAGGCAGATAAATCAAATAACTTCTTAGAATTGAATTTTAATAAATCTAATCATTAAAATAATAACTGACAACGTTAGAGTTCATAAATTAGAATATAAGTATTAAATTAAAAATTCTTTATTTTGAAAAAAAATATTCTTGTCTTTAAACATATGACTTCTCAGAATCCTGGGATCTTTCGAGATTTTGCTGATATTCAGAATGTTCGTTTTCATGAGATTGATCTTCATGCTGGCGACAAAATTCCTAATTTAGAAAAGTTTGATGGTCTCTGGGTGATGGGAGGCTCGATGAACGTATGGGAAGAGGAGGAGTTTCCTTGGTTGATTGAGGAGAAAGAAGCTATTCGCCATGCGGTTGAAGATTTAAATATGCCATTTTTAGGTATCTGTCTTGGGCATCAGCTCCTTGCGGTAGCAATGGGTGGTAAGGCGGTCAATACTGGAAGGTATGAGGTAGGCCTATTTGAAATTGAGCCCACCCAAGCAGGACTAAATCACCCACTCCTTCATAACCTTAATGCATTCTGAAAAATGGGTTAATGCGCACTTAGTAGAGGTAATCGAGCCACCTAAGAACTCTGTTATATTAGCAACCTCTAAGGCTTGTCAAAACCACATTATGCAGGTAGGCGAGAATGCCTATTCATGCCAGTTTCATCCTGAGGTCTGCAGTCACACTTTGGATGGCTGGATGAAAATTCCTGGCGTACCTAACTTTTTTGAAGAGTTAAGTGTTAATGGTCTTGAAGATTTAACGAGCAGTATTACTGATAATTTAGAGGTTAATAATAAAGCTTCATTTACCCTGTTTAAAAATTGGTGTAATTTAGTGTTTGACTAAATCAACTTACTATTTTATGCATTAGATATATTGTTGTTGCATTGCAATAGAATCAATGTCAAAATCTAGAATCAATTTCATTTTTTATAACTATGACTGCTAAAAATTGCTCTAAGTGCAATCAATCATTTGGTTGTGGTGCTGGGACAGGCAACTGCTGGTGTATGAGTTTTCCTGCAATTATGTCTCCAACCCTAGAGCAAGACTGTTTTTGTCCATCTTGCCTTGGAGATGCAATTAACAATAAAATTGAGTCACTTATAGATGAGAATGGTATGGAGAGTTTTCAAAAACTTGCTGAGCCATATCGCGCTCAACCTAAGCTCATTAAGAATGTGGACTTCACTATTGAAGACGAATTGTATGTATTTAGTAAATGGTATCTAATAAAGCAGGGGAGTTGCTGTAAAAATGGCTGTAAGAACTGCCCTTATTAAAACTTGAACTATGCATAAATTTGATGATAAAGCCTCCAAGATATTATTAAATGTCCTTTCTCATACCATTGAGCGCTTAAGTATGGACCCGCCAACTTTAGATTATCCAAAGTCGGTTAATTTTTTTGAAAAAAATGCCAAAAGCCTTATCTCAGAAATGGGAAACTCTATTGACACTGTTTTTGATCAATATAAAAATACTATAGAGCAAAGCATTATTTCAGTGGACTCACCAAGGAACTTGGCCTTTATACCTGCCGCGCCTACCAAAGCCTCTATGATTTTTGATTTAGTGGTTTCTGCTGGATCCCTTTGCGGAGTTTCTTGGCAAGAAGCGAGCGGGGCGGTCTGGGCAGAAAACCAAGTCATACGATGGATCGCTGATCTTGTTGGACTTCCTGAGAGTGCTGGAGGCTGCTTTGTTGCTGGAGGAACTAACGGAAACTTATCTTCATTGGTCGTTGCAAGAGAGGAGTTTCGTAAAAAGAATCCCGGCACGTTGAAACGCTTGGCTATTTTGTGCTCTGATCAAACCCACTCTTCAGTAAAAAGTACCGCCCTAGTAATGGACTGTGAAGTCATAGTTGTTGCCACAACTGATTCATATCAATTAACCCCTGAGCTTATCGAAAATGAACTTAGAGAGCATTCAAAAACGTATGAGAGTCTTGATATATTTGCTGTTGTTGCAACAGCTGGCACGACAAATTTGGGGGTGATAGACGACATCAATGGTCTATCTGATTACGCAAAAAAGAACAAAATATGGCTTCATGTCGATGGCGCTTATGGAGGCGCAGGCTTGCTTTCAGATAACGTTAAAGATTTATTTAATGGAGTTGAAAATGCGGACTCATTTATCGTTGATCCCCATAAGTGGCTTTTTGCTCCGCTTGACTGCGCGGCGGTCATTTATAGAGATAAAAGTTTAGCAGCCGAAGTGCACGCTCAAAAGGCGAGTTATTTGGATATTCTTCATGACGATGAGGAGGGTGACAACCCTTCAGATTATGCCTTTCATTTGTCAAGGAGAGCGAGAGGTTTGCCGCTATGGTTTTCTTTATCCGTATACGGAGTAGAGGCATATCGAAATGCTGTAGAGAGTTCACTTAATATTGCGAGCTACACGTCAGGCGTAATTAAGGAGTCGTCACATTTATCCTTGTTGATTGAGCCTACGCTTTCAATCGTTGCTTTTGAGAGAATAGGTTGGGACTGGTCAGATTATAAGAGTTGGTCAAAAAAGCAACTTAAAAAACAAATCTGCTTTGTTGTTCCATCTTCCGTAAGAGGTAAGCCAGTTTTGAGGTTTGCTTTTGTAAACCCGGGAACCACAGAGGCAATCGTAGATGAGATCTTATTGAGCCTAAAGTAAACCTTCGCAATAATATTTACTTTATTGGTTTATCTTTTTTTGGTTTTTTCTTTTCTTTTCTAGAGTCTTTTCCCTTAGCCATGTTTCCTCCCTTTAATGGCAAATATCTTACAGTATTTTCGATTGCATCTTTAGAGCCTTATTAATATAATACTGGTATGACAAAAAACAATCCTATTACATATGACTGATAGATCTGAGATCGTAATTGTTAATGAGCGTCTCTACCACTTGGGAGTAAAAAAAGGAGACCTTGCGCAGAATGTCTTTATCGTTGGAGACCCGGCGCGTGCAATTCGCGTTTCTAAAGAGTTTGATACGATTGAGCGAGAGATTTCAAATAGAGAATATCTAACGTTTACAGGGACATATAAGGGCATTCCAGTTTCTGTAATTGGCACTGGGATTGGCACAGACAACGTCGAAATTGCCTTGGTTGAAGCCTTCATTGCCCATGAGTTTAACCTTAAAGATAACACCCGTAAAAGTGACTGTCCGCCGATGACATTTATAAGGCTTGGAACGTCTGGTGGCGTTCACCCAGATATAGCTCCTGATACACTTGCAATCTCATCCTATGCGCTTGGTTTAGATAATACTGGGCTCTACTATGATGAGGCTCCAGTAGATGAAATAGTTGAAAGAATTGAGATTAAAGCAAAACAAATTTTGACTGATGCAGCGCTTAAAGACTCAAGATTTAGAGGAAAAATTATTCCCTATGCATCAAAAGCATCTACTGAAATTACAGAGGCATTGGCAAAACAAGCAGCGAAGCAAAATGTTAAATTTGAAGTCGGGATAACGGTTTCCTCTCCAGGCTTTTATGGCCCGTCCTCGCGCTTTATTGAGGGCCTAAAATATACCTTTCCTGACATTAAGGGCAGCCTTTCAAAGCTTGAAGTCGATGGTCTTCGGGTGCTTAATATGGAGATGGAGTCCAGTCTATTTTTTCACTTATGTGGCCAGATGGGGTATCGAGCTGGGACAATTTGTACGGTGATTAGCGCCTCTACATCGAGCGATGATGTGGTGGACTATGACGCTGCTATAGGAAGCGCAATTAAAATTGGCCTGAAGACGCTAGTTGACCTTAATAAAGCAAGCTAATTTAGAAGCTTAATAACTACATTTAAAATTCACTTAACTTATATTTCTTTAGAGTAGACTCACCCCTATGAAAATATTTATCATTGCCATAATTGCGATTTTAGCCGGGTGTAGTTCTGGAGAAAAGGAAAAGAGCTCAGAGCTAAATATAGCGCTTGGAGAAGACGTTTTTAATAAAAACTGTGTCAGCTGTCACGGCTCAAAAGGAGTCGGCCTTGCCAAGGATTGGAAAGTTAAAGATGAGAACGGTAACTATCCAGCGCCGCCACTGAACGGCACGGCGCATACTTGGCATCATTCACCTTCTGATCTGCTTTATACAATTAATAAGGGCGGGGGAGAGATGGGAGGAATGATGCCTGGATTCGAACAAAGACTTTCTGAAGAAGAAAAATTAGCACTAATAGATTATATTTATAGTTTATGGCCAAGTGAAATTCAAACAAAATATGACAAGCGGTTTAAGTAGTTAAAAATTCTATATAAATACAATTTAAGTAGTTAAAAATTCTACCTAAATACCATTTTTTCGAACGATTCCCATCAATATCCTCAAATTCAGCGCATTATTTTCTATAAAATAATATTTTTTCAGTTTTGGATTTTAATTATGAGTAATAGATTTCATCTGGCTGTTGAGGCCGGAGATTTGTCGGTAACTGTTGTATGGTATCAAGAGGTTCTTGGATGCAAGTTAGATACTGTCGGAGTTAGGCTCAGAGGAAGGGCTATGGCAAGATGTTGACTTTTGGGGAAATGAATTAACGCTTCATAGCTCAACTCCAAGAAAAGCAAAAAATGTAGATATGAATAGACATGATGTTGCGATGGGTAATGTTGTTGTTCCTCATTTCGGCGTCCACCTAGAAATGGATCAGTACAAGCAGGTTCGTGAAAATGTTCTTAATAATAATGGCTTCCTTAGATAAGCCATATATCCGTTTTGAAGGAACAGATTACCAGCAGGAAACATTCTTTGTTAAAGATCCAAATCATAATGTCTTAGAGATTAAACACATGGTTAATTCTAGAGACTCTCAATAAGGAGTATAAAGTTGAATGATGACCAAGTAGAAAAAATACTAAAAGAGCTCAGAGATATTCGCGGCGTTATGAATAAGGCCTATCAATTATTTTGGGGCGCAAGCATATTACTTTTGTTAATTCTTGTTGTGGATTTTATTTAAATAAATGATTAGACACATAGTGCAAATTGGAAATCCAGCTCTGCGCGTGATTGCAAATGTTGTTGAAGAAAGTAAGATTGCTTCAAAGGAAATTCAAAGTCTTATTGATGATCTTATTGAAACAATGAGAGATGCAAATGGCGCCGGCTTAGCGTCAACTCAAATTGCAGTTCCTTATCGAATATGCGTTATAGAAGTCAATAAAAACCCTCGCTATCCCTACAAGCCAGATATTCCATTGACGGTTTTAATTAACCCTAAAGTAACCTTTTTAACAGAAGAAAGAATCAATGTTTATGAGGGCTGCCTGTCGGTTCCAAACTTAAGAGGAAGGGTTGATCGGTGCCCTGAAGTTCTAATTGAAGGTCTTGATCGAGATAGTCAAAACCTCAGTTTTGTTGCAAAGGGTATAAGCGCTGGAACCTTTCAGCACGAGCTTGATCATCTTGATGGTCTTGTCTTTACCGATCGAATGAAGGATGCTAGTTCCCTGACAACTATTGATGAGTTTGTAGAAAATCAAGAAGAAGAATTTAAGCAACAAGTCATCAGTATCGTTAAAAATTATGGCAGTTAAGTTAAGTCATAGATCACTATGAGCTTTAACTAAGCCAATTCTACTAGACTTACCAAATTAATTATCTTCCGTAAGTATTTGTTATTTATTAACTTACTTTAAAAACCTTCTGTAATTGACTTAATTTAGAGATAAATTTGATAGATTTGTCGTTTTGAATTGTTTATACTCGATAGTGTAAGAGCAAAAAGTTCTTATAAGTAAAAAGGAGAGAGTTTACTTACAACAAAAAAAGGAGAAATTGTTTTGGAAGATCAAATCTTAGCTTTAACGGCAGAGTTAGCTGCTGTCAAAAGTGCGGCTCAGGTCACAAACACCATGTTTGCTGAAGCGTACTATTACTTAACAATTCCTTTGATGGTTCTTATTCATGCTGGTTTCCTTCTCTATGAGATGGGTCAAACTCGTGTGGCAAATGTACTATCATCAGGAATCAAAAACTTACTCGCGTTCGCGTTTACAATCGTAACGTTTTATCTGTTCGGTTGGTGGTTCTATTGGGCCTTACCAACGTTTCCAGTTACGTCCCTGGCAGCAGGTGCCGGTTACATGGAAATTTCAGGTTTAGCGTATGCAAGTTCTATAGCGTTACCATGGGGCGACTCAGCTCAGTATATGGGTCCAAATATGGGTGATCATGCTTCAGGCGTATTCTGGGGTGCTTTTGCTTTATTTGCTGCAACGACTGCGTCTATTGCTTCTGGCGCGCTAATCGAGAGAATACAAACTGTAGGTTGGGTAATCTGTGCGATTGTCCTTGGTTCTTTTGCCTGGGTTGTAGCTGCTGCTTGGGGCTGGCATGCCGATGGTTGGTTAGTAACAGAGTTCGGTTTTCATGACTTTGGTGCTGCTGGACTGGTTCACGCGGTTGCTGGATTCTTTGCGCTTGGTATCCTATTAAATTTAGGTCCTCGTGTTGGAAAATTCAACGCAGATGGTTCTGCAAATAAAATTGCGGGTCATAACATCCCACTAACAATCACTGGCTTAATGCTAATTATTGTTGGTTTCTTCGGCTTCCTAATGGCATGTATCATTTTGCCTGGTGAGGGTTGGAGTTGGTATGCTGATCAAGGAACTACCATTTATGGAACGCCAATGACGCTTTCAGCACTAGCATTTAATGTTGCTCTAGCTGCTTCAGGCGGAATTATCGGTGCATGGGTATTTACTAAAGACCCTTTCTGGATGATGTCTGGCTGTCTAGCGGGTATTATTTCAGTCGCTTCTGGCCTTGATGTTTACTTCGGTTCACACGTAATCATTATTTCACTTGTTGCGGGCATGATTTTAAAACCATGTGCAGACTGGCTAGAGGGCTTAGGTATCGATGATGCTGTTGGCGCTGTTACGGTTCATGGAACAATTGGCCTGTTTGGCCTTGTTGTTCTTGGTGTGTTCGGTTCTGGTATACCAGGACTTGGTGCAGCTGCTCCAGAAGGCACAGTTGCAATTAGCCTATTTGGCCAGATTGTTGGCGCTGTAGTTATGTTCTTGCTTGGATTCGTTCCTGGATACGTTGTGTCCTGGTTGGTAAACAAAGCTGGAATGTTACGTATTCCAGATGCTGTCCAAATCAAAGGTCTTGACGCAGTCAAGGTTCCTGCTCAGGCTTATCCTGAGTCAATGGTTAGTGCTGAATCTGATTCTAAATAAGGAGAAATAATATGGGATATTTTGCTGAATCTTTTGCAGAACTCTACAATGCCGATGGCTGGATTGATATGGGTATGTATATTGGTGCGGGCAGTTCTATGCCTGGATGGTATACGGTCATTGCATCGGTTATGTTAGTAGCGATTTTAGTCAAAGGAAACAATGACGAACAAGATCACTACAAATAGTAATCTGTAAAAAGTAATAAACTAAAAAGGGCGGTATGTAAATACCGCCCTTTTTTTTATCTGAAATAGCTAGCTTTTTAAACTTTCAGTAATAGCCTAGCTGGATCCTCTAAAGCATCTTTGATTGAGATCAAAAACTGAACGGCTTCTTTGCCATCGATAATTCTGTGATCATAGGAGAGCGCAAGATACATCATCGGCCTGATGACTATTTCGCCGTTAACAACGACTGCGCGCTCTTGCGTTTTATGCATTCCAAGGATTGCGCTCTGAGGTGAGTTCAAGATTGGCGTTGAAAGCAGCGAGCCAAAAACGCCGCCATTGGATATGGTGAACGTGCCGCCGCTCATCTCTTCAATTCCTAAGGTTCCGTCCTGCGCTCTAACTGCGTAATCAACGATGCCTTTCTCGATGTCGTGCATTCCCATCTTGTGCGCATCACGAAGCACAGGAACAACCAGTCCTCGATCTGAAGAGACAGCTACTGAAACGTCGCAGTATGCGTGATAGACAATGTCATCGCCATCAAGGTATGCGTTTACTGTTGGGAATTTTTTTAGTGACTCGACTGCCGCTTTAACAAAGAACGACATAAAGCCTAATTTAACGGAGTACTTCTTCTCAAAAGCCTCTTTGTAGCTTTTTCTCATAGCCAGTATCTCAGTCATATCAACTTCATTAAAGGTTGTCAGCATGGCTGTATTTTGAGTCGCAGAGTGAAGTCTTTTGGCTATTGTTTTGCGAATGCGGTTCATTGGAACTCTTTCTTCCATTCGATTACTCGTTGGCTTAGATGCGCTTGGCTCAGGAGAGTTTATAGGCTCCTCTTGAACATTCTCCTGAAGGTTTATTTCAGGAGGCTCTTCACTAGCTTCAACTGGAGATTCTTTTGCTTCCTCTATTGGAGCTTCTTTAATAATTTCTTTAGGCGCTTCAGTTTTTTCAGCCGTCATTTCAGCGTCATCATCTAAAAGAGCAAGAACCTGCTGAGCGTTAACTGTTTCACCTTCCTCCGCTAAGATTTCAGTGAGAATACCTGCCTCTTCAGCGGGAACCTCTAAAACAACTTTGTCTGTTTCAATTTCAACGATGACGTCATCAACCTCAACATAGTCTCCAGGTTTTTTATGCCATAAAGCGACAGTCGCTTCGTTTATAGATTCTGGGAGGACGGGTACTTTTACTTCTTTCATTTTTTAATGCTCCTAGCAGTACCCATAGTTTGAATACCTAACGCTTTTTCAATGATATAGCTTTGGTTAATGTTGTGCTGCCTAATGCTGCCCTCTGCAGGAGCAGAGTAAAGGTCTCTCGCAACGACATGAAGGGTTTGTCCTTTAACAATGCTTTGCATAAAGTTATGCCTGGAAGTGTACCACGCGCCCTGATTAATTGGCTCTTCTTGGCACCAAACGATATCTTTTGCATTTGGAAATTTCTCAAGCTCTTTGATAAGCTGCTCTTCTGGGAATGGGTAGAGCTGCTCAAGTCTCAGTATTGCAACGTTATTAAGCTGCTCATCTTGACGACGCGTTAATAATTCATAAAATAGTCTTGCCGCTACACATAATAACGCGGTCAACTTTTTTAGGCTTGATGTTGTCATATTGCTCTTCGTAAACATCTCTAAATCTGCCTTCAGTAAACTTATGCAGTGGTGAAGCCGCTAGAGGGTTTCTTAAAAGACTTTTTGGCGACATAATAATTAGAGGTGCTCTAAATTTTCTTAATATTTGACGTCTCATCAAATGAAATATTTGCGACGCGGTTGATGGCACGCAGACCTGCATATTGTGACTCGCACAAAGCTGAAGAAAGCGCTCAAGCCTTGCAGATGAGTGCTCAGGCCCTTGACCTTCAAGTCCATGAGGGAGAAGCATAACTAGGTTAGATAGGCGCCCCCATTTAGCCTCAGCTGAGGCAATAAATTGATCAATAATCGCTTGAGCGCCATTAACGAAGTCGCCAAACTGAGCTTCCCAAATAACCAGTGACTCAGGGTTTGCAGTGGCGTAACCGTACTCAAAACCAAGGGCCGCCTCTTCAGATAGAATTGAGTCAAATATTTGAACTCTTCCTTGCTTGTCACTAATGTTTTGCAGCGGCGTGTAGTCCTCGTTTGCTAGTTGATTATGAAGCACTGCGTTACGATGAAAAAATGTTCCTCTTCCAGTGTCCTGACCTGTAAGCCTAATTGGCGTTCCAAAGTCAGTAAGACTTGCGTAGGATAGAGTTTCAGCAAAGCCCCAGTCTGCATTAATTTTTCCATCAGCCATCTTTTGTCTTTCGGACATCATCTTCTTAACGCGCGGGTGAATCTCAAAGTGACTCGGGACTTTTTGAAGTTTTTTGTTTAAGTCTTTAATTTGCTTTTTACTGATAGCGGACTCATAAGGGTCGAGCCAAGTAGCATCAAAGTAATCTTCCCATAGCATTTCCCAGGCTCTCTTGTTTTTATCTTTGGGCTGAATAATATTGTAAGCAACTCTCTCACCTTCTTTTAGTTCTTGACGGTAATCGCTGATCATTGCATCAACTTCTTTTTGCTCAATGACGCCTTGCTTCATTAGAGTGGTCGCATAGTTTGCGCGCGTAGTCGGTTTCTTTCGAATTGCTTCATACATTAAGGGCTGAGTCACTGCTGGCTCATCGGCCTCATTGTGGCCATGTCTTCGATAGCACATCAAGTCGATAACCACATCTTTTTTATACCTCATACGGTAATCGAGCGCCAACTTGGTGATAAAGCTAACCATTTCTGGATCTTCAGCGTTCACATGAAATACCGGCGCATTAATCATCTTGACAACGTCAGTACAATAATCCGTTGACCTTGCGTCATCCTGCTTGGAGGTAGTAAAGCCAATTTGATTGTTGATAATAATATGAACCGTGCCCATCGTTCTGTAGCCTCTTGACTGAGACATGTTTAAGGTCTCCATCACGATTCCTTGGCCAGAAAAAGCGGCATCTCCGTGGATAAGCACGGGGAGAATTTGTTGACGCTCAGCGTCCTCAATCTTGTCCTGGTGATAGCGCGCATAGCCCTCAATCACTGGGTTCACTAATTCAAGGTGAGAAGGGTTAAACATGAGCGCAAGATGCACATCCTCTTTGCTCGTTTTAATGTCTGAGGAAAAACCCTGGTGATATTTAACGTCACCCGTTTGATTCTTTCCAAGTCCAAGCTCTCCCGCAAACTCTTTAAATAAGCTTTCAGCCCTCTTACCCATAATATTAATTAGGACATTAAGGCGTCCTCTATGAGCCATGCCTAGGCATATCCTTTTCATTGAGTGCTCTCCTGAGTGCTCAATTAAAACGTTTAATAGTGGGACTAAGGTGTCACTCCCCTCTAAAGAGAAGCGTTTTTGACCGACATACTTATTATGTAGAAATTTTTCGAATACTTCGGCTGCAGTTAGCCTTTGAAGTAAGCCATTTTTTATAGTCCGCTGAATTTTCTTTTTCAAGAGACATGGTTTCAATTTTAGTTTGAACCCACTTCCGCTCTTCAAGGTTGGGAATGTTCATATACTCAACACCGAGACTGCTGCAATAAGTTTTATTAAGAGAAGTAAAAAGATCTCTCAAGGTGCTGCAGTTTGGGCCTTGGTATGAGCCCATATCAAAAGTCTTGTCAAGGTCAGAATCACTTAAGCCAAACTCTTCAAGAGTGAATGGAGGCGTTGAGTGGTGCCTTGGCCTCTCTAAAGGGTCTAGCCCTGCTCTTAGGTGGCCTGAAAATCGAAAGGCATAAATTAAACGAAGAACTCCAAGCTGAGCAGCACTTTGACTGACAACTTTAGTATTGGAAGTTGATTCAAAATTGTTTTCACCATAATCAATAAAGCGGTTAATCACATCATCGTGTGAGCTAGAATTATTATTCATTATTTGGAAGAATTAAGTGATGGAAGAGGGGGAGATTTAAATTTATTTTTGACTGAACAAGGTCAGTTGTATTGCTAATTAATAGCCTGCAATTTGGCACTTGCTTTGACATCAAAATATTCACAATTTGTGACTTAAATATTTAACTTGAAATTATATAGAGAATGGGGCCTGTGAGTAGTTAATTATTAAAATTAATAATTACTATTCTTGCAATAAATTTTAGAATTCAAAATGAATTCTAGTTTGCATTTAAATTTTTTTTCTAATGGGTGAGCTATTAATAGAATATTGTTATAAGAATGATGATTAATCTAGATTGAATTTCTTAAAATTGAAATTATTTAAGGCATTGGTTAATCCGACTTAAAATTCTTAAAGAACTATCATTAATAATTCTTCTAACTAGCTTAATGAATAATTTTTTAAAAATTCTTCAAGACAAAGATCATATCCTTGCTGATGGCGCAACGGGTACGAACTTATTTGAAATGGGGCTCGAGACAGGAGACCCACCTGAGCCTTGGAATTTAGATTATAGAGACAGAATCCGCTCCCTTCACCAAGGCTTTGTTGATGCAGGCTCTGATTTATTTTTAACCAATAGTTTTGGCGGCACTTCTTTTCGGCTCAAACTCCACAATCTTGAAAGCAGGGTATTTGAATTAAATAAAGCTGCTGGAACTGTTGCAAGAGAGGTTGCAGATCGTGCAGATCGCTTAGTCATTGTTGCAGGGTCAATGGGGCCAACGGGTGAAATGATTGAGCCTCACGGCTTAATGACCTCTGCTGAGGCAACTGAGGCTTTTAAGGCGCAAGCTGAAGGTCTTGCTGAAGGAGGCGTTGACGTTTTGTGGCTGGAAACTATGTACTCAATGGAAGAGTTGGAGGCTGCTCTTGATGCCGTTAAAGATATTGGCTTGCCAGTCTGCGCGACTATGAGTTTTGATACTGCAGGTAAAACAATGATGGGCATTACTCCTGCAAATCTTGCTCTAAGAGCAAAAGGAGCTTAACCTTTCAGGGTTTGGGGCAAATTGCGGTGTTGGAGCGCCTGACTTGTTAGCAACAATTAATGACATATCTCGAAATGTGGAATCAGGTACGGTTGTAATTTCAAAAGCAAACTGCGGCATTCCTCAGTTTCATGATGGAAAAATTCTTTATTCTGGAACAGAGAAACTAATGGCTGAGTACGTTCAAATTGCAATGAACTCTGGCGCAAAAATTATCGGTGGCTGCTGCGGAACAACGTATGCACATGTTCGGGCAATGCGTAAAGCAATGGACCAGCATCAAGTAACCGCGCCTCCAACTTTAGCTGAAATTGAAAGGCGGTTGGAGTTATGTCTAATGGGTCTAGAGCTATCTTTGAAGGTGATGATTCAAAACCCACTAAAGAGCGCAGGAGCAGACGCTCAAGGTCTTAAAAGCAACAATTCATTTAATTAATTAGTTGTTTTTGTGATAAGATAATTTTCTTTATAGTGTAATTTTATTTATTCTAAGTAAATTATTAATTCATGGCTTCAATTAAAAATACTGCGCAAAAAGAACAAAGCGTCTCCATAGTAAACAAAAATCTTCCTAGTTTTGGAACCGATAAGCAACTAGAGGCTTCGATTGGAAAGCAAGTCAGAATCTCTCGAAAAAATGCTGGCGTTACTTTGCAGCAACTCTCAAAGCAGTCACTTCTTTCTGCAAGCATGCTCTCAAAAATTGAGAATGGTCAAATTAGCGCTTCTTTAAAAACAATTCAGCTGATCTGTCACGCCCTTAATATTTCAATTACGTCACTATTTAAACAGCATGACAAAGACGTAGAGCCAACCTTTATTAAGTCAGGTAATGGTTTAACAATTGAGAGGGCAGGATCAGATGAGAGTAGGCACTACCAATTACTCGGTCACAACGTCAGCGGCTCTCTTAAGGTAGAGCCTTGCCTTATTACGGTAACTTCAAGAGATTATGATTTTCCTGACTTTCAGCATAAAGGGGTTGAGTTTATTTATATGCTCAAAGGTGAAATGGATTATTACTATGGAACTGAGATATATCACTTCCAGAAGGGTGACTCGATATACTTTGATTCTGATAAGCCGCACGGCCCTAAAAAAATCATTAGTGATGAGTGCCAGTTTCTAACGGTTATTTGCTCAAATAATTCTGATTAGGTTGGCTTTAAGTTTTAATAATTTAAACTTTCTTTTTCTAAAATTATCCTTCCCTAAACCCTCTCTAAATTAAAACTTTTTTCTTGTTTTTCTGTAATTATTTAGAAGAAAATCAACACTTTATTATATTTCTTTAAAATCAATAAAATTTCTTGACAATGGAATATCATTAGGCGTATACTCAAACTTTAATTTGCTGTTACTCCATCTATTTGGAGTCAAAAAGAGTCATTTATATAGTAATTTATTTGACCTCTATTACTAAAACGGCAGCAAATTCATTAGTGTTTCTGTTTTGGTTTATATCTTACGAATCAAAATAAAAGCATGCATAGGGGGTAAATCTTTAATAGAGATTTTTTTTATTTTTTCGGAGAGATTAAATGACAGATTTAGAACAGCACGTTAACGAGCCCGGTCGCGACAAACTTGTAAAAGAAGTCAAGGCTAAGATCGAAGCATTGGGCGTTACATATGTATATTATCAATTTGTTTCAGTTACAGGACGCATTGTAGGTAAAGGTATTCCTGCCCGCCATTGGGAGAGATTAGCTGAAAAAGGATTTCAACTAGTATATGGCTCAACAGCCAACTTATTTGTAGATCGTCATGGAGACTATATTGGTTACGGCCCTGAGTCTTCTGAGCTTGTAGGTCTTCCAGATCCTGACACATTTTGTCAGCTTCCATGGGACAAAAGAGTAGCGCGCGTTTTTTGTAGACTTTATAGAAACCGTGAAGAGCGTGAAAATCCAGGTGAAGCATTAACGTCAGATTGTCGTGGTAACTTATATAGACAACACAAAGAATTCCAAGACCAGTATGGGTTAGATATGCGCTGCGGCACGGAGCCAGAAATGATGTGGCTAAAGCGCGGTGAAGATGGTCAGCCAAACGGCGGAGTAACAAAGCCGAACTGTTACCACATTGACCAGTTTGAAGAGTTACGCCCTGTCTTTATGAAAGTTATAGAATACTCAGAGCAAATGGGTCTTGACATTATTCAAGGTGACCACGAAGATGCCCCGGGACAATTAGAGCTTAATACCCAGTTTGATGACGTATTAAGAAATGCCGACCGATTGACGACTTATCGTCAAATTTGTGCGCAAGTTGCTCGTGAGTTTGGTTTAATTGCATGCTTTATGAGTAAGCCTTTTATGGGAGTATCTGCATCAGGTTGTCACCATAATATGTCTTTATGGGAAGGCGGCAAAGATGTATTCCATCCAGAAATTGCTGGCGAAGGAGAGCTTCCAGGAATGCCTGGCAACTTTATGTATAAAGAGGGCGGCAAGAACACATTTATGCCGGACCCTTCAATCGATGAAAAGATGCCTGGTCCAATTGGCCTTCAGTCAATCGGCGGTGTTATTAAGCATTTACCCGCACTAACTTCAATTGGCTCTTCTACAGTGAATTCTTATCGCCGTCTTTGGGATACTGGCTTTTGGGCGCCAATTTTTGCAGATTGGGGTTATCAAAACCGTACATGTGCACTTCGCGTTTCTGCGCCAGGTCGTTTTGAATACCGCTCTGTTGACTCAATGGTTAATCCTTACTTAATGGGATCAGCGCTATTAAAAGCGATGGGTGACGGTATTGATAATAACCTTGATGCAGGTGAGCCTGAAGAGCGCAATATCTATGCAGCTATGGAGGCAGGAAAGCAAGTTAAGAAGCTTCCTATGTCTTTAGGTGAGGCATTAAATGAGTTAGAAAATGATGAGGTAATTAAATCATCGATGCCAAATGAAATGTATAAAGTTTTTCATCATTATAAGACAGATGAATGGGAAAAATTTAATGCCACAGTTACAGATTGGGATTTAGAGACTTATATAGACTGCTTGCCATAGGGCTAAGTTTTCTTAAGGTTGTTTTAGAGTGCCCACTTAACGGTGGGCAATTTTTCGGGAAAAGGGAGATTATTTTATGTGCGGAATAGCAGGAATTATTCATAAAAAAGCTGGAAAAGGCGTAAACATTGGTCAGCAGATGACATCAATGCTTCAGGCTTTAAAGCATAGAGGTCCAGACTCAACTGGATATGCAATGTACGGTAAAGATAATGGAAATCAAGTATTAAGATTTAAAGTTGCTGAAGCTGCTGATCTTGAAGGTAGCTATGATATTCATGCTACTATCAAAGATCGCTTGGAGACAGTTAACTCAAGACTTACTGAGTTAGGTGTTAAGGTTGTAAAAAAAGAGAGTCCAACTGAGTATGCCCATCGTTATGAAGTAGAGTTTTCAGGTGACATGAAAAAAGTTGCCGACTTTGTTGAAGATGTTGAAGGCGTTGAGATTTTATCTATTGGTAACTCACTTGAGTTAGTTAAAGACTTAGGAGATGCTTCGGTTGTTTCTAATCAGTATGGCTTAAATGACTTTAATGGTACTCACGGAATTGGACACACTAGAATGGCGACAGAGTCTGACGTAGATATTCGCTCTGCTCACCCTTACTGGGCTTATCCTTTTAGTGACGTTGCAGTTGTTCATAATGGGCAGCTCACAAACTACTGGACAAATAGACGCTCACTTGAGCGCTCTGGCCACCGTTTTTCATCGAACTGCGACTCAGAACTTATTGCTGTTTATCTTGCAGATAGAATGAGTCAAGGTGACGATTTAGAAACTGCTATGAAAGGTTCAATAGACTACCTTGATGGCGTTTTCACTTATTTGGTTGCAACAAAAGATCAACTTGGTATGGCCAAGGATGTTATGGCTGCTAAACCAATGGTTGTATACGAAGGCGAAGATATGATTGCGCTAGCTTCTGAAGAGGTTGCAATTAGAACTTTATTTGATCATCGTATTGAAACATTTGACCCATATCACGGAGAGGTAAAAGTATGGCAGAACTAAGGAAGGAAACGTCCCAAGAAATGGGACTTCATGACGAGCAATTAAAAGGAAGAACTCAGAAAAAATTCTTCTCGATTGACGAAAGTGAAAATTTAACATATTTCCACTCATTTGATGTTGACACTTCTAAGAGTGCAACGATTGATGCACTTGACATGACGCCAAGAGAGATTAATCGTGAAATCAGAGAGTTAATGGAAAAAGGTATTGGTGATATTACAGTTGATAACCCTATGTCTAGGCATGGTGTTGGTGTTGGTATCTTAAACAGACTTAACTTAACTTTCTCAGATAGTTTAGGCTATTTTGGTTGCGGCTTGATTGATGGACCTAATGTTCATATTAAAGGTCGTGTTGGTTGGTCTTGTGCAGAAAACATGAT
Organism: uncultured Candidatus Thioglobus sp.; assembly: GCA_905182815.1. Taxonomy (GTDB): domain Bacteria; phylum Pseudomonadota; class Gammaproteobacteria; order PS1; family Pseudothioglobaceae; genus Pseudothioglobus. The sequence goes on from CAJJCX010000001.1 coordinate 180,753, forward strand.
GGCTGGAACTGTTGTCATTGACAAAAATGCTGGCTCTACGTTTGGCGCTGCTATTCGTGGCGGAGATCTTGTTTGTAAAGGCAGTGTTGGCGCTCGTACTGGTATTGATCAGAAGGGCGGCACAATTATTGTTGGCGGTAAGACAGGCGCGTTTTCTGGATTCATGATGCAGCGTGGTCGTATGATTGTTTTGGGTGATGCTGGAATGAACTTAGGTGATTCTATGTATGACGGCACTATTTATGTCGGCGGTGAAGTTGAAGAGCTTGGTGTTGACTGTGTGCAGGCTGACATGACAGAGCTTGATGTTCGTTACTTAACAGAGAAATTGGCCCTTTATGGCATGAAGACTCCTAGAGGCGTTGAGAAAATGCAAAAGCATGTTTCTGGAAAAATGTTATGGAACTACGCTAACTTAGAGCCTAATGAAAAGAAACTAATTCTTTAATAGCGCTTTTAACAAATTAAATAAAAGGAAATATTATGAGTGATTCGGAAAAACATAGACTAGGAAAAAGTTTTATCTTCCCTAAAGCAGTGATGGATGATATTCACATCAAGTCTGATTTGGGAAGATACAGAATGAGAGGTTTCTCTCTATTTAAAAAAATTCCAACATGGGATGACTTAACTTTTATGCCAGGAACGTTAACTCGTTTTGTTATTGAGGGTTATAGAGAAAAATGTTTAACTAAAACAATTATTGGGCCAGAGGCTCCAAGACCATTAGAGCTCGACATTCCAATTTACATTACTGGAATGAGCTTTGGTGCGTTGAGTTATGAAGCTAAAACTGCTCTAGCTCGAGGCGCTACGATGGCCGGAACTGCTACTTGTTCAGGTGAAGGCGGAATGATTCCAGATGAGAGGCGCTACTCAAGTAAGTGGTTTTATCAGTGTATCCAGTCTCGTTATGGCTTTAACCCACAACATTTACGTTTAGCTGATAGTGTTGAGTTTTTTATTGGTCAAGGCTGTAAGGTTGGTTTAGGTGGACACCTAATGGGTCAAAAAGTTACAGACCAGGTTGCTGAAATGCGTTCTTTACCTGCTGGTATTGATCAGCGCTCTCCTGCGAGACATCCAGACTGGCTTGGACCAGATGACTTGGCGCTAAAGATTGAAGAGATTCGTGAAGCGACAGATGGTCAGATTCCTATTCAGCTTAAACTTGGTGCAGCGCGTGTATACGATGATGTGCGTATGGCTGCTAAGACTGGTTGTGATAGTATTTATATTGATGGAATGGAAGGCGGTACTGCTGCTGGACCACATATTGCAACAGAAGAAACTGGAGTTCCAGGAATTGCAGCAATTCGTCAAGCTCGAAGAGCAATTGATGATGTTGGGATGAGCGGCAGAATTTCTTTAGTTTATGCTGGTGGTATTCGAAATGGTGGTGACGTTGCTAAAGCGGTTGCACTTGGTGCTGACGCGGTTGCGATTGGTCACTCATCGCTTATGGCGCTTAACTGTAATAGAGATATTCCTGAAGCTGATTATGAAGCTGAAATGGGCGTTAAAGCCGGTGAATGTTATCACTGTCATACTGGGCGCTGTCCGGTTGGTGTGGCAACTCAAGATCCTGAGCTTAGAAAGCGTCTGGATCCGGATGAAGCATCAGAGCGTGTATACAACTTCTTACATACACTAGCAATCGAGACACAAATGATGGCTCGTGCCTGTGGCAAGACAAATATACACTCATTAGAGCCAGAAGATTTAGCTGCGCTTACTATGGAGGCTTCAGCTTGTGCACAAGTTCCTATTGCAGGTTCACAGCACACGGTTGGCCGTCCTGATATGACACGTTTTTAAGATAAGGAGTTATTATGAGTAAAAATGAAGAAACATTTGTAGTTGGTGCTGACGGCTTAGATACCGATCGCGAGCAAATGATTGGACAACATATCGGTTATAGATATGATGTAAACCTTGTTCCTGATCTTAAGTTTATAACGCCTTTTTTACAAAAATATATTGAAAAAATGGGCTGGAAAGATCTTAACTGGTTAGAAGATATTCATATGGGTTATGAGGGCGATCAAGCTGCTGTTTTTGATAGAAATATTAATGGTTGGGTCACTATTCCGGACAATATAAAACTTCCAAATAACCAGCAAGAGCGAGATATGATTGCTCGTGAATTATTGGTTAAGTTTCAAATGTCAGAAAACCACCCAATGGTTGACCTTAATAACGCTTACCGTAAATTCTAACTACTGTAAGTGGTTTCTAAAGGGGTTAGTTTAGAGCAAGGCTCTGAATCTTAACTCCTTAGTTTTTCGGCATTCCACCCCCTGGAGTGCCGTATAAACTATTTTTTTAGCTTGTAATTCATTTCATCGAAGCATGAATATTTTCAAATTGACCTATAAATTATTCTATGTATACTCAAATTATCTGTTAAATTATTGTACTAAATGAGAGCTTCTAATATTAAATATGATGGAGATTGTGAAACCTACCAAATACTTGGGGGTGAGGCAATTTCAATTGACTTAAAGAGTGGTGATTCAGTTGAAGTAGTTGATGTTGAGGGAGATCAAAGATGCAATGTTCTTGCATTTGACTCTAAAAAGTCGTCGGCCTTATCTTCTCTTAATTGGAAGTCAAAGCCAAACAGTAACTCTAATAAAATTTCCTCAGGTGATTGCTCTGGAATGCTTAAAGCGATTCTTGATGGCAAGAAAATAAAGTCAAAAGATTTTCATGCTGCAGAGCTTTTTTCTGAGTCCAGTCCCGCAGATACCCGCCAATCCTTTAATATTAATAATGACCTCTTGTGTGTCTTTGATGCAGAGGGTGGACCAATGCTGGTTGATCAGCAAAATTCTCCCACAGAAATTTTAATCAATGTCTCTCGTTCAAATCCGACGATTCCATCAGAGCGCCTCCCAGAACCTTTAGCAAAAATAACAAAAGAAATTCGAGTTAAAGATAGTTCAGCAGTTGCCTATAAAGTAAAGGCAGGAGAATACATTCAAGTCATCGACGTTGAGGGGCAGCAGTGCTCTGACTTTCAAGCTTTTATTGAAGACGACTTAAATAATAATATAGAGCTTTGCCTTGACCCAACGGTGACAAGATCTCAAATGCAGGCAAGTTATCCTGCGCCAGGTACTCATGATAAGTTTTATAATCAAAACTCAGTTCCTCTTGTCGAAGTCATTCAAGATACAGTTTGTCGCCATGATACATTTGGCTTGGCCTGTAACGCTAAATATTATGAAGATCGTGGTTTTCCCGGTCATATAAGCTGCACTGATAACTTCAATTTATCTCTCGCAGAGTATGGAGTTAAGCCAAGACGAAACTGGGCAGCGGTTAATCTCTTTTTTAATACAGCGATAGAAGAGTGCCACTCACTCACCTCTGATGTCTCTTGGTCTAGACCCGGAGATTACGTTTTATTAAGGGCTGTCAACGACCTTGTATGCGTCTCCTCAGCTTGTCCAGATGACACGACTTCAGCAAATGGATGGAATCCTTCCGATATACATGTTAGGATCTATGATAAATCTAATACTTTCCCATCGGCAACGGCTTTTAGGCCTGACCCACAATCGATACCGACTATGACTAAAGAAACTGGTTTTCATAAAAATACCTCTAAATTAACGAAAAACTTTGATAACTATAACGGCTACTGGCTCCCACTCGAGTATGAGAATTTAGGTGCGATTAAAGAGTATTGGCAGTGCCGTGAAGCGGTCGCCATGATTGATCTTGCACCACTAAGAAAGTTTGAAGTTTATGGCCAAGATGCTGAAGTCCTAATGCAATATGCGATTACCAAGGATGTTCGCAAGCTAGCGGTTGGCCAAGTTGTTTATTCTGCGATGTGTTATGACAACGGCTGCATGATTGATGATGGAACCTTATTCCGCCTTGATGACAATAACTTTCGATGGATTGGTGGCTCTGATGATGGCGGCAAACATCTCAGGAAAATTGCTGAGGATCGTGGATTAGATGTTAGAGTTAAATCTTCAACTGATCAGCTCCACAATGTTGCGGTTCAGGGCCCTAAAAGTCGCGAGACTTTATCAAAAATTATTTGGATACCTAAATTACAAACCACGATTGAAGACCTTAAATGGTTTCGATTTACGATTGGTAGAATTGGCGGTGAGTTTGGGATCCCTGTGATGGTTTCTAGGACTGGATATTCGGGCGAACTTGGGTACGAAGTTTTTGCACATCCAAATGATTGTGAATCTGTGTGGGACTCAATTGCAGAGGCTGGTGAGGAATTTGGTATATGTCCTTTGGGATTAAATGCTCTTGATATGCTTAGAATAGAGGCAGGTTTAATTTTTGCAGGCTATGAATTTTGTGATCAAACTGACCCATTTGAAGCGGGTATTGCGTTTACGGTTCCACTGAAAACAAAAGAGGAAGATTTTTCCGGAAAAGAAGCATTAATTCTTCGTAAGAATTCTCCACAAAGAGTTCTTGTTGGGTTAGAATTAACTTCAAATGAGGTTGCACTCCATGGCGATGGGGTGTATATTGGAAAGCAACAGGTTGGAGTAGTAACAAGTGCAACACGCTCTCCAATATTAAAAAAGAATATTGCACTTTGTAGAATTTCAGTATCAGAGTCAGAAATTGGTAATGATGTTGAAGTAGGAAAATTAGATGGACACCAAAAGCGCCTTTCAGCAAAAATTGTTCGCTTTCCGTTTTATGATCCTGAAAAGACTCGAGTAAGAATGTAGTTATTTTCAGGCAAAAGAATGTTTTAGATTAGTAATTAAGTCTAAAGCTGTAAGTATGGTTTTTAAGGCAGTATTTGTTAAAAAAATCATTTTAAGGTTGAATTTTTTGAGATTTTTTTTAATTATCTTAAATATATTTGATTAAACAATAAAAGGAGAAATAAATGAATAAGTTTACAAGTAAAGTAGCTGCTGCTGCTTTAACGATGACTTTAGCTTCTGTATCGGGTCAAGCTCTTGCAGCTGACTCTTCAAAGCCAATCGTTATACCAATTCACAACTGGTCAAGCCAAGTGGTTATGTCCTACGTTATTGGTGGTATTTTTGAGTCTATGGGTAACAACGTATCTTACGTTCCTGCTGACTCGTCAGGTGTATATGAATCGATTCGTCTTGGAGACGTTACTATATCTCACGAAGTTTGGGAAGGAGCCTTTGGCAACGCTTACTATACAGCCATGGAGAAGGGCGGTCTAATAGAAGCTGGTACCCATTCTGCCTTGACTATTGAAGATATGGGCGTTCCTAACTTCGTAATAGAGAAAAATCTATGTCCTGGACTTCCAAATTGGGAAGCTCTTAAAGGTTGTGGATCAGTTTTTGCCACTGCCGATTCTGGTGGTAAAGGTGTTTTCTTAGACGGTCCTTGGCACGTTGATGCTGCAACCGGAAAGAATCTATTTGAAGATCGTATTGGAGCTCTTGGTTTAGATGATGAATACACTTATAAACAAACTGGTAGTGCAGACGCCCTTTGGGCCGCTATTGATTCTGCAGAAGCTGCTGGAGAAGGTGTAATTATATTTAACTGGACACCTAACTTTACGGATAGTGATGGTTTTTACTTCATAGAGTTTCCTCCATACTTCTATGGTTGCCGTGAAACAGAAGGTGGTGACGGGGCTTGTGGATCTCCTAGAGGCTGGTTGAAGAAAGCGGCGAACTATAAGTTCCCAAAGACTCATCCAAGTGCGTATACAGACATACACTAAGATTGACTTCTCGACTGGAATGATCGGTCAGATGGCTGCTCTAGTTGATATTGATAAGATGTCTCATGAAGATGCTGCAGCTAAGTGGCTTGCAGATAACGAGGATGTTTGGCAGGCTTTCACCAAATAACCCTTTAATCTAGAGCGCTCTTTATTCGAATAGAATAAAGGATGCTTGTCAAATACCCTTGCCCTCTCAATTAATAATAAAGAGGGGGTAGGGGTATTTTTATATATACTTGTAGTGTTTTATTTGTTTCAAAGAATTTAGGAAGATATTATGTCTGATCAGCAACCTGTAATTAAATGCGATTCCGTTTATAAAATATTTGGCAAAAATGCCGAAAAAATGCTTCAAAATGCAAATGGTAAGGTTGTTGCTGAAGAATTTCAAAAAGCTGGCTGTGTAGTCGGAGTTAATAATGCCTCTTTCGAGGTTAATAAGGGTGAGATGCTTGTGGTTATGGGTCTTTCAGGCTCGGGCAAGTCGACCTTGCTTCGTTGTATTTCAAGACTAACCGATGCCACTGCAGGGAATATTTATATTGAGGGCGAGGACTTATTGGCTTTAAACAGTAAAGAGCTTATCGAGCTTAGACGAAACAAAATGGGTATGGTATTCCAGAGTTTCGCATTACTTACCCCATAAAACGGTTTTAGAGAATATAGCGTTTCCTTTACAGGTTAAAGGTAGTAGTACAAAAGATAGTATTTCAAGAGCCATGGAGATGGTTGACCTTGTTGGCTTAACTGGTCGTGAGAATTATTTCCCTAGAGAGCTCTCTGGTGGTCAGCAGCAACGAGTTGGAATCGCACGCTCTCTAGCTGTTGAACCCGATATTTGGTTCTTGGATGAGCCTTTTTCGGCGCTAGATCCGCTAATTCGTAAAGAGATGCAGGATGAATTCTTGCGTCTTCAAGCAGTATTGAACAAAACTATTTTGTTTGTTACTCATGATTTTGATGAAGCCATTCGGCTTGCTGATCGTGTGGCTATTATGAAAGATGGCATTATCGAGCAATTGGATACACCAGCCAATATTGTCCTTAACCCTGCCACCGAATACGTGCGCAAGTTTACAGAGGATGTTCCAAGGGAGAAGGTTCTTAAAATTAAATCAGTGATGGAGCCTGTTGGCGATGAAACAGACTTTAGTGATTTAAGGGTCTCCGAAGATGCCCTTATTGAAACTGTTGCCGAAGCTGTGCTCGGCGACCCTAAATCAGTTCCCGTACTCAATGCAAATGATGATATTGTTGGTGTTGTACATTCATCTAAAGTAATTCATGTGTTATTTGGTGAAAATTCAACACTAGAAAGCAACGCTTAAGGCTAGCACCATGAACTTTATCAATTATTTATCTGAACGCCCTAAACTGACGCAATTGGGCATTGTCCTCATTGTGTTTTTTATTCTCATGTCAATGACAGGGCAGTACCATGATTTGATAGTAGAGCGTCATCTATTTGCCAAGTCTGTTGTTAAGGGAGAAATACAATCTTCGGCTGGTTTTGCTGAATCCATGTCAATGATTCTGAATTGGCAACTTCCTCCTCAACTCGTTAGAATTCCTGAGCTGACTTTTTATCACCCTGTCATTAACACTTCCGCCACCTATGTTCTAATAGCTTTATTGGTAACTGCTGGGCTCTTATACAAAAGCTTTGCAGAGAGCGTCAATAAATCACAGTGGTTAAGTGTCAATTGGTTTCAAATTATTAGCAAGGGCTTTGTTGGCATTATTGTGGGTCTTCTGTTTATACCTACTTTGTATAACTGGTTTTTTGGTGAGGTGACAAGAAGTACGTTTTGGGAATTACCATCAATGTTGCAAGATTTTTCTCAGTACCTCATGTTCGAATTTTGGGTGACACCAGTTTACGACCCAGAAATTGAAGACTATGAAGACTATGGTCGAGTTCGATTATTTACCCGAGCTATTGGCGCCACTTTATTGTTTTTAATTACTTTAATTCGGGAATTATTGATTGGTGGTTTTGAGACAGTCGTTTCACTTGCCAATGTTTTTAGTGATCAATCCGGCTGGGATTGGCTCGCTGAAAATAAGGATAAGTGGTACTCCAGTGTCCCTGCTATTCCTTGGACAGTATTAACTGCTGGTGCTTTTATTTTGGGTTATAAACTTAAAGGTGTGGGTCTTTCTATATTGGCTGGTTTCAGTTGTATTTACTTGGCTGTATTCGGCCAATGGGAACCCGCAATGCAGACACTCTCTTTGGTGTTGGTTGCTGCGCCGGTCTCTGTTTTATTAGGTGTTATCTTGGCTGTGCTTGCCTACAAGAGTAGAACGGTTGAGAGAGTAATAACGCCATTGCTCCTCGTTGCACAAACGTTTCCACATTTCGCGTATTTGGTACCAGTAATTGTGTTCTTTGGTATTGGTGACCATGCGGGTGCGATTGCAACAATAATTTTTGCAACACCTCCGATGATTCGACTCACCTTGCTAGGTCTCAAAAGAGTCTCTCCTGAGGTTTTAGATGCAGGCATGATGAGTGGTTGCCATAATTATCAACTGATGTTTAAAGTTTTGATACCTACTGCAAGGCGCGACATTTTAATTGGCGTCAACCAGGTAATTATGCAGTGCTTGGCTATGGTAGTGATTGCTTCTTTTATTGGAGCTAAGGGCCTGGGTTTTAACTTATTACTCGCTCTAAACCAACTAAGGGTAGGTCAAGCGCTAGAATTAGGAGTATGTATTGTCCTGATTGCTGTAGTGTTAGATAAATTATCTTTAGCTTGGGCCGATAAGCAAACCGATTACTTTGCCGACCTTTCTTTTGTTGAGAGAAATAAAACAGCTCTTTTGTTTGTTGCAGTTTTCTTTGCCGCTCTTTTGTTTGCTTGGTTTGGTAACTGGATGTTTGCTGATACTGCAAAAGGTATTAACTATTTTCACACGATACCCCACAACAAAGGTATTACCACTGAGCCATTTTGGCAGGCAGGCGTTGACTACATGGTTTCAAATTGGAGGGCGGATATTAAAATATTTAACAAGTGGTTACTGGTGGAAGTGTTGATGCCAATGAAAGCGTCTTATCTGGCCATGCCAGCTATAGCAACTTTTGTTCTAACAATGGGTGTTGGTTACATTATCGGTGGCATTCGTTCTGCGATTGTCATTGGTTTGTTTATGTTGTTTATTGCTCTAACACCCTGGTGGGAAAGAGCCTTGATAACTATGTATATGCTGACGTTTGCAGTCATTGTTTCTGTTATTATTGGTACGATTGTTGGTGCAATCTGTGTGCAAAATAAGAGGGCAACCAAATTCATTCTTTTGGTTTGTGATACTTTTCAAACTTTTCCGTCGTTCATTTATCTTATTCCGGTGATTATGCTCTTTGGTGTGACTGACACTTCAGTGTTAATTGCGGTCATTGTCTACGCTGTTATTCCGCCTACTCGCTACACCGTAGAAGGCCTGAGAAATGTACCAGAATCTTTGCTTGAAGCGGGGGATATGTCGGGCGCAACAAAACTTCAGCGTTTGGTTAAAATCGAGTTCCCATTAGCTTTCCCACATATTATGCTGGGCGTCAATCAGTGCGTTATTTTTGCATTGTTTATGGTTATTATAGGTGCGTTTATTGGTACTACAGATTTAGGCCAAGAAATAATGCAACAACTTTTTTCTGGAGGCAATATTGGAAGTGGTCTAATGCTTGGTTTATGCGTGGCGTTTATCGGTCTTGCAGTGGATCATTTAATCCAGACCTGGGCAACGAAGAGAAGAAAGTTACTGGGAATTGACTAGATTCTATCCATTTCTAGTAGAGCCCTTTTAAATTCAAATCTAAGTGAAATTAATTAATAATTTTCTTTTTTTTTACTACGATAATATCACTTTCGTATTTATAAATCTGGAGAGCTACACAAATGAAGATTATAGATGGCAAAGTTCTTGCTGAAAATCTCAGAAAAAATATTGCTAATGAGGTTAAGCAGTATTCTAGACCTCCTGGACTAGCAGTCATTTTAGTTGGTGATGATGAGGCTTCAAAGGTTTATGTAAGAAACAAGTCTAAAGCTTGCGTCCAGGTTGGCTTTTATTCTGATCAGATTCATAAATCCGCAAATATTACTCAAGAAGAGCTCCTCTCGGAAGTTCAAAGGCTTAATGTAAATAGTAATATCGATGGCATCTTAGTTCAACTTCCTTTGCCTGCTCACATTGATGCGAATGTGATAATTGAGTCGATTGTTCCCGAAAAAGATGTTGATGGTTTTAGTAGTGAAAATATTGGCAAGTTAAGTTTAAAAAAACCATTCATTAGTCCTTGTACTCCAAGAGGCGTTATGAAAATGTTAGCCTCTATCAAGTGCGACTTAAGGGGTAAGGATTGCGTAATCATTGGCGCTTCAAATATTGTTGGAAGACCAATGGCAATGGAGCTTCTTAATGCTGGTGCTACAGTTCAAGTTTGCCACAAGGAGACAAAAGATATAAAGCTTAAAACTAAGTCAGCAGATGTTATTGTTGCCGCTGCTGGAGTTGCAAACTTAGTTAATGCTGACTGGATAAAAGAAGGCGCCGTTATTATTGATGTTGGTATTAATAGACTTGATGATGGATCTTTGACCGGAGATGTAGATTATGAAGCTGTCAAAGGTATTGCTTCTGCTATCTCTCCTGTTCCTGGAGGTGTTGGTCCAATGACTATTGCAGTATTACTTGAAAATACTTTAACAGCCTATAAAGCAAGACTATAAATTAGCTTACTGCTTTTCCCTAAAGTCTTTTAAAAATTTCGCTACCCACTGATGAAAACAGTGAGTAGCACTGTCCATTACTGGTGAGAATTTTCCGCCATCAAACATTAATCCACTTCTTCCGCGCTGCATTCCCTCTACAACGCCAATATCTTCGCTAAATACAGTTTTCCAAAAAGACGCATTAGAGTCTATAAGTTTTTTTAGTTCTGGCATTTCAGAAGGATCTTTTGCATAATATAGTGAGACATGCTCAATTGTTTTATTTGTAGAGATTGGCTCTATAATTATTGAAAAAAAGTGATCCCTATGAACTCCTAAAAGTACATTTGGGTACAAGGCTATATACTCACTTTTAGTGTCCCACTCATCTGACAAATTTTCAAAATCTGGAAATACGTTGCCATCATCACTTTTCATTTGGTTATAGACATGAGAGCCTTGCCCAGAGAAATGACCCATCTCCTCAATATGATAGTGATCTTCTATACTTGAAGTAACATTAAGCTCAGGGTGGACCCAAGGAAGATGGTAGCTTTCACAATAGTTTTCAACTGCTAGCTTCCAGTTAGTATCCAGATTAAGTTTGAATGAAGAGCTCTCACCTCCATGATGAAGGGGTTTTTCAAACTCAGACCATCTCGCAATTGCTTTTGAAGCGTAATCAGTAAACTCCTTAGCAGAATTAGAAATATTTACAAAGATAACGTCTTGCCAGACCGCAGATCGAATTTTAAAGAGACCAAGCTCTTCATTTTTAATAGACTCATGAGTATTTATATCCGTTCCTCCAACCATGGGTGTTGCACATAAATCGCCATCAAGATTGTAACACCAGCTATGATATGGACAGCTTATCACTCCTTTTATGTTTGTTGGCTGATCAATTAATATCATCCCTCTATGGCGACAAGTATTTTGAAATACATTAATATCTCCATTTGAGTTGCGAACCAACATCAAAGGCATTCCAACAAAGTTCAGTGGCTTTATATCGCCTGGATTTGGTATATCACTGCCAGTGCCAATTGCTGACCAATTGTCAAACAAAATTGCTTTTTTTTCTTCATCAAAAACAGCGTTACTGACATAGTGCTCGTTAGGTAGTCCTTTAGCTTTATCAGTTGATGTTAGGACAGAGTCTAAGTTACTAAGTGGAATAGACATGAAGAGAAAGTTGAAGTAAAAAACGCTATGATACTATCAGCGTAAAGTAATTATTCTTAATAAAATTACTCTAAAAAATTGAATATATTTCAATTAATTTATGATTTTGAAATTAGAAAATCTCTAAGAATTTTAACATTTTCAGGGAGCAAATCTTCTTTTTCACTCATAATGTATATCGCAGACGGAGCTGGTATTGATGTGTCGCCCAGAACAACAAGCTCTCCACTATCAATTTTAGGCTTACACAGACGCTTCCAACCTAAGACTATTCCCATTCCATCAGAAGCAGCTTGAAGGGCAATCATATAATTATTGACATGAGTTCCTGGTGAGATTTTTCCTTTGTATCCAAGAGCATTAAACCAAGAGAACCAATTTGACCAATTTTTATCTTTTGCTCTGAGATGAATGAGAGGCGCTTGCGCTAAATCTTCAACAGTAATATTTGGGTATTCTTTGGCAAAACTAGGGCTACATACTGGAACAAGTTCATCTTGAAAAAGAGTGTGCTTTTGGTTTGACTCATTCTCAACAAAACCATAGCAAATTTTTAAATCAACAGCAATCCCTTGAGAATCAGGATTATCAGTTACATGTTGATTAACAGGTATTTCTGGGTGTTGTTTCCAAAACTCTGCTAAATGAGGTGGTAGCCAAAGAAAAGAAATGGCTGTAGTCGCACTAATAATTACCTCTTTATCTGTAGCAGAGCGCCTAAGATTTGCAAGTGTTGAAGAAATTGCTGTAAAGCTACTTTGAAGAACAGCAAATAAAGATTCTCCGTGATCGGTTAAATTATTACCATGGTGTTTTCTATCAAATAACGAAAGACCAAGTTCGGTTTCTAAAAACTTAATTTGGTGGCTAACTGCACCTGGAGTAACTCCAAGTTCTTCAGCAGCACCCTTAAAACTTCTATGACGAGCAGCAGTCTCAAACGTTGCAAGAGAGGTTAGTGGCGGTAATTTATAGTATCTACGAGACATAGTTGTTCCCTAAATGTTGAATCCAAGTATACTTACTTTTTGTATATACAGCCTTCATAATAGACCTTTTTTAACTATATTAGAGCAAATATTCATAATTAAATATAACTGGTACTTTTTTAATACATGTTTTTTCAAGCTCTATTTAGCCCCTTATATTGCATAATTAGCTAAATATATTTAAAATATTATTAATTTATGGGTCATTCACAAAACTTAAAGAAAGTATATTATTTTTTTATATATAGCTATAGAATTATTTTCACTTTAGTTTGAATTTTTTAACTACTTAGTGCTTTCAATTTAAAGATAATAATGATAACTAAAAAACTAGATTTTATTCAAATTTAAACTTTACATTTCTATTAACAATAAAAAATACAAAGGAGTTTAGTATGTCTTTACCAAGTCAAGCCGAATATGTTATTGCTGGTGCAGGAATTCATGGATTATCAACTGCATGGAGATTGGCCGAACGCCTAACTGCAGATGGTGAGGGAGTTAACGGGCGTATTGTAATAATTGATAAAGCCAATAGAATTGCAGCTGGAGCAACTGGAATTGCTTGCGGTGTTGTTCGTAATAATTATTTTCAACCTGCTATGAGAAAATTGATGGCCCATTCAGTTAGTATTTGGGAAAGTGATCCAGATGCTTTTAGCTATCATCCAAACGGATATATGCAAATTTCATGCGAAAAAATGCGTGAGGATGTTAAACAAATCCATGCTGAACAAGCTGCAATTGGCTATGAAAGTGTTTTTATTGAGGGTGAGGAAGAGTCGCGTGATTACATGCTAAACATGTTTGATGATTGGCAAGCGCAAGGAATTACTTCAGTTCTTCATGAAAAGCCAGGTGGCTATGCAAATAATGTTAAAGCGATGGAAGGTCTTTCTAAAAAAGTATTGGATTTAGGCGTTACTGTTGTTCTTGAAACTGAGATAACAGGTTTTGTTTCTGAGGGAAATGGTCAAAGAGTTACTGCGGTTGAGACAGATAAAGGAACGATTGCATGTGACAACCTAATTATAGGAGCGGGTCCTTGGGTTCGTGATTTTTGGCGTATGCTTAGGCCTTCCTTCTCAAATTGAATTAAAGGATCTTGAAGGTGAGGTTCATCAAGATATTGATATGTGGCGTTTTTGGCAGTTAGAAGAGGGTGTCTTAGAAATTGATCCTGAAACTTTAGTAACCAATGATGGTAAGATTCCGCCAGTTCTTCATATTGATACTGATGCGCCTTTGTATTCTACTGTAGATGGCTCACTTATTACGGATGAGCTATGGGGAATATATTATAAGCCTGATTGGAGCTTTGGTGGCATCCAGGGAGGGGCTTCACCTTATACAGTTGATACACCTGTTAATGAAGTTGCTATCGATCCATATGGCCCTGAAAGTAAAGAGTTTACAGCAAGTAAAGATTTCCCTGAAATGTGGGTTTCTGCTCTTGCGCATTGTCATAAAAGATTTGAAGGTATGATGCCTCATTATCATAAAGAGCCATCAGGCGGAATTGGTTGCTTTACTCCAGATAGTTTCCCTGTAATTGATACTTACAATGAAAATGTAACAATAATTGCAGATAGTAATCATGGATATAAAATGCTAGGTGTCGGCTGTTTAGTTGCTGAAGAGTTATTAGGTGAAAAGCAAGAGCTTCTAGAGCCGTTTAGGTTTAGCCGCTTTCAAGCAGGCAAGTTACACCCAGTTTCTAATAGTCCTTATCCTTGGAGCTAAAAAGTGAGTAAAACACGCTTTTCTGGCTTTTAAGGTTCTCAAAGAAGCGCTAACTGGTCATAAAGGCTGGGAGCCAACTTGGCGTGATGCTGAGCCGAAAGCTGACGGTTATGATGTTGTCATCGTTGGTGGAGGAGGGCACGGTTTAGCGACTGCTTATTATTTAGCAAAAAATCATGGTATTACCAATGTTGCTGTTGTTGAAAAAGGCTGGATAGGCGGTGGTAATGTGGGAAGAAATACGACCATTATTAGATCAAATTATTTACTGCCTGGAAATGAGCCTTTTTATGAATTTTCACTGAAGCTTTGGGAGAATCTTGAGCAAGATTTAAACTATAACGCAATGGTTTCTCAGCGCGGTATTATGAATTTAATCCATTCTGATGCTCAGCGTGATGCATTTATTCGAAGAGGCAATGGTATGTTATTTGCTGATGCGGGCTGTGAATTTATAGAAGCAAAAGAAGTAAAAGAAAGGTATCCATTTTTAGATATGGATAACCCAAGATTCCCAATTAAAGCTGCTTTAGCTCAGCCTCGTGGAGGGACTGTTCGTCATGATGCCGTCGCTTGGGGATACGCAAGAGGCGCTAGTGATCTTGGAGTGGATATTATTCAAAACTGTGAGGTTACAGGCTTTAACATTGAAAATGGTAAATGTTTAGGCGTTCAAACAACTAAAGGTGAAATTAAAGCTGGAAGAGTTGGAGTTTGCGTTGCAGGCTCATCTGGAAGAGTAATGGCGAAAGCTGGAATTAAACTTCCTATTGAAAGTCATGTTCTTCAAGCTTTTGTAACTGAAGGCCTTAAGCCAGTAATAGATAATGTAATTACTTTTGGTGCTGGGCACTTTTACTGTTCTCAGTCTGACAAAGGCGGTCTTGTTTTTGGTGGTGATATTGATGGCTATAACACTTATGCTCAACGTGGAAACCTGCCTGTTGTTGAAGATGTATGCTCTGGCGGCATGGCTATAATGCCGATGATTGGCCGAGCTAGATTGCTTAGAATGTGGGGAGGGGTTATGGACATGTCAATGGACGGCTCACCATTTATAGATAGCACTGAAATTGATGAATTATTTTTTAATGGTGGTTGGTGTTATGGTGGTTTTAAAGCAACACCTGCTAGTGGTTACTGTTATGCCCACTTACTTGCTACAAACTCATCGCACGAGGTAGCAACGGCATATAAGCTTGATCGATTTAGACGCGGCGCAATGATAGATGAGAAAGGTGTTGGCGCTCAACCAAATCTGCATTAGGAGGACATAATATGATAATAAATCATCCATTACTTGGCCCTCGTGATTCTGAAGAATTTGTTTACCTAGGTTCAGCTGATCTTATAAAACGTCCCACTAATTGGGAGCAAGATGCATCTGCTGAAGACTTTTACCAATACCAATACATTAGAGAAAATATTGCTGGCGATCATCGTGAGCTTTGGTACCACGAGCAGGGCGATCAGTCTTGGTTGGTTGTTACTAGAAATACTTTATCACATGAAATTCTTAATGTTGAGTTAGCTCAAGATGTTTCAAGAGGCATAGGTAGAGGAAAATGAGACAAATTAATCGAATAAAAGACGGCTTAGTAAATCAAAAAAAATCTATAAGCTTTACTTTTAATGGCCATATATTAACTGGTTACGAAGGTGATACGCTTGCATCAGCCTTACTTGCCAATAATAAAAAATTAGTTGGGCGCTCTTTTAAGTACCATCGTCCTCGCGGAATAGTTACTGCCGGCTCTGAGGAGCCAAACGCAATTATGGAGATTGGTAATGGTGCCTATAAAGATCCAAATACTAGAGCAACTATTACAGAGTTATATGACGGATTAGAAGCAAATAGTCAAAACCATAAAGGCCCATTAGGTTTGATCTTATGGCTATTATAGATTTTTTATCTCCGCTTGTTGGTGCTGGTTTTTATTATAAAACTTTTATGTGGCCTAAAGCTTTTTGGGAAAAGTTTTATGAGCCTGCAATTCGAAATGCTGCTGGACTAGGAACTCTCTCGACTGAGCCTGATCCAGATACTTATGATAAAGGTTTTCGTTATTGTGATATTCTAATTATTGGTGCTGGCGCAACTGGGTTATCAGCTGCAATTACGGCTGCTAGCTCTGGCGCAAAAGTTATACTTGCTGATGAAGACTTTTTAATGGGCGGAAGACTAAATACTGAGTCCTTAAAAATTAATGGTATGTCTGGCAGTAAGTGGGCAAAAGATACAGTTGCTGCTTTGAGCGCAATGGAAAACGTTACATTGATGTCTGACACGACTATTTTTGGTGTTTATGATCATGGCATTTATGGCGCAATCGAAAATAGAGCATCAGAAGCTAGGGAAGATAAAAATAAGCCTCGTCAGGTGAATTGGAGAATTTATGCTAAACGCTCAATTCTTTGTGCTGGTGCAATTGAAAGATCGATAGCTTTTGGAAATAATGATCGTCCTGGCATAATGCTTGCAAGCGCTGTGAGATCTTATGCAAATAGATTTGCAGTTGCTACAGGTGATAAAGTTTCAGTCTATACAAATAATGATGATGGTTGGAATACTGCGAGAGACTTGGTTTTAAAAAATATAAGAGTTGTTGCTGTAATTGATTCGCGCTCGATTAGCCCTGTTTTAAGAGTTCCAGGTGCTGAGATTTTTATGGGCACAAATGTGGTTGATACTAAGGGTCGAAAAGCACTTAAATCGATTAAGCTTTCTAATGGAAAATCAATAGACACAGATTGCCTAGCTGTTTCAGGTGGATGGAATCCAAACTTACATTTAACATGTCATCACCGCGGAATTCCAAAATGGAATGAAGAAATTGCATCCTTTATTCCAGATGAGTCAAATCCACCTGGTATGTCAGTTGCGGGAAGAGCTAAAGGAACAATGGTTTTGTCTGATGCAATTATTGAAGGGCACAATGAGGGTTCGTCTGTCGCTTCAAATCTAGGCTATAAAGTTAAAGAATCAGATCCAGCTGAAACTCCTAAAGTTTTATATAGCGTAACTGCAAACTGGGGGGTTCCAAGTGGAAAAAATCGTGCTTGGGTCGATCTTCAAAATGACGTTACTGCAAAAGATATTAAGCTTGCAAACCAAGAGGGATTTAAATCAGTTGAGCATGTTAAGCGCTATACAACCTTAGGTATGGCTACTGACCAAGGTAAAACTGCTAACGTTCTTGGAATTGGTATTATGGCTGACAATATGGGCCAAACCATGGAACAGACTGGAACTACGATATTTAGGCCTCCGTATTCTCCAGTAGCAATTGGAGCATTTGCTGGAAGAAGGCGTGGAATGGAATTTTATCCAACGCGTTATACTCCAAGCCATAAATGGTCTGTTGAGCAAGATGCTATTTTTGTAGAGGTTGGAATGTGGTATCGCTCTCAATGGTTCCCATTGCCAGGAGAAACTCATTGGCGTGAATCTGTTGACCGTGAGGTAAAACAAACAAGAGCATCGGTAGGTATTTGTGATGTTACAACTCTCGGTAAGATTGATATTAAAGGTGCTGACGTTTCAGAGTTCCTTAACAAAGTCTATGTAAATGCTTTTGCAAAAGTGCCAGTGGGCAAAACGCGTTACGGCTTAATGCTTCGTGAAGATGGCATGGTAATGGATGACGGAACAACTGCAAGGCTTTCTGAAAATCATTTTGTAATGACCACAACTACTGCAAATGCTGTAAATGTTTATCGTCATTTACAGTTTTGTCATCAATGCTTATGGCCTGATCTAGATGTACACATGATTTCAGTTACGGAGCAGTTTGCACAGTATGCAGTTGCTGGTCCAAACTCGCGAAAGTTACTTCAAAAAGTTGTAGATTCTGATTGTGATATTTCAAATGAAGCTTTCCCTTACATGGGTGCTGGTGAGATTACAATTTGTGGTGGAATACCTGCAAGGCTGTTTAGAATATCATTTTCAGGTGAATTGGCTTACGAAATTGCTGTTCAAACTCGCTATGGTGATTCACTTATGAGGGCTCTAATGGAGGCGGGTGAAGAGTTTAATGTTGTGCCTTATGGCACAGAAGCCTTAGGCGTAATGCGAATTGAAAAAGGTCACGCTGCTGGTCCAGAGCTTAATGGTCAAACTAGCGCCTATGACTTAGGAATGGGCGGGATGATTTCTGGTAAGAAAGACTTTATAGGATACAAGCTTGGATTGCGTGAAGACCTTCTTCGTGACGATCGCATGCAGATGGTTGGTTTTAAGCCAGTAAATACTCAAGATCTTCTTCAGGCTGGCTCACACCTTCTTAATTTAAGAGATAAGCCATCGACTGAAACAGATCAAGGCTGGATTTCATCTTGTATTTATTCACCAATATTAGGCCACTATATTGGTATTGGTTTTATTAAGAGCGGACACAGCCGTAAAGGCGAATTTGTTCGAGCAGTTGATTTAGTGAGAGGCAATGATATTGAAGTTGAGATATGCAGCCCTCACTTTGTTGATCCAGAAGGAGAGCGTTTACGTGTCTGATTATGAATTAGTAGTAGAATCCGCACTTGATGGTGCTGAGCATGAGTTTGAGGGAGTAACTGTCTCAGAAGTTGTTGGTAAGTCATTAGTTATGGTTGCATTACCAAGGCCCAAATTTAAAGAGATTGAGTCATCAATGACAAAGTCTTGTGGCCTATCGCTTCCTGAAATGGAGCAATCAACTCAATCTAAAGACTCATCTATAACGCTTTGGCGTTTACAGAAAAACCAAGTTCTAGCTTATTTTTCTTATGAAGGTAATGATGCGGAAGCAAATATTGCAAGCAGATTAAATGCTCCTGCCTACTATACTGATCAATCTGATACTTGGGCGATGATTAGGGTTAATGGCCCAAGAAGCAGAGATGTTTTGGAGCGAATTTGTCCAATCGATCTAAGTAAAAATGTATTTTCTGTTGGTAATGTCTCTAGAACTATTATGGAGCATATAGGAACCATAATTTATAGAGATGATGACGATTCTTATGTCCTTCTAACGATGCGATCTTTCGGAGTCTCAATGCTGCATGCTATTGAAGTATCAGCGAAGAATGTTTTGTAATTAGGCTGTTACAGAAAAATCAAGTTTCTAAGCAATAATCATTACATAAAAATTTGTGTATTTATTTCTATCCCTTCTTGTAGTGCACCATATAATTAACGCTCACATCATCACCTAGTTTGTATTTTTTGGTAATTGGGTTGTAAGTCATTCCAATCATCGAGCTAATCGATAAATCACAAGTCCTAGCCCAACCATCAATCTCACTTGGTCGTATAAACTTCTCATAGTTATGGGTCCCTTTCGGCAGAAGATTCAATACGTATTCAGCGCCAACAATGGCAAAGAAAGTATGACTTTGGATTTCTGTTGATCGTTGAAAAGAAAACTTTTCCTTGAGGCTTGACTAACTTTGAGCAGGCCTCAATCACCAGTGACGGGTCAGGAACGTGCTCTAACATTTCAAGGCAGGCGATGACATCAAAAGATTCGGTCTCTTTTTCAGCTAAATCCTCAGCTGATATGGATTGGTAATCAATATCAAGGCCAGACTCGAGGAGGTGAAGTTTAGCCACTTCAAGTCCCGCTTCAGCGAGATCAATACCAACCACAGTAGCGCCTTCAAGCGCTAGAGACTCACTCAGTATTCCGCCACCACACCCCACATCAAGAATGCGCTTGCCTTCGAGAGTACCTCCGCACTGCTCTTTGATATAGTTAAGGCGAAGCGGATTAATATCATGAAGCGGTTTAAACTCTGAATTTCTGTCCCACCAGCGCGCTGCTAGGACTGCAAATTTATTTACCTCTTCGTGGTCAACGTTTGAGTTCATAGTGCCTTTATAAAGTCGAGTACTTCTTCAGCGTGACCATCCACCTTGACTTTATCCCACTGCTTGAGAATGTCTCCGTCCGGGCTAATAACGAAAGTCGATCTGACGATACCGATGTGCTCTTTGCCGTACATTTTTTTAAGCTTTAAAACATCAAACTGCTTACACAAAGACTCGTCCTCGTCTGAGATTAGGTCGATTGTGTAGTTGAACTTTTTGATGAATTTATCGTGCGATGCAATGGAGTCTCTAGAGACGCCATAGATCACTGAATTATTTGCAGCAAAGTCATCATTGAGCCTAGTAAAGTCGTTGCCTTCAATGGTGCATCCAGGGGTGTCATCTTTTGGATAAAAGTAGAGAACAATGTTTCTTCCCTGGTTGTCAGGAATGTCAATTTTTAGATTACTTGTGGCGACACATGTAGTGGGGTTTATTTTATTCATATACGATATAATCTCATGGCTTTAATTTTAAAGCAGTCATTTTAACATTGATATGCAAAACATCCGAAATTTTTCTATCATTGCGCACATAGATCATGGCAAGTCAACAATTGCTGATCGCTTTATTCAGCATTGCGGTGGACTCAGTGATCGTGAGATGTCGTCACAAGTTCTTGACTCTATGGATATTGAGAAAGAGAGAGGAATTACGATTAAATCACAAAGCGTTTCTTTGCAATACAATGCAAAAGATGGTCAAACATATCAATTTAATTTAATTGACACGCCAGGACATGTTGATTTTTCATATGAAGTTTCTAGATCTCTTTCTGCTTGTGAGGGAGCACTATTAATTGTTGACGCCTCTCAAGGTGTTGAAGCTCAAACAGTCGCTAATTGTTATACTGCTTTAGATCAAGGTCTTGAGGTAGTTGCGGTTCTTAACAAAATTGATTTGCCCGCTGCTGAGCCAGAAAGGGTTGTGGATGAGATAGAGGATGTGATTGGTGTAGAGGCTCATGATGCGGTCCATGCAAGTGCTAAATCTGGTATTGGAATTGAAGAAATTCTTGAGCAGATTGTTGAAAAAATTCCTGCCCCAGAAGGCAATATAGATGCCCCAATTAAAGCGCTCATAATTGATTCATGGTTTGATAATTATTTAGGTGTTGTCTCTTTAATCAGAGTTATTGATGGAGAAATTAAAGCTAAAACAAAGATTAAAATATTCTCCAATAAAAACGAGCACTTAGTTGATGAAGTTGGTATTTTTACACCTAAAAGAACTAAGACCGATAGCTTAAAGGCTGGAGAGGTTGGTTACTTAATTGCCAGTATCAAAAATATTGATGGAGCTCCAGTTGGCGACACCATAACTAGTAGTAAAAATCCAGTTGATCAGCCTTTAGATGGTTTTAAGCCTGTTCAGCCAAGAGTTTTTGCAGGGCTTTTCCCTACATCTGGTGAAGACTATGAGAAATTTAGAGATGCACTAGCGAAGCTCCGCTTAAATGATGCGGCTTTACAGTATGAGCCTGAAAACTCGGACGCACTTGGGTTCGGCTTTAGGATTGGCTTTTTAGGTCTTCTTCATATGGAGATTGTTCAGGAGCGTCTTGAGCGTGAATATGACTTAGACTTAATAACGACTGCGCCAACAGTAATCTATGAAATTCTTGATACTAAGGGCAACGTAACAAAAATTGATAGCCCATCAAAACTTCCTCCAGTTCAGACTATAGCTGAATTTAGAGAGCCAATTATTACAGCAAATATTTTAGTAACCAGTGAGTATGTTGGGCCAGTAATAAGCCTTTGTGTTGAAAAGAGAGGTGTTCAAAAAAATATAAACTATATGGGCAGGCAAGTCTCTATTGTTTATGAGCTCCCATTAAATGAAGTGGTTTTAGATTTCTTTGATAAACTTAAATCTGCATCAAGAGGTTTTGCCTCTATGGACTATCATTTTGAGCGTTATCAGACTGCTGATTTAATACGTTTAGATATATTGATAAATAATGAAAGTGTTGACGCTTTGGCTTTAATTATCCATCGTGACAACTCTACTTATAAAGGCCGAGAAATTGCTGAAAAAATGAAGGAACTTATCCCTAGACAGATGTTTGATGTTGCAATCCAGGCATGCATTGGAGTTAAGATAATCTCAAGAACAAATGTTAAGGCACTTAGAAAAAACGTTACGGCAAAGTGTTATGGTGGTGACATTACTCGGAAAAAGAAGTTACTTGAAAAGCAGAAGAAGGGTAAGAAGAGGATGCGTTCAATTGGGAGAGTGGATATTCCGCAAGAGGCTTTTCTTGCAGTTCTTCATATTGATTAAACTATCTCATTTAATTTAGTAAACCATTCAGTATGGTCTTCAAGCTGAACTAAAGTAGGCGTAATATTGGGTGCTTCCATTGTGCTGCCTAACGGTAATAACATCCAACCTTTTGCAGTTTGCCTTGGGACTCGTGATCCACATTTATTACAAAACGCATTGCCAAAGGTATTTGGCAGAGGTAAAGTGTATTCACCCCTTTTATTCTCACCTGAAAGCCATAAAAATTGCTCAGGCTTGACAAAAAGATTTGCTGCAAATGCTGCCCCAGTTACTTTCCGACATCGGGAGCACTGACACATTCCAAAAAACTCATAAGGCCCTTTCATTTGCCATGAGACTATGCCGCAAAGGCATTCTCCATTTAAAGTTTTTATACTCATAATATCTCTAAAAAAAACTTGGTACCAAAGTAAGATAAAACCAATATGGAAAAAGCAGTTTGAGTGGATACTGCTATAAGTTTTCCTCTCCAGCCAAAAATCTTATGCCCAAGCAGAATCCCAGCAAAACCGATCCAAGCAATGATTGAGAGGATGGTTTTATAGGTAAGTTTTTGTGTAAAAAAATCATCGATATAGAGATAACCTGAGATTAAAGAGAGGGTAAGAAGCAAAAACCCCATTTTTAATGTTTGATAAAGGAACGCTTCCATAGTTTGAAGTGCTGGAAGCTTATCGACAAAAGTATTAAAGTTGTGTTCATGTAAAAAACGCTCTTGGATGCTTACAAGGACAGATTGAGCAACTGCAATGGCAAGAAGAGCGTATGCGCCAATTGACAGAAAAGCATGAGCTGCAATTGACATAGAAATAAGCTTACCTTGGGTTCCTGGAAATAAAAAAGCAATAATGACTGCAAATGCACTTAGAGGGTATACAAGGATCCCTAAAGAGTGAATAGGCTTACTGAAAGAGGTTAGAAATAAAAGCGTAGCTACAACCCATGCTACAAATGAAATGCTCACAGTTAGTCCAAAAAACACACCATCATGCTGCCACAACTCAAACAGAATATAGCCATGCGAAGAGCAAGCTATTAGAAGCATTAAATTAACAATTGTTCGATGTTGATTTGTTACTGAATCTAAAACAAAGTATCTGGTTAGTAAAAGCCCAGAAAGTAGATAAGCGATAAATGGTAGAGCATGAAGTAAAGGCATCTCTAGCTTTGTCTTTGCAAAAGATTATATAATACGATATTTCACCCAAGTAGAACATAATGTTTGATAATTTAACGGAACGACTATCCAATAGCTTTAAAGCCATTCAAGGCAAAAATAAGCTGTCCGATGAAAACATTAAAGAGGCCATAAGAGAAGTCAGAAGATCTCTCTTGGAGGCTGATGTTGCGCTTGATGTAATTAAGTATTTTATAGAGCGAGTTCAAAGTAAAGCAATTGGACTTAAAGTAGGGGAGGGGCTGAGCCCATCTCAAGCCTTTATTAAGCTAGTTGAAGCTGAGTTAACAGAAGTAATAGGTGGCCAGAATGAATCTCTAAACCTTGCAACTCAGCCACCAGCAGTTGTAATGGTAGCAGGCCTTCAAGGTTCAGGAAAAACAACCTCAATTGCCAAGTTAGCGCGTTATTTAAAAGAAGAGCAAAAAAAGAAAGTTCTTGTAGTCAGTGCAGATGTTTATAGACCTGCTGCTATTGAGCAGCTTAAAATTCTTGCTGAGCAGATAGGTGTTGATTTTTTTCCTTCAACTGTCGATGAGAAGCCAGAAAAAATAGTTGCAGATGCAAAAAAACAAGCTCAATCACAGTTTCATGATGTTCTTCTAGTTGATACTGCCGGAAGACTTCATGTTGATGAGCAAATGATGTCTGAAATTCAAATTCTTCAGAAGCAAGTTAATCCAATAGAAACGTTGTTTGTTGTTGACTCAATGACAGGGCAAGACGCTGCGCATACTGCAAAAACATTCTCAGATATGCTTCCACTTACTGGAATCATATTAACAAAGACCGATGGTGATGCAAGAGGCGGCGCTGCTCTATCTGTAAAACATATAACTGGAAAGCCTATTAAATTTATGGGTGTTGGTGAAAAGACTGACGCTTTAGAGCCATTTTATCCAGACAGACTTGTTTCTCGTATTCTTGGTATGGGTGATGTTCTTTCTTTAGTTGAAGAGATTTCAAAAAAAGTTGATCATAAAAAAGCTCAGAAGAATGTCCAAAAAATGGCGAAAGGCAGATTCGATCTTGATGATATGAGGGATCAGTTAATGCAAATGCAGCAAATGGGCGGAATGGGGGCTTTAATGGACAAAATGCCTGGAATGGGGCAGATACCTCAAAGTGTTAAAAATCAAGTAATCGGGGATACTGAAAGCAGCCGAATGGTTGCAATTATTAACTCAATGACTCCAAAAGAAAGAAATCACGTTAATTTAATCAAGGGCTCTCGTAAAAAAAGGATTGCTGATGGGTCTGGTACAGATGTTCAACAAGTAAATAAATTGTTAAAGCAATTTGAAAAGATGCAAAAAACAATGAAGAAGATGAAGGGCGGTAAAATGAAAAAAATGATGCAGCAAATGGGTGATATGCAAGGCGAAGGTGGAATGCCTGATTTTTCAAAGATGCCTGGACTCGGAAATAAAAAATTTCCATTCTAAGCAAATTACTTGTTTTTGCTTGTTGACTATTGCAGTTTATTGTTTTTGATATAAAATCCGAACTTTTATATTGTCATTTTTAATTGAAATGAAATTTAATCTAAAACTTCTAGCCATAGTTTTTCTTGGTTCTCTCTTTCTTCAGCCTTCATTATCTTTTGGTGATGATTCCGTTGAATCTATTCAGCTTTCATTAGTAATTACTTCTGCAGATGAGTTAAGTTTAACGGCGATTAAACAAGTTGATAAGGGGCTTAACGCATATGAAGCTATAAGTGAGTTAGTTACTGTTGGCGTAAAAGATACAAGTTTTGGTCCTCAAATCATGTCTTTAGCTGGGGTTGAAGCAGTTGGAAATACTTATTGGGCATTGTACGTTAATGGCTTAATGTCAATGGTTGGAGCGCAAGATGTTATACTTTTAGAGGATACATTTATTCGCTTGAATATGGAAGCATTTTAATATATTATTGTTTGAAAAATTTAGGAGAGAAATGATGAGCAATCAAGATCACAAACTTAATTCAAGTTTTAGTTATTTAGTTATTCTAGCAGTGTTAATTTCATTAGGAGTTGCAGGAAGATTGCTACCTCATCCACCTAACTTTACACCTATGGCTGCAATAGCATTATTTGCAGGATTTATTTTTATAAAAAGGTACATGGCTATTGTTGCTGTTATCGCCACTATGCTTCTTTGTGACTATTTTGCTTTTGGCTCACTTTCTGCAAGTTGGTTTGGCTCTAAGTCTATGTTTGTTGTTTATCTTGCCCTCCTATTTCCAATTGTATTTAAAAACTTCCTACAAAAGAAACTTAGCGTATTAAAAATTGCAGGAGCTGCTTTAGCAAGTTCTATTGTTTTTTTCTTAGCAACTAATTTTGCAGTTTGGGCATTTTCACCAATGTATGCAAAAACTCTTGAAGGTCTTATGCTGTGTTTTACGATGGCAATTCCATTTTTTCAAAATACAGTGGCAGGTAACTTAGTATGGTCAGGCGTTATATTTGGTGCCTACTTTGCTTTACGTAACTTCTCAAACTTAAGAATTTTGAATCAAAAAGATAAATCAATCTTTAGCTAGATTATATTTTTTTGCCTTAAAGCTTATCTAATGGTAATTAATAAAAGTGAATTTATAGCTTATGTCTAGGCATCTAAAAGGACTTCTAATGACCGTTTTTGCGGTAATTCTGTTAAGTCCAGATTCTGTTCTTATTAGGTTAGTTGAGGAGGCTTCTCCAGAGGTTGATAGCTGGACAGTTCTTTTTTGGCGAGGGCTCTTATATGCCGTAGGGGTTTCTTTATTAGTCTTTATAAAGTACCGCTTAAAGACGCTAGAAGAATTCAAAAAAATTGGAAGAGGGGGCTTATTAATAGGCTTTTTTTCCGGAATCAGTACAGGAACGTTCGTATTCGCAATTGTTTATACATCAATTGCAAATGCTCTTGTCATTATAAGTACTGGCCCAATAATGATAGCAATTGTCTCTTGGTTTCTACTTAAAGAAAAATCCAGTCTAGTGACCTGGGCTTCTATGATCATTGTTTTTATTGGAATTTACATTGTTATGAGTGGAAGTCTTGGGGGAGAAAACCTTATTGGTGACTTTTTTGCCTTGATTACAGCAGTAATGATGGGATTTACTTTTACTTTGACTCGCAAATATAAAGATGTCAATATGGTGCCTGTAAATGCAATTGGTGGGGTAATTGCTGCCCTTATAGCCTATGTAATGGCCAGTAAAATTTCAGTTCCACCCGAGGTGGTAAAATACATAATCGCTATGGGGGCAATACTTTCAATTTCATTTAGTTTAATAACAATTGCGCCAAGATATATGCCTGCAGCTGAAGTTGGAATGATTATGCCTCTAGAGACAGTGTTGGGAACTTTAATAGCTTGGTATGTTATAAATGAAGAGCCATCAACGAATGCTTTAATTGGTGGAACGATTGTTATTGTGACCTTATTCTGTCACTCTTGGTATAGCACTAAGCTGGCAAGAGACCAGCTAACCTGACCCCTAATAATCTTACTAACGTAAACTTCCGCAAGCTTTAAATATGAATAATCATTTAAAAGGACTACTCATTGCTTTTTTTGGAGTTTTGATGCTGACTCCAGATCCAGTACTAGTGAGGCTTGCAGATGCAGACACCTTTACCATTCTTTTTTGGCGTGGGATATTCTATGCACTTGGCGTATTGGCCATTTTGTTTGCTACATACCGTAAAAACACATTTAAAGAGCTAAAAAATATAGGTAGGCCTGGAATCTGGATTGGCATCCTTTCAGGAATTGGTGGCGTTACATTTATTGCTGCAATTCAATACACTTCAATTGCTAAAGTATTAGTTATTATTAGTACAGCACCAATGGTTGTTGCAATTATTTCATGGGTCATAATAAATGAAAAGCCTAAGCTTTATACGTGGATTTCAATGCTAATTATTGTTACTGGTATCTACATAGTAATGAAAGGAGATACAGGGACCCTCAACGTTATGGGGAGTTCATTGGCAGTTATATCAATAATTGCTGGCGGTTATTCATTTGCACTTACGCGAAAATACAGTAACGTCAATATGGTTCCAGCTATGATAGTTAATGCGCTCGTTGTTTCTGGTGTTGGACTGGCGTTTTCAAGTTCCTTTTATTTGCCTTTTGATTCACTAATGTATGTTATTGCAGGCGGCATATTGCTTGCGATTGCCTTTAGCCTAATTACACTTGCTCCAAGATTCATACCTGCATCAGAGGTGGCTATGTTTATGCCTTTAGGAACGATTTTTGGAATAATAAGTGCGTGGCTAGTGATTAATGAGCAGCCTTCCAGTAGTTCAATTTTAGGTGGGTCTATAGTTGTTATTACTTTATTTTTTCATGCATGGTACAGCTCCAAGCTGCAAACCAAATGATAATATTAGGCAAAAATAAAGCATTGAGGGCTGACATTATTATGCTCATTGCAGCAGCCATTTGGGGGTTTGCATTTGTCGCGCAGAAAGATGCGGCAGAGACAATGGAGCCATTTTTCTTTAATGCAGCTAGATTTTTTATTGGAGCTTCAGTATTAATGCCATTAGTTTGGTATCTATCTAAAAGAAACACAACGCCAATTAAGAAAGAGGTTTCAACTAAAAAATTACTCTTTGCTGGGACTGTTGCTGGATTATTTTTATTTACTGCTTCAAGTTTTCAGCAAGTTGGTATTGAATTCACAACGGCCGGAAAAGCTGGCTTTATAACGGGCTTATATATCTTTTTTGTCCCATTAATTGGAATTTTCTTAGGCCAAAAAACTAACTCTGGAACTTGGCTTGGAGGATTTCTTGCAATTATTGGGTTATTCCTTCTAAGCATCAATGAAGACTTTAGTATTGAGAAGGGTGATTTATTTCAACTTATTTGTGCCGTATTTTTTGCAGCTCACATTTTGGTGCTAGGTTATGTTGCTAAAAGGATGGATCCTTTGAAGCTATCACTCATTCAGTATATTGTTTCTGGGTTTTTAAGTCTTATTATTGCAATTGCCATAAAAGAAAACATTGGGTGGGATGCTATTATCATTACAGCAGTTCCACTTCTCTATGCTGGCGTTATGTCAATAGGCATTGGATATACGCTTCAAGTTATTGCCCAGCAACACGCTAAATCTTCCCATGCAGCAATAATTTTAGGACTAGAAGGGGCATTTGCTGTGCTTGGTGGGTGGCTTATTCTTGATGAAACACTCACAACAAGAGGTTTTATTGGATGCATGCTGATGTTAATTGGAATGCTTTTATCGCAACTACTCCCAAATCTGAGTTTAAAAAAAGCAACTTGAGAACTTTTCCATTCTACTGGTATGATTGTTAAGAGTTATTAATATAGGCTTAACTTAAATATAATGAATATTATTGAACTTCAAAATATCACAGTATTTCAAGAAAGCAACAAAGTATTTGATGACTTCTCTTTAACCATTGATGAGAGTCAAAGTACTGTTATCTTGGGGCCAAACGGCTCTGGTAAAACAACCCTTCTAAAGTTACTAAATCGTGAGCTCTATATTGTTGAGAGTGAGGGTAGCAGTATTAAAATATTTGATAAAGAGAGGTGGAATGTTCAGGAGCTAAGGTCCAATCTTGGTGTTGTTTCGCCGCACCTTCAAAACAATTACTCTGATACTGCTGTTGGG
The DNA here is from genome assembly GCA_905182815.1 of uncultured Candidatus Thioglobus sp. GTDB lineage: Bacteria > Pseudomonadota > Gammaproteobacteria > PS1 > Pseudothioglobaceae > Pseudothioglobus. Next base: position 210,057 of record CAJJCX010000001.1, read on the forward strand.
CTTACACGTTGCCCTATCTGGTTTTTATTCTAGTGATGGAATATGGAGGCATCAAAAGTTTGATACTGAGAAGCTAGACCGTGCAAATGAAGTTATGGAGCTTCTCTCAATATCAAGCTTAAAGGATAGAGAATACTCATCCATGTCTACTGGCGAGCAGCGAAAATTTCTACTTGCAAGGTCACTCGTTAATGACCCAGCAGTATTGGTTTTTGATGAGCCAACAAGCGGGCTGGATATAAGTACTTGTTTTCAGTACCTTGAAATAATGAGAGAGCTTATGAGTATGGGCAAGAAGGTAATATTAGTAACGCATCACGTGCATGAGATCCCACCAGAAATATCAAGAGTAATTTTATTGAAGAAGGGAAGGGTAGTTATGGATGGCAATAAAGATGAAATTTTAACGAATAGCAACCTTACTAATCTTTTTGATTGGCCTATTAAAGTTGTCAAAGAAAATGGCTATTATCAGGCGCTACCTGGATAATTATTTCTTATCTGTACGATAAAGCGCGGACATGGCATGAGCCTGAAGGCCTTCACCATAAGCCAGTGTAGCTGCAGTTTCACCTAAATTTATAGCGCCTTCTTTTGATGCCATTATTATACTAGAGCGTTTTTGAAAATCATAAACACCTAGTGGCGATGAGAATCTTGCGGTACTTGAAGTTGGTAGGACATGGTTTGGTCCAGCGCAATAATCACCCAAAGCTTCAGAAGAGTATTTACCCATAAAAATTGCTCCAGCATTCTTGATGTCATCAAGAATAGATTCTGGATTTTCAACAGAAAGCTCAAGATGTTCTGGGGCAATTTTATTGGATATTTTAATTGCTTCATCTATGTCTTTTGTCAGAATTAATGCGCCTCTATTTTTAAGTGCTGTTCGAATAATATGCTCTCTTTCCATCGAAGGAAGTAGCCTTTGAATACTATTTCTAACCTTCTCAATAAAGCCTTCATCAGGGCAAAGTAGAATGGATTGAGCTTCTTCATCATGCTCTGCCTGAGAAAATAAGTCCATTGCAATCCAGTCAGGGTCTGTTGAGCCATCACAAATGATAAGTATCTCAGAGGGTCCAGCTATCATATCGATACCAACTTGCCCAAATACTTGTTTTTTTGCAGTAGCAACATAAATATTACCAGGGCCAACTATCTTATCAACTTTTGGAATAGTCTCAGTTCCATAGGCAAGTGCTGCAATTGCCTGAGCTCCGCCAATAGTAATAACCATGTCGACATCTGCAATATGGGCTGCTGCCAATACCAGTTCATTGGAAACTCCTCTTGGGGTGGGAACAACCATAATTAACTCATTCACGCCTGCTACTTTTGCAGGAATGCTGTTCATAAGTACAGAGGATGGGTAGGCTGCCTTTCCGCCAGGCACATACAAACCGACGCGATCTAAAGGACTAACTTTTTGACCTAATACTGTGCCATCATCTTCAGTGTAATTCCATGACTCTTGTTTTTGTTTTAGGTGATAAGACTCAATTCTTTGAGCGGCAATATTAAGTGCGTTCTTTTGTTTTTGGTTTAAGTTATCGAATGATTTTTTAAGACTTTCTTTTGAGATTATTAGCTCTGAGATTGATTTTGCGTTAAGTGAATCAAACTCTGAAGTAAATTTTAATACAGAGCTATCCCCTTTATCTTTAACTTCCTTAATAATTTTTCTAACAGTGTTGTTAATCTCTTCATTAGAATTACTCTCCCAAGTGATGAGAGAAGAAAGTTGAGCATCAAAATCCTCACTATTTGAAGACAATAAGCTGATCATAAGTTTTTTTCTATGCTTTTAATCCAGTCATTAATTTGACTATGTTTGGTATTAAAGGCAGCTGAGTTTACAATAAGCCTTGAGCTAATATCACAAATTAACTCTAGCGGGATTAAGTTGTTAGCTTTCAAAGTATTGCCCGTATCAACTAGATCCACAATGCAGTCTGAAAGGCCAACTATTGGTGCAAGCTCCATGGCGCCAGAAAGTTTAATAACTTCTACTTGCTGGCCTTTTCTAAAGAAATGTTCTTTGGCTGATTTGACATATTTTGTTGCCACCTTCAAAGTACTTTTGCTTAAGTTTTGGTTTTCCTTTGATGCAACCATAAGGCGGCATTTAGAGATTCCAAGATCAAGTAATTCAAAAATACCATTGGCTCCATGCTCTATCAAAACATCTTTTCCTGCAATTCCAAGATCTGCAGCCCCATGCTGAACAAAAACAGGAACGTCGCTTGCCCTGATAACTATAACTTTAATATCTTTTAGGTTAGTATCTAAAATTAGTTTTCTACTTTCAAGTTCTTTTTTAGATACAGAAAGGCCAGCTTTCTCAAGAAGAGGGAGTGTTTGGTCTAATATTCGACCTTTAGAAAGTGCGATCGTTAACATGTCAGTATATCAATTATTAGTTTAGTGCTGAACGCGCTCTATGTCTGCTCCCAGCATTTTAAATTTTTCTTCAATCATCTCATAGCCTCGGTCAAGATGATAGACGCGCTCAATTGTTGTTGACCCATGTGCAGCAAGCCCAGCTAACACTAGACTAGCAGAAGCCCTTAGATCGGTTGCCATAAGATTTGCGCCAGTTAATAATTTTACTCCTTTGCACACAACTGTGTTGCCCTCAAGCTTAAGATTTGCTCCCATACGGCTGAGTTCAGGAACATGCATAAAACGATTTTCAAAAATAGTTTCTGTAATAGTACTACTTCCATCGGCGATAGAATTCAGAGCCATAAATTGAGCCTGCATATCCGTTGGAAAATTTGGGTAAGCACTAGTTCGAATATCAACGGGTTGAGGTCTTTTCCCTTTCATATCGAGTTTAATTGAGTTTTGATTTGTTTGAATGTCTGCGCCAGTTTCAATAAGTTTACCAATAACGGAGCGCATTGAGTCAGGCTCAATATTATTAACAACAATTTTACCTCCAGTTATTGCAGCTGCAACTAAGTAGGTTCCTGCTTCAATTCGATCTGGACAAATGGAGTAATCAATACCACTGAGATGATCAACCCCTTGAATGACAATGGTAGAGGTATTTTCACCTGTAATTTTTGCGCCCATTTTATTTAGGCATTTTACTAAATCCGTTACCTCTGGCTCTTGTGCAGCATTGTTAATAGTAGTTGTTCCCTTAGCAAGAGTTGCAGCCATTATTATATTTTCAGTCGCCGTTACAGAAATCATATCAAAATTAATTTGCGCACCAACAAGCTCATTAGTGCTCGCATAAATATATCCATTTTTAACTTCAATTTTAGCGCCCATTTTTTCAAGTGCACTAAGATGAAGATTTACTGGACGTGTTCCAATAGCGCAGCCACCAGGAAGTGAAATTTTAGCTTTCTTATATTTTGCAAGCATAGGGCCTAAAGTTAAGATCGATGCCCTCATTGTTTTGACTAGTTCATATTCTGCTGTGAGTTTTGTAAGGCTTGATGAGTCAATTGAAATTGAACTGTCTTCCTCTAAGACAAAGTTAGAGCCCATATCCATTAATAGTCTAAGCGTAGTTGAAACATCACTTAATTGAGGGGTATTTGATAGCTTTAATGGCCCATCAGCAAGGATTGATGCAAAAAAGATAGGTAAGGTGGCATTTTTAGATCCAGAAGTTTTCATACTTCCATTTAACGGAGTTCCGCCATTAATTACTAATTTATACATATACTAAGATTTTGATAGCATTTTTTGAATTAACTTTTCAATCCCTTGGCGCTTTATTTTAGAGTCATAGCCCACTTTTTCTATATCTAATATGCTGATAGATTGATACTCTAAATCATAGATTTTCCAGCGATTTTTACGAATTAATTTAAGAGTTACTGTAGCGCTTGCATTTCATCTTCAAGCGATACTGAAACTTTAACTTTAGCAATATTTTCATTTTGACTAAAGTCTTCATTGACAGATATTTGAATATCTTTCCCAATTCTTAAATCAGACAATATTCCAACATATTCTTAATTAGAGAATTCTTAATGTCACGTTCAAATATTTTCTTTTGTCTTGAATCTAGCTGACTCCCAGTAACTACCTAAAGCCATCTCAGTACTATATTCAAGATCAATGTAAGGAATAATTTTCTTTTTAGTTAGGTTTAGAGTTGATGCTAATAGTTCCATTATTCTTGACTGTAATTCAATAAAAGAGCAGACAATATCATTAGAATTGCCTCACTTGATCTATTGGTGTATCTCCAGCAATTTTTGGTGAAATAGATGGGCAAGATTCTGAGGCAAATATAATCCCGATAAAACATAAATTGATCAGGAAAGCCTTTAAAATATTAGGTACAAATTTCATGTTTGCTATTGTACTATATTTGTGAAATAAATTAATGAAATGCATAATCAAAATTTAAAAATAAAACTTAAAAATCTGACCAAAGAGCCAGGCGTCTATAAAATGCTTGATAAGATCAGGAGATGTTATTTATGTTGGTAAAGCAAAAAATTTAAAAAACCGTGTTTCAAATTATTTTATTAGTTCAAATCATAATACAAAAACTCAGCTCCTCCAGAAAAACATAGATGATTTTTCTATTATTATTACAAAAACTGAAACTCAGGCACTTCTCCTTGAAAATGAGCTTATTAAGCAGTTTAAACCTAAATTTAATATACTTTTAAAAGACTCTAAAAGCTACCCTTATATTTATCTCAGTAACGATGTCCATCCTCGCTTAGGAATGTTTAGGGGTAAAAAAAATAAAAATTATCATTATTTTGGGCCATACCCATCTTCGCATATTGCTCGTGATGCTTTAGCTCTTCTTAAAAAGATATTCAAAGTAAGGCAATGTACTAATAGTTTTTATAGAGCTCGCTCTCGGCCTTGTCTAGAGTATCAAATTGGCCTTTGCAGTGCGCCTTGTGTTGGAAAAATTTCAGATAATAAGTATGAGCAAGATGTTGATATGGTGTCACTTTTTTTGAATGGTAAGGCGAGTAAGCTTTTAAACCAGGTTTCTCAGAAAATGAAAGATGCTTCGATTGATCTTGATTTTGAAGCTGCCGCTAAATATCGAGATCAACTTATTGGCTTAAGAACAATTCAAGAGAGGCATGGTTCTCAATTTAGCTCTGATATGGACGTTGTAAGTATTGTAAATGATGCTGATACTCATTGCATCGAATTAGTATTTGTCCGTGGAGGCAAACAAGTTGGTAGTGAAACTTTCTTTCCAAAAAATGCAAAAAATGATTCTTGTGAAGAGGTTTTAAGTGCATTCCTGCCGCTATATTATTTGGGCACAAAAACGCCTAAAGAGATAGTTTTGAGCCACAAGTTGGAAGATAAGCTTTATTGGAAGCAGGCCTATCTACAAAACTTATTCAATCTCCTAGAGTAGATAAAAAACATTATTTAGAGATGGCTACGCTTAATGCTAAAGAAAATTTAAAACAACATCTACTATTAAGGTTTACTAAGATGAAGCAACTCGAAGGAATTCAAAAAACATTGGCATTAAAAACGATACCAAAAGTTATGGAGTGCTTTGATATAAGTCATACTATGGGAGAGGCAACAACTGCTTCATGCGTAGTGTTCGAAATGGGACTCCCAAAGGTCTAGCAGTTACAGGCAATTTAATATTAAAGACATAACGCCGGGTGATGATTATGCTGCAATTAACCAGGCAGTATATCGAAGATATTCGCGCCTCCTTAGTTCAAAAAAAGCTATGCCTGATATAGTATTTATTGATGGCGGCTTAGGTCAGCTTAACCAAGCAATTATGGTTATGAACTCAATTGGAGTGGATTCAGTAATGTTGGTTGGAGTTGCTAAAGGTGAAGGAAGAAAAGCAGGGCTAGAGACTCTTATTACAGTTGAAGATGAAAAGGTCAAAAAAATAACACTCTCTCCCTTTGATCCAGCGCTCCTTTTAATCAACCATATTAGAGATGAATCTCATAGATTTGCAATAAAAAATCATCGTAAAAAAAGAGCAAAGAAACGTACTACGTCTTCTTTGGAGCTAATTAAAGGGGTTGGTATAAATAAAAGAAGTGCTCTTTTAAACCATTTTGGAGGTCTTCAAGAAGTGCAAAATGCAAGTGTTGATGAGTTACAAAAAGTAGTTGGGATTAATTCTAAATTAGCGATTAAAATAAACCAATCATTTAAAAAATAAATCTGGCTATGTTTATATTAAGACTTTTAATTGCAGCGATGGTAGTAAGTTATGTTATTTGGCTTTTCTATAATCGAGTAATGGGAAAAAACCTTGGGTTATCAAAAGTTGCAACATGGGTTTTAGCAGCAACATTTTTGATCTATCTTATACTTTCGGGGTTATCTTATTTTGTAGAAGGTTTTTAAGCTTTACTTGATATAACGAGAGTTTTTAGATGTTTTGTGTTTGCTATTATGCGACTTGTTGCATTAACAATGATTGATAGTCTGGACACTTCCCATACAGGAAGGTCTCTCATGTGATCCCCCATATAATCAAATTTTCTCTCACCAAAGCGCTCCACCAGAGTGTCTGCTTTATTGTGACTCGATAAGTTAAAGTCTTTATTGCTAGCCATAACATCATCAAAAATCTTAAGGTGCTTAGCAACTGCAAAAGCATAATTTTTATGTGAAGCAGTAGCAAGGACTATTTTTGAGCCTTCTTTTTTTCGCTTCATTATGTAGCTTATAACGTTATCATTGTAGGGTAGCTCAGGGATATTAATTTCAAACCTTCTAACCAGTTGATCTTTTAAATATCCCTTTCCCTTCCATAGCCAAAAAAAATAATGTGCAATAAGCCATGGACTTTTGCCTAACACGCCTAAAGAAGATAAGAATAAAAGATCCGTATCAATTAGTGTGTGATCTAGATCTACAATTAATGGATATGAGTTAGTTTCCACTGTCTAATTCACTCCATTTGTCATATAGTAATCCCACTTCTTTTTCCATTGAGCTTAATTTGATTGTCAAGTTTTGTGCATCAGGGTTTTGATAAAAGTCAGGGTCAGATAGTAATTTTTGTGACATTGAAATTTCATTTTCGAGATCTTCAATCTTTTCAGGTAATGATTTTAATAGTTGCTGTTCGTTGAATGAAAGCTTTTGTGAAATATTTTTAGATTTAGATTTAAGTTCTACATCTTTTTTAGGTTGAGTATTTATTTTTTCATGTTTTTGCAGGATATAGTCATCATAACCACCAACATACTGATCAATAATAGCGTCACCCTCCATAACGATTGTTGAACTTACAATGTTATTTAAAAAAGTTCTGTCATGTGAGATCAGTAAAAGTGTTCCGGCATAGTCGACTAACATTTCTTCTAATAATTCAAGCGTTTCGACATCTAAATCGTTGGTTGGCTCATCAAGAACTAAGAGATTGGCTGGTTGAGATAGTATTTTGGCAAGCATTAAACGATTTTTTTCACCACCAGAAAACATCTTAATCGGAGCCATTGCTTGTTTTCCTGTAAATAAAAACTGACGCATATAGCCAATTACATGTTTACTTTTTCCATTAATATCTATGAAATCTTTGCCTCCAGATACAAAATCCATAGCCTTCATGTTAGGGTTAAGTGACTCTCTCATTTGATCAAAGTAAGCGAGCTGAATAGTTTTGGATCGCCGGATATTTCCTTCATCTGGAGTAAGTTCGCCGAGAAGAAGTTTAATTAATGTTGATTTTCCTGATCCGTTGCCTCCAATAATTCCTATTTTTTCACCTTTTAAGACTAAAAGAGAGAATAGCTTTACGAGCTCAAGTTGACCAATTTTATAACTTACATTCTTAACTTCAAAAACTAGCTTGGAGACTCGTTTCTCATCTTCTAACGCATGAATTCTAACTTGACCTTGGTGTTTACGTTTATTTACAAACTGTTTTCGCATATCCTCAAGAGCTCTGACGCGCCCTTCATTCCTTGTTCGTCTTGCCTTTATTCCTTGACGAATCCAGGTTTCTTCTTGAGCAAGTTTTTTATTAAACCTTGCGTTTTCCAGCTCTTCACTATTAAGAAGATTTTCTTTTCTTTTTAGGTAGTCTAAATAGCCACAGTCAAATATTGAAAGTTTTCCCCGATCGAGGTCAAAAATCTTATTAACGATGCCGTTTACAAATGATCGATCATGGCTGATAAGAATTAGTGTCCCATGAAAGTCCTTGAGCATTTTCTCTAAATCAAGAATTGCAGTGATGTCCATATGGTTTGTTGGCTCGTCAAGCAAGAGAAGTTCTGGCTCTTGAACAATCGCCTTAGCAAGCATTACTCTTCTTTTCCAGCCACCAGAAAGTGTTGAAAGTTTTGCTGTTGGTTCTAATTTAAAGCGATTCAAAATTGTTTCAATTTGATGTAAATAGTGCCACAAATCTTTACTTTCTATTTCATTTTGCAATTGAGCACTTTTTTCAATATTGCCGACTTGTAATGAGTCGTGATAGTCAGCAAGAAGCTTTCCAGTTTCACCGAGCCCTCGGGCGACAATATTAAATAGCGAATGATCATTGTCTTCTGGAGGTTGTTGCTCTAAGTAGCTTATCTTAGTGTTATTTTTAACCTTTAAATTACCATCGTCAGCATGAATCAGTCCTGCTAAAACCTTCAAAAAGCTTGATTTCCCCTCACCATTGCGACCAATTAAGCCTATCTTATCGCCTTTGAGGATGGTCGCATTGATTTCATCTAAGATAACTTTTTCAGAAAATCTAAGGGAAATATTGTCTAAGGTTATAAGTGGCATACGTTAAAATTAAAATTTTAAATAACAGCTATGTGAATGCGTTATTTTATTCAATTTGTGCTTGCACTTTTACTTATTCAAGGAGCTTTAGCTGAAAGTATTGAAGCAAAAGACTTTGAAACACGTGATCAGGAAAATCGTTACACGGTTTTAATTGAAAATATTCGATGCCCTGTATGCCAGGGCCAGAGCATTGGTGGTTCAAATTCTAGTCTTGCTAGTGACCTTCGTGAACAAGTTCGCACAATGATATTAGATAATAAATCTGACAAAGATATTTATTTATTTATGGTCGAGCGATATGGGGACTTTGTTAACTTTAAGCCGCCAATTAATAGCAAAACATATCTATTATGGTTTGCCCCTCTCCTCTTGCTATTTTTATGCTTTATTTATTTATATAGGATAACAAGAAGTAAAAACACTTACCTTTCCAGTTCAGATAACGATATTGAAAGAGCTAAAAAATTATTAAAGTGATAAATTAAAGTGCTTCTATGAATAACAATACTGAAATTAGTGATTTAATTGTGAAGGCTTATACGCATCAAAAAATTGGTGAGATTTCTATGGCGATACAAGTATGGAATGAGCTAATAAACCATAGTTTAGTCACGCAAGAGTTATCCTCTAATGCCCATTTAAATCTTGGTAATTTACACTTGCAGCAGGGTAATAATGATATTGCCTATGAAAGCATGACTAAAGCAATAAGTTCAAACCCGAACAGCTCTGAAGCTTTTTTCTGTTTAGCTTATATGGAGCAAGAAAAAGAGAATTTCCATGAGGCAATTAATTTTTTTGAGGCTGCATTAAAGATTAAGCCAGAAGATGTTGGCGCTATAAATAACTTGGGCAACTGTTTTGATCGGTTAAATAAAAGTCATGACTCAATCAAAACTTATTCAAAGGCAATTTCTTTAGATTCAGAATATATTGCAGCTTATTATAATCGAGGCAATGCTTACTCTAAAATAGCAAAGGATAAGTTGGCTTTGAAAGATTTAAATAAGGCGATTGATTTAGACAATACTTTTTATCAAGCATATTATAATCGTGGCTCAGTATATGGGCGATTAGGAAAAATTGAGCTAGCTGAAAAAGATTTTAAAAAAGCTAAAGAGCTTGCAAAGTTAGAGATTGAACAATCAAACAAATAATAGGATTAAAGTGAGTGATCTAGACGAAAATAAATTAATAGCAGAAAGAAAATCTAAATTAGCATTGCTTAGAGAGTCAGGCAATCCATATATTAATGATTTTAAGCCTCAAAACCTAGCAAGCTCTATTCATGAGAAGTTTGATAGCTTTTCAAATGAAGACCTTCAAGAAGTGGGAGAATTTGTAACTGTTGCTGGACGATTAATGCTCAAGAGAATAATGGGTAAAGCAAGCTTTGTTCAGCTTCAAGATACTTCAGGTCAAATTCAACTTTTTGTGACTAGAGATGAGCTGGAAGAGGGCTTCTACAATGAGCAATTCAAGAAGTGGGATATTGGCGACATAATTGGAGCATCTGGGGTTCTTTTTAAGACTCAAACCGGTGAGCTATCTATTCGAGTGGGTGATATTAAATTATTAACAAAATCACTAAGACCTTTGCCAGAAAAATTTCATGGACTAACTGACCAAGAGACAATATATCGCCAAAGGTATGTTGATTTAATTATGAATGAAGGATCGAGAAAAGTTTTTCAGAGAAGATCTGAAATAATTTCTTACATTAGGCAGTTCTTTATTCGTCACAGTTATCTTGAGGTAGAAACCCCTATGATGCAAGTCATTCCAGGAGGCGCAGCAGCCAAGCCTTTTGTTACTCATCATAATGCTTTAGATATGGATTTATTTTTAAGAATTGCTCCAGAGCTCTATCTTAAAAGGTTAGTAGTTGGAGGGTTTGATAAGGTTTTTGAGATTAACCGTAATTTTAGGAATGAGGGGCTCTCTCCAAGGCATAATCCTGAATTTACAATGATTGAGTTTTATGAGGCTTATGCAAATTATCATGACTATATGGACCTAACTGAAAACTTATTTAAAGGTATTGCAATTGATGTTTGTAAATCAGCAAAAATAAAATTCCAGGGTGATGAGTTTGATTTTTCAAAACCGTTTGAGCGCTTAAGTGTGTTTGATTCAATTTTGAAATACAATCCTAAGTTATCAGCTTCTGACCTTTCAGAAGATAATGTTAGGACTACTGCTAGCAATTTGGGAATTCATCTTAAAGAGAACTGGGGTTTAGGAAAGATTCAAATTGAAATCTTTGAAGCAACTGTTGAGGAAAAATTAATTCAACCAACTTTTGTTACTGAGTATCCTACAGAGGTATCTCCTCTGGCTAGGCGCAATGATCAAAATTCATTTATTACTGATCGCTTTGAACTCTTTATTGGTGGCCGTGAAATAGCAAATGGATTTTCGGAGCTCAATGATCCTGAAGATCAGGCCCAAAGGTTCAAAGACCAGGTTAGTGAAAAAGATGCAGGAGACGATGAAGCAATGCATTATGATGCTGATTATATTAGAGCCCTTGAGTATGGAATGCCCCCAACCGCAGGAGAAGGTATTGGTATTGATCGTTTAGTTATGCTATTTACAGATTCAGCGTCAATAAGAGATGTTTTATTATTTCCTCATATGAGACCTGAGTATGAGAAGTAGTTTAAGAATCTCTAGTTAGTATTATGATTCCAGTTTTAACTATTGATGGACCTAGTGGAGTAGGGAAGGGGACTGTAGCAAATATCATGGCTCATGAGCTGAAATGGAATTTGTTGGACTCTGGAGCAATATACCGGGCTTTTGCTTTGGCGGCTTCTAAGCGAAATATTAAGATTGATAATACTGATGAACTGCTGAAGTTAGCATCCAACCTCGATTTGAAATTTGAGTCAGATCCATCCAATAATAAACTTAGTATTTATCTTGATAATATTGAAGTTTCAGCTGAACTTCGAACTGAAGAAACTGCAGAGCTTGCTTCAAAATTTGCGATGATTGGCCCTCTTCGGGAGTCACTCTTAATAAGGCAGCAAAAGTTCAAGAAGCCTCCAGGATTAGTTGCTGATGGCCGAGATATGGGAACTGTTGTATTCGAAAGCGCACCCTTTAAGGTATTTTTGACAGCAAATGTGGAAGAAAGGGCACAAAGACGACTAAAACAGTTGCACGACAATGGTATTGCTGGTATCCTTTCGCAAACTTTGGAAGAGGTTCAAAAGAGAGACGAGAGGGACGCAAGTCGCAAACATTCTCCTTTAATTGCTTCAAAAGATGCATTAGATTATAGATACATCGAATCTTACAATTAATGAAGTCGTTGCAAAAGTGATGGCGCTAGTTAAGACTTGAGCGGTCAAGTCTTTATTTTTTAATTAACCCGATATGAGTTAAGCTTAAACCGACACAGCTTAATAATTACCGGTCAACATCGAGATAAATATGTCAGAATCATTTTCCGAGCTATTTGAAAATAGCGAAATACAACAAAACGTAAAACCTGGAGCCCTCTTAATGGGAACTGTAGTCAGCATGAATCGCGAAAAAGCGATTATCAATGTGGGACTAAAGTCTGAAGGTTTTATTTCATTACACGAATTTAAAAATGCCAAAGGCGAGCTTGAGATCACTGAAGGTGATGTTGTTGAAGTCGCACTTGACTCAATTGATGATGGCTTAGGTCACACTCTTTTATCACGTGAAAAAGCGAAACGCATTAAGATGTGGCAAGAGCTTGAAAACGCGATGAACACTAAAGAAGTTGTTAAAGGTATTGTTACAGGCTCTGTTAAGGGCGGTATGACAGTTGATATTGGTGTTATCAAAGCATTCTTACCTGGTTCTCTAGTAGACGTAAGGCCTGTTAAAGATTTTGATTTCTTATTAGGTCAAGAAATTGAGGCTCTTGTTATTAAAATGGACGAAGTCAGGAATAATATTGTTATTTCTAGAAAGGCTGTTATGCAGGAAGTTAATTCAGCTGATAGAGAGGCTTTAATTGAAAATCTTGATACTGGTAAAGAAGTTGAAGGAATTGTTAAAAACTTAGCTGATTATGGTGCATTTGTTGATCTTGGCGGTGTAGATGGGTTACTTCACATTACAGATATATCTTGGCAGAGAGTTAACCACCCGTCTGAGAAGCTATCTATAGGTGACAAGATTACAGTAAAAATTCTCAACTATGATAAAGAGAAAATGAGGGTTTCTTTAGGACTTAAGCAGTTAACACCAAGCCCTTGGGATAATATTTCAGAGCGTCTTCCAATGGGTAAAAAAGTTTCGGGTGTTGTTTCAAACCTAACTGATTATGGTGCATTTGTAAGAATTGAAGAGGGTGTTGAAGGACTTGTTCATGTGAGTGAGATGGACTGGACAAATGCTAACGCAAGGCCTTCTAAGTTTGTTAAGCTTGGCCAAGAAGTTGATGTTGTTGTTCTTGATGTTCAAGAGTCTAAACATAGAATTTCTCTTAGTATGAAGCAAGCAAAAGAAAATCCTTGGGAAGCATTTGAGGGGACTCATAATAAGGGTGATATGATTAATGTTACTGTTAAATCTATTACTGACTTTGGTCTTTTTGTTGGCCTTCCAGGTGGAATTGATGGGCTTATCCATTTAGCTGATATCTCTTGGGAGAAGCAATGTCTGCAGATCAAGTTGTTTCAACTTATTCTAAAGGCCAAGAGCTTGATGTTGTAATTCTTAATATAGATGCTGAAAAAGAACGAATTTCATTAGGAATTAAACAGTTAACTTCAGATAATTTCTCCCAATATGCAACTGCAAATCTCTAAAGGTGCGATTGTTAAAGGTGTCATCCAAGAAGTTGATGCAAGAGGCGCTGTTGTGATTGTTAGCTGCTGGAATTACTGGCTATCTTAAAGGCCTCTGAAATTTCTCAAGATAGAGTTGATGATGCATCAACTGTCTTAAAGCAAGGTGCAGAAGTTGAAGTCGCTATTACTCTTAATTGATAAGAGAACAAGAAAAGTAAATTTAAGTATGAAGGCTAAAGATTCAGTTCAAGAGAAAGCAGTCATGGATGACTATAACAGTCAATCGACTCAAACTTCTGGCTCAACACTTGGTGATCTTCTTAAAAGAAGCTAAAGATAAATAATTAATTAAAGCTGCTATGCCATGGTATAGCAGCTAATTTATATGAAAAAAATCGACCTTATTGAATGTACTATCAAAAGAAACTAGAATTACCCGCTCAGAAGCAAAACAATCAGTTGAAATTATCCTTGAAGAAATTAGCTTTGCGTAATTTCTGGTAAGGGTGTTGAAGTAAGAGGTTTTGGTGGTTTTCAAAAACGACATCGTAAAGGCAGAATTGGGTATTAATCCAAAGACTGGCAAAAGACTGAAGTTGCTGAAAAATTTGTTCCTTTTTTTAAGCCTGGAAAGCTTCTTAAAGAGGCTGTTAATAAAGGCTAATTTACGATTGATTAATGAACATTAGTTCAGTATAATTTCTCGTTTTTATATGGGGCGTTAGCTCAGTTGGTAGAGCATCGGACTTTTAATCCGCTGGTCGAGCGTTCAAGTCGCTCACGCCCCACCATATTCTAAAAAGCCTGCAGTATTGCAGGCTTTTTTGTTTTCTACAGATCTTAGATTGAATGGAAATTTTGACAAATATAGAAAATTTCTATGATTACGAAAAATGTTCAAAAATCAACTACTATTAATCTTTGGATAATTAATGTTATTAAATCAGTCTAGCTCTTTGGGGAAGCCTAATGTCTATTTATTTGTGCTTCTATCTTTCTTTGGATTAAGTGGCGAAAGATTGGCTCGCCATTACTATCTTGATTATTGTTATATCATTTATATATTCTTTTGGAATGGCTAAATATTCAATTCTTGGATCAATGAGGCTTAACTCCATTCCAAAAGTCATGAATTTAGAAGCTGATTCTAAATCTATTAGTCGGGGTGAAATAATCCTTGATTCACTTAAAAGCTGGAATAAGATGCTTAGAGGAAAAAAACCTATTTATATAACTTCAGGTGGATCTCAAATTTCAGTGGATCCAATTGGTGATGAAAAAGCTATAAAACTTTTTAAACGTTTCTAATAGAGAAATAATTCATAAAAAATCTCAATATTAATATAAATAAGTATAAACTTTCATTAGTCCTCATTTCATTATGACGGATTTTTAATTTTTTTAATATTAAGGAGAAAAAATATGAATTATTTGCCTAAGTCGTTGGCAGTGGGATTTGTATTGGCGTCTTTTGCTTCAGCCTCTGTGCTTGCAGCAACTCACCCAGTAACAGGCGAAACCCTAGCTGATGATCAGACATTTACATACAGTTTGTTAGATGAATTTAGTTCTGCTGACCCTCAAATCGTTGAGGATGTCTCAGGAGCTGATATTGTTCGTGACCTTTTTGAAGGCCTGATGAATCAAGATGCAGATGGAAATCTTGTTCCAGGTGTTGCGACTGGCTTTACAACAAATGATGCAAAAGATGTCTATACATTCACGCTTCGTGACAATGCAATGTGGTCAGATGGTAACCCAGTTACCGCGCATGACTTTGTATACTCATGGAGACGTTTAGCAGATCCTGCTACAGCCTCACCTTACTCATGGTTTGCTGAAATTATGGCTATTGAAAATGTTGGAGCTGTGTTATCTGGCGACGCTTCACCTGAAACTCTTGGAGTTACTGCTCTAGATAATCATACTCTTGAGGTTCGTTTAACAGCTTCATTGCCATATTTTGCTGCAATGACTACGCATAGCTCAACTTTTCCAAGTCCTGAGTGGGTAGTTAGAACATCTGGTAATGATTGGACTAAGCCTGAAAATATTGTATCTAATGGTGCATATATTTTAACTGAGCATATTCCTAATGAGCGTTCAGTACGTGAGCGTAACACTATGTATTGGAATAACGATGCAACAATTCTTGATAAGGTTGTTGGATTAGTTATAAATGATGAGAATACAGATTTGACTCGTTATTTAGCTAATGAACTTGACAAAGGAACTGTGCCTTCAGGTCAGTATATTCGCCTGAAACAGGACTATCCTAATCAAGCAACTTCTTTTCCAAGACTTTGTAACTACTACATGACTTTTAATATGTCACCTAGTGGTCCTGAAGCATTTAAAGATGTGCGTGTTCGTCATGCTCTAGCCTATGCTATAGATCGCTCAGTTATTACTGAAAAAATCTTACAAGCTGGACAAATCAACGCATTCACATTTACTCCTGGAGCGACAGCTGGATTTGACGTTCCTTCAGTTGCATTTGGTCGTATGACTCAAGATGAGAGAAACGCTAAAGCAGTTGAACTGTTAAGTGAAGCTGGTTATGGACCAAGTAATCCTTTGAAGTTTGAGTATTTATATAACACTTCTGAAGGTCATAAGAAGATTGCAATTGCAGCCCAGCAAATGTGGAAAGAAACACTTGGTGTTGAAGCTACGCTTGCTAATCAAGAGTGGAAAACATTCCTTAAAACTCGTGGTGGTCAAGGTTTTGAACTTGCACGTGGAGCTTGGTGTGGTGACTATAATGAAGCGTCTACTTTCCTAGACCTTCTTACTACTCCTTCTGGTTACAATGATGGTAAGTATAGTAATGCTGAGGTAGATCAGCTTATGTTAGATGCAAGGACTATGTCTGATGCATCAGGTAATTACACGCGCATTGAAGAGATCTTGGCAAATGAAATGCCAGTGATTCCTATTTATCATTATGCTGGTGTATTTATGCTTAAGACTAACGTAAAAGGTTGGCCTTATAACAACGTTGAACAAAACGTATATTCTCGCAATTTGTATAAGATTGCGCAGTAATAGTTAGTTTGACTCTAAGAGCATCGCACAGATATTGTGCGGTGCTTTTTTATTTGTACGGTACAATAATTCATTAAATTTTTTCTGGTCAATTTCGGATATGATCAACTACATAGTTAAGCGAATTGGAATTGCTATTCCGACTCTGCTTGTTCTTATTGCGGTTAGTTTTTACTTAATGCATGCAGCTCCTGGTGGGCCATTTACATCGGAAAGACCACTACCACCCCAAGTACTTGCAAATATTGAGGCAAAATATGGCCTAGATCAGCCAATTTGGCGACAGATGTTTAGTTATCTATGGGGAGTTTTAACTGAATTTGATTTTGGACCCTCCTACAAATATCATGACAGAAGTGTAAACGAAATTATTGCACAAGGTTTTCCAATTACTTTGAAGTACGGTTTTTGGTCATTTATTGTTGCTGTTGGAGTTGGCATACCATTAGGCGCAATTGCTGCAATACGTAAAAACACTTGGATTGATTACTTAGCAGTAGGTGTATCAATTGGCGCGCAAGTGCTCCCAAATTTTGTAATGGCGCCATTACTAATTATCGTCTTTACCTTATGGCTTGATTGGCTGCCTGGCGGCGGCTGGAATGGAGGATCGTGGCAGTACCTTATAATGCCAGTCATTGCGCTTTCAACGAGCTATATGGCATCTATTGCTCGAATAACTCGCTCATCCATGCTGGAGGTTCTAAATACGAATTACATTAGAACAGCAAAATCTAAAGGACTTCCAACAAAAATAATATTCTTTCGTCATGTATTAAAGCCCTCCCTTCTTCCAGTAATTTCATACCTTGGCCCGGCATTTGTTGGATTAATAACAGGATCTGTAATCATTGATATGTATTTTTCAACTGGTGGCATGGGCTACTTTTTTGTTAATTCAGCCTTTAATAGAGACTACTCAGTAATGATGGGAATAACTATTGTAGTTGGCGGCCTTACAATTTTATTTAGCTTAATCGCAGATCTTTTGTACGCCTGGGTTGATCCTAAGATTAGATACTAAAAAATGATTGCAATAAATAAAAACAAGATAAAAGAGATGGCGGATAATCTTTCTGATTCTGGAACTGGCCGTTCATTATGGAAGGATGCACGAATAAGATTTATGCAAAACAAGGCTGCAACTGTTAGCCTGTTTATTCTTGCAGCGATAGTACTCTTTTCGTTTATTGGGCCATATTTTGCTGTTTGGAGTTATGAGAAGATTGACTGGAATGCAATGGGCTCTGCAGCCAGAGTTGGGATGCCATCAATTGAAAGTGGACATTTTTTTGGGACCGATGATCTAGGTCGAGATTTGTACTCAAGAGTAATACAAGGAACACAAATCTCCCTAATGGTTGGCTTCTTAGGAGCAACAGTAGCCGTTTTTGTGGGCACCTTATATGGCGCTACTTCTGGTTATTTAGGAGGTAAGACTGATCAAATAATGATGCGTATTGTTGACATATTGATGTCAATTCCGTACATGTTTGTTTTAATACTTTTGCTGGTTGTATTTGGCCGCTCAATTGGAATGCTTTTTATAGGAATTGGCCTACTATCTTGGTTAGATATGAGCCGGATTGTTAGGGGACAAACCCTTAATCTTAAAAATAAAGAATTTATTGAAGCTGCAAGGGTAACTGGGGTTAGTGACTTTAAAATTATAACGCGTCATATTGTTCCTAACCTTCTAGGTATTGTTGCGGTATATGCGACTCTTTTAGTGCCTGGAATAATATTAGCAGAAAGTTTTATATCCTTTTTGGGTCTTGGAGTGCAGGAGCCATCAACAAGTTGGGGTGCTTTAATTAAAGAAGGTGCTGGAACAATTCGCTACGATACTGAATGGCAACTTCTATTTCCGTTGGCATTTTTTGTTGTCAGCTTATTCTGCTTTTATTTTATTGGTGATGGCTTGCGTGATGCGCTTGACCCAAAGGATCGATAAACTACTATGAGCTTTTTAGAAGTAAACAATTTAAAAGTAGAGTTTGATACTGCGGATGGCGTAGTAAGTGCAGTTAACAATGTTAGCTTTTCACTTGATGAGGGAAAAATTTTAGCGATAGTTGGTGAATCTGGAAGTGGAAAAAGCCAAACTGTTTTTGCTATGAACGGCCTCCTTGATCACAATGGCAGGGCAAGTGGTAGCGTTAAATTTGAAGGCAAAGAGATTCTTAACCTTCCTAGCAGAGAGCTCAACCTTATTCGGGCTCAAAAAATTGCAATGATTTTTCAAGATCCAATGACCAGTCTTAATCCCTATGTAAGAGTTTCAGAGCAAATGGCTGAAGTACTTGTCCACCATCAAGGGGTCTCAAAGTCGGATGCTATTCAGCAATCAATCAATATGCTCGATGCTGTTAAAATTCCAGACGCTAAAAATCGCATAAGGATGTATCCACATGAGTTTTCAGGGGGAATGCGCCAGCGCGTAATGATTGCAATGTCTCTACTTTGTCATCCTAAGCTTCTAATCGCTGATGAACCAACGACTGCTTTAGATGTTACTGTGCAGGCTCAAATTATGCAATTGCTAGCTGATATTCAAAAAGAATTTGGCATGTCAATTATTTTAATTACTCATGATCTTGGAGTTGTAGCTGGAAATAGTGATGAGATGCTTGTTATGTACGGAGGAGAAGTAATGGAGATAGGTAAAACAGAGCATCTCTACTCTAATGCTACGCACCCTTACACTCAAGGCTTGATGAGCGCGGTGCCAAGGCTTGATGACTCAGCAGATAGATTAGTGACAATTCCTGGAAACCCTCCAAACATGATGCTAACGCCAGTTGGCTGTCCATTTTCACCGCGCTGTAAATTTGCAAATACTACATGCTCCTCGCAAACTCCTATCCTAACTAAAGTTAATAATGATCACTATAGAGCTTGTCACGTTGCCATAGAGGACACATTATGAGTGAGCATAAAATTCTCCAGGTTCAGAATTTAAAAGTAAATTTTGATGTTTCCTCAGAAGGGGATATGCCATGGACTAAGGCCAAGAAATTACAGGCAGTAAATAACGTTTCGTTTGATTTAAATTCAGGTGAAACCCTTGGCATAGTAGGGGAGTCAGGTTGTGGAAAGTCTACTTTGGCGAGAGCAATTGTTAAAATGGTGCCCGCTGATTCAGGAAAAGTAATTTGGTTTGGGAATGACTTGTTAACTCTAAACAAGTCTGAAATGAGGCAGCACCGTAAACAAATTCAAATGATTTTTCAAGACCCTCTTGCAAGTCTAAATCCTAGAATGAATATTGGTGAAATTATTGCAGAGCCATTAAGAACACATTACCCTAAAACTCCAGAGTCCGATGTAAAAGAGAGAGTTAAAGACGTAATGAATAAAGTTGGTTTATTGGATAATTTAGTGAATCGTTACCCTCATGAGTTTTCGGGCGGACAGTGTCAGCGAATTGGTATTGCAAGAGCTTTAATTTTAAAACCAAAGCTTATTATCTGTGATGAGCCAGTATCTGCACTTGACGTCTCAATTCAGGCTCAAGTCGTTAATCTCTTGATGGATTTACAAGAAGAAATGGATTTAACTTTAATATTTATTGCCCATGATTTAAGTATTGTTAAGCACATTAGTACTAAGATTATGGTTCTTTATTTGGGCAATATGGTTGAACTTGCAAATAGTAATGATATTTATACTAAGCCAAGACATCCCTATACCCAGGCTCTTATTTCTGCAGTTCCTATTCCTGATCCTAGTATTGAAAAAAGTAAAAAACTAATATTAATAGAAGGTGATTTACCATCGCCAGTTGACCCTCCTTCAGGTTGTGTTTTTAGAACAAGGTGTCAAAAAGCTCAAGATATTTGTGCAATAGAAAAGCCTGAATTTAAAGAGGTCTCAAACAATCATGAGGTTGCTTGTCATTTTCATGATTAAGTTTCTTAAAAAACGAATTAAAAATAAGTGGATGCTTATTATTTTGCCTTTTCTATTTTTTCTAATAAAGGGCTTAATATGGCTTGCCATATTTTATGGGTTGTGGGACGTTATTAAATCGGCCTTCTAAATTTTGATACCTTGGAAGATTTACTTAACTTTAACGTGAGATAAGATTTCTTTCATATCTTTCTTATTTTCAAAGATTTCTTGTTCTGAAAGTCCATCCATCTCATGAGGAAAAACTAGCCAATCATCAGTCTCATGAATATAGTAATCTGGCACAGTATCTATTATGTTTCTTAAAGGCTTATACCAAGGCATAGCCATGCGAATATCATGCGGTATATTTTTTCTAGATTTTTCATTCAGAGTATCTAAGATCGCTTTAATACTTCTGCCCGAGTCAAAGACATCATCAACAATAAGAAGCTTGTCTTCAGCATTCATATGACTGATTAGATAGTCGATACCATGAACCCTAACCTCTTTTGATTGTTTATTAATGCCGTAGTATGATGAAGTTCGAATCGCAATATGATCAGACTCATTACCCAAATACCCAAGAATCTCTTGAATGGCTATACCAACTGGCGTTCCACCTCGCCAAACTCCAACAATAAAGTCAGGTTTGAAACCACTATTGTGTATTTGAACTCCCAATCTAAAAGAGTCAAGTAGCAACTCGTCAGCTGTGATGTATTTTTTTGATAGAGACATTTTTATTATTAGTTGTTATTTAAATAATGTGACTTGAATGAATTATAAAGCATCTTTCTTATTTGAAATTTTATAGAGGTTTCGTCATTTATATTTATAGAATTCTATTTTTTCTTAATTAAGACTGTGAAATTTTACTAAGGAGGTGTAATTTTGTCTCAGGGTCTGCAAAAGAAGACTTAATAGCCATTGTTGAGATAGATTTAAGGTGCTTAATTTCAAAGCCAAGTTGATCAGCACATCCTTGATATTCTTGACCAACACTAGTATGAAAAAATGGTGGATCATCTGAATTAAGGCTCACACTTATCCCTTTAGACATAATGAGTTTGATTGGATGACTCTCCCAACTAGGGTATATCGAAAGAGCTAGATTACTTCCAGGACAAATCTCTAAGGCTATATTACGATTTTTTAGTTCATCTAGTAGATGCTCATCTTCCACGCTTCTAACTCCATGACCAATTCTACTAACGGGTAAATAATTTATGGCATCCCAAACACTTTCTGGGCCGCATATTTCTCCTGCATGAACTGTGCAAGGATAGTTAGCTTTAGCTGCAATATTAAAAGCAGGGGCAAAATCAATTAACTTGAATGCATTTTCATCACCGCCCATACCAAACCCAACAACATAAGGATGGGGGTTATCAACCATTTTTTGTGCAACATCAACCCCTTTTTGAGGCCCTAAATGCCGTACGCAAGTTACAATAATTCGCCCAATAATACCGAAATCTAACTGCGCATCATCTATTCCTTTTGCGCACCCTCTAATCAAGTCATTATAGCTAATACCGCAATCGCTAGCGTGATCAGGGGATATAAAGGTCTCAGCATATATTACATTTTGTGATGAGCAGTCTTTAAGATATTCATACATAATATCTCTGTAATCTTTAGCATTTTTAAGGCATGAACTTACTGAGTCATAAGCGTTAAGAAAGCTTGGAAAGTCAGTCCAGGCATAACCGCCATCTTCATCAAAAATATCTTCATCAAAATCAACGTTATTACGTTTGGCAATTTCATGAAATAATTTAGGATTAATAGTTCCTTCTAAGTGGCTATGAAGCTCAACTTTGGGAAGCTTTTGAATTTGATCTTGCATAATAATTAACTTAAGTTACAAGCTTTACCATGAAGTAAAGGCTCTATTTCAAGGTGCTGAGCAATAGTTTGTCCCATATCGCAGAAGCTTTCTCGCTCCCCTAAGTTATTGTTCTTTATTGATTTTCCATAAAAAACAACTGGAACATGTTCACGGGTGTGATCATTACCAGGCCATGTAGGGTCGCAGCCATGATCTGCTGTTATTAGCACTAGATCGTTGCTGGTTAGTTGCGCCTCAATTTCAGGTATTCGGGCATCAAATTGCTCGAGTGCTAGAGCGTAACCTGCAACGTCACGTCGATGACCAAATTTGGTATCAAAATCAACTAGATTTACAAAGATTAGTCCTTCATTAACTTTTTTCATTTCAGATAATAATTGATCAACCAAGCCCATGTTATTAGCTGCCTTAACGGTATAGCTGACTCCTTGATTAGAAAAAATATCTCCAATTTTCCCAACTGAAATAACATCTCCACCACCATCTTGAATGTTGTCTAACAGCGTTGGGCCATTGGGCGGCGTAGTAAGGTCTTTTCGATTAGCAGTTCGCTCAAAGCCATCTTTAGAGTTCCCAGTAAATGGCCTTGCGATTACTCTTGTAATTTCTAGTGGATCAACCAAGCGTTTTGCGATGGTGCATAATTCATAGAGCCTATCTAATCCAAAATGCTCTTCATGGGCAGCAATTTGAAATACTGAGTCAGCCGAGGTATAACAAATAGGAAATCCACTATCTATATGCTCTTGACCAAACTCTTCAATTACTTGAGTGCCTGATGCATGTTTGTTTGCAAGTGTCCCACCTATTTTTCCTTCCTCTATAAGGCTAAGAAGGAGTGATTCAGGAAAGCAGTTTTCAGTTTTTGGAAATGTTCCCCATTCAAAAGGAACTGGCAGACCACAAATCTCCCAGTGACCACTCGGGGTGTCCTTGCCTGCGCTAACTTCTTTCGCATAACCAAAAGCGCCCTGAGGCTCAACTCGAGAAATTGGTAAGGGCTTTTTACGGCTTGCAATTGCAGCCTCCCCTAAACCCCATCGAATCAAGTTAGGAATAACTAGGGGGCCATTTCGCTCAGAATTATTAGCACTATTAG
Source organism: uncultured Candidatus Thioglobus sp. (assembly GCA_905182815.1). Taxonomy (GTDB): domain Bacteria; phylum Pseudomonadota; class Gammaproteobacteria; order PS1; family Pseudothioglobaceae; genus Pseudothioglobus. Next base: position 233,461 of record CAJJCX010000001.1, read on the forward strand.
AATCACAAGACTCAATAATATGACCTAAAGTATCTGCCCCTGTATCACCGTAAAGATGCGAGTCCTTAGTTGAACCTAAACCTAAAGAATCTAAAACTAAAATAATTGATCTTTTCATCTATAAACCTTCTAATTTGAGCCTAGTATTTCATGGATTAGGGTTGGCGGCTCTATATGTTTAGCTCCTAATGAAATAAATCCAGGAATAGTTTCTTGGAGATAGTTCAATTGTTCTTTATCTCGCGTATGTGCAATTGCAAGTGGCTCACCTTTATCAATCCATTGACCGATTTCAACAATATCACTTAATCCAACGCCATGATCTATTGGGTCGCTAGATTTAGTTCTGCCAGCTTTCAAATGTATCATACTAAGACCAATAGCGCGCGCATCCATTTCCAAAACATATCCAGAAGAGTTTGCTGCTATAGGCCTAATAATGGGCATAGGGACTAAGTGTTTGTGAGACTTTTCTAGTAAATCACTTGGCCCACCAAGAGCAGAAATCATTTGTTCAAATATTGCAGCTGCCTTGCCAGACGTTAGTGCATCTTGAGATTTCACTCGAGCAGTCTCAAGGTCACTTTCAATACCACTTAGCTGCAACATATGAGCTGCTAATTCAATGGTAAGCTCAAGTAGTCTAAGGTTAGCATTTTCAGGTTTGATTAAAAAATTTATACACTCTTTGACTTCTATAGCATTACCTACGCTATGACCAAGAACCTGACTCATATCTGTGATCAAGCAGCTAGTTGGCACGCCAGATTTACTCGATACATTGGCAATACTTTGGGCTAATTCTTGCGCCATTGAATAGTTTGCAGCAAATGCACCATTACCAGTTTTAATGTCCATTACAAGGGCATCAAGTCCAGAGGCTAGTTTTTTTGATAGAATTGACGCGGTAATAAGGTCAATTGACTCAACTGTTGCGGTGACGTCTCTAGTGGCATAAAAACGCTGGTCTGCTGGAGCAAGTTTGGCAGTTTGCCCAATAATAGCGCAGCCAACTTCCTTAACAAGCATTCTAAATTTTGTATTATCAGGAGTTCCATTATATCCTGGAATGCTTTCAAGCTTATCTAGTGTGCCACCCGTATGTCCCAAGCCGCGACCAGAAATCATTGGCACATAGCCTCCACAAGCAGCAACTATTGGAGCCAACATTAAACTTATCTTGTCTCCTACGCCGCCAGTTGAATGCTTATCTACTACTGGACCATCTAAGTTAAGGTCTTGCCACTGAAGCGTATCTCCTGAGTGCATCATGTGCTGAGTTAAACTAACGCGCTCATCCATAGTCATGCCGCATTTAAAAACTGCCATTGCAAATGCGCCTAACTGAGCATCCGTCAAACTGCCATCAGTAATTCCTTGAACTAAAAAACCAATTTCAGGGTCATTCAGTATAAGGCCATCACGTTTTTTTCTAATTAGTTCTTGAGGAAGGAATAATGCGCTCATAAATTAGTCACCATATGGAGTCCAAATATTTTTCACTTCAGTTGCATTTCTAAGGAATTCTAAGCTTTCACCCTGATCAGGATTAAGCCAATCTCGATCACTATCTTCATGAACCCACAAGCGTTTTAAGTCAATAGCACTAATAGCTTCAATAGAGGCAATAGTCTCTTGATCCGCCCAACACCATGTTCCATCAACTTCTGCATGACCAACAATTTGCTCAGCAAGCTCACGCTTATTACCGCTAACTATATTTACAACGCCAGCTGGTACATCTGAAGTTTCAATTGTTTGTACTAACTCCAAGGCAACACTTGGAAATCGTTCACTAGGAATTAAAACAACTCGGTTTCCCATAGCTATTGCTGGGGCAATTAAAGAGATTGATGTAAGTAATGGAAGCTCTTCAGGAGCAATTTGAGCAAGGATACCTATGGGCTCTGGAAGTGCCATTGTAATGCCTCTATAAGGCGCACTATGAACTGCTCCGTCATACTTATCTGCCCAGGCAGCATAACTAAAGAGTCGACTGATGCTCTCATCAAATTCAGCTTTAGCTTGTTTTTTTGAAACCCCACAAAGAGTTATAAGTCGTTGAATCCATTCAGATTCGCGTACCGATAAATTTTCAGCAAGAAAATAAATAATTTGAGCTCTGCCGTGACCGCTTTGAGAGCTCCAGGATGATGCTTTTGAGGCTGCACTTACAGCGTTTCTTACATCCTTTCTGTTGCCAGCACCAACGAAAGCTGCATGACTTCCGTCAGCATTGAAAGTTGCAATACTATGACCACCATCTGGCCTTACCTGCTTTCCGCCAATATAAAATTTTAATGTTCGGTCAATAGCATTATTTTTAGGATTTTTAGTAATTAAAGCAGCAGTAGTCTTCTTTGATGACTTTAAACCGTTAGGCTTAAGGTATTCATAAAGACCTTCTTTTCCACCTTCACGGCCAAATCCAGACTCTTTGACGCCGCCAAATCCACAAGACGCATCAAACTGATTATGACAATTAATCCATACAACACCGGCTTTAATTTTAGGAGCAACATCCATTGTGCGATTAATATTTTCACTCCAAATACTTGCCGCTAATCCATATCTACTATTGTTAGCTAACTCAACTGCTTCGGATTGAGTTCGGAAAGTCATTGAGACTAAAACAGGTCCAAAAATTTCTTCTTGGGCTAACGGGTGACTAGAATCAATATTTGTAATAAGAGTTGGGGGATAGAGGTTACCCTCTGACTCAATATCACATGCCTGATAAATTTCTCCGCCATGTTTTAAGCCATCTTTGACCATTTCATTCACTCTATTAAACTGGGTCTTGCTAACTAAACTGCCTAAGTCTATTGACTTATCAAGAGGAGAGCCTAAGCGTAATTGTTTAATTCTTTCTTTAATTCTTAGATGAAGGTCTTCAGCAACTTCAGCCTGAACCAATAATCTTGATCCAGCACAACAAACCTCTCCTTGGTTAAACCAAATTGAATCAACTAAGCCTTCAACTGCAGCATCAAGATCTGCATCTTCAAACACAATAAATGCAGATTTTCCGCCAAGTTCGAGTGTAAGTTTTTTACCTTGTCCGGCTGTACTTTTTCTGATGGACTGACCAACAGCAGTTGAGCCAGTAAATGCAACTTTATCAACGCCTTTATGGGCTGCAAGTTCAGCGCCAATATTTCCATCACCATTGATCATATTGACAACGCCAGGTGGAACTCCTGCCTGCTCGCATAAGTGCGCAAAAAACATTGCTGAAATTGGAGTTTGCTCTGCAGCCTTAAAGACAATAGTATTACCCATAGCAAGAGCTGGAGCAATTTTCCAAGATAACATTAATAGTGGGAAGTTCCATGGGACAATCTGAGCAACAACACCAATTGACTGGTAACTAGAAAACTCTTTGCCTTGAAGTTGTGCCCAGCCAGCATGGTGGTAAAAATGCCTTATTGCAAGAGGTATATCAATATCACGACTTTCACGAATAGGCTTTCCATTATCAAGTGTTTCAAGTACAGATATTAATCTCGAATGTTTTTGTAGTAATCTTGCTAAGGCATAGAGAATTTTAGCTCTTCCATGGCCTCCAAGCAACTCCCACGAGGGTTGTGCTTTTCTAGCAGCTTCTACTGCTAAATCTAGCTGTTCAGAACTTGCAATTTCAATATTGGCTAGTAACTTACCATTTGAGGGATTTAAACTAGCAATTAATTTAGATTTTTTATTAGATATAAATTTTCCATTAATCAGCTGACCAAAGCGGTGATCATTAAGTTTAAGCCACTCATGCGCCTCTTTATCACTTTCGAGAGCTTCGCTATAATCTAGATCTTTGAATGATTTTAAAAGTGTCATTGTTAAGTCCTATGCTAATGGATGTCTATAAGATGCCGAGTAATAACCACTAGAGAAGTGGTCTAATTGGCGTTCAATATCGCCGAGTAAGCTAGATGCTCCAAAACGAAATAAATCTGGCTCTAACCATCTGCGACCGAGCTCTTCTTGGATCATTGTCATATATAAAAGTGCAGTTTTAGTGTCACTAATTCCACCAGCAGCTTTAAAGCCGATTCGAATGCCTGTTTCATTATAAAAATTACGTATCATTCGAACCATAACTAAGACTTACTGGAAGGGTTGCGTTAGTAGGCTCTTTACCAGTAGACGTTTTAATAAAGTCAGCCCCAGCCATCATACAAACCTGAGAAGCTTTAGCAATATTACTAAGATTTCCAAGTTCACCCGTAGCTAAAATAGTTTTCATATGCGCATCACCACATTTTTCACGAAACATTTTTACTTCTTTATACAGTTCTTCCCAGTTTCCTTCTAAAACATGTCGGCGGCTTATAACTATATCAATTTCATTAGCACCCGAATCTACTGAATACTCGATTTCTTTAAGTCTTAATGGAAGAGGAGAGAGGCCTGCTGGAAATCCTGTGGATACCGCGGCTAAATTAATCTTTGAATTATTCAATGCTTTTTTGGCAGAAGCAAGCATGTCATGGTATACGCAAACAGCAGCAACACTTAAATCTAAAGATTCAGTGCCCAGTATTTTTTCAAGCTTGTTGCTAATAGGCTGTTTTGCTTTACTGCAAAGACGCCTAACACGAGCTTCTGTGTCGTCTCCAGAAAGGGTAGTTAAGTCCATTAAAGTAATGGCTTTGAGAAGCCATGCAGCTTGTTTATCTTTTTTTATACTTCGCCTTGTGCCATAATTAGTGCAGCGCCTTTCAACGGCGCTTTTATTAATTGCTATATTTGATATTTTATCAAGTCTAAAGTCTGTCCCTGGATTTCTAATAACACCAGAGTTTTCCTTTAAGCTTTCTGAATCAACTAAATTTGGATAAGAGATAACTTTGCTATCTTTCTGAGGTATTTGAGCTTTAGTGATATTTTTAGTCATATTCTTTGATGCTTAATAAAATCTATAGACTCTTTAGGTATGAAATTAAAACTTTTTCGACAGTGTCTGCAGCCTTACTTGCAAAGGCAATTGTTTGTTCATGACTTAGTTTTGTGGCACTCATTCCTGCTGCATAATTAGTAATAACTGAAAGAGCACATAGTGGAAGCCCTTGATGGCGAGCTAAAATAACTTCAGGAACTGTAGACATTCCTACAGCATCTGCGCCTAGGGTTTTGACAGCTTTAATTTCAGCAGGAGTTTCAAATTGCGGCCCACTAAACCATGCATAAACTCCTTCATGTAGGGTGATGTCATTCATTTTAGCTGAAGAACGCATATTATCATTTAGCTCAGGATTGTAGGCATCACTCATATCCACAAAGCGCTTATTACTTTCAGCACCAAACAAGGGAGAAACTCCCGTCATATTAATATGATCTGTTATAAGCATAACGCTTCCTGGCGATGCTTCTTTAACTAAACTTCCAGCAGCATTAGTTAGTACCAGGCTTTTGCATCCTATTGCGCTAAGTGTTTGAATGGCAACAGCCATTATGTCTGCTCTTCCGTTCTCATAATAATGAGCTCGACCTTGCATTACAACAACATTGGTATCTTCAACTTTACCAAATAAAAGTCTTCCAGCATGGCCGCCAACACCGGCAACTGGAAAGCCTGGAAGTGAGTCAAAATCTAGACTAGCTATCGTATTGATATTATCGCAAAACTGACCTAAGCCAGATCCAAGAATAAGACCAACTTCAGGCTTAAAGCTGCAATTGTTTGATTTATGATACCAACACAATCATCAACTTGACTCATTACAGATGCTCCGGCCCAAAAGAATGAGGTAATAATTCAGCAAGATTCATATGGCTCTGAACTCCGCTTGGAGAGCACAGCATAATTTTTGTATTTTCATCCGAAAATTCTCTTATTCTCTGTCTACATCCACCACAAGGTATTCCGCCTTCATCATTCTTTGTCATAACATATATTGTTTTAATTTTTTTCTCACCACCCATTACCATTGATGCAATAGCAGATGCCTCAGCACAGTTTCCAAGCGGGTAGCTAGCATTTTCAACATTACAACCTGAATAAGTATTCCCTTTGTCAGTTATTATTAAAACACCAACAGGATAGTTAGAGTAAGGGACATAGGCTTTGCTCATGGCACTTTTAGTAGCTGCAATATGACTTTCTTCACTCATACTTATAACTCCTTAATGTAAGGTTGGGCAGATGCCTTAGGAGGAACTGCTTTGCCAATAAACCCTGCTAATAAAATAATAGTTAAAATATAAGGGGCTGCATCGATCAATTGAACCGGAATTTCACCAATAACAGGAAAGACAACGCCTTGAAGTCTAATAGATAATGCCTGTAAAAAGGCAAACAAGAAGCATGCAGCTAAAACCTTGTATGGGTGCCACTTTCCAAAAATTAGTGCAGCTAAAGCAATAAAGCCAGCACCAGCAGTCATCTCTTTTGTGAATTGTGCAGTATATGCAGTTGAAATATAAGCGCCACCAATCCCACACAAAATACCACCAACTAATAATGCTCTATAGCGCAGACCTTCAACTGATAATCCGGCTGTATCAACCGCTTTAGGATTTTCTCCTACCGCTCTAAGGCGTAAACCAAATCGAGTTCGGTAAACTACCCACCAAACAATTGGAACAATCACAAAGGCTAAGTAAACCAAGATATTATGACCACTAATGAGCTCCCTATAAATTACACCAATAATAGGAATATGATCAATAATATCAACTCCAGGAAGGGTAATAGAAAGAAATCTTTCGTCATTTTGAAGGGTTGGCGTAATGCCGCCTCTTTTAAACCAGGCTAACGTTAGAATCATTGTCAGTCCAGACGCCAAGATATTTATTGCAACTCCACTAACAATCTGATTACCTTTATAGGTAATGGATGCAAAGCCATGAATCATTGCTAATACAGAGGATGCGAACATACCCGCAATTAAACCAAGCCATGGTGAGCCAAAAACGCTTGCTGCACTTGCAGCAATAAAGGCTGACATCAAAAGCTTTCCTTCCAGACCAATATCTACAACACCGGCTCGCTCAGCAAACAAGCCAGCCATGGAAGCAAAAATAAGTGGAACACAGATTCTAACTGAGGCGTCAAATGTCAATACAGTAGTTAAAAAGAAGTCGCTCATTCTGATGCCTCAACTGGTGCTAAATAGCGAATTAAAACAGGCCTATATAAATACTCTAAGCCACCACAAAACAAGATGACTAGGCCCTGCATAACAACAACAATGTCCCTTGATACGTTTTGTAATTCAAAGTCTAATTCTGCACCACCCTGATAAAGTATTCCAAACAAGAAGGCTGCAATAAGAATACCAACAGGATGGTTGCGGCCCATTAAGGCAACCGCGATACCACCAAATCCATAGCCATAATTAAAATTTAAGAATAGGCGATGCTGAACTCCCATAAGTTCATTGATACCAACTAAGCCGGCCAGTGCTCCCGAAATACACATGGTTACAACAATAATTTTTTTTGGATTAATTCCACTATAAATTGCAGCTTCATTGCTTTTTCCTGCAGCTCGAATTGCAAAGCCCCATCTAGTATGCCATAGGAAAAACCAGACTACAGCTGAGAAAAATAAAGCAACAAATATCGACATATTAAGGGGTGATCTTGTAACTTCATAACCAAAATTTGCTAATACATCATGCACAAAAGGGATCCATGAGGCTTCAATAAAGTCACCACTTTCTGGTGACATCTCGCCAACCTCACGCAATACATTGACCAAGACGTAAACCATTAATGAGGAGGCTATAAAGTTAAACATTATGGTAGTTATAACAATATGGCTTCCACGATAAGCTTGCAAGTAAGCAGGAATGATCGCCCATAATGCTCCAAACAACAAGCCTCCTGAGATAGCCAATGGAATGACAATCCATGCGCTAAGGGCAGGATTCATATATAAGGCAACTAACGCAGTTCCAAGACCTCCAACATATGCCTGCCCCTCTCCTCCAATATTAAATAATCCAGCGTGAAATGCAACTGCTACAGCAAGGCCAGTAAAGACAAAGTTTGTCGCGTAATACAGAGTGTAACCAAGACCTTCATCGTAACCAAGTGCACCATAGATTAATATCTTGGTTGCCTCTATTGGATCGACTCCTATAAATAGAAAAACAATACCGGTAGCTATAAATGCAGTTAAAACATTAAAGAGAGGCAGCAATAAGCCATTTATCCATGATAATCGTCTATCACGTGTCATATTTCAGCTCCTTTGGCTTCTGCCGGAGATTCAAGCGCATTCGCCATCATCATGCCGAGTGTTGCTTCATCTGCATCTGCGCCATTAACAGTACCAGTAATTATTCCATCACACATCACTATTATTCTGTCACTGAGAGACATGATTTCCTCTAGCTCAACAGAAATTAGGACAATAGCTTTGCCAGCATCTCTCATTTGAATAATGCGTTTTCTAATAAATTCAATAGCACCTATATCAACACCGCGTGTAGGTTGACCAATAATTAAAACTTCTGGGTCGCGTTCAAATTCTCTTGCTAGAATAAGTTTTTGTTGATTGCCCCCTGAAAAGTTTGAGGACATCAAGTTTGGATTTGGTGGACGGACATCAAAGGCCTCCATTATGGAAGCACAATTAGCCTTAACTAGTGATTTTTTTAGCCAAATTCCTTGATTTAGATCCTTATCATTTTGGTATCCCATTAGGGCGGTTTCGCTAGCACTAAATTCAGCAATCATACCCATTTTTTGACGATCCTCAGGGACATGAGCAACACCAAGATTTCGTAATTGCTCAGGATTAAGTCGACTTTTTGGGGATATGGTTTCACCCATAATTTCAATAGTGCCTTTTGTTAATGGGAGTATTCCAGCTAGTGCTTTTAGAAGTGTTCCCTGGCCATTGCCGGTGACGCCTGCAATTCCGAGAATTTCACCAGAGCGAGCCTCAAAGCTAACTTCTGATACGCGCTTTAATCCTTGTTCATTATTTATTTCGAGATTTTTTGCAACTAAAAGGGGCTTACCAATTTTTGCTTTAGACTTCTTAATATTTAGTAGTACTTTTCTACCAATCATTAACTCTGCAAGTTCTTCAGGGTTGGTTTTACTTGTCTCTCTGTGGGCTACCATCTTGCCCGCTCTCATGACCGATACATGGTCTGTGATATTCATAATTTCTCGAAGCTTGTGAGTAATTAATATAATCGTAACACCTTCATTCTTAAGAGCTTCAAATATACGAAATAACTCATCAGACTCTTGAGGCGTTAAGACTCCTGTGGGTTCATCAAGTATTAAAACCTTTGCGCCCTTATAAAGGCCCTTTAAGATTTCGACTCGTTGCTGCATTCCAACAGAGAGCTCTTCTACTGCGATATCTAGTTCAACTTCCAATCCATATTCTTTAGCAAGTCTAGTCAGCTCAATTCGAGCATTTGCTAGGCTTTCTGTAATTAATGCACCACCCTCACTGCCAAGAATGACATTCTCAAGAACGGTAAAATTCTCAACCAGCATGAAATGTTGATGAACCATTCCAATTCCTGCTTCAATTGATTGTTTTGAGCTGGTAGCTCTAAAGTCTTTATCAAAGACTTTAATTTGTCCAGAGTCTGCCTGATAAAAGCCGTACAAGATACTCATTAGAGTGGATTTACCCGCTCCATTCTCACCAACAATACCATGTATTGTTCCAGTTTCAACGCTCAGATTGACCTTATCATTTGCATGCACAGCACCAAAATGTTTATCAACATTTATAAGTTCAATGGCAATGTTTGACTTAGTCATAGATAATATTTATATAAAAATATGTAATTATTATAGTTGTATGAATTTGTAACTTTAATATATAGTTTTATAAAAATACATATTAAAGTTTAAAAAAAAACATCCGGCCCTAGAGCCGGATGTTTTTAAGAATAAAAACTGCTTCTTATAAAGGGCAGGTATTATCACTCATGTAGTCATGAACCACAATAGAGCCATCAATAATTCCAGCTCTTGCAGTTTCAACTGCGGCAAGCATTTCAGCAGAAACTAGATCTGCATTGTACTCATCCATTGCAGCGCCAACTCCGTCTTCAGCAACACCGTTCACTTTAAAACCAGCTTCCCAAGTGCCGTTCATAGCAGCTTCGAAACTCTCGTAAGCAGCTAATCCAACTTTCTTATACATAGAAGTAAGCATTGTTCCAGGTTGAATGTAGTTTTGGTTAGAGTCTACACCAATTGCTAAAACACCCATGTCTGCAGCAGTTTGGTAAACACCCATTCCAGTTCCACCAGCAGCAGCATAAACTACGTCAGCACCATTTTCAACTTGGCTACGAGTAATTTCACCACCTTTAGTTGGGTTACCCCAAGCAGCTGGAGTTGATCCAGTCATCTGAGCTAATACAGTCATTGAGCTGTCTTGATGAGCAACACCTTGCTTATAACCACACTCAAAGCGACTAATTAATGGAATATCCATACCACCAACAAAGCCTACAGTGCCTGTGCTTGATGCCATAGCAGCCATAATACCAACAAGGAATGATCCTTCTTGCTCTTTAAAGACAACATTTTGAACGTTTGGAGCATCTACAACACCATCAATGATAGTGAACTGAGTATCAGGATACTCTGCAGCAGCTGCAGCAACAGCATTCGCCATAGTGAAACCTACAGCTACAACTGGGCTATATCCACGTTGTGCAAACTTCTTAAGACTTTGCTCCATCATAGCTTCGTTAGTAGGCTCTAGCTCAGTAACAGCAATACCAGTATCATTAGCAAATCTCATGATGCCATTATAGACCGCCTCGTTAAAAGACTTGTCATTCTTACCAGCAGTATCATAAACTACAGCAGGCTTAATGTCAGCTTGAGCAATTGACGCTGATAAAGCAATTGTTGTAGCTATTATTGCTAGACCAGTTTTTTTGATAAATCCACCAAAATGTGAATGTTTCGTGTTTTTCATTGTGTACTTCTCCTTAGTTGTTAATCTTAATTTTTCAATAGAACAAAAACCATCATAAAAATAAAGATAGTCTAAAAATATCTTTGTTGTTAACTCAAGCTTTGTATTAAAAGTATATAGGAATAAAATCTCAAGTTGTTAATATTCTATTCTCGATGATGTCCTTTGTCAAAAAAATTTCAATGTATTTTTAATCTGTTTCTTTTAGCTCTAATAATTAACTATATAGTTTGAGTATTCTTGAATATACAAGTACAGATAATCATTTTTAAATTCATAAGTGAAAAATAATTGTTTACAATAATTATTAATACATTTATGCATATAATTAAATAATTATTTAAATATCAATCTATGAGCACTTCACTTAAAAATAATAGTTGTAGTCAAATACTTAGCTAAAAATTATTATGAATAAAAAAATCATTCAAAGCCTTAAAAGTTATCCCCGAAATATGGTGGGCTATGGGAAGGATCCAATCCACCCCAAATGGCCAAATAAAGCCCGTATTGCAGTTCAATTTGTGTTGAATTATGAAGAAGGTGCGGAAAACTCAATTTTGCATGGCGACAATGCATCAGAAGCTTTCCTTTCAGAGATTGTTGGTGCTAAGGCTTATGAAGGCGTTAGGCATATGAGTATGGAGTCCATTTATGAGTATGGCTCAAGAGCAGGAGTTTGGAGAATATTAAACCTTTTTAAAGAATTCGATGTTCCAGTAACTATCTTTGCAGTGGCTCTTGCAATTGCTCGTAATCGAGAACTTGCAGATTATTTGGTAGAACAAAATTATGATATTTGTGCGCATGGATTTAGATGGATAGATTATCAATTTGTTGATGAAAAAACAGAGCGAGAGCATATAAAAGACTGTATTTCTGTTTTGACAGAATACTTAGGAAAAAGGCCAGAAGGATGGTACACCGGAAGAAATAGTCCAAATACAAGAAGGCTGATTGTGGAAGAGGGAGGGTTTCTTTATGATAGTGACACATATGACGATGACTTGCCTTACTGGTCAAATGAATTTGGTGCTGAAAAAAAGCATTTAATTATTCCCTATACTCTCGATGTAAATGATATGAGGTTTGCTTCACCACAGGGGTTTAATTCTGGAGACCAATTCTTTAACTATTTAAAGGATACTTTTGATGCTTTATATCTTGAAGGAGAGGTAAGTCCAAAAATGATGTCAGTTGGAATGCATGCGAGAATATTAGGACGCCCTGGAAGAATTATGGCTATGAGAAGATTTTTAGAGTATGTTAAAACTTTTGATAATGTTTGGCTTTGCTCGCGCAGAGAAATTGCTGACCATTGGTATAAGAACTTTTAGAAAGGGTAAGAGATGGAATTACCATTAAATTTAGCGCAACAATCTGCAGAAGCCTTTTTAAAAACTTTTGAAAACTTGTATGAGCATACTCCTTGGTTTGTAGAAAAATCGTTACCTCTAGTTTTAGCTGATAAAAAATATAATAGTTTAGAAAAATTTCATGAGTTACTTTCAAATATAATGCTGAATGCAGATTCTGACTTACAGGATAACTTGATAGTCGCTCATCCAACCTTGGCAGGCAAAAAAGCCCAAAATAACGAACTTACTGATTTCTCAACTACTGAACAAAAATCTGCTGGATTAAGTGATTGCTCTGACTCTGAAATCGAGCTTTTTGAAGAGCTTAATAGGGAGTACTTTGCTAAATTTGACTTCCCCTTTATTATGGCAGTTAAAGAAAAAAATAAATCTGACATCATTTTGCAGTTCAAAGAGCGAATAGAAAATTCAAAAAATCAAGAAAGATCAAATGCTCTAGATGAGATTAATAAAATAGCGTGGCTAAGAATCAAGGAGATTTATGGAATCTGATAACCAGATTGATGTTGCTAGTGCAAGTTTTGGTACTAAAGTTGTTTATTGTAGTGATGAATTTTTTGCAGACTCAGGCCGTATGCTTCAATCAAGTGAGCCTGTTTGGATTGAAGACAAATACGATATAAATGGTAAGTGGATGGATGGCTGGGAGAGTCGAAGACGGCGAGATGGGAAAAATGACTTTTGTTTTATTAGGTTAGGCGCTGAATCTATTATTAATAGCTTTAATATTGATACAACTCACTTTACTGGGAATTTTGCACCTGGAATTTCTGTTCAAGGTTGCTCTGTGCCAGGAGGAACTACTGATGACTTAGTTGTTGATGGTACTGCAGTCACAGAATGGTTTGATCTTGTTACCAAAGAATCCCTAGAGGGTGACTCAAAAAATTTATTTAATAGTGCTTCATCAAAGCCAATTACGCATTTAAAAATTACATTACTCCCAGATGGTGGGATTGCTCGTTTCAGGGCTTATGGTGAGATATGGGTTGATGAGAAGAAATATGAAATTAATGGCACGAACGTAATATCCAAAAAAAGTGGTGCGAAAGCGATCTTTGCAAATGATGAACACTTCGGAAGTTTAAGTAATGTTTTAGAAGAGCATGAACCTTTGAGTATGGCTGATGGTTGGGAAACAAGGCGACGAAGAAAGCCTGGAAACGACTGGGGAATTATTGCCCTCTCTAAGCCCGCAACTGCTGAGGAAGTTTTTGTTGATACGAAATTTTTTAAAGGTAATTTTCCAGATACTTTCTCAATATCAACTTCCAATTCACCAGACGAAGATGATAAAACTTTGAAAGAAAATAGTAAGACTTGGAATAAACTTATTGAAGGAAAAAAATTAAAGATAAACCAAATGCATGTTTTTAAAGGTTCGGACATACTTCATAATGATGTGTTTACTCATATCCGTGTCGATATATATCCAGATGGCGGCATTGCCAGGTTAAAACTTATTGGAAAATTTACCTAGATATGAATACTTTAAAACTAACTCCTGAGGTTCTAACTGCAGATAATTTTCAACTATTTGGCGAAGTGCTTAGTACTGAAAATAAAGAATCTATTACAATTAATGATGGTTTTGCATCCAAGTTTCCTGATATTGTAAAATTAGATACTAAGGAGGCAGAGGGGGAAACAAGTGTCCATATTTTTGTTGCTAAGAAGAGGCAGTTTCCTCTTCAAATTACTATGCTCGAGAATCATCCTTTTTTTAGTCAGACATTTATTCCAAAAAATAACACGCCATTTATAGTTGTTGTCGCGCCTCCATCACAAGAACCTGTAATTGAAAATATTAAGGCTTTTATTACTGATGGTGATCAAGGTATTAGTTATTCAAGAGGAGTTTGGCACTTTCCTTTAATTAGTTTAAAAGATAACGCTCAATTCGTTGTGATAGATAGGAAATACAATAGTGACAAAGACAGTATGAAGCAGTGCACTGTTAGTAAAATTGAAGATGTTAGTATTTATGTGGAGCTCAGCTTATGATGCAAATATATCTAATGGACTGGCTCAGTCTAGTTTTGAAATTACTCCATATAATTGCAGGTATAGCCTGGATTGGTGCTTCCTTTTATTTTAATTGGCTTGAAAATAAACTTGACCGATTAAATAATAGAGACGAGATAGCTGGCAACTTATGGGCAGTTCACGGCGGCGGCTTTTATCATTTAGAAAAATATAAGAAATATCCTCAAACCCTCCCAGAACCTTTGCACTGGTTTAAGTGGGAAGCTTACGTTACTTGGCTTTCTGGAATTTCACTGCTTTCAGTTATCTATTATTTTAATGCTAGCACTTATCTGTTAGCTTCCAATAGCTCAATATCTGCATTATATGGCGTTGGTTTAAGTCTCTTAGGGCTGATACTTTTTTGGCTTATCTATGATCTTTTATGTAAGTCAAAGTTGGTAACTAAATCCGCAATTTTTTTAGCTATTATTTTTATAGTAATTGCATTGTTTGCATATTTTTATAGCAATATTTTTAATCCTAGAGCCGTTTATATGCAAATTGGCTCAATGATTGGAACGGTAATGGTTGCCAATGTTTTCTTTGTAATTATTCCAGTTCAAAAAAAATTAGTTGATGCTTGTGAAAACTCTACTGAAGTTAGTTTAGAGCTGGGAAAAATAGGTTATCTCCGCTCTCGTCATAACAATTACTTTACCTTACCCGTTTTATTTATGATGATAAGTGGCCATTACCCTACAATTTATAGCGGAGATTATGGCTGGTTAATATTAATGGCTGTTATTGGGATTTTGGTAATGGTTCGCCACTACTTTAATTTAAGAGGAGTTGGTAAAGCTAAAAATAGTCTAATCGCCATTATAGTTATCTCAACCTTTGCCTTGATTTATGCTCTAGCGCCATCACCAATTAAGATGCAAGATAATAGCCAAGAGATCGTAACTATTGCTGAGGCCCAAGCCATCATTGAAAAACATTGCGTGAGTTGTCATGCTGCGGAGCCTGCAAACAAAGCCTTTGCGATTGCGCCTAATGGGATTATGTTGGATACTAAAGAAAAAATTATTGCCCATAAGAATCAGATATATCAGCAGTCTGTTTTATCTAAAGCAATGCCCTTAATTAACAATACAAATATGACCGATGAAGAGAGAGCGAAATTAGGGATTTGGATTGAGGCAAATCAGTGAGCGAATACAACCATTATCGAGGAGCAATTTACCACTGCACTGAAAGTAATGGGGTGCTAGAGCCAAACTATTTTGTTGATGGCCTTATGGTTGTTGATAATGATTCTGGAAGCATCATTGAGGTTGGAGACTTCAATCAAATTTCTTCAAAGTGGCCAAACGCTAAATCATCTACTCACTTTAAGGATAGTTTAATAATGCCTGGCTTCATTGACACTCATGTGCATTATCCTCAATATAAAGTTATAGCCTCCTATGGAGCAAGCCTTATAGACTGGCTTAATAAGTATACATTTATTGAAGAGCAAAAGTTTTCAGATGAGACTTATGCCGCTAAGGTTGCAGATTTGTTTCTTGATGAGCTTATTAAAAATGGTACTACAACAGCAATGACTTTTTGTACCTCACATAAACAATCTGTAGATATTTTTTTTACGGCAGCAGAAAAGTTGAAGCTTAGAATGGTGGCCGGTAAAGTTATGATGGATAGAAATGCACCAGAGGCTCTTTGTGATAGTGTGGATGGTAGTTATTTTGATTCGAAAGAGCTGATTGAAAAATGGCACAATAGAGGGCGAATGAGTTACGCCGTTACGCCTAGATTTGCTCCTACATCTTCTTCTGAGCAATTAGTACAGGCTGCTAATTTATTAGAAGAATATTCAGATAATAATGGAAATAAAGGCGTTCTTCTGCAAACTCATCTTAATGAAAATATTGATGAAATTGGCTGGGTAAAGGAGCTTTTTCCAGACTCAAAAAACTACTTTGATGTCTATGATAATTTCAATCTATCAGGACCTAATTCAGTTTTTGGTCATTGCATTTATAATACTGATGAAGAATATAAACGTATTGCTGATTCAGGTTCTAAGGTAGCGCTATGTCCAAGATCCAATCTATTCCTTGGTAGCGGTCTATTTGAACTTGATAAATTAGAGGCTTTTGGAATAGGTACTGCACTTGCATCAGATGTTGGCGGCGGTGACAGCTTTTCAATGTTTCAGGTAATGAATGAAGCTTACAAAATATGTCGACTAAATAATTATAATTTAGATCCTGTTAAAGCTTTTTATCTGACAACTCTAGCTGCAGCGAAAGTACTTGATATGGATAATCGTATCGGTAACTTTGAGCCTAATAAGGAGGCAGACTTTATTGTTATTGATTTAAAGGCAACAGAATTAATAAAAAATAAACTCGAAACCTCAGATGATATTAACGATATATTATTTAATTTAATGACTTTAGGTGATGATAGACTAATTAAAGAGGTTTATATTTTAGGTCAAAATATTTACCAAAAATAAGGAAGGCATAATGGGACAACTTACAACACATATATTAGATACCTCTGCAGGAGTTCCTGCAAGTGGTGTAGCGATAAATTTATATCGAAGAGATGGTACAAATTCAGTACATCTTAAATCAATAAAAACGAACTTAGATGGCCGTTGTGATAAACCTTTGTTGTCAGAAGAAGAATTTGATGAGGGTTGTTATGAGCTTGAATTCATAGTGGATGATTATTATGAAGCTAAAAATATTAAGTGCCCTTTTTTAAAAGATGTCATTATTCGTTTCTATATTAGTGAAAAGAGTGAAAACTACCATGTACCTCTTTTAATTTCCCCTTATAGTTATTCAACCTATCGAGGAAGCTAATGTATTTTTTGCTGAATCAAAACTCTACGCCAACAGATCTTGGCGCAATAAATCCAAATACTACTGTCCTAGAGTGGTTAAGAAATAATCAGCTTGTTGGAACTAAGGAGGGCTGCGCTTCTGGAGATTGCGGCGCTTGTACTGCAGTTATTGGTGAGATTGTTACTAATAATAAGTCTAGTAAGGTTGAGTATAAAAGTATAAATACATGCATGGCATTGGCTTATGGACTAGTTGGCAAACATTTAGTTACTGTTGAGGGGTTGGCTGAGGAGGGCAAGCTGCATCCTTCTCAAAAAGCAATGGTGCTAGAGAACGGCTCACAGTGTGGCTTTTGCACGCCTGGCTTTGTTATGTCGTTATTTGCCTTATATCAAAATAAAAACTCAGTAGATCTGCATCAAATAAACGAAGCTCTATCCGGTAACTTGTGCAGGTGCACTGGCTATAAACCAATAATTGCAGCTGCATTTTCAATGTTTAATGAGAAAAGTGACGAACCCTTAGACTACTATAAAAAAAATCAGAAGAATATTACTAAGATTTTAGGAGAATTAAATAATCCTAAGCACATAAGTTTAAGTTATAAAAAGAGTAATAAAACAATTAAATATGATGCTCCCTCAACGATAAATGAGCTCTCTAATGTTCTAATTAATAGCACTTCAGCAAATATTATTGCCGCAGGAACTGATCTCAGCCTAGAGATTACTCAATCAATGAAAGAGTTTTCACATATCGTTAGCGTTAATCAAGTTATTGAATTAAAGGAGATTAAAGATAACGCTAAAGAATTAGAGATTGGAGCTGCAGTAAGTTATGAGGATGCCGCCTCTAGTCTTATAAGTAACTGGCCTGACTTAGGTCCTTTTTTGCAACGCTTTGCCTCTTTACCCATAAAGAATTGGGCGACTATTGGAGGCAACATTGCTAATGCTTCACCTATAGGAGATATGCCCCCAGTCTTAATTGCTTTAGATGCAAAATTAAAGCTCAGAAAAGGCCCTGTTAGCAGAACTATTAATTTAGAAGATTTTTTTATTACCTATAAAAAAACTGTTATTCAGCAAGGTGAATTTATTGAAAGTATTATCATTCCAAAGCCTAATGAAAATCAGCGTCTTATTACTCATAAAATGTCTAAAAGATACGAGGATGATATTTCAGCTGTATGCATGGCAATAAATATTACGTCCACAAACAATAAACCAGAATCATTTAAGATCGCCTTTGGAGGCATGTCAGGAATACCTCAAAGATCAAATATACTTGAAAATTTTTTATTAAAGAATTGGCAAGAAGACAACATAGCTGCATTATCTTATAAGGTTTTGAAAGAAGAATTTTCTCCATTTACTGATGTCAGAGCAACTTCAGAATACCGATTACAAGTATCTGCAAACTTAATTAAAAAAACTATATTGATGTATCAAGATCAGCCAGTTGAAAATCTTGCAGAATATTCACAATCAAGTTAATTCAAGGAGTAAGCAAAAATTAATAAAAATATAAAAAATTCTGCTCAACTTAAGGGCTCAATAATTGGCGACTCAATTGCTCACGATAGTGCTCATATGCATGTCCAGGGAAGTGCAACTTATATTGATGACATGCCGGTCCCAAAAGGCACTCTTCATGTTGCATTTGCGTTAAGTAATGTTGCGCGTGGAAAAATAAATAAGATTGATATTACAGATGCTCTAAAAGCTGACGGCGTTCATAGTATTCTCCTGGCAAAAGATATAGAAAATCTATATATAGGAGCGATTAAACATGACGAGCCTATTTTGGCTGATAAAGAGGTTTTATTCTTTGGCCAAGCAATTGCTGCTGTCTTAGCAGATAGTCATGAGAATGCAAGAACAGCTGCGCTCTTAATCACCTCAAATGTAACGGAGCTAGAGGCTATTGTTACTATTGATCAGGCAATGGCTAAAAAAAGCTTTCTTGATGAACCACTAGTAGTCTCTATAGGAGATTCAAATAAAGCTATAGATTCATCAAAAAATAAGCTAAATGGAAGTCTATCTATTGGCGGTCAAGAGCATTATTATCTTGAGGGACAGGTTGCTCTAGCAATTCCAACAGAGGACAACGAGATGGTAGTTCATTCTTCGACTCAAAACCCTACAGAAGTCCAACATCTAGTTGCGCATGTTTTAGATGTTCCTCAAAATGCAATCGAAGTAATTACTCGAAGAATGGGTGGCGGCTTTGGTGGTAAGGAGACAGATTCATCTCAACTTGCGTGTGTTTGCGCTATATTTGCAAAGCAAACTAAACTTCCTATAAAGGCTCGGCTCTCTAGAAAAGATGATATGTTGCTCACTGGAAAGAGGCATGATTTCAAGGCAGACTATAAAGTTGGCTATAGTGATGATGGGAAAATTTTGGGGATTGAGATAGATCTTGCAGCAAGATGTGGCTACTCACTTGATTTATCTAAAGCAATAGTTTCTAGAGCTTTATTCCATGCTGATAATACATATTTTTTGCCAAATGCTACTTTTAGGGGTTTTTTATGCAAAACAAATACCGCTTCAAACACAGCATTTAGAGGCTTTGGTGGACCTCAAGGGATGCTTGCTATAGAAAATATTATTGAAGAAATAGCCATGAATATTGGTGTTGATGCTCTTGAAATTAGAAAATTAAATTATTATCAAAAGGATACAAATAACGTGACGCCTTACGATCAAGTTGTCGAAGATAATATTATTAATGAGCTCTCTAGTGAACTTATAGAAGACAGTAATTATTTAGTTAGAAGAGAAAGTATTGAAAAGTTTAATAAAACAAGTAAATATCTTAAAAAAGGATTGGCATTTTCTCCTGTGAAATTTGGCATTTCTTTTACTACTCAATTATTAAATCAAGCCGGCGCATTGGTAAATGTATATAAAGATGGAAGTATATATATTAATCATGGAGGGACTGAAATGGGCCAAGGCCTATTTATTAAAGTTGCGCAGGTTGTTGCTAATGAATTTGGTGTTAATCTAGAGCGAGTAAAGGTCTCAGCTACTTCTACTGCTAAAGTTCCAAATACATCACCAACTGCAGCATCTTCTGGTTCAGATTTAAATGGTATGGCTGCCAGAGAGGCATGCTTAAGAATTAAGAGAAATTTAACTACTTTTGCGAAAGATTTCTATGGCGAAGGTAATAGTGATATTGAGTTTAAAGACTCTTTTGTTATTATTGGTAAGAAAAAGATAGCGTTTGATGAATTTGTGTCAACAGCATATTTAAATCGAGTAGAACTTTTTAGTAATGGCTTTTATAAAACACCAAAAATTTTCTTTGATGCTGTTAAACAAAAAGGCCATCCTTTTTACTATTATTCATATGGTGCCTGCGTTAGTGAAGTTATAGTTGATTGTTTGACTGGTGAGTATAAGTTATTAGCAGTTGATATTTTGCATGATGTTGGCGCATCACTTAACCCAGCAATTGATATGGGGCAAATAGTTGGAGGATATATTCAAGGTATGGGCTGGCTCTGCTCTGAGGAGCTCAAATGGAATGATTCTGGGGCACTTTTAACGATGGGCGCATCGACCTATAAAATCCCTGCAATCGGAGATACGCCTGAGCATTTTGAGGTCAAAATTAAGCCTAATATTTCTAATCATGAAAATACAATTCATAAATCTAAAGCAGTTGGAGAGCCTCCTTTGATGCTCGCAATATCAGCTTGGCTTGCGATAAAAAATGCTATTTATAATGCAGATAATGAAATGCAAACTGGCCTAAATGCTCCTGCAACTTTTGAGCAAGTATTCTTTAATCTCAATAAGAGTCTTAAGTAATAGGTTATGAATAGTTGGTTGAAGCCAGTTAAGACGGCAAGTGCTTTAAATAATGGCTTTGTATTGTTAACAATTATTTCAACTAAGGGCTCAACCCCTTGCTCTAATGGAGATAAGATTGTCTTCTCTGGAGCTGAGTCAGTTTTTGGCAGTATTGGTGGTGGTAATTTAGAATTTAAAGCCTTATCTTTTGCCGAAGAATTATTAAGTCTTAATTCTAATGGTACTTATTTAAAAAAATATCCTCTTGGCGCCTCACTTGGGCAGTGTTGTGGAGGCTATGTAAATGTCATGTTTGAAAGTTTTATTCAGTCTGACGCAACAAATTCATGGATCGAAACAGTATCAAACTTACTTCAAGATAATGAAGATTTTATAGTTGCTACAATTGTAGATAGTAACTCTGAAATTGAATTTAGCAGTAAAAAATTTGTATACCTTGATGGTAATTTATCTCCAAATATTGATGACAAAAAAATCTCTAGCTTGATTACAAAAAGTGCTAAAGATCTTTTGTTACTTTCTGATAGTCCTACTATAGTGCAATTTGAAAATCAGTCAGGCGCTTTAACTGAAGTTTGCTTTGAAAAAGTCTTGACTAGCGAAGTTCAGCCAGTAGTCGTTTTTGGAGCTGGACATATTTCAAGAGCTCTGATGCCAATTTTAATTAACCTACCTATTAAGATTTATTGGGTTGATGATAGAGCAGAACAATTTGATAAATATCAAGGAGATACATCTCAAATAGATATTATTTGTGATGACTTTGTTCAGAGCATTCCTGACTTGCCAGACAGTAGCTATTGTCTCGTAATTACATACAGCCATCAAATTGACTTCGAGATTTGTGAAAAAATGATTACTCAAAATAACTTCAGTTATTTGGGTATGATTGGTTCAGAAATTAAGGGGAAAAAATTTAGAGATCGTTTTCATCAAAAGAATTTTTCTGAGGAAGTGATTAATAAATTTATCTGTCCAATAGGAGATAAGCAAAAATTCTTAAAATCACCTGCTGCAATTGCCGTAACTATTGCAATGGATTTAATTAACTTTATAGAACATAAAAGACAACCTGAATCTGTATGAAATATCAATTAGAAGTATCCAATATTACTAAGTCTTATGGAGATTTAAAGGCTAATGATAATGTTTCGCTTAGAATTAAGGATTCAAGTATCCATGCTTTGCTTGGTGAAAATGGTGCTGGTAAGTCAACTCTAGTTAAAATTATATATGGCTCGTTATCACCAGATAGTGGTGAAATGAAGTGGGCTAATAATGAATATAGTCCTAAAAGCCCTTTTCAAGCTCGAGAAAATGGAATAGCAATGGTCTTTCAACATTTTTCACTGTTTGAATCGTTAACTGTTGAAGAAAATATAATTCTCGGACTTGATAGTGTAGGTCTAAATGATAATTTTTCTGAGCAAATAATTAAGTACTCAAAGCAATATGGCTTAGATATTAACCCACAACAAGTTGTTGGTGATCTGTCGGTTGGTGCGCGCCAACGCGTTGAAATTATTCGCTGCCTAATGCAAAACCCAAAGTTACTTATTATGGATGAGCCTACTTCAGTCTTGACGCCTCAAGAAGTATCCGATCTATTTGTAACTCTTAAAAAACTTGCAGCAGATGGATGCGCTATCTTATATATTTCTCATAAGCTTGAAGAAGTCCGTGAAATATGCAGTGAAGCAACAATCTTAAGAGATGGTAAATTAGTTCAAAGCTGTATACCTCAGGAGCACAGCCAAAAAGAACTTGCGGAAATGATGATTGGAAAAAAACTAACTGAACTTGCTAGAGCTAATATAGCTGTTGGTGAAAGTATTTTTTCAATCGATAATTTAAGTCGAAAGAGTGATGATATTTATGGAGTTAATCTTGACAATATCGCTTTAAAAATCAACAAGGGGAGTATTGTTGGTATAGCAGGCGTTGCTGGAAATGGCCAAGATGAGTTAATGGAGCTGCTTATTGGTGAAATTTCGTCCCCCAAAACAACTTTGAATTTTAATGGCCAAGATATTGGCACTCTAAACTCGCATGAAAGAAGACAGCTCTCTATGTTCTTTGTTCCTGAAGAGAGACTTGGGCACGGCGCAGTTCCAGATATGTCGTTAGATGAAAATATGCTACTAAGTAGGCCAGATTCAACTGAAATGACGAGTAATGATGTCATTGACTGGAAAAAAGTTGCAACTCATTCAAAAAATGTTATCGATACCTTTGACGTGCAAACGCCTTCAAGCAGAATGTTAGCCAAATCACTTTCTGGAGGAAACCTACAAAAGTTTATGGTTGGAAGAGAGCTTATTCAAAATCCAGAATTATTAATTGTTGCTCAGCCTACTTGGGGGGTCGATGCGGGCTCTGCTAACAATATTCATCAGGCTTTGATTGAATTGGCTAATAAAGGCTCAGCTATATTGATTATTTCCCAAGATTTGGATGAAATATTAAGTTTGTGTGACAAAATCCATGTCCTATCTGAAGGAAAGCTTTCTGATGCTGTGGACATGAAGAGTAAAGGGTTAGAGAAGATTTCTCAGCTCATGGTTGGAGGAAAAACCCAATGATTAGACTTATTCCAAGAGTTGAGAATTCTACAGCAATGGTTCTGTTATCACCTCTATTGGCTCTCACGCTTACTGCTCTATCAGCTTATTTAATATTTGTCTTTATATTAGTAGACATTCCAGTATCAAGCGTCTTCTTCACTTTATTTGTAGAGCCTTTAATTGATTCTTACTATTTTTCAGAGCTGCTCGTTAAGGCAGCACCTTTGATGATTATTGGGCTTGGCTTGTCAATTGGATTTAGAGCAGGTATTTGGAATATTGGTGCAGAAGGCCAATTCGTTATGGGAGGAATTGCAGGAAGCGCAGTAGGACTATATTTTTATAATGTTGAGGCTTTTTGGTTGCTTCCATTGATGACGATAGCAGGTATTTTAGGGGGTATGTTTTATGCGGGCATTGCAGCCTTTCTTCGAATTAAGTACCAGGTCAATGAAATCCTAGTAACTTTAATGTTGACCTATGTTGCCGTTTTGTTTTTAAGCGCAATGCTTCAAGGACCGCTTCGAAACCCATCAGGCTTTAATTTTCCAGAAAGTAGGATTTTTCATGATAGCGCTATGCTGCCTATAATTTGGGAAGGGACTCGATTACATATTGGCTTGATTGTCGCAATTATTCTCTCGCTTGTTGCTTGGTTTGGAATTAAAAAGCATATGTTTGGTATGCAAATAAAAATATCAGGTAGCGCGCCTCGAGCTGCAAAATTTGCTGGATTTGATGACAATAAAACTGTTTGGTATTCACTACTTATATCAGGAGGGCTGGCTGGTCTTGCGGGCCTCTTTGAGGCGGCCGGCCCTGCTGGACAACTGACTCCAGGACTGCCCCAATTTTATGGCTTTACTGCAATCATTGTTGCATTCTTGGCGAGACTTCATCCGGTAGGAGTTTTATTTTCAGCGCTACTAATTGCCCTTAGCTATGTTGGCGGTGAGAATGTGCAAATTGAATACAATTTACCAAGCTCGATAACGCAAATTTTTCAAGGCATGCTTTTGTTTTACTTCTTGGCCTGCGATATATTAATTAAATATAAAGTTGTACTTTTTAAAACTAAAAACTAAAGATTATGAATGAAAGTCTATTTATTAACATCATTATTGGAATAAGCATTGCTTCAGTGCCCCTTATGTTTGCCGCTATTGGTGAATTATTAGTAGAGCGCTCAGGTGTTCTAAATTTAGGAGTTGAAGGCATGATGATTGTTGGAGCGCTCCTAGGCTTTGTTGTTATGTCCCATACTCAAAACCCGTATTTAGCTGTTCTGTCTGCAATGCTTGGGGGGATGGCCATAGCATCCATTTTTGCTTTTTTGACTCAATTTCTGCTTACAAATCAGGTTGCAACTGGGCTTGCTTTAACTCTTTTTGGTTTGGGTTTTGCTGCTTTTGCGGGCAGAGGGTATACAGAGGAAACAATTCAACTCATCACGGCAGTTCCAATTCCATATTTATCTAATATTCCTTATTTAGGGCCTTTACTTTTTTCGTTTAATCCTCTCGTTTATTTGGCATTTTTTATGGTTTACTTGGTTTGGTGGTTTTTATTTAGGACTAAGCAGGGTTTAATATTACGCGCCATTGGCGACAATCATGATGCGGCCCATGCTATTGGTCATAACGTTGTTCGATACAGAGTGATGGCTATTTTATTTGGCGGTGCTATGGCTGGAATTGGAGGTGCATTTTTATCACTCGTTCAAGTGCCCATATGGGGAGAAGGCATGACTGCTGGAAGAGGTTGGATCGCTTTAGGTCTTGTTGTTTTTGCCTCGTGGCAACCTTTTAGAATTATATTTGGAGCAATTTTATTTGGAGGAATAACTATTCTGCAGATTCATGCTCAAGGATTAAACATCAATGTGAGTGCGCAATATCTATCTATGCTTCCTTACCTGGCAACCATTGTTATTCTTGTTAGTCTTAGGATGAGATTAAAAAATAAAACAAATCGCACAGTTCCTAATTGTTTGGGTAGAATATTTCATTCAACAACTTAGTTTGATGAATAAAGTTTTGTACGAAGTAAAAAAGTAAGAAAATTGTTAAATAACTTAAAGGAGAATAAGTATGTCTAATCGAAGTTTGTCGAGTGTTGTGAAGCTCTCGATATTAAGCGTAGTTTTAGCATTTACTAGTAATGTTTATGCTGACCCTGTTAAAGCTGCTTTTGTATATATTGGCCCAACAGGAGACCATGGGTGGACTTTTGCACATGATCAAGGCGCAAAATACGTAAAAGAAATGATGGGCGATGACGTAATCATTACTACTGTTGAGAGTGTTGAGGAAAACTCAGATTCAGAGCGTGTTATTACGAGTCTTGCCAGAAAAAATGATATTATTTTTACAACATCATTTGGTTACATGAACCCAACAGTAAAGGTTGCGGCGCGTTATCCAGATGTTAAATTTGAACACGCAACAGGCTATATGCGTCCTACTGATAATATTTCTACTTATTCTGCGAGATTTTATGAAGGTAGACACGTTATTGGTAAGATTGCTGGAAGAATGACAGAGACTAATGTTATTGGTTATATTGCATCTTTCCCAATCCCTGAAGTAATCAGAGGAATTAACTCTGCTTATCTAGCTGCTAAGTCAGTAAATCCTGATATTGAAATCAAGATCGTTTGGGTTTATTCTTGGTACGATCCAGGTAAAGAAGCTGACGCTGCCAATGCTCTTATAGCTCAAGGTGCGGACATTCTAATGCAACACACTGATTCAACTGCTCCTATGACAGTTGCTGAAGAGAAAGGTGTCTATGCTTTTGGCCAAGCTTCAAACATGCGTGAGTGGGGTAAAAATGCTCAATTAACTGGAATTATTGATGATTGGGGTCCTTACTACTTAGAGCGTGTTCAGGCTGTTAAAGATGGCACTTGGACTTCAACTGATGTCTTCCATGGAGTTGATTCAGGAATGGTTAAGTTTGCTCCTATGAATAATTCAATGCCTTTTGAAGTTAGAAATGAAGCTTCAAAAGCAATTATTGATTTGTCAATGGGCGCGATTCATCCATTTACAGGTCCAATCAACAAGCAAGATGGTAGTGCATGGTTAGCAGAAGGTGAAACTCCACCTAACTATCCTGACCTACTTACAATGGACTTTTATGTAGAAGGTATTGACGCTAAGTACCCTAACTAGTAAAGGTTTATTAAGTAATATTACTAATCGCGTCCTAGGCTTTGCTTAGGGCGCGATTTTTTTTAGAAAAAAATTATGTCAGAGATTTCTCACAAGTGGCTGAATGGTCTTCCAAAAATTGAACTTCATCTTCATATAGAAGGCACACTAGAGCCAGAACTATTATTTAAGCTGGCAAAGAGAAATTCAATCCAATTACCTTTTAATAGCGTCAATGAGGTAAAAAAAGCATATCAATTCTCAAATCTTCAAGATTTTCTAGATATTTATTATCAGGGCGCTGAGGTTTTGCTCCATAAGCAAGATTTTTATGACCTAACATGGGCTTACTTATTGATGTGTAAGCAGCAGAATGTGATGCATGTAGAGCCGTTTTTTGACCCTCAAACGCACACTGTAAGAGGTGTTGCTTTTGAAACTATAGTAAGCGGCATTGCAGAGGCGCTAGCTGATGGGAAAGCGAAGCTTGGAATAACCTCTAGATTGATTATGTGTTTCTTAAGACACCTTAGCGAGGAAAGCGCAATTGAAACTTTAAAATCTTCAGAGCAATTTACCGATGTTATTTATGGTGTTGGTTTAGATAGCGCGGAGATGGGAAACCCACCGGAAAAATTTATTAATGTTTTCAGCAAAGCAAAAGGTATGGGTTATAAATTAGTTGCCCATGCAGGCGAAGAGGGTCCCGCTAGTTATATATGGAGCTCTTTGGACGTTTTAAATGTTCAAAGAATTGATCATGGGATAAGAGCAATCGATGATCCTGACCTAATGCTTCGTTTGATTGAGTCTCAAATGCCCTTAACTATTTGCCCACTATCAAATGTAAAGCTTAGAGTTTTTGATACTATGGCAAGCCACACAATTCTTGATATGCTTGACTTAGGAGTTTGCGTAACGGTTAACTCAGATGACCCTTCTTACTTTGGAGGGTACATGACAGAAAATTTCCTTGCACTTTATGACAGTCTAGAGCTTTCAAGAGACCAGGCAATTAGGCTTATTAACAATAGTATTGATGCAAGTTTTGCTGAAGGTAGTCGAAAGAAAGAGCTTTCTAACTTGTTACAAACGTATATTGCTGATTAGTAATACTAGTTATCTTTTTCTGGCGTACCGATTACTTTGCTGTTCATCTCAATTTCAATATCATCCATCATCTCATTGTGTGACTTATCAGTCCAATCCTTGGATTGATTTTTTGTAGCAGCACTCTTTTCTGGATTATTTTTACGGACTTTAAAGAAAGAGGAAAAAAATAAGCCAGCTTCAAACAGAAGCCAAATAGGGATTGCAATTAGAAATTGCGAGATCACATCTGGAGGAGTTAATACCATTCCAACTACAAAGGAGCCAATGAAGATGTAAGGGCGATTTTTTTTGAGTTTTTCAGCAGTAGTCGCTCCAAAAACAATAAGAAGGATTGTCACAATTGGGACTTCAAAGGCAGCTCCAAAGGCGAATGAGACTTTCAAGATAAAATCAAGGTAGTACTGAATATCAGGGGCAAAGTTAACTGATGCAGGACCAACACTCGCTAAGAAGTTAAATATAACTGGAAATACAATATAAAAAGAGAACAGAAGGCCAACATAAAAAAGTATTGTTGATGAGATGACCAAAGGCAGCACTAGCCTTTTCTCATTGCGATAGAGCGCTGGGGCTATAAACATCCATAGCTGATACAGCAAGTAGGGCATTGCAATATAGATAGCCAGTATCAATGACATCTTTAAGGGCGTTAAAAAAGGAGAGATTACACCAATTGCAATTAGATTGGAGCCTGGTATTGCTTGAACAATTGGCGCCGCTATGAAGGTGTATATTTCATCAGCAAATGGGAATAATATTAAGAAAAAAATAACTATTGCAGTAACTGAATGAAGAAGTGATCGCCTAAGTTCAATTAAATGTTGGACTAAGGGTAGTTTTTCAGATGCCTCATTATCTATAGTCATAACTTTGAATCATCCTGCTGAGCATCATTTTGATTAAAAAGGTCAGCACTTGATTTGGCTTCATTGGTAATGTCAGAGATTATTGATTTTTCATCGGCCATAGAAAGTTGCTCTTTAAGCTCATCTGTCTTTAGCTCTTCGTTTATATCTGCTTTAACTTTGCTGAGGAACTTATTAAGTTTGCCCGCAAATAGGCCAGCTTTTCTTGCCAGTGCAGGCAATCTTTCTGGGCCCACTACGATAAGGGTAATAACGCCAATAATGGCAATCTCCCAGAAACCAAAATCAAACATATCGCTTCATAAAAAACTGGTTTTTAGGATTTTTTGTCAGAGCTTTCATCATCAGCTTCAACTTTAGCTTCAATAATATCTTCTTTCTTTTCGACATCAGTATCTTTCATAGATGACTTGAAGCCTTTAATTGCACCTCCAACTTCATTGCCAATATTTTTAAGACGTTTCCCGCCAAAAATAAGTAGCACAATAACTAAAATAATAATCAGTTCGAATGGTCCTGGCATTCCCATATTTTTCTCCTAAATAACAAATAAAACTCAATCTATACTGATGATAAACAGAGACTTAAGCATTTTACACTTTATAAGTTCGTTTAATTAAGAAGCTGATTGTACTGACTTTATTGCCTTTCTCTATATAAGTTCCATATAGTGGAACGATGTGCTAATATATGGACAAATGTATTCACATGAATTCATATTTATGTATACTTAAATGTGATTTGACATATACAGGTGTATCTTCGTCACAAGAGGTATGTAATCAAAGAGGTTTTTTTATAATTTAGGAGAAAAAAATAATGAAAAAAATATTTAAATCGCAAATAGCTCTCGCTCTAGCCGGTATCTTGGCGGGAACATCAGCTATTGCTGGAACGATTGTCATTAATGGTGACACATCTGATCCAGCGCCAAAGGCGGCATTTCAGGCAGTTATTGATGGATTTGAAGCTGAAAACCCAGATGTAAACGTTGTTTACAATCTTTTTGATCATGAAGGCTATAAAGCTGCAATTCGTAACTTTCTAAGTGCTGATGCTCCAGATATTTCATTCTGGTATGCGGGTAACAGAATGGCACCATTTGTTGATGCAGGATTGTTCGCACCAATTGATGATGTTTGGGCTGACCAAGGTCTTTACTCACTAATGAAGACGTCTGCTCCAGGTATGACTATGGATGGTAAGAAGTGGGGAATTCCTTATACTTATTACAACTGGGGTGTTTACTATCGTCAAGATATCTTTGAAGACCTAGGAATTGCTGTTCCTAAAACTTGGGATCAATTCATCGCTGCTGGTAAAACTTTAAATGCAAACGGTGTATACTCCAATTACAATTGGTACAAAATATCTATGGACTGCTGGTGGTGTATTTGATTACTTAAACCTTCGTACAAATGGATATGATTTCCATATGGCTCTAACTAGATGGTGACGTTGCTTGGACTGATGACAGAGTACGTGCAACTATGGCGAACTGGAAGCAACTGATTGACGCTGACTTTTTCCTTGAAAATCATGCTGCTTTAAGCTGGCAAGAAGCATTAGCTCCTATGGGTAATGGTGAGGCTGCTATGTATGTTATGGGTAACTTTGCTGTTGCTCCATTACGTGAGCTAGGTTTGGATGACAGTAAGCTAGGTTTCTTCCAGTTTCCTGAAATAACTCCGGGAGTTCCTATGGCTGAAGAAGCGCCTACTGACACTATTCATTTATCTGCAGGTGCAAAAAACCCAGTTGACGCTAAGCGTTTCTTAGCTTATGCTGCGCGCGCTGACGTTCAGACTGCTTGGAATGAAGCGTTAGGTCAGTTACCTACTAATGCGGGCTCAAGTGTTGTTGATGACAAGTTCTTGAATGCTGCATTTAGTATGCTTAATAATGACGCCCCTGGTGGTGTTGCTCAGTTCTATGATCGTGATACTAAAGCTGAAATGGCCTCTATTGGCATGGAAAACTTTCAAGAGTTCATGGTTAAGCCTGAGCGCTTAGAGAAGATTCTAGAGCGTCTAGAAAAAGCTCGTGCAAAACTTTATTAACCAATAAGGTTTTACTCTGTCCCGTGTTCAAGTATTCTTGACACGGGACTTTATTTTTAATCAATAAAACTCGGAATATGTATGTATTCTTTCTGGAAAAACAATCAATTGAAGTTGTCGCCTTGGATTTTTTTGGCTCCTGGTATCTTCATGTTTTCCCTTTATGTTATTTTTCCAATTTTTCAATCAATAGGCTTAAGTTTTTATCAGTGGGACGGGCTTGGTGAAAAAACCTATATAGGTGTTGAAAACTATATAGAGTTATTAGACGATGAATATTTTTTTATCTCATTAAAGAATAATGTTATTTGGCTTGTCCTTTATATACTAGCAATTCCAGCTGGTCTTTTTGCCGCATTATTTCTTAATCAGACAGTAAGAGGCATAAGAATATACAAATCACTATTCTTTTTCCCATTTGTTATTTCACAGGTTGTTGTTGGGCTTGTTTTTAGTTGGTTCTATGACCCTTCAAATGGACTTTTAAATGTTGTCTTGGAAGGCTTTGGATTTAATCCTGTTGCTATCTTGGCAGAGGAAGACTATGCAACATATGGAATAATTGCAGCGGGCTTATGGCCTCAAACTGCTTATTGTATGATTTTATATTTAACAGGACTTAATTCTGTTGATCCAGAACAAATTGAAGCAGGCCGAATAGATAATGCAAGAGGCTGGAAAATGTTGTGGTATGTAATACTCCCTCAGTTAAAGCCTGCAACTTTTATTGCTGTTGTTGTTACGGTGATTGGCGCTCTAAGATCATTTGATTTAATTTCTATTATGACCGCTGGTGGCCCTTGGGGCTCTAGTCGCGTCCTTGCTTATTATATGTATGAAAAAGCATTTTCAGAGTATGGCTTTCGTATGGGCTATTCTGCAGCTATAGCAGTAGTTCTTCTTGCTATTATGATGGTTTATATTGGACTGATTCTGTATAGATTGTATCGAGATGAAAAAGGTTATTAATTATGTTTCCAACTCCAATTGAAAGAACCAAGCCATCTACTCAGCGACTCTATAAGATAGCGCTGCCTATTTCTATAATTATTTGGCTTCTCCCTCTTTTGGCAGTAGCCTTGACCTCTATTCGCTCAGGAGTCGATATAAATTCTGGTAATTATTGGGGTATGCCAACCTCAATTAATTTTTTTGAAAACTACACTGCTGTCTTTACTGACTCCCCTTTAGGCTATTACATTTTAAATAGCTTTAAAATTACTATACCAACTGTTATTGGTGCAATTGTTCTATCAAGTCTCACAGGCTTTGCATTAGGCGTTTATAGGTTTAAACTTAATTTACTGGTATTTTTCCTTTTTGTTGCTGGCAACTTTATTCCCTATCAAATATTAATGGTTCCAGTAAGAGACCTCTCTCTTTCGCTTGGTCTATATAACTCTGTATGGGGCCTTGTTGCTTTTCATATAGCATTTCAAACTGGCTTTTGCACCTTCTTTATGCGAAACTTTATCCGTGCTCTCCCATTTGAGTTAATCGAAGCGGCAAGAGTTGAAGGAGTTTCTGAGTTTAAAATTTTCTGGTACGTAGTTGTCCCATTAATGCGACCGGCAATGGCTGCATTGTCTGTACTAATTTTTACTTTCATATGGAATGATTATTTTTGGGCTCTCGTTTTGACACAAGGGGCAGATTCAATGCCAATTACAGCAGGTTTAAATTCGCTTAACGGGCAATGGATTGCGAATCAGCATTTGGTTTCTGCAGGCTCAATAATTGCAGCACTTCCTCCTGTCTTAATGTTTTTCCTAATGCAGAAGCACTTTATTGCAGGATTAACTCTTGGAGCGGTGAAGTAATGAATCAATGGCGCCTTGATACTTTTGATCAAACTTTGGTTTTATCATCTTTGAATAATAGGCTTCCATGCGTTATATATTGGGGCAGTCGTTTACCTGACAATGAAAATCTTAGCTCCTTATCTACTGCAGTGTCTAAAGATTGGGGGGACAACTTACTGGATAAAGTTCCAGAGTTATCTGTCTTACCAGAGCAGTCTGCAAATTTTCCAGGACAGCTTGGCTGCAAAATGAGAGGCCTTGATGGAATGATTCTTTCTAGTAACTTTGTTTTTCTAAAAGACGAAGCAAAAGACAACTCATTGTCCTTAGTCTTTTTGGACAAAGCCATAGAACAAACATATACATTGACAATCATTTCCTTTGAAGAAAGTAATACGTTTAGTCTTAGTGCAAAAATTGACAGCAAAAAGCCAATATTTATGGACTGGTTTTCTGCTCCAGTAATTCTAGCGCCTCAAAACAGCAATGAAATGATTGACTATGGAGGTCAATGGGGTGGTGAATTCAGAAGCCAAATAACTCCATGGGTAACTGGTACTCATCTGCGTGAGTCAAGGTCTGGAACAACAAGTCATGCAAATTTCCCTGGCCTTCTTATTCCAACCATTGAAAGCTCAGAGAATTCAGGGTCTTGTTATGGTTTTCACTACGGCTGGTCTGGAGGTCATCGTATGATTGCAGAGCAACTTCCAGATGGTCGCAGGCAAGTTCAATTTGGCAATACTGAAAATAGTGATTTAATTTCTGGAAATTGCTTCGAAACAGCAAGGCTATATATTAGCCATTCTAGTAACGGAATTAGCGGGGTTGGTAAGTCATTTCGATCTCACGTAGCTAATTCAATTATTAAGGCACCTAAAGACAATGTTAGGCCTGTTCATTACAATTGCTGGGAGGCTATATATTTTGATCATAATATTGACCAATTAAAAGAAATAGCTAGCCTTGCTTCTGAAATTGGTGCTGAAAGGTTTGTACTGGATGACGGCTGGTTTAAAGGACGTGATAGTGCTAACTCTAGTCTTGGTGACTGGGATGTTGACAAGAATAAATATCCTAAAGGATTGCAACCATTAATTAGCCATATCCACTCTCTTAAAATGTCTTTTGGTTTGTGGTTTGAGCCTGAGATGGTTAGCCCTAATAGTGATCTTTATCGACAGCACCCTGAATGGATAATGGGCCACAAAAATCAAACTCTTGGACGAGATCAGTTGGTTCTTAATATTGCCATAAAAGATGTTGAAGATTACCTTTTTAAGAAAATTTCGGCATTGTTAACTGAGTACCCAATTGAGTATATTAAGTGGGACCATAATCGAGTTCTACCTTATCCAGATGCTTCGCAAACAAAAAGCCTGTATGTTCTTCTAAAGCGAATTAGATTGGCGCATCCAAAAGTTGAGATTGAATCCTGCTCATCAGGAGGTGGACGAATAGATTATGGCATTTTAGAAAATACACAAAGGGTTTGGTTGTCTGATAGTAATGATGCAATTGAAAGGTTACGTATTCAGCATGAGGCAATTTTATGGCTGCCTACTTCGATAACGGGCAGTCATGTTGGGCCAAAGGTTTGTCACACTTCTGGGCGTGAACTTCCACTAGCATTCAGAGCGTGGGTGGCAGCTCAAAGGCATATGGGATTTGAGATGGATCCTCGTGAACTCTCACCTTCAGATAAAGCACTGCTAAAAGCCGTTACTAACTGGTGGAAGGAGAATCGTCAATGGATGAAAGATGCAAATATTTTACGATTACCATGTGACGATAAAAGCGTAACCGCTGAAATTCAAATTAATTCAAGTGAGAATCACTTTGTTGTTTTCGCTGGCCAAAATGCCTTATCAGAATTTAGCTCACCAGTTCCATTGGTCCTATCTGGGCTAGACTCAATGGCAATGTATAATGTCTCGTTATACAACAAAAATCATATCAACTCTCTTGGTAAATCAAATGGTGGTCTTTTGCAAAAAACATTGAAGCTTAGTGGGCAATTTTTAATGAACCATGGACTGCAGTTACCTAAAGCTTTTCCAGCTAGCATGATGGTAATAGAAGGGGATAAAGCTGCATGAGTAAAGCTAACAAGCGTCGATCATCGAATTGGTATGGAAAAATGGATAAAGATGGTTTTATCCATCGCAGCTGGATGAAAAGCCAAGGATTCCCAGACCATGTTTTCGATGGACGCCCAATAATTGGTATATGCAATACTTGGTCTGAGTTAACCCCATGTAATGCAGGTTTAAGAACTTTAGCTGAAGGCGTTAAGAGGGGTGTTTGGGAGGCAGGAGGTCTGCCACTTGAGTTCCCTGTAATGTCATTAGGTGAAACCCAAATGAAACCAACCGCAATGCTTTTTCGAAATCTTTTATCTATGGATGTCGAGGAAAGTATTCGCGCTTATGGAATTGATGGCGTTGTTTTACTAGGCGGCTGTGATAAAACTACCCCAGGACAATTAATGGGTGCAGCAAGTGTCGATTTGCCGACAATTGTTGTTTCTTCTGGCCCAATGCTTAATGGTAAATATAAAGGCCAAGATATTGGTTCTGGAACTGATGTTTGGCGCTTTTCTGAAGACGTTAGAGCTGGTGATATGTCTTTACAAGATTTTATGTCTGCTGAGACAGGAATGAGCCGCTCATCTGGGGTTTGCATGACAATGGGGACTGCATCCACAATGGCAAGCTTGGTTGAAGGGATGGGCTTAAGTTTACCAACGAATGCGGCTATTCCAGCCGTTGATGCAAGGAGAATGGCTCTTGCGCATATGACAGGAAAGCGCATCGTAGAAATGGTGGAAGAGGGTTTGAACTTATCTAAAGTTTTAACAAAAGAGAGCTTTCAAAATGCGATTACATTGAACAGCGCAGTTGGCGGTTCAACGAATTCAGTAATTCACTTGTTGGCTTTAGCGGGAAGAGCTGAAATTGAACTTACTTTGGAGGACTTTGAGAAAGCGGCAGATATACCGCTTCTTGTTAATTGTATGCCTTCAGGTAAGTATCTAATGGAAGATTTTTGTTATGCAGGAGGAGTTCCTGCAGTATTGGAGCAAATTAAGAATCATATAAAACCTGCTAATACGATTTTAAATAAAGACATAACTAATTACTTTAAAGGCGCTGAAACATTCAATGAGGACGTCATTCGGCCAATAAATAACCCACTGAAGCCTGCTGCAGGTTTAAAAGTCTTGAGAGGGAATTTAGCTCCAAATGGAGCAATTATTAAACCAGCTGCTGCAACAGAAGAGTTGTTAAAGCACGAAGGTTTGGCTTATGTATTTGAAGACATTGAAGATCTAAAGGCTAATATTGATAGACCTGACCTTCCAGTAACAAAAGACTCTATTCTAGTTTTAAAGGGGTGTGGGCCAAAGGGCTATCCAGGAATGCCTGAGGTTGGTAATATGCCAATACCAAAGGTATTAATTGAGCAAGGTGTTCGAGATATGATACGTATTTCAGATGCTCGAATGTCAGGCACTGCCTTTGGAACTATAGTGCTTCATGTGTCTCCTGAGGCAAATGTAGGTGGCCCTATTTCAATAGTTGAGACTGGTGACCTTATTCGGCTTGATGCTTTTAATGGAGTGCTTGAGCTTTTAGTTGCAGAGTCTGAAATTGATAAACGTCTTAAGGCAAGGAAAGAGCCAAAAGTAAATTACACCCGTGGATACGCAAAACTTTATATTGATCATGTCATGCAAGCTGACAAAGGTGCAGACTTAGACTTCCTAGTAGGCAAAGACACTCGCCTTCCAACACGAGAATCTCATTAATGAATAATTACGCAATTTTTAAAGATTTAGAGGATGCTTCAGTTTTTATAACTGGAGGCGGCTCAGGAATAGGGGCTTCATTGACAGAAGGCTTTTTAGCTCAAGGCGCTAAAGTTGCCTTTGTACAGAGATCAGATTGTGATGAATTTCTAGATGAAATTTCCTCAAAATATAAATATAATCCCTTATTTATTAAATGTGATATTACTGATATTGATGCTCTAAAGTCTGCAATTTCAGATGCTAGCAAGGCTAATGGTGGAATTAATGTGCTTATAAATAATGCCGCTAATGACACACGCCACACCCTTGCTGCCATGACTACAGAAGAATGGGATCAGTCAATTAATATCAATCTAAGACCTCATTTCTTTACAGCACAGGCTGTGGCGCCTTTTATGAGAACTCAAGGTGGCGGCAGTATTATTAATTTTTCATCAAACTCTTACATGATGGGCAATGCAGGCTTGCCTGCTTATGTTACTTCTAAAGCTGGAATTACAGGTCTAACAAGAAGTTTAGCGAGAGAGCTTGGCGCTGATGGCATTAGAGTGAACACACTAATCCCAGGTTGGGTTTTAACTGAAAGACAGCTAAAGCTGTGGGCAAATGAAAAAGATTTAGCAATTCACATGGATAAACAATGCATTAAGGAACACTTATTGCCTAACGATTTAATTGACTCCACTTTATTTTTAGCTTCGAATGCATCACGAATGATGACTGGCCAAGCTTTAGTGATTGATGGCGGCGTAGTAGTTACAGGATAAAAAAATAATGAGAGATATTAAAGCTAAATGGATTGCTGCAGATTGGGGGACAACCCATATGCGCGCTTGGGCTATTGACGAAAAAGGCGAAGTTCTTGCTTATAGTGAGTCGAATGAAGGCATGAAAGATCTCCAGCAGAATGAGTTTGAGCCAGTATTATTGCGTCTTATTGAAAGCTGGCTTGATAGCGAAAAAGTAACATCTGTTATGGCTTGTGGAATGGTTGGTGCTCGTCAAGGGTGGGTTGAAACACCGTATTTAAAGACTCCATGCGTTCCTATCGATAAAACTCAACTTACGGTTGCCAGTACTAAGGATCCACGGATACAAGTTAACCTAGTTCCGGGAGTAATGCAGCATAAGCCTGCAGATATTATGAGGGGTGAAGAAACCCAAATTGCTGGATTTATTAAAGAAAATCCAAGCTTTGATGGTATTGTTTGCCTTCCTGGTACGCATACAAAATGGGTAAATGTAAGGGCAGGTCAAATAGAAAAATTTAGAACTTTTATGACGGGTGAGCTTTTTGGCGTAATTTCTAACAACACTTTAATTAAGCACTCAATTGAGTCAGAAGGGTGGGATCAAGTTAGTTTTGATAACGGAGTTATCAAGGGTTTTGACAACCCAGGTCTAATTGCTTCGGATCTTTTTTCATTACGATCTGAATCAATAGTTAATGATTTAGATTCTAACTCTGCAAGAGCAACTCTTTCTGGATTACTATTAGGAGTTGAGCTCAACGGGGCAAAAAATTACTGGAAAGATAAAAATGTCATCCTTATTGGCTCTGAGCTTCTAACTAATAATTATCAAAAAGGATTAAAAATACTTGGTGGTAAAAGTCTTCCTTTCAGCCTTGAGGCTGCGACATTATCAGGACTGACCTCTGCTTATATGGAGTTGCACTCTGAATAAGAGTAAGAATATGAATAGAAATATAATTGCTATATTACGAGGTGTTAAACCAAAAGAGGTTCTTGATATAGCTCATGTTATTGTTAAAGCCGGAATAAGCCAAGTCGAAGTGCCTCTTAATTCACCTAGTGCTTTTGAAAGTATTGAGCTGCTTCGTGATGAATTTGAAGGATCAATTCAATTTGGTGCTGGAACAGTAACAGATATAAAGCAGGTTGAAGTCCTTGCTAAAATTGGTGTAAATTTTATTGTTTCGCCTAATTTTAATCCTGATGTTGTTAAAGCAACTAAAGAGGCAAATATATTGAGCTATCCAGGAGTTATAACTCCAACAGAGTGCTTCTCTGCAATACATTGTGGAGCTGATGGTTTGAAGTTTTTTCCAGCCTCTCTTATTGGAGAAGACAATTTAATCGCATTAAAGGCTGTTTTGCCATCAGATATGCCTCTTTTCATGGTTGGCGGTGTTGGTCCAAAAAACTTTTCATCTTGGATCAAAGCCGGTGCTACTGGTTTTGGAATAGGCTCAGGGTTATACAAGGCTGGCGAATCCCCAAACATAGTTTCTAAGAAGGCTGAGTCGATTGTTTTGGCTTATGATGAAGCGCAATAATGATAAGTGACTATCTTCCCTTAGATTCGTCTGATTTGGGTGAAGGCCCATTATGGCATCCAAAACTAAAGTCTCTATTCTGGTTTGATATAAATTCCTTTAAGATGCATAACTGGAATAACTCTAAACTTAAAACTTGGGTATTTTCTGAGCCAGTTTCGGCTGCAGGATGGATTGATGAGGAGCATTTAATGGTTGCGACTGCATCCTCATTAACTAAACTTACCTTAGCAACTGATGAAAGAGAGGTGATCGTTGATTTAGAGGCTGATATGGTTCACACCCGATCAAATGATGGGCGCGCTGATCCATGGGGCGGTTTTTGGATTAGTACAATGGGACTTAATGCGGAAGCAGATGCTGGTTCTATTTATCGCTTCTATAAAGGTGAGCTAAGACAGTTACACCAGAATATTACAATCCCTAATAGCATTTGCTTTTCCCCAGATAAAAAGTTTGGATATTTTGCAGATACACGTAAACAGAAAATTTGGAAGCAGAAATTAGATGAATCTAATGGCTGGCCTGCTCATGAGCCAGTTATTTTTGTTGATCTGGAGCCTCAAGGTCTTCGTCCTGATGGCTCAGTATGTGATAGTGAGGGATTTCTATGGAATGCGCAGTATGGCGCCTCTAGGCTGGCAAGATATAGTTCTAATGGTCAATTAGATCAAGTAGTTAACTTTCCAGTTTCCCAGGTTACTTGTCCTGCTTTTGGCGGCGACTCATTAAATACTATTTATACTACTTCGGCCTATCAGAATTTAAATAATGAAAATTTAAAAGTTGAGCCTTTAGCTGGTAAAGTATTTTATTTTCAATCAGAGATAACTGGTTTAGCTGAATATCAAGTTAAATTATGAGAATACTATGATTCCAAAACTAGGAAGTTGTTATTATCCAGAACATTGGTCAGAGACTCAATGGGAAAAAGATGCTAAGGATATGATAGAGTCAGGCTTAACTTGGGTTCGAATAGGTGAATTTGCCTGGAGCCGATTAGAGCCTGAAGAGGGTGCTCAAAATTTTAAATGGCTTGACCAAGCTATTGAAGTATTAGGAAATGCTGGATTGAATGTGGTTATGAGCACTCCAACTGCAGCTCCTCCAAGGTGGGTTGTAGATAAATGGCCGGATATGCTACTAGTTGATTCTGATGGACGTTCTCGTAAATTTGGCTCAAGAAGACACTACTGTTTCTCTCATCAAGGCTATCTCCAGGAGTCATCAAGGATTACAAGGCTTGTTGCAGAGCGATATGGAAAAAACTCCTTATATTAAAGCATGGCAATTAGATAATGAATATGGATGTCACGACACTACGTTGTCTTTTAGTACTTCATCAGAAAGCTCGTTTAAACTTTGGTTATCTAATAAATATAAGACGATTGAAAATCTTAATGAGTCTTGGAGTAATGTTTTCTGGTCGATGGAATATAATAGTTTTGAGCAAATTGATTTACCAAATTTAACCGTTACTGATGCGAATCCAATTCATGAATTAGACTTCAGAAGGTTTAGCTCTGAGCAAGTAGTTAAGTTTAACCGCGCCCAAGTTTTAATAATGCGCGAACATACAAAAATGCCACTTATTCATAACTATATGGGAAAAATTACAGATTTTGATCATTATGAAGTAGGTAATGATTTAGATATTGCTAGTTGGGATAGCTATCCTTTGGGCTTTTTAGAAGATCGATCGACTCAAAATGAAGACTTTAAACTTAAATTTATGCGCTTTGGAGATCCTGATTTTCAGGCATTTCATCATGACCTATACAGGACTGTTGGGCGCGGCCGTTGGTGGGTAATGGAGCAGCAACCAGGACCTGTGAATTGGGCTCCTTACAACCCTGAACCTGCTCGTGGAGCGGTTAGGCTTTGGTCTTGGGAGGCCATTGCTCATGGCGCAGAAGTGGTAAGTTATTTTCGCTGGAGACAGGCTCCTTTTGCTCAGGAACAAATGCACGCTGGCCTGCAAAGACCTGATGGTGAAAGCGCACCCGGTTTAACTCAAGCTTCTCAAGTTAATTCTGAGTTAAAAGAATTTGATGGCATTCAGCAAGTTCAATCAAAGGTCGCTATAATTTTTGATTATGAAAGCTGTTGGGCATGGGAAATTCAGCCTCAAGGTAAAGACTTTAGTTATTTTGAATTAGTTTATGAATACTATAAGGCTCTTCGAAGCCTTGGTTTATCAGTTGATATACTCCCTCCAAATCAAAAAGATTTAACTGGATATAAAATTGTACTTGCTCCTGGATTAATGCATTTTGATACAGATCTTAAGGCGGCAATTGAATCCTTTGAAGGCGTTTTAATTTCAGGTCCAAGATCTGGCTCAAAAACATTAGATATGGCTATTCCAAAAGACTTACCACCAGAAGTTCCTGGCGTTGTTGGCACCGTTGCTAGTGTTGAGTCTTTGAGGCCAAATGCCAGTATTTTAATTAAAGCTGGAGGTAGTTTTAATCGCTGGATGGAAACTTTAGTAGATTGTGATAATGTTATTGAGGAATGTGAGGATGGCCGTCCAGCACTCATTGGACAAACAAATAGACTATATTTAACGGGTTGGGGTAATCAGGAGGCGTTAACAAGAATATTTAGGGATGCTTGTTTATCTCAAAATATTTCTACAATGGATCTGCCTGATTGCGTTAGAGTTCGTGAAACACATAAACATCGATTTTGGTTCAACTACAGTGAGAAAGAAACGAATGTCAGTTCAGTTAGTCTTCCTCCTTCTGGGGTTTTCTGGGAACCTCTTTAAGAAAGGTTATTTGACTCGAAGTTCGGTTTTAGGGTCAAAAAATAGGGCTGAAGTTGTGTTTGCTTCTATTCCAACTTTTGATCCTGTTAAGGGCAATTTTTCCTCTCTTGACTCTACAACCACTCTTTCACCACTCAAGGTTTTTAAGTAAACATACGAAATGTCTCCAAGAGCTTCAGTGAATTCTACTTCAAGATCTCCTGACTTAGTGAGCTTTAATTGCTGAGGCCTTAATCCTACAATTAACTCTGACTTAGATGAGGCAACTGCTTTACTTACTTTGATTTTTGAGGACTTAAGATTAGGTATTGTTAGCTTTGAATCAACAATATTTCCTTTTAAAAAATTGATTGTTGGTGAGCCAATAAAGCCTGCAACAAAAATATTTTGTGGATCTTCATATAACTCTAATGGTTTACCTACTTGCTGAATTAAACCCTCTTTTAGAACG
The DNA here is from genome assembly GCA_905182815.1 of uncultured Candidatus Thioglobus sp. Lineage (GTDB taxonomy): Bacteria > Pseudomonadota > Gammaproteobacteria > PS1 > Pseudothioglobaceae > Pseudothioglobus. Next base: position 275,311 of record CAJJCX010000001.1, read on the forward strand.
ACTATTTTATCGGCGAGCGTCATTGCTTCTACTTGGTCATGGGTGACATAAATGATAGTTGTCCCTAGTTCACGATGAAGACGAGAGATTTCAACGCGCATTTCAACCCTAAGTTCCGCATCAAGATTTGATAAAGGCTCATCAAATAAAAATACTTCTGGACCCCTTACAATTGACCTTCCAATGGCAACTCTTTGTCTTTGTCCACCTGACAAGGTTTTAGGCTTTCTATCCATGTAATCTTCAAGGTGCAAAATACTCGCAGCATCATTAACTTTCTTGTTAATTTCATCAGTAGGAACTTTTGTCATTTTAAGACCAAAGCCCATATTTTCTCTAACCGTCATATGTGGATATAAAGCGTAAGATTGAAAAACCATTGCAATACCCCTGTCCGCTGGATGCATGGTAGTGACATCTTTATCACCAATATGAATCTCACCAGTGGTTACTTCTTCAAGGCCAGAGATCATTCTGAGTAATGTTGATTTTCCACAACCTGATGGCCCAACAAAAACACAAAATTCACCGTCCTCGATTTCTAAATCAATTCCATGGATAACTTGCAATTTATCGTATTTCTTTGTCGCTTTAGATATCTTTAATGATGCCATATCAAAGGTGTCCTTATATTAGTTGTTTTGTTCAGGAAAATTCCATGCACCAGCTTCTTTCCCAATTAGTTCTGAGGTCTTAAGTAGTTGAGGCTTGAATTCTTGAAGGCTCTCTAAGCTGTGAATGTCAATTGAGCTGGTGATTGATAAGCCGCCAATCACTCTCCCTTTTGAAGACAAAATAGGAGACGAAATACAAATAATTTTTACTTCATGCTCCTGTTTATCAAAGGCTATTCCTTGCTTTTTTATTATAGTTAGTTCTTTGCGAAGCGCTTTTTCAGAGGTAATTGTAAAGTCAGTATATTTAAAGAATGCTTGTTTAGAAATAACTCTACTTAGCGCATCTTCATCTAAAAATGCCATCATTGCCTTTCCTACTCCAGTGCAGTATGCAGGGCCAACTTTGCCAGCTTGAGAGTACATTTCAATTGGTGAGCTAGGGTTTCTTTTGTCAACATACAATACTTGGCCATTATCAAGCTGTGCCAAGTGAACGGTTTCACCAACTTTCTCAGACAATTCATCAATAAATGGAAGGGCTATCGGGGCGAGAGAGCTCTGAAGCCAGGCTGCGTGTGCCATACGAACCAACTTTAGTCCTAGCTTGTAGGTTTGCTCCTCATCATTGTAGCTCAGCATATCTTGATTCAGGAGGGTTTGGAGGAGTCTATATAGGGTTGCCTTAGGATACTTGCTGGTTTTTAAAAGGCTTGAAAATCGAACTGGTGAGCCAATTTCTGCAACTTCATTTAAGAACATCTAATGCCTTACCAACTGTTCCATCCCCTCGTTTCTCTGTTCCCATAGCTTTTCTAGATATTTTATTAAATATATTCATTACTTGCATGATCTGTTGTATATGATTAACAGCTCATTTAGCGTTGATATAATTTTAGCAGATAATGTATACTATTTTGAATAAGTTTACAATAGTAGAACCAAGTTCCATTATTTGGAAAAAGTTACTAAATAAAACATAAATTTAATGAATAAAATTTACGATATTTTTATTGTTGGCGGTGGCATTAATGGATGTGGTATTGCTAGAGACGCAGCAAGTAGGGGCTATAGCGTATCTCTTGCTGAAAAAAATGATCTATCAAGTGGCACATCATCAGCTTCATCAAAGTTAATTCATGGCGGATTACGATACCTTGAAAATTATGAGTTCCTACTTGTAAGAAAAGCTCTAAAGGAACGCGATACATTGCTTAATATTGCTCCACACATTGTTAAAGAGTCTAGGATAATTTTACCGCATCATAAAGGGCTTCGACCAGCATGGATATTGAAATTAGGGATGATGCTTTATGATAATCTTTACTTATCAAGCTTTATTAAGCGCTCAAAATCAATTGATATTTCATCTCATGAATCTCAAGGAGTTTTGTTAGATTCATATTCAAAAGGTTTTGAGTATTCAGATTGTTCAGCAGACGACTCAAGGCTAACCATTCTTAATGCAGTGGATGCTAAAAAATTTGGCGCTCATATCTCTACTAGAACTTTTGTTAATAAAATAGAACAAATTGATAATATTTGGGAAATTCAAACAACAAATTCTTTATCAGGAGAAAGTCAGACTGTTAAAGCTAAAGTTGTTATAAATGCAACGGGCCCATGGGTAGATACTTTTTTAAAAGATAGTTATCGAAAAATCAAATGATAAAAATATTAGACTAGTTAAAGGTAGTCATATAGTTCTAAAAAAAATATTTAATCACGACTATTCTTATATCTTTCAAAATGCTGATGGCCGAATATTCTTTGCAATTCCGTGGGAGGGAGAGTTTACATTTATAGGCACAACTGACGTTGATTTCAATGAAGACATTGATGACATTTCAGCTTCAGAGGCTGAGATTAGCTACATCATTGAATCGGCAAATGAGTATTTTAATAATAAAATATCTAGAGGTGATGTTGTTAGTAGCTGGAGTGGTGTTCGTCCACTGTTTGAAAATGGTGGCCAGAAAGCTCAGAAAGTATCACGTGATTATGTCATTAGAGAGGATAGTCGGGTTGATGATAGTGCACTAGTTAACGTTTTTGGAGGCAAACTTACAACTTTTAGACAGCTTTCAGAAGACGTTGTCGACCTAATTGAGTCAATCATTGGCCATAAAAAACCATCATCAACAAGTAAAAATCATTTGCCAGGCGGCAACTTTAAAGCAATTGATAAAGAAGCTTTAATTCATGACCTGAGTAAAAAGTATGATTATCTGGATTTAGACTATCTTGAGCGTCTCTTTAATTTGTATGGTACAAGGGCAGGGTTAGTTTTAAGCAAGGTTTTTGCGATTGGCGATTTAGGACTTAATTTTGGTAAAAGTTTGTACCAAGTAGAGGTTGATTATTTAATGCAAGAGGAGTTTGCCCTCACTCCAGAAGACATAACTGAGAGACGCACAAAGCTTTATTTATTTTTTGATGAAAATAATTTAAAAGAGTTGGGTAAATACATGGAAAAAAATAGGTAATATTTACAAATAATTAATTGATTATTAAGAACATAAATAGAGTGAAAACAATATGACAAATTCTAAAAAATATATATTATCTATTGATCAAGGTACAACTTCATCTAGAGGTGTTTTATTTGACTCAGAGTATCAAATTGCAGCCATAGGCCAAAAAGAATTTACTCAATTTTTTCCAAATTCAGGATGGGTTGAGCATGACCCAGAAGAGATTTGGCTTTCAACTCTGGAGAGCTGTAATATTGCCATCAAAGAGGCCGAAATAGAGCCCAATCAAATCATCTCTATAGGAATTACTAATCAGCGTGAAACAACGGTTGTTTGGGATAAAGATACAGGTAAGCCGATATATAATGCAATAGTTTGGCAAGACAGGAGAACCTCAGATCAATGCAAAGGTTTACGGGAACAAGGTCATGAGACTATAGTTACTAAAAAAACTGGACTATTACTTGATCCATATTTTTGCGCTACTAAAATTGCCTGGATTCTTGATAATGTTGAGGGTGCAAGAGAAAAAGCAAATTCTGATAAATTAGCTTTTGGTACTATCGATAGTTTTCTATTGTGGCGATTAAGCGATAAAAGAGTTCACTCAACTGATGCTACTAACGCCTCTAGAACTCTTTTGTACAATATTCATGAAGGGTGTTGGGATGAGGATTTGCTAAAGCTTTTTAATATTCCAAAATCGATTCTGCCAATTGTTTGTGATAGTGCGGCAAACTTTGGTAGGGCTCACAAGTCTTTTTTTGGATCTGAAATACCTATTTCTAGTTTAATTGGTGATCAGCCTTCCGCTCTTGTTGGTCAGGCATGCTTTGAACCAGGAATGGTTAAATCGACCTATGGAACCGGATGTTTTGTTTTAATAAATACTGGAGACAAGCCAGTTCAATCAAAAAATAAATTACTAACAACTATCGCCTTTCAAATTAACAATAAGCCTTGCTATGCGCTTGAGGGGTCAATATTTGTTGCAGGTGCGGCTATTCAATGGCTTCGCGACGATCTAAAATTCATAGAGTCAGCTGAAGAATCAGAGCAGCTTGCGATTCAAGCCGACCCGAACCAAGATGTGTATTTGGTTCCAGCATTTGTTGGGCTGGGGGCTCCTTATTGGGATCCTGATTGTAGAGGAGCGCTATATGGCCTTACAAGAAGCACAGGGCCTGCTGAGATTACAAAAGCAGCGCTAGAGTCGGTGTGTTATCAGACATCAGACCTTTTGACAGCAATTTCGAAAGATTTGAGTGAAAATGAGTTAACTACTATTAGAGTAGATGGCGGTATGGCGGCATCAAATTGGACCATGCAGATGCTTTCAGATCTTCTTAATTTACCAGTTGACAGGCCAAAAAATCTAGAGACAACTGCTTTGGGTGCTGCATATTTAGCAGGAATGCAGGTAGGTTTTTATCCTCCAATTGAGGAGTTTGCTAAGTCATGGAAGTCTGAGAGCCAATTTAATTCTAAAATGCCTAAAGCTGAGAGGCAAAAAAAATTATCTGGATGGAAAGATGCAGTTGGCAGAACTCTAACAAATAAGTAGTTAATTTCATTAACTAATGCTATTAAAATATATAGCTGGCTTAATCAATTGAGATTCATTATAGGAAACGTATGATAATTTGTGTTGGACCAATCTTTTTAGATAGAGTTGTAAAGATTGATAGCTTTCCTAAAAAACCAATAAAACTTGTTGCAAAAGGGCTGGAAAAGAGACTCGGTGGCCCAGCTGCAGTGGCTAGCTTTGCTGTTAATATTCTTGGCGAAAGTTCTGAGTTTGTTAGTCGCTTTGGTGATGATGATGCTGCTGAATTTCTCCAGTCTGAACTGAATGAATATAATATTAATTTTGCAAAATCGATTATTGTAAAGGGCGCGCTTTCATCTCAGAGTCATATTTTTGAAGACAAACATGGCGAAAGAATGCTTGCAGTTTTTAATGAGAAAAAACTATTAGATGAAAAAATACTCCCTAACTTTAATTTTAAAAACGACCAAACCTATTTAATTGATGCGCACTGGATTGAGGCGGCTCATTATGTGGCAAAAAATACGCACGATCGTGGCATTAATTGCGTTGTGGATTTGGATAATTTTTCTAAAAATAAAACAATTGAAGAGATTATTAATTATTCATCTCATCCTATTTTCTCAGAAACTGGTTTGTTGGAATATACAAGTGATGAATCTATAATTGATTCTTTAAAAAGTCTATATAACAATAATAATAAGTTTTATGCAGTTACGCTCGGCCCTAAAGGCGTCTATTGGATTGACAAAGGTAAGATTTATCATTGCGCAGCGCCAAAAGTAAAGGTAGTCGAAACTAATGGAGCAGGTGACGTATTTCATGGTGCTTTTGTTAGATTTATTCATGCTAATAAAACAATACAAGAGTCAATAGAATTGGCAACACTAGCCGCATCTCTAAAATGCACTAGAAGGGGCGGTATCCGTGCAATACCAAGCTTCAATGAACTTATTAAATTCTCACATCAATTTAAACTAACAACGAAAATAAAATAACTATGAAAAAAATATTAATTACTGAATTTATGGAGCAGGACAGTGTCGACAGTATTTCTGAGGTGTTTGATGTAGTATATGACCCAAGTCTTCATGAAAATATAGAAAGCTTAGGCTTACAAATAGTTTTGGTTGACGCGGTAATTGTTAGAAATAAAACGCAACTGACTGAAGCGCTGCTTTTGAAGGCTAATAATTTGAAGTTTATAGGGCGTTTAGGTGTAGGTTTAGACAATATTGATACGAACTATTGTTTAAATAATAATATTTATGTACAGCCTGCAACCGGAATGAATGCTGATTCAGTTGCTGAATATGTTATGGCTTGTGCGCTTTCTTTGTTAAAAAATATACCTATTTCTCATAGTGGAACTGTTTCTGGTCAGTGGCCCAGAACGTCAGTTGAATCAAGAGAGTTGGGAGGTAAAACTTTAGGCTTGCTTGGCTTTGGTGTTATTGGTAAGAAAGTTAGTCGATTAGCTCAAGTTTTTGGTGCAAAAGTTATTGCTTATGACCCATTTGTCATTTCATCTGATGCTGATAATCTGGGTGTTACATTGACTTCACAAGAGGAGCTTTTTAGGCTTTCTGATGTTATATCAATTCACCTGCCTCTTACTGATGAAACTAGGGGTCTAATGAACTCAGGCTCTTTTAATAAGATGAAGAAAACTCCAATTATTATTAATTCATCAAGAGGCTCAATTATTAATGAAAATGACCTTTTAAAGGCTTATAAAGAAAAATTAATTGGTGGTTTTGCGCTTGATGTTTACAACACGGAGCCAGTAACAGCAGAGTTTTATAAAGAGATTACCAGCTCTATGAATTGTATTCTAACACCTCATACTTCTGGCGTTACAGTTGAATCAAATATAAGAGTAAGTCAGTTTATAGCTGAAAAGGTTGTTAAGTTTTTATCAGACTAAAGATTAAACTCGCTCATTTGAACAACCCTACCTTCTTTGATAGAAATTTCAGCCGCCTCTCCGATTGCAACAGCAATGAGGCCGTCATTTAGTGACACTTCAGGCTTAGTATTGTTGCGAATAGCGTTAATAAATGATTGGTGTTCATAGTATGTAGAGCCATGGTGGTTGCCAGCTTCAAGAATTTTGGGATCTACAGCTATAGTTTCTTTTAATGCCGGGGTAATTTCTCTGAGGCCAATTCTAATATCTGAACTGGCAATGCCTGATTTATTGGATGGTACTTCTGTTTCAACCTTTCCTAAAGTTCCAACTGCACACAATTCTTCTTGAAATTCTGAATTTTCAGCGAACATGCAAAGATCTAGGAATGCTCTAACTCCATTTTCAAAATCGACAATTACAAAAGCATTGTCAAGAATATCTGGCACCATTCCATCATATTTCTCATTCAAATGATTTACATCTTGATTGCCACTTGCATAGACTTTCAAGGGCTCACTCTGCGCTATTAATCTCATTAAATCAAAGAAGTGACAACATTTTTCAACTAAGGTTCCACCCGTTTTTATTGCAAAACGATTCCAGTCATCAACTTTATGCAAGAAAGGAAATCGATGCTCTCGTATAGACAGCATTTTTAAATTGCCAATTGTTTTATTATGAATCTCTTGAATCATTCTTTGGACAGGCGGCATATATCGATATTCCATAGCGGTCCAAATGATGCCGGGATAATCAATAGCAAGCCTCTCAAACTCTTTACAGTCTTCAACAGTCGTGCATAAAGGCTTTTCGATTAATAGGTGTGCTTTGGTTTTGATTAAGGCTCTTAAGACCTCTATATGGGTAAAGTTCGGCGTTGCAATAATGTAAGCATCTACGATATTTGCTTGGATAAGATCCTCGTAGTTATCAAAAATTTCAACTTTATTTTTTAATAAATCGAGGCACTCTTTAATAGATTTTTCACTAGTATCGCAAAGTGCAACAACTTCTGCATCTTCTATAATTTCAACATTATGTATGTGCTCTTGGCCCATACATCCTGCGCCAATAATTGCATATTTAATTTTGCTCGTCATAGTGTATAAGTTGGAATATTCATTTTATTACCAAAATGAATAAGCTTATCAGATACATCTCCATAAGTAAAAGCGACATGATGCTCAAGGCCACCTTTAAACATTTGCTGAGCTTTAAGTGCGCTATCATCGCCCAAGCTAATTACACCTGATGTTCCTGAAAAAGAGTTTGGTCTATCTATAACAGACGCCTTTAAAACAAAAAATTGAAGTTTATTTTGAGCTTTTGAAACTCTAAAAATAGTTATCTCACCTTTTTTAAGACTAAAGTCATGAAGGAGTGGTTTTTTTCTATTAGAGTGAATGCCAGACTTAGCTGTGCCTTCTTTTGCCATGCTGATTGGTGCTAAGCCGCAATGCCAAAACACTAAAGAATTGTCTGCTTTGTCAACATCTACAATATCTACGAGAAGGGAGGGGCTATCATTCATTTGATTTAGTATGTTGCAGCTGATACCTCCAAGAACATCTGCTTCACAGGCGCAGCTTACTTTTTTCTCATTCATCATTGCCATTGGGCCGCAAGAAGCACAGCCATATTCTGTAAAAGTCTCTGGCCAGCATCGAATAGCGAAGGCATCAAGATTATGCTTGTCTTTCAAACCCTCTAGGCCATGAAAGATTGAAATACTTTTGTCAAACTCATCCTGAACAAGCTCTTCAGTGCCTTGAAGGTAGCCAGAAATGGTATTTTTTGTAGACGCAATTGTGTCTTTACCAACATTTTTTGCTTCATCAAATAAATCATCAAGCTCAAGGTTTATTAAAGAAACATTGAGCTTATTGGTGACCTCATCTTGATCATAATCACAGGTATCAAAGCCTTCTGGTCTTGTTCCAATAATTCCAATAGTTTGTTTGTCAATTGTGTAGTTAAAATCCATTTGATCATTACTAATAACTGCTTTATTCCATGAAACTTGAGTGTTATTATTTTCTGAATTAATAAATTCTATAAATGATTTTTCATTGGCTTTATCATCATCTTCCATAATGATGAAGTCAGGAAAAATATTATTTTTAATTAAAGAGTGAGTTCCAAGGTTGAGGCCACAGATTGAGTTCAGCCTTAGTCTTCCCCCCGTTCTTGGCTCAGGAAATGAAACAATACAAATTGGTTTATTGATTACTTTAGAAAAATTTAATATAAATTTTGCATCAGTAAAAGTTGTTTGAAAAAGGAAAACTTTTTCGCATTCATTGCTTTTAAAAAAATCTAGTGCTTCATTTGCAATTTCATCGTTTGTAATTAACTGGTCAAAGCCAATTATTTCTGATGTTATAGACTCTAAAAGACCTTTAGCTTGTTTAAATTTAGATTGAGCAAACTCAACATCAAAGGTTTCTCTTGCCAGGGATAAGTAACCAATCATTTAAAACCTCCAAAATTCTTAGTAAAGTTTTCAGGTTCTTGAATTTTAAAGCCTTTCTTAAAGTAATCTTTAAGGGAATAGGCTTTTCGTGCAGTCAAGTCGTTTAGCTTGTTAATATAACTCACTGACTCAGTTTTTAATCCTTTATCCACATTTTCGATGTTTGGGTAGTTCTTAAAGGCATCTAACCAGATTGTTCTTCCGGCTAAGTAACCTGAAGCGCCATTTTGATAGGCTAGCTCAAGGCATTTATAAAATGATGTTTTTCCCATCCCAGAAGAAAGAACAACCCATGGCTTATTGTTTGTAGCTTTGGCTAGGTTTTTAAATGCATCCTCTGTTTCTTTTGAAATATCACCCTCTAGATCATTGCTATCAACTGGAGACTCTAATTTAAATATATCAACCTTATATTTTTCTTTTGCAAACTCTTTGACGCTATCAATAACATGTTGAGATTTTTTTTGTTTTTGTTCAATGTATTCTTTAGTGTGGTGGTCATCGTCTTGAAAGGGATACACAAGTAGCTCTAGTAAGAAGGGAATACTGTATTTTTCACACTCTTCACCAATCCTTTGAACGTATTGTTGTTGATATTCAAGAGATTTTTTTTCAGCATCAGGGCGGTACCAAGCAAGAACTTTGACGGCATCTCCGCCAGCCTTTTTAATTTTTTCAACACTCCAGTTATCTATGTCACTTGAATATCGACCCTGGAGAGTTTCTTTAAAATCATGCTCTTCAAGGGTTATTACAAGGCCTTTAGAGTTATTATGTTGCAAGAGGTTTGGAATCGAATAGTGAGGATCCATTAGTATTGCTGTCGCTAAATGAGACAGGTTTGATGTAATCAATTTTTTACATTCTACTACTTCCTCATAGCTGTGCTTTCTTCCCTTAGCTGATGAGATGATATTAAATATAGGCGGTCTTTGGTCCACAGCGAGCATTTGAAAGTGGCTATTGTCCGTACAAAGTTTCTTTAAATGTATTAGCTTTCCAAGGTTTTGATTCATTATTTTTCTATTATTAATTTCAAAAAAAAGTTTTAAAATACAGTAAGTTTCATATAGTGAGACCTAGGTTCAATTTACTTTAGTTTATTTTACTGATATATATCAATTCATGTATACTCGAATTTCATTAAATTTATTGTTCGTTTAAATTTGATAGAAAAAGATAATTTTTTAAAATAACTATTGGAGAGAGATATGAAAAAAAGTATTTTATTGGCATCGTTTCTAGCCATCTCATCGTTTAGTGTCAACGCTGCAGAAATTAAGTTTGTCTGCTACCAAGATGCTAATGAGTGTGATGTTTTGCAACAGATGTCTTCAATCTGGGAGAGCTCAACTGGAAATACAGTAAATTTTGAAATTGTTGGTTATGATGTTGTGAGAGATCAACTTGAAAACCAACTAGAGGCAGGTTCTGCTCCAGACGTTGCGCGTGTTACAAACTTAGGTGGACTTAATCAATATTATCTTGATTTGACTCCTTATGTAGATGCTGCAAAATGGGAAGAAAACTATGGTGCTACCTTGCCATGGTATAGAAAACCATCTGGCGATAACGGTATTTATGGCTGGCAAGCTCAGCTAACGGTTACTGGTCCATATGTAAACGTTACTATGTTTGAAGATGCTGGTGTTGATATGCCTGAGGAAGGAGCTTCATGGGATGATTGGGCTGATGCCTTAAGAGTAGTTAAATCAGAGCTTGGCTTGACTGCTGGACTTGCAATGGATAGAACAGCTCATAGATGGGCTGGACCTGCATTCTCATACGGGGCTAAATTCCATGAAAATGGCGTTCCTATTTTAGTTGATGATGGCTTTAGAGCTTTTGCTGAAACATTTGTTGGATGGCATAAAGAGGGCTTAATGCCTGCTGAAGGATGGCCTGCTGGTGGAGGAACTGCTTATAAAAATGCAGCACCTCTTTTCCTTGACGGAACTGTAGCTATGCACATGTCAGGCTCTTGGATGCTTGGCAACTATGATGCAAACATCACTGATTTTGAGTGGAAAGTTGTTCCAATTCCATGTGGTTCTGGAGGCTGTGGAGCAATGCCAGGAGGTTCTGGAGTTGTTGCATTTAATTCATCTAAGCACCCTGAAGTTTCCGCTTCTTTCATTGACTTCTTGTCACAAGCTGGAAGAGCTGGTTTCTTTGCAGCTAACACTTCAAATATTACTGCACACCAAGGCCTTCAAAAGGCAGGTATTGATTATGATAGCGTGAGCCCAAGGGTTTCTGCAGGACTATCAACTTTTGCAGCTAATGCGGGTAAAGCGGCTTCATCTACACCGCAAGCCTATTGGTTCCAAGGCTACAATAAGAACTTTGCCATTTATGGTATTGTTCCTGACTACATAACTAAAGCAATTACAGGTGAAATGAGCCTTGATGAAGCTTTGGCAGCGATTGATGCTGACGTAGCAGCAAAGATAGCTGAATAATAACTATTCAGTTATACTGAAGTTATAAACTTTAAGGCCGTCTCTTGAGGCGGCCTTAATTATATTTAAAATTCAACCCATAAAATGTTTGAGTCTCTTCTAAATCTTAATAGCTGGTTCTTGTTCTTTGCCCTGTATCTTTTGATAGGTTTTGTATTGTCTAAAGATGTCTACGGCATATTGCCAAAATTAATGTCAAGCATTGGATGGCCAATCGAGTTTACTCAAAAATTATTTGGTACTAAATCACTACCTTATTTATTTTTGTTTCCAAATATCCTTATTTTTGGCCTGTTTACTTTTCTTCCATTGTTTATGAACTTCGGCTTCTCTGTTACCGATGGAACAAGTATTAACTTTGAAAATAGAGCCTTTTCAGGGCTTGATAACCTGGCAAGAATTACTCAGGAAGTTCAAATTGATACTGGCGGTATCAACGTTGAAAATGCTAAATTCAAGTCAGCCCTATACGACACATTTGTTTTTGTTATTCTTCAAGTCCCTATTATGATTCTCATTGCACTTTTTACTGCAATAGTTCTTAATAGAGAGGTCATAGGAAGAGGTTTTTGGAGGGCTGTATTTTTCTATCCAGTCATGCTGAGTCCGGTGGTTGTTGCATTTCTATGGACTCTAATATTAAAGAGGCAAGGCATGTTGTCTCAAACGCTAATGGACTGGAACTGGATCAGTGAACCGATACAGTGGTTAATGGATCCAAGCTGGACTATGTTCTGGTCAATCTTTGTCTATACATGGGCTCATATGGGTTTTTATATGCTCATCTTGCTGGCTGGACTTCAGTCAATTCCAAGGGATCTTTATGAAGCTGCACAAATGGATGGGACTTCTGAAAGGCGAGTTTTTTGGCGTATTACATTACCCTTATTGATGCCAATCTTGCTAGTTGTAACCGTACTATCATTAATTAAAGCCGTCCAAGCATTCGAAGAGCTATACGCACTCCAAGTTGGCTGGATCTCTCTTGTTTCTTATATCGTTGAAAATGCTGGAATTAGGGGTCAAAAAACATTTTTTGGTCTTGGAATAGCGGCAATGGCATCGTTAATTGTTGCGCTGATACTAATTGTTCTTTCTTTACTGCAATTCTATTTAACTAGGAGGCAAGTGAAGCTATGACAGACGTCATTAAATTTTTTACTCGCAGGCAAGGAAAAAAGAAAGCTAGTCTGACTGATTGGATTTCTTATGGTTTTTTGTTTCTTGGGTTTTTAATTATCTTTTTGCCAGTTTTATGGCTAGTTATGAACTCAGTTAAATCACAGTTTTTACTTCAAAAATACGATACTAATTTTCTACCAATGGACTATGAGCGAATCGCCAGAGCGACAACCTATGGTCCAGATGGTAAAAATATATTGATTATGAAAGACCTTGAGCCTTGGGTCATGTTCTGGAAAAACTTAGATGACGAAGAAAGAGCTGAAAAAGATGTTGCCAGTTATATTAATAATTTTAGTGGAAATGAATATTACGCTCTAAGATCTCACTTTGGTTTGGTTTCAGTTATGGCAAAAGACTTAATTGCCAATCAAAATTTACCTGATTGGCTTATTAAGTATCCAAGTATGTTCCCTAGTGCGAAGAAAGACTATGATCCTCAATCTATAGTAGACAATCTAGATCAAGAAGATGCTAGATTATTATCAGAATATTTAGGACTTAAGCCTTATAAACCTAATGGCTTTACTGCTCAAATTCTAATCTCCATGGCTGATCCTCAAACGGGTGAGTTAGTTGAGTACTCGGTAAGTCGAATTAACCCAACTAAAGACACTGTTAATGCAAGGCTTGTATCTAACCCTGAGGGAGGAATAGCTAAACTTCCTCAGAACGAAATTATTATCAATAAAAACTTAAAGCCTTCCTGGATAAACTATACAGACCCTTTGACTAAAAAGGCTTTAGGGAGCTTTGATGCTGTTAGATGTCTAAATAACTCTGTATTTGTTACTATTGTGGCAACCTTGATAACGTTATTGATTAATTCAATGGCAGCTTTTGCTTTGTCTAAGTATCGATTTAATGGGCAAGTAGTCTTTTTTGTAATAATACTTGCAACTCTAATGGTGCCTGCGTCTGTATTAATTGTTGGTATTTTCAAAATGGTAACAATGACTGGCTTATCAGGCTCTCTTTGGGGGGTGATTATTCCAGGGGCTGCAACGCCTACTGGAGTCTTTATGCTTAGGCAGTATATGCTTACTATTCCAGATGAGCTTCTGGAAGCTGCCAGAATGGATGCTGCGAGTGAGTGGACAATTTATTGGCGAATTATATTTCCATTGGCTCTCCCGGCGATAGCCGTTCTAGGTATTCTTTCAATTATATGGCGCTGGAATGATTTAATTCTGCCAATGATAGCTGTGTCAACTACAAAGGCTGCTTATACCATTCAGCTCTGTTTACTTGACTTTAATGGTGAGTACCTTGCAAGAGAACACTACGCTTTAGCAATGACCGTAGTTAGCTTGGTGCCAACAACACTGGTTTTTGTTTTTCTTCAAAAATATATTACAACAGGCATTGCCTCAACAGGCATGAAATAAATTATGGCAAATCTTAAATTAAATGACATTAAAAAATCATATGGCAAAACTGAGGTTATTCATGGGCTCGATCTAGAGGTCTTAGATGGCGAGTTTTGTGTTTTAGTTGGCCCATCTGGCTGTGGTAAATCAACACTTTTAAGAATGATTGCTGGCTTGGAGGCGATTACAGAAGGGACGATTTCAATAAATGATGAGAAGGTTAATGATGTCTCTGCAGCAAAAAGAGGCCTTGCAATGGTGTTCCAGTCTTATGCCTTATATCCACATATGACGGTTCGTCAAAATCTTGCATTTGGACTTGAAAACCTAAAACTTGATAAGGATGATATTGAGCAAAGGATAACAAAAGCTGCAAATCAGCTGAGGATGCAGGACTATCTAAAAAGAAGGCCAGGGCAGCTATCTGGAGGTCAAAGACAGCGCGTTGCGATTGGAAGGGCGATTGTTAGAGAGCCGTCAATCTATCTTTTTGATGAGCCATTATCAAACCTTGATGCAGAGCTTCGCGTAGCAACAAGGGTTGAGCTAAAAGCGCTCCATGCAAGACTTGGCAATACAATGATTTATGTTACACATGACCAGGTTGAAGCAATGACTATGGCTGATAAAATTGTTGTGATGCATGACGGCATTATTGAGCAAACTGGCTCCCCTTTGGATGTATACAATAAGCCAGCTAATTTATTTGTTGCCGGATTTATTGGCTCACCAAAAATGAATTTTTTAGACTGTGCCTCACTTCCTGATGACATTAAAAAGCTTTCTCCAAAGGGTGCAACTACTTTTGGTATAAGACCAGAACACCTTAAAATAGAAGATAAATATTCTCTGTCATTGAGAGTTCAGACAGTTGAGCAGCTAGGCTCTGATAGCTATCTTTATGGTGAAACAATAGACAATCAAGAAATCTCTATAAAATTAAATACTCAAACCACTATCAAGAGCGGCGAGTCTGTTAAAGTTGGTTTTAGTAAAAAAGACACACACTGGTTCAATGAAAAAGGTGTTTCCCTTAATTTTTGACTGTGTATCATCAATTAATTAAGGTTAAGCAAATGCTGTTATGGTCGATATAAATGAGCCCGTTATTTGGATTAAAAACCCAGCAGCTGTCTTCGCACAGAATTGTGAGGGTGGTGTTGTTATTCAGGGCCAAAAAATTATTGAAATTGTTAAGTTAGGGCAGAGCCCTAAAACTCAAATTGATGATACTTACGATGCGAGTGAAAGTGTCTTGCTTCCTGGTTTAATAAATACGCATCACCACTTTTATCAAACACTAACAAGAGCCTATCCAGAAGCCCTAAATAAAGAACTCTTTCCATGGCTTAAGAGCCTATACAAGGTTTGGGCTAATATTCAGCCTGAGATGCTCGCTGTTTCAACAGAGCTCGCTCTGTCTGAACTTCTTCTTTCTGGCTGCACTACTGCGAGTGATCATCACTATTTGTTTCCAAGCCAACTGGAAAATGCTATCGATATACAGGTGGAAGAGGCTCAAAAGCTCGGTATGCGCGTTGTTTTAACGAGAGGCTCGATGAGTCTTGGAGAAAAAGATGGTGGCCTTCCACCGCAATCTGTTGTTCAGACCAAAGAGCAGATACTAGGCTGATAGTGAGCGACTCATTAAAACATACCACGACAATCAGGAAGGCGCAATGATTCAAATAGCTTTAGCTCCTTGCTCTCCTTTTTCTGTGACCACTGATTTAATGATAGAGACTGCAGCGCTTGCTGAGCAGTATGATGTTAGATTGCATACGCACTTGGCGGAGACGATAGATGAGGAAAAATTTTGTTTAGAGAAATTTGGCTTAAGGACGGTAGATTACCTTGAAAGTGTAGGGTGGTTGTCAGATCGTACCTGGCTAGCTCATGGCATACACTTTAATAAGCAAGAGATAGAAAAACTAGGCCAGAACGGTGTTGGTATTTGCCACTGCCCAACTTCAAATATGATGTTGGCGTCTGGCATTTGTCATAGCCTTGAACTTGAAGAAGCTGGGTCCATTATCGGTCTTGGCGTTGACGGCTCTGCCTCTAATGATGGCTCTAATATGATTGCTGAACTTAGACAAGCAATGTACTTGCAGCGTTTGCGTTATGGCGCTTCAAAGATTACCCATCAAAAGGCATATGATTGGGCAACTAAAGGCTCAGCTGCGCTTTTAGGTAGGTCTGATATTGGTGAAATTGCAGTCGGAAAACAGGCAGACTTAGCTTTGTTTAAATTAGATGAACTTAGATTTTCAGGTAGTCATGACTCTTTAGCAGCGCTACTTCTGTGCGGCGCTCAAAAAGCAGATAGAGTTATGATTGCTGGTCAGTGGAAAGTTATGGATGGAAAAATTATTGGGCAAGATGAGTCTGAATTAATCAGTCGCCATAGCAATGCAGCAAAAAAATTACGCCAATTAGCTAACGCATAATTTTTTCTTAATACTATCATTGACTTGCTACTATTAGTTAATTTATAATTCCAACTTGAATATTGTTACATAAATCAAGTTAGTTATGAATACACCTAATCATGGAGGCGCGCGAAAGGGTGCTGGCCGTAAAAAAAACTCAGGCAGCTTTAAAGAGGAAACCAAAGTAATTAGGGTGCCTATCAGTCTTGTAGATTCGCTTATTCCTACGATTGAAGTTTACAAGTCTCAAGTTAAATCTAAGGTAGAAGTCTTTTTAACTAAAGACAATCCAACGGAGCTTTCAATTCCAATTTTTACCTCTCGTGTGCAGGCAGGATTTCCATCTCCAGCAGATGATCATTTGGAGGATGCACTTGATTTAAATACACATCTTATCCATCATAAAGAGGCCACTTTCTTTGTTAAAGCGCAAGGAGATTCAATGCTAGGTGCTGGTATCCAGCAGGGCGATATACTAATCGTTGATAAGTCTTTAAGCGCTAAAAGTGGCAAGATAGTTATTGCAGTTGTTGATGGTGAGTTCACTGTTAAGCGCCTACATAAATACAAAGGAAATATAACTCTTAAAGCTGAAAACCCTGATTTTGAAGACATCAAAATTGGAGGTACTGACGAACTTATTATATGGGGGGTTGTGACATCGGTTATACATCAGTATGAATAACCGAGCTAAGTTCGCACTGGTCGACTGTAATAACTTCTATGCCTCCTGTGAAAGAGTTTTTGAACCAAAACTAGAAGGCAAACCAATCGTTGTTCTTTCTAATAATGATGGCTGCATTATTGCTCGTTCTAATGAGGCTAAAGCACTGGGCATTAAAATGGGAGCTCCTTACTTTAAAGTAAGGAATTTGATTGCTAATAGGGGCGTTGTAGTCAAGTCTTCAAACTATCCTTTGTATGGAGATATGTCGTCTAGAGTAATGAAGGTTATTGGTCAATTTTCTCCTATCCAAGAGGTGTACTCTATTGACGAGAGTTTTATAGATTTAGCAGGACTTCCTCTTAATTTAATAGATCACATGCAGTCTCTAAGAGTTCAAGTTAAAAACTGGACGGGAGTTCCAGTGTGTATTGGCATAGGCAGTACTAAACTTCTAGCAAAACTTGCTAATCGTATTGCTAAAAAGTATTCAAAATTTAATGGCGTTTTTGATATAGATGACCTTCCCCATGAAAGATACTGCAAATTACTGCAATCGGTCGAAGTAGGTGATTTATGGGGAATAGGCAGACAAAGCGCTAAAAAGCTTAACCATATTGGAATTAATACAAGTTATGACTTTTATCAGGCAGATATTGGCGTTATTGAAACTCTTTTAGGCGTTAATGGAAAAAAGATTTATCAAGAGCTTCGTGGTAAATCGTGTATTCCTATCGAGTTGATTCCTCCAACAAGGCAGCAGATTGTCTCCTCTCGCTCTTTTGGCGTTGATTTAAGCGACTTTGATGAATTAAATCAAGCTTTAACTGCTCTTACTAGAAAGGCTGTCAATAAGCTTAATAACCATAAACTTGCAATGACAACTATGACTGTCTTTATTTATACCAATCCTCATAAAAAAGATAAGCCCCGTGCATACCTATCAAAAACTGTAGGAATGCCAATTGCTATTGAGGATGAATCTCAAATTATTCCATTGGCATCTCAAATATTAAGACTTATCTATAAGCCTGGTTATTCCTTTAATAAAGGAGGGGTAGTATTGAGTAACTTAACCAAAAACTATCGACAGCAAGATCTTTTTTCAATAACTCAAGATAGTCAGCCACAGGTATTAGCTCGTCAAAAATCTAATGCTATAAAGGGCGCTAATAAAAGATTTAATGAGTCAGTTAAGTATGCGAGTGAGGTGGGCAATGATAGGTGGCTCCCAAGAGCTAATTTTCGGTCAAATAGGTATACAACAAGCTGGAGTGAATTATTAATAATCTAAGACTCATAAATAGTCTTTTAAATTTTTATTAATGCAGTATTGATATGTATTAGAATATAAATTACTTTTAATAATAAGGAGAAATAAAAATGGTACGTATGTTAATGACAATTAATATTTCTAAGGGGTGGGAAACTTGGTCAGAAATGGCAAAAAGCCTAGAACCTCAGATGAATGAACAAGGCGCAAAGATAATTTGGGCAGGAGCAAATCCAGATGAGACAGCAGCTTATGTGCTAGTTGAAATGAAAGATCCGTCCTATGTAAAGTCATTTGGTGAGCGCCCTGACATTGTGGCAATAAGGGAGGAAGGGGGTGCGGACGTTTCATCAACGACTCCCTTGGCGCAAATAGATAAATACTACTTAGGGTAATAGTTATTCTATAAACGCAACAGAAATGACCTTTTCAGAGGTCATTTTTTTTACTGAAATTGCATAAATATTTTCATTGTTTATAATGAATTCTTTTTTTGCTAAATAAAATAAAGGAATGAAGCAGCTTGCAATCATTGATGATGACCCAGAAATTCTTAAATTATTAGATCAATATTTAATAAAAAATGGATTTAAAGTTGAAGCTTTTTCTGATGGAGAGTCCTTCTTAGCAAGTGACGAATCAAAATTTAGTTTAGTGGTTTTAGATCTTGGTCTGCCTGGGATAGATGGCCTTGAAGTTTGCAGAAGATTGAGGCAAAAGTCTAACGTTCCAATTATTATGCTTACTGCCGCTAGTGATGACTTAGATCGCATATTAGGTTTAGAGTTAGGCTCTGATGACTATATGGGTAAACCCTTTAATCCAAGAGAACTTTTAGCAAGAATTAAGGCTCTCTTGAGGCGCTCAGAAGTAAAAGATGAGGATGTAGATAATCATATAGTAATGAATTTTGCTGCAAGAAGTGCATTCGTTGATGGTAAGCAGCTTGAATTAACTGGAACAGAATTTGACTTATTGTGCGTTTTTCATAAACAGATCGGTAAAGTCTTAAGTAGAGATGAAATTGGTGAGCTTCTTCATGGCAGAAAAGTAGACCCATTAGACCGATCAATTGACACAATTGTGAGTAGACTAAGGCATAAATTGAGTAGTCATTTCGATGGTGAGATTATTCAAAGCGTTAGAGGAAAAGGGTACGTCCTCCTTTTAAAAGCTTGACAAAAATAAACTTGATTCTTAATTGGATCACCCCAAAAACTGTTGTTGCAAGAATGACTTCAGTGCTCTTTATTGGAATTCTTATAGCTCAGCTGCTAGGAACCTGGTTATGGGTGGAGCAACTGCAATCATCTGAGAGAGACAGAATGGTAGAGGTTTCAGAAGCTATGGGTTCTCGCATAGCTCAAACTATTGCTTTTTTTGAAAAATTACCAAAACAGTATCGGCATATTGTTCTGGATCAATTAAGAGATATGGGTGGAACTCGCTTCTTTGTCTCAGTAAATAAACAATATATTGATTTAGTGCCAATTGAAGAGTCAGAATTTTCATCACTAGTGCGGGATAACCTGCAGAAAAGTATGACAGCCCAGTTAGGACAGATTGATGATATGGAGATTGTATTTGTTGATTTTGATAATTTAAAAATATTAACGGGTAACAATTTAATGGTGTCTTTATCGCCTACTTGGAAAAGGTTTGCACTCCTAGAGCCTGGGGATGAAAGTCCGTTTGTCGTAATTCAATTTCCAATTGATGCAGATGAATGGATGTATCTAGCTGCGGTAGTTCCTAAAGGAGAATTACTATTAGGCGTTGACTGGATTAATGGTGAGAGAATTTTTAGTCTTTCAGCAGTATCACTCACGGTACTCTTACTAACTTTTTTGTTTGTTCGTTGGCTTGTTCACCCACTTAAAATATTAGCGCATCAGGCAAATCTTCTAGGGAAAGGACGTAATCCTCGCCAGCTCGAAGAAAAAGGCTCTAAGGAAATGGTAGCAACGATAGGAGCATTTAATTCTATGGCAAAACGCATTCAAAAATTTATTGCCGATAGGGAGCGCTCTTTTGCAGCAATTTCTCATGACCTTAAGACGCCATTGACTAGAGCTCGGTTAAGAGTTGAAGGAATTAATGATGGACCTGTTAAAGAAAATTTAATTGGTGATTTAGACTACCTTGAAACGATGGTTAAAGGAAGTCTTCAGATTATGACAGATGGTGTTGAACATGAAAATACTAGTGAGATTGATCTGTCATCATTATTAGCCTCAATCCTCAAAAAAGAAGAGATTCATGATCTTCCTATTAAGATAAATATAAAAAATAATATCTCAATGAAAGGCCGAGCTCTTGCGATTGAGCGCTTGTTTTCAAACTTGATTAATAATGCAATTACATATGGCAAAGGCGTTGAGGTGACTGGAGAGAAAAAAGAGACTGGAATATTTATCCAGATAAAAGATAAAGGGCCAGGTTTGAGCGATGCTGATAAGGAAAATGTATTTAAACCTTATTACCGCTTAGAGCATAAGTTAAGTGATGCTCATTCTGGTCTTGGAATGGGAATAGCACGTAATATTGCAAATATTCATGGTGGTGAGCTTGAGCTTAAAGACCGAAGAGGTGGCGGTCTAATTGTTGAAGTCTATTTTCCTGTTTAATGAGTAACCCAATATTTAATGATAAAAGGTTTTTAATTGACCACATTGAGTCGGTTATGAAGTTTTACCACCCTCATTGTATTAATAATAATACTGGCGGTTTTTTCCAGTACTTTCGAGACGATGGCAGTATTTATGATTTTGATTCCAAGCATTTGGTAAGTAGTACTCGCTTTATATTTAATTACTCAATGGCTGCTATTCAGTTCGATAATAAAGATTATCTTGATGCCGCTCTTCATGGCATAGATTATTTAAGAGATTCACATCTTAATAAAAATACTGGTGGCTATGCATGGACTATGAAAGGCGCAGAGGTAAATGATTCAACTAATTACTGTTATGGTTTAGCTTTTGTTCTGCTGGCTTACTCGAGTGCTTATAAGGCTGGCATTTTAAAAGCAAAAGATTATATTGAAGAAACCTATCAATTAATGGAAAAGCATTTTTGGTCAAAAGAGTACGAACTCTATTCTGATGAAATTTCTGCTGATTGGAAAGTAGTTTCTAGTTATCGTGGGCAAAATGCGAATATGCATTCTTGTGAAGCCCTTATTATGGCTTTTGAAGCCACAGGTAGTCAAAAATATTTAGATCGAGCACTTCTCATTGGGAAAAACATATGTATTAGGCAGGCTGGTCTTGCAGAAGGCCTAATTTGGGAACATTACGATAGTAACTGGGAAATTAACTGGGTTTATAATAAAAATCGTCCTGATGATCTATTTCGCCCTTGGGGCTTTCAAGTTGGGCATCTTACCGAGTGGGCAAAATTATTATTAATCCTTGAGAGGCATGTTAAAGAAGATTGGTTGCTTCCTAGGGCACAAGAATTGTTTGATGATGCAGTTGAGATGGGTTGGGATGAAAAATCAGAAGGACTATTTTATGGTTTTGCACCAAATGGAGATATCTGTGATAAAGATAAATATTTTTGGGTCCAGGCAGAATCATTAGCCGCTGCTGCAGTATTAGCTAATCGGACAGGCGATGATTATTACTGGGAGTGGTATGATCGAATCTGGAGTTATAGCTGGAAGCACATGATTGATCACAAGTACGGCGCATGGTTTCGCATTTTAGATTCAAATAATAATAAATATGATGACCTTAAAAGCCCAGCTGGAAAAACGGATTATCACACAATGGGCGCTTGCTACGAAATTTTAAAAATAATCTAAGAAACCTTGTTTAAAATACTTAATTAATTTATTAAGATTTATATATTTATGACACCTGAAAATATAATTGAGCAATGGGCAGACTGTTTTAATAATGCAGATATGAAAGGCATTCTGAGCTTGTATCATGATAATGCAACTCTTTTGCCGACCTTTCTACCAAAACTTTTAGAAAGTAATAATGAGATTAAAGGTTATTTTGAAGTTGCTTTTAATGGAGATGCTTCTGTTGAGGTTAATGTTAAAGATGCTATAAAAAAGAAACTATCTGGAGATATTTTTTTAATGACAGGTAGTTATGTTTTTTGTTTAGGTAGTAAGGGTGGTAAAAAATATTTATCTTGGTATAGCTTTTTAATAGACCTGTCTGATGATGCGCCAATTAAACATCACCACTCCTCTAGAGTTCCATTTGAGTTCGATCTAAGTCTGAACTGATCAATAAAAAATTTTCCATTAAATTCAAATACATATTGATCATTATTCGATTCAATTTGTCATTCTTTGACACAAAACTCCACAATCCGACATGTTGCCAGTAATAAACTGGATGCCAATTCTGATCAATGATGTTTAGAATTAATATTATATAAATGGAGAAAAATATGAAGAATACATTATCTACGCTAGCAGCCACAGCGCTTCTAGCAAGTACGACTTCAGTAAGTGCTGCAGATGTAGAAGTTTTGCATTGGTGGACTAGTGGTGGTGAGGCTGCGAGTGTGAACTATTTAAAAGAAAAGCTAAGTGGAGCTGGAGTTGGTTGGACTGACTTCGCTGTTGCTGGTGGTGGTGGTGAAAATGCGATGACTGTTTTAAAGTCAAGAGCTATTTCAGGAAACCCTCCTACTGCTGCTCAAATCAAAGGTCCATCAATCCAGGAATGGGGTGAGTTAGGATTTTTAGCTGACATTGATGGTGTTGCACAAGCTAATGACTGGGACAATTTATTGCCAGCAGTTGTTTCTGATGTAATGAAGCACAATGGTAAATACGTTGCTGCTCCAGTAAACGTTCACCGTGTAAATTGGATGTGGTCTAATCCTGAAGTATATGCATATGCAGGCGCTACTATTCCAACAACTTGGGATGACTTCATGGTTCAAGCGAAAAAACTACAAGCAGCTGGTTTTGTTGCTTTAGCACATGGTGGCCAGCCATGGCAGGATGCAACTGTATTTGAAGCAGTTGTTCTTGGTGTTGGTGGTGCTGATTACTACAACAAGGCTTTTGTTGAGTTAGATATGAATGCTTTGAACAGTGATACAACTGTAAAAGTTTTTGAAACATTTGGAAACTTACGTCAGTTTGTTGATGCAAACTCACCAGGACGTGACTGGAACGTTGCTACTTCAATGGTAATTGAAGGTAAAGCGGGTAGTCAAATTATGGGTGACTGGGCTAAAGGTGAATTCAAAGTAGCTGGTAAGAGCGTTGGAACTGACTATGTATGTACTGCAGCTCCAGGAACTTCAGGTGCTCATACATTTAACATAGACTCGTTTGCATTTTTTGCGCAATCAGATGCTGCAAGCACTGAAGCTCAAAACATAATGGCTGCTGAAATTTTAGGTACTGATTTTCAAACAGTGTTCAATCTAAACAAAGGATCTATTCCTGCGCGTTTAGGCGTTTCAAGAGCTGAGTTTGACACGTGTGCCCATGATTCAATGGACGCATTTGTTTCAGCTTCTGCTAGTGGATCTTTAGTACCTAGTTTTGCACATGGTATGGCGATGTCTTCAGCAGTAGGTGGAGCGGTAACAGACACTGCAACAAACTTCTTCAACTCTGATCAGAGTGCAAAAGAAGGTGTTGCTCAGTTAGTTGCTTCAATCAAGGCTGCAATGTAAAAGTTGTTAGTTTTCTAAGCAAATACCACTAAGATCTCCTTTTTTTTGGTTAATGTTTAGATTAGGGGTGCCTAATTTAGGTGCCCCATTTTTTTAATTAAACAATATAATAAATCACTGTGCTAAATTTTCTAGAAAAAAATCTACCAAAAATTGTATTAGCACCAACTACGATTGTGATGGTTATTTGTATGTATGGCTTCATTGTCTGGACTGGTTTACTATCGCTAACCAAAAGCAGAATGATGCCTCAATGGGACTTTGTGGGTCTCGATCAATATCGACGTTTGTTTGCTAACCCTCGATGGGACGTAGCAGTCGATAATCTTTTTATCTTTCTAATTTTATTTATTGTTATTGCACTAGTTTTAGGACTACTCTTAGCAATTTTTCTTGATCAAAAAATACGCGCTGAAGGCGCTATAAGAACTATTTATTTATACCCAATGGCGATCTCTTTTATAGTTACAGGAACTGCATGGAAGTGGATTCTCAACCCTGGCTTAGGTATTGAAAAGTTAATGAATGACTGGGGGTTTGTTGGTTTTGAATTTCGCTGGCTTGTTGAACAAGATATGGCAATTTATACGATTGTTATTGCAGCTGTATGGCAGTCTAGTGGCTTTGTAATGGCCTTATTTTTAGCAGGATTACGAGGCGTTGATGAAAACCTTACTAAGGCGGCTAAAATTGATGGTGCATCAACCTTTCGACTCTATTGGCATATCGTACTGCCATTAATGAGACCTGTATTTTTTAGTGCAATTGTTATTCTGACCCATATAGCAATTAAGAGCTTTGACTTAGTTCAGGCGCTTACTGGAGGTGGTCCAGGATATGCATCTGACCTTCCAGCAAACTTCATGTACACATTTACCTTTAATAGAGCGCAAATTGGTCTTGGCGCTTCAAGTGCGATGATTATGCTTTTTGGAGTGTTAGCTATTTTAATTCCTTATTTGTATTCTGAATTACGTGAGAAAAATCATGACTAGTTTTAAATTTACAAAATATAATATTGGGCGTGCATTTATATATCTTATATTGCTGTTTTTTGCGTTTATATATTTAGCCCCTCTTTATGTAATGTTTACAACATCTCTTAAGGATATTGAAGAAATTAGAAGTGGCAATCTGATGGCGCTGCCTATTGATCCAACTTTTTATGCTTGGAAAAAAGCTTGGTCTTCTGCATGTACTGGTAGTGATTGTAATGGCTTAGCGCCATATTTCTGGAATAGTGTTCGTATTGTCTTTCCAGCAGTCATAATATCAACAATTGTTGGGGCATTTAATGGTTATGTTTTAGCTAAATGGAAATTTAAAGGTAGCGAGTTTTTATTTGGTGCCCTGTTATTTGGCTGCTTTATACCATTTCAGGTAATCCTTTTGCCAATGGCAAAATTACTTGGCATGTTGGGACTCGCAAATACAGTCACAGGGTTAGTATTGGTTCATGTTATTTATGGCGTCGCCTTTACAACACTTTTCTTTCGTAATTATTATGTAGGAATTCCAACAGAGCTTGTCAGAGCTGCAAAACTTGATGGCGCTGGATTTTTTGCAATCTTTAGGCATGTTTTTATTCCATTGTCTGCTCCAATTTTTGTTGTAACAATAATATGGCAATTTACTCAGATTTGGAATGACTTTTTATTTGGAGTTGTTTATTCAGGCTCTGGAACCCAGCCAATCACTGTAGCGCTTAATAATCTAGTTAATACCTCAGTTGGTGGCAAAGAGTATAACGTTGATATGGCTGCTGCAATTATTGCAGCACTTCCTACTTTAGCTGTATATGTAATCGCAGGTAAATATTTTGTTCGGGGGCTTACCGCTGGAGCAGTTAAAGGCTAACAGTAGCTTTATGTATTGAATGTGCCAAAAAATCTATGATGATATTTAATAAATTTTAAGAAATAATTAAAACAGGATAATAAAAATGGGAAGTATAAGCCTAAACGGTATTAATAAGTCATTCGGCTCAACCGAAGTATTAAAAAACATAAATCTTGATATTAAAGATGGAGAATTTTTAATTTTGATTGGTCCTTCAGGGTGTGGAAAGTCAACATTAATGAACTTAATTGCTGGGCTTGAAGAACTAAATGCTGGTGAAATTGTTATTGACGGAAAAGATGTCTCTGGAGAGTCTCCAAAAGATAGAGACATTGCCATGGTTTTTCAATCCTATGCCTTGTATCCAACAATGAATGTAGCAAGGAATATTTGTTTTGGATTGGAAATGAATAAAGTTCCAAAAAGTGAGCAAGAATCTATACTTAAAAGAGTTTCGGAACTTTTACAAATCGATCATTTGCTGGACAGAAAGCCAGGGCAACTTTCTGGTGGACAGCGCCAAAGAGTAGCTATGGGAAGGGCGTTAGCGCGATCTCCAAAAGTTTTTCTTTTTGACGAGCCCTTGTCAAATTTAGATGCAAAGCTTCGAGTTGAAATGCGCACAGAAATAAAAAAATTACATAAGCGTATTGGAACAACTATGGTCTATGTAACCCATGACCAAATTGAAGCAATGACTTTAGCAGATCGTATAGCAGTCCTTAAAGATGGAGAGTTACAACAGATAGGCACGCCCTATGAAATATATAATGATCCAGTAAGTCATTTTGTTGCTGATTTTATGGGCTCGCCTGGGATGAATTTCATTGAATGTATTGTTAAAGACCAAAACTTGATAATTGAGAGTGGAGGACAAAAATATGAATTAATAATCCCATGTACTGAGGCTCTAATTAAATCAAATTTAGATGTTGTTTTGTTAGGTATAAGACCAGAGATGCTCACTGAAATCCAACCTTCAGTTGCTGATAATTCATTTGTTCAAAAAATTAAATTTGATGTTGAAGTTATAGAGCCTATGGGCGCAGATACTGTAGCGATAGGTCAATGGAATGAAAATGAGGTTATGGCAAGATTAAGTCCGGAATCTGGAAATTCTGCGGGTAAGGGATTTGAACTTCAAGTAGATACCAGTAAGGCTATATTATTTGACCCTAACTCAGGTTTAAGAATACGATAAAGTCGATTATAATTCCATTATGACTAAAGCCCTTTCAAGGGCTGGATTAAACTTAATCCTTTAAATTTCTGACACTCTCTCTGTTAATTAGTTTAATTGGAAAATCATAATTAACTTCTAGATCTAAGTTATAGCATAGATTTAATAGACGTCTAGTTGCAGAGATAGCCATTTTCTGAAAAGGCATCTGAATAGTACTTAATGGAGGCAAGGTGTAGGATGCGATATTCATATCATCGTAACCCATAATTGAAATATCATTAGGCACATTAAATCCTTTCTTTGTAAGTGCTGAAATTGCTGCCATCGCAGATTGATCGTTTCCACAAAAAATAGCAGTAAAGGGAGTTTTTTGATTTAATAAATGTAACGCGCCTTCATAACCCTTGCGGAAAGTGTAATTTCCTTCAAAAATTAGAGTGTTTGGGATGTCAATATTATTATCTTTAAGGGCATCTAAAAATCCTTGTTGCCTCAGATTTCCATCATCCACATCAAGCCAACCAGTAATGCATGCAATTTTTGTATGACCATTATCAATTAAATTTTTAGCAGCAAAATAACCTGCCTGATAATGGTCAAAAGTAAAACTTTTATCTGGCAAGAGGTCAACTTTGTTATTCAGTAGGACGATATTAGGGTATTCATTTTCAATTTGAATAATCTCAAGAGCTGAAATATCAGACCCCCATATGATTAAGCCATCACAACCACTTTTAAAAATATTTTCAATAGATTTTCTGTGTGTTGTTTGAGGGCTATTATGAGTATTGTTTTTCGTAGATTTTTTATCACCATCAGTAACAATTATTTTGATATTAAATGGCTCAAGCTCGTGTTCAATTTTTATAAGAGTTTTCCTGTCAAGCTCGCCAGAAGTTTCAGTGCCCCAAATACCAATTGTGTTATATTTTTTTGAGGATAATGCGCGCGCCGAGCTGTTGGGTGTGAAATTAAGTGCGGCCATGGCATCATTAACTTTTGTGAGGGTTTTTTGAGAAACAGATCCATTTTCAGACAGTACTCTGGAAACAGTTCCAATTCCAACACCGGCTAGCCTTGCTACGTCTCTAATTGTTGCCATAATAACTCATAGTTTATCGATAAATCCTATTTTATAGTTAATTGTAAGCTATTTTTCAAATTAAACTCTGATATTAAACATTACAATTTGACACACTTTGACACATAAGTGATTATTTTATTTATTTATAATTGGAACCGGTTCCATTATTTACTATCTTATGGAATATTTTTTGTATTTTAACTAAAATTAGGAGAGAGACTATGAGAAAAATGATAAAAAGGTCAGCTCTTGTTGCAACTGCACTTATAACAGGTGTGGTCAATGTAGCATCAGCAACTGAACTAGAAGTTACACACTGGTGGACATCAGGTGGAGAGGCGAATGCTGTTGCAGAGCTTGCTAAAGCTTTTGATGCAACTGGTAACAAATGGGTTGATGGGGCGATTGCCGGTTCAGGCGGTGTTGCAAGACCTATTATTATCAGTAGAATCATTGGTGGTGAGCCAATGGGAGCTACTCAACTTAACCATGGACGTCAAGCTGAAGAATTAATTGAAGCTGGACTACTTTTGGATTTAACTGATGTTGCTTCAGAAAATAACTGGAGAAATGTTATCTATCCAAGCAATTTACTAGACGCATGTACTGTTGATGGTCGTGTTTATTGTGCGCCTGTGAACATTCACTCAGCTCAATGGTTGTGGCTAAGTCATGAAGCTTATGAAAGTTCTGGTGTAGCTGTTCCATCAAACTGGGATGAGTTTGTGGCTGCAGGTCCTGCACTTCGTGCTAATGGAATCGTTCCTTTGGCCCAAGGTCAGCAGGGATGGCAAACTGGCCTAACTTTTGGTGTATTAGCTACAGCACTAGTTAGTGAAGATGCTTGGTATGCAGTTAATCGCGATAAAGACGCTACAGTTGCGGGTGGTTCTGAATATGCTCGTGTATGGAAGGCTTTTGATGATGCTCGTAAAATGGCTATTGGATCAAACGTTGGTGACTGGAATATGGCTACTAATCTAGTAATAACTGGTAAAGCAGGTGGTCAAATTCATGGAGACTGGGCGCAAGGTGAGTTTAGTGTAGCTGGTTCAGTTGCTGGAACTGATTATTCATGTCTTCCTGGTTTAGGAAATCGTGAAATACTGGACACTGGAGGAGACGCTTTTTACTTCCCAGTTCAGGATGATGCAGATGTCGAAGCAGCTCAAAAAGAGCTTGCTGCACTTCTTGTATCTCCAGCAGTTCAAGTCGCTTTTAACCTGAAGAAAGGTTCGTTACCAATCCGTGGTGACATTGATATGTCAACTGCGAATGATTGTATGCAGAAAGGTTTGAAGATTCTTGGTGGTGGAAATGTTCTGCCTTCAGGTGATATTCTTCTTTCACCTGATACAAGCAATCAGATTAATGAACTGATGACAACATTTTGGAGTGATTTGTATATGAGTGCTGAGGATGCTCAAGCTAAATATGCTAAGATCATTGCAAGTGCTGACTAAGCATTAAATAAAAAAAAGCTGCTGAGCTTAACTAGGGGCTCGGCAGTTCTTTATTTGATAACCCTAGTTTCTAATAATTTTTTTAACCGTTTTCGTGTAAATTATATTAATATCTATGCTTACAAAAGTCCATCCTGAAAGATTATTTATTGGTTCAATTATGTTGGCCTTTGCATTATTAATCATGGCTACTGTTGGTATTAAGCCTCAACTGCTTCAAAGTCTTCAGTTTCTAATATTATTTGTATCCCTCCTTTTAGTAATTTGGATTGGGATTAAAGCAGGTAAATTTGATATTATTACGAATCGACTTCGCAATAGAGCAGTGGGTTGGCTTATTGCAGCAACATTCTCAACAGCGCTTTGGTCATTTGCTCATAAAAGTACTCAGTTAGTGTTTCCAGCTCTTAAGGAGTTTCGAAAGATTTGGAATACGTTTGAGCCTTTTGCTTTGTTTGCGACAGTTGTATTTATTTTATTTGCCTTGATATTGTTTATCGTTGGATCCAGAGATTCTAAATTAGAGCGTCCAGGATTTATTGAGCGCTCCCTTGTTCATAATTTGTCTAGCAAAATTGCAGCATTACCTATGGTGTTAACTGCCGTTGGTGTTTTCGTTATAGCAACCTTGTGGACGGTTTATCATTCGTTTACGAATAGCCGCATGCTTCCAAAAAGTGAATTTATTGGACTTGCACAGTACGAACGACTTTGGAACTCTGATCGCTGGTACATGTCTATAGAGAATTTAGCTATTTATGGCGCTTGCTCTTTAATTTTTTCTCTAGTTATTGGCTTTATGTTGGCGGCTTTATTGGATCAAAAAACAAGATTTGAAAATACTTTTAGAACTATCTTTTTATACCCATTTGCTCTTAGTTTTATTGTTACAGGACTAGTATGGCAATGGATTTTAAACCCAGATTATGGTGTTCAAAAAATTGTTCGATCGTTAGGGTTTGATTCATTTGTATTTAACCCACTTTACAATATGGATATTGTCATCTATGGAATTCTAGCAGCGGGGCTTTGGCAGGGTACAGGGTTTATTATGTGCCTTATGTTGGCTGGTCTTCGCGGCATTGATCAAGAAATATGGAAGGCTGCAAGAATTGACGGTATTCCAATGTGGAAAACGTATATTCAAATCGTCATTCCAATGATGCGCCCAGTTTTTATTACAACACTTGTTATCATTGCTGCTGGAATTATTAAAGTATATGACTTAGTTGTTGCGCAGACTTCAGGTGGCCCAGGAATTTCTTCAGAGGTCCCTGCAAAATATGTATACGACTACATGTTTGGCGCACAAAATCTAGCTCAAGGCTTTGCTGCCTCAACTATGATGTTAGTTTCTGTTTTAATTGTATTAATTCCATTTACATATTTGGAATTTGGGAGACGTAAAAATGCCTAATTCTTCAGATGTAAAAATTACAGATGGCCCTAGAGGGCCAAAACCACGCAAGATGCTAAGTCGAAGAAATATTATTCTTTATGGGACGCTTATATTTGTTGCCATATATTACTTAGTTCCTCTCTATGTGATGATTGTTACTTCATTAAAAGGAATGCCCGAAATTCGTCTAGGTAATATTTTTTCACCTCCAATTGAGGTTACTTTTGAGCCCTGGGTAAAGGCATGGGCACAGGCTTGTACTGGTCTTAATTGCGACGGTCTATCTAGGGGTTTTTGGAATTCAGTAAAGATAACTATTCCTTCAGTTTTTGTATCAATAGTAATTGCATCAATTAATGGTTATGCTCTGGCAAACTGGCGCTTTAAGGGAGCCAATCTGTTTTTTACAATCTTAATATTTGGCGCATTTATACCTTATCAGATTATGATTTATCCACTTGTAATATTGCTGCGTGATTTGGGACTTTATACAAAATTACCTGGCTTAATTCTTATTCATACTATATTTGGAATGCCTATTTTAACGTTATTATTTCGTAATTATTTCACGACCATTCCTGAAGAGCTTTTTAAAGCAGCTAGGGTTGATGGAGCAGGTTTTTGGGGAATATATTTCCGAGTAATGATGCCGATGTCGCTACCAATTTTTGCCGTCGCTATTGTTTTGCAGGTGACAGGAATTTGGAATGACTTTCTATTTGGTGTGATCTATACAAAACCAGAAAATTATCCAATGACTGTACAGCTAAATAATATTGTGAATTCAGTTCAAGGAGTTAAAGAATATAACGTAAATATGGCCGCTACCTTGTTGACCGGTCTGGTGCCTTTGGCTATCTACTTTATTTCAGGAAAGCTCTTCGTGCGCGGCATTGCTGCAGGCGCCGTTAAAGGTTAAAAAAAGGATAATTAAAAAATGAATAGCATAGAAATTAAAAATCTTTCACTAAATTTTGGTGATGTTAAAGTTCTTAAAGACCTTAATTTAACGATTGAAAAAGGAGAATTTTTAGTTCTCTTAGGCGCTTCAGGTTGTGGTAAATCAACTTTGCTTAACTGCATCGCCGGTTTACTGGATGTTACGGATGGTCAGATTTTTATCAATGAGCAAAATGTTACTTGGCTTGAGCCAGCGCAGAGGGGTATTGGTATGGTATTCCAATCCTATGCGCTTTATCCGCAAATGACGGTTGAAGGTAATCTTTCGTTTAGCTTAAAAAATGCAAAACTTGCTAAAGATGAGATTAATAGACGAGTCAAGAATGCTTCAGAGATCCTTCAAATTGAGGATCTTTTAAAGCGGAAGCCTGCAGCACTTTCTGGTGGTCAGCGTCAACGAGTAGCAATAGGGCGAGCTTTAGTAAGAGACGTTGACGTTTTTTTATTCGACGAACCTTTATCTAACCTAGATGCTAAATTAAGAACAGAGCTAAGAGTCGAGATTAAAAGGCTTCATCAAAAATTAAATAATACGATGATTTATGTAACTCATGATCAAATTGAAGCAATGACATTAGCGAATCGTATAGCAATTATGAGAGACGGGTTGGTCTTACAATTGGATGACCCAAAAAATATTTATAATTTTCCTATTAATAAATATGTTGCAGAGTTTATTGGCTCTCCAGGTATGAATTTCCTTCAAGGAAAGATTAATAATAAGGACAATGTAAGCTTTCAAATTGACGATACTTTATTTGAATTAGATGGCTATAATTTTCAAACAATTGTTGAGGACAAAAGGCCTGTATGGCTAGGAGTAAGGCCCGAAAATATAGTGGTTAATGACGGCAATAAAAGTATGCCTGTTAATTTTGATGTAGTCGTTGAGGTTATTGAGCCTATGGGTGCTGATACACTTGTTTGGTCACATTTTAATGGTCATGAATTTCGATTTACTGTTGACGGAAATAAAGTTATCAATATAGGCGAAAAAATTAACTTAGGTTTCGATCCTCTTCACATTTCTATCTTTGACTTTGAGAGCGAAGATAGGCTGTAACTAATTTTTTAATATTATATAGGTTGATATTTATGTATAAATTTCCTAAAGATTCGCAATTAAATGATCCTAAATTCCTTTTTGGTGTTGCAACTGCATCTTATCAAATTGAAGGCGCAACAAACGTTGATGAGCGCTGCACTTCAATTTGGGATACTTTTTGCGCCACACCAGGTAAGGTTTATAAGCAACATAATGGCGATGTTGCTTGCAATCATTACAACTTATATCAGCAAGATGTTGACTTAATTTCATCATTAGAAGTTGATGCATATAGACTTTCAATTGCATGGCCTCGTATTATAAAACTTGATGGGAGTGTTAACCAGAAAGGGCTTGATTTTTATGATAGGTTAATCAGCGCCTTAGAAGAAAAAAATATTAAAATAATGGCTACTCTTTATCATTGGGATTTACCTCAATATTTAGAGGATGAGGGTGGCTGGTTAAACAGAGAAACGTCAACTAAATTTGCTGAGTATGTCGAGGTTGTGAGTTCCTATTTTGGCGATAGAATTGATTTTTACGTTACCTTGAATGAGCCATGGTGTAGCGCTTATCATGGCTATCGTTATGGAATCCATGCCCCAGGTATTGTAGGTGATAAATCTGGTTTTTTGGCTTGCCATAATTTGCTGTTGGCTCATGGCTTGGCTATGCCAATATTAAGAAAAAATGCCGCAAACTCTAAGCACGGAATTGTACTAAACTTTACTCCTAATTACCCTGTTGATGATTCCGCTATCGAAGCTGCAAAATTTGCAGATGATGAGCATTCCCATTGGTTTATTAAACCAATTATGGAAGGGAAATATCCTGAATCTGTGTTTCAGCATTTTATTGATGCAATGCCGACCATTGAAGACGATGATATGGCTATTATTAGTGAAGAAAATTGACTTCTTGGGGGTCAATTTTTACTCCCGAAGTATGGTTGAGAGTGGCAGACAAGGAAAGGTTTCTGATACTATTTTGAAAAAACTTGAGCGTGCAGAGGCTCGCGTTCAAGAGTTCAATGATGTTTCTGCTGAGGACACTAAGGCAGAGCAGCTACAAAAGCTAATGAATCAAAAAAATTCTCACTATCAAAATGTTGATTTAGATGAAGTAGAGCGAACACATATTGGTTGGGAAGTTCACCCAAAAGCGCTTCTTAAATTGTTAACGGATCTTCATGAAACATACAACTTACCACCGATTTATATTACTGAAAATGGAGCTGCAGTAGATGACCACTTAATTGATGGGGTGGTTGATGATGAGCAGCGTTATCGTTATTACCAAAATCACTTGTCTATGGTCGATCAAGCAATTAACAAAGGGGTTGATATTAGAGGTTATTTTGCATGGAGCCTTATGGATAATTTTGAGTGGGCAGAGGGCTATAAAATGCGCTTTGGTATTGTCTATGTTGACTATGAAACTCAAAAAAGAACGCTCAAGCAAAGTGCCATTAAGTTCCAGGAGTTTTTAAAGGCTCGGAAACAAGGATTATTGGCTTAGAAATAGTCTAAATATTGCGTATAAATATAACCTTAAAGGTAATAAATTGTGACACTTTGACACAAATTAAAAAATCTCATAGTTTAAAATTTAGAAAGTTTTTGCATTCTACTTTAAATATTTTTTTAGCGACTTTATGAATAAACTGCATTCGGATATTGGCCTAATAGGGCTTGGTGTAATGGGATCTAGTCTTGCTTTAAATATGGAGAGTAATGGCTACAGAGTCTCTGTTCATAATCGCACGTCTCCACAAATAGATAATTTAATCAATAATAGATCAAAGAGTAATAATATTATTGGTTTCGCTAATCTTGAGGAGTTTGTAAGTTCAATTGAAAAGCCTCGTAAAATTATGCTAATGGTCGTTGCGGGCACTGTTGTTGATGACTACATTAATAAACTTATTCCTCTTATCGACAAAGGCGACATCATTATTGATGGTGGCAACTCTCATTACCCCGACACTATTAGAAGAACTAAAGAGCTAGAAGACAAAGGCTTTCAGTTTATTGGTGCTGGCGTCTCTGGAGGTGAAGAGGGTGCTCTAAAGGGCCCTTCAATCATGCCAGGAGGCTCAGTATCTGCTTGGCCTGAAGTAAGAGGTATATTTCAGGCAATATCAGCCAAGGTTGAGGGTAACGAGCCTTGTTGTGACTGGATAGGTGAAGATGGCTCTGGCCACTTTGTAAAAATGGTCCATAACGGCATTGAGTATGGTGATATGCAGCTTATTTGTGAAGCTTACCAAATCATGAAAGATGTCTTGGATATGTCGAACGATGAAATGCATCAAGTATTCAAAAAGTGGAACGAGGGTGAGCTTAGTAGCTATCTAATCGAAATCACTGCAGACATAGTTAAATTTAAAGATAAAGATGGGACTTATCTTGTTGATAATATTTTAGATGCGGCGGGTCAAAAAGGAACCGGTAAGTGGACTGCAACGGTTGCCCTTGAACTTGGTACTCCTCTTACGCTAATTGGAGAGGCGGTATTTTCAAGATACCTTTCATCCATTAAGCAAGAGCGCATCCAGGCATCAAAGTTGTTAAGTGGCCCAAGCCTTGCTTTTGAAGGTAACAAGGAGCAAGTTCTCAATGATATTCATGATGCACTATATGCTTCAAAGATTGTTTCTTATGCCCAAGGATATGCCTTACTAACAAAGGCAGCTAAAGAATTTAATTGGAATTTAAATTACGGCGGCATTGCTCTTATGTGGCGCGGAGGCTGCATCATTCGCTCGGCTTTCTTAACTAAAATTAAAGATGCGTATGACGCTAATTCTGAGTTGCAAAATTTATTGTTAGATCCTTTTTTTAAAGATAAGATTAATAAATCTCAAGATGGCTGGCGCCGAGTTTGCTCATTAGCAATTAGTCATGGCGTGCCAATACCTGCAATGACCTCCTCTCTGTCATATTTTGACGGTTATAGAGCAGAGAGGCTGCCAGCAAACCTGCTTCAAGCTCAGCGCGATTATTTCGGTGCTCACACCTATGAGCGGCTAGATGCAAAAAAAGGTGAATTTTTTCATACTGAGTGGATCAAGGGCAATTAATTATGAAGCCTGAAGCTGCTATAAAAATTAAAAGCTTTGTGCTTTTTGGGGCCCTAGGGGATCTATCTATTCGTAAGTTAATACCTGCCTGGTATTATCTAGAGCGTGACCATATGCTTGATGATGGTTTGCAGATTTTAGGTGTTGGAAGGCAGGTGCTAACGAAGTCTCAGTTCAAAGAAAAAGTAAACAATGCTCTGAGCACTAATGTCTCAGATGAGTACTTAGACGTTGATATTATTTCTAAGCTTTTGAATCGCTTTGATTACTGTTGCTGTGATCTTCAGAATCCTAATAGTTACCAAGTGCTAAGCTTAAGTCTTAAGGAATGGAGTAAGCCAGTCGCTTACTATTTAGCAATCTCCCCAAAGCTTTTTGAAAGTGTTTTTGATGGCCTAAATAGCGAACAAATAATAACCAGTTCATGCAGAATTATTGTTGAGAAACCTATTGGGTATGATCTTGAGTCTTCTAAGGACATTAATGCCAAACTTTTAAAGCACTTTAATGAGTCTCAAATTTATCGAATTGATCACTATCTAGGAAAAGAAACAGTGCAAAACCTTATCACTCTTCGGTTTGCAAATTCATTGTTTTCAAGTCAATGGAACAGTAAGGGTATTGATTATATTGAGATAACTGCCGCAGAATCTGTTGGTATTGAGGACCGTTGGGGGTATTTTGATGGAATGGGGCAGCTAAGGGATATGGTGCAAAGCCATCTTCTTCAGTTGCTATGCCTGATAACAATGGAGCCACCCAACCGCCTTAATGATCAGAGCATTCGCTCAGAGAAGGTTAAGGTTCTTGAAGCTTTAAAACCGATTAATAAGGAAGGGATTGAGTCGAATTTTGTTTCTGCGCAATATACCGATGGTAAAAATAAACTTGCCTATATTGATGAAGAGGGTGCAGACGTAACAAGTGATACTGAGACTTTTGTAAGCATTAAGGCAGAAATACAGAACTGGCGATGGAAAGGGGTTCCTTTCTACTTAAGAACTGGCAAAAGAATGAAAAGTAAAATGACGCAAATTGTTATTCATTTTAAATCTGATGGGCACTATATTTTTGATCAAGACAGTGAAAGTTTAAAAGGTAACACCTTAATTATCAGTTTGCATCCTTCTGAAAGTATCTCTTTGCAGGTTTTTACTAAGCCCCACGGCGTTGACAAGCACTCAACTTTAAGATCTGACCCTATGAGCCTAGATTTTATAAAAACTCAAAAATTACTCAATATTCCAAGCGGCTATCAAAGTCTCTTGATGGATATTCTCAATGGTAATCAGAGTTTATTTCTCTGTAAAGAAGAGGTCGAGCTTGCCTGGCAGTGGTGTGATAATGCTTTAGAAGCCCACAAAAAATCAAATCAAGAGCTTTATTTCTATCCTGCGGGAACTAATGGACCTAAGGAGAGTGAGCTACTTATTCAGAGCAACGGACATGAATGGCATGAGGAGTAGTAAAACTTATTATTTGCCCGATTCTGTTGACTTTTATAGTACAAACAATAGTGAATCATTGGCTATAGATTTATCTCAAAGTATTGGTGAAATTTTAGCTGAAGCAATCAAAAAAAGAGGTCGTGCAAGTATTGCTGTTTCTGGAGGAAGTACGCCTATTCCTCTTTTTAAAGAGTTTTCGTTGTTAAATATTGATTGGAAAAAAGTAGATTTAACATTAGTTGATGATCGATGGGTTGACCCTAAGAATACTGATAGTAACGAATTGCTTGTGAGAACGCATCTTATAAAAAATAAAGCATCCAAGGTCAATTTTATTCCGTTAAAAAATGACTCCAAAACAGCTAAAGATGGTCAAAAAAATAGTGAAGAGATGTTAAAAAATATCACGCTTCCTTTTGACGTTATTGTTTTAGGTATGGGCTCTGATGGACATACTGCATCTCTTTTTCCTTGCTCAGATGAGCTTTCTGACGGGATGAATCTAAATAATTTAAACTGTTTGATTTCAACTTCTCCAAAAACTGCGCCTTATGAGCGCTTAAGCCTTACTGCAAGGGTGATTATTGATGCTAAAAATGTTTTTCTGCATCTGAATGGGTCCAGCAAGCTCCACACTCTAGAAAGCGCAATGGAGTATAAAG
This sequence comes from uncultured Candidatus Thioglobus sp., assembly GCA_905182815.1. Taxonomy (GTDB): domain Bacteria; phylum Pseudomonadota; class Gammaproteobacteria; order PS1; family Pseudothioglobaceae; genus Pseudothioglobus. The sequence goes on from CAJJCX010000001.1 coordinate 313,545, forward strand.
ATTCAAGCAAAATGCCAATCTATACTTTTTTAGAAAATGGACTTAGCATCTACTGGAGTCCTTAAATAATTTTATTTTAAGTTGTCTGCCATAATGCACTTTATTTTTTGAAAAAGCAATGGATAATAATGTGTTTATAGTTAAATTTAAAACCCACTTATGAAAATTAATAATATTGACGGCGAAGTTGTTAAAGATAATGAAACTTATATTCTTAAGGATAACACCTCACTAAATAACTTTGTAATAAGCTCAACAACACTTCATGCTGGTAAATCAACAAAAGGCCACAGCCATGCTGGTAAAGAAGAGGTTTACATGATTATGAGTGGAAGTGGAAAAATGGATCTTGATGATAAGACTATACTAATCGAGGGTGGCGATATGGTTCTGATTGAGGATGGCGTTTTTCATCGGGTTCATAATTTGGGCGAAGATGATTTGTATATGGTTTGTATATTTGATGGAGAGCGTGAAAATGTTTATAAAACCTAACTATTGCTGGAGACTGTAACCATCAGCAAGCAGTCTTATAATTTGGTTGGTGATATAGGCGCAACTAATGCAAGGTTTGCTCTTGTGGCTCCTGGCTCGTCAGACTATCGAATAACATCAGACGCTTAAATGTGACAGATTTTGATAACAGTTCAGAGCGCAATCAGTTTTTACATATCTTCGTTCTTTAGAGCTTGACATTGTTTCAGCATGCTTAGCCTACGGCAGGTACAGCCCACTTAGACGTCTTTAAGCCTGCTAATAACCACTGGGCTATTAAACAAGTCAGATGTCGCTTCAGCTTTGAATGGATGACTCAGGTTAATTGGATTAATGACTTTTCAGCCCAAGCTCTTGCAACTACAACTCTTACTGATAACGATGTTATTGCTTTAATCAGGGCTATGTGAGCCTGAAAGAGTCAGGTTGGTTATAGGTCCTGGGACTGGTCTAGGAATTTGTGGTGTTAATCAGTCTAATTCGGGCTGGCTTCCAATTCAGGTGAAGGCGGTCATTCAGATTTTGCACCAAACTCTAGTCTTAGAAATTGAAATATTGAACTTTACTACTAAAACAATTTGGCCATGTTGCAGTTGAGCGAATATTGTCTGGGCCAGGTATTGTTAATTTGTATAAAGCTTTATGCCAAATTAATGGAAAGAAGAATTGTTTAATTCACCCTCTGAGATTACTTCTGCTGCAATAAAAGTTAATCCAGATGTCAATTGCCAAAGAAACACTCCACTTGTTTTGTCAAATATTTGGCTCAGTCACTGGAAGTATTGCTTTATCAACAGGCTGCTTAGGCGGCATTTATATTACAAGCGATCTGGTAAGAAACTTTTTAGATTTCTTTATTGATAGTGACTTTTTAAAAAGCTTTGAAGACTAAAGGGCGCTTAAGATATTATATGACTGATATTCCGATCTGTATATCAAAAAAAGAAAATCATGGGCCTAATTGGATAGTCACTCTACCAAGCTAAACTAAGTTTATAAGCAGCATTTTATTTAATGTCTAGGGCCGTCTTCATAGAAGGATCTGCGCAATCTCATCTCGTGATCCAAAGTAGTTTGCCACTTTAATTTCTAAACCTGGACTACCCTCAGAGGCCTCAGTAATTTCATTAGGTATATCTCTGGTGATGTGAACCCCAGCAGATAGGAAATAAGGCAATATTGTAACTTTAGTTGCGCCTAGTTCAGTGCACTCTTTAATTGCTTCTGGAATAGAGGGTGAGGCGAACTCCAAGAAGGCAGGCATTACTTTGTCAAATTCTTTCGGTTCTAATGTCGAAATTTTTTCTGATAAAGATTCAATCTCAATGTTTGATTCTTCTCTTCTGCTGCCGTGGGCAACTAGTAATAATATATGCATATTTTTTATATAATAATGAAAGTCGTAATATGTAAATAACCACAATAGATATAGATAACATGTTTTACAGTGAAAGGCACTTTATAGGGTATCTTATCACCTTGAAAAAATAAATTTGAGAGACTAAATTGTACCAATGTACTTCAATACACGAATCTGCAAGTGAGGCAAAAATTGGGATTCTTTTGTCTAATTTGGGAACTCCTGATGCACCTACGAAGAAGGCAGTTAAGCCCTATTTACGGCAGTTTTTATCAGATACAAGGGTTATTGAGCCTCCTCCTCCTCGCTGGATTTGGAAAATTATATTAAATGGGGTAATTCTTAACTTAAGACCAAGAAAATCAGCGAAGGCCTATCAAACTGTTTGGGATACGCATGGAAAAGGATCACCGCTTCTATCAATTGCAAAAAAACAAAAAAATGCAATAGCAACAGAGCTTGAGAAGCTTGCACCTGGTAAGTTTGCTGTGTCTTTAGGTATGAGCTATGGAAATCCATCAATGGGCTCTGCACTAAACGAGCTTGAGGCTCAGGGATGTAATAATATTATCATCTTACCTTTATATCCTCAATATGCTGGGGCATCAACTGGTTCAGTTTTTGATGCAGCTGCTAGAGAGCTGATGAACTGGAGAAATGTTCCTGACTTAAGGTTTATTAGTAGCTACAGTAAAGAAGATTTATATATTGAAGCTTTAGCTAATAGTGTTAAAGAATATCAAGCAGCTCATGGTAAGCCCGATCTCCTTTTAATGTCATACCACGGAATACCTAAGCGCTACTTTGATAAGGGAGATAACTACCCATGTCAGTGCTGCAAAACTACGTTTCTTTTGGCCTCTAAGTTAAATTTAAAGCCTAATGAATATACTATGACATTCCAATCTAGACTAGGTGCTGGCGAATGGATGAAGGAATATACTGATAAAACATTAAAGGCACTTCCAGCCAAAGGCGTGAAAAATGTTCAAGTTATCTGTCCTGGTTTTTCTGCAGATTGTCTTGAGACGATTGAAGAGATTAGTGAAGAAAATCATGATTACTTTATGGAGTCAGGCGGTGAAAAATTTGGCTATATTCCAGCGCTTAATGACAGAAAAGACCACATTGAATTCCTAACACAGCTTCTACTAAAAAATGCAGTAGGGTGGATGTAATAAGATGAAGATTGTCATTTTTGGTGGCTCGGGATTGATTGGTAAAGCGCTTGCAAAAAATCTTTCAGCTAGTCATGAAGTTCAGTGCTTAAATAGAAGTGCTTTCAAATCTATAGATACTTTGTCATTGTCATTAAAAGATAGTGATCTTGTTATTCAACTGTCTGGATCGACTATTGCAAAGCGATGGACTAAGAGTCATCTAAAAGAAGTTTGGGAGAGTAGAGTCGATACTACTCAAATGCTCTCAAAAGCAATAAGCATGATGACAACCAAGCCAAAGGTTATGTGCGCTTCAGGGGTTAGTTTTTATCCTGAGTCAGATTGCAGTAACCCTCACTCTGAGAATGGCTTAAGAGGCGAGGGTTATCTTACTGAGCTTTCTGTGGCATGGGAGAGCGCTGCAAAGTCAATCTCAGAAGACACTATAATTTTAAGATTTGGGGTTGTTCTTTCAAGAAGTGGAGGCGCTTTTATGAAGCTTTATTGGCCTTATTTTTTTGGATTAGGCGGTCCAATTGCAAGTGGAAACCAATGTTTTTCTTGGATTCACATAAAAGATCTTGTAAGAGCTGTTAATTTTATTTTAAATAATCCACAAGCCAAGGGTGTGTATAACATTACTGCGCCAGAGCCTATTCCTCAAAAGGTATTGGGTAAAGCTCTTGCTAGTGCTTTAAAAAGACCATTTTTAGTGCCGCTTTGGGAATGGCAGTTAAAACTACTTTTTGGAAGTGGCTCACAAATATTGACAGAGAGTATATCTGTTATCCCAAAAAAAATACTTGAGGAAGGCTTCATTTTTGATTATCCAGATATTAAGAGTGCAATGGATGATCTTACTTAGTAAGATTTTTTAATGCTTTAGCCTGAAGTTTCTTTGGTATATGATAAAATATAATATTGAGATTCACCCTGTAACAAAGAATTACTTTTAGACTTTCCATCTTGGAGGGTCTTTTTTTTGTATTAAATTTTGGAGAAGATATGAAAGTAACTAAAGATAAAGTCGTTTCAATGCATTACACCCTTAAGAATGATGCGGGAGACGTTATTGATTCGTCTGAAGGCAAAGAAACTATGGACTTCTTACAGGGTCATGGAAACATAATTCCAGGATTAGAGACAGCTTTAGAGGGCTCTAAGAAAGGCGATAAGGTTGAGGTTTCTATTGAGCCTGAAGAGGGTTATGGCCTTAAAATGGATGATGCAATTCAAGAAATTCCAAGAACTGCCCTACAAGGAATTGATGAGGTAACTATTGGGATGCAGCTCCAATCTCAAGACCAAGATGGAAACCCTTTTGTTGTGACTGTTATTAAGCTGGATGACGAAAAGATTACTGTTGATGCAAACCATCCTTTGGCTGGAGAAACTCTTCACTTCTCAGTCTCTATTGAAGACGTTAGAGATGCATTGGAAGAGGAGGTTTCTCATGGACATGCTCACTCTGCTGGCGGACACTCCCACTAAATAAATATGACTCTTAGCGGACTAAAGTGATTAATAAGATTGCTTGTCCGCTTTGTAAGACAACTAATAGCTCTAAATTCTATAAAGAGAAGTTTCGCGAATATTTACGCTGTTTAAGTTGTGATTTTGTTTTTGTTCCAAAAATGTATCACCTCTCAGATGCTGAGGAAAAATCAAGATACGATACCCATAATAATGATCCTAATGATCATCGTTATCGCCACTTCTTATCCCAACTATTAGTGCCCCTTTTAGAAAGGATCCAACAAAAATCAAATGGCCTTGATTTCGGCTCAGGCCCTGGCCCAACGCTTTCTCTTATGCTTGAAGAATGTGGACACTCTGTGGATCTCTATGACAAGTTCTATGCTAATGATATTTCTGTATTTGAGAAAAAGTATGACTTTATTACTGCTACTGAAGTAGTGGAGCACTTGAGTGAGCCTATGGCAGAGATAAGCAGACTTATTGAAATGCTTAATAATCAAGGTCACCTTGCTGTAATGACCCAAATATTAACCCCTCAAATTGACTTTAGCTCATGGTATTACAAGAATGACCCATCTCATATAGGCTTTTTTACTAAAAAGTCGCTAAGTTTCTTAGCAAGCTATTTGAATATTGAGGTTTATTTTATTTCAGAAAGGGTGGTTTTCTTCCAAAAAAATAGTTAAGGAAGGATGTTAAGATAGCTTTCGTAGCGATTAGGGTGTATTTCTCCTAATTCAACAGCCTCTTTAACAACACATCCTGGCTCATTAATATGGTGACAGTTTCTAAACCTGCACTCACCGGCTAGTGATTTAAATTCTCTAAAGCCATTAACTATTTGTTTTTCAGAAAGGTTATCCAGTTGAAACTCTCGTATTCCTGGGGAGTCAATTAAGTCACCGCCACTAGGGATATGATAAATAGTTGTATTTGTCGTGGTATGCTTGCCAAGCTTACTCTTACTAGAAATTTCATTAACTCTAAGTTCTAAATCTGGGATTAATGAATTAATGAGTGATGATTTTCCAACGCCAGACTGACCGAGAAAAATATGCGATTTATTAACAAGCTTTGTTTTGAATTCTTTCAGGTTTGTTTCATTTTTAACACTTAAAAAGTGGACGTCATACCCAAGCTCTTGGTAGTTTGAAAAGTCACTTTCTAATTGCTCACTATTTTTTGAAAGTTCAATTTTATTAACAACAATGTTAATTGGTAGATTGGAGTCTTCTGCGATTACAAGGTAACGATCAATAAGCTCAAACTGATAGTGGGGCTCAATAGCGACAATAAGCCAAAGCTGATCAATATTGGCAGCTATTAGGCGCTCTTGCCTCTTTAGTTCTGTTTTCCTTGGGAATATTGCTGTTACTATTCCTTCGCCTTCTTTTGTTGTCTGAAGCAGAACCTGGTCTCCTGCGACAGAAAATCCAATATTTTGACGACTGACTGCCTGAAAAATTTCACCACTTTTAAGTTCAACAAGCTGTCGTTGTCCATATCTTGTAATAACTAAACCCTTATGCCCAGCCTCATTATTGTCTACATTTGACTCTGCTTTAATAGATGCTTTATTTGACCGGGCAATTTTTTCAGATTGAACCTTATCAATTCGCCACTGTTGTCTTCTAGTAAGGGCCACTAAATGATCAATTTATAATTGTAGGCGCTCAATTCTGAGAACTGCACTTGGGTGTGAATCATGAAAGGCTGAGTAGTACTTATCTGGAGATAATGACGATGAATTTTCTTTATAAAGTTTAATTAGAGATGAAATTAAGTCATTTGCGTCTGTATGACCTGCTGCAAAAGCATCTGCTTGAAACTCATGCTTTCTAGATGCAAGGTTACTGAAAGGCGTAATGAAAAAACTAAAGACTGGAAGTGCCAAAGCGAAAAGAACAAGCGCAGCATGAGATGATGGCTCAGACACTCCAAGTCCATTATAAAACCAAGCTTGATTTATTAGGAAACCTAACAAAGCAAGACTAGCAAAACTAAATATAAAAGAACTTGCCATCCTTTTTTGCGTGTGCTTATGATGAAAGTGTCCCAGTTCATGTGCTAGGATCGCTTCAATTTCTTTATCTTCCATACCTTTGAGGAGTGTATCAAAGAACACGATTCTTTTATTTTTACCAATTCCTGTGAAGTATGCGTTTCCATGAGACGATCTTTTAGATCCATCCATAACATAAATACCATCACTCCCAAATCCTGTTCGAGTAAGTAGACTTGTAATTCTACTTTTAAGGCTCTCATTGTCTAGTGGATTAAATTTATTAAAAATTGGCGCTATATAAGAAGGATAAACCCACATCATTATTAGTGAAAATCCACTAATAATTAACCAAACATAAATCCACCAGTAATTCCCAATAGCTTCAATATTCATAAGAAATAAAATTGCATAGATCAGAGGAAGCATTAAAATTAAAGTTAATAAGATCTCTTTAAATAGATCCCCTACAAAAGTTTTAATAGTCATCCGGTTAAATCCAAATTTTTGTTCAAGAACAAAGGTGCGATAGATGCTGAAGGGGAGGTCAATTAGGCTTGCAATTAACATGATGCTCAGAACAAAAACTGTCCCCATTAAAACAGGATCTAAAATTCTTTGGCTCCAATACGAATCAAGTGAATCCATGGCCCCACCAAGCGTCCAAATAAGAAGCACAACAGTAGAAAAAATGATTTCAAAATGATTTAAAAGAAGTTTGGCTTTGGTGTAGTTGCCCGCTTTTTGATGATCTTCAAGCTTAATGGACTCACTAAAGCCTTCTGGAACAGCATTAAAAGAGTTATTTATTGCTTTATCTTGTCTAAAATTAAGCCAAAGTAATGATAAAACAGACGTTGATATTGCAAATAAAAAAATAAAAGTAAATAAGTTGAATTCCATTTTTTTTAATTTAGAAGGGAAAAAGTTTTCAGATCTAATTATACCTAGTGATTTAACATATATTAGATATTGAAAATTTCATAAATTGCTGGGTATAATTTCGTGATAAATATCAAATATATATAGTTTAATTTTTAAAAATTAAGGTTTTTTATGATGACAATGGAAGACAGAGATGGATTCATCTGGATGGATGGAGAGTGGGTTGATTGGCGTGAAGCAAAAGTTCACGTCCTAACACATACCTTGCATTATGGTATGGGCGCTTTTGAAGGTGTTCGCGCTTATGAAACATCCGATGGACCTGCAATTTTTAAACTTGAAAAGCACACTGAGCGCTTATTTAATTCAGCTCGGATTCTTGGAATGAGCATCCCTTTTGATGCGGATATTCTAAACCAAGCTCAAAGAGAGGTTGTTACAAAAAATAATCTAAACTCTGCCTATATTAGGCCCATGTGTTTTTATGGTTCAGAAGGTATGGGCTTAAGGGCCGACAATTTAAAGGTTCACGTAATGATAGCTGCTTGGGAGTGGGGCTCTTATTTAGGTGAAGACAACATGAGAAAAGGCATTCGAATTCGAACCTCTTCTTATATTAGGCATCATGCTCATCCCTCTTTAAGTGGGGCAAAGATGAATGGTAACTATATTAATTCAATGATGGCCCTTAAAGAGGCCCAAGATCATGGCTTTGATGAGGCCTTAATGCTTGATGTTGATGGCTTTGTTTCGGAAGGTAGCGGTGAAAATATTTTTGTAATTAAAGATGAAGTTCTCTATACGCCTCATTTAACTTCTGCTTTGCCAGGAATAACTCGAGATACTATTTTTACTTTAGCAAAATCTTTGGGTTATAAAATTACTGAAAAGAAAATTTCTTGTGATGACATCTATAATGCTGATGAGGCATTCTTTACAGGAACTGCAGCAGAGGTTACGCCAATAAGAGACCTCGATGGAAACCAAATAGGAATAGGATCACGAGGCCTAATTACTGAGAAGCTTCAAGCTTTATATTTTGATTGCGTTCATGGGCGTAATGAAGACTATAAATATTGGATTGAGAGTGGGAGATGTTCTTGAAAAAACCAAATCATCCTGACTCCACCTTTGTTTTAGTTTCCAAAAATGAAATCCCTTTCCATTGCCCTCCAAAAGGTGAAAAGACATGGAATATGCACCCTAAAGTATTTCTTTCATTTTCGGAAGAAGGAAAATCAAAATGCCCATATTGCGGCGCTAATTATCAGTTAGATACATAAAATTTTTTCCCTTGAAAAAATGCAATCAAAAATAAACAATATTATTCTAGTTGGCCCAATGGGTTCAGGTAAGACAACTATTGGGCGGCGTTTATCAGAAAAGTTAAGTCTCGATTTTTTTGACTCAGATCATGAAATTATTGATACAACAGGCGTAAGCATTGATCATATATTTGATGTTGAAGGTGAAAAAGGCTTTAGGGCTCGAGAGTCTGATGTAATAAAAAAATTATGTGTTACTCCTAATATAGTTTTAGCAACTGGAGGCGGCGCAGTAATACTTAAGGAAAATCGTGAACTGATCAAGAAAGCAGGTGCAGTGGTTTATCTTTCATCATCCGTTGATCAAATTCTTAGAAGGACCGCAAAGTCAAAAACTCGGCCTCTGCTTGAAAAAAGTAACAATCGAAGAAAAACGATTACTGATATTTTAGAAGCTAGGGATTCCTTATACAAAGAGGTTGCTTCAGTCATTATTAATACCAATGGAAAAAAACTTAATGAAGTGATTGATGAAATTATTGAAGCGCTATAGGCTTTATATTTTTATTTTTTGCATAAAATTCATCAAAACTTCACTAAAATATTTATTTGTTACTCTAAAATGATACTTTTTTATGTTAATTGTTTTGAACAGACAAAGGGGATACGATGTTAAAGAGAGCTAGTCTTTCGGTATTTTTGTTAATATCATCAAATGCAAGTGCCATAACCCTAAATGAATTCAGTGAAAGGTTAGTGGAAACGCACCCTTATTTTGTTCAGCTATCTCTATCTGAAAAAACAAGCCTATTGGATCAAAAAGCATCTTTAACTTACTCTGACTGGAATATAAAGGCCGGCGCTAGTGAAGCATTCTCTGGTGGTGAAGATACTTCTCAACCCTATATAATGATTTGTATACAACTAAATATGAGGTTTCTGCAAATAGAAAAGTTGAAAATTCAGGTGCTAGCGTTAATTTAAAGCACTCTTTAACTCGAAATGATAAAGACAGTAATGCCTCTCATTCAAATCTCTTGGCGTTTGATTATGTCCGCCCGTTACTTCAAAATAAAGATGGCTTGAATGATCGTCTTGCTACTGACCTAGCTTCGTTAGATATGATGGCAAAGCAAGTAAGCCTTGAAGAGCAAGCTGAAACATTTTTAGCATCTAAGCTCTCTAAATTTATAGATTTGGCGCTCAAACAAGAAATTGTAAAAAACCATCAAATTTCACTTGATTTATCAAAGCAGCAGCTTGATTTGGATGAAGAAAAATATGAAAACTCGCTGATTGATAAGTCTGTTTTAATTCAACAAAAAGATTCTTATGTTAAAGCTAAACAGCAATTACTTCAGTCCAGTAAAGAATTAATTATTGAAAGAAGAGAGCTCGCTAATCTAATAGGCTCTAAAGAGTCAGATATGATTGTTGAACTTGACTTATTTGAAGTTCATAACTTAACTGAAATTGATCCTAGCTCTTTTGTTAAAGATTCAAGATTAATTCAAAAGTTTGACTTTGATAAAGCTAGATTTCAAAGGCAGTTAATAACTTTTGAAGATAAGACAATGCCTAGCGTTAATTTAAATTTAGGCTTGTCTTCATTGGGTGAAAATGACAAGTATTTTGGCAGTTTTGGTAATAGAGATTACTCTTGGAATGTTGGTGTTGATATCTCTTATCCATTAGGCTCTAGAAAAGAGCTAATAGATGTTGAGCGCACAGAAATTAGCATTGATAATGTGGATGCTAAAAGGCAAGAGAGCTGAGATTACAAATGTTCAACAAATTAATTATCTGCTTGCACAAGTTGACTTATTGTCCGAACTTGTTGTGCTTTATTTAGAGCAGGGCTCTTTAGCTGAAGAAATGGTTATTGAGGAGCAGATTAAGTTTGGTGAGGCTCGTGGTCAAAAATCACTAGTTATTGCAGCAAAAAGAAATGCTAACCTTGCAAACCTGACTTATCTGCAAGCAGCTGGCACTTACCAAAAAATAGTTATTGATTACAAAGCAGCAATCGATCAATTGTATAAATAAAAATGATTCGCCTGTTTTTATCTTTATGCTCTATTTTGCCTCTGAAGATTAATCATATATTTGGGGCATTAATAGGTAAATTACTATATATTTTTGGCTCTGAAGCAAAAAAAGTTTCAGTCCAAAATGTTGAAATTTGTTTTCCTGAGCTCAGCCTTAAAGACCAAAAGTCTCTTGTTAAAAATGCATTAATTCATACAGGCAAAAATTTAACCGAATCTGGTTTAATTTGGAATCAAAGTTTTTCAAAAAATGTGAACTATGTTTGTGATTTTAATGGTGAACATTATTTAGACAATCAAAAAAAAACTATTCTACTGGTACCTCATATTGGATGCTGGGAGCTAACAGGTAGGGTTCTTGCTAATACAAGAAAAGTTACGTTTATGTATAAACCACTAAGAAGTCAAAAACAAAATGATTATTTATTTAAGCGCAGAAATAAAGGTAACTTGACTATGGCTAGCGCTGATAAATCTGGAATCTTAAAGATTCAGCGCGCATTAAAAAATAATGAACTTATTGGGATGTTACCTGATCAAGACCCAGGAGAGGAGGGGGGCATTATGTCTCCATTTTTTAATAAAGAGGCTAACACAATGACCTTGCTTGCTAAAATTGCAAATAAGAATGATCTGCAGGTATTAATGTTTTGGGCCAAAAGACTTCCTAAAGGAAGGGGTTATGAGCTTAATCTCGAGCCAGTTGAACTTAATTTAAATGGTGATACTTTAGAAGACCACGTTGCATCCATGAACCACTGTATTGAAGATTTAATTAGAAAGATACCAGAGCAGTATATGTGGAGTTATAAACGATTTAAATCAACGCATACATACGGCTAATTATCTGAATCCAAGTAATTGTTATTTTATTGTCACAAAAATCTTGTCATTATCAATAATGGTATAATTTATCTATGAGAATTTTTGAAGATGTAAGAAGCGTTTTTGACCGCGACCCAGCGGCAAGAAATGTATTTGAAATACTTACCTGTTATTCAGGGGTTCAGGCTGTAATTATTTATCGCTTAACTCATTTATTATGGGGTTATAAACTCTTCTGGCTTGCGCGCTTTATTTCTACTTTTGCGCGCTGGTTTACTGGCATTGAAATTCATCCTGGCGCTGTCATTGGGAGACGCTTTTTTATTGACCATGGTATGGGCGTTGTTATTGGTGAAACTGCTGAGATTGGTGATGACTGCATGATGTACCACGGAGTTACGCTCGGCGGAACCTCTTGGGATAAAGAGAAGCGCCATCCCACATTAAAAGACGGCGTAGTTATTGGAGCGGGTGCAAAAATTCTAGGCCCAATTACTCTAGGCCTTAATGTTCGTGTTGGTTCAAATTCAGTTGTAGTAAGGTCAGTTGATGACAATGACACTGTAGTTGGCATCCCAGGACGCGTCGTTGTTAAGAAGGCTAGTGAGAGCGATACGTTTGACTCTTACGCTGCAAGCTCAAGTGGTCGCTCTAATGACCCAACTATTCAAGCTGTAGATTCTATTATTGAGCGCTTGGCTGAAATCGACAAGAAAATAGCCAATCTGCCTGTTGATTCTAAGCCCATAAAAGAAGACTCATAAATTGTTGAAAATAAGTAATTGTTGAGTGAATTTAATACTTGACTATTTTCGTAGGTTACTAGTATAATTTGCTTGAATTTTTTAATAAACTAATAATGTTATGCAACTAACTACTAAAGGAAGATACGCAGTAACTGCAATGCTTGATCTTGCATCTAATGAGTCAGCTAAACCTGTCACACTGGATATGATTTCTCAAAGGCAAAATATCTCACTTTCTTACTTAGAGCAGCTCTTTGCTAAGCTAAGAAAAGCATCATTGGTTAAAAGTGTTCGAGGTCCAGGTGGCGGTTACCTTTTAAATGTTAACGCTGTGGACGTTACTCTTACACAAATTATTGAAGCTGTTGATGAGAACATAGATTTACGTCGCTGTCACGGCTCAAAAGATTGCTTAAGGGGTAAGCAGTGTTTGTCACATCACTTGTGGTGTGAGGTAAGTGACCAAATAAGAGGGTTTCTGAGTACCAGAAATCTTCAACAGGTCATTGATGATTATAAAATTAATCAAGATATACAATTACATTAATAATTAAGGAATATAAATAATGCTAACTCCAACTTATATGGACTATTCATCTACTACTCCAGTAGATGCTCGTGTTGCTAAAAAAATGGCTAAATTCTTAACAATGGAAGGTGACTTTGGGAATCCAGCTTCACGCTCTCATTTTTATGGATGGCAGGCTGAAAAAGCGGTCGATGAGGCGCGCTCACAAGTAGCTGATCTAGTAGGGGCTGATCCAAGAGAGATTGTCTGGACTTCAGGCGCAACTGAGTCAAATAATCTAGCAATCAAAGGTATTGCACACTTTTATGAAAAGCGTGGTAAGCATATTATTACCCTAAAAACTGAACACAAGGCTGTCCTAGATACATGCCGCCAACTTGAAAGAGAAGGCTTTGAGGTTACTTATTTAGACCCATTGCCGAACGGATTGTTAGATATGGATGTTTTTAAGAAAACAATAAGAGAGGATACAATTCTTGCCTCAATTATGCATGTTAATAATGAGATTGGTGTCATCCAAGATTTACAGGCTATTGGTGATATTTGTAGAGAAAATAAGGTGTTTTTCCATGTTGATGCTGCTCAATCAGTTGGTAAGTTAGAGATCAATTTAGAGTCACTTCCGGTTGACTTAATGAGCTTTTCAGCGCATAAGATATATGGACCTAAGGGTATGGGAGCGCTTTATGTGTCTCGTAAGCCAAGAGTCAGACTTGAGGCTCAGATGCATGGTGGTGGACATGAGCGCGGAATGAGGTCTGGCACCTTAGCTACGCATCAAATTGTTGGTATTGGTGAAGCGTTTGCAATTGCTAAGGCTGAAATGAAAGATGAAGGTATAAGGGTTCAAAAGCTACGTGATAGATTGCTTGCTGGTTTTTCTGACATGGAGGAGGTTGTTGTTAATGGTGACCTAGACCAAAGAATTTCAGGAAATTTGAATATAAGTTTTAACTATGTTGAAGGTGAATCTCTAATGATGGCGATTTCTGATGTAGCGGTGTCTTCTGGCTCTGCTTGCACTTCATCAAGCTTAGAGCCTTCTTATGTGCTCCGAGCTTTAGGGCTTACTGATGAACTGGCACACAGTTCAATTCGTTTCAGTGTTGGTCGATATACAACTGAAAAAGATGTCGATGATGCAATTACACTGGTTCGTGAAAAAGTTCAAAAATTAAGGGATTTATCGCCTCTATGGGATATGTTTAAGGATGGGGTTGATTTAAGTACAGTTGAATGGGCTGCGCATTAAGTAGGCTAAGTGTTTAAATCAATAAAATATAACGGTATAGAGTAAAATTAAACTTAAATTCGGAGTAATTTATGGCATATGGTAAAAAAGTAATGGATCACTATGAAAACCCACGTAATGTTGGAGTTTTAGATAAGGATGCCGCAAATGTAGGAACAGGAATGGTTGGAGCTCCTGCTTGTGGTGACGTCATGAGATTGCAAATTCAAATAAATGATGAAGGTGTAATCGAAGAGGCTAAATTTAAAACGTATGGGTGCGGCTCAGCAATTGCCTCATCATCTCTTTTAACCGAGTGGGTTAAAGGAAAGACGTTGGATGAAGCAGCTCAGATTAAAAATACTGAAATTGTAGAAGAGTTAGAGCTACCTCCCGTAAAGATTCATTGTTCAGTTCTGGCTGAAGATGCAATAAAAGCAGCCATTAATGATCTGAAGAGTAAGGCTAGCTAATAATTATGGCAATAACGTTAACTGAAAAAGCGGCAGAGAGAATGAGCGATTACTTAGCTAATCGAGGCACAGGTGTTGGCGTAAGGCTCTCTGTTCAAACGACAGGCTGCTCTGGCCTTGGCTATAACATGGAATTTGTTGATGCAGTTAATGACGATGACACACTGTTTGATGACAAGGGCGTTAAAGTTATTGTTGATGCTAAAAGCTTAATTTATATAGATGGTACTGAAGTTGATTACCAAAAAGAAGGCCTAAACGAAGGTTTTGAGTTTAACAATCCAAATTCGAAAGCTGAATGTGGTTGTGGCGAATCCTTTACTGTTTAATACGTTTTCGTTAGTTCTCAAGGTAAAACCCTAATGCAAAATTATTTTGAGTTATTTGATCTTGAAACATCATTCTTTATAGATGATGATCAGCTCAAATCTTCATATCGAAAAGAAATATCCAGGTTTCACCCGGATAAATATGCTAACAAAGAGTGAGTCTGAAAAGCTTCAGGCGCTTCAAAATACATCACTTTTAAATACAGCATTTACATCTCTTAAAACCCCATTAAATCGTGCAAGTTATCTACTTAAGATGCAGGGTTTAGATCCATTTGATGAGAGAGATACAGTAATGAATCATGATTTTTTGATTTCTCAGATTGACTTACGTGAAGAGCTTGAAGTAATTGAGGAAGATCGAGATAGCTTAGGCTTAGAGGGCTTTTTGGAGCGAGTTGATCTTCATATCGAAGAGAATACAGAATCAATTTATAAGGCTTTTGAGCTTAAGAGTGACCTCATGGATATCAAAATGAATGTCAGAGAACTCAAGTTTTATGATCAGCTCTATAAAGAAGCTAATAAATTAATGGACGAACTGCTCTAAGGATTTAGTTTATGGCGTTATTACAAATTTCAGAGCCCGGCCAATCCACTGCGCCACACCACCATAATTTGGCTTGTGGTATTGATTTAGGTACAACCAACTCTCTAGTGGCTAGCGTAATGAGCGGTGAGACAAAGCTAGTTTTAGATCAAAGCGATAGGGCAATCCTTCCATCTGTCGTTTATTGCGGCTCTAAGGAGCTTATCGTTGGTCATGAAGCGCTTGATTTGGCAATAAAAGATCCAACAAACACAATTCTATCAATTAAGCGTTTTATGGGAATTGGTTATAGTGAAGCAAAAGAAATTAAAAATTTACCCTATGATTTTGAAGATCATAAGGGCAGCGTTTTATTTAAAACTGCAATTGGCAGTCTCTCAGCTATTGAAATTTCAGCAAAAATTCTCTCTACCTTAAAGACTCGCGCCGAAGGGGCTCTTGGCGGTGAGCTAAAAGGTGCGGTAATTACTGTCCCTGCATATTTCAATGATGCACAAAGACAATCTACTAAAGGACTCAGCCAAACTTGCAGGAATAAATGTCTTAAGGCTTCTTAATGAGCCAACAGCGGCTGCAATTGCCTACGGTTTGGAGTCAGGCGAAGAGGGTGTTCATGCGGTTTATGATCTTAGGTGGCGGTACGTTTGATATATCAATACTAAATTTCACTAAAGGAGTTTTTGAGGTCCTTTCAACGGGCGGTGACTCAAGTCTTGGCGGTGATGATTTTGATAACTTAATATTTGAAGACTGCACTCATTCACTAAATCTGACTAACTTAACTGCCTCACAAATCCAAACAATTAGAAAGCTCTCAAAGTCTGCAAAAGAAGAGCTATCAGTCAATGAGGCTGCTGAATTTTCTATTGAAGGTCAGCTCTATAAGATTACAAAATCTCATTTTGATGATATGAGTGAGCCTCTAATCAAAAGAACGTTACTTCTAACAAAGCGAGCCTTGAGAGATGCTGACGTTAATATATCTGACGTTAAAGAAGTTATTATGGTTGGTGGCTCAACTCGAATGAGCTCAATAAGAGAGCGAGTTGGAGAAGTCTTTAATAGGCCTGTTTTGTGCTCTATTAACCCTGATGAGGTTGTTGCCAAGGGCGCTGCAATTCAGGCAAACATATTGGTTGGTAATAAAAGTAGAGACGACGTATTACTGTTAGATGTTCTGCCTCTTTCTTTAGGTCTTGAGACTATGGGCGGATTGGTGGAGAAGGTGATTCATAGAAATACCACAATACCAATTACTAGGGCTCAAGAGTTTACGACCTATAAAGATGGCCAAACTGGAATGAGTATTCATGTATTTCAGGGTGAGCGCGAGCTTACAAAAGATTGTAGATCACTCGGACGTTTCGAGTTAAAAGGAATCCCTCCAATGGTTGCCGGGAGAGCTCGCATTCTAGTTGAATTTCAAGTGGATGCAGATGGCTTGTTATCCGTTTCAGCTAAAGAGGAAACTTCTGGCGTTAAATCTGAAATAGCTATTAAGCCTTCATTTGGTCTTAGTGACTCAGATATGGAAAAAATGCTTAAAGACTCTGTTGTATTTGCCCAAGAAGATATTATCTTAAGGCAGCTTCAAGAGCAGAAGAGTTGATGCAACAAGGACAATCGAGGCAATTGATTCAGCCTTAGAGGCTGATAAAATTCTTCTAGATGAGGCGATGCTTAAAACCATCCTTCAGTCAAGAGACTATTTATCATCAATAATAGAGTCTGATGATGTCAGCTCTCATAAAAAATGCAACCCTAGATCTTGAAAAGTTAGCTCAAAATTTGTTGAGATGAGAATGAACAAGTCAATAATGAGCGCGATGAAAGGTCATAAAATTGATGAATTTAACTAATAACTATAAACTATCACTATGCCTCAATTAATTATCCTGCCAAATGAAGAATTTTGCCCTGAGGGCATTGTTATTGAAACAAATACTGGAACGAGTGTTTGCAGAGCTTTGCTTGACAACGGCATTGAAATTGAGCATGCCTGTGAAATGTCGAACGCCTGCACAACATGTCATATATACGTTCGAGAGGGTTTTGACTCAATTGAAGAGTCTGATGAAATCGAAGATGACCTTCTTGATAAAGCCTGGGGGCTTGACCCTGACTCAAGGCTTTCTTGTCAGGCTATTGTTTCAGAAGAAGATTTAGTTATTGAAATACCAAGGTACACGATTAATCAGGTGTCAGAAAATCACTAAACTTTAAAAAAGAGAGTACTTATGTTTTTAGATAAAATTAATGACGGTTTTTGGGCTTGTAAGCATACGTGGGCAAAAAGCGCCAATAATACAAAGTGGTGCCTCATTGGCTGTGCTACTGGTGAATTTGCGACATTGGCCTATTTCAGCTACTCTGGCATCACGAGTGACCTCGTTCTTTATAGTACTGTTTGGTACTTATTTGCAGCGCTGCCTCTTATTAATGGCCTAATAACCAGTGTCATCTTGGAGACGATCATTCTTATCAGGTCAAATTTTGATTTTGCAAACGCCTTAAAAACGGCGCTAGGGATGTCTTTTATTTCAATGCTGATGATGGAAGTCGCGATGATGTTTACAGACTTGGTTTTTACAGGCGGCGTCTTGGGCCTAAATTATTTTGCGATCCCTTTAATGCTTTTAGTCGGTTTTTTAGCGCCTTGGCCCTATAATTACTGGCGCTTAAAGAAGTTTAATAAGGCTTGTCACTAACCTCTCCCAATAAAGTGAGAGGTTAGTTAATTTATAATCTCTTACTCAATTGTAATCTTTGGAAAAGCCCCAATTGACTCGCTTTGAAGCGACAATGTCGCAGCAACATTCCTTGCAATTTCCTGATACATCATTGAGACTTTACTCTCTGGATCTTTAGCAACACTAGGAGTACCTTCATCAACATCAGTTCTGATTTCTAGTTTAAGTGGAAGCGCTCCAAGAAACTTCGTATTAGAGCTAGCCGCCATTCGCTTCGCCGCCGCCATTACCAAAAATCTCTTCAGCGTGATTACAGTTTGAGCAAATATGAATCGACATATTTTCAACGATACCTAATATTGGAATATTTACTTTTTCGAACATCGCTAAACCTTTCTGAGCGTCAATAAGCGCAATGTCTTGAGGCGTTGTAACAATGACCGCTCCGCTCACAGGAATTTTTTGAGATAAGCGTTAGCTGAGTGTCACCCGTTCCTGGTGGAAGGTCAACAATCATGTAGTCCACATCTTCCCATTCTGTGTTCTTTAAAAGCTGCTCTAAGGCCTGAGTTACCATCGGGCCGCGCCATACCATAGGAGAGGCTTCTTCAACTAAAAACCCAATAGACATTGCCTGAATGCCATGCGCCAGAACTGGCTTCATATTACCTTCTTTAGACTCTTCGGGCCTAAGATCTTTAACGCCTAGCATGCGCGGCTGAGAGGGGCCATAAATGTCCGCATCGAGGAGGCAACGTTTGCGCCTTCAGACTGAAGAGAGAGCGCAATGTTAACAGCAGTCGTTGACTTTCCAACGCCGCCCTTGCCTGAGGCAACAGCAATAATATTTTTAACTCCTGGCAGCGCAGGACTCCGCCTTGAACCGCATAAGCCGCTATTTTTGACTTGATAGAAATATTTGAGTAATTAACGCCTTCCTTTGAGAGCGCTTCTTCGACTGAACCTTTAAGGTCTTCATGATAGTTAATCGCAGGATATTTAAGTAGAAGTTCAACGTTCACTATCTCATCGTCAATAGAGATATTTTTAACGTTCTCAGATGAAACAAGGTCTAAGCCTGTATGAACATCGATAACAGTGCTAAGAATTTTTTGTATTGAGTCTTCAGTTAAATTTGTCAATTTGGTGACCTCAGTCGGTAAAATAGCGCTATTTTATCGTACAACTATCTTAGGAATCCTTAATAATATTGGGATTATTGATAACAAATTATGACCAAACGAAGAATACTTGTTACTTCAGCTCTGCCTTATGCCAATGGTGAGATTCATTTAGGGCACTTGCTTGAATACATTCAGACAGATATCTGGGTTCGGTTTCAAAAAATGCAGGGTAATGAGTGTCATTATGTGTGCGCAGATGATGCCCACGGAACCCCAATTATGCTCAAGGCAGATGAGATGGGGATTGATCCTGAAGAGTTAATTGCTGGGGTTAGTGAGCGCCACCAGGCAGACTTTAAAGATTTTAATGTTAACTTCAGTCAGTTCCACTCGACGCACTCTGAGGAGAATCGTCATTACTCAGAGCTGATCTATTCTCGCCTTAAAGATTCAGGCTTTATTAAGACCCGCGTTATATCTCAGGCCTATGATCCCTGAAAAAGAAATGTTTCTACCAGACCGCTTTATTAAAGGCGAATGCCCTAAGTGCGGCGCTGATGATCAGTACGGTGATAACTGTGAGGTATGCGGCGCAACTTATTCAACAACAGAGCTTAAAAATGCTAGGTCGGTTGTTTCTGGCGCAGTCCCAATTGAAAAAGAGTCTGAGCACTATTTCTTTGATCTTGCCTCAGTTTGAACAGCAATTAAAGGAATGGACAAATGCTGGACACCTCCAAGATGAGGTCAGCAATAAATTAGCAGAATGGTTTGAGCAAGGCCTTCAGCAGTGGGATATTTCTAGAGATAAGCCTTACTTTGGCTTTCAAATTCCAGGAACTGAGGACAAGTACTTCTATGTCTGGCTTGATGCGCCAATTGGTTATATGGCAAGCTTTAAAAAGCTGTGTGATAACAGTGACCTTGAGTTTGATGACTTCTTTGCTAAAGGCTCTGATACTGAGCTTTATCACTTCATTGGTAAGGACATTGTTTACTTCCATGCGCTATTTTGGCCTGCCACATTAATGGGCTCAAACTTTAGAACGCCGAACGCAATCTTTGCTCATGGCTTCTTATCGGTCAACGGTCAAAAGATGAGTAAATCACGTGGAACCTTTATTCAGGCAAGGACTTACTTAGAGACTCTTAATCCAGAGTGTCTTCGTTATTACTATGCCTATAAGCTATCTTCTAAGATTGATGACATTGACTTAAACCTTGAAGACTTTAAGCAGCGCGTTAATTCAGACATTGTGGGCAAGGTCGTAAACATCGCCTCAAGAAGCGCTTCTTCGTTGTTAAGAAGTATGATAAAGAGCTGTCCGCTCAATGCATCGAGCAGGAGCTCTATGATGAGTTTGTAGCCGCTGGCCCTAGAAATTGCAGCACATTATGAGGCTAGAAACTTTGGACACGCTATGCGCTCAATTATGAAGCTTGCGGACAAAGCAAATCAGTACATTGATGAGAAGAAGCCTTGGCAGCTTGCAAAAGAAGAGGGTAAGGCGCAAGAGGTCCACGAGGTAACGTCTCTAGCGATTAACCTGTTTAGAGTTTTGATGACGTATCTTAAGCCCGTGCTTCCAGAGATGGCTAAGAGTTCAGAGGAGTTTCTTAATATTGACTCACTGAACTGGGATGACTATTAAGAGCCCACTGACAAGTCATCACATCAATAAATTTAAACCGCTAATGACTCGTATTGAAGATGAGCAATTAGAGGCAATGATCGAGTCGTCTAAAGTATAAAATACCAAAAGTTTAGGAGGATGGCAGAGTGGTCGATCGCGCACGCTTGGAAAGCGTGTATACCTCACGGTATCGAGGGTTCGAATCCCTCTCCCTCCACCATATTTCTTGAATAAATTAAGGGGTTTTCGTACTCCATAAAAAGGGAGTTTCCGGAGACCATAAAAAAGGTAACGATATCAAGGCTTTATTTTTATAAAAAAGCTTGATTTAATAGTAATTTCTAATATTTGAAATAGCTTCTTCATTGTTTTTCCACTATAACTCCTTTTGTTTCTCCTTTTGTATCTTCTTTTCTAAACTTAGTTTTTCTTTAGCACTCATAACATAGGCTGCTCCTGCTAATAAAACGATAGCACCTGCTTCTGCTATTAATACCCAAGGGTCAGCATCTTTACTGTGTAATATAATCAATCTACACAAGGCCGTCATTGCAATAATAATTGGAAGTGTTACTGGTATTCTATTACTAATATAATAAGCACCAACCATGCCTACAATTTCTGTATAAATGAATAGCAAAAATAAGTCTGCTAGTTCAATATTTTGTAGTAACCACATACCCCATACTTCGTTGGCAGCGGCTACAACAGTTAATACACCTATGCCACCAAGCATTAGTTTTTCTGTAACTGTTGTAGTCCAATGTAGCCTTTCGTTTAACTTATCTTTCATTATGTTCTATTACCTCTTAATACTAGGATTGAATAATAACTTGAACTAGCGTCAAAATTTCATTTTTTACAATTAATTTATTATTGTGAGTAGAATTAATTAAGAAATTTAATAAACCTTTATATAAGGGCTATAGGCTTTAGCGAATCCCACATCCTCCACCATACTTACTCTGTCACCATCGCTGATTTACTTGTAATTTAGTCGCCATTCGCGAAACTCTTCATTATGAATAGCGAAAACAAGACCTTCAGTAAAACCGTTTTTAAGTCTATAAGTTTCTTTAAGGTCTTGACAATAAATATCAATAGTTGCGTTTAAATCATTAAGAGTGAAATAATCATTAATGCCTTGGTTATTTTCTTCTATTGATTTAGCAGTTTTTAAATCTGTAAACATACCGGTTATGATTTTTGCAATTGTATCTCTTTGTTTAATGCAGGCATCAAAGTCCTCTATGTAATCCTTGTAACCTCTGATAGCATATATCGTATAGTTGTTTGGTATAGTATTCTTAATAAAAACTGAGGCTTTGTCATATATATTTTTCTCTCTCGGTACTATGATTTCCAAGAATTTATTTGGTTCATTGAGATAAGAATATCTATTTAAATCTTTGTATTTCTCAATCCCATCAAGAATTTCATCTTCACTCATAAAGTCGAGCAGACTGTCCCCAAGGCTTATATCTACAACTTCGAAATTTGCAAAATGGACTGCAAGAACTGCAGGGGAATTAAGAAAGAATAGTGAGAGCAGAAGTAGGGGTAGTTTTTTCATAATAGGATTATATGTTAACTGAGACTAAAGTCCAAACATCGTTTGATCTGAGAGAGCGACTATTATTAATAGTTAGTCGAGTTCAGTACCGATTAATTATTTTTCTTTAATTTGATAAATCCTTATAAGTAGAGGAAAAAGCTTCAATTGCTTTATCTAAATCACCTTTAGTATGTCCCGCTGATATTTGTACTCTGATTCTTGCTTTGCCTTTTGGCACTACAGGAAAGAAAAAACCAATTGCATAAATCCCCTTTTCTAGAAGTTTGACTGACATCTTTTGTGCTAATTTAGCATCACCTAACATGACTGGAACAATTGGATGAACGCCATCATCTACATTAAAGCCTGCCTCTTGCATACCTTGACGAAAGTAATTCGTATTCTTTTCTAGATGATCTCTCAGTTCTGTAGAGTTTGAAAGCATCTCTAATACTTTTATCGAGGCTGCGCATATCGAAGGCGCGACAGTATTTGAAAATAAATAGGGTCTGGAGCTTTGCCTCAACATATCAATGATTTCTTGACGACCTGAGGTGAAACCACCCGAGCCACCACCAAGCGCTTTGCCAAAGGTTCCAGTAATAATATCAACACGGTCCATCACATCACAATATTCATGAACTCCACGGCCTGTCTTTCCTATAAAGCCAGTCGCATGACAGTCATCATGATGGACCATAGCATCATACTTATCAGCCAAATCACATATTTTGTCGAGCTGCGCAATAGTGCCATCCATCGAAAAAACACCGTCAGTTGTAATTAGAATACGTCTAGCTCCACTCTCTTTAGCTTCAATTAGTTTTGCCTCAAGATCAGTCATATCATTGTGCTTATAACGAAATCGAGCGGCCTTACAAAGACGAACACCATCAATGATTGAAGCATGGTTGAGTTCATCAGATATAACCGCATCGTCCTTAGACAAAATTGTTTCAAAGAGTCCTGTATTGGCATCAAAACAAGCTGCATAGAGAATCGTATCTTCCATGCCAAGAAATTCACTAACCTTGTGTTCAAGTTTTTTATGGATGCTCTGAGTACCGCAAATAAAGCGGACAGATGACAAGCCAAAACCCCAGTCACTAAAACTATCTTTGGCTGCTTGAATTACCTCAGAATGGTTTGCTAAACCAAGATAATTGTTCGCGCACATATTGATCACATCAGTGCCACCTTCAAGTGTAATTTGGTTTTTTTGATCAGATGCAATGACGCGTTCAGTTTTCCATAAACTTGCCTCTTTAATGGCATTTAAATCTTTTTCTAAGCTCACTTTTGCACTTTTAAAACTCATTAAAATTCCTTAAATTAATCTTCCCAATTGAGGATGACTTTGCCAGATTGGCCTGAACACATTACATCAAAACCCTTCTGGAAGTCAGTGTAGTGGTAATGGTGGGTAATAATTTTTTCAAGTGGGAGCCCACTTTGTACCATCATAGAGCCTTTATACCAAGTCTCAAAAATCTCACGACCATAAATACCTTTTATATGTAAGCCCTTTGAATACAACCAAGTCCCAATCAATACCAGAACCCGAAGGCATGATGGCTAGCATTGCTACCTTGCCGCCATTAATCATTTTATTAAGCATCTCCCCAAATGCCTGAGGGGAGCCTGACATTTCAAAGCCAACATCAAAGCCTTCAAAAATACCTAAACTTTCCATTAATTCTTTCGTGATTTGATTTTTTTCAACATTAACAGTGATTACTTTTGGTAAGATTTTTTTAACTAAATTAAGGCGGTATTCATTTAAATCAGTAATTACTATATTACGAGCACCACTGATGAGCAGCAACCATTGCAGCCATAATTCCAATTGGACCTGCACCAGTTATTAAAATATCCTCTCCCACCATATCAAATGAAAGCGCGGTATGAACTGCATTCCCATAAGGGTCGAAACAGGCTAGTAAGTCCGCTGAAATTTTGACACTTGGTTTAAATACATTTTCTGCTGGAACCGATACATACTCTGCAAAAGATCCTTCTCGATTAACTCCAATCCCAACAGTATTAGGACACAGGTGTTTGCGTCCACCTAGACAGTTACGGCATCGATTGCAAACTATATGACCCTCAGCAGAAACCAGATCACCAACCTTTAATCCAACAACACTTTCACCTAACTCAGCTATAACTCCAGCAAATTCATGACCTGTTGTCATTGGCACAGATATGGTTTTTTTTGCCCATGCATCCCAATTATAAATATGTATGTCAGTACCACAAATTGCAGTTTTCTGAACTTTGACGAGCACATCGTTACTGCTTACCTCTGGCATGGGTACGTCTTCAAGCCAAATCCCTTTCTCTGAGTGGCTTTTAACTAATGCTTTCACAATACAATCCTTAGTTGTTTAAAAAAATATTAGTGAGTAGAATTTATATCAATAATTGATATATCATTTTATAGAAAGGGGCTATAGAGGGTTAGTTGTTTCTCAAATTCTAGATTATAAATAGTTCTTATTTAATTAGTCGATCAAGGGCAAGAGTTTATCGATAGATTCTTTTGCATCCCCGTAGAACATTCTTGCATTCTCCTTAAAGAATAAAGGATTTTCGATGCCAGAATAGCCAGTTCCCTGACCCCGTTTGGAGACAAACACTTGTTTAGCCTTCCAGCATTCTAATACAGGCATGCCTGCAATTGGGCTGTTTGGGTCTTCTTGAGCAGCTGGATTCACAATGTCATTAGATCCAATTACAATAGCCACATCGGTATCTGGGAAGTCATCATTAATCTCCTCCATCTCCATAACGATGTCATAAGGTACCCGCGCCTCCGCTAGAAGAACATTCATATGACCTGGCAAGCGACCAGCTACTGGATGGATTGCAAAGCGAACATTTTTTCCCTGAGCTATTAACTTACGAGCTAATTCAGACACTGATTGTTGAGCTTGGGCAACAGCCATACCGTAACCTGGGATTATTATAATACTTTCAGCTTCATTTAATACAGAGGCAACACCGTCTACATCAATAGCGACCTGCTCTCCATTAATCTCCATTTGAGGACCAGATGAACCACCAAAGCCACCAAGAATTACGCTCACAAAGGACCGATTCATGGCTTTACACATGATGTAGGATAAAATAGCGCCTGATGATCCTACTAAAGCTCCAACAACAATCAAAAGGTCATTACCAAGACTAAATCCAATCGCAGCAGCAGCCCAACCTGAATATGAATTCAGCATCGATACCACTACCGGCATGTCTGCACCACCAATACCCATGATAAGGTGATAACCAATAAATAAAGCCATGACCATCAGAATGATCATCGACAATAACTCACCAGAATTTAAATACCAAGCTACAGACAATACTGACACAATAGCTGCAGTTGCATTAAGAAAGTGACCCCCAGGAAGTTTGATAGCTTCTGAAGTTACTTTGCCTGCTAGCTTGCTATAAGCAATCACTGAGCCTGTAAAAGTAACAGCGCCAATCCAGATACCCAAAGCTGTCTCAACACGAAGAATGTTTATCTCTACCACTGACTTTTTAGCAAGTAGCCCTGAAAACCCTTCAAGCATTTTCTTGGCAGTATCATCCATAGAGGCAATATTAACCAGTTCAAAATGAGTGTTAAAGCCCACAAATACCGCGGCAAGTCCAACCAAAGCATGCATACCAGCAACTAACTCTGGCATTTCAGTCATTCCCTACTTTCGACGCTAAAAGGTAACCTATCAAGCCACCTGCTGCAATCAGAGCCAGTGAGAGCCACCAATGCCCTAATCCAGGACCTAGTAGGGTGGCAGATACAGCTAAGGCCATTCCAGTAATACCATACCAGACCGCGCGCTTTGCGCTTTCCTGACCAGACAGCCCGCCAAGTGATAGAATAAATAACACCGCTGCAAGAACGTAAACAGCAGAAGTAAAGCCTATTTCCATGACGCCAGCCTCATTAAGATTTCTGGAACATGGCAAGCATGCGCCTGGTTACAAGGAAGCCACCAAATATATTAATGCCCGCAAAAAACACTGATATCGCAGCAAGAACCATGACTATAGAGCTGGATGAGTTTATCTGAAGTATTGCTCCCAATATTATGATTGATGAAATCGCATTGGTCACAGCCATCAATGGCGTATGAAGAGAGTGGCTAACATTCCAAATCACTTGAAAACCAACAAAAACAGATAAGATAAAAACAATAAAGTGCTGCATAAAACTTGCTGGTGCATAGCTTCCAACTAAGAATAACAATGCGCCTCCAACAAAAAGTAATATAACTTGGTTTTTAGTCTGTTTTTTAAAGGCTACAACCTCATCAGCTCGAACCTCTTCAGGGGTTTTATCTGGAACCCTTGCTTTTTGAATAGCGGCAATAGCCTGTACTTTTGGAGGTGGAGGAGGAAAAGTAATCTCTCCATTGTGAACGACCGTTGCGCCGCGGATAACGTCATCCTCCATATCATGAACTATCACTCCATCTTTGTTGGGAGTCAAGTCATCAATCATGTGGCGAATATTACTGGCATAAAGAGTGCTCGCCTGAGCGGCCATCCGGCTTGGAAAATCTGTATAACCAATAATAATTACGCCATTATCTGTAACAATGCGCTCATCTATAACAGTAAGCTTGCAATTTCCACCTTTTTCAGCAGCCAGATCCACTATCACTGAGCCAGGTTTCATACTGGCAACCATATCCTTAGTCCAAAGCTCAGGCGCTTCTCGATTAGGAATTAAAGCGGTAGTAATCACAATATCCATATCAGGCGCAATCTCTCGGAACTTGGCTAATTGAGCGTTAGTAAATTCAGGCGAAGATACAGCAGCGTAACCTCCAGTTGAGGTGCTATTGTTCTGTTCATCTTCAAAATCTAAGAAAACAAATTCAGCGCCCATAGACTCTACCTGCTCGGCAACTTCTGGGCGAACGTCAAATGCATAGGTGATAGCACCAAGAGAGGTAGAGGTGCCAATTGCTGCGAGTCCAGCAACACCGGCGCCAACTACTAAGACCTTTGCTGGGGGTACTTTACCGGCTGCTGTCATCTGTCCAGTAAAAAAGCGGCCAAAGTTGTTACCCGCCTCAATCACTGCGCGATAGCCGGAAATATTGGCCATAGAAGATAATGCATCCATTTTTTGGGCGCGACTAATGCGCGGCACCATATCCATAGCAATAACGCTAGCCTCTTTAGCTTTAGCCATTTCCATTAACGCTTCATTGGCGCCTGGATAGAAAAAAGAGATTAGTGTCTTGGAGGATGAAAGTCTTTTGATTTCAGATTCACTTGGCGGCTGAACCTTAACAATTACATCACTTGCCTTTATAAGCGCTTCACCAGATTTGCAGATCTCAACGCCTACATCTTCATATTGCTTATCAATAAAGCCAGCTGCAATACCAGCACCCAATTCTACCAGGCACTCATGACCAAGCTTTTTTAGCTTAATTGCACTATCTGGAGTTAAGGCAACACGCTGTTCACCTGAAGAGGTTTCTTTAAGAGCTCCAATTTTCATAATTTTCGTCCTTGTGTGACGCGGCCTTTCACCTTATTAAAACTTTGTAAATACATTACCAAATATTAAATTTCATAACTGGCACTGCATTTCATTTTTTTATATTTACATATTATAACATTCTATCAATAATAGATATATATGTTTACATATATATGATAATAATAGTTGTCCCAGTTTAATTGAATTAGAAATTCGTTATACCAATCTGAGTAAATAGGAAAACAAAGATGTTTTTGATAAATGAATTTTAGTTGAATAAATTGAAGATTATTAGAGCGATAAACTTAAAAATATTATGGTTTAATCTACCCCATAAATACAAAAGAGAGCAAAGATTTGTCTTGTCCAAACATAATTAATCACCTTTCCCGGGCTTTTCAGAAAATAGATGCATCTTTCCATCTGGAAAATTATCCGGGTGATATTTTTCATGCTCAGGGTCTGGACCACTATTTTCAGTAATAACTGGCCAATTCATCTCAGTGCTGTATTTTCTATTGAACTCTAACCATTTAACGCCAACAGGATCAGTATCAGGCAATATAGCCTCAACTGGACACTCTGGAACGCAGACATCACAATCAATGCACTCATCCGGGTTAATAACTAGCGTGTTTTCACCTTCGTAGAAACAATCTACTGGGCACACCTCAACACAATCTAGGTGCTTACATTTGATACATCCATCGGTTACTACGTAGGCCATTTGACTTCATCCAAATAATAGAAACTAAAAATATAACTCTGTGTTAATTTGAACACATTCTATTAAGAATAAAAACATGAAATACAACAAACATCAAAAAGAGTACAATTGATGAGTAATGGCTTTACTTCAACTAGCGGATAGAACTATGAAAAAACAGAATGAAGAACTAAAAACCAAGAAGAAAAAGAAATTATCATTGCAAGAAAAAGCAATAATGGCTACCAATGCAAGGTCTGAAGAGTCAGACACTCATAATTCTGACTGGAATCCCGGCTCACTAAGTAGACTGGATAAGGCTTTAAAAGAAGAGAGTTAATATTTATTTGCAGGGTGATTAATTAAAAAACCATAGCGCCACTTTAGATCTATATTGATTTAAAATGACTCGCCGTATCAATTACCTTAAATACCTTTCTAAATGAATTCCTTGATTATTAAATTACAAGATCGACTTAATGGGCTTTTCCCTGGCCTAATTGTTGTTGGGACAATAGCCGCAGCAGCAGGATTTCTAAGCCTTCACTACAAAGCCCCAGTGATGCTCTTTGCACTCCTAATTGGTATTGCCTTTAACTTTCTAGCAACCGATGAGCGCTGCGCTCCAGGCATAGAGTTCTCAAGTAAAAAAATTCTTCGCTTTGGTGTTGCATTATTAGGCTTCAGAGTTACGCTTGATCAAATTTTAGGTCTTGGTACGAATGTACTTTTACTTGTTCCAATTCTTGTGCTTTCATCGATTGCAATTAGTTGGTTCATCGCGAAGTTGATGGGTAGGCGTTATCTTTTTGGACTTTTAACCGCGTGCGCTGTCTCAATTTGCGGCGCAGCTGCAGCGCTCGCTGTTGCCTCCGTCCTCCCTAATTGGAAAGATAGGCATCGTGATACTTTATTTGTCGTTGTCTGCGTAACAGCGCTCTCAACCTTTGCGATGATTGCCTATCCTATTTTGTTTTCAGTAGGGGGCTTCAGTGACGTTGAGATTGGAATCCTTATTGGCGCAACCATCCACGATGTTGCGCAGGTAGTCGGCGCTGGCTATGCCGTGTCTAATGAGACTGGTGATGTAGCTACCTTTATTAAGCTACTGAGAATTTCAATGCTACCGTTCATTGTTATTATTATTGCGCTTTTATTAAAGGGTGATGATGAGCTTGGTACTATTAGCCCTAAAGCATTCCCATGGTTTGCCCTTGGCTTTGCCTTATGCTTGATTGTAAATAGCATCGGATTCATACCTCAAATGCTAACGGGGTTTCTTGCCGATGTCTCGCAATGGTTTTTAGTGTTCGCTATTGCAGGGCTTGGCGTTTCCACATCACTTAAGTCGATGATGGAGCTAGGCGGAAAATCAATCGCACTTATGGTCTTACAAACTGTCGCTTTACTTGGTATTGCAGTTCTCGCTGTTTCAACGGACTTCATCTAACAAAGGAGAGAATATGAAGGTTTTAGAGGTTTTAGATGCTGAATTGGTTTTGGTGGATTTAGAGGTGAATTTGGGAAATAAAAAGCAAAACAGCCCAACGCTTTGTGCTCGCTACAACGGAAAAATTATTCCCTTAAGTACTCCAGATGGAAGGCCAATCCTAATGAAGGAAGATAACGCTATAGAAGGAGACTCAGTAGTTAAATAAACCACTCTGACATGACGAACTTGTCTTTAATTGGCATAACAGAGATCCATTTGTTGTTTAGTAAATTTTTAACGCTTGTCTTATTGAGTAAAAATTACCAACGGCTATGAATATCAGCCTTAATCAGATCATCATAAACAGCATTAATAGCAGGCAGTAAAGATGAGATTTCTTTAAGATCTGATGCTTTTAGGTTCATTAGGGCCTGTGATTTGTTTTTTGCTCCTGGGATAACAACGCTAACTTCAT
Source organism: uncultured Candidatus Thioglobus sp. (assembly GCA_905182815.1). GTDB lineage: Bacteria > Pseudomonadota > Gammaproteobacteria > PS1 > Pseudothioglobaceae > Pseudothioglobus. The sequence goes on from CAJJCX010000001.1 coordinate 344,044, forward strand.
CGTGCATTAAAATCCACTTTAAAGCCAAGTCTGTTAATGAATAATTATCTGGAATTAAGCTTTTTAGTCTTTCAACAGCTTCTAGCCCTTTCTTGAAGCTTACCCCAGAGAAAGTCTCACCAACATCAAAAGCATCACCATTAATATTGTAGTTTCGATGATCATTTGAAGGAAATTTTGATCTTAAATTCATTTTTCCAGTCAAAAGACCACTTGCTAGAGGTACTCTTGCAATAATTCCAACGCCTCTCTTTGCGGCCTCTTTAAAAAATATTTCAGCAGGTTTTTGTCTAAATATATTGAATATAATTTGAATGCTTTTCACGTTCGGAAATTGTATTGCATCCATCGCCTCGGAGACTTTTTCAACGCTAACACCATAGTTGGCTATTTTTCCGAGCTTAACGAACTCATCCATCATTTCATAGGTTTCTTTTTTAGGACAAATTTCACTTGGAGGGCAATGTAATTGAAGCAGGTCAATACAATCTACCCTTAAGTTAATTAGAGATCTATCAATAAATTTTTCAATGTTTTTAAAGTTGTACCCTTCAGGAGTATGAGGGTTTAAGCGCCTTCCAGATTTTGTCGCAACAAATATTTTTTCTGACGTGGAATTTATAAGCTCACCAACAAACTTTTCACTTCTTCCATCCCCATAAACATCTGCAGTATCAAAAAAGTTTACCCCATTGTCAAGAGAGGTTTTTAACACTTCTCTCGCATCTTTAGGTGATACTTCTCCCCACTCAGAACCGATAGCCCAACAACCTAAGCCAATTTCTGATGTTTTCCATCCAGTATCTGAAAAATCTCTGTATTTCATTTTTGATTTGAAGCCTATTAAAACTACTTTTTACCACCAATAACTTTTACTATATGATATTAATTCAACTTAAGCGCTACAGAGTTAATTATAAATTTTGAATAAATAAGGCCTTATACTTTTTTATATGTCAATCAAATTCAAAATTATCTTTGATGTATTTAGGCTATTATTAATTTACATAGAATTTGTATATTTCAAGATAGTTTATGCACAGTAAAAAACCCTTCAAAAATACAAAATGGCAATTCTGGATTGATAGGGGTGGCACATTTACCGATATTATCGGGCGCAACCCAGCTGGCAAAATTATTACTCATAAGCTTTTATCTGAAAACGCAAGGCAATACCAAGATGCTGCAATTCAAGGCATTCGAGATTTATTAAGATTAAAAGAGGGTGATGTCATCCCAATAGACAATATTGAGTCAATTAAAATGGGTACAACAGTTGCAACTAATGCGCTTCTAGAACGAAAAGGAGAGAATACATTACTGGCAATTACGAATGGGTTTGCAGATATTTTGCGAATAGGCTACCAACAAAGGCCAAAACTATTTTCACTTGACATTAATCTTCCAGACATGCTCTACTCAAAAATTATTGAGATTGAAGAGAGGGTTGATGTTAACGGCAAAATTCTCACAAAACTTGACACACTTAAATCTGAAAAATTACTAAAAAGCGCTTTTAATGAAGGTTATAAATCAATAGCTATTGTTTTGCTTCATGGCTATCGCTATCAAGATCACGAAAATAAATTAAAGCTTATTGCAAAAGAAATTGGTTTTAAGCAAATTTCAGTGAGCCATAACGTAAGCCCTCTGATGAAGATTATTCCAAGAGGTGACACAACAGTGGTTGATGCGTATCTTTCACCTATCCTTCGTCGTTATGTTGCTCAGGTTAAAAACGCTCTAGGATCTGATAAAAACGACTCTGGAAAGTTAAAATTTATGCAATCAAATGGTGGCCTCACAGATGCAAACTACTTTCAGGGGAAGGATGCAATTTTATCTGGGCCCGCTGGCGGGGTTGTTGGTATGGTTAAGACGGGTGAAAAGGTGGGGCTTAATAAACTGATTGGTTTTGATATGGGCGGCACATCAACCGATGTTTGTCACTACAACGGTGAGTATGAAAGAACCCTTGAAACTGAAGTTGCTGGTGTTAGGCTTAGGTCTCCGATGATGCTAATTAATACTGTTGCTGCAGGAGGCGGCTCAATTCTTAACTTTGATGGTTCGAGGTATAGAGTTGGACCAGATTCTGCAGGCGCGAACCCAGGCCCAGCTTGTTATCGAAATGGTGGCCCCTTAACCGTCACAGATTGCAACGTAATGATTGGTAAGCTGAGTCCAGATTTCTTTCCAAAAGTTTTTGGACCAAATGCAAATCAAAAGCTTGATTCAAGGATTGTCTTTAAAAAATTTAAAGCTCTTGCTAAAGAGATCTCTTTGTCAACAAATAAGCTGATTTCTCCAGAGGAGGTCGCAGAAGGATTCTTGTCGATTGCAGTTGAAAGTATGGCAAATGCAATTAAAAAAATATCTGTTCAGCGTGGGTATGATGTAAGCGACTATGCCCTTTCTTGTTTTGGCGGGGCAGGGGGTCAGCACGCCTGTCTAGTTGCCGACAGTCTTGGGATAAAGCAGATCCATCTTCACCGATATGCCGGCGTTTTATCTGCCTACGGTATAGGGCTTGCTGACAGCAGCACAATTAATGATTTGGCAGTTGAATTGGTTCTAGATGAGGAGATCATTAACTCTCTTTCAATAAGCTTTAAAGAGCTAGAGAATTCTGGAAAAAAAGAATTGATTTCTCAAAATCTAAACGAAAAGTTGTTTGTCTACTTTGATCGTGTGTACCTTCGATACAAGGACTCTGATAGCTCTTTAGCTGTAAGATTTGATGACTACAAATCCATGAAGTCGAGCTTTGAAAATACCCATAAAGCTCGCTTTGGGTTTATATCTCCAGAAAAAACACTCATCATTGAATCTATTCAGGTTGAAGTTTCATGCCAGAGTGAGCAGTTTGATTTAGAGGAGATACCTATCCAAGCATTAAAGACTAAAACCCTAACCTCAAATGATGTTTTTATAGGCGGTGAAACACAACAAACTATTTTTTACAACCGTAGCGATATTGCTTCTAATGACTTAATTTTTGGACCGGCTGTTATTATTGAATCGACCTCAACAATCGTAATTGAGCCAGGCTGGCAAGGATGCCTTAATGATAAAAATGATCTCATCTTAGAGAGGACTGAAAAAATAAAAAGGGCGAGTGCGATTGGTACTAATGTGGACCCAGTAATGCTAGAGATCTTTAACAACCTATTCATGAGCGTTGCTGAGCAGATGGGCACAGTACTTGAAAACACCGCCTCCTCCGTAAATATTAAAGAGCGCTTAGATTTTTCGTGCGCTTTGTTTTCGCCAACAGGCGATCTTGTCGCTAATGCGCCACATGTCCCCGTTCATCTGGGCTCAATGAGCGAGTCCATTAAAACAATTATTCGTGAAAATTTCGACACTATGAGTCGAGGCGATGCATTTTTGATCAATGCCCCTTATAACGGAGGAACTCATCTGCCGGACATCACTCTTATTAAGCCAGTTTATGATGAAAACAGTGAAAAGGTAATTTTTTATGTTGCAACGCGTGGCCACCATGCCGATATTGGGGGCACAGTCCCTGGCTCTGCTCCAGCAAATTCGAGTCATGTTAAAGAGGAAGGAATTTTAATTGACAACTTTACTTTAGTCTCAAAAGGTGTCTTCCTTGAAAAAGAAATCTATGATTTACTTAGCTCAGGGGAATATCCAGCGCGCAATATTCAACAAAATATCGCAGATTTAAAGGCGCAAGTAGCGGCAGCTGAAAAGGGATCCCAAGAGCTATTAAAAGTTATTAAAAATTATGGGTTAGGTGTTGTCCATGCTTATATGAAACATGTCCAAGATAATGCTGAAGAGTCTGTTCGAAGAGTCTTAGATGTTCTTAGTGACTCCAGCTTTACTTACAAAATGGATGATGGGAATCAGGTTTCAGTTGCAATAAGCGTTGACAAAATAGAGCGAAGTGCTACGATCGATTTTACTGGGACTAGTGAACAGCACCCCGGCAATTACAACGCTCCAAGTGCGATTTGTTATGCAGCAGTTTTGTATGTTTTTCGTTGCCTTGTGGATGATGATATTCCTCTAAATGCAGGTTGCCTCAAGCCATTAAATCTAATTATTCCAAAGCGCTCCATGATTAACCCAGAATACCCAGCAGCAGTGATTGCAGGAAACGTCGAAACATCACAGTACATTGTAGATGCTTTACTTGGCGCTTTAGGGGTTGTTGCAGCATCTCAAGGAACTATGAACAACTTTATCTGGGGAAACGACAGAGTACAAAACTATGAGACTATTTGTGGCGGCTCAGGAGCTAGTATCAATCAAGATGGCTGCAGCGCAGTTCACACTCATATGACTAACTCTCGATTAACGGATCCTGAAGTTCTTGAATGGAGGTTTCCTGTAAGACTTGAATCCTTTAGCATAAGAAAAAATTCTGGAGGCAGTGGGTTAAAAAGTGGCGGTGATGGGGTTGACCGAAGATTGCGCTTTTTAGAGCCGATGACTGTTAATATAATTACCGGGCATAGAGTAGTTCCGCCTTATGGCTTGGCTGGTGGAAACTCTGGAGCCCTAGGAAAAAATTATGTAATCCATTTAGATAACAGCATTACTAAATTAAAAACGAAAGGACAAATTGAAGTGGTCAAAGATGACATTTTTGTCTTAAAAACTCCTGGAGGAGGAGGGTTTGGAAAACCTATTTTAATATAACAAAACAAACCATAAAATTCTAAAAATTGGAGTCAGACTATGGCAATTCATTTTACAAATGAAGAGTTCAAAAAAAGACAGAAGAATGTTATTTCAGAACTCAATAAGAAAAACCTTGATGGCATTTTAATATTTCGCCAAGAGAGTATGTATTATCTGAGTGGCTATGACAGCTTTGGGTATGCCATGTTTCAATGCCTATACCTTGGAGTAGACGGAAGAATGGTTTTGCTCACAAGGGCTCCAGACCTTGCACAAGCTGAGTTAACGTCAATACTTGATGACATTAGGATTTGGAAAGACGAAGCCGGAATGAATCCTGCTCAAAATTTAAAGCTTCTATTGAAAGAATTTCACTGTGAAAATAAAAAATTAGGAGTTGAGTACGACAGTGTGGGATTAACTGCTCACAACTATCGACTTTTAGATAGCGCACTAAAAGGATTTTGTTCGCTTGACGACGCATCAAACTTGGTTAATAAATTGCGCTACATTAAAAGTGAAAAAGAGCTTGAATTTATAAGGACTGCAGCAACTCTTGCAGATGAAGCGTACAAAGCGGGCATTGAATTGACTCATTCTGGTGCTTTTGAAGGCGATATTTTGGCTGCGATGCAAGGCGCTGTGTTTAAAGGTGGAGGTACCTATGCTGGAAATGAATTTATAATTGGCTCTGGAGAGCATGCATTACTTTGTAGATATCACTCTGGCCCAAGACACCTTAGTGAGGTTGATCAAATGACACTAGAATGGGCTGGGTGTTACCGCAGGTATCATGCCGCTATGATGCGAACTGTTATTATTGGAGAGGCAACTGAGCAACACCAAGACATGCATAGAGTCGCAACGCAAGCACTTGAAGCGTGTGAAGATGCTTTAATTCCAGGCAACACGTTGGGTGATGTCTTTTTAGCGCATTCAAATGTCATGGATAGAGGTGGCTACAGAGATCACCGCTTAAATGCCTGTGGATACACAATGGGCTGTGCCTATGCCCCAATTTGGGTAGATTATCCGATGATATTCGAAGGTAATTCCATGGTGGTTGAAGAAAATATGGTCTTCTTTCTGCATATGATTATTATGAACAGAGATAGTAGGCTTGCAATGTGTCCGGGGCATACTGTCATTGTTGGCTCTAATGGAGTAGAGAGGTTGAGCAAAACAACATTAGATTTAGAGGTAAGATAACTTATGAAAACAATAAAGCAAAATCAAGAGCCAAGTGATGCCCAAGAGCGGCGTGCAATTAAGCCAGTTATCTGTTACCCAATAGATAATTTACCATCCCACGACTCAAGTCTTTATGCCAACGCAAGAAGTAAAATGAAGCTTGTTGAATCAATAATTATTCCTCCAAGGGATGCTAAAGCATTTGAAGTTCCTGCGGGTCATTTTTTTCGAATTGTCAGTGTTGAAGGGCCGCAAGTTGGAGATTTAAATCTGTGGAATAGAGACAATATTAGTGAGCACTTTTTCAGTGGAAAAACCAGAGCCCTCCACGGAACTCATGTTAGTACAGGTGACAAGCTGTACTCAAATCTTCCTTTCCTAAGACCGATGGCAACAATTACTCATGACACTCTAGATTGGTATGGCTGGGATGAGGACGGCGGAAGCGTTCATGACGTTATTGGAACGCGTTGTGACCCATACACTCATATGTCTTTGAATAACGAAGAATACCATTACTGCTGTCATTCAAATTTATGCAGAACTCTGTCTAATCATCAACATGCAAAAATTTCTGAAATAGAAATGAAAGTTCATGATGTTCTTAATGTTTTTATGTGCACAGGTTTTACAAAAGAAACGCATCAGTACTTTATGAAGGCAAGCCCTGTAAGGCCCGATGATTTTATTGAATTTTTCGCAGAAATAGATTTACTAGGTGCTTTGTCTGCATGCCCTGGTGGTGATTGTAGTTCAAGCCATTCGAGCGATTCTGCAAAATGTTACCCATTAAAAGTAGAAGTTTATAAGCCAAACGACGGCACTCTAAAGCAATGGACATCACCATCCTTAAATAAATATTCTAAAAACCATGGATTAAGTTAATGAATAGCTTTGGATAAAATTAACAGTTGTGAATTAATAAAAACTTGTGTTGTGTCTAAATCATCTTAGTCGCATACCAGTTACAAAATGAGGCAACGTTTTCTTCCATTAGAGGAGAAAATTGACCCTGCAGTGATGGTGAATTTCGAAGCCCTTTATGTTGATTCTCTAGAGCAATAATGTCCTCACTCATGGCGTCATCAAGGCGCTGATAATAGGCCTGAGACTTTTCATTAAAATCAGGTAGCTCTGTTGTACTTTTTGGAAAACAAATGCTTTGACGTATTTGGCAGCGCTCTGAACTGATTGGAGTGGCTTCATAAACCCAGATCGCCTCTTGGCTTGCTGCAAAAGTCATATTTGGAAAAATCCAGCTATACCGAGCTCCAAGGCTCCATGGCTCAGTTAAACTCGTCATTTTTGGTAAAGCGCTGAGTTGTTGGGCCTCAAGTAGGGCGCCAGTTCCAGAGGTAAGTCCAAACTGACTCGCATAGTCACCCGATGTAATGTCTGACTCTTCAGGCTTCCAATAGAGATTATCGATGCTGGTTGGGTGCACGTTGTTCAGGTGGTAGTATTCATTAAAAACATCTAAAAATGCCTTCCAATTGCACTGCACTTCAAAGGCTTGACGCCTTGTCGTTACAAGATCGTTCAATGCCCAAGGCTTATGAAGTTTTGCAAAATCGCCTAACTGCTTCTCTAAATTTGTTGACTCACTCCCAATAAAAGCAAACAAAAAGCCTTCTACTTCTTTTAGGTCATACTCAATCAGTGAGTGCTCTGAGAAATCAAAATTTGGATTTTTATCCATCTCTTTGGCGTGAATTAGGACTCCATCTTGTGAATATGTCCAGCCATGAAAAGGGCAACTAATTGCTTGGCATTGTCCGTTACCCTCTAACAACTTAGCGCCGCGATGCCTACAGGTATTTGCATATAACCGCAAAGCTTTATCTTGATCACGAATCAATAAAAGTGCTTGACCGCATAACTCTAATGCTTCATATTCACCCGGAAGCATCAATCTATCTGCCCGACCTAACCCCAGCCATTGATCTGTAAAAATACGTTTTTTTTCTTGTGTAAAAATAGAATTCTGCCAATAGAATTCAAAAGGGAGGCTCCTTCTATGAGGCAGTGGTAAAGAGCATAGCTTTAGATTTTTTAGTAGTTTATTTTCAATTTTCTCGCTGTTTTTCATCGTTAATTGCTTTAATTGATTTTTAAATAATACATTGTTATTTTGAATTACATTGGAGCATGAGTCTACCCATAATAAATATTTTGATAAATAATATATTAAATAGGATTACAATATAACCTCAACTATTTTTTTAATTACAGGGGAGAGTAATTTTGAAACACTTATACAAAATGCATTCAATAGGTTTGCAAAAAATAATTCCAGGTGTGCTTTTGAGCTTTGTTGTTACATTGGGCTTCTTTAGCCAATCGTCAATAGCTGCAAGTCACAAGGTTCTAAACTTAACAATACTTCATACAAATGATTTTCATGCTCGTTTTAGGCCTATTAGTAAGTACGATAATAATTGCTCTGCTGAGAACAATGCTGAAGGAAAATGTTTTGGCGGCTCCGCTCGTCTAATTACAGCAATTGAGGATGCACGCTCAAGGCATGAAAATACAGTACTTTTAGACGGTGGTGATCAGTTCCAAGGGACTCTTTTCTATAACCTTTATAAGGGTAAGGTTGCAGCAGAAATGATGAATAAACTTGGTTACGATGGAATGACTGTTGGAAACCATGAGTTTGATGATGGCCCTGAAACCTTAAGAGCATTTATGGATGCGGTTAACTTTCCAGTGCTTATGGCAAATGCAAATGTTGATATGGAGCCAGAACTTAAGGGTAAGCTTCAAAAATCAACGGTCATAGAGAGAAGTGGTCATAAAATTGGACTGATAGGCCTTGTTACAGAGGACGTTGTTGATATTTCGAGTCCTGGTGATAATATTATATTCACGGATGCTATTACTGCTGCGCAAGCTGAGGTCGATTCTTTGACAGCAGCTGGAGTTGGCATAATCATACTTATGTCACATTCTTCATACGAAATTGACAAAGAAATTGCAGCCAACACAACAGGTATTGATGTAATTGTTGGTGGTCATGATAATGCTTATCTATCAAACATTAGCGATAGAGCAAAAGGACCTTATCCAACCGTTGTTAATGGCACTCAAATTGTACAAGCTTATGCCTATGGTAAATACTTAGGTGAGCTCTCAGTTGTCTTTGATGATGAAGGTGAGGTTATCTCTGCAACAGGTGAGCCAATTACGATTGACGGCTCTGTCAATGAGAATAGTCAAATAGTTGCTCGCTTAGATGAATTAGAGAAGCCAATAACAGATCTTAAAGAAACTCTAGTTGGAAACGTTTCTAGCTCTTTAAATGGCGATAGAGCTGTTTGCCGAGTTCAAGAATGTGATATGGGTAATATGATAACGGACGCAATGAGAGCGGCAGGAATGGAAAAAGGTTATTCGATTGCTCTTGCAAACTCAGGAGGCATTCGAGCCTCTCTTGATGCTGGGCAGGTTACATTGGGCGAGATAATGACTATCCTTCCATTTCAAAACACAATGTCAACCTTCAAGGTTACGGGTAAGCAGTTACTTGCAGCGATTGAAAATGGTGTGAGCCAGGTTGAGGATGGCTCAGGTCGATTCCCTCAAGTTTCTGGAATGCGCTTCTCATTTGATGCGTCAAAACCTGCTAATGAAAGGGTGACTTCAATTGAAATCCAAGAGAGTAATGGGTCTTTTAGTGCTCTGAATCTATACGGTACATACGGTATGGTTTCTAATAACTTTATTCGTGCTGGTGGTGATGGTTATAAAATGTTCAGGTCTGCAACAGATATCTATGACTTTGGTCCAGATCTAGCCGATGTTGTTGTCGATTATATTAAGGCAAATCCAGGTTACTCAGGTTTCACTGATAATCGAATTACGCAAGTTAAGTAATTTTTAAAAGGGCCCTAATAGGGCCCTTTTTTTTATTAGTTTCTACATTTTAAATAGCTCAAAAACCTGTTTTAAAAAAGGGTCAAAAAAAACCATTGTTAATTCGAGGGTAATTAATAATCTTTCAAGGTATATTTTTTCACTAATAACTAATGGTTAGTTATTGTTAATTTAATTTATTTAGGGAGTTCTTATGAGCGACACGAGTTTATTTTTACAAGCTGGCGATTTTGTTGGCGTTTCATTCTGGATAGTGTCTGTGGCGATGGTTGCTGCTACAGTATTTTTCTTTTATGAAGGTATGGCAGTAAATAAAGAGTGGAGACTGTCAATGACAGTTGCAGGTTTGGTAACGTTGGTTGCTGCTGTCCACTATTATTACATGAGAGATTACTGGGTAGCTTCGGTTATCGCAGGAGCTCCTGATTCTCCAATCGTATATAGATATATCGACTGGTTAATTACAGTGCCATTATTGATGATTGAATTCTTCATCATTCTTGAAAGCAGTAGGCGCTTCAGTATCAACAAACTCTTTTTGGAGATTGTTAGTAGGTACTCTAGTCATGCTTATTGGTGGATTCGCAGGTGAGGCGCATTTAATATCCGCTTCTATGGGATTTGTCATCGGTATGATAGGTTGGGCAATCATCATCTGGGAAATCTTCGGTGGTGAGGCTAGTAAAGCAGCTGAGGCAAATGCAAGCGTAAAGTCTGCATTCAATGCTCTTAGAATTATTGTTTTAGTAGGCTGGGCTATTTACCCTCTTGGATATGTCTTCGGATATATGATGGGAAGTGTCGATGCAGGAACTTTAAACATTGTTTATAACCTTGCAGATTTTGTTAACAAAATCTTATTTGGTTTAATTATTTGGAATGTTGCAGTGCAATCAAGCGCAGCTGTCAGCAAGAAGAAGTAAACATAACTTTAAATAAGTTCATAAAAAGCCCTCTTCATTGAGGGCTTTTTTTTAGCTTTTTGTTAATAGATCAAATTTACTACAACTTATTCCTTCGACACCTTTCACTGCAGTAGAGGACGTTCTCCCAGTCTTTACGCCATTTTTTTCTCCAGGTGAAGGGCTTATTGCAAGTTTTACAAATCTTCTCTAATTTCATCGAGTATGGGCCTTAATAAATTTTTCTGCCTCGCCAAAGATAAGCTCTTTCCTTTCTTGTGACATTCTGTCTAATAGTTTGGGTTGAAGGGATAATCTAGGGTTAGATTCATAGAACTTTCTATTTTTTTGAATGAACCTCCAATAAAGTCCGTCAACTGCATTGCACCATTCACCTTTTTTGTAGTTACTCATTTTAAGTAGGTAATTTGAGCCACAGGTGTAAGGCTTGGTTGACATTAGGCCGCCATCAGAATAGGTTGCCATTCCGAACACATTTGGAACCATAACCCACTCGGAAGAGTCAATATACATCTCCATAAACCACCTGTATATTTCTTTGGGATCAATTTCGCAAAGATTCATCAGGTTGCTTATGACCATAAGTCTAGGTATGTGATGGTTGTATCCATCTTGTATTGCAGTAATGATAGAATCATCTAAAGGCGCTATTCCAGTTGAGCCTTCGTACCAGCTTGAAGTTAACTTGCCAGTATGTCCCCAATAGTTTTTATTTGATTGGTAGTCACCTTTTGTTTGATATACGCCTCTGATAAACTCACGCCAACCTAAGACTTGCCTTACAAAGCCTTCCAATGAGTTCATGGGGATTTGATAAGTATCAGCGCTATCTAGTAGGGTTTGAATAACTTTTTGAGGAGACAAAAGCCCTATATTCATTGAGGCGCTGATGCAGCTATGAAACAAAAAGTTTTTGCCTTCTAGCATTGCGTCTTCATAAATACCAAAATTAGTCATTCTCTGCTTTAAAAAATCTTCAAATTGACTCTCAGCATCACGTCGATTAACAGGAAACCATGGATTATCAAGGCTTCCAGGGTGGTCATTAAAATGCTGCATAATGAGGCTACAAACTTCATCATGGTGTAACGATTGCTTAGTATTTGGCAGCTCAGGAATCAAAGTATTAGCAGGAATTTTTTTTCGATTTTCTGCATCAAAGGACCATTTACCGCCCAAAGGCTTGTTGTCTTCATCCATCAAAATGTTGAATTTTTTCCTTGCGTGCTGATAGAAATTCCCCATTCTAAGGGCTTTTTTATCCTTCATTAGTGAATAAAGCTCTTCCCTAGAAAACAGAAACATTGGCGACTGGTGAACTTTAAACTTAACATTACTCTTAGTTAAGCCTTCAAGTAATTCAGTTTCAAAGGTCTTGTCTTCAATTTCAAATACATTTACCTGCTCTATTTCATTATCCAAAACGTAATCAACAAGACACTCTAGATAAGATTGATTTTCAATTCGATCATTTAAGGCAAAGTATCCAACAGAGATGCCCAAAGACTCAAGCTCTTCTTTGTACTCACGCATTGCACATAGAAACAAGTAAAGCTTGAGTTTGTGATGTTTTTCATAGCTGCAAAGATCAAAGTCTTCTGCCATAAAGACCTCATTACAGCCCAGCTCTTGAAGTAATTTGGGCTCAAAGAGTTGGTTTCCTAGAATTACAAACATGCTTTTCATTTATGCTTAATTTTAGTTAATTAATAGCTATCAAATTTTAAAGCATCAAGTCATAAATTATTGATTTTATTCACTAAAAAATGTATAAAAAAAACGGATTATAAGTTCACCAAGTCTTCACTATTTCTTTACGTACCATCTATATAATATTTTGGTTGAAGTTAAAGTAAGAGAAAATTATGGATTCGTTTTTAAATTTCCTTGTACGTCAAAAAAAACTCGCACTATTATTTACGTTGTCAATTGTCGTATTAGGCTTTATGACGCTCCAAAAAATTCAGCGTGATACCTACCCGGTTATTGAATTTGATCGGCTCTCAATAAATACTTCTTACCCAAGCGCCTCTCCGAGGGATGTTGAGAAGAATATTACTAACGTAATTGAGAGCAAAATAAAGGGAATTTATGGAATCAAAGAGCTGACATCTACTTCATCTGAAGGGACATCTCGTATAAATATTGAAATTGATGAGGATGTTGATGACATTCAAGAGGTGAAGGCTAGCATTTCTGAGGCGGTCAATGAAATTGAAGACTTGCCAGAAGATGCTAATGACCCATTAGTAGTTGACAGGACAAGTACTGAGTGGCCAATCCTTACAATAGTAATCGGTGGAGATGACATCAATGTCGAGACTGCTAAAGCCATTGCCAATAATATTGAGAAAAATCTTTCTTTAATTGACGGTATTGCGAACATTAATATTGGTGGAGACTCTGAAAGAGAGGTACAAATCAGAGTTAATCCAGAAAAGCTTTTACAATACCAACTCTCTTTTGATCAGGTAAGGAGCGCCATCGCTGATCAAAATATACGCTCTGCTATTGGTGATAATAACCAAGGAAGAAATCAAAAAAATATCGTTATTATCTCTGAATATCAAGACAAAGAATCTTTAGAGGACGTTGTTGTAAAGTCCAGCTATGATGGGCCAACAATTCTATTAAAGGACATTGCCTCAATTGATGAAGGTGAAATTGGTTTCAATACAATTACTCGAATTAATGGGACTAAGGGCTTCGTCCTCAAGGTTACAAAAACAGAAAAAGCAGACGTTATTAGAACCATTGAAAAAGTAAGAGAGACTTTGGATGTCCTTAAAGAATCATACCCTTCAAATATCAATTTAATTGTTACCGATGACAGATCAAAGCCAGTATCTAACCGATTAAATATTGTAACTAACAATGCCTTAGTAGGGCTAGCCTTAATTATGGTTGTTTTAGGCTTATTTTTATCTTTTAAGACTGCATTCTGGGTTGCTATAAGTATCCCTGTGACTCTTTTAGGGACGGTTGCTTTTCTTGGCTTTGTAGGCGAAACAATTAACTTAATCTCATTAATTGGAATGGTTTTAGTCTTAGGCTTAGTTGTGGATGACAGCATTATCATAGCTGAAAGTATTCACCACTATAAAGAAAAGGGGGGTGACGTCTATCAAAATATTGTTGATGGCTTTAAAAGGGTAATCATGCCTGTTGTGACGACTATATTAACTACAATCCTTGCAATATCAACCGTTCTAATAATGAGTGGAACGACCGGTAAATTTATATACATATTACCTATTACTGTTATCTGCGCTTTAACATTCTCATTTCTTGAAGTGAGTATCGCTCTGCCTGCTCACATGTCTGGCAGTAAGGTCAGCAAACAAAAAACATGGTTTAAGCCTGTCGAAAGATGGTTTGAAAAAGTCCTAGTCGTAATCCTTAGGTGGCGCTTTATAGTTTTAAGTCTTTTTATTGCGCTTCTTGCATTCAGTGCTTATGTTGGCATGAAGGAAATTACTTATATTCAGTGGCCATCGAGCGGCACAAACTCGATAAATATGCGCATTCAAACGCCACTTGGGACTCCCGTTGAAACAACTGAGCAGTCCATCATTAAAATTGATAATATTATTATCGATAAGGTGGGGTCAAACCTAGACTTTTTTACGAGCACAATTGGTTCAAGAGCCTCTAATCGAGCATCGATTGCTATTACCTTGACGCCAGCGAATGATCGCGCAATCTCTGCTAAAGAAATTATTGAGATCCTTAAAGAAGAAACCAAGGATATTGAAGGGGTTTCAAGGATTAACTTTAGAACAAATAGAGGCGGCCCAGGCGGAGCGTTAGATATTGAGTTAAGTCTAATTGGAAGTAATGATGTTCAGCGCCAGGCCGCTGTTGACCAACTTGAAAAAATACTTAGTAGCTACGACGGAGTCAGCGACATTGATCGTGATGACGATTTGAGTAAAAATCGAATTGAAGTCTTGTTGGATTATGAATCAATGGCAGGGTTAGGAATTCAATACCAGCAGGTATATAGCCACTTAAGAACCATATATTCTGGGATGGACGTTTCTGATGTTGATTTTAATAACACCAAGCTAAGCGTTAAAATGTATCTTGGTGATAGCAATTATTCTGATGACTATATTACGGAAACCTCTATCAGGAATAATCAGGGAAGAATGATCCCAATGTCTCAATTTGCAAGTGTGGTTGAGACTCCAGGTGATCCAAACTACAAGCACTTGAATGGTGAGCGAGTTGTTAAGGTAAGTGCGGCAGTTGAAGACTCAGTAACCACCGCTCAATCTGTCTCAAAAAGAGCACTTGAAGAGCTTGATTTGATTAATAATTTTCCTGAAGTTCGTGCCATAGAAGGGGGCAGCTCATTTGAAGCAAAAGAAGCTTTAAGTGATTTTACTTTGGCACTAGGGTTTGCTGTCTTTGGTATATTCATGTTAATAGCGCTTCTTTTTAATTCATACTCTCAGCCGTTGTTAGTTATTCTTAGTATTCCTTTTGCTTTGATTGGCGTAGTTTGGGCTTTCTTCTTTCACTCTGAGCCATTTAGTTTTTTTGTTTTATTAGGGGTCTTAGCACTAGTGGGAGTTGTGGTAAATGATTCTTTAGTAATGATCAGCCATCTGAATTTTATTAAGCAAAGTCAAGACAAAGATAGTTCGTCAATCCAGTGGATTGCGATGGGTGCTAAAGACCGACTAAGGGCAGTAATATTAACGACCCTTACAACGCTCGCAGGTGTGTTGCCGCTTATCTATGGCTTTGGAGGTAAAGACGCATTCTTACAACCAATGGTAATGGCGCTGGGGTACGGCTTACTATTTGGTACTTTTGTTACTTTGATACTTCTTCCTTGCCTTTATTCTTTAAACTTAGACTTAATTAACTGGATTAAAAAAATAAAAAATAGTCTATTGAAAACATGACACCCAAACAAAAGCACTATGTCTTTGTAATTGGTGGGGCCAATATTGATCTTCAGGGGTCTAGTGATAACCCGCTTTTATTAAAGGATTCAAACCCAGGTGAAATATCAATGTCTTCAGGAGGCGTTGGAAGAAATATTGCTGAGAACATGTCTAGGCTCGGTATACCAACAAAAATATTTTCATATGTCGGATCTGACGCTCTTGGAAATTTTTTAATTGAGTCCACTCAAAAAGCGAAGGTCGACACTTCATACATAAATAGGCATCCCACATTGCCAACCAGTCAATACCTGTCGGTGCTGGATGATAATAACGACATGCTGGTGTCAATCTCAGACATGAGAATTATTAATGAGATGACAATTGATGACATTAGAAGCCACAAAGATGCCTTAAATCAAAGCTCTTTGATTGTAATTGATACAAACATCCCAGTTGATGTCATTGAGTACATAACAGAAGAATTTAGCCATATTCCCCTGTTTTTAGATACAGTATCGATCGCAAAGGCATCAAAGATAACGCACCTTATTGGTAAATTTCATACCGTTAAGCCAAACAGATTAGAGTCTGAGCTAATTACTGGCATTAAAATTACTGATCAAAGCTCTATGCATAGCGCTGCAAAGAACATGTTTGAAAAGGGCTGCAAACAAATCTTTATTACTCTGGGTGACGAGGGTGTGTTTTATTATGATGGAAAAGATTATGGGATGTTTAATCAAAAAAAGATAGATGTAGTCAGTGCAAATGGAGCGGGAGATGCTTTTGTGGCTGGAATGGTTTATGGTTTTTTAAATTTAAATGGCATTAAAGAAACAGTAAAATATGCATCAGCTGCTGCGCTGATAGCATTAAAGAGTAAAAATACTATCAGTGATCAGTTATCAGTAGAAAATGTAGCACTATTATTAAAGGAACAGAGCAATGAAGCTGAATGATTATTTAGATTTTCACCCAGACATTGAAAATGCACTAAAAAATAACCTGCCAATTGTTGCGCTCGAGTCCACTATTATCTCTCACGGGATGCCTTACCCTAAAAATATAGAGACTGCGTTGATGGTTGAAGAGACTGTTCGATCAAATAATGCTGTTCCAGCAACGATTGCAATTATTAAAGGGCGCTTAAAAATAGGCCTTACTGAAAAAGAAATTGAATTTTTAGCAACGAATGACGAGATTAAAAAGATCTCCAGGAGGGATCTTGCTGTAGCTGTTTCACAGCAGTTATCTGGGTCAACAACCGTTGCGTCAACAATGATTATTGCAAAACTTGCAAATATAGCGGTATTTGCAACAGGCGGAATAGGAGGCGTTCATAGAGGCGCTGAAACAACGCTTGACATCTCTGCAGATCTTGATGAGCTTTCAAGAACAAACGTGTGTGTTGTGTGCGCTGGGGTAAAGTCTATACTTGATATTGGACTAACTCTTGAGTATCTTGAAACCAAAGGCGTTCCTGTTATAGGCTATAAAACTTCTGAGATGCCAGCTTTTTACTCCACAAAATCTGGCTTTAATGTTGACTACAGAATTGATGCAGCAACTGATATTGCTGGCATACTTAAAACCAAATGGGACCTCTCTATTGATGGAGGTGTATTAGTTACGAACCCTATTCCAGTTGCATTTGAGCTTGAATCAAGTGCTATGAATGAGGCAATAAATCTAGCCATTGTTGAGGCTGATAATGAAAATATTACAGGCAAAAAAATAACGCCTTATTTGTTATCAAAAGTTAACGAAATTACTAAAGGTAAAAGCTTAGATGCCAACATCAAGTTGATTAAAAATAATGCAGACCTAGCGGCAAAAATTGCAGTGCATTTTTCAAAGAAAGATTAGTTACTCTTTTTCTCTTACGAAAAAATTAAACAATAGAATTATTGCTACAAAAAAAAGTATCAATAATACAAGGATTCCTTGGTCCGACCTGAAGTACTTTTCAATAGAAGCAATGGTTTCATTCATTGCTTCACTCTTATCATCATCTTGAATTCTTACTGTAGGCTCTTTCTTACTGGGCTCTGCTTCAATAACCTCTTCTATGTTTTCATCAATCTGCGCCTCAACAAGCTCATCTTCCTGAAGGAAATTTGGGGTTTCATCATAATCTTCATTCAGAGAGTTTAAGGGAAGTATCTGGTCTCTATCATCACCTCCAGCAAAAGAGTAGCTGACAAAAAAGAAAGATACAAATAGGATTAAAAGTATTTTTTTCATAGAGCTTACAATAATATACCTATAGGAAAAAAATATCAAAGAATTCCACCAATAACCTGAGGATTTTTTAATTCAATTTTTCGAGTTATTTAATTCTGATAATATATAGGCTAATTTAAACGGAGAAAATTATGGCAACTTATGAATGTAGTAATTGTGGAATGGGCGTTAATGCAACCTGCGCTAAATGTGATGAGCCACTTGTAGATGGCATGCTTAAGCTAGATGATGGCGGTGAAGTTCAAATCTCTGAGTGTCCAAATGGTCACGGAAAGATCAAATCACCAATGTGCTGTGGTAATGATATGAGCTGCGCGATTTAATAGCATTTTAAAGCTATTCCAATGACCCCTAGTATTAGTAATACTAGGGGTTTTATTTGTTAATAATTTAGAATACTCATCTCTATGAAAAGTTTACTTACCTCAGAAGAAATTAAACAATTTAAGCGAGATGGTGCCGCCTTAATAAAAGGTAAATTTGATAAACAATGGATAGACAAGCTAAGAAGAGGTATTGATGAAGATATCAAAAACCCCAGCCCAAGGTTTGAAAGGCACACCAAAGATATAAATGCACCTGGTTACTTTGAAGATTTCTGGACCTGGGATCTTTATAAGGACTTTAAAGACTTCGTTTTTAACTCACCAACAGCAAAAATAGCATCTGAGCTCTTGGAAGCTAAAAAAATAAACTTAGTAATGGACAACTGGTTTTTTAGAGAGGCGGGATCAAAGTCTGGCGCTCCATTTCATCACGACATCTCCTACTTTGATTTTGAGGGCTCAATGTGTGTTCTTTGGCTTCCACTAGAGCCTGTATCAAAGGAAGAGGGGATTGCTTGGATTAAAGGCTCCCATCTTTGGGATAAGCTGTTCATTAGAACGCGATTCAATGAAGGGCATCTTGTAGATGGAGAGGCTGGCACTGTCAATGGCAAAACTTATGATATTACGCCAGATATTCTTAATAATAAAGATGATTATGAATTTCTACAGTGGGACCTTGAACTGGGAGATTGCATCTTTTTTGATATGCGAACGCTGCACGGAAGCTTAAATCAAGTAACGCCAAAAAAAGATATTCATCGATACACCTTAAGAATGGCTAAAGAAGGTTCTATAATTGAGTATCGAGGTGATTGGGCCCAAGAAGAAAGAGCAATGATGGAGGCAAATGGTTATCAAAATGGTGATGATTTAGGTGGCAAAATGTTTCCAACTTTACATGAAGAAATATAATTATGCATCACTTAGGATTAACATTAGCTTAAAAGCTTACTGTTAAATAACAACTCTCCTATAAAGCGCCCAGGCATTAGCGTAAAAAATCCTGCAATTATTAAACCACCAACATAAAGATAAATCATTAAATAACGATGTTTTTTTGTTTCACCTTTTTTTATTGCAATATAGGCTGCTGGACAGGTATAGATCGTCAATATACATAATAAATGTATAAGCCCAAAATGATTTAAAAGCAATCTTGGACCAGCAAATGCCGGAATAAATAGGGCAATAGATGCGGTTGTAAGCATCAATAGTAAGTAGATTTTTCCAAGAAATTTATGCTGAGTAGAACCTTTTCGCCTAATCATCATATAGGTGCCAATTGCAAATGCAGGCAGAATTGTTGCTAGGTGTGCATACACAAGTGAGTAATAATTTAAAGGGTATTCAATCATTATTAAATAACCAAAAAGAGACTAATAGCTTGCTTTAAATTGTTTTTAAAGCGTTAATCAGGTTGCTAACATCCTCATGGGTATTGTAGTGCACCATACTCGTCCTAACAACGCCATCATCAACATTAATCCCAAGTGCTTTTAAACAGCGCCATGCATAAAAGTTATCGTTTCGAGTAGCTATGCCTTGCTTAACCAGATCGCTACTTAATTCTTTGGAGGATTTATTATTCATAGTGAAGGCAATTGTAGGTGCTCTGTCTTTATTACTTATTTTGGTTTTTCCTATAAGATTGATGTCATCTCGAGTGTTAATATAATCCAGCAACGGGTTTGCTATTTCCATCTCATGCTTAGCAATCAGTTCATTAACAGCTTCAATTTTTCCTCTAGTTGAAGCATCTTGGCCAGGGAAGTGATGTTCATATAAGTTGTTGAAGTACTCATAAACGCCTATTAAACAAGACAATTCTTCATGGTTTGGCCCGCCTGGATTAAGTGTGTATGGAACATCTCCTTCAAGAAATTCGTGATTTTGATTAGGTAGCTTGTTTAGAATGTCTTTTTTTCCATAAAGAAGCCCAAGGTGGGGGCCAAAAGTCTTGTAGAGGCTAAATGCGTAAAAATCGACATCTAGATCCTTTACATCTGGAAATCCATGCGGCGCATAAGATACGCCATCACCAACAATATAAGCGTCATACTCATGAACCAATTTTGCAATCGACTTAAGGTCATTTATCGAACCAACAATGTTAGAGCAATGGGTAATCGCTACTATTCTAGTTTTCTCTGATAAGAGGGCTTTTAAATCATCAATGTCAAGTTCAGCTGTTTCTGGATTGATTTGCCATTCTTTAATAATCATTCCATGCTCTGCTAGTCTTCGCCATGCGCCAACGTTTGCCTCATGATCTTGGTTTGTAACGATGACCTCATCACCTGGCTTAAGGAGGCTTCTCATTGCGTTAGAAAGGACATACATATTCATTGTCGTTGAACCACCTATAATTATTTCATCAGTTTTTGCATTAATCATCTCAGCAAAAAGCTTTGTGGCCTGGTCCATATTGTCACCAGCAATGGCAGACGTATCAAATTCAGCATAGGGCTGAACTTTAGTAGAAGTCATAAAATGGTTTAAGTGCTCTATGACATTAGTTGGAACGTAGCTTCCTCCAGCATTTTCAAAGAATGACCATTTCGAACTTTTGGGGTCACTAAAAGCTGGGAATTGTGCTTTGACGAAATCAACGTCTAATGAAATATTATTACTTGGCATTGGAGCTCCTTATCAAAAAAATAACACTACTAAGCAAACCTAATTTTTGTAGTCTGCTTCTTCCTTATCTAAAATTCTTTTTAAAGCATCAAAATGCATATCTGATGCGTCGTACTTTTGCCATTGCTGGGCTGTTTTTGCGGCAATCTCGTGTGACACATGATGCAATGCTTTGCCTGTTTGGTAAGCCCCAATGAGCGTTTCACAGGACCTTTCAAAGTAAAAGAGATCATCAAACGCTTTAGCAACTGTTTTTGCAGCAGTTAGAACGCCGTGATTACCCATTAACATTACTGAGTTGTCGCCTAATATGGAACTTAATCTCTCTGCTTCCTTACCAAGACCCATGCCGCTGTATTCATAATCGATAGAAACCCTTTCATAAAAGCGCATGGTATTTTGATCAATCGGCTTCATAGTTTTATCCTCTAAGCAAGCCAAAATGGTTGCATACTTTGGGTGGACATGAAGAATGCATCTTGCTTGAGGATTATTTCTATGTAAAGCGCCGTGTATTGCCCATGCCGTTGGGTCAGGAGCATTTGGCTTAGACATTGTAGCGTCATCATTTGAATCAACAAGAATAAGGTCGCTTGCACATATCTGTGAGAAGTGCATTCCAATGGGGTTAAGAAGAAATTTAGAGCCATCATCTGAAACTGCTAAACTAAAATGGTTTGCAACAGCTTCATGCATATTAAGCCGTGCAGCCCAGCGAAAAGCTGCAGCAAGATTAGTACGTTCTTTTTTGAAGTCATTTGACATATTCGATTAGTTTAACTGGAAGTCAATTAAATGGCAAAAATAAAGATAGTAATTAACTAAATAGATAGCTTTGTTTAATTATGTTGAGGTGTACCAATTGTTGTTGTGTAGCTAAACATATCTGCTCTTCCAGTTGTAATACGAAACTCAACCAAACCCTTGTCTTTTGCATAAGAATGTCGATTTAATATTACAACTGGGTCACCCTTATTAATGTGAAGAATTTTTGCAGTTTTATCATCTGCAATTCCTGCAGTCAAAACTTCTTGAGAGGAGTTAATTTGAGTATCAAACTCTTTAAAAACAACAGCATAAAGAAGGTCAGGTATATGGAGTGAAGGTTTTTGAAGTCCTTCTACAACACCAGAAATCCACCAAGATTTTTCAATAATAATAGGATTTTTTTTATCAATATAACCCCTTCTTTCTAGGTAAATAATATCATCACCTTGATTTATTCCTAATTGAAAAGCAACTTCTGAAGTAGCTTTAATTTTTTTTCTAATTGGGGTGGTTTTATAAATTCGAATTGATGATCCAGTTTGGTTTCCATAACTAAAGAAGTTAAAAATACTGTTATCAAAGCCATAATCAGATATGTAAGTCCCCTTACCGTGATGACGATATAGAACCTTGTTATGCTCTAGTTTATCAATTGCCTTTCTAACAGTTCCAACGCTAACGTTAAGTAGTTTTGAAAGTTGAGATTCAGATGGTATTAAATCGCCTATGGTAAGTTCACCACTGCCTATTTGATTATTTATATAATCTATAACAGTTTGGTATAACTTTCTATTCATTTTATTAGGCCTATTTTTATTAAATTTTTGTTACCAATTGGTCAATTAGTATACTTATTTACTTTAAATATTTTTGTCATAAATTTTTTTTGTTGACATTTTTAAATGTGCGGTGTAGGATGTTTTACTCATATATATGAGTATTATAAGACATATATATGAATAAATATATGTTTTACTAATTTGGATACTGATGGAATTTTTAAACTACTTTGACAATGTATTTACTGTTTATCATATTGCCCTTCTAGTAGGAGGAACCTTTGCAGGGATTATTCTTGGTGCACTTCCAGGTCTAAGTCCAACGATGTCTGTCGCACTATTAATTCCTTTTACATTTCATATGAAACCAGAAAGTGGACTTATACTTCTAGGAGCCATGTATACAGCAACTGTTGCTGGTGGCGCAATTAGTGCAATCCTTGTCAATGTTCCTGGCGCGCCTGCAAATATCGCTACTGCATTGGATGGCCATAAAATGGCACAGAGCGGCAAAGCCAAAAATGCCCTACACTATTGCTTCATTAGCTCCTTTGTTGGTGGAGTGTTTGGAGTCTTCATACTCATATTTTTTACTCCACCTTTAGCAGCACTTTCATTAAAGTTTATGTCTACAGAGTTGTTTTGGGTCGCAATCTTAGGAATCACAATTATTGCTACTCTTGACTCAAAGTCAGTAATTAAAGGCTTATTGTCAGGACTATTTGGATTAATGCTTGCAACAATTGGAGAGCACCCAACAAATGCAGTTGAAAGGTTTGTTTTTACTGACCATCTTGAAAGTGGAGTTCATATTGTTGTTGGCTTAATAGGTTTATTTGCAATGCCTCAAGTGTGGAACCTTCTAGAAAATTTTTATGCTAAGAAAAACCAAGTTTTTTCTGCTACTGGCGATGCAACATTAATTCAGTCCTTTAGGTTAGTTTTTAGCAAAATAAAAGCCTTATCAATTGGATCTATCATTGGTTCAATTATTGGAATTATTCCAGGTGCAGGTGGCCAGATTGCTGGCATTGTTGCTTACGACCAGTCCAAAAAAGTAAGTTCAAATAGAGAAAACTATGGAAAAGGAGAGCCAGAAGCAATTATTGCTGCTGAGAGTGCTAATAATTCTATGGTAGGGCCTTCTCTAATCCCACTTCTTACATTAAGCATTCCTGGAAGCCCTACAGCTGCAGTATTGCTTGGTGGTTTATTGATTCATGGAATATTCCCAGGCCATGATATTTTTACTAAGAATCCTGAGGTTGTGTGGACCTTTATTGATTCACTAATAATTGCACAGATTCTAATGCTGATTATTGGTTTATTTCTTAGTAGGCATAGTAAATGGATTATGAAGGTGCCTGATAACTATATGGCAGTTGGTATTTTGTTACTCGCTGTATTTGGAACTTACAGTATTCAAAATAACTATTCTGACGTTTTAATTATGTTTACATTGGGAACTCTGATGTACTTTGGCAGTAAAGCTGGCTTTAGTCCAGTCCCAGTAGTTCTGGGCTTAATTTTGGGAACCATGACTGAGGAAAAATTTCTACTTGGTAACCTTATAGGGAATGCCAAAGGTAGTGCTTTTCAACACTTTACCTCAGGAACAATCAATATTGTTCTAATTTCGCTTTGTATTGCTTCAATTGTGTACGGCGTATATTCCAGTCGAAAATCTAAAAAAATTAAAGCATGAATAGTCAAATCAAACTATCAACTGTTATTGTTACACTAGTAAGTGCCTTTCTAGTTTATTCATCATTTATTTTAGGTGATTCAGAGAACTATCTATTTCCAAGGCTCATATCTGCAACTATTGCTATTTTAGCGATAATGCTTTGGTTTGAGAAGGGTGAGGCTGACAAATCAACTAATTTTAAAGATTTAATGCCAGGCATAGCAATCGCTTCAGCATTTATCTTACTACTAAAAATACTGGGCTTCTACTTAGCCTCAATGATCGTATTCTTTACGCTTGTAATGTACTACACCAAGCCTACGGAATCAAAAGACTTTTGGCGTTTGCTACTCATAAAACTGGGTGTCACTATTGTGTTTACTTTTGCACTTTATGGATTGTTCACGCTACTTTTAAAGGTTCATACGCCAGAAGGTTTGTTTTAATAAAAAAAAGGAGAAATAATGAAAATTGTTAATATAACTAAATTAGCCTTACTAGCTATAGCATCTCTGATGTTAATGCCAGCTCAGGCTGATTATCCTGAAAAGCCAATTGGCGTAATGGTAGCTTATGGACCTGGTGGAGCGACAGATTTCCAAGCTAGAATTGCAACATTAGCCTCAGGAAAGGCAGACCTTATTGGCCAACCAATCTATATCCTAAATAAACCAGGTGCTGGTGGAAGAACAGGTTGGAATTGGTTTGCAAGTGAGGCTTCGCAAGACGGCTATATGCTTGGTGCTTACAATGTTCCACACTTTATAGCGCAGTCAATTGTATTTGATACTAAGTACAATATTGATAACCTTGAGCCAATTGGAAATTGGGGTGCAGATCCTGCGGTGTTAATTGTAGGCAAAGACAGTCCATTTAATACAGTAGGAGAGTTGCTTGCTCATGCTGAAGCAAATCCAGGCGCTGTAACAATTAGTGGCGCTGGAAAATTTGTTGGTCACCATATCGCTTTCTTGCAGTTCGCAAAAGCATCTGGTGCAAATCTAACTTATATTCCTGCTTCGGGTGGAGTAGATGCTCTAAGAATGGTTAAAGCTGGAGAGACAGTTGCTGGCTTTAATAATCTATCTGACTCTGCAAGAAGTGCAGCTGATCTAAAGATATTAGCTGTTGCTGACCTAACGAGACATGACTACTTGCCAGACGTTCCTACGCTTATGGAAAGCGGTGTTGATGTTGACGATTCAAGTGTTAACTTCCGTGGGTTAATGGTCCCTTCTGGAACACCTCAAGATGTTGTGGATTACCTTGCGAGCAAAGTTCCTGCAATGTTTAATGAAAAGAAAACACAAGGAAAAATGAAGTCTACTAACTCGCCATCAAGAGTGATGTCTAGAGACGAAGTCATTGCCATGTGGAATGAAAGACAGGCATATCTTACTGAACTCCTAGCGGGTCTCAAGTAAAGTAAAATTTGCTGAAATATTTTTTATTGGAGGGCTATTAAAGCTCTCCAGTAAATTCTTATAATTCATATAAATAAGTAATGACTATTAAACAAAAATCATCAATAGCAAGTATTGTCATTGAGGCAAGAAAAGCACAATCAATTATTAATGATTATTCTCAAGAGCAGATTGATGAATTAATTCTGGCAGTTGCCTGGGAAGTAATTCAGCCTGAAAATAATCAAAAACTTTCTGAGATGGCAGTAAAACATACTGGTCTTGGAAATGTTGAAGACAAGATGAGAAAAAATCGACGAAAAACTATTGGACTCCTTAGAGATCTAAAAGGTGTCAAAACGGTTGGAGTTATTAATCAAGATATTAAAAAAGGCCTAACTGAGATTGCAAGGCCAGTTGGCGTGGTTGGCGCAATTGTGCCCTCAACAAACCCTGTTGCAACCCCTTTAAATAAAGTAATTAATGCACTTAAATGCAGAAATGCAGTCATATTGGCGCCATCACCAAAAGGTGCATTGGTTTGCAGTAGTGTAGTTGAGCTAATGCAAAAAGCCCTTCAGCGGATTGGAGCACCTAAAAATATCGTTCAATCATTGCCTGAACCAATCAGCAAAGATGATACGAACGAATTATCAAAACTTGTTGATTTAATTGTGGCAACTGGATCACAAAATAATATACAAAGAGCATTACAAAGTGGCACCCCAACGCTTGGTGTTGGAGTTGGTAACGTTCCTGCCATAGTAGATGATAGCGCTAATTTAAATGATGCATCTCACAAGATTATGACTTCAAAGACTTTTGATAATGCAACAAGTTGCTCTTCAGAGAACAGTATTATTGTTCTAGATAGTGTATATGAGGCACTAATTAAATCCCTTGAAAAAGAGGGTGGCTCATTGTTAAATTCAAAGGAAAAAGCTGTCCTTGCAAAAAACATGTGGAGTAAAGAAGGCGTCATAAACCGAAATATAATTGCAAAAAAATCTAATGAAATTGCTTCTTTAGCAGGACTTAGTGATAAACATATGAATTCTAAGTTCCTTATGGTTGAAGAAGAAAATATTGGCAATGATCACCCATTTTCAATGGAAAAACTCTCACCCGTTTTGGCAGTTTATAGAGCCAAAAATTTTGATCATGCCGTTGAAATTGCAACTACCATTCTTGACAATCAAGGTAAAGGACATTCTTGCAGTATACATAGTGAAAATAAAGATAATATTCTTAGACTTGGAAATGAGTTACCTGTTTGTAGAGTTATAGTAAATCAAGCGCATTGTTTTGCAACTGGTGGTAACTTTGATAATGGGCTTCCATTTTCATTATCGATGGGCTGCGGAACATGGGGCAATAATATTACAGATGAAAACTTAAATTATAAGCACTACCTAAATATAACCAAAATAGTTAAAACCATTAAGGCTGATGAGCCCTCGGAAGATGATATCTTTTCTAGTTACTGGGAAAAATATTCATTAACGCCTTCTACTATTACAGAGCTGGTTGATCAATTTGCAGAAACTACGCCAAATAAAAACTATTTGATTGATGCAGATTTAGACCTTCATATTTCATATGGTCAGCTTAAAAAAGATATTTTGAAGCTTGGCATCTTTTTTCAGCAAAACAATATTCATACGCGTGATAAAGTTGGGTTTATGCTTGATAATGGCTATGCATCTTCACTTCTTTTTATTGCGGCAATGTATCACGGCATAACAATTGTGCCATTAAATGTGTTGGCAGGAGCTAAACAAATTAAGTACACAATAGAACACTCAGAGTGCAAGCTAATACTCGCCTCTAAGATCTATATTGACAAGTTCAGTGATATTCTTGAAGCCTCAAATGTCCAAGTAACTTGCCATGAAAAAGCGAATGACTTAGAAATTAATAACCATAAAATTGTTAATTCAACTACTAAGACTTTATTGTCAGATGCGCCAGCAGTATTGATATATACATCAGGAACAACTGGCGTGCCAAAAGGGGTTCTTCTTTCCCACAAAAATGTTTTAGCTGGAGGTAAAAATACCGCTTTAGCGCATGAAATTAATAAAGATGATGTATCTTTTTGCGTGCTGCCTCTTTACCATATTAACGCTGAAATGGTGTCCATTGCTAGCGCCCTAGTGAGTAATAGCTGCGTTGTTATTGTTAGCAAGTTTAGTGTTACTAATTTTTGGAATATTATTGACAAATATAAATGCACTTGGTTTAGTGTTGTTCCTACGATTATTAATTATTTGCTTAATGATAATTTTGATATAAGTTCATTGAATCTTAAAAATCTACGCTTTGGTAGGTCTGCATCAGCACCTCTTTCTCCTGAAGTCCATAAAAAGTTTGAAAAAGTATTTAATGTTAAAATTATTGAAACAATGGGCCTCACTGAAACGTCAGCTCAAATCCTTTCAAATCCTATGGATCAATGCAAGCATGGCTCTGCAGGAAGGCCTTATGGCAATGAAGTTAAAATTATAGATGATTCTGGAAATTACCTAGCTTTTGGAAACATTGGTGAACTAGTTATCAAAGGCGATAACGTTCTTTTAGAGTATTTTAAGAACGAAGAGGCAACAGCAGAGGCTTTTAATAAAGATGGTTATTTTTTGACTGGCGACCTTGGTGTTGAAGATGAGGATGGCTTCTTTTTTATAACTGGCAGAAAGAAAGAGTTAATTATTAAGGGCGGTGAAAACATATCACCTAGAGAGATTGATGACACGCTTTATAAACATAATGCCGTATTGGAGGCATGTACATTTGGCATTAAAGATGAAAACTATGGTGAAGAAATTTCAGCTTGTGTTTTTTTGAAAGATAATTTATTTGTTAATGAGGAAGAATTACTTGCACTTTGTACAGCAGATCTTGGAGAATATAAGACGCCTAGTCAAATAATTTTTGTTGATAAGCCATTACCTAAAGGTCCATCTGGAAAAATTCAACGTCTTAAAATCGCAAGTCACTATAGTCATACCTAATTGAGTATTAAGTTTTAGAGTTTAAGCCTTAATTGAATTAAGGCATTTTCGGGTAAACTATGATGAACTTAATTAAGGCAATATAATGGCGCTATTAGAAGACCTATCCAGCAAAGCTAAAGCTAAATTTCCACGAATCTTATTACCCGAATCTAGTGACTCTCGAGTCTTAGAGGCGGCTCAAATTCTTTCGAGTCAAAAAATTGCTCAAATTGTGCTTTTTGACATAAATTCAGACCATTCTCTGGGTATAGAAACAATTAACCGTGAAAACGAAGATTTGAAGGCCAAGTATGCCCAAACCTTGTTTGAGATAAGAAAGCACAAGGGTGTTACTTTAGAGATTGCTCTTGAAATGATATCAAACCCAACTGTATTTGCAATGATTGCCCTTCATAGGGGCGATGTTGATGGCGTTGTCACGGGTGCTATAACTCCAAGCCAAGAGGTTCTTAGTAATGCACTTCGAATTATTGGCGTTTCTAAAGGCAGTAAACTAGTATCGAGTTTATTTCTGATGGCGTTTGATCAGAATCACAAAATGTATGGTGAAAATATGATTTTTTCAGATTGTGCAATGAATATTAATCCCAACTCTGAAGAGCTTGTAGAAATAGCCCAAAGCGCCTATGAAACGGCAAAATTGTTTTTAGAGGAAGAGCCTAAGATGGCTATGCTTTCATTTTCAACAAATCAAAGTGCCAATCACTCGGAGGTTGATAAAGTAAGAGATGCAACCAATATTCTAAAGTCTAGGCTTGCAGGTGCTCAAATAATTGGCAACATTCAGCTTGACGCTGCTCTAGATAACGAGGTCTTAAAAATTAAATATCCTGAGGCTTCATTTACACCACCTGCAAACGTCTTAATTTTTCCAAACCTTGATGCTGCAAACATTGGCTATAAGCTGGTTCAGAGATTTTCAGGAGCCAAAGCAATTGGCCCAATTCTTCAGGGGCTGGCAAAACCAGTTAATGACTTATCTAGGGGTTGTAGCGTGGATGAGATTGTTAATACTGTGGTAATTACTGCAAATCAATGTAGTTAGACTTACATTCCAATATAATTTGGCCCACCACCGCCTTCAGGAGGCACCCAGTTAATATTTTGTGAAGGATCTTTAATGTCGCAGGTCTTGCAGTGAAGGCAGTTTTGCGCATTAATTTGGAAATAATCTTCACCATCTTTTTCAATTATTTCATAGACTCCCGCGGGGCAATACCTCTGAGCTGGCTCATCATAGAGTTTTTTATTGTGAGCTAAGGGGATTGACGCATCTGTAAGCTTTAAATGAACAGGCTGATCTTCCTCATGATTCGTTCCAGACAAGAATAAAGAAGAGGTAATATCAAAACTCAAAACGTTATCTGGAGCGGGGTATTCTTTTATAGGCGAAGACTTGCTAAGGCTTAATGAATCGCAATCCCTATTCTCGTCTTTAATAGTGAACGGAAGTTTGTTTCGAAAAATATTTGATTCAATAAAGTTATAAGCTGCGCCAAGATAAAAACCAAATTTGTGCATAGCGGCACTAAAGTTTCTAGACTCATAGAGCTCTTTGTAAAGGGCGCTGCTTTTAAATAAGTCATCAAAATCACAGTTTTCTTCTGAAAGCACTTTATTAATATACTCAGCGGCTAATATTCCAGATTGGAGTGCACAGTGACTACCTTTAATCTTACTAGGGTTCAAAGTTCCAGCATCACAGCCAACAATCATGCCTCCATCAAACTCCATTTTTACAAGGGAGTTAATGCCGCCTTTGGTGATTGCTCGTGCACCATAAGAAACTCGCTTACCAGATTCAAGATATTGCTTAATGGATGGATGCTGTTTAAATTGCTGGAATTCTTGAAAAGGGCTATGACTTGGATTACTATAATTGAGATCAACAATTAAGCCAACAGCGATTCTGTTGTTGTCAAAGTGATAGAGGAATCCACCACCAGACGTTCCACCTTTAAGAGGCCATCCCATGCTATGTACAACATCACCGGGACTATGCTTATCATTATCAACTTCCCATACTTCTTTGAAGCCTATAGCAAAGTGTTGAGGAGTTTTTCCCTCATCAAGATTAAACTCTTTTATCAACTTCTTACCTAGGTGACCTCTTGCGCCTTCTGCAAAAATTGTCTGCTTAGCAAGTATGTCCATTCCAGGAGTATAGGTGCCTTTTTGATTTCCCTCTTTGTCAATTCCCATATCGCCCGTTGCAATACCAATAACTCTTCCACTTTCATCAGTAAGGTATTTTTGGGCAGGAAAGCCTGGAAAGATATCAACGCCAAGCTCCATTGCTTTCTCAGAGATCCATTGACATAACTCACCAAGTGATATTATGTAATTTCCTTTGTTGTGAAGGCTTTTTGGCATTAACCAAGAAGGTATTTTTATACTTTTGTTATTGTTAGTAAGCCAGTATAGATCGTCTTTGGCTACAGGGGTCTTAAGTGTTGGGCAGTCCTTGGCATCTTCAGGAAATAAATCAAAGAGGGTTTTAGGCTCGAATACTGCTCCAGAAAGAATGTGTGAGCCGATTTCGGCGCCTTTTTCAAGTAGGCATACCGACAGATTAGGATTGAGTTGTTTGAGTTTGCAAGCAGATGCTAGTCCAGATGGACCCCCACCAACAACAACTACATCATATTCAATTGACTCTCTTTCCATTAACTAGCTTCCTAGACTTGATATTCGTTTAATTCTTTTAAAGCGCCAAATAGATCTGTCTGCCATACCAAATCTGCCATTCTAGACATAGGTGCATCAGGATCATTATTAATAACAACGATGACCTGTGAGTCCTTCATGCCGGCAAGATGTTGAATTGCGCCAGATATTCCTACAGCTAAGTATAGCTGAGGCGCAACTACTTTTCCAGTTTGACCAACTTGATAATCGTTAGAGATAAAGCCTGCATCCACGGCAGCTCTTGAAGCGCCAACTGCTGCATCAAGTTTATCTGCTAATTGCTCAATCAGAGCAAAATTCTCTTTGGATCCAAGTCCGCGACCACCAGAGACAATTCTTGCTGCTGTTGTTAACTCAGGGCGCTCAGATTGAGATTCTTGGAGTGAAATAAAGGTTGAGTTTGACTCGGGTATTGTTGATGACAATACTTCAACTTCAGCAGAACCTCCGTCGCCTGAATGTTCAAACGCAGTTGCTCTAACTGTCATGATAATTGTATCATCTGAAGACTCTACTGTTGCCATAATGTTTCCAGCATATAAGGGCCTTACAAATGTATTGTTTGACTTAATTTCACAGACGTCTGATATTGGCTGAACATCTAGAAGGGCACCAACGCGCGGTAAAATATTTTTACTGTAAGTTGAAGAGCCTGAAACGAGGTATTTATAACCGCTCATTGCGTCTGCAATTAGCTTGCTCGCTACCTCTACATTGGCATTCTCAAGCGCATCATCAACAATCATTTTGACTGAGTTGATTCCAGCTAACTTGGATACAGATGCTGAGTTTGACGCGTCGTTCGTTAGAACCAGTGCGTCAATGCTATCTGAAAGCTGTGAGGCTGCAGTAATAGCCGCTCTGCTACATGCATTTACTTCTGATCCGTTGAGTTCAATTAATATAAGTGCTGACATTACAGAACTCCCATTTGATTTAATTCTGAAAATAACTCTTCAGCAGAACTGATCTGCTTGGAGGCCCTATCTTTAGTTCCTGACTCCACAACACTGATAACTTTAATGCGCGGGGATGTATCAATTCCAAGGCTATCTAGCTCGATTGTCTCAAGGGGCTTGGATCTGGCCTTCATAATATTAGGGAGTGAAGCATATCTAGGCTCATTAAGCCTTAAGTCTACCGTTACAATTGCTGGAAGGTTAAGCTTTCTAGTTTCAATTCCTGAATCTATTTCACGACTAACTTCAACACTACTGGCATCAGAGCTAAGATCGAATTGCGATATAAAAGTACCCAAAGAATAGTCCAAAAGGCCTGATAGGATTTGACCCGTTTGGTTATTATCATTATCAACTGCTTGCTTACCCATTATGATGAGTTCGGCTTCTTCGCGCTTAATAATATTAGCCAAAATTTTACCAACATGTAACGGCTGTAAATCAAGTTCAGATTCAGTTTTAATAAAGATTGCACGATCAACGCCCATTGCAAGAGCTGTTCTAAGAGTATCTACAGTTTTATCAGTACCAATACTAACCGCAATAGTTTCGGTTGCAGCGCCACTTTCTTTTAGAGTTAAGGCCTCTTCAACTGCAATCTCACAAAAAGGATTCATAGCCATCTTTGCATTGGTAAGATCAACTTGCTCAGTTTGCTTGTTAACTCGGGCTTGCGTATAGGGATCAAGGACTCGCTTGATAGGAATAATTATTTTCATAGTTGATTAAATTTCGTTACAAAACTCGCGAATAATACCATATAAATTACCTTTGTCTAGAGCAAGAAAATACAATTTTATTATAACTAAATAGCATAAGGTTCAATGTAAAACATAGTCTTCTTTTTTGCTCACCATTTCCATTCATATTTGAGATTACAAGTTATGGCTCAACTAAGCCCGTAAAATACACCCATATTTTTTTTGATGCTACCAGATGAGTTTTTCAACGCTAGGACTATTACCACAACTTCTTGATGCTATTGAAGCGCAAGGCTACTCTGAAGCTACGCCAATTCAGGAAAAATCTATCCCTATTGTTTTAGAGGGAAAAGACTTAATGGCTGCTGCTCAAACTGGTACAGGAAAGACTGCAGGTTTTACGCTACCAATATTACAAATCCTTTCAGATGGTAAAAGACCATCATCAAATCACACTCGCACTCTTATATTAACGCCAACCCGAGAGCTTGCTGCACAAATCCTTGAAAGTGTTAAAACTTATGGTCAGAACTTGCCGTTGAGCTCAACAGTAGTTTTTGGGGGCGTTGGCATTGGCCCTCAAATGCAAAAGCTTCGTAAAGGGGTTGACATATTAGTTGCTACTCCTGGAAGACTACTCGACCTTCATTCTCAAAATGCTGTCAATTTTAATGAATTAGAGATATTGGTTTTGGATGAAGCTGATCGTATGCTTGACATGGGGTTTATTCATGACATTAAAAGAATTATTAAATTATTACCAAAAAAACGCCAAACATTAATGTTTTCAGCAACTTTTTCTGAGGACATTCGCAGGCTTGCAAAGGGTCTTGTCCATGAACCAGCTGAGATTTCAGTTACGCCCAGAAACTCTACAGTTGAGGCAATAAAGCACTGGATTTGTCCAGTAGACAAGTCTAGCAAAACCGCACTTTTAACCCATTTAATCAACAAGGGAGAGTGGCAACAAGTTCTCGTATTTAGTAGAACCAAGCATGGCGCTAATAGAATTGCTACTAACTTAGAAAAGAAAAACATCAGTGCAACTGCAATTCATGGAAATAAAAGTCAGGGCGCAAGAACTCGTGCATTAGCTGACTTTAAAGCTGGAAAAGTGAGAGTCCTCGTGGCTACTGATATTGCAGCGCGCGGAATTGATATTGACCAACTCCCACACGTGATTAATTTTGACTTACCGAGTGTCCCAGAGGACTATGTTCATAGAATTGGCCGAACTGGAAGGGCGGGAAGAGGCGGCGAAGCAATTTCTTTGGTCAGTGCAGACGAAGCCAAACAATTATTTGATATTGAGCGCCTCATCCAAAAAGAACTAGAACGTGAGTTAATTGATGATTTTGTGCCAAAACATGATCTTCCAAAGTCGCGCGAACTGCTTCCAGTAAGGTCCAAAAAACCAAAGAAACTAAACAATCAAAAACCCCAAGGAAGAAATAGAAATCGTAATAGAAGTAGAAACAAAAATAATTCTCAGGGCAGTGCTGCTAAAAATAGTGACGGCCAAAGAGATGAAAGAGAAAAACCAAATCAGGCAAAAAAACGCGTATTTTGGAGTAAAAAACCAAGCAGAAAGCCTAAGCCTTTAAGCTAGGCTACTTAATATTAGTAGGAAACCTCAGTTTTGCTTCAGCTCCTTGCTGAATAAAGCGGTTCTGAAGGGTTACCTCGCCTCCATGAAGCTGCATTATCTTTCGAACAAATCGAAGTCCTAAGCCGTTTCCTCGAACCCCTGTATCTGGCCTAGAGACAGAGAAAAACCGGGTAAACAACTTGCTGAGAACGTGGGGAGGTATTCCTGGCCCATCATCAAGAACGATAATTGAAATTGCAGCATTAGTTTCAGAGGCCTTAATGGTAATTGTTCCTGATTTTGGACTAAAGTCTAAAGCGTTATTTACAATATTTCCAATAGCTTGCTCTAGTAATATTTTTTCAGCCTTAATTAGAGATTTATTGTTGATCTCAAGAACAATATTTAAACCTTTATCTGAGATATTTTTTGAGCGGCTAGGCGCCTTTAAAACGTTATTAACAATCTGCAAAATGTTCAGTGGCTCAATGGCCTTAAGCGTTTCCCGTCTTTCAATTCTTGATAGATCGAGCAATCTGTTAACCAGAAGATCCATATGCTTATTTGAATCCAGTATGTTTTCAATAAACCTTTTTCTTTGCTCTTCACTCATTGGAGTGAGTAGGTTTTCAGCAGTAAGCTGAATTCCTGTTATAGGCGTTCTTAATTCGTGCGCCAGGGTATCAATATACTGCTCAACATCGTCCTTAAGCTCAACCTCAGCTCGTGCATTTTCAATAGTTTTTGCAAGTTTATTGAATTGATTGTTAAGATCAGGAGCAACCACATCTTCACCACTAAAAAGACTGGTGGTATATTTTTCTATGCGCCTGATATTTCTGGAGATCCTGTAACTACCTAACGCACCAAAAATTAATGAAATTAGAAAAATATAAAAGATAAATTGTAAGAGATAGTTTTGATCTAATAAATCCATTAATGGTGCTACAACAACTACCGCACCTAAGATTTCACCGTTGTTTCCATAAATTGGATTTGAAGCGTTAAGAAACCTTGACTGGTATAGGTATTCAACGACAACTCCTCTAGCTTTTTTGGGCCCAGGAACATTCTCGACAGCAACTCTGGTGATGTCTTGACCGCCACTTAGGGCTGAATCAACTTCATTATGAGCTCTCATGTCCTTGCCGAGTATAAGTCCTCTAGAATCTAATACAAGGAGGCCATCCTTGTCAGTAACATAAATTGCAAGGTTTTCAAGTTTTTGATTACTGTTGGGATCTATTGTGTTTCTTTGAGAGCGTAAATAGTTAACAATCAAACTTTCAAAGGTTTCTAAATCAATTTCACCGTCCTTGTTGTTTTGAGAGGCTACTCTGCTCATTAGACTTGAAACCTCAACCATGACTGATTTTGCTGATTCAAGGGCGGTTCTGTGCGCAAATACCCAAAGTAAAGTTGAACTTATAATGAAGTAGAGAAGAAAGAGTTTGGTACCAATGTTGAGCTTAAAGTGTCTCATTCAATTAGGCTATATCCAATTCCTCTATGGGTTTCAATAAAATCGCTGTTTTCGTCAACCTCATGAAGCCTCTTGCGAATAGACTTAATATGAGTATTAATAGTTTTAATGTCAGAGCCATGGGGCCTGTCCCAAATAATGCTCATTAAAAACTCTCTGGAGTGAACTCTGTTCGGGTTTTTAACAAGGTGAGATAAAATTTTAAATTCTGCAGGAGTAAGCGTTAGCTCAATCTCATTAAAAACCACTCTTTGCATAGCATGATTAATACCAAACTTTGAGCTTCCAGAAGTAGTGCTTGCTTTTCCAGTTCTTAGCTGAGCACGAACATGAGCAACAACGAGTCTTGGGCTTAATGGTTTAGTTACGTAAGCGTTAGCTCCAAGACCTTCAAGACCGAGAACCTGATCCGACTCATCATCCCTTGCTGAAATAATAATAACAGGTAAGCTGTATTTTTCACGGACCTTTCTAAGGACGTCAAACCCACTCATATCAGGCAAACCAACGTCAAGAAGAATTAGGTCAACTTCGTTATTGTTTAAATACTCAAGTGCGTCTTGACCATTGTCAAACCACTTGCAATTAAAAGAGTCTTGCTCGAGGATAAAAGCAATACTCTCGGCAATTGTTTTATCGTCCTCAACTATTAAGATGGTTTGCATTTAAGATAATAATTTCTAATAAAAAAAAGTTATTGTAGTTTAAAACAAAAAAATTGAAAGAAACTTCATAAAGTCTTCATCAAAACTCCATTTATTAAACATTTGAAAGTTTGACGCAGTGATTATTATATGCATATTGTTTTTAGTTTATTAGAGCCGTTGCAATTACAACCCCTTTAAATTGCAACTAAACATAATGCTAATAATCTCTTCATTTGTAAATGGATTATACATAAGCATTATGCAAGTCTCTAATAGCTAAAGGCAATATTTACGAATTTTAAGTTTTTTAAAGAACCTCAAAACTTTTGTCATTCTCTCTCCGTTTGGCATAAGAGGTACCCGCTTTAGTTGACAGGTCACTCCTTATCGGTCAACTAAAGCATTTTTCTTGGATTAACTATGAATCAAATACAGAAGCAACTATCTTTAAAGCCATCCTTAGCAAATATTGCTAAATCTTATTGTAAGAGAAATAATATCAATGAAAAGCAATTTTTAAAAGCAATGAAATGGTATCAAAGCGCTATAAGTAACTCTAAGAAAAATAAATAAATCTATTTTTTTTAATTAAAATCAACCTAAACTCAAAGGCTATTTCATAATGTCCATAAAATCTATCAAAAAAGTTTTTCTTGTTTCTCTTTTATTAGCATTTTATTCCACGTCTTATGCATCATTGGAATTAGGCGATAAAGCGCCAAACTTTATTCTTGATGATCAGAATAGTCAAAGCCATCAATTGACTGACTATAAGGGTAAATGGGTAATTCTTTATTTTTATCCTAAAGATGACACGCCTGGCTGCACCACTCAGGCTTGTGACTTTAGAGATGCGGTTAAAAGGATTATTGCAAGTAAGTCTGTTGTATTTGGTGTAAGTCTTGATAGTGTCGAATCTCACAAACGCTTTTCTGACAAAAATAATTTACCTTTTTCCCTGCTCTCAGATGAAGAGGGCATAGTTGCAAAATCTTATGACTCTCTTAATAGCTTTATAGGCTTTAAGAGCGCAAAGCGAAATACCTTTATTATTAATCCTGAAGGGTTACTATCTAAAATTTACTTATCAGTAGATCCTAAAACGCACTCACAAATGGTCTTAAACGATCTGTCTATATTGCAAGAATAACTTCAGTTTGATTTATTTAAATGAATTAAAGCTGTTTTAGTTTTCCTTGTCATTTTTTTAATTACAATTTCTCTTTTTAAAGCCTCACTTCTTGATATAGCACTCTCTTGATAGACTAATTCTAATGGCTGTCTTGATCTGGTGTATTTAGCGCCACCTTTAATTTCACCATTGTGCTGTTTAAGACGATTTTCTATATTATTTGTAATTCCGCAATAGAGTGTTTTGTCGCCGCATTCAAGAATATAGATAGTCCATATTTTTTCAGAGATATCAATCATTTAAACTTTTTACCATATTTGTGAAAACACTCTGCAAAAATACATTAAAATCCATTTTTTTGTAAAAAAAGTGTCATGATAAACTGTTTCTTTTTTATCAATGATTTTTTTATCTCCTAATGGAATTGAAATTGTTATGTTGACTATCGTTATGCGCGCTATATGGCCATTATTCCTAGGAATATTATTTATTAGCTTGGGAAATGGCTTACAGGGAACTTTAAGTAGCTGGAGGGCAGATTATGAAGGTTTTTCTGTTCTTACAACCGGCCTAGTAATGTCGGGTTATTTTTTGGGCGCTTTTGCAAGCTCTTTGATATCTCCTGGTCAAATCAAAAAGACTGGCCAAATTCGAACTTATGCTGCTTTTGCTTCAATCGCCTCAACTGCAATTCTAATACAGTTATTATTTATTGAGCCACCCGTCTGGTTTGTTGCTCGGTTTTTGTCAGGTTTTTGTGTTGCTGGAATCATGATAATTGTTGAGGGATGGCTAAACTCAATTTCTTCTAATGAAAATCGTGGGCAACTATTTTCAATTCATATGATGGTTGTTTGGGGCGGCCTTGCAATGGGTCAGGGCTTATTTGTGATTGATAGCCCTGCAGGTGTCAATTTATTTCTGCTTGCCTCTATCTTGCTTTCAATCTCCCTAATCCCAATCCTGTTAACTGAAATAAAGGCTCCTGAAGTTGAGATGCAGGAACCCTTAGGTTTTAAGGCATTATGGAAAGCATCGCCTTCAGGGGTTGCAACGATTGGCATCTCTGGGCTTGCTTCTGCAGGCTTCTTTGGTGTTGGAACAATTTACGCAATTCAGTCGGGTTTAAGTATTTCTGAGACCGCACTTTTTATGACTCTATTTATTGGTTTTGGCGCCTTATCACAGTGGCCACTTGGCTGGTTATCTGACAAGATTGATCGAAGAAAGGTAATTCTACTTTGCTGCTCAATAGTTATAGGGGTTTGTGCACTTCTTGTAATGTTTGATTTTTCTAAAACTACTTTCTTAGTTTTAAATGGATTGATTGGTGCAAGCACATTACCACTCTATTCACTTGGTGTTGCTCAAACTAATGACCGCTTAAAGCCAAGTCAAATGGTTAGTGCTAGTGGAACAATTGTTTTTGTTTTTAGTGTCTTTGCGGCATTAGGACCCTTCACGATGAGTTATTTCCTGAATTTATTTGATAGCATTGGCTTCTTATTGTACTTAAGCCTAGTTCACTTGGTAATTGGGGTAACAGTGTTTGTTATGATGTTTATTAATGAAGATGTTGACGAGTCGGATCAATCAGACTTCCAAGTTATGGCGCAAAGACCAAGTATGGTTGCAATGGAAGTGATTGCAGAGGAAGCTATAGAATCTCAATCAGATTCAGAAAGCTAATAAATTCTTGCCTATACGTTTGCAGGGTTGTCTACGTCATGACCTAAGTCTTTCAAATCTTGATATCGGTCACCTATTCTATGATGCGGTCTACCGCCGATTGAAGCGCCTAGCGCGATGACCAACTCATCATCTGCCGGAGCGTCAGGTATAGCGAGCTGAATTGTCAAGTAATGAGAGCGCCGCCCGGCATCATTTTTATCCATTAAAGGAATCATGATTGGCGCATTTGCACCGCCCCTTGTATTGCAAAATGACAAGTAAGATTGAGCTCCAACAGCTTCACGATAGTAATTGCCAAATCGAAGTGTATGGATAATGGCAGAAGCATGCTCAATTTCACCCTTAAGTCCTACTATGGCTGATTTGCCATATCCCTCTACTTTATCTCCTGAGCCAGCTTCCTTAATAATCATGGCGGTTAATATTTCACCAAGCTCTGGCGCAACATCTAGTATTCCTGGCTTGAGGTCTTCTGTAAATTTACCGGCATTTTGCAGGTCAACCCAAGGATTTTTTATAACAGCAATCGCTGCTATTAAAGTAAGCGGTTTGTCTGCTTTTTTGTTACCTTCAATAAGAGTTTTTTCAACGTGTAATAGCGTTTTCCTAATTTCAACTGGCATTTACTTCTCCTTCAAAGGTATATTTAAACCTCTTTGAAAAACGATAATTAAGGCGCCTTTTTCAGAATAAGAAGAGTGCTGACTACCAGGCTTAAAAGAAACAAATTCACCTTTATTAAAGACTGTTCCGTCTGAGTCAATTAGCTCACCTTCCACTATGAAGAACTCCTCAAAGCCCATATGCGTATGCGGGACAGTTTGTGCGCCTGGGTCCATTTTTAAGACATAGCTTCCTTGCCCTGATACTTGGTCATAACTGATGATATGCCAACTCATTTTTGGAACGGGAGAGCCGTAACGATCAAATGGCATAAATTCAACATTGTGAACATCAATTGTTTTTCTATCATTCATAAGTTTTATCTAGACGTTAAATTTAAAATTCAGACTGTAGCCAGTTATCTTTTGCATAGTGGCAATCTTGATCCACTAAATGCAGGCTAAACGCTTGTCGAGATCGCTCTGATGTATTTGCAGCACTATAATGAGGAAGCTGACCATGCAAGATAATTAGAGTACCAGCCTTAACCTCAAGCATGTCTAACTCGTTATCAGGAAAAGGACTATCATCTAAAATTTCAAACTCAGTACCTCCACCAGAAGACAATTTAAAGCGTTTTTTAAGTGGAATTGAGTGTCCTCCAGTAATTGCTTGTAAACAGCCATTTTCTTTATTTGCATCCTCAAGGGCTACCCAAAAACCGATACAGCTCATTGGGCTTGTGTATAAGAATGTTGAATCTTGGTGAAGTCCAACCTCCCCACCAATACTAGGCTGCTTAAAGATGTGCATGGATTGTAGCTTTCTAGGTTTTTTGATTCCAAGCTGTAAGCCAATTTCTGGCAAATTAAGCTCATTGATTACTTTTTTATAGACAGGGTCTAATTCATGCTGCGCATGGCCTATCTTATTAATAGATTTTTGTTTGGGAACGGTAAAGTTTCCATTGTCATCGATTGCCTTTTCTTCAAAAAAAAATCGAATTTGATCTCCAGAACTTAAAAAATATTCATCACTCGTTCTTTCCTGTTCATCAGTTGTAAAAACTGAATGTGAAGAGGGTGGCTGAAAATCATCAATAAGTTTTTCAGCGCGCTTCATTAAAAGCTCTCTTTGCTCTTGATTAATAAAATCTTCTACAACTACATATCCATCTTTATTAAATGCGTTGATTTGGTTAAGTGAAAGCATGGTTTTTTAAGAAATACAATAATGAATTAAATGCATTATATTAGTATTGAAAAATTATTGGACGTAAGTTTTATAAACTCTATTGGTAATTTTACTAAATATTTCATAAGAAATGGTATTGCAGCATTCTGCAAGCTCATCTACAGGAATATTTTCACCAAAGAGCTCAACTCGGTCTCCAACTTGAGGATTTAAAGCATTACTTAAATCAATGGTCATCATGTCCATCGAAACTCTTCCTGCTACCGAGCATCTCAAGCCATTAATGAACACAGGGGTTCCATCTTTAGCGCTTCGGGGATAGCCATCTGCATACCCAATAGCCACAACGCCTATTAGTGTATCTTTCTTGCAAATAAAGCGCTCACCATAGCCAATTGATTGACCTGCTTTAAAGCTTTTTATTGAAATCAATGAAGAAGATAGAGTCATTACAGGAGCTAACTTTTTTTGATGTAATGTATCTTTAAATGGAGAGGAGCCATAAAGCATAATACCTGGGCGCGTGTAATCTTTATGAGTTGATTCCCAGGCCAAAATAGCAGCCGAGTTAGCTAAAGATAATGAATAATTATGATTACCACTAGCATTTTCAAAATCAATAACTTGCTCTGAAGTCGACTTACTCTCTAGGTTGTCAGCACTAGAAAAATGTGTCATCAGGGTTATCTTACTAATGTTATTACTTTCTTCTAAAGATCTAATAGCCTCCTTAAATTGAGCATCTTGAAAGCCAAGCCTTCCCATTCCAGAGTCGTGCTTAATAAAAACATCAATCTTTTTATTTATTGTGGCATTAAGAATCCACTCAAGTTGAAGTGGGCTGCATACTGTTATTGTTAGGTTATTTTTAATTGCTAAGGTAAGCTCTGACAACTCAAAAATACCTTCCATCAGCAAGACTGGGGTTTTGCTTAATCCAGAAGCCCTTAACTCAATAGCCTCTTCAATGCACGCAACGCCAAAAAAATCAGCACAATCTTCTAGATATTTTGCAACCTTAACAGCGCCATGACCATAGGCGTTAGCCTTAACAACTGCAATTGCATAGGAGTTAGCAGATAAGGATTTAGCGTAAAGATAGTTTTGTTTAATTGCGCTAAGATTTATTACTGCAGTGCACTTTCTAGCCATAATTTAAATTCGTCTTATTAGAGTACTTGTAGCGACTCATGTCAATTCCTTCTAATGATATTTCAGGCTCATTGCCCGAAACTATGTTTGCTAATAGTTTGCCAGAGCCTAGAGACATTGTCCATCCTAGAGTTCCATGACCAGTATTTAAATATAAGTTTGAGTAAGGCGTTGCACCAATGATAGGAGTTGAGTCAGGAGTGCTAGGCCTAAAGCCTGTCCAAAAGTTAATATCATTAGTTTCTTTTGCCGCATGAGGAAAAAGATTATTGAGGCCTTTTTTTAAAGAATGAAGTGACTTTTCTCTGAGACTTGAATTATGGTCTGTCAAATGCGCAATTCCAGCAACTCTTATAGTATTTCCCAGTCTGGTAATACCAACTTTATTCTTATCATCCATTATCGTTGACTGAGGGGCATCTAGATCATTTAATACTGGAAGGGTAATGGAGTAACCTTTAACTGGATAAACAGGAATATCAATGCCCACACTGGAGAGAATTTTAGGTGAGTGACTGCCAAGCGAAACTGAATAACTATCTGCGGTTAGTTCGCCATGATTTGTTTTAACTGAAGAAACTTTATTGTTATTAATATGAATAGATTCAATATGAGTATCAAATTCAAATTTAACGCCCATCTCTAGACATTTTTTATACAATTCACTGGTAAATAAATAACAGTTTCCTGTGTAATCATTGATGAATCGAAGGCCACCATAAAGTTTATTTCTAATATATTGAAGTCCAGGCTCAGCCTCTACGCAGCCTTGTGCATCAAGCACTTCATATTGAATCTTAAATTTCTTTAGGATTGCCATATCTTGTTTTGCTTTTTCAAGATCCTTAGGACTCCAAAATAACTGAAGTGATCCTTGTTTTCTGTGCTCATAATTAATATCAAATTCACTCTCTAAATCGATTAAAGTTTTTTGAGAATAGTTTGCAATTCTAAGCATGCGGCTTTTATTAATTTCATAGCTATTAGAGTTGCAATTTTTATACGTCCGATACATAAACTTAATCGTTTCAAGGCTAACGTTTGGATTAACAACCAATGGTGATGTTCCGCCAAGAGTCCACTTAATCAAACTCAGTGGTAAGCTTGGTGTTGCCCAAGGTGATGAAAATGCATACGATAGCTGACCTGCATTAGCATGACTTGTTTCCATAGCCACACTCTTTTGCCTGTCGACAACAGTTACATTATGTCCCTGCTTAGCAAGGAAATAAGCTGAAGTTGTGCCAATAATTCCGGCACCTAAAACTAGCACATTCATTGTTTAAAAAAATAAATATAAAAGGTAATTTTACCACTGAGAAATATCAATGATTTACTCAAGAATTGAACTTAATTTCAAATAATAAAACTGTATTAAAAACATACTATAATCTTTTAAAAAAAAAGAATAATTTAGTTTGGATATTACTAAATAAAGTGGTTAAAATTAACGTTTTAAGATTCCTTTTATGGAGCTATTATGTTTGATAAAAACCTAACATTAAATGATGTTGATCCTGAGATTGCAAATGCAATAAATGCTGAAAATGCAAGACAGGAAGCGCACATTGAATTAATCGCATCTGAAAACTATACTTCGCCGAATGTCATGTTTGCACAGGGCTGTCAAATGACCAATAAATATGCTGAGGGTTATCCTGGTAAGCGATATTACGGCGGCTGTGAGCACGTCGATGTTGCTGAAACATTAGCTATAAGTAGAGCAAAAGAATTGTTTGGAGCTGCCTATGCAAATGTGCAGCCACATTCTGGCTCAACTGCAAATGCTGCAGTCTTTCAAGCGCTTTTAGTTCCAGGCGATACTATATTGGGAATGAGTCTAGCGCATGGTGGTCACTTAACGCATGGCGCTGCGCCTTCTTTTTCAGGTAAAAATTTTAATGCTATTCAATATGGCCTAGATGAGTCCACTGGTGAGATTGATTACGACCAAGTTGAGCGTTTAGCGTTAGAGCATAAACCAAAAATGGTAATTGCTGGCTTTTCAGCATACTCAAGGATTGTTGATTGGGCTCGCTTTAGAGAAATCGCTGACATGGTAGGAGCTTACCTTCTTGTTGATATGGCTCATGTTGCAGGTTTAGTAGCAACGGGTGACTATCCTTCTCCTATTGAATTTGCTGATGTGT
The DNA here is from genome assembly GCA_905182815.1 of uncultured Candidatus Thioglobus sp. GTDB lineage: Bacteria > Pseudomonadota > Gammaproteobacteria > PS1 > Pseudothioglobaceae > Pseudothioglobus. The sequence goes on from CAJJCX010000001.1 coordinate 388,444, forward strand.
GCACTACAACGACTCATAAAACCTTGAGAGGTCCACGTGGCGGCTTAATTGTTGCTAGAGCAAATCCAGAAATTGAAAAAAAACTCAACTCTGCTATATTCCCAGGAATACAGGGCGGGCCTTTAATGCATATCATTGCAGCTAAAGCGATTGCCTTTAAAGAGGCTATGAGTGATGACTTTAAAGCGTATCAAAAACAAGTCGTTATTAATGCTAGAGCCATGGCAAGCGTTTTCCTTGAAAGAGGCTATGACGTTGTTTCAGGCGGCACCGATAATCATGTTTTCTTAGTAAGTTTTATTGAGCAAGGGCTAACAGGAAAAGCAGTTAATAATGCTCTAGGTGAGGCCCACATTACAGTAAATATGAACTCCGTTCCAAATGATCCCCAGTCACCTTTTGTTACCAGTGGAATACGTGTTGGAACTCCTGCAGGAACAACAAGAGGTTTTGGTGAATCTGAGTGCAAAGACATTACCAACTGGATTTGTGACATTTGTGATGATTTAGAAAATCAATCTGTTATCGATGAAGTAAGAGCAAAGGTTGGAGAGCTTTGTTCTAGATTTCCAGTTTATAAGTAACCGCTATGAGATGTCCTTTTTGTCAATCTGATGACACCAAGGTCCTAGATACTAGATTACTTGATGATGGCTCTCAAGTCCGCCGAAGAAGGGAATGCATCGCTTGTGGGGAAAGACACTCTACTCGTGAAACAGTTGATTTAAATTTACCAAGACTCATTAAAAGTGATGAATCAAGGCAATCATTTAGCGAAGATAAGCTTCGCTCTGGATTACTAAAAGCTCTCGAAAAACGGCCCGTTGAAACTTCAAAAATTGAAACTGCAATTCAAAAAATTCAGCGAAAACTGATGGCTCAAAATGACAGAGAGGTTCCTTCATCAATGCTTGGAGAGTGGGTAATGGAAGAACTGAGGGCTCTCGATGAAGTTGCATATATAAGATTTGCTTCGGTTTATCGTCAATTCCAAGACATTGAAGCTTTTAAAAGTGAAATTGATAAATTAATGAATAAATAATTCTAGGATGGCAAAAACTAAAATTGAGTTTGTTTGCAGAGAATGTGGCTCCTCGCATCATCAATGGGCAGGTCAATGCTTAGATTGTAAAGAATGGAACACACTTGAAGAGGTAGTAATATCACAGGCAACCTCCTCTAAACCTGAAAGCCTCAAAGATCTTCCTTCATCTAAGGTACAAAACCTATCTGAAATTAAATCACAAAATAATCATCGTCTCTCAACAGGCCTCAGTGAACTTGATCGCACGCTTGGCGGCGGCTTGGTTGATGGTTCTGTAGTTCTTATTGGTGGTGACCCTGGTATTGGTAAGTCAACATTGATTTTGCAGGCAATAGCAGCTATTAATGCGTCAAGTACAACTTTGTATGTCAGCGGTGAAGAGTCAGCTGAGCAGGTGAGTGATAGGGCTATTAGACTAGGAATTAAGGAAGATATACTCTTTATAGGTGAAACCCATCTAGAGAAAATAATAAAGATTTCAAAAGACACAAGACCTAAGGTTATTGTTATTGACTCCATTCAAACCATGGTTACCGACCTTTCAAATTCTGCGCCAGGATCTGTCACACAGGTAAGAGACTGTGCTGCTCAGCTTACTCAATACGCCAAACAAACTAACACAATACTTTTGATGATTGGTCATGTTACAAAGGGTGGTGCGCTTGCAGGCCCAAGAATCTTAGAGCACATGGTTGACGCTGTTTTATATTTTGAGGGGGATGCTGGCGGTCGTTATAGAATAATCAGAGCCGTAAAGAATAGGTTTGGCGCTGTAAATGAGATCAGCGTCTTTGCAATGGGTGAGAAGGGACTTCAGCAAGTCAGCAACCCATCTTCAATTTTTCTATCGAATCAAGAAAATCCTTCTTCTGGCTCAATGGTAATGGTTACAAGAGAGGCTACAAGACCTTTACTGGTTGAGATACAGGCGCTCGTGGACCAAGCTAATGGAACTCCAAAAAGAGTCAGCGTAGGGCTTGATCAAAATAGATTATCACTCCAACTGGCAATTCTTCATAAGCACTCTGGAATTGCAACATTTGATCAAGATGTTTTTATAAATGTCGTAGGTGGGATTAAAGTAAGTGAAACTGCCTCGGATTTAGTTGTAATGCTTGCAATCGTTTCAAGTTTAAGAGATAAGGTGATTCCGAGTAAATGGATTGCTTTCGGAGAGGTTGGCCTTACTGGAGAGGTTCGCCCAGTCTATAACTCAATGGAAAGGTTATCAGAAGCTCAAAAGCAAGGTTTTGAGGTGGCAATTATTCCAAAAGGTAATGCACCTAAAAAGCCGATAAAAGGAATGAAGGTTGTAACAGTAGGGTATCTTATACCAAGCAATTCAGTATTTACTAGAGAACAGCTAGTCTTTTATAGATCTATGCCTTTTTGAGCTCTAATATTAGCTCTAAAAGCGTGTTTAACATCTTTAACTTCACTTACAGTATCTGAGGCCTCAATAATGCCCTCACTGGCAGCTCTTCCCGTAATAACAACATGCTGACCCTCTGGCCTATTACTAAGAGCCTTAAGGATTGATTTTCATCAAGATACTTGTAATTAATCATGTAGGTAATTTCATCAAGAACCACAAGATTAATTTCTGGATCAGCTAGAAACTTTTCAGCCTCTAACCATGTTTCATTGCTACTTTTTTATCAAGTTCTTGGTCTTGAGTATTCCAAGTAAAGCCGCTCTCCATATGTGCAGATACAACATTGGGGTTACTATCAAGAAAAAGATCTTCTCCAGTCTGCTGCTCACCCTTTAAAAAACGCACGAGAGCAACCTTCATTTCATAACCAAGTGCTCTACAAATCATCCCCATTGCTGAAGATGACTTGCCTTTACCATTTCCAGTCAAAAGAACAATGACTCCTTTATCGATATTAGCCTCTTCGATTCGGGAATCAATATGCTCTTTTTTACGCTGCATGCGTTTTTTATAAGTTACTATCCGTCATAACATTAAATATCATACTTCATTAAAATTTATAAGAAAGTCCTGCTTTATGTTTCTTGTTGAATTGCCTGGGTATATAACATCATCTCTTAAACAGTTCCATAATATTTTCAAATAAATTTTCAACATCAAAATTAAATTCTAATCTCATTTGCGTTGATAAGAAAATTAAAGTCTGTTGAGTTATAGGCCATTTGTTTCTGGGTAAATGTATTTGAATAATCCTCTTCTGCAAAAGCCTTGCTTCGATATTTTTGTGTTAATGTCATATTAGCATTATCATTGAAGCTATAGATAACTGAAGCTGAAATATTATGCTTTGAGGTCATTGGATTTGTTTTTCCATTAAGGCTCCATGCGCCTTTATCATCAGAATCTATCTTAGCATCTGTATAAGCATAATTAACATTAGTTGACCACTTTAGGACTAATAAATATTTATTTTGAAGCTCTAAGCCCTGTTTGTGAGATTTATCAAGATTAGTATTATCTCCAATGCCACATCTGATGCGCATTGCTTACATAGAACATTTCATCTTTTAAATTTGATCATACAATAGTTACCTTTGTTTTAGAGTTATCAGTTAAATAGATTTAAACCAACATTAAATGTTCTTGCTTTTAGAGGGCTTCATAAAGCCATTAAATGACCTCCAGTAAATCATTAAAAAATCTATCAATTAAGGTGCTTGAAATGCTTGGTTATAATTTGTAAAAAATATTGGTTTCAATCTTGTATTAAACCGAATATCAAATGCATTTAATTATGCTCCTGTCTTTGATTCCAGCCTAGGGTGATATTATATCGACTTTCTCTTTGCGAGCACCAATAGTGATAGTACTATCATTATAGAGTATTGAAGCTGAGAAAATATACCTATATTTTCTTTTGAAGTGGTATTTCGGCTGCCTGCAGTATGACTAATTTCCTTGACCATCAAGAAGTTGATATCCACTATCAATCTTTAAGTTTCCATTTTATAAGTCAACAATATAGTCATTATTTAGTAATCATACTATATTTCTTGATCACCATAGTAGTAATGCCGTAAATTATAGTTTCTACTGTTCTTTATTAGTATCTGAAGATTCTTGAAAGAGTTCAAATTATCACTTAATTGACGCTTTAACTTTAAAGTTAGTGTCTGATTCCTTTCAGAAATGTGTATAACTCTTCCAGTACATTTCGAGTGGATCTGCATCAAATTGTGCATGTGTTAACTAGTTTGGATATCTAGTTATCTGAATCATTTTAGATCATAGTCTAACTGAATATCAGTCCCATTATCAGTACGTATCTAGCCAATATTTGATTTAGTCTGCTTCACCTTTATCTTTATTACCTTTAGGATCAGCAGCTCTATAACCACCATGTTTTAAATTATCAATTGACATATTTAAGTCAATTTTTCTTCATTAATTCCAACTGATGCAGAAGTTTGCACTAAACCATAATTTCCAATAGAGTAGATATCTTAGTATCAAATTCTTTTTTGTATAAATAGTGAATTGCTCCTGCCATTGCACTATCACCATAAATTACTGAACCACTTCCTTTGGTAATTTCAATTCTTTCAATATCATTAATATTAATTCCACCTATTCTGGACCACTGTATCAATATTATTAAGTCTTCTACCATTAAGAGTAACAACTAAATTATGAGAACCAATAGTTAAGGCCATAACCACGTGCTGAGATTTTTTGAGAAAATCTATTTCCACTTGAAGGAGCAAGTGACAAAGAAGTATTTTGAGATAAAAAATCATAAATATTGCTTGACTTTGAATTTTTAATATCATCTTCAGTGTAAACCTCAGATGCAAATGGTGCTGAAGTATCATCCTCATTAAAATAATTAGATGAAACTTCTGTTGGGTTTAAAGTAATTTTGATTGGCCCAATAACAGCATTTGCTGAATTAGAGAATAGAATTGCTGACAAAGAAGCAGCAAGAATTAGATTTTTAGTAAACATTATGACCCCTTATTTATAAATAAAAAGAGGGATTTAGAGAAAAGAATTACAAGATATGCAATACATTAACTCACCACCCATCGTAGCTTTTAGTAAAACTAAACTTGCTATGTATCGGACTTATCTTTATCAGAAATACCGTTGCGAGGGCAGTGTTGGATTTAAACCAACTTCCATATTGCAAATTATTTTTGAATTATAGCGATTTTTTATAAAACTGCAATAACTTTTTTATCCTTTATTTATTACTTATTACTTAATAAAAACAATACTTTGAAGTCCTAATAGTCTTAGGTAAAATACCCCCTAAAGAATATCTTTTAACTTGTATTATGAAAAGTGATTCACTTGAAAATTTAAGAAATGATATCGATGATCTGGATCAAAAGATTCAGCTTCTAATATCTCAGCGCGCAGACTTAGCTGCTAAGGTTGCACTTGTCAAGCAGGAGTCGAATGCGCAAACAGCTTTTTATAGGCCTGAGCGTGAGGCAGAGGTATTAAGTAAGGTAATCCAAAGAAACAAAAGTCTTCTTAAAGATAAGGATATTGCCCTTATTTTTAGAGAAATTATGTCGGCCTGCTTGGCGCTTGAGCAGCCCCTGAAGATAGCCTTTTTAGGTCCTGAGGGAACGTTTACTCAAGAAGCAGCACTTAAGCATTTTGGTCATGGCGTCTCACCGCTGGACTGCGGAACGGTTGATGAGATTTTTCATCAAGTTGAGACAGATAATGCGCAGTATGGCGTTGTGCCAATAGAAAACTCCTCAAATGGAGTTATTGGTACGTCTCTTGATATGCTCTATAGTCATGATTTAAATATTTGTGGTGAAGTAGAAATTGCAGTTGCCCATCACCTAATGATGCAAGACCAGTCTCAAGAAATTAAAATTATTTACGCGCATCAACAAGCACTTGATCAATGTCATCGATGGCTCTCTAATCACTATCCTCATACTGAGTTAAGGCCTGTTGCCTCAAATGCATTAGGCGCAAGAATGGTAAAGGATGAGCCAAATGCGGCGGCAATTGCATCTAAGGTTGCTCTTAATATTTATGGCCTTGAAAGGGTTGCTAAAAATATAGAGGACAATGCTGGCAACGTAACTCGCTTTATTGTTATTGGTAAAGATGAAGTTCCAGCTGGCGTTAACGATAAAACTTCACTCCTAGTTGTCACCAAGCATGAGTCAGGCGCTTTATTTGATTTATTGGAGCCATTCAAAGCCAATAACATTAATATGCTTCAACTAGCGAGACATCCAATACCTGGAGTAAAGTGGGAATATTTGTTCTTCATTGACATAGAAGGGCATCAGAGCGAAAAAAATGTTCAAAAAGCTATTCAAGAGGTCAAATCACGCGTCTCTAAATTAGATATTTTAGGCTCTTATCCTGTAGCAGTTTTATGAATGCCTGTGAGTCAATCCTTGGGTTGAGTCCATACCAAGGTGGAAAGCCTATAGATGAGCTTGCTCGAGAATTAGGACTTAAAAATATTACAAAGCTTGCTTCTAATGAAAACCCATTAGGCGTTAGCGCAGCAGTAAAAGAAGCAGTTTTTAACTCTTTATCAAGCATTAATCGCTATCCTGATGGTAACTGCTTTGAGCTAAAAAAAGCTATCGCTGAAAAGCTTTCAGTAATGCCAGACATGATTTCACTAGGTAATGGTTCAAATGAGCTGTTAGAGCTCATTGCAAGAGTATTTGTATCTAAAAAAACTGATGAGGTGATTTTCTCTCAGTATGCTTTTGTTGTTTACCCTCTGGTCACTCAGGCCTTGGGAGCCACTGCAAAAGTTTCTCCAGCTAAGAATTATGGCCATGACTTAAATTCAATGTTAAGTTTAATAAGTGAAAATACAAAACTTATTTTCGTTGCAAATCCGAATAACCCTACGGGCACTCTTTTAAGTGATGATCAGCTTTATGCCTTCTTACAAAAGGTCCCTAATAATGTCCCAGTGGTATTGGATCAGGCATATTTTGAGTACTTAAATGTTGATGATCTTGCAATTGACTGGCTTAAGGAATTTGATAACTTAATCATTACTCGCTCCTTTTCTAAGGCTTATGGCTTAGCGGGTCTGCGGGTTGGTTACTCTGTATGTAGCCCTTTAATTGCAGATTTCATAAATCGCGTAAGAGAGCCGTTTAATGTTAACTATACTGCTCAAGTTGCCGCTATTGCAGCGCTTTCAGATGATAAGCATTTAAATGACTCAGTAGAAATAAACACTAATGGTTATGAGCAGCTAACGAGTGGATTTGACTCTTTAAAACTTAACTACATTCCATCTCATGCTAACTTTATTGCTGTTGAATTTAATAATGCCATGAATATCTACAATGACCTCCTTAAAGAAGGCGTTATTGTGCGCCCAGTTGAAATGAAAGGGTATTTAAGAATTTCAATTGGAACCTCAAATGAAAACGATCACCTTCTTAGTGCATTAAAAAAAGTTTTATGATTAATAAAATTACAATAATTGGAGTGGGCTTAATTGGAGGCTCTTTAGCGAAAGCGATAAAAGAGAATAATTTAGCAAAAGTAGTCTTTGGCTTTGGGAGAGACTTAAATCGCTTAGAAAAAGCTCAAAAAGCAAACGTTATTGACCAATTTTCAACAAACTTAAAAGATGCGATAAATGATTCAGATATTGTAATTATCGCTACTCCTGTAGGCTCTTTTAAAGAGATTCTAAGTGAAATAAAGCCTTTTCTAACTAGCAAAATAGTAATTTCTGATGTTGGCAGTACTAAAACTAATATTGCCTCTAATAGTGAGCCAGACGCTAGGAGATTATTCAAATTACTTTATTCCAGCACACCCAATTGCAGGTAAGGAAAAAAGTGGCTTTGAAGCAAGTGAATCCAATTTATTTAATAATAGGAAAGTTATTATTACGCCTCTTGAGACTAGCAGCCCAGATTCAATAAATCTCATTCAGAAGATGTGGGAGGGTACTGGTGCAGATGTTGATTTTATGAGTCCTGAATCTCATGATGAACTACTTGGAATGACCTCACACTTGCCCCATATGCTTGCTTTCTCTCTTGTTAATTATCTAATTAGTAAAAATCCTAGCGCATCAATATACGCTGCAGGTGGTTTTAAAGACTTCTCTAGGATAGCCTCGGGTGATGCTGTTATGTGGAGAGATATCTGCATTCAAAACAAAGATCAAATTATTGATCATATCAAGGCTACCAAAAAACATTGAACTCCCTTGTTGATGCGATTGAAAATGAAAATAGCGATGAATTAGATTTGTTGTTTACTAGCGCTAAAAAAACCCGTGATTCATGGGTAGGGTAATTTAACCGATGGCAAGCTTTGTAACCTCAAAATGCTAGGCCACTAAAGGGCTCTATTAAAGTCCCTGGTGATAAATCAATATCTCACAGATCTATAATGCTTGGGTCGATTGCAACTGGAATAACTAAGGTATCTGGATTTCTTCAGGGAGAAGACAGCCTGGCAACTTTAAACTCTTTTAAGGAAATGGGCGTTCAGATTGATAGACAAGGGTCAAATGTAATTATTAATGGTGTTGGAATGCACGGACTAAAAGAGCCTACAAAACCATTGAATTTAGGAAATTCTGGAACGTCTATTCGCTTAATGTCTGGCCTTCTGAGCGCTCAAAACTTTGATTCTGAGCTTTGCGGTGATGAATCGCTCTCTAAGAGGCCAATGGCTAGAGTTATCGAGCCACTATCTAGAATGGGTGCAGACATTTCCGGTCCTGATTCAAAGCCCCCTCTGATCAATTAAAGGTGGTAAAAAATTATCCTCTCTAAAGTACACACTGCCAGTTGCCTCAGCACAGATTAAATCATGCCTACTATTAGCAGGCCTTTATGCAGATGGTGAAACTCATGTTATTGAAAATGGTATATCAAGAGACCATACTGAAAGAATGCTTAGAGGCTTTGGTTACAAGGTTAATACATCACCTGGTGAAGTCTCTATACTTGGGGGAGGGAGCCTAAAGGCTTGTAATATTGAAGTTCCTAGTGACATATCGTCCTCTGCTTTTTTCATGGTAGCAGCTAGTATTGCAAAAGAGGCAGACATTACTTTATTGGCTGTGAATGTCAATCCAACCAGAACAGGAGTGATTGATATTCTTCGGTTAATGGGCGCTAATATTGAGCTTATCAACGAGCGATTGGAGGCTGGTGAACTAATTGCAGACATAAGAGTTTGTTCATCAAAACTTAAAGGAATTAACATCCCAGAACGCTTAGTCCCTTTGGCAATTGATGAGTTCCCAGCTATATTTATTGCAGCAAGCTGCGCCGAAGGAGAAACTATCTTAACGGGCGCCAAAGAGTTAAGAGTTAAAGAATCTGATCGCATTCAAGTAATGGCTGATGGGCTTTCATCATTAGGTATTGAGAATGAAGTTCTTGATGATGGCATTAAAATTGTTGGCGGCGAATTTAAAGAGCAATTAGCACCAATCAAATCTCATCATGATCACCGCATCTCCATGTCATTTGCTGTTGCGTCTGTTAGATCTAATTTTGAAATAAATATTGATGGGGTTGACAACGTAAAGACGTCATTCCCAAACTTTGTAGAGTTAGCGAACTCAATTGGTATGAGTATTATTGAAACTAATTAGGTTTAGTGCTAAGTAGTAATTTAAGTATGTCATCCAACACCTTGTTATAATACGCTTTTTGAAAAATACACTAATCTATGACTATTAATAATGCAGAACCGTTCTTTGCATGGGACGTACTATCTTGGCTTTTCGTGGCAATGGCTCTTGCAATTGTTATAGTTTTAGCAGACCTTCTCTTATCTAAGAAAAATAACCAAATCAATACTGAGACTTCTGAAAAAACATCAAAAATTGGCAGTTTTTTCTATTTTTTAGTATTTCTAAAATTTTCAAAATCTGAAAAGTATAGTCACAGACCAAAAGTTGTTCAGTGGTCAATAGAGATGTTTCCAGTATTATTGCTGGTTTTGGTGTTTAGAGGCTTTATATTTGAGCCTTTTCGTGTCCCTCAAACTCAATGATGCCGACACTTTTAACGGGTGATTTTATTATAGTAAATAAGTTTGATTATGGCCTTAGACTGCCAATAACAAACACAAAACTTGTGGAGTTTTCAAGCCCTAATAGGGGAGATGTAATTGTATTTAGGTACCCAAATTATGAAAAAACGCCTGGTTACTCTGGTGTAGATTTTATTAAGCGTATTGTCGCTCTTCCAGGTGACGTAATTTCTTATAAAAAAGATCAGTTAATAGTTAATGGAAAGTCAGTTGAAGTTAAAAAAATAGGCCCTTATGTTGGTGTGGATTCAGGAAAATCAATGAATAATTACAGACTAACCCGTGAAATTTTTGACTCTTCTGGTCATGACATACTTCTTAATCCAAAAGGTCATTCAAAAGAACTGGTGGAAATTACAATTCCCCAAGGTCATTACTTTGTAATGGGCGATAACAGGTCTCACAGTAGCGATTCTAGATTTTGGGGCTTTGTTCCAGAAGATTATATAATTGGAAGGGCTATTGGAATATGGATGCATTGGGATTGGAATTTTAATACAATGCAGTTTAGTCGAATTGGTGGCTTTGATTAAAAAAAAGCTTACTATGGAAAAAATACTACAGATCATTTAAGCTTTAAAGAAATTCTGGACTTTTCAAGCAAGTAACCCTTCAAAAAATAGCCTTCCATAAGTTTCTTTATGAAAGGCTATTAGTCGTTATTTCTTATAGATTTTTAGTGCCTTTAAGACATTCATTGCCTCGTGAACAAAGTAGTCTTCTTTTAGAAGGTCAACATACTCTTCATCCCTTAAATCACTAATATTATCTTGTGACTCAATGATTTCTTCAGCAGAGAGATCAGAAGGCGCAACTGGAGCTTCAACCTCTTCAGCAGAGAGAGAATTCTTAAGATCTTTTTCTTGCTGGCTAAGGTCTATTGAATCTTCATCTTCATCTTTTTTAAGAGAGATGTTTTCTAGCTCAATATCAGGTGTTATTCCTTTTCCCTGAATAGACCTACCCGAAGGCGTAAAGTATCTTGCAGTTGTAAGCTTTAATCCAAAGCCATCTTGTAAATTAAGCACGGACTGGACAGAACCTTTACCAAAAGACTCTTCACCCATAATCAAAGCTCTCTTATGGTCCTGAAGTGCGCCTGCAACAATCTCAGAAGCAGAAGCAGACCCTCTATTCATTAATACAACAATAGGAGCACCGTTAAGAATATCACCAGGCTTTGTTGGGAATGAACTATTAGAGTATGAAGTTCTACCTTCGGTATAAACCACAATACCAGGCTCATCGATGAACAGATTAGATATATCAATCGAAGAATCCAAAAGCCCACCTGGATTATTCCTTAAATCAATAATTAAAGAATCAAGCTCGCCTTCATTCTTTTCTACTAAATCTGCAACAATAGTTTTCACTAGCGCAGCAGTTGGTCTTTGAAATTGAGCAATTCTTAGGTAACCAATACCTTCATCCAGTAAAAGTCCTTTTGCCGAAGTGATCGTGATAATTTCACGCGTTATTTCAACTACAAATGGAGCAATATCAGGCCTTCCAATTGTTAGTTTAATAGTGGTTCCTGGAGCACCTCTCATTAGCTTAACACCTTCTGCAAGGTTAATTTGGCTTACGTTTTGATCACCAATTTGTAAAATAATATCTCCAGCCTTAAGGCCTGCTCTGTATGCAGGTGTGTCATCAATTGGGGATACAACCTCTATATACTCACCCTTCGTACCAATAACAATACCAAGGCCACCAAATGCGCCCCTTGTACTTTCACTTAAGTCAGACTGGCCACGTGGCTCAAGAAAACTAGAGTGTGGATCAAGGCCCTCAACTAAACCTCTAATAGCATTATTAAACAGCGTTTCATCATCAATATCATCAACATACATTAGCTTGATTTGAGAGAAAACAGTAGTAAAGGTATTTAAACCCTCAAAGAAAGATGGGGAGTCAAGAGGGGAGTAGTCTTCTTCCTCGGCTAAAGATCCACTTGTAGCTCCAAAAAAGAGAAAAGCAGAAAGAACAGTTGATTTAATTAAAGCCTTTGCATTTATCATAATAAATTTAGTTAGTATTAAAAGTGAGTTAGTAAATTAATTTTTAAAGAATTGTACTTGTGTTTTATAAAGTTTAAATGAAGAAACCATGTAGTTTTAAATAAAATATTGCGAATTCATATAATTTTTACTTCTAAACGTAATGACTCGACTAAAATTATCAGTTACTAATTGCGCTCGTAGCTCAGCTGGATAGAGTGTCGGCCTCCGAAGCCGAATGGGTATGTTTTTTGCCCACTATAGGAGGCAGTGAATCTATATCTACTCTAAAGGTGTCACCATCATAAACACTAATTACTCTTGAGGACTGTTACTGAACCGTATTCAGGCGCTGCTTGTACTGAAAACATCACAAGACAAAGAGTAATACTAGGATTGTATATCAACTTGGACTATATTAATAGTTAGCCGAGTTAAATAGGGGGTCTCCCGGTTGTTTTTAATTTTAGTGCAATTGGGTCATAAATTGCACTATTTATACCTATAACTACTCTTGCAATAAATATAAATATTGTAGTGTCAAAACATCCTATAATTGCTAGACTCGACTAAAATTATCAGTTACTAATTGATGAAAACCTGTAGCGAAAAAATACTCATTAAATTAGTATTTTCTTTCATATTTATATTGTGCAGCACCTCTGTTTATTCAGGAGTGACATTTGTAGATAGTTTCAGTGTGCGGGTCTCAAGAAGGCACTCCCACGGGTTTTAGCTTTTAATTCAGATGGAACTAAAATGTTTGTTATAGGATGGGCTGGGGACGATGTAAATGAATACACTCTAAGCACAGGGTTTGATGTCTCAACTGCCTCTTATGATAGTAATTTTTCAGTTAGCTCTCACGAAGCATCTGCCACAGGTTTAGCTTTTAATCCAAATGGAACTAAAATGTTTGTTACAGGATCTTCATGGGGACGATGTAAATGAATACACTCTAAGCACAGGGTTTGATGTCTCAACTGCCTCTTATGATAGTAATTTTTCAGTTAGGTCTCAAGAAAGCATCTGCCACAGGTTTAGCTTTTAATTCAAATGGAACTAAAATGTTTGTTATAGGATGGGCTGGGGACGATGTAAATGAATACACTCTAAGCACAGGGTTTGATGTCTCAACTGCCTCTTATGATAGTAATTTTTCAGTTAGCTCTCAAGAAAGCACTCCCACAGATTTAGCTTTTAATTCAGATGGAACTAAAATGTTTGTTATAGGATGGGCTGGGGACGATGTAAATGAATACACTCTAAGCACAGGGTTTAATGTCTCAACTGCCTCTTATGATAGTAATTTTTCAGTTAGCTCTCAAGAAACCTCTCCCACAGGTTTAGCTTTTAATTCAGATGGAACTAAAATGTTTGTTATAGGGTCTTCTGGGGACGATGTAAATGAATACACTCTAAGCACAGGGTTTAATCTGGTTGACTGATATAGTAGCGCCAACAACCACCTTTAGCCCCGCAAATAGCGCAACCGCAGTGGCGGTTGCCTCAGACATCACCCTGACCTTTAATGAGGCCGTAAGGCTGATCAATAACTCAGCCCTTGATGACTCGAATGTCGATGCGCTCATTACCCTTAAGGAGGATAACTCCAGCGGCGCTGATATTGCTTTTAATGCCACAATTAATGGCGGTAAAACAGTCATTACTATTAATCCCAGATAGCAACTTATCCAGCACTCAGGTGGTCTATGTTGCCATTGGAGCCACCGTAGAGGATGCTTCTAATAATGCCATTAACGCGGCCAATGCAAGCTTTACTACTGCTGATATAGTAGCGCCAACCACCACCTTTAGCCCCGCAAATAGCGCAACCGCAGTGGCGGTTGCCTCAGACATCACCCTGACCTTTAATGAGGCCGTAAGGCTGATCAATAACTCAGCCCTTGATGACTCGAATGTCGATGCGCTCATTACCCTTAAGGAGAATAACTCCAGCGGCGCTGATATTGCTTTTAATGCCACAATTAATGGCGGTAAAACAGTCATTACTATTAACCCAGATAGCAACTTATCCAGCACTCAGGTGGTCTATGTTGCCATTGGAGCCACCGTAGAGGATGCTTCTAATAATGCCATTAACGCGGCCAATGTAAGCTTTACTGCTGCTGATGTATCAGCGCCAACTATGGCCATCACCTCGGCAGAAGTCTCTGACGGCGCTAGTTCAAATGACTCAACGCTGGCAATGACTTTTACCTCAAGTGAAGCAACTAGCAACTTTGTGGTTGGTGACATCAGCGTTACGGCGGTGCGCTCTCGAGTTTTAATGCTACTTCTACAACGGTTTATACTGCCACCTTTACCCCGTCGGGTGACGGCGCAAAGACCATTGATGTTGCGGGTGGAGCCTTTACCGATAGCTCTAGTAATAATAACAGCGCAGCAACGCAGTTTAACTGGGCATTATGACGCCACCTCGACCAACCCTATCTTCCTCAACGCCTGTTGACGGCTCAACTGGAGTTGCCGTAGATGCCAATATTGTCCTCACCTTCAGTGAGGCCGTGGACGTTGAGAGTGGCAATATTGTGATTAAGAAGTCCTTGGATGACTCAATTGTTGAGACCATCGATGTTACTGGCTCTAAAGTCACCGGAACCGGCACCACACAAATAACCATTAATCCAACTTCAGTATTGACTGGTCTAACTGGCTATTACCTCAACATTGCCGCGACTGCGTTTGATGACGACACTGCAAGTAACTCTTACGCAGGCATTACTGACGCGACAACGCTGAATTTTATTGCTTCGATTCGGACAAGTGACCCTCACCTCTTGATAAAAAAGACGTCATCGGCTCCATTGAAGCTTGGAGTGACATCTCATCACGCTGGGCAAATTCGAACGTAGTGACTGTGCACGGGGTAGAATCGATTGGTTTAAACAGGCATAAGGGCTCTAATCAAACCTCGCATCAAGGCATCCAGCTAAAGTTTGCTGATACGCTGATTAACGCAGATAATGAACAGTACTCACCAAGCGCAGCGCTGAGTGATATTGACGCTGTTGATACCGCTGCTGCACGCACTAGGCCTTAACGGAATGCTACGTTAGCCGAAGTCGGTGATAACGCTGAGCGTAAAAGCCACGGATATTGCACCATTAATGAAGCCGCAAGACTCAGAGAGGGCTTTCATAGGCTCACTGAATCCTAGCTTTGGTCCAGTCACTAGGTAACTGGTCAGCATGGACTGAGGGTGAAGATTGATCATTGGTAAGACGCGACGCTTCCACGGCTGCTTCTAAAAAGACGGTCTAGCGCTCAAGCTATTACGCTCGGCTTTGATCAGACCGATACGCACTGGTACTGAGCTCATGGGCTTTGTCATATAGCGCTGGACAAGATGATGTTACCGATATAGGAACTGCTTCAACAAGCGTTAAATCCAAATAACTTACAGCCTCTCAAACTACACTGTCTTTAATACACAAGTGGCGCTGCAGTAATAGAGAGCGTCTTTGGGACTGGGACAGTCTTGACTTTGACACAACTCGAACTGATGGCTCAGATACGCCTTAACCGGCACAAGGGAGGCTAGTCAGTTGCTCTTCTCAAGCACTGTAAGACCTCAAAGACACGATTAATCTTGGCAGCTGGCAGCTCTCGCCTTACAGCAAAGGTTTCTCTTGCCAATACGCGTTTACATAGCTTTAGTGAGAGCGGTGCTCAACTGCCCTGACATTCAATAAGCAAGGGATAAAGGATGGAGCGCTCGGTGTTGGTTTTGATATCAGTACCCTGATTAAAGACCGAGGTAATACGATTCAGCCATTTGCAAAGATT
>CAJJCX010000002.1 GCA_905182815.1 uncultured Candidatus Thioglobus sp.
TATATCTATACCTTTATTTATCTTATTAGTATCAATAGCAGAATATCCAAGATGCAAATAGTTTGATGGCGGCTTTCTCTTCAGAGAATGATGCGTTTCCTGGTCTAACTGCTACGCCTTTGTCTAGGAGTTTTTGACAAAGTTTTTCAGTATCAATTGACTCTGGAATTTTTACCCAAAATGTTGAGCCTCCAAGAGTTGGAGTGCAAGATAAGAGAGGTTCTTGATTTATTTTTTCATTTATCAAACCCCAACGCTCTTTGTTTGTTTTTTGAATTTTGGTAAACATATTATGATAATGACCCAGGCCAATAAATAAGGCTACTGAGCGTTGATTATTTGCAGGTATATGTCTTATCATTAGTCGCCTTAAAGCTCTTGCCTCTTTTACAAAGGCTTCTGGAGCAACCATATAGCCAAGCCTTAAACCTGGAGCAAAGGCTTTTGAAAAGCTTCCAACATAAATAACATTGTTATCCTTATCAAGACTTTTTAATGATGGATTGGGTTTCCTGAGAAAATTAACTTCAGCCTCATAGTCATCTTCAATAATTACCATTTGATTTTCTTTAGCAATAGATAGAAGCTTATTTCTTCTCTCCATACTCATTGTTACACCTGTAGGGTATTGATGGCTTGGAGTGGTAAAAATAATATCAATCTCGGGTTTAATTTCATCAACTAAAATTCCGTCTTTATCAATGCCTATAGGAACAATGTTGTCAGTTCGAAAGCTAAAAATGTTTCTCACATCTGGATATCCAGGATTCTCCATAGCAATAACTGTCCCTTGCTTAGCTAATAGACTGGCAATAATATAGATCGCATTCTGACTACCTGAAGTAATTAAGATTTGATCTTTATTTGCCCAAATACCCCGCTTTGGAAGTACTTTAGATTGAATTTGCTTGATTAAAGATGGGTCATCGCTATCAACATGATCAATATTCCATTTTTGTATTTCGGGAAGCGTTGACGAATGCCTAACGACCTCACGCCATTCATAATAGGGAATTAAACTTTTATCAAGTTGACCAATTGTAAATGAATATGGAAGGCTTTGCCAATTCTCAGGATTACGAATATTAGTTTTAATTGATGGTTTCTTTGTTATTAAAGCATCTAGCCATAATGGAGGGCTAATATTTTTAACTTGATCCTCATTACTATTTGTAAAATTCTCATAAAATTGCTCATTAACAAAATAACCTCTTCTTTCTTTTGGGGTAATGTAGCCATCAAATTCTAATTCTTTATAGGCAGCAATCACTGTATTTCTTGCAACTTTAAGGGCTGCTGCAAGGTTTCTAGATGATGGTAGGGGTTCGTTTGGGCCAATTAAGCCATTAGTAATAGCATCAATTAATTGCTGACGAATCTGCAACTGCAAGGTCCTAGGCTTGTCATGTCTTAGAGAAAAAAATTGGTTCCACATTTCATCCATTTATCTGGCCTATTAATTTTAAGAATTCTGGTTCTATATGTATTTAAATTTAGGACCCCTTGTATTTTATAATTCATTCTTTTGAATTACTATCAATTTTTACTTAAATCGGGGTAAGTATGTCTAATAATACACTTATACAAAATGATAAAGACCATGTTTGGCATCATTTAACGCAACATAAGGGCTTTGAATCGACTGATCCCATGATGGTCGCTAAAGCGAAAGGAATGGTTGTTACCGATACCAATGGTAATGAGTATCTTGATGGAACATCTGGCGGTGTATGGACAGTAAATTTAGGATTTGGAAGAGATGATATGGTTCAAGCTGTCAGTAATCAACTGACAAAAATTCCATACTTTGCGGGCTCTTTTGGTAACGAGCCTGCTGCTGAATACGCAAAAGAAGTTACCTCACTTATGCCAGGTTTAGACCGCGTTTATTACTCAAACTCTGGTTCAGAAGCTAATGAAAAAGGCTACAAAATGGTTCGTCAGCTTGCCCATTTTCATAATGATGGGAAAAAACATAAAATTATTTATCGTGACCGTGATTATCATGGCACAACAATTGGAGCTATGAGCTCATCTGGCCAAATTCAAAGAAAAAAACAATATGGTCCGTTTGCTCCAGGATTTGTTGAAATGCCTCACTGCTGTTGTTATCGATGCCCATATGGAAAAAAATATGGAGAGTGCAATATCGAGTGCGCTACTGTCCTTGAAGATATTATTAAAAAGGAAGGGCCTGACACCGTAGGTTCTGTCGTTTTAGAGCCGATTACTGCAGGTGGCGGAGTTATTCCTCCTGTTCCTGAGTATTTCCCAATTATTGAGTCAATATGTAGAAAATATGACGTCCTTCTTCACATAGATGAAGTGGTTTGTGGCCTAGGTAGAACAGGAAAATGGTTTGGTTACCAGCACTATGATGTTCAGCCTGATATTGTCACTACAGCTAAAGGTCTAGCTGCTGGATATGCTGCTGTATCAATTACGGTTACTACTGAAAAACTTTTTAACATGTTTAAAGAGGATCCAACTAATGTTGATAGCTACTTCCGAGATATTTCTACCTTTGGTGGAAGCACTGCTGGCCCTGCAGCTGCACTTGAAGTTTTAAAGATTATTAAACGTGAAAAACTTTTAGAGAATGTTAATGAGGTTGGAGAGCATCTTAAAAATAAATTGCTTGAACTACAAGACAAGCATGAAATGATTGGTGAAGTTCGAGGCAAAGGGTTGTTTTGCGGTGTTGAGCTTGTAAAAGATAGGGCAACTAAAGAGCCTGTTGATGAAACTGTTGCAGCTAGCGTTGCAGCGCATTGCTTTAAAAATAAAGTGATGATTGGAAGAACTAATAGAAGTTTTGAAACTAATAATAATGTTTTGCTATTTAGTCCTGCATTCATATGTACTAAGACTGACATAGATTTAATCGTTGAATCTGTTGACAATGCCTTAGAAGCAAATAAATAGAAAAAGTTTAATTAATTTAATATAGGAATATTGAGATGATAATTGGAGTGCCAAAAGAAATTAAAAACCATGAATATAGAGTTGGTTTGACGCCTAAAAGTGTTAAGGAGTTTGTTAGTCATGGCCACACTGTTTTAGTTGAAACTAATGCTGGTATTGGTATTGGGGCAAGCGATGATGATTATTCTAGTTGTGGCGCTGAAATCATATCTTCAGCTAAAGAAGTTTTTGCAACTGCGGATATGATTGTTAAAGTTAAAGAGCCTCAAGCTATAGAAATTGCAATGCTCAGAGAAGGTCAAATTCTTTATACATATCTTCACCTTGCACCAGATCCTGAGCAAACGAAGGGGCTTGTAGAGAGTGGTGCTATTTGTATTGCTTATGAAACGGTTACTTCTCCAAGAGGCGGATTACCATTATTGGCTCCTATGTCAAAAGTTGCAGGAAGAATGGCTGTTCAAGCAGGTGCTCACTTTTTAGAGCAACCAAATGGTGGAATGGGAGCTTTGCTTGGAGGTGTTCCAGGAGTAGACCCTTTAAATGTCGTTATTTTAGGTGGAGGCGTCGTTGGCGTTCATGCTGCCCATGTGGCAGTTGGAATGGGTGCAGATGTTTGGGTTTTGGATAACAATCCTGATACATTAGAGCAGCATTGGCAACAATTTGGCAGAAGCACGAATACTGTATTCTCAACTAAAAGTTCAGTAGAAGAGTATGTATTGCAAGCTGACTTAGTTATTGGTGGCGTGTTGATTCCTGGTGCTGAAGCACCAAAATTAGTAACCAGAGAAATGATTAAGGCCATGAAGCCTGGATCAGTTATTGTTGACGTTGCGATTGATCAAGGTGGTTGCTTCGAAACTTCAAAGGCAACAACTCACGCAGAGCCTACATACATCATTGATGAGGTAGTTCACTACTGCGTTGCTAATATGCCGGGTGGAGTTCCAAAAACATCAACCTATGCGCTAAATAATGTAACACTTCCATTTGGACTTAGTATTGCAAATAAAGGCGTTAAACAAGCCTTATTAGATGATGAACATCTAAGAGCCGGATTAAATGTACATAGTGGTCAAGTAACATGTCCTGAAGTGGCTCATGACTTAGGTTATGATTACGTTTCAGCGCTTGATATGCTTAATAAATAAATTATAAAGGAGAACTACAAAATG
Organism: uncultured Candidatus Thioglobus sp.; assembly: GCA_905182815.1. GTDB lineage: Bacteria > Pseudomonadota > Gammaproteobacteria > PS1 > Pseudothioglobaceae > Pseudothioglobus. The sequence goes on from CAJJCX010000002.1 coordinate 4,104, forward strand.
GCAAAAATGACTTCGAGTGAGGCTTTTGTTGAAACAATGGTCGCAAATGATGTAACCGATATCTTTGGTATTATGGGCTCTGCATTTATGGATGCAATGGATATCTTCGAGCCAGCTGGTATTAGATTTATACCTGTTGTCCACGAGCAAGGCGCTGCACATATGGCAGATGGATATTCAAGAGTAAGTGGAAGACATGGAGTGGTCATTGGTCAAAATGGCCCCGGTATTTCTAACTGCGTTACCGCAATTGCTGCTGCATATTGGGCGCACAGCCCTGTTGTAATTGTTACGCCTGAAGCTGGAACAATGGGGATGGGCTTAGGTGGATTTCAAGAAGCAAATCAGCTGCCAATGTTTCAAGAATTTACTAAATATCAAGGCCATGTTGTTAACCCAATGAGAATGGCAGAATTTACTGGTCGCTGTTTTGATAGAGCGATGAGTGAGATGGCCCCAACTCAGTTAAATATTCCTAGAGATTATTTTTATGCAGAAGGTGAATTTACTATTCCTACTCCACGTCGTGTAGATAGAGGTTCAGGTGGTGAAGATAGTTTAAATGAAGCTGTTGCATTAATTGGTAAAGCTAAGTTTCCAGTTATTGTTTCTGGCGGCGGCGTAGTTATGGCCGATGGTGTTGATGAATGTGCAGCTTTGGCTGAACGTTTAGGTGCGCCAGTAGTAAATAGCTACCTTCATAATGATTCGTTTCCTGCAAGTCATGATCTTTGGTGTGGTCCTCTGGGATATCAAGGCTCAAAAGCTGCAATGAAACTAATAGCAAAAGCAGATGTAGTTATTGCATTAGGTACGCGTTTAGGTCCTTTTGGAACACTACCTCAACATGGAATGGATTACTGGCCTAAAGATGCTCAAATTATTCAAATTGATGCAGATCACAAAATGCTTGGATTGGTCAAACCAATTAATGTTGGTATTTGTGGTGACGCTAAAGCAGTCGCAAGTATTCTTTGTCAAAAGTTGGCATCTGAAACACTTAGTTGTGATTCTTCTAAAGCCGATAGAGCTTCAATTATTGCAGACGAAAAAGCTTCTTGGGAGTTAGAGCTTGATGAGTGGATTCATGAGACTGACTCATATAGCATGGACATGCTTGCAGATAAAGAAGAAGGGTGGCTCCATCCTAGACAAGTACTTCGTGAACTTGAAAAAGCAATGCCTGAAGACGTTATGGTGTCGACTGATATTGGTAATATTAACTCGGTTGCTAATAGCTATCTGCGTTTTGAAAAGCCTCGAAGCTTTTTTGCAGCAATGAGTTTTGGAAACTGTGGTTACGCCTTTCCAACAATCATTGGTGCTAAGGCAGCTGCCCAGCATAGGCCTGCAGTTTCTTATGCGGGAGATGGTGCTTGGGCAATGAGTATGGTTGAAACAATGACCTGTGTTCGTCATGATATTCCTGTTACAGCTGTTGTATTTCATAATCGTCATTGGGGCGCTGAAAAGAAAAACCAAGTAGATTTTTATGACAGACGCTTTATAGCGGCTGAGCTTACGGACCAGCATTTTGTTAATATTGCAGAATCAATGGGCGCTGAGGGTATTCGTGTTGACAAACTTGAAGACGTTGGCCCTGCACTTAAAAAAGCGATTGATATGCAGATGAACGAAAGAAAAACAACAATCATAGAAATTATGTGCTCTAGAGAGTTGGGTGACCCGTTCAGAAAAGACGCACTAAGTAAGCCAGTTAGACATCTAGAAAAGTATAAAGACTTTGGTGAAAAATCACCTCATCGTTAAGTACTAGCTATTAATCCTTTAGGGTGGTATATTACCCCGCCCTGAAGGAATTATTTTTAAGTACTATGAGCGAAAAAGCGATAACCCCATCCGATATTCATCAATATTGGTTCTCAGAAAAAAGCAAACGACATTGGTTTTCATCAACTCCTGAAGTAGACAATGAAATCAAGCGGCGCTATGAAAATCTATGGGAGAGTATATCTTCTGGTGGGTTTATGGAGTGGCGTGACACTGCTGAAGGCTCAGTAGCCCTAGTAATTATTCTAGACCAGTTTCCTTTGAACATGTTTAGAGGTCAGGCAAAAAGCTTTAAATCGGAAGATATGGCTGTTGAGGTTGTCTTAAATGCAATTAATAATGGCTATGATGAAAAGCTAAGTGATGAAAAATTGCTTTTTCTTTTTATGCCTCTTATGCATAGTGAGAATATAGACCATCAAAATCTACAAGTGTATTTATTTCAAAAATATAACTTTAACTTAGAGTATTCTAAACATCATAGAGATATTGTTAAAAAGTTTGGTCGTTTTCCTCATAGAAATGAAATATTTGGGCGAATGAGTACTATGGAGGAGCTTGACTACCTTCTGTCAGATAATGCTTTTAGAGGTTAAATTGCATAATGATTACAAATAATACACAGGAGTCCATCAATGCAAGATAATAAAATTGAGTGTCATGATGGTGAATTCATTGAAACAAGTAAAGAGGAAATATTAGATGGGATTAATACATTTAATATAGATGAAGAGCATTATGATCAGTTCCCTGCTGAACTTTGGAAAGATGGAGATATTATCTTTAGTTGTTTAAAGGCAGAACACATTATCGATCAGGTCTTCGCATCTGCAGACGAGTCATTATGGGTCAATAGAGAGTTTATTATTAATGCGCTTGATAAGCAGTGGTATTACCCAAATATTTCAAGACAATTTAAAGACAATGAGTTCGAATACTTTGATTATATTCATGAGTCCTTAAGAGGTGATAAAAAAATTATCTCTCTTATAGATAAATTAAGAAAACATAGCAAAGAATTTGATGACTAATTAGCCTCAAGAAACTTACGCCTGTATTTTATTAAAATTGCTTCCGTATAGCCATTAGGCTGACTCATTCCTTCAAAAGCCAGAGCTATTGATGCTTTGTAGGCAAAACTGTCGTAATTTGGTGCAAGTGGGAGGTAGCTTGGATCATACTTATTTTGATCATCAACGATAACAGCCATTTCCTCAAATGCTTTATTTACCTCTTCTTTTGAGCACATTCCATGGTGAAGCCAGTTAGCCATATGTTGCGAGGATATCCTAAGGGTTGCACGGTCTTCCATAAGCCCAACATGATTAATATCTTGGACCTTAGAGCAACCAATTCCTTGGTTAATCCACTTAACAACATAACCCAATATACTTTGTGCATTATTGTTTATTTCATTGATAATTTTCTCTTTAGGCATCTGCTCTTCAATTCTCAAGAAAGGAATTACAAGCAAGTCGTCTTGGTTTGGGTGTTGTTGGTTTGCTAGTAGCTCTTTTTGCTTCTTAAAAACATCAAAGCGATGATAATGCGTTGCATGCAAAGTTGCTGCGGTAGGGGATGGAACCCATGAACAGCTTGCACCTGCCTCTAAATGAACCATTTTGTTATCAAGCATTTGACGCATTTGATCTGGCTGAGCCCACATTCCTTTTCCAATTTGAGCTTTTTTAAATAGTCCACAATCAAGACCAGTGCTTACATTGTTTGGCTCATAGGCTGAATACCAAGCCTCTTCCTTTATGAGGTCTTTACAGCGCATTGCACCAGCCATCATAGACGTATGAATTTCATCACCTGTGCGATCTAAAAAGCCTGTATTTATAAAAATAATACGGCTTTTAGCCTCATGAATACAAGACTTAAGGTTAAGAGTCGTTCTTCTTTCTTCATCCATTACGCCTATTTTGAGCGTATTAGTTTTTAGAGATAAGGCTTGTTCAACAAGCCCAAATAACTCCATTGTAAATTTTACTTCTTCAGGGCCATGTAATTTAGGCTTAACAATATAGATGCTTCCTTTTTTTGAATTCGCTTTAATTTTAATATCATGAAGCGCAATAAGTGAAGTCACCATTGCGTCTAGTATTCCCTCAGGAATTGGTGAGTCATCAAGATTACTAACAATTCCTGTCGTCATATGAATGCCAACATTACGAACGAGAGTCAAGCTTGTTCCAGCTAAGCTAAATTTCTCTCCATGTATATCAGTACAAACTTTATCTTCATTTAATGAGCGAGTAATGGTTTCACCACCCTTAGTAAACGTGGTGCTTAGTTCACGCTTCATGAGGCCTAAGTAGTTACGATATGCGTGAATTTTTTCCGCATTAGAAACTGTTGATGCTGAGTCTTCAAAATCGACAATAGTTGTTATTGCAGACTCAAGAATGACATCAAAAATACCGCTCTTATGTAAACTTCTTTCTTGGTCACAAACCACTTCTAGGTGAAGGTTATTATTCTTAAGTAATATATGCCCATCGTCAGTTAATCCTATATATTTCTCTGGATTAATTAAGGTTGCCAATTCACCATCATTTAGGTTGAATATTAAAGCGCCAGAGTATTTAACTTGAGAGGTAATCTGTCTATAAGAAGCGCCTTTAAGAGGCGCAATTTCATCAAGAAAGTCACAGGCAAGTTCTGCAGTAAGATTAACTCGCTGAAGATTATGTGCAAAAGAGGTGCTCATACTGCCTTTGTTTGGAATTACATTCGTACCATAAAGGGAGTCAAATAAACTTCCCCAGCGAGCGTTCACCGCATTAAGAACAAAGCGCTGATTAGTAATAGGAACAACGAGCTGAGGGCCGGCAATTTGAGATATTTCATCATCTACTTCCTCAACATCAATAGAGAATTTATCAGGCATTGGAGTGATATATTCAATGCCCTCTAAAAATTTCTTATAGCTCTGAAGATCAATTCTTTTATTTTCAGCATGCCATTGGTCAATTTTAGATTGCAATAAGTCTCTCTTTTCAAGAAGGGATGTATTCTTTTCCTGTAGCTCATTTAAAATTTGAGAGAGGGATTTAAAGAAGTCTTTGGCTGAAATATCTAATCCATCACAAACCTCTTCTTCAATGAAGCTAAAAAAAGTATTATCTACTCGAATCTTATTAATTATTTGACTATCACTGCTCATTAATTGGCCTTATTTTCAGTAACTATTACGCCGTCTTCATCGGCATAAATATATTCATTTGGATTAAATTTTACATTTGAAAAAGAGACATTTATATTTCTTTTTCCAATTCCTTTTTTAACACTTTTTAATGGGCAAACGCCAAGAGCTCTTATGCCAATTGGCATTAAATTTATGGCTACTGAATCCCTGATCAATCCATAGATAATAATTCCTTCCCAGCCATTCCTGATTGCATCAGATGCCCTTTTATCACCTAGCATTGCGCACTTCATAGAGCCACCTGCATCGATCACTAATACAGATCCCTTGCCATGAGTATTTAAAGCCTGCTCAACTAGGGAGTTGTCCTCAAAGCACTTAACAGTAACAATGCGACCTGAAAATGATTTTTTTAACCCATAACTTTTATATACGGGCTCTAAATACTGGACATTAGGGTGAAGCTTATCCGAAATATCACATGTCGATAGAGTCATCCGTTTCTCCATATATTTCACTCATACGTTTTTCTGATCCATATGGATAATAATCCATGACCCCGTTGTTCTTAATTTTTTCTTGTATTGAAATCCAGTAATTTGCATCGAGAAGTTTTTTATAATTTCTATTAAATACTTCTTTCATATATGGATTTGGAAGCATGAAATATCTAAATTCTTCTGGAAAGACGTCATTCTGACCAACGTAATACCAGGGCTCAGAGGCAAGCTCTTGCTCGTATGTCTTGGATTCAGGAATCTTTTTAAAGACGGGCGTGCTCATTAAGGTAATTTCGTCATAGTCATAAAAGACGACTCTATTTTGGCGAGTTACTCCAAAGTTTTTTGTAAGCATGTCGCCTGGAAAAATATTTGAGTTAATTAGCTCATCTATCGCTTTTCCATAATCATTAATTATGTTTGTTTGCTGTTCTTTAGTAGCAGTTTCAAGATACATATTGAGTGGCGTCATTTTATTTTCAATGTACATATGCTTAATGATTAACAGGTCCCCCTCAATTTCAATATTTGAGCCTGCTTTTCTCTTCAACTCTTCTAATAATGCATCATCGATATCTTTTAACGGAAAGGCAACATTTGAAAACTCCCATGTATCTGCTAATCTACCTATTCTTACGTGGTTTTTAACAAAGTAGTATCTATCCTTAACCATCTCTTTGGTGCCCATTTTAGGAGGTGCAAAGCGGTCGTTGATAATTTTGAATACATAGGGGTACATTGGAAAAGTAAAGACAGACATAACCATGCCCTTGATACCGGGTGCAATTATTAACTTTTCACTAGTAATTTTTGAGTACTTGAGAAAATGTCGGTATAACAAAGTTTTGCCTTGCTTATGAAGCCCAATTGCGCTGTATAGAACTGCCCTAGTTTTTCCTGGCAAAATCTCTTTTAAATATTCAACAATTGCAGAGGGGTAGTCTGTTGTAATAAAAAAGTACGATCTTGAAAAGCTAAAAACAATGGATATCCCTCCAACTTCAGTGAGAAGGCTGTCGACGTATAAACCTTTCTTTTCATCATTTAATAGAGCAATAAGGAGCGGCCTATCTGAGTGGAGCTGAGAGACAATTTTGCCTACAATGTAGGCGCATTTTCCTCTGATAAAAGGGGTACTAATGACTTGAATCTCGAAAACTTCAGAGTCTAGTCGCGGCATCTGGCTATAAAGCTGCTCTTTTAATCTTTGGATATCTTGACTGAGATTACCAAACTCACATTTAAAATTGTAGCTATCAAGAATAGATGTAAAGGCTTCGCTCAGCTGACCGTCTTCAACAAAGTAGCTGTCAATTACTGGTTCATCCATGTCAATATAATTCAGTGACACACATGGCCTTGTAAAAATAAACTGGTTATTATAAAAACTTCTTGAAAAGATCCTACAAAATACCGAGTTATAGAAGGTTTCAGCTAGCTCAGGCTGCTTGTGTTCAGTTATTAGTTCAATGTAGACATGCTTTGTATTTTTCCAGAATTCAGAGTTAAACTTCTCCATACTAGGTGATTCATTGAATTCAGCCTTTGCGCCATAGAGAGTTTGTTTTTTTAACTCTAAAGATAGTTTTTTACAAAAGTAATCAACTTGTTCATCATAGAAATTAAGTCTTAATTTTGAATCGTCTTCTATTTTTTGCCATTCTCTCTCCTCAAAACACCTTTTTGCCTCTATAGAAGCACTCTTAATATTTTGGTAATGATACTCAAAGCCAATTAAAATCTTTTTAGCAATTGATAAAGAGAGCTTTTGAGATGAGTTACTAAGCATAATAAATAGTTACCAGTTAAAAGCCTTCTTTAATCAAGAAGGCTTGATACATAGCAGCTCAAAACTTAGCTAAACTGCTCTTCTTCAGTTGAACCTTTTAATGCAGTAACCGATGACTCACCACCCTGTATTACAGTTGTAACGTCATCAAAATATCCTGCACCAACTTCTTGCTGATGAGATGCAAAAGTATAACCTTTCTTAGCAGCATCAAACTCAGGCTCTTGGACCTTATTCACATAATGCTTCATGCCTTCACCTTTTGCGTAATCATATGCAAGGTCAAACATGTTATACCACATGTTATGGATTCCAGCCAAAGTGATAAATTGATACTTATATCCCATCGCTGAAATATCTTCTTGGAAAGATGCAATTTGACTGTCACTTAGATTCTTTTTCCAGTTAAATGATGGCGAACAATTGTATGCAAGCAACTGATTAGGGTTTTCAGCTAAAACAGCTTCAGCAAATTCACGCGCAAAGCCAAGATCTGGTTTCCCAGTTTCACACCAAACCAGGTCAGCATAAGGGGCGTAAGCTACTCCTCTTGATATTGACTGCTCTAATCCATTTTTAACGATATAAAACCCTTCAGCAGTTCTTTTCCCGGTAACAAATGGAGCGTCATAAGGATCTACATCTGAAGTTAGAAGGTTCGCGGCCTCTGCATCAGTTCTTGCAAGAAGGAGTGTAGGGACGCCCATAACATCTGAAGCTAAGCGAGCAGATATTAATTTTTGAACTGCCTCTTGAGTTGGAACTAAAACTTTACCACCCATATGGCCACATTTTTTAACTGCAGCTAATTGATCTTCAAAGTGAGCGCCAGCAGCGCCACTAGTAATCATATTTTTCATTAATTCAAATGAATTTAATACACCTCCAAATCCAGCTTCTGCATCTGCCACAATTGGCAAAAAGAAATCAATAAATTTATCATCACCAGGATTAATTCCTTGAGCCCATTGAATCTCATCCGCTCTTTTAAAGGTGTTGTTAATTCGTCTAACCATAGTAGGGACAGAGTCATATGCGTAGAGTGATTGATCTGGATACATTGTTTCAGATGTATTTCCATCTGCAGCAACTTGCCAGCCTGAAAGGTAGACTGCTTCAATTCCAGCTTTAGCCTGCTGCATAGCCTGTCCTGCAGTAATAGCGCCCATAGAGTTTACATAGCCTTTCTTAGCTGAACCATTAACAAGATCCCATAGCTTTTCAGCGCCTCTTCTGGCATAAGTGCATTCTGGTTGAACAGATCCACGGAGCCTAACAACATCTTCTGCAGAATAAGTACGCTTTACGTTCGACCATCGAGGGTTTTCTTTCCAATCTTTTTCTAGGGCTTTAATTTGCTCTTCTCTATTCATTAGTATCTCCTTTTAATTTGGTTGTGTTTATATTGCTTTTATCTACTCAAGCTTCTGAAATAGCTACTATTTACTTATATTTGAATAATACCAATTAAAAGATAATATGATCAAATAATTTCACTATATAATATAATTTTTTCATAATATGAAATAAAATGAAACCTAGGTCTATTGATAAAAGTTACAACGCAATCGAAAAGTGCTTACAAATCTTGTCAATGTTTTCATTGGATAAATCTCAATTCTCAATAAAGGAGATCTGTGATCAGTTAAATTTTAATGTCTCAACTGCATATCGAATTCTAAGTACGCTTGAAGATTATGGCTACGTTTCAAGACTTAAGAATAAGAAGTACGTTGTGGGAACTCAGGCTCTTTATTTAAGCGCTATATATACGCAAAGTAATCATCTTGAGCAGATACGTCCTATAGTTGATAGGATCAGAGATATATCTGATGAAACTGCATCTTTCTTTGTTGAAGAAGATAATATGCGTATATGTTTATATAGAGCACACTCAAGAGATGAGATCAGACATAACATTGAGCAGGGCTCTCGTTTAGAGCTCAATCGTGGTGCCTCTGGGCGAATTATCTTAGCTTTTGGTAAGCGTAAAAATGACAAGCAGGGTTTTTATAAAGATATTCGTGATAAAGGCTATTACTTGTCAATAAATGAACACAATGCTGCGCTCTTTGCACTCGCCGTACCTGTCATTTCTAATAGTAATAAATTTGTTGGTGCTATTGTAGTATCAGGCCCTATTAGCCGATTTGACGATGACCAAAAATCAATTCTTCTTCAGCTGCTTAACGATCAGCTTCAAAACATTGTAATGCCTTAATATTTTGATTAATTAATTTACTTACAGTGAGTTCATAGAATGTATCATTGTTTTTTACAATTTGATACTTATTAAGGTTTATGATAGAACATTTATATATTCATGGCGCCTATTTAAAATCTAATTCTAGTGAAACTTTTGAGTCTATTAACCCTGCAAATGGGCAAGTTATAGCTCTTATAGACCAAGCTAGTGAGAGTGATGTTGAGGCAGCTATTAAATCAGCTGAGAAGGGTTTTGCTGTGTGGAGCAAGATGACGGCCGTTGAAAGAGGCCGAATCTTACTAAAAGCAGTTTCTATTTTGCGTGAAAGAAACAATGAACTTGCTGCATTAGAGGTTGCTGATTGCGGCAAGCCATTACAGGAAGCTAATTGTGTTGATATCCATTCTGGTGCAGATGTAATTGAATATTATGCGGGCATTGCCCCGGGTTTGCAGGGCGCTCAGCAAGATTTAAACTCGAGTACCTTTTACATTTCAAAAAGAGAGCCTTTAGGGGTTTGTGCTGGTATTGGTGCTTGGAACTATCCTATTCAAATTGCTTGCTGGAAATCTGCTGCTTGTTTGGCTGCTGGGAATTCAATGGTATTTAAACCTTCTGAAGAAACTCCACTTAGCGTTTTAAAACTTGCTGAAATATATACAGAAGCAGGGATGCCTCCAGGAGTATTTAATGTCGTCCAAGGTGACTATCGCGTAGGCCAGTACTTAACTCGACATCCAAGAGTTGCTAAAATTTCTTTTACTGGAGAAAGTGGAACGGGAAAGAAGATAATGGCAGATGCAGCTGGAAGCCTTAAAGAGGTAACTTTGGAGCTTGGAGGTAAGTCGCCATTAATTATTTTTAATGACGCTGATATTGATAATGCAATCTCTGGAGCGCTTCTTGCAAACTTCTATACTCAAGGTGAGGTTTGCACCAATGGAACAAGGGTGTTTGTGCAATCTGGTATTTACGATAAATTTATAGAAAAAGTCTGTCAGAGAAGTAAAAAAATAAAACTAGGTGATCCAATGGATTTAGATACTCAGATGGGCGCTTTAATAAGCTCAAAGCATCTTGATAAGGTTATGGATTATATTGATAAAGCTAAAAAATCAGGCGCTCGACTTGTTCTTGGTGGAAATCGTCATAAATCCAAAGAAACAGAAAATGGGTTTTTTGTAGAGCCAACAATTTTTGCAGATTGTAAAGACGATTCTGAGCACGTTACTGATGAAATTTTTGGGCCAGTAATGTCCATTCTGCGCTTTGATGATGAGGCAGAAGTAATTGGCAGGGCAAACGATACTAAGTTTGGTTTAGCGGCTGGCGTTTTTACGCAAAACATTAATCGGGCGCACCGAGTTATTAATCAATTAGAGGCAGGAATTTGCTGGATTAATAGTTGGGGAGATTCTCCTGCTGAAATGCCAGTTGGAGGCTATAAAGAGTCTGGAATAGGCCGTGAAAATGGCCCCGAAACTTTGAAGAGCTATACACAAATTAAAAGTATTTTTGTTCGGTTGGATGACGTTGAGAGTCCTTATTAATATAGGCTAAGAAATATATGAGTAATGAGTTTGATTATATTGTTGTAGGTGCCGGTTCGGCGGGCTGCGTTTTGGCAAATCGTTTGACTGAGTCAGGTGAAAATAGAGTATTACTTCTAGAAAATGGAGGTAGTGATAAAAACATAATGATTCAAATGCCAACTGCACTGTCATACCCTATGAATACTGATAAGTATGCATGGCAATTTCATACTCAGCCAGAGCCTTTTCTTGATAATCGAAAAATGCATTGTCCTAGAGGCAAAGTGATGGGAGGTTCTTCCTCCATAAATGGAATGGTTTATGTGCGAGGCCATGCGCGTGATTTTGACCAATGGGAGGAGCAAGGGGCAGAGGGTTGGTCGTACAAAAATTGTCTGCCATATTTTAAGCGCTCTGAAAAATGGCATTTGGGGGAAGATAACTACCGTGGAGGTAGTGGTCCTGTGGCAACTTCAAATGGTAATAACATGAAATTAAATCCTCTTTATCGAGCCTTTATTAATGCTGGAGTGGAGGCTGGTTATCCTGAAACTGCGGATTATAATGGTCAGCAACAGGAGGGCTTTGGTCCAATGCACATGACCGTTGGAAGTGGTGTTCGCTCTTCTACATCAAATGCCTATATTAAGCCAGCTAAAAATAGATCAAACCTTACAATACTAACTGGAGTGCTTGTTCAGCGAGTAATTCTAAAGAATAAAGTTGCAACTGGAGTTGAGTATTCAATTAACGGTCAAACTAAAATATTGAATGCGAATACAGAGGTGATACTTTGTGCTGGGTCAATTGGTTCACCTCAGCTACTTCAGTTATCTGGGATTGGTCCAAAAAATGTTCTAAAAGATGCTGGAGTTGAGCTGCAACATGAATTGCCGGGTGTTGGCGAGAATCTTCAGGACCATCTTGAGGTATATTTTCAATATCATTGTAAAAAGCCAATTACACTTAACAGTAAATTAAACTTATTTAGTAAGGGTCTTATTGGTGTGCGCTGGATTCTATCTAAGTCAGGACTCGGCGCAACAAATCATTTTGAGTCTTGTGGTTTTATTCGTTCTCGTGCAGGCCTTGAGTGGCCTAATATTCAGTATCATTTTCTCCCAGCTGCAATGCGATATGATGGAAACGCAGCAATGAAGGGGCATGGGTATCAAGTTCATGCAGGCGTCAATAAAGTTAGCAGTCGGGGCAGCATTAAGATTAATAGCTCAGACCCGCAAGCTAAGCCAACAATCCTATTTAACTATTTGGAGAGCGAGCAAGATAGACAAGATTGGCGTGATTGTATTCGATTGACTCGTGAGGTTTTAAGTCAACCAGCACTGGACGAATATAATGCGGGTGAAGCAAGCCCAGGATTAGAGGTAAGTAGTGATGATCAAATAGATTCTTGGGTTAGGGCAAATGTTGAAAGCGCTTACCACCCATCTTGTTCTTGCAAAATGGGTGACTTAAGTGACCCTATGACCGTTGTTGATAATCAAGGTAAAGTAAATGGTATTGAAAAGTTAAGAGTAATTGATTCTTCTATATTTCCAACAATTCCAAATGGAAATCTTAATGGACCAACAATTATGTTAGCTGAAAAAATGGCGGATATCGTATTAGGAAATAAGCCACTCAAAGCTTCTGAAGCCGATGTATGGATTGATTCAGATTGGCAAAAAACCCAACGATCAGGCCGACCTAATAGGGCGTCGTAAAGTAAATAATTTTTCGTAAACAAAATAACTTGCTTATTCTTATAAACCCGTATAAAAATTACATCAATATAAATTACTAAAAATATGGCATGGAAGTCGTAAAATTAAATACTTATATAGTTGGTACCCCAAAGCCTCATATTGGTGGAATGTATTGGATCTTCCTTTCTATTGAAACTAAGTGCGGCATCGTTGGGATTGGAGAGATATATTCGGCCTCCTTTCATCCTGAAGTTGTTGTTAAGGCAACTGAAGATGTCTTTGAGCGATACCTAAAGGGCCATGACCCACATCATATTGAGCGCTTTTTCAGAGAGTGTTTTTCAAGTGGCTTTACTCAAAGGCCAGATTTGACAATGATGGGGGTATTAAGTGGGCTAGAGATGTCTTGTTGGGATATTATTGGAAAAGCTGCAAATAAGCCAATATATGAGCTTATAGGGGGCAAGGTTCATGACAAGCTAAGGTCATATACATATCTATACCCAAAAGACAAAAATGGAGTGCTTAATTATGATGATCCAGACTTAGGCGCTGAGTCTGCTATAAATTTTATGGAGCAGGGCTTTAGTGCAGTTAAGTTTGATCCAGCTGGCCCTTATTCAATATTCTCTGGACATCAAATATCACTGAGCCGCTTAAAGCACTGCGAAAATTATTGCCAAAAAGTAAGGGAGGCTGTTGGAGATAACTGTGACCTTCTTATTGGAACTCATGGACAGTTAACTCCCGCTTCAGCTGTGCGGCTAGCTAAGAGGCTTGAAAAGTTTGACCCTTTGTGGTTTGAAGAGCCTGTTCCTCCGGGCCAGTCAAGTGCAATGGCAGAAGTTGCAAGTAAGACAAGTATTCCAGTTGCTACTGGAGAGCGCTTAACAACAAAGTATGAGTTTTTTGATATTTTAAAAAATAACTCTGCGTCAATAATTCAAATGAATTTAGGGCGAGTTGGCGGTATTTTAGAGGCCAAGAAAATTGCGAGCCTTTCTGAAGTTTTTTATGCTCAGATTGCCCCGCATATTTATAATGGCCCAGTAGGAGCTGCAGCTAGTATACAGCTCGCTACTGCAACACCAAACTTCCTAATTATGGAAAGTATTGGGACTTGGGATGGCTTTCACTCAGATGTACTGATGCAGCCTCTTGATTGGAGTAAAGGAAATATTATTCCTTCAGATAAACCAGGATTAGGGATAGATCTTAACCTTAAAGTTATTGAAGCGAATTCACCTTATAAAGGAAAAAAGCTCCATCTTTCGATGGATACAAAACCTTACTATGTTGATGACGATTAAAAATTTGTAGTTTTTTGGAGATTTAGATGAAAGTAGGTTTTATTGGTTTAGGGAATGCAGGTGGCAAACTTGCAGGCAGTATTTTAAGAAATGGTTTTGACCTTACAGTTCATGATCTTAACTCTTCTCTTGTTAATGAGTTTATTGAAAGAGGAGCAAAGAGTGTTGGCTCGCCTCAAGAAATGGCAAAGAAATGTGATGTGGTTATTACTTGTTTACCGTCTCCAAAAGCCTGCTCTGAAGTTATGGAATCTTCTGATGGGATCTTATCGGGATTAAGCAAAGGGAAAATTTGGCTTGAGATGAGCACTACAGATGAGGCTGAGATTCGAAGAATTGGTGCTTTAGTTGAAGCAATTGGTGCATTACCAATTGATTGCCCTGTTTCAGGTGGCTGCCATAGGGCTGATACAGGTAATATTTCAATCTTTGCTGGATGCTCAAGAGAGGCTTTTGAAAGAGCTTTGCCAATACTAACCACCATGGGAAGACGAGTGCTTCATACTGGTGACTTAGGAACAGCCTCAACTCTAAAAGTTATGACCAATTACTTGGCTACGGTTAACCTTGCTTCGATAGCAGAAGCGCTAACAACAATGAAGATGCTTGGAATGGATATGAACGTAACTTATGAGGCGATCAAAGCATCTTCTGGAACTTCATTTGTCCATGAAACTGAATCTCAGGTTATTCTTAATGGTAGCAGAGATATAAGCTTTACAATGGATTTGGTTTCTAAGGATATTGGGATTTTTAATGAGCTTGCTCAGAGAAAAGGGCTGGATTTAGAAATTGCCCCTTTAATTGTTGAGATTTTTAAAGATGGTGAGAAGAGATACGGGCCACGTGAGCTTTCTCCAAACATCATTAGGAGGCTTGAAGAAAGGGCCAATGTTGAAGTGTTGGGCGATGGTTTTCCAGCTGAAATGATTGATGATGAGCCAGAAGAAAAAGGCTATGAAGTAATAATTAAAGGCCGAAAAGATATTTAGTTTTTTTAGTAATTAAAGCTTAAAAATTAATATTTTCAGCAAGCTCTCTAAAGTCATCTAAGTATATTAAAATTCATTAACTTTTTTTAAATTAGCCCTATTATGAATAGCAATCAAACTCCAAACTTTAAGCCAAAAGATATCGTTCTTAATATTTCCCAGGTTGTAAAAGATGGTATTAAGCAATCGGTACTTGCAAGTAAAGGTAATGATTGGGAGAGTGTGGTGGGTGTGCTTGATAATAACGAACATCTTATTGGCAAAGAGATGAGTGTTAACTCTCATCTTAATGCAGTTATGTTTTCTGAAGAGTTTAACAAGGACTACGAAAAAACCTTACCAATAATCTCTAACTACTATAGTGATCTTGGTGCTAATGAAGACTTGTATGAAGCATTTAAAAGAGTTAAGAATACAAGCCTTAATGATCAACAAAAGCACATTGTTAAAGACTCAATTAAGGGTTTTGAGCTTTCAGGCGTTGCCCTTAAGGGGAGTGACTCTAAAAGATTTAAAGAGATTCAAGAAAGATTAAGCGTTTTAAGTAATCAGTTTTCTAAAAATGTTTTACAAGCAACCAACTCCTGGAAAAAGTCAGTCTCTATTGATGATTTGAATGGATATAGTGAGGCAGAGCTTTCCAAGGTTAGAGAGGGAGATGAGTACGTCGTAAGTCTTCAAATACCAGTCTACATTGATCTTATGACTTATGCTGAGAATAGAGGCTTAAGAGAAGAGGTTTATAGAGCATATATTTCAAGAGCGTCTGATGTTGGGATTACTCCAGTTAAATTTGATAACCGCAAGGTTATGGATGAGATCTTAAAATTACGCTCAGAAATGTCTATCCTTCTGGGCTTATCAAACTATGCAGAATACTCAGTTCAATCCAAAATGGTAGACTCACCCGAATCCGTCATAGATTTTCTAGAGAAGTTAGTAAATCTATCTCATCTGCAAGCAAAGACAGAATTGAAAGATCTGGAGGCTTTTGCTGGACATGATTTAATGCCATGGGACTTAATGTTCTACTCAGAGAAATTAAAGCAAAAAGTATTTAACTTTAAGAGTGCTGATTTAAAGCCATATTTTCCAGAGAGTAGTGTTCTTAGCGGTTTATTTGAAACGATTCAAAATCTTTATAGTGTTACGCTTACTGAGGTAGAAGAGGATTGCTATCATCCTGACGTTAGAGTAATAATGTTAGAGGATGAAGATGGGCCAATTGGAAAAATATATTTTGACGTTTATGCAAGAGAAAATAAACGAGGTGGGGCTTGGATGTCAGATTTCCAAGGATTATATAAAGACTCCTTGCCAGTTGCATTTGTTGTTTGTAATTTAAACTCACCTAAAGATGGCAAGCCAGCGCTATTTGATTTTGATGAGATTGTAACTATTTTTCATGAGTTTGGTCACGCGCTTCATCATTTATTAACTAAAGTTACTTTTCCATGTGCAGCTGGAATTAGCGGCGTTCCATGGGACGGCGTTGAGCTTCCTAGTCAATATATGGAAAATTTTTGTTATGAAAGAGGCGTAATTGATTTAATTTCGGGTCACTGGGAAACGGGTGAAAAATTACCTGAAGAATTATTTAATAAAGTGATTGACTCTAAAAACTTTCAATCAGGACTGCAGATGCTTAGGCAGTGTGAATTTTCGCTATGGGATATAAATACTCATATTTCAAATCTAGATACATATAAAGTTCTAGATAGCGTGAGAGAGAAAACCGCTTTAGTTCCAGTTATTGATGAGAATAGATTCCTTAATTCTTTTTCCCATATTTTTAGTGGTGGTTACGCAGCTGGGTATTTCAGCTATAAATGGGCTGAGGTGTTGGCTGCAGATGCTTATGAATTTGTTAAAGATAATGGCGGAATTGAGTCTAAATCTGCTGATGATTTCCGAAGATTTATTCTTGAAGTTGGTGGCAGTCTTGACTTTATGGGGCAATACATCAAATTTCGTGGCGGCAAGCCTAAAATGGAAGGCCTCTTAAAGTCTTCTGGAATTTCAATTTAAGATATATAAACTTGGTAAAATATGATTTATTTGTTTTCGCTAGTGGAAAAAACTGATGATTAAGTATTTGTTAGGTGCAATTCTTGCTTTGGCTGTTATTGGCGGCGCTTTCAAATATGAATCTAATGACACTAGTTGGCAATTAATTATTCTTAAGAAAGAGGCTTTAAATAGTGTAACTAACGGGGCGATAAGAATTTACAAGCTATTTCCAGACATTAAATCACTATTTTCAGATTCAGATTTAGCCGATACTGCGGAAATAATACTAGAGGACTAGAGTTCTTTTAAGGTGCCTTAGATATAACAAGTGAGCCATTGGTACCGCCAAACCCAAAAGAGTTTGAAATTGCATGATTAATCTTCATTTCTCTTGCTTCATTCGCAGCATAGTCTAAGTCACATTGTGGGTCCTGATTAAATATATTTATTGTGGGAGGCGCTACTTGATCTCTAATTGCAAGAGTTGTAAATACTGCCTCAATTCCTCCTGCAGCGCCCAAAAGATGACCAGTCATTGATTTAGTTGAGCTCATAACAATATTTTTTGAGTGTGCACCTAAAGCTAGTTTAGCGGCCTCTGTTTCAGCGGCGTCACCAGCTGGAGTCGACGTTCCATGAGCATTAATATAATCTAGCTGATTCGGATTAATACCGGCATTATTCATAGCATTTCTCATGCATCTTGCAGCACCTTCGCCGCCTTCTGATGGAAGCGTCATATGATATGCATCACTACTCATACCGTACCCTGTAAGTTCTCCATAAATGTGTGCCCCACGTTTTTTAGCGTGCTCATACTCCTCAAGAACGACAACGCCTGCACCGTCACCAAGAACAAAGCCATCTCTATCAACGTCCCAAGGTCTTGAAGCAGTTTCTGGATCATCGTTTCTAGTGGAGAGTGCTCGAGCTGCAGCAAAGCCCCCAAGGCCACAGTTAGTTGTTGACATTTCAGTTCCTCCAGCAATCATAACGTCAGCATCACCATATTCAATTATTCTTGAGGCGTCACCAATATTATGAGTTCCGGTTGTACACGCAGTTACAATTGCAAAATTTGGACCCTTAAGACCAAATTTGATAGACATGTTCCCAGAGACCATGTTGATAATGGAAGAGGGTACAAAGAATGGGGAAATTCTCTTGGGCCCTTTCTCTCTAAAAAGATCTGCTGTTTTTTCAATTGTAGTTAGTCCGCCAATGCCAGCACCAATTGCAACTCCAATTCTCTCAGCATTTTCGTCTGTTACTTCAATGCCGCTATCTTCAAAAGCTTGTATTCCAGCCGCCATACCATAATGAATAAATATATCCATTTTTTTAGCCTCTTTAGGGCTTAAGTATTGAGACACATCAAACTCTTTAACAGCGCCTCCAAATTTAACAGCTTGAATCTCAGTATCAATATTTGTTATTGGCGCTATACCAGAAACGCCATTAATAATATTAGCCCAAGCATCATTAACATTGTTACCTACTGGGCTTACAATACCTAATCCAGTAATTACAACTCTTCTTTTATTCATAGTAGATTTTCTTTTAAAGTTAACAAAGTAAATTTATATAAGTTATTTAATTTGAGAGATAAATGTTGCGTAAAAAAAGGCGTATTACTTTTTAAAGTAAACGCCTTATAAGATTTATTGAAGTTTATTAAGTGTTTGCGTTAATATAATCTATTGCTTGTTGAATAGTAGTAATATTTTCTGCTTCTTCGTCTGCAATTTCACAATCAAACTCTTCTTCAAGAGACATTACAAGTTCTACAGTATCTAATGAATCAGCCCCTAAATCATCGATAAATGAAGCATTATTGTCAATTTCACCACTAACATCTAACTGCTCACTTACAACTTTACGTACTCTATCTTCAATACTCATTTTGAGTTAAATCCTTAAATTGTTTAAAAGTTTATATTTTATCTTCAAAAAACATTTAAATAGCGCTAAATTTTAAATATTTATTGATAAAAAGTTGGATCCTTGATGTTTGCATTGTTAAAGCCATTTATCCTAAGTACGCATGCATCACACTCGCCACAAGCCTCTCCATTTGAGTTAGCTAGGTAACAGCTAATAGTTTGTGAGTAGTCAACACCAAGACTTAATCCTTTTTGGATAATCTCTGCTTTGGTCATACTAATTAAAGGCGTTTTAATTTCAATTTTTTCACCTTCAACAGATTGCTTTGTTGCCAGATTTGCCATATCTTCAAATGCTTTAATAAATTCAGGCCTGCAATCAGGATAGCCAGAGTAATCAAGAGCATTAACACCAATATAAATTTTTTGACAGTCAATTACTTCAGCCCATGCTAGTGCAAAAGATAAGAAAATAGTATTTCGGGCTGGAACATAAGTGACAGGGATTTCATCACTTTCAGAGTACTTTGGAACATCTATTTTGTCATCTGTTAAAGCAGAGCCTCCAATATCAGCAAGGGAGATTTTCATAATGCGATGCTCTGCCACTTTAGATTGCTTGGCAATAGTTTTTGCAGATTCTAGCTCAGAGCGTTGCTTTTGACCATAATCAAAACTTAGCGCATAACATTCAAAATCATGAGCTTTTGCAATTGCAAGTACGGTTGTTGAGTCTAAGCCGCCAGATAACAAAACAATCGCTTTAGACATTTGCCAGATTACCTTTGGTCTCTAACCAAGATTTACGGTCTGAAGCTCTTTTTTTAGAAAGCAGCATGTCCATAGTTTCTGCAACCTGAAGTGGGTGATTAAGAGTCAACTGAATTAATCTTCTAGTATCTGGCTGCATGGTTGTTTCTCTAAGCTGCTTTGGATTCATCTCACCTAATCCTTTAAATCTTTGAACTTGAATTTTTTGACGACTATTTTCCTTTGCAAGTTTGGCTTCAAATGCATCTTTCTCTTTATCATCTAGGGCGTAGAATACCTGCTTTCCTGCATCAATCCGATATAGAGGCGGCATTGCCACATAGACATGACCTTCTTTAACTAGTTTAGGGAAGTGCTTAACAAATAAAGCGCAAATAAGGGTAGCAATATGAAGTCCATCTGAGTCAGCATCAGCTAAGATACAAACCTTTCCATATCGAAGCCCAGAAAGATCACTATTATCGGGCTCTAAACCAATTGCAACACTTATATCATGAATTTCATTTGAGGCAAGAACTTGAGAAGAGTCAACTTCCCATGTATTAAGAATTTTACCTCTAAGTGGTAATATGGCTTGATACTCTTTGTCTCTAGCCTGTTTTGCTGAGCCTCCAGCAGAGTCTCCTTCAACTAAAAAAACTTCAGTTTGATCGAGATCAACACTGGTACAGTCAGATAGCTTTCCAGGAAGCGCTGGCCCACTTACGATTTTTTTGCGAATAACTTTCTTAGCAGTTTTTAATCTGATTTGAGCATTAAGGATAGCTAGTTCAGCAATTTTTTCAGCTATATCAGTATGCTGATTTAGCCATAAACTAAATGAGTCTTTAACTACTCCTGAAACAAAAGAGGCACACTCTCGTGAAGATAGTCTTTCCTTTGTCTGGCCTGAAAACTGCGGATCAAGAATTTTAATTGACAATACAAAGGCAATATTTTGCCAAACATCATCAGGCGTTAATTTAATATTTTTTGGTATAAGGCTTCTGAACTCACAAAACTCTTTTAACGCATCTGTTAATCCAGATCGGAGTCCATTAACATGAGTTCCTCCACCAATTGTAGGAATCAAGTTTACAAAGCTTTCAGCGGTAGTATTTGTAGTATTTTCAGTCCAAGTTAGTGCGCAATTAAGCTGCTCCTCTTTCGTTTTACTAGAGATTACAAAAGGTATTGCGGGAATGCAATCTAACCCATCTAGAGAAGCTTGAAGGTAGTCTTTAATACCATCTTCAAAGAGCCATTTATCTGTTGTTTCATCAATTTCGTTTACAAAGTTAACTTCAAGCCCAGGACAAAGAACCGCTTTAGAGCGAAGATTATGCCTTAAGTTTTTGATAGAAAACTTTACAGTATCAAAATATTGAGGATCTGGTGAGAACTTTATTAAAGTTCCAGTATTACGCTTACCAACTTCTCCTATTTCCTCTAAATCTTTTGATTTAGCGCCTGATTCAAATTGCATATAGTATTGCTTTGAATCTCTTTTTATCCAGATTTCAATTGAACTCGATAGGGCGTTCACTACAGAAATTCCAACTCCATGAAGTCCACCAGAGAATTGATAAGAATCATTTGAGAACTTGCCGCCAGCATGAAGCTTTGTTAGGATAACCTCAACAGCAGGTGTTCCTTCTTTTGGATGAATATCTACAGGTATTCCTCTGCCATTGTCTTCAACAGACATAGAATTATCTTTATGAAGAGTTACGTTGATTTGAGTTGCATAGCCAGAGACAGCTTCATCAACACTGTTATCAACTACTTCTTGAGCGAGGTGATTTGGACTTTCAGTATCGGTATACATTCCTGGGCGTTTTTTGACTGGCTCCAGGCCAGTTAGTACTTCTATTGATGACGCGTCGTAATTAGACATATGATGTATTGGTTGTAATTGGCTGACATAATACCAAAAAAAAGCCCCAAAAAATGGGGCTTTTTTTATAAAGACAAATAGTTTTACATCATGCCTGGCATTCCACCACCCATGCCGCCCATATCAGGCATTGCAGGTCCAGAATCTTGAGGCTTATCAGTAATCATTGCTTCAGTAGTTATCATTAAACCAGAGATGCTTGCTGCATGCTGAAGCGCTGCACGAGAAACCTTAGTTGGGTCTAAGATACCCATCTTAAGCATGTCGCCATATTCTTCAGATGCCGCGTTATAGCCAAAGTTTCCTTTACCTTTTAAGACTTCATTTAAAACGACAGAAGCTTCGCCTCCACCATTAGAAACGATTTGTCTAAGAGGCTCTTCTAAAGCGCGTCTACAAATGCTGATTCCAACGTCCTGGTCACTGTTATCACCCTTAAGTGAGCTCAGTGATGAGATAGCGCGAACAAAAGCAACGCCACCGCCTGGAACAACACCTTCTTCCACTGCAGCGCGTGTAGCATGAAGCGCATCATCAACACGGTCTTTTTTCTCTTTCATTTCAACTTCTGTCGCTGCACCAACTTTAATTACTGCAACACCACCAGAAAGTTTAGCTAAGCGCTCTTGAAGTTTTTCTTTGTCATAATCAGAGCTAGTAGCTTCTATTTGAGTTTTAATTTGACCAACACGGCTTACAATAGCTTTTTTAGCTCCTGATCCATCAATCAAAGTTGTATTATCCTTACCAATTTCAATACGTTTTGCAGTACCAAGATGCTCTTCAGTAACACCTTCAAGTGATAAGCCAACTTCTTCAGAAATAACTGTAGCTCCAGTAAGAACCGCTATATCTTCCAATATAGCTTTACGGCGATCACCAAATCCAGGTGCTTTAACAGCAGCCACTTTGACAATACCACGCATGTTATTAACAACAAGAGTTGCAAGCGCTTCACCTTCAATATCTTCTGCAATTATTAGAAGTGGTTTTCCAGCTTTTTGAACTGCTTCTAGTGCTGGCAGTAAATCACGAATGTTTGCAATTTTAGAATCATGAAGCAAAATATATGGATGCTCTAAATCAGAAGTCATAGACTCTTGATTGTTTATGAAGTATGGAGAAAGATATCCACGATCAAACTGCATTCCTTCAACAACATCAAGTTCGTTTTCAAGTGTTGAGCCTTCTTCAACAGTAATTACACCTTCTTTTCCAACTTTTTCCATTGCCTTAGCAATAATTTCACCAACAGATGTGTCTGAATTTGCTGAAATAGTTGCAACCTGAGCAATTGCTTCGCTATCTTTACAGGGTTGAGATGCTTTTTGTAACGCTGCAACAACAACTTCGGTAGCCTTATCAATGCCTCTTTTAAGGTCCATAGGGTTCATTCCTGCTGCGACTGACTTAACTCCTTCTGAAATTAAAGACTGAGCTAATACAGTTGCTGTAGTAGTTCCATCACCAGCAATATCATTTGTTTTTGATGCTACTTCTTTAACCATTTGAGCACCCATATTTTCAAACTTACCTTCAAGTTCGATTTCTTGAGCAACTGAGACACCATCTTTAGTAATTGATGGAGCACCAAATGATTTATCAATAACTACATTTCTTCCTTTTGGTCCAAGCGTTACTTTAACTGCATTTGCAAGCGTGTTAACACCTGACATCATTAAATCTCTAGCTTCTGAGCCGAATTTTACGTCTTTTGCTGACATTATATTTCTCCTTTATTCTTCAATTACTGCAACAATTTCATCTTCGCTCATCACTAGAAGCTTTTCTTCTGCTACAGTGATTTCCGCACCTGAGTATTGACCAAACATTACTATATCGCCAACCTTCACATCCAAAGGAATTAAATCTCCTTGGGTACTAATTCTGCCATTTCCAGCTGCAACAACTTCACCTCTAGAAGGCTTTTCAGTTGATGAATCAGGGATAATTAAACCACTTGCTGTTGTTTTCTTTTCTTCTACTCTTCGCACAATGACACGGTCATGTAAGGGACGGATTTCCATATTCTCTCCTGGTGTTGAACTACAAAATTTGTCGTTAAAGGTTTACTTGGCCTTCTAGACGTTCTTTAAGCTTTTTAATAGCTTTGTTTTCAAGTTGACGAACCCTTTCAGCGGAAACACCATACTTGTCTGCTAAAGTATGTAGGGTCGATTTTTCTTCTTTCAAGTACCTTGCTTGTAAAATATCGATACTTCTTTCATCTAAAGAAGAAAGTGCTTGATAAAGCTTATTATGTTGATCTTCTTGGTTTTTATCATTTAATACTAATTGTTCAGGATTTTTACCAGGATCTGAGATGTAGTGCTCTGGAGTATAAGTATCATCGTCATCATTAACCTCAAAAGCAACATCGTTGAGCTGAAGCCTAGATTCCATTTCAATAACATCTTTTTCTTTAACGCCAAGATCTTCTGCAATTATTTTGGCTTGCTCACTTGTTAGAGATTGAAAAATATTTGCCTTTGCTTTTCTGAGTTTAAAGAAAAGCTTTCTTTGTGCTTTAGTTGTTGCTACTTTAACAATTTTCCAGTTTTTAAAGATGTATTCATGAATCTCTGCACGAATCCAATAAACAGCAAAAGAAGATAGCCTAACTTTTTTATGAGGGTTAAAGCGTTTAACCGCTTTCATTAAACCAATCGTGCCTTCTTGAATTAGATCAGCATTTTCAAGACCATACCCTTTATAGCTATGCGCAATAAAGGCAACGAATCTCATATGAGCAAGAACAAGTCTTTGTGCAGCCGATAAACTGCCATTCTCATAGAGTTCAATAGCCAACTCATATTCTTGCTCTGGAGTTAGAATTGGAGGGTATTTTTGTACCTCTAGATCTCTAGATGTATTTTTTATCGATAATGCAAAATCACTCATAAATCTTCTTAAAATGATAATTTAGGGCTAAATTATACCAAATTTTTCAGTTATATCAATTTTTTAAGTAGTTTTTTGTGTTTGATTGACTGCTCTTCTAAAGACAGGTGAGCGCGCTTAGATAGATTATTTGAAGAGGATATTATTGACTCTAGATCAGCTAAAGCAGCATTAAAATTGTCATTAATGACTAGATAATCAAACTCACTATAATGACTCATTTGATTTTCTGCATCCAGCATTCTTTTTTTGATGATTAGCTCATCATCTTGAGCCCTATTCTTAAGCCTTAGTTCTAGTGCTTCTTTTGAAGGTGGTAAAATAAATATGCTAATTGCACTAGGTAAGTTCTGCTTAACTTGATGAGCACCTTGCCAGTCAATTTCCAGGATGACATCTATGTTATTGTTCAGATTGTCATTAATTAGTTTTTTAGAAGTCCCATAGAAGTTTTCAAAGACTTCAGCATGCTCAATAAATGCATCATCACTCACCATTTTTTGAAATTCAGCAACTGAAACAAAATGATAATTAGTTCCATTAACCTCACCGGCTCTAGGCTTTCGTGTCGTATGAGATATAGAGACGCGCAGGTTTTTAGTATTATTAATTAATGACTCAACAAGAGATGTTTTTCCGCATCCTGAGGGAGCTGCTACTATAAATAGATTAGACATTTTTTAATCAAATTTCCATATAATTATTTTGGTACATAACCCTCAATTTGATCAATGTCTTGCTCTGAAAAAAAGTAATTTTCCATTTGTTCTTTTAGGTAGCTCTGTGATGACTCATCAAATAAGTTTAAATTATTTTCATTAATTAACATAGTTTGGTGGTCAAGCCACATTTGCCAAGCCTCTTTAGAGACTGAATCCAGTATCCTTTTACCGAGATCGCCAGGGTAGGGCGCTCTTTCTAGTCCTTCTAGCTTTGTATCTAATTTAATGCAGTGAACTTCTTTCATAATTGTTTTAATCTAACTCCAAGTGTATAAAGCGTTAAAAAATATATAGCTATTGAAATGGTAATAGTTTTTGAAATAAGTATAGTCCTCTCTATTAGAGAGGATTCAAGATAAAGACTTATACTTGAATCAAAGTAATAAATATACAGCGACATTATAGTGACTGCAAATATTACTTTAACTAGCATTTTATAAAAAGTAATATGAAACCTAAATATTGACTGCTTTATTAAGAAAAAATATAGAATTGCAGCATTAATTAGCGCTGAGATTGATGTGGCCGCTGCTAAGCCAACATGATCAAAGTACTGAACTAATATTAAATTTAGAACTATATTTGAAACCATTGCAACTACGCCAGCTTTAACAGGAGTTTTAGTGTCTCCTCTTGATAGAAAAATTGGCGCAAAGATTTTTATTGCAATGAACGCCATTAAGCCAGAGCCATATGCCTGAAGACTTAAAGATGTTTTTTTAGCAGATAAGGCATCAAATGCATCATATTGAAAAAGCGTAATTATTAGTTCTTCTGCAAGCAGAACTAAACCAGCACAAGCAGGAAGTCCTAATAAAATTGCATATAAAAGAGCTTTATCAATTGTATTTATAAAGTTTTTAGTGTCATTTTTTGCATGATAGTTACTCAGTTTTGCCAGTGCAACAGTAGCTAAAGCAATGCCAATTAAAGCTAGAGGAAGCTCTAGTAACCTATCTGAATAATACAGCCATGAGACACTTCCAGCTATAAGGGTTGATGCAATCATTGTGTCAACTAATAAATTAATTTGAGATACTGATACTCCAAACAAGGCTGGAAGCATTCTCTTTCTAAGTATTGAAAGTGCCTTATGATGACCAAACTGTAATTTAGGTAGTCGTTTTATTTTTCTTAAAAATGGAATTTGAAAGCCAAGCTGTATAATTCCTCCAATGAGGACGCCCCAGGCTAGTGCCATAATTGGTGTGGACAAGTATTTAGATAAAAATACAGCGCTAAGGATTAATGAAACATTTAGTAATACTGGAGTAAATGCTGGAATTATAAAATTATCATAAGTATTAAGGATAGATCCAGATAAGGCAGTAAGAGATATTAAAAGCAAATAAGGAAAAGTAATTCGAAGCATATCAGAGGCTAAATTAAACTGAGTTGCATCAGCTTTAAAGTAGAACCCCCATGCAAATAAAAGTATTATTAATGGCGCTATTACAATTGCAATAAGGGTAATAATCATAAGTATGCTGAGTAATTTAGTAGCAATATGATTAATTACTAATTGAACCTCTTCATCAGATTGATTAGCTTTTGACTCTGCCAAAATTGGCAAAAAGGCTTGTGAAAAAGCGCCTTCGGCAAATAGACGCCTAAAAAAATTAGGTATTCTAAAGGCTACTAAGAATGCATCAGTTAGCTCATTAGCTCCAAAGAGCCTTGCAATAATAAAATCTCGAACTAGCCCTAAGATTCTTGAAATAAAGGTCATTGCAGCGACAATGCTGCTGGACTTTATGAAAGACTTAGACATAACAGAAAATGCTATCTATTCATCAACTGGGCCGCGCATGATGCCCACTCTTGAGTTTCGTATACATTCTACAAATTGCATAACTTCGTGACTGTCAGATTCTGATGCTTCAAGCTCACTTAGTGCATGGTCAAGAAGTCTGCCTTGAGAATCACGATAAACGACCTTAAAGGCTCGTTTTATAGATGAAATTGAGCTTGCACTAAAACCTCTTCTCTTCATTCCAACAGAGTTAATGCTTCTTATTTTTGGATGGATGCCAGCTGCAACCATATAGTCAGGGATATCTTTATTAATTTGACTACCCATTCCAGCGTAAGAATGCCTTCCAATGCCGCAAAATTGTTTAACTAAAACAAAGCCACCAAGTATGGCCCAGTCTGAAATTCTAACATGACCAGCTAGTGAGGCGTTATTAGACATAATGATATGATCACCGAGCTGACAATCATGTGCAATATGAACATACGACATGAGCATATTATTTGAGCCAATTCTTGTTAAAGAGTTCTCTTTTTCAGTGCCTCTGTTAATTGTGCAAAACTCCCTAATCATGTTGTCATCTCCTATCACTAGGTTGCTTTCTTGCCCATCTTGATAAGTAATATCTTGAGGATCACCACCAATAGAAGCAAAAGAGTAAATATGATTATTTTTACCAATTTTCGTAGGGCCTGCAATTACAGCATGAGAATCTATTACTGTTCCAGCTCCTATTTCAACATTAGCACCAATAACTGCATAAGCTGCTATTTCAGCACTTTTATGAATTTTAGCGCTTTCATGAATAATGGCAGAAGGGTCAGTAGACATAATTATTATTCAGCAGATTTTTGAGTACATAAAATTTCAGCAGAAGTAACTAATTTACCCTCAACTGAGGCCTTGCAGTTGAATTTCCATATGCCGCGTTTGACAGTAATAATTTCAGCATAAATTTCTAGTTGATCACCTGGCTCAACCATCCTTTTAAAGCGAACTTTATCAACACCTACCAACATGTAAATTTGACCAGTTTGTGGCTTTCCAACCTCAGATTTAAAAGCTAATATTCCAGTTGCTTGTGCTAAAGCTTCAATAATTAGAACCCCAGGCATAATAGGCTGATCGGGAAAGTGACCAGTAAAATGTGGCTCATTAAAAGTAACATTTTTTATAGCTGTAAGGCTTTTTCCTACCTCAAGGTTAGTTACCCTATCAATAAGCAAGAAAGGGTAGCGGTGAGGTAGAAAATTTTTAACCTCGTTAATATTCATTTTCATAGGGTTATTTAATATTTTTTAATTTAATTTTTAGCAGAGTAGCAATTTTATCAAGTTTTGTGAGCCATACTCCTACCTTTTTCCATTCAGAATGAAGCATAAGAGGAACAAAGCCAGTATAAACTCCTGGTTTTGTTATATTTCTATTGACTGTGCTAGTTGCGTTAACTATAACATCATCAGTAATTGTTAGGTGGCCAACAATACCAACCATGCCACCAATCATGCATCTTTTCCCAATAACAGTAGTTCCAGCAATGCCAGTTTTTGCTGCAATAGCAGTATCACTTCCAATAATTACGTTATGAGCTATGTGAACAAGATTGTCAATTTTTACTCCATCTATGAATTTCTGTATTATCAATAGAGCCTCTGTCAATAGTTGTGTTAGCCCCAATAGAGACATCATCACCAATAATCACATTTCCAAGATGAGCAATTGCATGCCACTGGTTGTTTTGATCTCTTGCATTTCCAAAGCCTTCAGAGCCAATAACTGCACCAGATGAAATTACACATTTTTTACCAATTTCACACCCTTTTTGGATTGTTACGTTTGATTCAATTAGTGAATTCATACCAATAGTTACGTCATCTTCGATTACACAATTTGCTCCAATAGAAGTATTTTCACCAATAGTTACATTTTTACCAATAATACAACCTGGAGCAAAATCAACTTTACTATAGGAATTTATTACTTGAGAAGCTGTTTGAAAATGATTAATGTTTTGATGATTCTTAAATTGATGCGTTAATAATGCATAAGCTAAAGAAACATTTTCAACTAATAAAGCATTCGAAGGGCAATGCTCAATAAGCTTTTTATCAACAATTACAGCGCCAGCATTAGAGTTAGTTAGAGATTTTTTATATTTCTGACTTACTGCATGAGAAATTTGGTCTGAAGTAGCATTATCTAAAGTATTCATTCCTATAATTTCTTTAGAAGATTCCCCATAAACTTTGGCGTCTATTAGTTTAGCAATTTCTTCAAGAGTAAGCATCATAATGAATTATTTTGAATTCTTTGAATCACTTTATTGGTAATGTTCACCTCATCACTTACAAAGGCGGCATTTTCATAAAGAATAAGATCATAGCTTTCAGAAATCGCCAGGTCATTGATTGTGTTGTTGATTAGTAGTTCAATTTTTTGAAGTAATTCGATTTTTTTAGTATTCATCGTTTCTTGCCAATACTCTGTTTCTTTTTTAAAACTTTCTTCAAGTAAAGTAAGTTTAGATAATTCTATTTGAAGATTTTCTTTTTTTTCAGTATTATTAATAGCGATAATTCTCTCTCTAAGAAGCTCAATGTGTTTGAATAAGTCTAGTAATTCTTGTTTTTTTGGCTCAAACTCTTAGATATTTGGTCTACACTTTGTTGATATTGGGGTAAGTTATTAATAATTTTCTGCGTATCAATATAGCCAATTTTAACTGTGTCAGTCCATGCAGAAAAAGACAGTAATACTAAGCAAGATATAACTAAAATCCTCATGAAGATTTTAGAAACCAGTCCCTATAGAAAGCCAAAGTCTTCAGTGATATCACCAGCTTTTTTCAGAATGGAGTTGATATAAATGCTCCAATTGATCCAATTGGGCTTAGATATGCAAATCCAAATCCTGCAGACATTCTTATATCACCAAGTTTAATATTTGAGCTTTTTTCATAGATATTTCCTGCGTCTATAAATGCACTCATTCTCATTTTTTCATTATCTTCAAAGAAAAAAGCAGGTGTTATTAAGTTTGCACTTCCAAGTATTGAAATTTCACCACCTTTTGCTTTTCCATTTGGATAAAGTGGGCCAAGCGTTTTATTTCCAAAACCTCTAATGGATCCTGCTCCCCCTCCAAAATGGCGTTTATAGAAAGGTAGTTCTTTACCACTATAGCCCTTTGAAAGGTTCAAATTACCAGTAAGTTTTAAAGTTGTTGTGGTATTAATGGGGCATAGCTCGTATGATCAGCACTTATGTTGAAGTATCTGTAGTCCCCAAGAGGAAGAGATATCCCAGATTTAACGAGTTATTAACGCCTTCTGTTGGGTACATATAATTATTTAGTGTATTTTTACTCCAACTAACATTTGCCTTAAATTCATCATTACTTTTTATAGCACACTGAGCTTGATTCATAGCCAGTTCCTGCAAAAAGTGCGCTACATTTGATATCATTTTTTGAGTATTCTAAGTTGGCATTAATTCTAGTATCATCACTAAGAGGAAGGCCGTATCCAAAAGTAACACCAGTTGATCAATCTCATAGGAGTTTGCCGCTACATCATCATTATCAATTTCACTTTTGAATGCACCGATACTTACACTATGACCTTCATCATTAAAATTTGGATTCATAAAATAAAAACTAACCTTGTTAAATGATTTTGCAATTTTAAGGTCGGCATTAAGTGTGTTTCCAGATCCAAATATATTTTTTTCTTGAATTCCAGCGCCAAAAGCAACACCATAATTATTACTATGACTCATTGAAAAGCTTACCGAACCAGTTTGAGTTTCTTCTACATTAAAGTTAATATCAATTTTATCAGCCATGCCTTCAACTTCAGAAGTTGAGATTTGAACATCTGAAAAGTAACCAAGTCGTCTTAAGTTAAGTAAAGATTCTTTAAGTATGCTTCTAGAATATAAGCCACCTTCTGAAATTCCAATTTCTCTTCTAATGACTTCATCTTGAGTGCGAGTATTTCCAGTGAATAGTTATTCTATTTAGGTATGTTTTTTTATTTAAAGATATGTCAAAATTAATATTAACGGAATCCAAAAAATCTGAGGTAATAGGATTAACTTCTACAAAAGCGTAACCTTGGTCAGCATATAGGTCTGTAAGTGACTGAATATCATGATAATGAGGTTTCGGTTAAATACATCACCTTTTGACATAGAAATAGTATTATTAAGTTCATTAGACTTATGTTGCCAAGCTCTCCTTCAAAAGAAACATCTCCTAAGTTTGTATTGAATTCCTTCAGATACTTCAATATTAATAGAAAGTTTCTCTTTATTTTCATTAAGAGTCAGACTCAACATTCAAGAACCTTAAAGTCTAAATAACCTGAGTCAAAATATGTTTGCTGTCATCATCTCAATTCCATTTCTTAATTTAGAATCAGTGAAATCATCTTTATTTGTAAAGTAGTTTATTAGAGCCATATCAGGCTCACCTATTTTAAATAATTTCAATAAGTTCCTTTTCAGAAATCTTATCTGAGCCAGAGATACAAATGAATCTATAGTAGCTCGATTTCCTTGAGATACTATAAGCTCAATTCCAGCTCTATTTTGGGTGTCTATTTCAATATTATGAATAATTTCTGAGTTGAAATATCCAGCTTGAGAGTATTTAGATTCAAGGAGTAATAAAAAATCTTCTAGCTTTTTTTCTGTAAAAATATTTCCTGTTGAAAGTTGGTTTTCAGTAATCTGCTCATTTAATGCCTCAGAAGTAAAGTGTATTTTCTCACCTTTTAACCAGTTAGAAAAGCCAGAATCTGAGCTTAATTCAATTTCTAAATACTTTATTGTTGGATTTTCTTTTAACGTAATGTTAAGTGATTTTTCATTTTTAACAATACTGATATTTTCAAATAGCCCAGTTTTAAATAGAGATTCAATGATTTGATCACTCACATAAGGTGAAAAGATTTGACCAGTTTCAAAAGGTATTAAGTTCTAATAAAGTGCTTTCAGAGGTATTATTAAGCCCAATAAAATTAATTTTATTAATTGGATTGGCGAATGCTTGTGTTGTAAAAAATAAGAAAAGAAGAGCTGATAACTGAATAAATTTATTTTTCATTTTTTTTACCTGAATTAATTAATTTTTTATTTATATTAATTGTAATAATAAATATAAATAAACTTAAGTAATTTTAACAAAATTACCAATCATATTGTCAAAGTAAAGCTAAAAATTCTAATTGTTAGCTTTTGAGTCTAAATTTGAACTTCATGGTAATTGTTACTGTTATTTTTATTTTCAACTCGGTTGCAGGTAATCTAGCCAAAGTTCATCTTTTTTGCTACCAAGCTTATACAAGTTACTCCACGAGTATATTCCAGTAGTATGGCCATCACTGAAATGAATTGCAATTGCATAATTTCCCATGGGAACAAGTGTTTGAATAGTAACATCTTGCTTATCAAGCTGAAGAGTTTCTTGTCCAGGACCATGCCCTTGAACTTCTGCTGATGGAGAGTAAACTCTAAGATATTCACTTGTCATAGGGTAATCAGTCTCATCAAATCTTACAGTAAGAAGTTTTTTATCCTTACTAAGAGTTATATTGCTAGGTGTATTCATTATTTTTATTGATTTTAATTATTGTAAGATTTTAGCATAGCAGTATCTAAATAAATCATGATACAAAAGGTTAAAATATATATCATGATATATTTTACAAAAATGCATGGCCTTGGAAATGACTTCGTAATAATTGATAATATTGATGGGAATGTTAGTTTATCAACTGAAGAGATTCGAAAATTATCTGATCGTCGTTTTGGGATTGGCTTTGATCAATTGCTCATGGTTGAGAGTTCATCATCAAAAGATGCTGACTTTCGTTATGTAATATTTAATGCTGATGGCTCTGAAGTTAACCAATGTGGAAATGGCGCAAGGTGTTTTGCTCTTTATATTCAAAAGAAAAATTTATCTTATAAGAACCCACTTTCTGTTGAAACTAATACTGGCATTATGGTTTTAACAGTCAACAGTGATGACTCTGTTCGAGTTGAGATGGGTGAGCCAAATTTTCTTCCATCAATAATTCCTCTTAATGTTAATGAAGAGAGTTCTGAATATATGGTTGAGGGTTTTAAAGTTGGTTCTTTATCGATTGGCAATCCTCATGCTATTTTGATTTTGGATGACATATCTGATATAGATTCTACTGCATTAAAAATTCAATCTTCTAATGACTTTCCTGAGGGTGTCAATGTTGGGTTTATGAAGGTATTAAGTAAAGATGAAGTTCAGTTAAGGGTTGTTGAGAGAGGGGCTGGTGAGACACTTGCTTGCGGCTCAGGTGCATGTGCAGCTGTGATTCATGGAATTAGGCTTGGTCTTCTTAATTCAAAGGTAAAAGTGCGCTTAAATGGCGGCAATGCAATGGTTGAGTATGATGGACAAAAAGTCTATCTTACTGGCCCTGGAGAGTTTGTTTATGAAGGCTCAATTAATCTGAGAAGTGCGCCATCCTAATTAATCTCTAATGATTTTTGTGAAATATAATTGTGATTCTCTAAGTCATAAGCTGTAAGTCTATCACCCCATACGCACCCATGATCTAGAGGGTAAATATTTTTAGAGTCAACATCTTTAAGAGATGACCAGTGCCCAAAAAATATTTCTTCATCAGCCATTAGTCGGTTTGAATGCAAAAACCAGGCTTCAAAGTTTTCTGGATTTTGATCAACATTTAACTTATGCTCAAATTCAAGCTCACCATCTTCTTTGCAAAAACGCATTCTCATTAAGGCATTTATTGTGTAACGAGAGCCTTCTTCATTAGAAAGGTTACTCAGTCCATTTATTTGGATAATTACCATACATTTTGGATAAAAATTCACTCACATTTTTTGATTGAAGATTTTTATGAACTGCCTCTGCATTTTTGATTACATCTGACTTGCTCCATTGAGGTGGGACTCCTGCGTGAACAAAGAGCGCATCTTTATGTTCAATTACAAGTGGCCTAGTAAGGAGATAGTCAAGTAAAACAGTTTTATCAGAGCAGATAATATGTCTAAGAACGTGTCATTTTTGTTAGGCTGGCGCTCAGTTAATGCACAAACCAGTAGATGAAAATCATGGTTACCAAGAACCATGTCCATGTTATCTTGATTTGACTGAATAAAGCGGAGCGTTTCAAGTGAGTTATTGCCTCGATTAACAACATCACCTAGGAAGTACAATCGATCTCTATCGATATTATAATTAATTTTATTTAAGAGCCCTTTAAGGCTTTTAAAACAGCCTTGAACGTCTCCAATGGCATAGTCCATGTGTTTTGCCTAATGAAGGGTGTAGGGTTCACTTAATGTAAACTCTGGAATGACCGCATCAAATCTTTGTCCTTGATCACTAATCATCCCATAAGAACCTTTCATGGTTCCCGTTTCAGTGCTAATTACTGCACCAGAACTATATTTAAAGCTTTCACCAGGAGAAAGGTGGGGTTGCTGCCCAATTACGCCTTCACCAATAACTTCTTCAGTTTCTCCAGATTCATCTTGTATTAGCCAGCGTCTTGTTCTTAGTTGGGCTCCAGTCTCTCCATTATTCGTAATGGTAATGGTGTAAGCATAAGCATATTGACTGTTCACTAGATTTGATTGCTCTGGTAAGTAGGTTACTTCTACATTTACTTCAATTTTGTTTTTCATAGTCATTCATTAAGGTTACAAAGTTTTCAGTACTAAGCATTTCAGCTCTTTGAGATAAGTCAATTTCAGTTTGTGATTGATT
This sequence comes from uncultured Candidatus Thioglobus sp., assembly GCA_905182815.1. Classification (GTDB taxonomy): domain Bacteria; phylum Pseudomonadota; class Gammaproteobacteria; order PS1; family Pseudothioglobaceae; genus Pseudothioglobus. The sequence continues at coordinate 38,776 of CAJJCX010000002.1, forward strand.
TAATACAGATTTTAAACAGTTTTTTAGTGTTTTTCTTCGCTGAGAGAAGGCAAGTTTTACTATTTCCTCTAAAGGTTTTGAGTTTTTAACTAGCGGCTGCTCTTTCGTTTTCAGATAAAGTATAGCAGATTCAATTTTTGGCTGAGGTTCGAAAGATTCTTTTGGAACAACAAACATTAACTCAACCTCATAAAAAGCTTGCATCATAACGCTAAGACGTCCATAAGTCTTATTTCCTGGAGGGGCAACTATTCTATCAACCACTTCTTTTTGAAGCATAAAAGTCATATCAACAATTTGATCTCTATAGTCAAGAAGATGAAATAATAAAGGGGAAGAAATATTGTATGGGAGATTTCCAATCACCCTAATTTTATTAGGAATTTGATTGAAATCAAATGTTAGTGCATCTGACTGATAGATGGTTAGTTTTTCTTCTCCCTCTAATTCAAGCATAGAAACTAGATCTCGATCAATTTCAATAACACTTAAATGATCTAAATATTCAAGTAAAGGGAAAGTAATCGCTCCTTTTCCCGGGCCAATTTCTACAATACTGTCATCATTTTTTGGAGATATTGTTGAAATAATTTGGTTGATAATTTGATGATCAACTAAAAAGTTTTGCCCAAATCTTTTTCTAGGCTGGTGACGCATTGTTAGTTAAAGTTTTGAAGTAGGAAAGCGCTGTATTAAAGCTACCTAGACTAATATTACCAGTGCCTGCTAAGTCTAAAGCTGTGCCGTGATCAACAGAAGTGCGAATGAAGGGAAGACCTAAGGTTATATTAGCTGCATTTTTAAAACCTTTTGCTTTTAATACAGGCAAACCTTGATCATGATACATCGCTAAAACCACATCAATATTTTTTAATGAGTCTGGCGTAAAGGCAGTATCTGCTGGAACTGGTCCAATAAGATTGATACCACTCTTCTTGAGTGAATTTAAAGCAGGAATGATTGTTATTAGCTCTTCATCCCCAAGATATCCATTTTCACCTGCATGTGGGTTAAGACCGCACACAAGAATTGACGGATTTTTGACTCCTAGGTACTTAAAATCGTTATGAATTATGGTAATGACTTTTATAAGAGATTCTTTTGTAATATTTTTAGATACGTCTTTTAAGGCAAGATGAGTAGTAGCAAGGGCAACTTTAAGTTGATCTGTTGCAAGAAGCATTACAGTTTTAGGGGTTTGAGTTAAATCAGCAAGATACTCAGTGTGACCAATAAACTCAATTCCAGATTGATTAATGACAGCCTTATTAATAGGGCCAGTCAACATGCCGCCACAATCCTTATTAACACAATCCTTAGTTGCATGCCTAATCAATGATAATACGTAATCTGAATTATCAGGGTTTAACTTGCCTGGCTCAACCCTTGACTTTGTTTTTATAGGATAAATACTTAGTTCGTTTGCTTTTCTTGTCTTATGTTCCTTTAATGAGATAGGTAAATTAAGAAGTTTTGCTCGATTAATTAATACATCAGGGTCACCATAAACTAGGAGATCTTCATGCCTTTCTTGTTGGGCGTATATGAGGGCTATGTCAGGACCAATTCCAGAGGGCTCGCCAGAAGTAAATGCAATAGACATAATTAAGCTAGTTTAATTTAGCTGAAGTAAATACAGTAAGGGTTGCTACAGAGCCAGATAGAATCATTCCCCATAGAATATCTGCGACCACTAGTTTGAGGCTAAAGATATTCATAGTTGCGTAAACGGTAAGGTCGTAAGTTCCATAAGTTACTAGCCCATAAAAAGCACCAATCATAAAAACATTTAAAAGTGTATTACTAAGATTGGGATTAATAACAAAGAAAATTAAGCCTAATAAGAAGATTATATAAAACATGATTGCAGGAGCAACTTTAAGCTCCATAAGAGCTGCAACCTCTTGTTTGTACATTGGCGTTGCAACAAAATATATCCAAAATACATCAATGATGCAGAAAAATGCTAGAGCTATAAAGAATGTTTTAATCATAATATTATTATACTTTTTATCAAATTAAATAGTTATAAGAATCAAAGAAAGAGTTCTTAAATTTACAAGTTTTTATGAAACAAGCTCGCCTTTTGCTTGAAGGTCTGCGTGGTAAGAGGACCTAACCATGGGGCCGCTTGCAACTTGATTAAAACCAAGATCATCTGCTATTTTTTTATATTTTTGAAACTGCTCAGGCGTAATGTATTCCTCAACTGCAAGATGATGTTTGCTCGGCTGTAGATATTGACCTAACGTTAACATATCAACATCATGAGATCTTAAGTCCTTTAGAACGTCAATCACTTGCCTTTCAGTTTCACCAACACCAAGCATAAGGCCTGATTTTGTTTTAACAGAAGGGTGTTTTTCTTTAAAGCTTTTAAGGAGGTCTAATGACTGTTCATAGTCTGAGCCAGGACGGACTTTGGGATAAAGGCTGGGCACCGTTTCCAAGTTATGATTAAAAACATCAGGCGGACAGTCTTTGAAAATATCCAGAGCTTTTTCAACCCTTCCTCTAAAATCAGGCGTTAAAATTTCAATTTTTACTTGAGGAGTTTTACTTCTAATAGCATCTATACACTCTTTGAAGTGGCCAGCACCTCCATCCCTTAAGTCGTCTCGATCAACCGAGGTAATAACAACATACTTTAGTGACATTTTAGAAATAGTATCGGCTAAATGAAGCGGCTCATTTGTATCTAAAGTTTTTGGCCTTCCATGAGCAACATCACAAAAAGGGCATCTTCTAGTACATATTTGACCCATAATCATAAATGTAGCGGTGCCATGGTTAAAGCATTCACTAAGGTTGGGACATTGAGCCTCCTCGCAAACTGTAAATAACTCTTGACTCCTTAATGTTTTTTTAAGTTCATTAACTTTTTTAGAGCCCGAGTGCCTAATTCTTATCCAGCTTGGTTTTTTTAATGGCTTTCTCTCGGAATCAGGCTTAATCTTAAGCCTACTAATTTTAGATTCACCTTTAAGTGCTTTAATTTCAAGTTCTTGAGACATAGTTCTTTAGATAATTAGATAAGTTTAGCTTGATGTCATAAATATTGAGTGCATTATCCGTTAGATTGGACATTTGGGTAACATTTAAATCACTATAACCGCAAGGGTTAATTAGCTTATAAGGCGCGAGATCCATATCAATATTTAGGCTTAAGCCGTGATAAGTTCTACCTTGTTTAACTTTGAGGCCTAGTGCTGCAATTTTTGAGCCGTCAACATAAACTCCAGGAGCCCCTGAAACTTTATGAGCTTCAATGGAATAATCAGCCAATAGGTCTATTATCGATTGTTCAATAAGAGAGACCATTTTTTTAATTCCAATTCCTAGTCTCTTGATGTCAATTAGGCAGTAAATTATTAATTGACCTGGGCCATGATAGGTTATTTGACCACCTCTATCAGACTGCACTACTAGTATCTCAGTTTCTTTGAGAAGATGCTCTGGCTTTCCAGACAATCCTTGAGTGAATACGCTGTTATGTTCTAGTAGCCATAATTCATCGGGAGTTTCGATATTCCTAGACTTCGGTAAAAGATTTCATTTCATCCCATGTTTGGGTGTAATCTGTAAAACCTTTATCGCGTATTTCAAACATCAGATTTTATAAAAGATAGGAAACCAAAGGAGAGGCTTGTAATTCATGATTGATAGCATCAAGTTGCTTTCTACTTGTTGCAATAATCCTTACAGTTATTGAAACATATTTACCCTTAGAGCTTTTTTTGGTAGTAATTTGATTATCATGAAGCTGTCCGATATGGCTTTCAACTATAGCGCAAATAGTTTGCTTTAGGTCAGGCTGATTTAACCCAAAAATCTTAATAGGGTAGTCACAGGGGAATTTAAAAATATCATCATTATCTTTACTCACAAATGAAATTTTACCCATTAAAGTTACTCGTACTTAATTGTTAAGAATAAAATATAATTCTAATATTAAAAATAACAAGAGGCTTGAAATGATAGATGACTTAAATCCCAAAGAATTTCAAAATTATCTGAGTAATAATGACACTGTTCTTATTGATGTTAGAGAAAAATGGGAGTTGGATTTGTGCAAGATTGAGGGAGCAATTCACTGCCCCATGAGTACTATTGCTGAGTCATTTTCTGACCTTAATCCTGATGACACTATTGCAGTTTATTGTCATCATGGAATGAGATCAATGCAGGTTGCAAACTTTCTGATTTCGAAAGACTTTCAATCTCTAGTAAATCTTCAAGGTGGAATTGATGCATGGTCCAGAGAAATTGACCCTTCAGTTGATAGATACTAGGGACTTATTCCAAGTTATTAGTAATTAACTATCTATAATTTATTTATTCCTTAATACAGCAAAAATTATGAATCAAATTGAACAAATGTTTACCCTTCAAAAGCAATTAAATGATGAGACAAATGGTGAGATATGGCTAACTGGGGTCACTCGAGAGAATAGAGAAATTTCATGGTATCGAGGGATTTATATGGAGGTAGCAGAGGCAATTGACTCTTTTAATTGGAAACACTGGAAAAATATTGATGACCAGCCAGACTGGGACAATATTAGAGTCGAGTTAGTTGATATTTGGCATTTTGTAATGTCTGAATCTATACGTATTGGTGATCAAGAATATGCAAATAAATTTTTAATGCTTGAGCCTAAGGGCAGTTTTGATGTTGATATTTTGGTTGACTCTTTAGAAGAAATGTTGAGCTTATCTGTGGCTTCAAGTATTCAGTCAGAGACTAACAATATCCGTAAGATTACCGACTTATTTTTTACAATAATTTCCCATTTAGATATTGATATTGAGAATTTATACAAGCGTTATGTTGTTAAAAATCAACTGAATACTTTTAGGCAGCAAAATGGCTACAAAGATGGTTCATATATAAAAAATTGGGATGGTGTTGAAGATAATGTTGTTGCATTTGAAATTATGGATTCAAATCCATCAATTACGCCGTCTGATCTTTATAAAAAGTTAGATTCAAAATATTCTTTAATCAAACAAATATGAAAACTAATTCATCTTCAGTTAGGCTTACTGAATTCAGTCATGGCGCTGGTTGTGGCTGTAAAATTTCACCTAAGCTTCTAAAAGAAATTATAGGTACAAATATTAGTAGTTTTGTAGATCCAGGCTTATTAGTAGGTAATGAGTCGAGTGATGATGCTGCAGTCTATGACTTAGGTGATGGAAGGGCGCTTATTAGTACCACAGACTTTTTTATGCCAATTGTAGATGATCCTTTTGACTTTGGAATGATTGCTGGAAGCAATGCTTTAAGTGATGTCTATGCAATGGGTGGTAGGCCACTAATGGCAATAGCAATATTTGGCTGGCCTATTAATAAACTCTCTGCAGATATTGGTGCAAGGGTCATAGAAGGTGGCCGTGAAATTTGTAGCCGCGCGGGAATTACATTGGCAGGTGGTCATAGTATTGACTCTCCAGAACCAATATTTGGCCTCTCTGTTTCTGGAATTGTTGATATTGATAAGCTTAAAAAAAATACAAGTGCACAAGTTGGTGATACTATTTTTTTAACAAAACCTCTAGGAATTGGAGTTTTATCAACGGCGCAAAAAAAGAAAGTAGTAAGCTCAGATGATCACATTATGGCTGTAAAGCAAATGTGCGCACTAAATGATATTGGCTCTAAAGTAGCTAAAATTTCAGGTGTTAATGCAGTGACTGATGTTACTGGTTTTGGTTTAGCAGGGCATTTGCTAGAGGTTTGCAGAGGCAGTAACGTTTCTGCAGAAATATATTTTGATAAATTACCATTATTACCAAATATTTTAAAATATATTGATGGGGGATGCGTTCCAGGAGGCACTGAGAGAAATTTTGATAGTTATGGTGAATCTATTTGTAAACTCTCTGATTTGGAGAAATCAATTATTTGTGACCCACAAACCAGTGGAGGTCTATTGATTACAGTTTCAAAAGAAGCCATGTCAGAATTTAATAAGCTACTAACTTCTAACAATATGAATATTAATCCAATAGGAAAAATTATTAAAACTAGTGATAATTCTGAATCTATTTTCTTAAGATGAGCAGCCTCGAAGAAATTAATAATTTTTCGCAAATTTTTAAAGATAACAAGCCCTTGCTCGACATCAGAGCCCCCATTGAATTTGCTGAGGGATCTTTTCCAGGCGCTTTAAATCTTCCTCTGATGACTAATGAAGAAAGACATCAAATTGGTATTTGCTATAAAGATAAAGGCCAAGAGTCTGCAATTAAACTCGGACATGAGCTTGTAAAAGGGTCATTAAAAGAGCAAAGAATAGGCAATTGGCTTGATTTTGCTAATAAACATCCAACTGGTGCACTTTTTTGTTTTAGAGGGGGATTGCGCTCAAAAATTGCTCAAGAGTGGATTTATGAACAATCAGGAATTTCATTTCCTCGAATAAAAGGAGGCTATAAAGCGATCAGGTCATTTCTTATTGATGAGATGAGTCGAATTATAAATGAAAAGAAGCTCTTAGTTTTAGGAGGCCAAACGGGTTGTGGTAAAACATTGTTATTAAATGAGCTTGATAACAGTATAGATCTTGAAGGATTTGCGAATCATAGAGGCTCTGCTTTTGGTAATGACGTAACTCCGCAGCCCAGACAAATTGACTTTGAAAACCAGCTAACTGTAGAGTTAATTAAGAAGGAAATTTATAATGTATTTTTAATAGAAGATGAGGGTAATAATATTGGCATGATACACATGCCAGATGCTATAAAAATTAAAGCACGCCAGTCTGATATTATTATCTTAAATGCAAGTCTTGAAGAGAGATTAAGTATTAGTTTAAAATCTTATGTCATTGATATGGCTCAAAAATTTATAGCTTTACATGGTGATTTTGGTTTTGAGCTGTATTCAAATTATTGGCTAAATTCTCTCTCCAAAATTCAAAAAAGATTAGGTGGAGATAGATATAAAATTCTTTTGAAGCAATTAAATTTAGCGCTAATTAATCATCAAATAAATGAAGATTTAAATGACTATTTACCTCTTATTGAGTCGCTTTTAGTTGATTACTATGACCCAATGTATAACTATCAAATTGAACAGAAAAAACAAAGAATCATTTTTCGAGGCAATTATGAAGAAGTCACTAGTTATCTTAAAGAAAGTTAAGATTTAGAGGTAATTTTTATATCAGTTATTGGTCTTGATCGACATGCAAGGATTTCTCCTGGGGATAATGGAACAAGGCAGTCTTTATGAATGACATCACCCTTTACAAGTCTTAATATGCAGCTTCCGCAGTGACCTTGTCTGCAATTAAAATTTATTAAAACGTTGTTAGTTTCAAGCTCAGTTAATATTGATTCATCACCATATACATAGAGTGACTCTGTTTTTCCATTTATATTATCAACATCAATTTTAAACATTTAATGGGCAACATTTAGAGCTTAAAATCATCAAAATCTTGATCTTCTGCATCAATTGTGTTATCAATAGCACTAACCAAATATGAGGTAATTTCAGTTTCTTGAGGAGCAACTTGAACATTGTCTGAATCTAACCAATGGTTGAGCCATGGAAGGGGGTTCGTTGTTTGCTCAAAGATAGGCTGCATATTTAATGCTGCCATACGATTATTAGTAATATATTCAAGATATTGTTTAAGGATTTCGGCATTAAGACCAATCATTGAGCCATCACGAAATAAATATTCTGCCCACTCTTTTTCTTGGTTTGCGCCATCTTTAAACATCTCAATGACTTCTGCTTCGCACTCAATAGCAATTGCTTGCATATCTGGATCATCTTTACCGTCACGCATTAAATTTAACATATGCTGAGTTCCGGTAAGATGAAGCGCTTCATCGCGGGCAATTAGTTTAATAATTTTTGCATTACCCTCCATTACCTTTCTTTCTGCAAAAGCAAAAGAGCACGCAAAACTTACATAAAAACGAATCGCTTCTAAAATATTAACTGACATAATAGTTAAATAAACTAGGCGTTTAAGTGAGTATAAGTTGATATTAATTGACTCACCATTAATTAGGTGCTCACCCTCACCATGAAGCAAGTAAGCTTGAGTGTGCTTAATTAACTTGTCATAGTACTTAGAGACACTGGTTGCTCTCTGGATAATTTCGTCTGTCTTCATTATTTCATCAAAAACAACACCAGGTTCATTCATAATTGCTCTAATAATATGAGTATAAGAGCGAGAATGAATCGTTTCAGAGAATGCCCAGGTTTCAATCCAATTCTCTAGCTCGGGCAGTGAAACAATTGGCAAGAAGGCTATATTAGGTGAGCGTCCTTGAACCGAATCTAGCAAGATTTGGTACTGAAGATTGGAAATAAAAATGTGTTTTTCATTGGGTAATAACTTACTAAAGTCAATTTTATCCTTTGAAACATCTATTTCTTCAGGACGCCAAAAGAAAGAAAGTTGTTTTTCAGTTAGCTTTTCAAATATTTCAAATTTTTGTTGATCAAATCGGGCGACATTAACAGAATCCCCAAAGAACATTGGCTCTTTTAAGGTGTCATTTATTTCTTGATTAAAAATACTATAAGACATAATTATATTTTAGAGTTTGCAAACACCATCTTCACAATCATCATCTCCCTGTTTAGTGTTATTTTGGTCATCACCAGAGCCATCTCTTGTCGTATGATAATAAAGCGTTTTAATTCCATACTTATAAGCTTTAAGTAAGTCCATTAAAAATAACTTCATAGGAACTCTACTTCCTTCGAATTGAGAAGGGTCATAATGAGTATTTGTTGAGATTGATTGATCCACGAATTTTTGCATAATCGCGCATAACTGAAGATAACCTTCGTTATCCTTTATGTCCCAAAGAAGCTCATATTTTTTATGAAGTTTTTCATATTCAGGAACAACTTGTTTTAATATTCCATCTTTTGATTGTTTTACTGATATAAAGCCTCTAGGAGGCTCAATTCCGTTCGTTGAATTCGAGATTTGAGATGAACTTTCACAAGGCATTAATGCTGTTAGAGTTGAGTTTCTTAGACCTTTAGATTTAATATTTTTTCTAAGTGTATCCCAATCTAACTCTAGCTTTGTGGAGCAAAATGCATCAATATCTTTTTTGTAACTATCAATGGGCATTATGCCTTTTGCGTATTGAGTTTCAGAAAAAAGAGGGCAGGGACCAAGTTCTTCTGCAAGCTTATTTGAAGCTTTTAAAGAGTAGTATTGAAGTGCTTCAAAGGTCTTATGAATTAAGTCATTTCCTGAACCATCTGAATATTTGGCATCATTTTTAGCCAAGTAATACGCTAAGTTTGTTACTCCAATACCAAGTGTACGTCGGTTGTTACTAGCAATCTCAGCTGATTTGAGAGGATAGTCCTGATAATCTAGTAATGAATCTAAAGAGCGGACAATAATTTCAGTAATGTCTTCAAGCTCATCAAGGCTATCTAACGCGCCTAGATTAACTGCAGAAAGAGTACAAAGTGCAACCTCACCTTTTTCATCTTGGACTGAAAACAGGGGCTTCGTTGGAAGCGTGATCTCCATACAAAGGTTCGATTGTCTGATTGGAGCATACTCTGGGTTAAAAGCACCATGAGTATTACAATGATCAACATTTTGAAGGTAAATGCGACCAGTATTTGCCCTTTCTTTCATGAACATTGCAAATAAGTCACGCGCTTTAATGGTCTCCTTTCGGATTGAGTCATCACTCTCGTATTTCTCATACAGTTTTTTAAATTTTTTCTGATCAGCAAAAAAAGAGTCATATAAACCAGGAACATCATTTGGTGAGAATAGTGTGATATCAGAGTCTTTTAAAAAGCGCTCATACATTAATCCATTAAATTGAACACCATAATCAAGATGCCTAATTCTGTTTTCATCGGTACCAGTATTATTTTTAAGCACTAATAGGCTTTCAACTTCAAGGTGCCATAGTGGATAAAATAACGTTGCAGCACCACCTCTAACACCACCTTGGGAGCAGGATTTAACAGCAGTATGGAAGTGTTTAAAGAAAGGTATACATCCAGTATGAGTTGCTTCCCCACCTCTAATTGGACTTCCAATAGCTCTAATTTTTCCAGCATTTATTCCAATTCCAGCTCGCTGCGAAACGTACTTAACAATTGCACCAGATGCAGCACTAATTGAGTCTAAATCATCATCAGTTTCAATTAAAACGCAAGATGAAAATTGACGCGTTGGAGTTCTAACACCAGCCATAATCGGCGTAGGAAGGGAAATTTTAAAGTTAGATGAGGCATCATAAAAGCGCTTTACAATATCAATTCTTGCTTTACCTTTATACTCTTGGAATAAGCACATTCCAACGAGCATGTATAACATTTGCGGTGATTCATGAATATCACCAGTCACTCGATTTTGAACTAAATATTTACCTTCTAATTGCTTAACAGCAGCATAAGAAAACTTCATATCACGCCAGTGATCAATATAATTATTAAACTCTTCAAATTCAGATGCGTTATATTTATCGAGAATATCTTTATCGTATATACCTAATTTAGTCAGTTTTGTTACATGATCAATTAGAGAGGGAGGCGTAAAAGATTTGTAAGCCTTTTTTCTCAAATGAAAAATTGCTAATCGAGCAGCTAAATATTGATAATCAGGAACATCAGTAGAGATTAAGTCTGCTGCAGATTTAATAATTGTTTCATGGATATCTTCAGTGCGGATACCATCAAAAAAAGCTAATTGAGCATTAATTTCAACTTGTGAAACAGAAATATTATCGAGGTCTTGAGATGCCCAATGAACAACACGGTGGATTTTTTCAAGGTCAATTGACTCTTTTGAGCCGTCTCTTTTAGTAACTAATATTTCTTGATCGACTGCATTGTCTTTTACAGCCTGTATTTCTTGACTCAAACCCTACTCCTGAAAGATGCACTACATTTAGTGCTTACGGAGATAAATATACACTAAATATAGAATATAAATAATATAGATATAAGATTATTAAATAGATTGAGGATAAAAAAGAGCTAAGCAATTGAAAGAAAAGGAGAAATTACGCTATAAAATAATCAAAAAAAATAAATATTAAGATTTAAATCTTGATACAAAAATTCCAGAGATAATTAGAACTAACGCCAATATATTACTTAAAAGAATATCTTCACCAAGTAGCAATGCTCCAAGGAAAAAAGCAACAACAGGGATTAAATAATTAATATTAGAAAGAAATGTTGCACCAGCAGAGTTGATAATAATGAAATAAACGAGAGCTGCAAGACCAGTGGGTAGTATTCCAAGAAGAATAAGACTGGCACCACTCAATAATGGAACACCAGAAAAATCAATAAAAAATACGCCTGGCCATATGAAAAATGAGAGCGTGCTAGCAATTAATAATACACATGCACTGGATACAATAGGGTCATAAGAGGGCAACCGAGAAGCAATTATAGTATTAACTCCATAAGCACATGCAGCAGATAATACTAGTAAGATTCCAATCAACGTATTAGAGCCATCTCTAAGTGAAGGACTTAATATAAATAACACACCAGATATCCCAATAACAAATCCAAATGCCTTATATCTATTTAGTTTATCGTTAGGTAGAAAGAAATGCGCAAGAACAAGTGTAACTAACGGCATAATAGCCATCAACAATCCAGCCATCCCAGAAGTAATTGTTACTTGTCCCTTAGCAATTAGAAGGTAAGGCAAAATATTACCAATTACAGCATAAACAATAAAATGAAGCCAAGGCGTAATAGATCTAGGAAATTTCTTTCCATAAAAGAAGGCAACTAACATCATAGTAATCGCACCAATAAATAATCTATAGCCAACGACTTGCTCAGGAGAAAAAAATAATAGTGAGCGATCAATTAAAAGAAATGATGATCCCCACATTAGCACGAGTAATCCTAAAAGCGAATAATTTCTTTTGTTTACAGACATATCGAAGATAAAGGGACCAAGAAAAAAATGTGAAAAAAACCTGAAATAGCAGGGGGACTAAGACTGTTATTATCCACAGTAACTCTATTTAGGGTAATTTATGTTTAATATTAGATTAGTTATTTAACATAATATAAATTATACGAAGTTAATAGGAGCTTAAGCTAGCAAAAATGACTAAATAACGGCAAATACTTGACTAAACATATAAAAATCAATGAGTTACATAATGGACTCGAAATTTGCCCATATACCGCATATCTATTACTTATACAATAACTTATCTAGAAAAATAGTGAAAGTCTAAATTATAGAAGATATGGGAGCAGGGGGTAAAAGTATAGTAAATTAAGTAACAAAACTACTGAAAAGGTTGAAAACCTATTATTCCTTTATTCTTTTTTTAACAAACTTACCTGTAAGCCTGTATTTTTGACTTGGACTTTTAGGACTATCTGGAATTGTTAGCTCTAAGAAGTTTTGATCAAGAAGTGGGTTGATGATTGCTGTTTTAAACTTTGATTTATTTGATCTCTTTAAAATCTTCATCAGCTCTAAAGCACTGCTTTCTATTTTACATTTTTTTAGAATTTGTAGATGGTCCCTACTTAGTCCCTTCTTAGTCCCTTTAGTCTCATTATTGCTTTCAGAGCTATATAAAAAAGATAATTGCTCAACCTCCTCACCAATTTTTTTACTTCTCTTTATGTCCTTGGTCCAGTCTACAGATTGTGTAATTTCTGGAGTCTCGGGCAATTGTTCTTTTTTTAGGAAACCAAACATTTATCAATTAGTAAGTTAGTTAATTAATAGTCTTCTTAGTCGAATTATATAACTAGAAGGTTACGCGTATGTTGCTTTATTCTTAATTAGGGCTCATTAAATCTGTTAACTGGCCTTTTAAATCCTAATATTAATGAGTTAGTATCTGATCTAAAAATAGCTGTAATCTATCAGATTCCGCATGGTTAAAGAAGTTCTCAGGATCGTTTTCTTCGACTATTTGACCATCATCCATAAAAATAATTCTATTTGCAACTTTGCGTGCAAAGCCCATTTCATGAGTTACACAGATCATAGTAATGCCCTCTTTAGCTAGTTCAACCATTACATCTAAGACTTCAGAGATCATCTCAGGATCTAGAGCCGATGTTGGCTCATCAAATAGCATTATTTTTGGCGAAGTGCATAAAGACCTTGCAATAGCAACACGCTGTTGCTGTCCACCACTAAGTTGATTTGGATACTTCTCAGCTTGGTCCCTTATCCCTACTCTATCCAGTAATTTAAGAGCTTTATCTCTCGCCTCTTGCTTTGTTTCATTGTGGACCCATATTGGCGCAAGTGTTAAGTTATCTACGATTGTTAAGTGTGGGAATAGATTGAAGTGTTGAAATACCATTGCCACTTCACTTCTAATTTTTCTAATTTTTTGCGCATCATCTGTAAGTTCAGTGCCTGAGACCAGAATGCTTCCTTCTTGAAACTTTTCAAGAAAGTTAACACATCTTATTAGTGTTGACTTACCACTACCTGATGGGCCACATACCACTATTATTTCACCTTCTTTTACATTTAAATCAATATTTTTTAGTGCATGGAAGTCACCATACCACTTATTTAATTTTGATATTTCTATTATATTTGCTTTTTCAGTGCTCATCTTTATTGACCTTTTTAATTTGTATTTTCAGTATTGAAGCGTAACTCTAGTTTTCTTGAATAGCGAGACATGGTATATAGTATAGCCCACATAACAATTGTAACGAAGACAAAGCCTTCAGTTTCCCTTCCAAGCCAATAAGGATCATTACTTGTTAGGTTAACCATTGCTAGCATATCAAACAGCCCTATTATCAGAACTAGTGTCGTATCTTTAAATAGTGATATTGAAGATCCAACTATATTAGGAATAGAAATTTTAAGTGCTTGTGGCAAGATAATTAATACATTTTTTTGGAAGTAACTTAGTCCTATTGCATCAGCCGCCTCATACTGCCCTCTTGGGATTGCTTGCAGCCCTCCTCTAACAACCTCTGCAAAATATGCAGCTTGGAATAGAGCAATACCTATAAGGGCTCTTAAGAGTTTATCAAAATAATTTCCTGACTCTAAGAATAATGGAAGCACAAAAGAGGCCATGAAGAGAATTGTGATTAAGGGAACAGCTCTTATAAACTCAATAAATAGCGTGGAAAATAACTTAATTACTTTAAGGTTTGACTGCCTTCCAAGTGCAAGTAGCACGCCTATTGGAAATGAAACAATAATGCCAACTGATGCAATAATAAGAGTTAGCAAGAGTCCGCCCCATTGATCAGTTGAAACTGGCATTAGAATCCCAAAGCCACCTGCAATTAATACGTAAGAAACTAGAGGGTATAGAATAATTAGTGATAATGTAACTCTATTCTTATGCTTATAGTGCTTTACCAATGGTACGATAACAAAAAGAAGCGCTGTTAATCCAAATACAATATTAGGTCTCCAGGTCTCTGTGCGAGGATAGAAGCCATAGGTATACATATATAACTTTTCATAGATATATGGCCAGCATGCGCCTTCACGACCACAATTCTGATTTGTTGCCATGGCTTCACTAAACTTGATATCAAAACCAAAAAGATTTACAGTACCAAAGCTAAAGCTTGCATTAAATATCATCCAATCCAGTAAGGGAGGAATCATGATATACAGCAAATAGAGTGAGGCAAGTGTAAGGGCGCTATTAATCCAAGATGAGAAAAGGTTAGTCCTGAGCCATAAAACTGCCCCAATTTGAGAAATTGGTGGCTTCCTGGTTGATTGCTGATCAAATACTGACATAATTATCTTCCTTGGATTTCCATTTTTTTATTGACATAATTAAGCAATAAAGAAATAAACAGCGAAATTACTAGATAAACCAACATCGCCATAGCTAAAATTTCAACTGCTTGACCAACCTGGTTTAGGACGGTGCCTCCAAATGTACTCATTAATTCTGGGTAGCCAATTACTGTGGCTAATGAAGAGTTCTTTGTTAAATTTAGGTATTGATTAATGGTGGGTGGAATTGCCACTCTTAATGCTTGCGGCAAAACAATCAGCTTAAGAGACTGAACTGGCGATAAGCCTATTGCAGCAGCAGCCTCCTTTTGGCCTTTATCAACTGCCTCTATTCCAGATCTTATTGCTTCAGCAATATAAGTTGCAGTGTAGACGCTCAATGCAAAAGTTAATGCTAAAAATTCTGGAACAACAGCCATGCCACCTTTCAGATTAAATTTTCCTAGAACTGCATAATCAAATTGAAGTGGTGAGCCAACTAAAAAGATAAACCATTACCGGTAAGCCAACTATTAAACCAAGAGTGTACATCCAAGTACTGGTATGTGTTCCTGTAAGCTCATGTCTCTTCTTATAAAATTTTTTAATAAAATAAGCAGCAATGATTCCAATAATGAATGCTAAGGCAACAAATATAAAGCCATCTTCGGCAATTGGTTTTGGAAGGTATAAGCCTCGCTGATTAAGGAAGGCAATATCAAAAAATGCCAAGCTTTGTTTAGGGTGAGGAAAAACATTAATAAATAGGTTGTACCAAAAAAGAATTTGTAACAGAATGGGTATATTTCTAAAGAGCTCAATATAGCCCCCCGCAAGTTTTGCAATTAGATAGTTATTAGAAAGCCTTGCAATACCAATTAACAGCCCAATTAGTGTAGATAGAATTATGCCAATAAAGGCAACAACTAGGGTATTTACAAGTCCTACATAAAAAACAGTTAAATTTGAAGATTCTGGAGTGTAGTCAACTACAATATTACCAAGGAAAGGCAAGATATCAAAACCTGCCCTATTATTAAGAAAAGAAAACCCTGTTTGTATTCCTCTCGCTTCAATATTTTCAAAGAGGTTTCCTATTGCCGTATAAAAGAGTCCTACTACTAAAACAAATGTAATTACCTGGAAGAAAAAAGCTCTTGCCTCATTGTTATAAAGTAAATCACGAAAGTTTGATCCTCTGTGTTTAGATTTACCAAGGGAGTCGAGAATAAGTTTTTTCATATAGAGCAATAAATATTAATTGAGAAATTTTACTAAAAAACGAGCTTTGAATTAAGAAAAAAAGTAAAAAAAAACCAGCCTGCTAAAGTATAGCAGGCTGGCTTAAGTTCTATCTAGATAATTGCTTATCTAAATGGAGGTGAGTAAAGGATACCACCTTGTGACCATAGTGCATTAACACCACGAGCAATACCAATTGGAGTATCAACACCAATGTTGCGCTCAAAGCTTTCAGAGTAGTTACCTACTTGCTTAATGATCTGGTAAGTCCAGTCTGGAGTCAAACCAACGTACTCATGAGTGCTTCCAGAACGACCCATTAAGCGCTCGCGCTCAGGGTTATTTGAAACCATATCAACAGTAGCACTAGTAACACCAATCTCTTCAGCAGTGATCATAGCGTTAAGAGACCATCTTACGATGTTAAACCACTGATCGTCACCTTGACGAACAACAGGGCCTAAAGGCTCTTTAGAAATGATTTCTGGAAGTACAACGTGCTCAGAAGGATCGTTCGCACCAGCACGCATTGAATATAATCCAGATGCGTCAGTTGTTAGAACGTCACAACGACCAGCAGTCATAGTTAGTTAGAGTTTGTGCATTCGTGTCTGAAACAACAGAGTTGTAATCGATACCGTTTGCTTTACCCCAGTCAGCTAAGTTTAATTCAGTAGTTGTACCTGCTTGAATACAAATCGCAGCTCCACTTAATTCCATAGCACTAGAAACACCTAGAGAAGACTTAACCATAAAGCCTTGTCCATCATAGTAGTTAACACCAGCAAAGTTAAGACCTAGTGAAGCGTCACGAGTAATTGTCCAAGTAGTGTTTCTAGACAACATATCGATCTCACCAGACTGAAGTGCAGTGAATCTTTCTTTAGCAGTTAGTGGTACAAATTTAACTTTAGTTGCATCGCCAAGCGTTGCAGCAGCAACAGCACGACAAACATCAACGTCAACACCTGTCCAAGTACCTGAAGAGTCAGCTGAAGAGAATCCCGCAAGACCTTTAGATACGCCACAAGAAACGTGGCCTTTAGCTTGAACGTCGCTTAATGTAGAAGCTTGTACACCAAGTGCACCAACAACTAACAACGAAGCAGCAGTCAATTTTAGTAATTGTTTCATATATATCTCCTTAATGAGTTTCAAAGTATAACAATCCATCACAATTGCGTGAGGATTAAAGAATTTTATCACTACTAAGCAACACAATGCTAGTTATTTTTAAAATCAATTTACGTCTCTAAGGCTAATGATATAGGGATATTTCAAAAAATTTTATTCAATAATATGTAGAAATACTATTAAAAAATTAGTGAATTTAATTCAACTTTTATAGACCATCTTAAGGTTTATTCTTTAATGAAATTGATTCTGAATCAATAATTATAACTTTAAAGTAGTAATTTTATAATTTTTAATTTCTGTATATAAAACAGTGGCTTAAGTACTTTTTAGTTAATAAATACATTTGTTTTTAATACTTTTATTTATGAACTATAGTTATTTTATAACTGTAGTGGTATAAAATAACTAATATATACTTTAACTAACGAATCATAGTGAATAAAAAAACAACTGAATACCTTGCTCTAGTGCGTGAGAAAACTGGTTTTTCTGATTATAAAATTGCTAAGGAGTATGATATAAATCAATCTAACCTTAGTAAATATAGCTCTGGTAAGGCCGCTCTTAGTGAGACGCACGCCTGGTTATTTGCTAATATCCTTGAATTAGATCCATCTGAAGTGGTTGCAAATACTAAGTATGAACATGCAATAAATACTGGAAATAATTTGAAGGCTATATTTTGGCAGGAACAGCTTAATAAGATATTTTCTGAATCGGAGTCAATAAAAATCCAAATTGCTCAATTTAACCCTATTGTTGGAGATATTAAGGCTAATGCCTTAAGAATGTTAGATTTGATTAATGAGGCTCATGAAATTGGAGCGCATTTAATTGTTTTTCCAGAATTAGCAATTACTGGCTACCCTCCGGAAGATCTTTTATTTAGAGAGGGTTTTATTAATCAAGTTAACGAAGAAATTAATAGTTTATGCAATCTAGTGCCTTCAGCTATAACTATTCTATTTGGTGCGCCAAGCCAATCAAATGAGTCTCTTTTTAATAGTGCTTTTTGCATTCAAAATAATCGAGTAATTCATGTTTACAATAAGCAAGAATTACCAAACTATGGCGTTTTTGATGAAAAGCGCTACTTTGCTTCTGGTGACGAGTCATTTATATTTGAATGTCAGCAAACTAAAGTTGGCGTTTTAATTTGTGAAGATCAATGGATTGACGGTCCAATTGATAGGCTATGTCAATCTAATGTTGATGTAGTGGTGTCTCTTAATGCATCACCCTTTCAATTAAATAAACAAAATGAGCGTATAGATATTTGCAAACGTTATGCGCTGAAGTTTGATCTTTCATTTATCTACGTGAACATGGTTGGAGGACAAGATGAAGTTGTTTTTGATGGCAACTCTTTTGTCATAAGTAATCTTGGAGAGCTTACTCTTCAGCTACCAGCATTTAAAGAGATGTCGTTACTTCATAATAGTACTAATTATTTGCCTTCAGTTTTAAGTGAGGAGGAGTCAATATATTCTGCACTTGTTTTAGCAACGAGGGATTATATTCAAAAAAACTCCTTTGGAGGAGCTTTAATTGGCCTGTCTGGTGGTATTGATTCAGCTTTAACTCTTGCAGTTGCAGCTGACGCTATTGGTCCTGAGAATGTTCATGCAGTGATGATGCCCTACCAATTTACTTCTGATATGAGTCTTGAGGACTCTGAACTTCAGGCGCAAGCTCAGGGAGTGCAGTTCTCAAATATTGATATTCACTCGATGGTTGATTCTTTTAATTTTTCTCTTAATGATTTTTTTGAAAATACTTCTCCAGATTCGACTGAAGAAAACATTCAATCTCGTGTTCGAGGTACGCTTCTAATGGCGCTTTCAAACAAATATCATAAAATTGTTCTTGCAACTGGCAATAAATCAGAGATGGCAGTTGGCTATGCGACCTTATATGGCGATATGTGTGGTGGTTTTGCTCCACTTAAAGATATTCCCAAAACAATGGTATACAGGCTTTCTAGATATAGAAACACAATTTCTCCAGTTATTCCTGATCGCGTTATAACAAGGCCTCCTTCTGCTGAGCTTGGCTCCTAATCAAGTTGATCAAGATACACTGCCTTCTTATGACGTTTTAGACGATATTTTAAAGAGATTTGTTGAATTAAAGCATTCTGTAGCTCAAATTACTGAGCAAGGGCATAGTCTTGAGGTTGTTAATAAGGTTACTTCTATGATCCTTAGAAACGAATACAAGAGGCGTCAATCTGCTCCTGGGCCTAAGATAAGTGGCAATGCATTTGGTAAAGAAAGAAGGTATCCAATGACATCAAAGTTTAAGCCTTAATTTTCTAATTCTCAAAAACCTTTAAAAGTCCTGCTGCCTTGTGTTTTGTTTCAGCTAATTCTTTTTCAGGTATTGAGTCATATACTATTCCAGCTCCTGCTCTAAAACTTAAAGCATCTCCTTCGTGGATGAAGCTACGAATAAGGATGTTGAAATCCATCTTGCCGTTTTGGCTTATATACCCAACTGATCCTGTATAGGCCTCTCTCGGCATCTGCTCTAGTTCATTAATGATCTCCATGCAGCGCACCTTTGGACACCCTGTAATAGTTCCTCCTGGAAATAGAGCTCTAACAATGCCTTTAATGCCAATATTATCACGAAGTTTTCCTTTTATATTAGAGACAATATGATGAACAAATGGATAGGTCTCTAGAGTCATTATTTCGTTAACAAAAACGCTGCCATACTCACACACCCTTCCCATGTCATTTCTCTCTAAATCAAGAAGCATTACATGCTCAGCAATTTCTTTAGGGTGATTTATTAGGTTATCTTTTTGAGTTTTATCTAAATCACCCTTTCCCCTGGGATGAGTTCCTGCAATAGGTCTTGTCTCAAGAGTTTTGTCATTCACACTAAAAAGCCTTTCTGGAGAAGAGGAGATTATGCTGAAATTTTCATATTGAATTAGAGCAGAAAAAGGCGCTGGATTAGCCTTTTTTAGAGCATTATAGATTATTGCTGAATCTGTAGTTTCTGTTAGTTGATATTGCCATTTTCTTGACAGGTTAACCTGAAAGACATCACCTGCAATAATATAATCTAAGCTACTTTTAACGCCATCAATAAATTTACTTTCAACCTCTTCAGATTGACTGCCTTTGATTCTTTGTGTTGGAGTTTTATCAAGGAGCTTAATATCAGATAATATTGAATTAATACGGGATTGGTTATTATCTTGATCAATAATGAAAGTTTTGTCTAGTTTGTGGTCTACAATTATTGCTGATGGTACTTGAACTGCGTAAGCTATTGGTAGTTTTGATTTATGTAATTTAGAGGCTAAAGTTGACTCAATCTGGCCTATCAGCTCATATGAGAGATAAACAAACCATCCTCCAATAAAGGGGAGGTCAGAATCTAACATAGTTGATTTACTTTTGTCTTGAAGTTCTTTTAAAAAATCAAAGTCAGAAAAATCCTTAAGAACAATATTCTCACCAGGGAATGCAAACAATATTGAGTATCTGTTGTTTTCGTTGTGGTTAACGCTTTCAAGTAAGAAAGGGTAGCGGCCTTTATTGAGATAACAAAAAGAAGTTAAATCTACTTTTTGTATTTCTAATATTTCCACTAAATTAAAGGTCTAAAAGTAATTGATTTGCTTTATCAATCAAAGGGTGAACAGGATATTGCTTAATCATATCTATTAACAACAACTTAGCCGCACTTACTTCATTTAGCTTATCCAAGACCCTTGCCAATTCAAACATTGAGTCAGCAAATTTTAAGTGTTCTTGATTGTTAGACTGATAATCTAAAAATGAATCTTTGGCTTTTAAATATTTCTCACTTTCAAAATAAGCTCTTGCAAGCCACAACTTTGAATCTTTTAGATTTGATGAATTAGGAGAGCTTTTTGCAAAGCTTATAAATAGAGTAATTGCTTTCTCATAATTCCCAAGAAGAAATTCATTTTTCCCATCTGAATAAAGCTTTTCAGCGCTGTTAGACTGAATTTTTTTAGTTGATTTTTTTTCTTGTTTAGTATTAGAGAGATTTAATTCAATGATTTGACGAAGTTCTGCAATCTTGGCAGAGCTGATTCTTTGCTCTTCTTTGATCAGTTCGATCTCATCTTTTAATGAAAGGATTTCATTATTTAGGGATTTAACTTCTTTGTTGATTTTTAAGATTGCAAGGTCTAAATCAAGGCCTTCGTTAGCATAAACCCCATGCTGAAATAACATAGGGTTTATGAAAAGTATAAATATAAGAATATTCTTTTTCATCAAGCGACAAAAACTATTTACTTAAAAAAGATTTGAGAAAACTTTACCTCTAGTAGTAAGAGAATTCTACTCTTCGGTTCTCTTCCCACGCCATTTCATTGCTTCCAACTAGAATTGGAGACTCTTCACCATAGCTTACAACTAAAATTCTGTCATCAAGGTTATAAAGGCTTAAGACCTCTTTTACACTTAAGGCACGATTTTCACCAAGTGCTAGGTTATATTCACGGGTTCCACGCTCATCTGCATGCCCTTCTAATCTCAAGCTTAGTGAAGGATTGTCTTGCATAAAGTTAGCATGCTCAATAATCTTTCTTGTAGATACTTCATCTATCTCAGTATCGTCATAATCAAAATACAGAATAAAAGAGTCACTAGAGTTTTTGAAATTTTCAATAATTGCTAACATCGCTGCTGCATCATCCATTAACGCCTGAATAAGCTCATCTCTATTAGCTAAATTTCCATCTGCATCAAGAACAATCAAGTCACCCATACCTTTAGAATTGATCATTTCGATAAGTGCATCATCAGATAGTGATTCAAGTTCTGCCGTCTTTCCATCAAGCAAATCTCCACTTTCAACAATAGCGTTTATGATTTGATCTCTATTTTGAAGGTTACCATCTGCATCAAGAACTATAAGATCTCCCAATCCCTTCTCTTTAGCGATAGCAATTAACTCATCATTAGATAATTGCTCAAGCTCATCAATTGTAAATCCACCATCTTCATCCATTGCAACTAGCGTTGCATCACCACCAAGATCTGCTTGCTCAGTTGCAGCATCACTTGGGTTAATTAAATCAAGAAACTTATCACCCAGTTCAGAAATACTATTAGCACCACAAGAGCTTAAAAAGATAACACTTGATAAAAGTAGAATTTTTTTTGACATTTTTTTTCCTTAGTTTGAATAATTTGACCAAGTAGGTTCTCTTACTTCGCCGGTTTTTTGCATTAATTCAACAATTTGGTTGTTGTGAAGTGAAATTATAGACAAAATTCCCTTGTTGTCTCTATTAGTTGAAAAAATAATCATTCCACCGTTTGGAGAAAAGTAAGGAGATTCATCTGATTTATTTCGAGTCATTACCGTTAAGTCTCTAGATTTGATGTCTAATAAGGCGACCCTGTAGTCTTTATCAACTCTGTGAATGAGTGCCAAATCTTTACCATCAGGTGAAAAAACTGGTTTTGCGTTGTATCGACCTTCAAAAGTAGCTCGAGATATTTTTCCAGAGTTAAGGTCCTTTATATAAACTTGAACTTGCCCTGTCCTGTTAGAAGTAAACGCAATACTATTACCATCTGGTGAAAAGCTAGCTTCTGTATCAATTGATATGTTTTTAGTTAACCTCTTAAGGTTCTTTGATTTAAAGTTATATAAATATATATCTTTATTTCCTTGTTTGGAAATTGTTAGCGCAATACTATCTCCACTTGGATGGAAAGTAGGTGAGGATGCAATACCATCAAATTTTGGTAACTTAATTGGAATTGTTTTTAAAAAAGGAGTCATAACAAAAACTTCAGACCTATTATTTTTAAAAGAGACATAAGCAAGTTTTTGCTGATCTTTTGACCAGGCTGGAGATAAAATTGGGTTTGATTGTCTAACAATTGTTTGAGGGTTTTCTCCATCAGAGTCGGATATTTGAAGCCTATATGTTCTACCACCACTATTATTATCAGTCACAGTAACATATGACAGCCTAGTATTAAAAGAGCCTTTTTGTCCAAGAAGGACATAATAAATTTTATCACTTAGGAAATGAGCCATTCTTCTAAAGCCAGAGTTACTAACAGTAATCTTTTTTTGATATAAGCTTTTTTCAGAAAAGACATCATAAATATAAATATAAATGTTGTAAACCTTTGGGCTTATTTGCTCAACTTTTCCAAAAACAACTGCATCTTTTTTATGCTCTTTCCAAAAGTTAAAATCAATTTGATTTGTTACCAATGCGTCAGTACTTAAGGCGCTAAATTGGCCTGATCTATTTAAATTATCTCTAATAATTTTAGCGATGTCTACATTTTCTTTTGAATCACCAATTATTTCAAAAGGAGCAATAACTATAGGAAAAGCAGCCTCTTTAGATTTTAAAATATTTACTTCTAAAAGTGCATTAGCTGAAAATGACAATAATAGGTTGAATAACAAAATAAACTTTAAATATTTCACTCTTTCTCCTCAATCCAGTTCATTTGAATGGCTTCAAGAACCCTTTCACCACACTTACTTTGTCCTTCTTCAAAATCCTCAAGATCCATAACAAGCTGACGTAAATCAACAAAATTAATAGTTTTGGGATCAATATTAGGAGAGGTTTCTTCCAATGAAATAGCTATTTCAAGTGAGTCAGTCCAGCAAAGCATTATGTAATAGCATTAATAATTAATAAAGGTGTAATTTTAATCAATTCAATTGCTGACTTTGTACATTTTAATAAATATTAAACTCTTTCAGCAGAAACAAGATGTGGGAGCTTGTTAAGTTGCTCCAATACGTCATTTAGTTGAATGATGTTTTTAATTATAACAACAATGTGAAATAGCCTTGTAGAGTGTTGGCTTTCTTGCTGTTCAATATTTTCAATATTAACACCTAAGTTTGCTATGGTGTTTGCAATAGCTGCCAAACGACCACTTCTATTTTCAACTATAGCGCTTATTGCAACTTCAAAGACTTCATCTTCATCTGAGTTCCATTCAATTTCCATCCATTGTGCATTTTTTTCTTTAATATGCTCTAGATTTGAACAGATTGAGCGGTGCATAACCAGGCCTTTTTGTGTTGTTAAAACGCCTGTAACTTCATCTCCAGGGATGGGGTAGCAACAATGAGCAAAGTTTATTGCCATTCCTTTTGTTTTATTTATAGAAATTGTATTAATTGTTTCGTTGTTAATATCCTGGAGGAGTTTATTAATAACTACAGCTACAAATATTTCAGACAATCCTACTTTTATATATAAGTCTTGAAAATCAAAACAATTGAGCTCCTTCAGGCATTTATCCCATTTATCTTTTGGTACATCATTAATTTTAATTTTTTGATAATTAAGCGCATCAGAAATCAAAAGTTTTCCAAGTTTTGCTAATTCAGTTTTTGAGTTATCTTTAAGATTTGCCTTTATTGCAGTTTTGGCTTTTGAAGTTACAACAAAATCTAGCCAGCTTGGCTTAGGCTTAACAAACCGACTAGTAATTATTTCCACTGTTTGACCAGATTTAAGCTTGGTTGAAAGCTCTGCTTCCGTTCCATTAATAGTAGCTTTTTGAGATCTTTTTCCAATATTTGTATGAACAGCGTATGCAAAATCAAGTACTGTTGCTCTAAGAGGCAGCTGAATTATCTTGCCAGCTGGAGTAAACACAAATACCTCATCAAAAAATAAATCGGCTTTTGTGTTCTCTAGGAAGTCAGCTGAAGTGTCAGTATTTTGCTGAATATCTAGTAAAGATCCAATCCAGTTTCTAGCTAATTTATCAGTTGGCTTACCAGTGTTTTTATAGTGCCAGTGAGCGGCAATCCCATACTCAGATATGAATTCCATTTCTTGAGACCTGATTTGAACTTCAATGAACATTTTTCTAGGACCAAGCACAACTGTATGAATAGACTGATAACCATTTGGTTTTGGAGCTGAAATATAATCCTTAAATTTAAGCGGAATAGGTTTATAAAGACTATGTATATGGCCTAATGCCTGATAACAAGTATTTGTATTTTCAACAACAATTCTAAAGGCATGCATATCAAGAACCTCTGAAAATTTTCTTGATTTAAATTTCATTTTATTGTAAACGCTTGAAGGCTGTTTTTGACGCCCTTCTATAGTTGCGCTAATGCCTTCAAACTTTAGCCTATTTTCAATTTCAGTTTTAATTAGATTTATTGTTTTCTTTTGATTCCCATATTGCTTACTAATCTTCTTTTTAATTATTAAGTGTTTTCTTGGGTGTAGCGTTTTAAAACATAAATCATCTAGCTCTACTCTTATGCTATGAAGTCCAAGCCGCCTTGCAATTGGAGCATGAAGCTCAAAAGTTTCTTTTGCTTTTTGTATTTTTTTTTCGTCACTCATTGAATCCAATGTGCGCATATTATGAAGTCTGTCAGCTAATTTAATGACCATAACCCGCATATCTTTAGACATAGCCAATATTAGTTTTTGAAAGTTTTCAGCTTGTTTTTGTGAGCTTGAAGTGAATTCTAAGCTAGTCAGCTTTGATACTCCTTCAACAATATGAGCTACTTGCTCTCCAAATTGCACTTGAACATCTTCTTTAGTTACTGAAGTATCTTCGATACAGTCATGAAGAATTGCAGCTACAATACAGTAATAATCAAGTTTTAGTCTGCAAGTATTAAGGCAACAGAAAGTGGATGATGAATATAAGGCTCACCTGACTTTCTAAATTGACCAGAATGTGCTTTATTAGCGACTTTATATGCAAGTTTTACTAATTCAACCTCTTTATGAGATAAGTAGCTATTTAAAACTAAGCATAAGTCATCAATTTTAGTATGCTTTTGAAAAAGAGTTGTTGCCATGAATATATCTAATAATAATTAGTTCATAATTATAAGCACGTTACTATTAAGTAGAAGTTCTTTATATAAAGGTTTCCAACTAAAAAAGCTCATAAGTATAATTTACGGATTAAATTAAACCTATCTAAATCTCATAATGACTAAGTCTTTAATTCCTCTATTTCATTCTTTTTTTCTTTGCTGGCTGTTCTCCTTTTGGTGGAGATAAAGATCAAAAAACTTGTCGCGAATGGCCTTTCACCGAAAGCTTTATATGAGCTAGCTGAAGATAAGGTTAGATGCTGGCTCTATAGATCAAGCGATTGACAATATCAAATTATTCTTGCATTCATATCCAGGCTCTAAATATGCCATTCAAGCACGATTAGATATTGCTTATAATTTATATAAACGAAAAAAATACAACGAGCAATAATTGAGTTAAGATAAATTTATTGAAAAATATCCTGACCTCTCCATCAACTCCTTATGCCTACTACCTTAAAGGTGTTGTTGCAGAAGATAAATCAAGCTCAATACTTGATAAGTTAGTCACTGATAGCGCTCAAAGAGATGTTCGATAGTATTCGTGATGCTTATACTTACTTATGTGATTTAATTATACACTTTCCTAATTCAAATACTCAGAAGATGCCAGTAAAAAGCTTACTAAACTTATGAATACTCTTGCAAGGCATGAGCTTTATGTTGCTATATATTACACAAAATTGGCTCACATATTGCGGCAATAAATCGCTCAAAATTTATTATTGAGAATTATCCAAATAGCTCTTCTATTCCTGATGGTCTTGATCTAATGGCATACAATTATGACCAAATAAATGCTACAAAGCTTGCAAGTGACATAAGAATAGTTTTATCTTCTAGTTATCCTAATTATTCTAAAAACTATTCAATTGATTAGCGTCAAAATATAATATCTTTAGTTATGAACTCAACTGAAAGGCTATTTGCTTTAAAAGTTTCGCTAATTATGTCTGTTCGAATGCTTGGTTTATTCATGCTTTTTCCTGTTATGAGTGTTTATGCAGGTGATTATGAAAGTTCGACTCCCTTCTTGATTGGAATGGCAATTGGGATTTATGGTCTTACTCAAGCCCTACTCCAAATACCTTTTGGCTATCTTTCTGATCGATTTGGAAGAAAACCTATCCTAATCATAGGGCTTTTAATTTTTTTGCTAGGAAGTATTGTTGCAGCAAATACCTCTAACATTATATTTGTAGTTATTGGTAGAGCTTTACAAGGTGGTGGAGCAATATCAGCTGTCTTAATGGCATTTTTAGCTGACTCCATATCTGAGGATAATCGAGCAAAGGCAAATGCCTTTGTTGGCTTTCAAATTGGTGTGGCATTTATGCTTTCATTAATTATTGGGCCATTAATTACCTCAAGGATTGGGCTTTCAGGGTTATTTTGGGTTATTGGTCTGTTCTCAATTATTGCTATGCTAATAGTGTTTTCTCTTGAGCAATCCAGACCAATCAATTATTATCGATTATCTTTTGGAGCCTTAAAAGAGACTTTAAGTAGAGAGTTAATTACTTTAGATTTTAGTGTATTTTCTTTGCATTTAATTCTTGCAAGCGGTTTTATAGTGATGCCACTTCTTATTATGGAAAACCAAATAGTTAGTATGATTGATAACTGGCAGCTTTACCTTCCAGCAGTATTACTTTCGTTTATTGGAATGATTCCTCTAATAATTATTTCAGAGAAATTTAAAAAAACAAAATATATATTATTACTTAGTATTTTTCTACTAATTATTAGTCAAATTATTTTTTATATTTCAAATTTAAATTTTTCAATTTTCCTCATTACTTTAACCATCTTCTTCGTTGCCTTTAATACTGTTGAGGCAATTTTACCTTCTTTGTTGTCTAAAACTGCGAGCACTTCTAAGAGGGGCCTTGCTATGGGTATTTTTTCAACATCACAGTTTTTAGGGACGTTTATTGGCGGTGCAATTGGCGGCTTGATTTATGACATTTACGATTTAAATAGTGTATTCTTATTCACCATATTTGTAGCAATTATCTGGTGGTTTATGGTTCTTTTTTCACCACTTAAAACTAAAACTTAACAGGAGTAAATATTAGCATGGCCGGAATAAATAAAGTAATATTGGTTGGTAATCTAGGCGCAAAACCTGAGATTAAATACGCTTCAAATGGAAACGCAATAAGTAATTTATCAGTTGCAACTAGTGAGTCTTGGACTGATAAAAATACTGGCCAAAAACAAGAAAGAACTGAATGGCACCGGGTTAGTTTGTTTGGAAAAGTTGCTGAAATAGCTGGCCAGTATTTAGATAAAGGTTCTAAGGTTTATGTTGAGGGCAAATTACAAACTAGAAAATGGCAAGATCAAAGTGGACAGGACCGCTATACGACTGAAGTTGTAATAAGTGGATTTAGTGGAACCTTACAGATGCTTGATCGCCGTGATGACTCCAACTCTCCAATGCAATCACAACCTCAATCAACGCCGCAGCCTGCTCAAAATGCTCAACAAGCACCAAGTATTACTCCGGTTGCTCAAGATGAATTTGAGGATGATATTCCTTTTTAGAGTTGTCCTAAGTTTGTTTTAACTTAGATTCTCAGAATCTAATTTTTCAAGGACTACAAAAGCGACTGCATTTTGACTTTCATCTGATATGCTCAGGTGCCCTTGCTTAATTCCTTTTTCTAATAAATATAGCCTTAGCTTTTCACTAGGTAAAAAATAAGGCTTTCCATTTTCATTGTTTCGAATAGTTAGATCTTGAAAGCTAACTACCCTTCCAATTCCTGTGCCTAAAGCCTTTGAAAAAGCCTCTTTTGCAGCAAAACGCTTAGCAAGAAAGGCGGGACTATCAGCTTTATTTGCAAATAAAGCCTGTTCATGTTCAGTTAATACTCTCTTTATAAAGCCATCACGATTTTTTAATATAATTGTTTGGACTCTTTCTATGTTTACTATGTCAGTTCCAATTCCATAAATCATATAGCTCTCGCTTCTAATAATAAAGCTTTCATTTCAGATGTTGCATTAGCAAGACCAACAAATAGTGCTCTTGAAATAATTGAGTGGCCAATATTTAGCTCAACAATTGATTCAATTTTAGCTATAGCAGTAGTATTTAAAAGTGTTAAGCCATGCCCTGCATTAACTTGTATTCCAAGACTTACAGCATATTCGCAAGCATCAGATATTCTTTTGAGCTCTAATTCAGACTCGTCTTTAGAGGCTGCATCTGCATAGTGACCTGTATGAATCTCAATTATTGGTACGCCGCATTCAGCAGCGGCATCTATTTGTCTTTTGTCTGCATCAATGAAAAGGGATGTTTTAATATTATTTGAACTGAGTTGAGTGCAAACCTCTTTCATTCTAACTATTTGTGAAGCAACATCTAGGCCACCTTCTGTTGTAAGTTCCTGTCTCTTTTCGGGCACAAGGCAGCAGTCTTCAGGCAAAACATTAGAGGCAATTTTGAGCATTTCATCAGTTGCAGCCATCTCTAAATTCATTTTAGTTTTTAGCCTGGACTTTAACTCAATTACATCATTGTCTTGAATATGGCGCCTATCTTCTCTAAGGTGAAGCGTAATGCTATCAGCGCCAGAATTTTCACAGATAAGCGCTGCATCAATCAAGCTGGGGTATTTTGTGCCTCTGGCCTGTCTTAATGTAGCTATATGGTCTATATTAACGCCAAGAAAAATACTCATAATTACGCCTAATTAACAAAAAATAACTCTTTACTTTTAAGCGGTTTATCACCTAAAAGAGGTTTTAATCTTTTTCGATTCAACTTTTTTAAAGTGTTTAACCCTTCTGAGTCTGGAGTTACTTGATTAGGGCTGACAATATTTAATAAAATTCCACCTAAAATTTTACCTTCAGTTTGTGCACTAAAACCCTGATCTTCAATAAAATCATAAAGGCCATTGATTTTGATTGGGTTGCCCTCAATATCATCATTAAAGTCAAGCCCATATCCTAATTCTTGCAACAGTTGATTTTCAAATATGCGAAGTGCATACTCTTTTTCAGAGCTAGATTTATGATTCATTTTTTTAATGAAGTCCCAGTACGCGCTAAAAATTTCACTGTATTCATCTCCTTCAGGTAGAAGCCTAATAAGGAGCTCATTGACATAGATGGCTAATATCAGGTCATCACCAAGAAGCCTTCGTGGCTCATCTGAAATTTCCCATTGGGAGAGGCTTTTTAGATCACTCTTTCCCTTAAATGAAATACTTAGGCATTGAAACATTTGAAGTGATGTTTTGCTGCTTCTAGCACCTCTGGCTATTAAGCGCACTCTGCCATGGTTTTTAGTAAAGAAATCGAGTAACAGAGAGCTTCCTTGGTACATTCTTCTGTGAATCAAAAATGCTGGAGAATTCTCAATCCTAGTCATAACCTAGAGATGCTAAGGCTCTTTTATCATCCGACCAGCCTTGTCTAACCTTAACCCACAGCTCTAAGAATACTTTTGCCTCTAAAAAACCCTCAATTGTTATACGTGAATCTTGCCCAATTTTTTTCAACATTTCACCTTTATGACCTATTACAATACTTTTTTGAGAGGCCTTATCAACAAAGATGCGCGCAGCAATTCTATACATTTTGCCATCAAGCTCAAACTTCTCAATTTCTACTGTAATGTCATATGGAAGCTCATTCGATAAGTTTCTCATTAGTTTCTCACGAATGAACTCGGATACAACAAATTTTTGAGAGCGATCTGTTATGTAATCATCATCATAAATTGGCTCTTGCTCAGGTAAATATTTAAGAATCAAGCTTCTAAGTTGCTTTGTGTGGGACCGGTCAAATGCAGACAAAGGAAAGACCTCATTAGCTTGAAATTTTTCACCGAGCATTTCAAGGTAAGGAAGTATCTTATCCACTGAGCTTGATTTATCAATCTTATTCACGCAGATTATGACGGGTATATCAACCTTACTTAGGTGCTCTAACACGCGAGCATCCTCTTTTGTCCATTTAAATATTTCAACAAGCCAAATTATCATATCTACATCAGCAAAGCTTGAACTAGCAGCTTTATTCATATATGAATTGATTGCTTTATTGTTTCCAATATGAATTCCAGGAGTATCTACAAAAACCATCTGATAGTTTTCCTGAGTATCAATAGCGTTAATTCGGTGTCTAGTTGTTTGAGGACGGTGTGATGTGATTGAAAGCTTTTGCCCAATTAATTCATTAACAAGGGTTGATTTACCCACATTTGGTCGCCCTACTACTGCAATGTAGCCTGATTGAAAATTCATTTATTTAAGATACCTTTTAAAATTGATTCAGCACAGGCCTGTTCTGCTCTTTTAATACTTTTTGCACTCTCTTCAACGCCAAGACTATATTCCTTAATAGAGCAGTTGACGTAAAAAATGGCGTTATGATCTTTGCCTTCTGTTTTAATAAGCTCGTAAACTGGCAAAGCGTATCCTTTTTTTTGCAATAGCTCTTGAAGTTGAGTTTTAAAATCCTTTAATGAATCTTCTGGTCCCGATTCATTTAAAAGGTCATTATAGAGTTTTAAAATGATTCCACTAACTGTTGCATAATCAGAATCTAAGAAGATAGCCCCTAAAATAGCTTCAAATGCATCTGCCTGGATTGATTCCCGTCGAAATCCGCCACTTTTTAACTCTCCTTGACCCAATAACAAGCTTTCAGAAATATTGAGTGTTTTGGCAAGCTTAGCTAAAGTCTGGCCTCTGACAAGACTAGATCGAAGTCTTGATAGTTGTCCTTCATCAATTAACGGAAAGCGCTGATAAATCTCTAGAGAGATTACACACCCTAAGACGCTGTCACCCAGAAATTCCAATCTTTCATTATTTTTTTTACTAACACTTCGATGAGTTAAGGCTTGCTTAAGGAGATTAATGTCTTTAAATTGATAAGAAATATTTTTTTGTAATTTTTGCATATGCTAGATTGCAACTGGAGCTTTAATTGGATCATCATGTTCATATTCAGAGAGTTCAAAATCTTCATATTTATAGTCAAAAATACTTTCTGGCTTTCTATGAATTAAGATCTTTGGAAGTTTTTTTGGAGTTCGCTTTAGCTGAGTTTCTACTTGCTCAAAATGATTTGAATAAACGTGGCAGTCTCCACCACTCCAAACAAAGTCTCCAACTTCAAGATCACACTGCTGAGCTACTATATGAGTAAGTAATGCATAAGAGGCAATGTTGAAAGGGACTCCTAGAAATATGTCAGCACTTCGTTGGTAAAGCTGACATGATAGCTTCCCATTCGCCACATAAAACTGAAACAACGCATGGCATGGAGCAAGCGCCATTTTGTCTAACTCTCCAACATTCCAACTTGAAACAATAATTCGCCTTGAGTCTGAAGAGTTTTTAATGAGATTAATTGCCTCTTTGATTTGATCAATTTCTTTACCTTCAGAGTTTTTCCATTTTCGCCATTGAGCGCCATATACTGGCCCTAAGTCGCCATTTTCATCTGCCCATTCATTCCAAATATTTACTTTATTTTCTTTTAGATATTTGATATTTGTATCACCCTTTAAAAACCATAACAGCTCATGAATGACTGAAGGAACATGCACCCTCTTAGTGGTAACAATTGGAAACCCATCATTTAAATTAAATCGCATTTGATGACCAAAAATACTTTTAGTTCCAGTACCAGTCCTGTCAGTTTTGTCAGCGCCAGTATCTCTTACAAGTCTTAAAAAATCTAGATATTGTTTCATGTTCTACCTTTTACATAATAGGATTTATAAAATATATACAGGCCAATGAGAATCATCGGGAGGCTCAACGCTTGGCCCATTGTTAGCCACTCAAAAGCTAAGTAACCAAGATGCGAGTCAGGCACTCTTATAAATTCAATTATAAATCTAAAGGCGCCATAAAAAATCAAAAATAAAGCTGAAGTTGATCTAATGGCGGATTTTTTTTGCTAAAAAACCATAAGTATAGACAAACAAGACTAGTCCCTCTAGTAATGCTTCATATAATTGAGTTGGATATCTTTGAGCCCAAACGCCGCTTTGGTCAGGCGCATAAACTCCCCATGAGCTCTCTGTTATTTTCCCCCAAAGCTCTCCATTAATGTAGTTTCCTATCCTTCCAAAAGCAAGCCCTAGTGGTATAAGTGGCGCAATAAAATCGGTCGTTTGAAAAAAAGAAAACTTTGATTTTCTATTAAATAAAATCATTGCAATCAAGAACGCCTAAGAAGCCGCCATGAAAAGACATTCCACCATTTTGAAAATTAAAAAATGTTAACGGGTTTGCTATAAAAACTGAGAAGTTATAGAAAAGTAAATAACCAAAGCGACCTCCCAGTACAGCACCTATAGCGCCATAAAAAATTAAATCATCAACATGCCTTACATTCCATTCAGAGTATGATTTAACGCGAGATCTTGCAAGTAAATAGGCTGCTAAAAATGCCAAAAGATACATGACCCCATACCAGTAAATTTGTACAAATCCTAAGTCTAAAATTACTGGATCAATTACAAAGTATTTCACAGATTAAATGAGCGCATAAATGTAACGTTTAAGTTGGTTTAATTTAAGAATTGTAAGCATATTTCATTATGTATTGAATTATAGGCAATGTTGCCGTTTTAGTGTATCAAACTGGTCAGTGATAAGCCAAATAACTAGTTAATAAAATTGATCAATCCTTGAGCTTTCTTTTGATAAAGCGGGTGCGCAGGCTGACCTGATTTATTAATGTTTAGACACATTGGTTTATTAATAATTTCTAACACCTCCTTATCTCTATTCAGGAAATAACCATCATTACCCCACGCTACAACTGTTAACTCAGCTCTTTCTGATAGTTTTTTAAAATATGCTATTATTATCTTTCCCTATTGGTAATTTGACTTTTTTAAGTTCCATTGGATAAGGTTGACATATAAGCAAACAAATTAACCATGATTAAGCCGCCATACCCCCAATCTTTAGCATAATTCATACATCTTCTTAATGTAGGGTCGTCAATTGTTTCGTCTGCAGTAGAAGGGTTTAATCCAATGAATAAAACATAACCTTTTGCTGAATTCCAAGATCTTGTAAGAGAGTATCGGTATTTTCGGCAGTTGAGAATACTAGCACTTTTCTTTATAGTTCTCATTTAATTATAAGTTTATCTATAAAATCATTTTAATGTTCAGAAGTAGCTTAAGAGCTTTACTTTTTTAACTAAGTTTATTTTTATGATTGATAATTTTCCAAGAATTAAGCTTGGCCATTTTCCTACCCCTATAGAGTCTTTACAAAATATTACTAAAGATCTTGGCGGTCCTGAAATATTTATTAAAAGAGATGACTGCACGGGGCTAGCAACTGGAGGAAATAAAACAAGAAAGCTTGAATTTATAATGCCTGATGCTATAAAAAACAAGGCAGATCTTGTTGTCACTGTTGGTGCGATTCAGTCTAATCATGCAAGACAGACAGCTGCTGCATGCGCAATACTTGGAATTAAGTGTCTTATTGTATTAGAGCAGAGACTTGCTAACGCTCCTGAGTCTTATATGAATTCAGGAAACATTTTCTTAAATAAAATTTTTGGTGCTGAGATGATTTTGTGCCCTACTAATAAAAATGTTGAAGAGTTTGCTGAAGAAATAATGGATGATCGAAAAAGGCAAGGCGTAATCCCTTACTTTATTCCAGTTGGTGGAAGCAATCACTTAGGAGAGCTTGGGTATATTGAATGTATGCGAGAGATTATTGAGCAAGATAGTGAAAAGCTATTTACTCATATTGTTTTAGCTACTGGGAGTGGGGGAACTCACGCTGGCTTATTGCTGGGAAGACTCATTATCAAAGTGATATTGAAATTATTGGAATAAGTATTAAGGATAAAAAACTAGATCAAGAGGAAAAGGTTTTTAGATTAGCTAAAAACTCTTGTGACTTCATCAAGTGTCAATCTCTAGATCGCAAAAGACGTTATAGTTGAAGATGGTTATGTTGGCGAGGGTTATGCCATCCCTACTGAAGGAATGAAAGATGCTTTAAATCTAATGGCAAGAAAAGAGGCTATATTGCTTGACCCTGTATACTCTGGAAAAGCATTCGATGGCCTTATTGATTTAGTTAAAAAAGGTACTTTAAAGATTCAGATAAAATTTTATTTATTCACACTGGTGGATCAGCAGCCATTCCAGCCTATGAATGGGCATTTTAGTATAAATAATACTTAGTCCCTTTTCTTTCCTTGTATAACTCTATCAAGTATTAGAGCACAAAATAAGATTGCAATTCCAGCCAATATTCCTTGGCCAACATTAGCATATTGTAGGGCCTCTAAAACATCTTGTCCTAAGCCTTTTGCGCCAATTAAGTGAGGCAACTACAACCATTGCTAAGCTCAACATTACAGTCTGATTTACACCAGCAAGAATAGTTGGCATTGCAAGAGGTAAGTCAACCTTAGTCAATAGATACCATTTAGAAGCCACCATAAGCTATTGCCGCCTCCCTTATAGTTTCAGGTACACCTTTTAATCCTAATACAGTAAGCCTTACCACAGGAGTTCCTCCAAAAATCATGGTAATAATAACTGCTGAAACTTTTCCAGTTCCAAAAAATGCGATAACTGGAATCATAAATACAAATGCAGGCATTGTTTGCATGAAATCCATAATTGGCCTAATAAAGGCATAAAACCTAGGTCTAGTGGCGCAATATATACCTAGTGGAATTCCAATAGATATACTCAGAATCGCAGCAGTTCCTAACAATGCTAACGTTGTCATGGCCTTTATCCAAAAACCTAGAAAACCCATGTATGCTAAGAATGCTAGAGAATATACAGCTGCTCTTGGTCCAGCAGAGAGGCCAGTCATTAATACTATTGCACTAATAACTACAATCCAAGGAGTTGTTACAAAAAGCATCTCTAGGGCAGTCAAGGACTGACCTTATTCCAAAAGTAATCGCAGTAAAAAGAACATCACCTTTAATTACAGCATAATCAAAAGCCCTTTCTACCCCATCTATTGAAGCAAGCCTTATGTCAGGATGCGTTGGAAAATCTGCAAACAAAGCAACAAGATTTGGAAAACTATAGTGTATTGTTGAAAAAATAATGATTACCAAGACAAATGAAATACTTAAAAGAAAGTTTTTAAATTCCATTCCTGGGCTTATTTGTTTATTAGAAAGCCACTCTGAAAACTTTTTTTCTAAAATAGAGTTGGCCAATACACCTTGTAATACCCTTATTAAAATAAACAGAAAAATACCACTGATAGCAATTGCAACTCCAGACGCTTCAATGCTTTGAGCTTCCTGTAAATACCCTCCAATTGAGTCTTCAAGTGACTTAATTGTTCTTCTGAACATTTCAACTTTATCTGAATTGCTTTCAATAGCAGCTTGGAGTTGTTTTTCTCGAAAATCAATTGTTGATTGAACTTTTGCAATTTTGCTATAGGCTTCGGCGCTAATATTGCCAAAAAACCCTCTGACAATTTGAACAATTGCAAATGTTTCAATCAGTAAAAATGCTAAAGACCAGTTCCATATGTTTCTTACCCCAAACCATGCTGAGCCAAATAAAAATGCAAATAAATTAAAGGATACAACAAATTTTGAGCTATTATTAATACGGCCAAACTCATGAATATAGTATTCA
This sequence comes from uncultured Candidatus Thioglobus sp., assembly GCA_905182815.1. Classification (GTDB taxonomy): domain Bacteria; phylum Pseudomonadota; class Gammaproteobacteria; order PS1; family Pseudothioglobaceae; genus Pseudothioglobus. The sequence continues at coordinate 75,388 of CAJJCX010000002.1, forward strand.
GAATTAGTTTTTACGAAAACTGGAATTTGATCAGTGTTTGCGTAATCATCATTAGGTATTAGTTATCTTTACTCATCCTGGCCCTCAACAATAGATACCAGTAAGTCTTTTTGAGATACCACACCAACATCCTGGCCATTTTTGTTACTGATAACGATTGGCTTATCACTAGCAACAGAGCTCTCAATTAGACTGCTTAAATCGTCATTCTCTGTCATTCTTATGGCATCTTTTGGTATTGCACCATAATTTTTACTAAACTCATCAATTGGCTTCATTATTGATTTTGCTTTAACAACTTCAAGTCTTGAAATTCCTTTTACAAAGTCTGCAACATAGTCATCCTCTGGGTTCATAACTATCTCTTCTGGGGTGCCAATTTGAATAACTTTACCATCTCTCATGATAGCAATACGGTGACCAACTTTAACAGCTTCATCTAAATCATGAGTAATAAAGACCGTTGTTTTTTTTAATTTCTTAGATAATTTTATAAATTCTTTTTGAAGTTGCCTTCTAATCAAAGGGTCTAATGCGCTGAAAGGCTCATCCATCAATAGTATTTCAGGATCAGCAGCTAAAGCCCTTGCAAGTCCTACTCTTTGCTGCATTCCACCAGACAGTTCATGAGCATATTTATTACCCCAGCCTGTTAACTCGACTGTATTAGGATTTCATTTGCTTTTCCATACCTCTTATTTTTATTAACCCCTCTTATTTCTAGTGGCATAGCAATATTGTCAATCACAGAGCGATGCGGCATCAGTGCAAAGTTTTGAAAGACCATGCCTATTTTTTTATTTCTAAAATCTTGTAATTCTTGTTCTTTCTAGGGCCATGACGTCTTGACCATCTATTAGTATTTTGCCTATTGTTGGCTCTAGAAGCCTATTAATATGTCTTACAAGGGTAGACTTTCCACTTCCAGATAGGCCCATTACGCAAAATATTTCACCAGGCTTAATGTCAAATGAAACATCTGAAACACCAATTACTGAATTGTAATTTTCTAATGCGTCTTGCTTTGAAATATGATCTTCAGTAATTGCTTTTAATGCCTCTGGAGAGGTATTTCCAAATATCTTAGAGATATTTTGAATTTGAATAAAGCTTCCAGAGTTTTCTTGCGACATAGTATTTACATTAATTGAAAAAAAACCGGCGCATATAAAACGCCGGTTTTATAACGAACTTGTTAGATTATAAACCTAACCATCCATCAACAGTACCTTCGTTCTGAGACATCCAATCTCTTGCAACTTCTGCCGCATCTCTCTTATTGACAGAAATTTCATAGGCAAGCCATGATACATCATCAGACGTTAACTGGAAGTTATTGAAAAATTCAACAATTGCTGGAGACTTGCCTTCAAGTGAAGTGCCCCAACCAATTTGAATATTTTTCATTGCATCTTTAGAGGCTACATATGACTTTTTATACCAATCAGCATCACTCTTTGGTTGAATCATTTTGTATGCAGCTGGATCATGAGTAGGCTCAGTCAACATTACAACTGGAGCCATTCCCCATATAGCGTGTGGCTTATAGCAATAAAATGCATAGCCCTCACCTTTTTTGATCGAGTCTAAAACTCTTGCATTTTTTACTGCTTCAGCAGCTCTAATAGGCTCAATACCAAGATCTAGTAGTCCATAATCTCTTACTTTAACCTCATTTACGTTTGCAGAGGCCCAGCCATCAGCGCCAATCCAAAATTCACCTTTACCATTACCATCACTATCCATTGCAGCAATAACCTCAGGCCTTCCAAGATCGAAGATAGACGTTATGCTCATCTCTTCAGCAAACGCTTGAGATACGCAGTAACCTTGATTTCCTTCATAACTCAAAGAGCTTAACTTAAGAGTTCCTTTTGGAACTAGTTCATTAGTGTAAGCCTGTTGGTTTGGTAGCCAGACATCAGGGTGAACTTCAATCTCACCTTTACTTCTGTCAATTGCTCCATAGATAGCAGTATTGTTTCCAGGAACTAGCTCAACTTCACCACCCATTTTGTCTGTGATTACCGCAGACAGTAAGTTTGCAATTGCAGTAGCTCCAGTCCAACCTGGATCGCCAATGTTTACTTTTTCCGCATAAGTTGCCATAGACGCAGAAAGCGCAACAACGGCAGCAATAGCTGTTTTATTTACTAACTTCATGTATTTCTCCTTTTAATGAAATTTACTTTTTTCTCTATTACTAAAGTATTTGTATAGAAAAAATTTAGTATACATCAATTAATATATATGTTTCAAGTGTTAATTTAAGTTAAGAATAAATTATAGTCTCATATGAACTTTAAAAATATGGCTATCCTAAAGCTAGAAAAAGCCATATCTTTAAACTAGAAAATCCTTGATTGATTGATTGATTAGTGAAGGTTTTTCCATATGTGAGTTATGGGCACATCCTTCAATAATTTTGATAAAAGAATTTGAAATCCCTTTATTTAGAATTTCTTGCTGGTTCCAGTCATAGGATCGATCATTTTTAGCCCATAGAATTAGAGTGGGTGATTTAATTTGATCAAGTTGCGCCCTTCCATCCCAACAATCCCATGCATCAAGGCTTGCTAGTGCAGCTTGTGTTGTTGCTTTTGAGCCTTCGTCCAAGCATAATTTATATCCATCTCCCTTCAGATGATCCATAAACCATGTCTTTGCAATATTTTTTCGAGTTTGTTCAAGGCCAAATTCAATAATTTTAGCTCTTGATTCACCAATAGTTTCAAACCTGCTTGGTAAGACTCCTATAGACCCGGTACCAAAACATATTAACTTATTAACGCGATCTGGAAATAACGCAGCCATTTCTTGTACAATCATCCCTCCCATTGAATGACCAAGCAAATTAAAGGTATCAATTTTTAAATAATCTAAGAGTTCAAATACTTGTATTGCATTCTCTCTAATAGTTGAAGGAGCGGTCATTTTAGAGCTCTCACCATAACCAGCAAGTGAAGGCATAATTAACTCAAAGTTATCCTTTAAATCTTCCTGAAATTTCCACATGTCTTGACCGCCCAAATAGCCGTGGACAAGTACCAGTGGATAACCCTTCCCAATTCTTTTGTACGATAAGTGTTTCATAGTAATGAATGATAAAGTATTAACTGCATTACAATTAAATTAGTGATGTAATATTTCCATCACCCACAACAAAGTCATATTTATCAAAATCTGTTTTATCAGCCCATTCCATTGCCTCATGTTCATTAAGACTAATATCGCCATCTTTTATTGAGCAAAGGAAGTAATGCAGAACAATATTTATTTCGCTGTCCTTATATTTTTCTTCTGCAATCTTCTCATAAACATTAATGTTTATATTTAATTCCTCGTGATATCTCTCTAGATTAGAGCCTCTTGAAGTGTTTCATTAGCTTCAACCTTTCCGCCAGGGAATTCCCATTTAAGGCCCATATATTTATCTCTATTTCTTTGAGCAATAAAATAAAGATTTCTTTCTTTATGATTGCAGCAACAACGTCTTCAGATTTCATAGAATTATCTACCATGCTCCACCTGTAACGCAGCCATACATATCAACTTTACCCTCACTGCATAATTTAAATAATTCTTCTTTTGTGTACTCACTTTCTAAAGATTTAAGCTCTTGATAGCCTATTAAAAAGAATAAGCATCCAGAGGCTAAAAAAAATAAAGCAATAAGTAGGAAGGTTTTTAAAAGATTCTTTTTCATAGACAATGTTTTTATTTCCAACCTTGAAGCCAGCGCTCACTCTCTTTCAATTCTCTCCAATTAATAAGTTCTGTTCGATTAGAGATTACTGCCTCTATTAAGCAGTGAGTTACGATGTCATCTTCATCAAACACTAATTTAGTAATAAGAAAGTGCCTCTCTTTACTGCTCGGTGTAACTGCTGTCCATTTAGTATTAAGTAGTTTTTTTGAACTTATTTTATTCATTAACTAGAAAATTTTGTAGTGAAAAGTACAACCGCCATGAACATACTCATTAAAGGAAGGAGAAGTAGCATTTGAGTTGCAAATTGTAAAATAGTTGTTCTAACCGCTTGAGTTTTAAAGGATCTGTAGCTTAGGAATAAAGTAAAAAAATAAAAGATAGATGGGATTAGGGAGGAAGATCTAAGTTCTTCATAACTAGCATTAGTTTCAAGCCTATTGAGTAGTATTCCTGCAAGGATATATGTGCCTACTACTCCGACCCAAAAAAGCTTTGTTGCTATAAATTTTGTTGTGGGCTTTTCTATATTTTCTACTTTCATAAATAATCTTCTAAATCCAGATAGTTGGTTTAATAGTGAACGCGGCTCATCCGAACAATTAGAGCTTTTGTATTATATATTCAGAGTCAAGAGGTTTTGGTTGATAATTTAAACTGTTGACCGAGGGCTAATTAACTCATAGTCAATATTAATAGCCCCCAATATTTAATTTACAAAGCTACTTATGATACTAACCATTGCATACATAAAGCTAAGCATAAATGCCATACAACCAGTTGTCCATAAAACGAGTTTAGTTTCCATAGATTATCTCCATTAATTTATAAGTAATTTTCAAACGGACGCCATTCTAATAACAAGCAATAAAGATTAGATGAAGATTAGAAGTTGTTTAGATAAAGAGTTTGAAATGCAGGATTTAAGATGGAATAAAAGTTATAAAAGCTTTTAGAGTTGGTGTACTAAAGGTGATTCGAACACTCAAACTCCCCTCGATATAGCTATCTTGTAGCACTAGTTTTCATAATTTTCACATATTTTTAATTTTAAAAAATATATGATTTTTATTAATAATTAAAAAGAATATATAAGAAGTTAAACTTAATAATAAGAAAACTGAAAATGCTGTTTTAAATCCTATTATTTCAGTATAGCCAAAACTTTTAACTAAATCGATTACAAGGCCAATAAACCACTGCATTATAAAAGCTCCTAAGAAAATTAATAAATTAAATGATGTAAGTGCTTTGCCTGCCAAGTGACTTTGAAAAGATAAACCTACAGCTGGCTGTACTACAGATAAGAAAGATTGAACTGAGGATGAATAATGTAATATAGAATGCACCTGCTTTTGATCCTAAAATTATAATAGTTAACATAACCAAAAAACTAATTGGCAAACCAACTGTTAATATTTTTAATGCACTAAAACCAAGATTTGTAATCTCTAGGTAAAAAATAACCCCATAAAAAAAATGAAATAAGCATTGTAATATTTATCCAAAATAATCCTGTAGCACTTTCAAGTGGAGAATAGCCTGCAACTCTAATCATCCAGGGTCCTGCCCATAAAGTTTGGATCGCCATTAACCCTCCATAATTAAATAAACCCATTGGAATTACACTGATAAAGAATTTATTTTTCCATACATCTGCAAATGAACCAGGCCTAGTGGGTTTTCCAAAGACTCATCCTTTTGATGATTCCACTTTGGAATAAAAGCTAACATTAAAATTATACTAATAATATCAATGCCGCAATTCCACCAAAAATCCATCTCCAGCCTAAAGTAGGTAACAAAAGTTGAACAGGTAATGTTGACGATAGAAATCCTAACGAAGCTATCATTAACATCCAAGAATTTGCTCTTTGTTGTTGGTTTTCTGCAAACCAAATTCTATAACCTGTTAATGGCGCCATTAGACAAGCGCTCAGCTCCAACTCCAATTAATATCCTGGAAACTAGCAAACCTGAAAAGCTTTGAGCAAGTGCAAAAGATACTGTTCCAATAAATGCAATTAATAGAAATGACGATACAATTTTTTTTGGTCCAAACTTATCTAACAAATATCCAAGGGGAATTTGCATAGATGCAAAACCTAAAAAATAACCTCCAGCAAGCAGCCCTAAATCTGCCGCCATTAAATCAAATTCAAGAGTTAAAACTGGAGAAAGTGTAGCTGTGATTGCTCTTAACATGCACGATAAAAAATAGCCAAAAGCAAAAGCAAAAAAAACAGTAATAGCCTGTTTTCTTGGAAGAATATAATTATCCATTAAGATAATTAAAATCCATAAATAAAAATATGGGTATTTTTTTTCATAATAACAATTGTAATTTATTCTGAATCTACATTCATATTAAATATAAGAGAGATCAAAAGCAATATTAGTTGGTTTAGGTCTATAATAAAACCAGTTTTTTTAAAGAAATACTAATTATCTATTTACTTAATCTATAAATACATATTACAAGAGATATGAAATGGACATTTTTTTGACCGAAATTCAGATATATGAGATAACTGGTTTTTCTAAAACTGAATTATTTGAAAAGATAGAAGCTGGAGATTTCCCTAAGCCTGTTGACATTGATAGGGTTAATAAATGGCTTGAAAGTGAAATTCATCAGTGGCTTAACTCTAAAAACCTTCATATTAGTAGATAATACTTAGGCAAACGCTATTTAGCTTTAATCTTCTTGTATCCATACGATATTGATGTATGAATCCAATTGACATTCCATAGAAGAAGCATTAGGCTTTGAAGGATATCTCTATTGAGCTCATTAAACAGCTTAATGTTGATTGGCTTTCCCTCACTATCTAAGATATTCTTCGCGTGAAAGATGATTGCTGGAGCAATATATGGCTCTCTTTTAGAGATGTCTTTTATCTTTGCCAGTAATTGTCCATCAGCTGAAAACGTATTTATATAATGCGTTAAGAAATATTCTGAGACCGTTACATCCTGCTTTAATATGTCAGTAAAGATTTCAGAGAAGTAACTTAGTCCCGAGTCATCAGGCTCTATAAAGTAATCTGCCTTCGATTTGACATAAACTGTCCAAGCATCATCCAGTGAAATATCGTGCTTCGCAGCAAAGTTATGAACGGAATTGATAATATTTTCTGGTCCTGGTGGACCTACAATAATACTTAAATGGTCTGAATCAGATTGGTTTTGGTATGACATACCTCCTCCTTTTTAGTGTTTTAAGGAAACCTAAGGCACACAATATGGAACAAATACCTAGTTCATAGGGCTAATCTTATGAGTAATATTATGTAGTATTTTTTAGAATTATAGTAGCAATATTAATATCAATTCTTAAGGCTTCATCAGTCCTTTTGTGCCTAGGATAGAGTTGGTGCGCTCGAGGTGATTCGAACACCCGACATTCGGCTTCGGAGGCCGACACTCTATCCAGCTGAGCTACGAGCGCAATTAGTAACTGATAATTTTAGTCGAGTCATTACGTTTAGAAGTAAAAATTATATGAATTCGCAATATTTTATTTAAAACTACATGGTTTCTTCATTTAAACTTTATAAAACACAAGTACAATCCTTTAAAATAATTTACTAACTCTCTTTTAATACTAACTAAATTTATTATGATAAATGCAAAGGCTTTAATTAAATCAACTGTTCTTTCTGCTTTTCTCTTTTTTGGAGCTACAAGTGGATCTTTAGCCGAGGAAGAAGACTACTCCCCTCTTGACTCCCCATCTTTCTTTGAGGGTTTAAATACCTTTACTACTGTTTTCTCTCAAATCAAGCTAATGTATGTTGATGATATTGATGATGAAACGCTGTTTAATAATGCGATAAGAGGTTTAGTTGAGGGCCTTAGATCCTCACTCTAGTTTTCTTGAGCCACGTGGCCAGTCTGACTTAAGTGAAAGTACAAGAGGCGCGTTTGGTGGCCTTGGTATTGTTATTGGTACGAAGGGTGAGTATATAGAGGTTGTATCCCCAATTGATGACACACCTGCATACAGAGCAGGCCTTAAGGCTGGAGATATTATTTTACAAATTGGTGATCAAAACGTAAGCCAAATTAACCTTGCAGAAGGTGTTAAGCTAATGAGAGGCGCTCCAGGAACTTCTATTAAACTAACAATTGGAAGGCCTGATATTGCTCCATTTGTAGTTGAAATAACGCGTGAAATTATCACGATCACTTCGGCAAAAGGACTTTTAATGGATAAAGGTATTGGTTACCTAAGAATTGCTCAATTTCAAAGACCAACTGCTGCTCTAGTGAAAACTATTGTTGCAGATTTAGTAGAAAAGAATGAAGGCGAGCTTGATTCTTTAATTATTGATTTAAGGAATAATCCAGGTGGGCTTTTGGATTCTTCGATTGATATATCTAATCTGTTCATCGATGAGCCTGGTATTGTGGTTTATACCGAAGGTAGAACTTCATACTCTAATAGTTCATTCCCAACAAAGCCTG
>CAJJCX010000003.1 GCA_905182815.1 uncultured Candidatus Thioglobus sp.
AGAGCGTGCCCGTAAAGCGGGTGATTTTGACTCTAAAAAATCCACGATAACCATCGAAAATTCAACTGAGTTTTTAGGTTATGAGCAATTCAAAAATAGCGCAATTATTAGCGCTATTATTAAAGACAATAAATCTGTAGATTCTCTCAATGAGGGTGAAGAGGCCATTGTGGTTATCGATAAAAGTAGCTTCTATGGCGAATCTGGTGGTCAAAGTGGTGACCATGGGACTTTGTCAAAAAATGGTGCACAATTTAAAGTTACTGATACTCAAAAGCAGGCTTCAAATGCATTTGAACATCATGGCATCCAAGCAAAAGGCGCGCTCCAAGTTGGAGACGCAGTTGAAGCATCAATTGATCAAGATAGACGCAAGAAAATCATGAATAATCACTCAGCAACGCATCTTTTACATGAAGCTTTAAGGCAGGTTCTTGGTGATCAAGTAAACCAAAAAGGCTCTCTGGTTGAATCTGAAAAGCTACGATTTGATTTCTCACATGATGAGGTCGTATCAAGAGCTAATTTAGACAAAGTTGAGGTGATAGTTAATCAGCAAATTTTAGGCAACACACAAGTGATAACTGAAGAGACTGATATCAAGACCGCCAAGAAGAAAGGCGCAATGGCTCTCTTTGGTGAAAAATATGGGGATATGGTTAGAGTTCTTTCAATGGGGGATGATAATTTTTCTGTTGAGCTTTGTGGGGGCACCCATGTTCAAAGGCTAGGAGATATTGGTAGGTTTAAAGTTATTTCTGAGAGCGGCATTGCTGCAGGAGTTAGAAGAATAGAGGCAGTTACAGGGATTGACGCTTATCAGCTTGATAAAAAAAATGAAAATACTCTTAGTATGATTGCAAGTCTTACAAAATCAAGTAATTCAATGGCTTTAGATAAAGTAAAGCAGTTAATTAGTAATCAAAAAAACCTTGAGAAGCAGATAGCAGTTTTTCAGAAACAATTAGCAAGTGATCAAGGTGACTCACTTTTATCCAAAGCTACAGAAGTTAAAGGTGTTAAGATTTTAGCGACTGAAGTGAAAGGCGTTCCTGCAAAAGATTTAAGAGATTTGGCAGATAAACTAAAAGATAAGCTTGGCTCAGCTATAGTTGTATTGGCAGTTGTTTCTGACAAAAAAGTGTCTCTTGTTGCAGCGGTTACAAAAAACCTGACGGATAAATACCAAGCGGGTAATATTTTGAACCATGTTGCTACTCAGGTTGGTGGAAAGGTGGGGGCCGAGCGGATATGGCTCAAGGCGGCGGCACAGAGCCTGAAAAATTGCCAATGGCATTAAGTTCAATTAAAGATTTACTCTAAGCGGATTAATTAAGCCAAACATAATGCTAGATATAATTTTTTTATGATTTGGAAACAAATATCTTTTGAAGTTAAAAAATCTGAAACAGATCTTGTTTCAGAGGTTTTGATGGGTTTGGGAAGTGTATCAATAACCTACTCTGACGCTCTTGATGATGCAATTTATGAGCCTCCAGTTGGGCAAACGCCTTTGTGGGATAACGTTAAAGTAAATGCTTTATTTTCTTCAGAGGTAAATCAAAAATCTATTGAAACTTCAATTTCAGACATCTGTAATATTGTTGTTATAGATACTGTAACGCTTAAAGATAGAGTTTGGGAAGAGGAGTGCCAAAAAGATTTTCCTTCAATGCGCTTTGGTAAAAGACTTTGGGTTTGCCCTTCATGGGATACTGAATCTATCCTTTCAAATGACTCTATTGTAATTCATATGGATCCAGGGCTGGCTTTTGGAACTGGAACACATCAAACAACCAGTCTATGCCTCGAATACTTAGATTCAAATCCACCAAAAAATCTTCATGTTATTGATTTTGGTTGCGGTACTGGAATATTGGCAATAGCAGCTGCAAAGTTCGGTGCTAAAAGTGTTATCGCTATTGATAATGACCCTCAAGCGGTACTTTCAAGCAAAGAAAATGTAGCTAAAAATAAGTGTGAAAATACAATTACAACAATTCATTCAATAAACCAGGGGAGTGATAGGAAATGTGATTTATTAATAGCTAATATTTTGGCCAATCCATTGGTTGAGTTGGAGCCATTATTTTCAGATTTAGTTCATACTAATGGAATGCTTCTACTATCTGGAATTTTAAAAGAACAAGTTGATAGGGTGGTTAAATGCTATTCAATCAATTTTTCTAATATTGAAGTTGCCAATAAGGGTGAATGGTTTAGAATTTCCGGAAAAAGAAAATAAAAACCATCGTTAAATTTATCACGTCTGCCTAGCCACCACCAACTGCATTAATCACTTCAACCTTGTCTAGGTCTTTAAGTAGAAAAGAAGAATGATTAGATTTTGGAATAATTGATTCATTGATTTCGATTGCAATTCGCTGATTTTGATAACCTAGATGAACAATTAGATCTTCAATATTTGAATCTTCAGGGAGTGATATTTTTTCACCGTTTACTAAAATTTCCACAAATGCATTAAGTTGTTATAGGCAAGCTAATTATAACATTGGATTACAAAATTCAGGATAAGTTAAGCTTAAACACATGGTAAAATTTGCGAAGTTTTTTGACCCCTATTAGGAGTAAAGTTTTGCCTCAAACTGCCATATTAGCTCTCGAAGATGGTACTGTTTTCTGGGGAGAATCTATTGGATCTATTGGCGAAACAGTTGGCGAGGTGGTCTTTAATACTGCAATGACGGGGTATCAAGAAATACTCACTGACCCATCCTATAGTCAGCAAATCGTTGCGCTCACTTATCCTCATATCGGCAATACTGGAATAAATATAGTCGATGAAGAATCATCAAGCGTTTATGCCTCTGGTTTAATTATTAGAAACTTACCACTTGCTTATAGTAATTGGCGCTCTGAGATGAGTCTTGATAACTACCTATCGAGTAATAATATAGTTGCAATTTCAAACATTGATACAAGGGCTTTGACTCGCCACCTAAGAACACATGGCGCCCTTAAAGGCTGCATAATGGCCTCTAATAAAATAGATTCGAGTAAGGCCATTCAAAAAGCAAAAGATTTTTCTGGTCTTAAAAATATGGATTTGGCTAAAGTGGTATCCACTCCTAAAACTTACTCCTTTAATCAAGGATCTTTCAACATAAAAAATTCTACTTTTAACAAGACATCTTCAAAATTTAAAGTTGCAGTCTATGACTATGGAGTCAAGAAAAATATTTTAAGAATGTTGGTTGATAGAGGTTGTGAGCTTACAGTCTTTAATGCAAAGGCTCCTCTTGAGGACTTACTAGCAACAAATCCTGATGGTGTTTTTCTTTCAAATGGTCCTGGAGATCCTGAGCCATGCGATTATGCGATTACAAGTATTAAACAATTATTAGAAAAAAATATTCCAATTTTTGGAATATGCCTTGGTCACCAGCTCTTATCAATTGCGTCTGGGGCTAAAACAGAGAAAATGAAATTCGGTCATCATGGGGCAAACCATCCAGTCCAAGACCTTAAATCAAAAAAAGTGATGATCACCTCCCAAAATCATGGCTTTGCGGTTTCAGAAAAGGGCATTCCAGATAATATTGAAGTAAGTCATAGATCATTGTTTGATAAAAGCATTCAAGGCATTAAGGTAAAGAATAAGCCTGCCTATAGTTTTCAAGGTCATCCTGAAGCATCTCCTGGGCCCCATGACGTAAGTTACCTGTTTGATGAATTTATAGGACTTATGTCAAAATGAAATTAAATCTTACATTTGAATAAACATGCCAAAAAGACACGACATTAAAAGTATTTTAATTATTGGAGCAGGGCCAATTGTTATTGGACAAGCTTGTGAGTTTGACTACTCTGGCGCACAAGCATGTAAGGCTCTTCGAGAAGAGGGATATCGAGTAATTTTGGTAAATTCAAATCCTGCAACCATTATGACTGATCCTAAAATGGCTGACGCGACTTATATCGAGCCAATCGAGTGGAGGACAGTTGAAAAAATTATTGAAAAAGAAAAGCCTGATGCCTTGCTACCAACTATGGGTGGCCAGACAGCACTTAATTGCGCCCTAGATCTGGATCGTCATGGCGTATTAGAAAAGCATAATGTTGAGATGATTGGTGCAAATAAAGAGGCCATTGATAAGGCAGAAGATAGAGAATTATTTCGCCAAGCCATGTTAAAAATTGGCCTTGATATGCCAAAGGCAGCCATTGCGCATACTATTGATGAGGCTCTTAAAGTTCAAGAGCAAGTTGGCTATCCAACCATTATTAGGCCGTCATTTACAATGGGCGGGTCTGGTGGTGGAATTGCTTACAATAAAGAGCAATTTATAGAAATATGTCAGCGAGGACTTGATTTATCACCCACTAATGAACTCTTAATTGAAGAATCAATCTTAGGTTGGAAAGAGTTTGAAATGGAGGTTGTTAGAGATAGTAAGGATAACTGCATTATCATATGTGCTATTGAGAATTTTGACCCAATGGGAATCCATACAGGTGACTCAATCACAGTTGCTCCAGCTCAAACTTTGACTGATAAAGAATACCAAGTAATGCGAAACGCTTCACTTATGGTTCTTAGGGAAATTGGAGTCGATACAGGAGGCTCTAATGTTCAGTTTGCTGTCAATCCTGAGAATGGAAGGTTAACAATCATTGAGATGAACCCAAGAGTTTCAAGGTCATCAGCGCTTGCATCAAAGGCAACTGGATTTCCTATTGCAAAAGTAGCTGCTAAACTAGCAATTGGGTACACGCTGGATGAATTAGATAATGATATTACAGGCGGCAAAACACCAGCGTCATTTGAGCCATCTATTGATTATGTTGTTACAAAAATCCCAAGATTTGCTTTTGAAAAATTTCCTCAAGCCGATGACCGGCTTACAACTCAAATGAAGTCTGTAGGCGAGGTGATGGCAATGGGCTCAACTTTTCAGGAGTCTTTTCAAAAAGCCATAAGAGGTCTTGAGACAGACAAATCAGGTTTAGACCCAATTGTAGATATTAATGCTGAAGATGCTAAGGGAAAAATTAGAAGTGAGCTTTTGTCTGCTGGAGCAGATAGAATATTTTATTTAGCTGATGCATTTAGGATGGGTATGAGCTTAAAAGATGCATTTGATCTTTCTAAAATTGACCCTTGGTTTTTATCCCAAGTAGAAGATCTTGTCCTATCAGAAAAAAGAATCGAAGGCTCTGATTTAGGCAAACTTAGCTCTGAAACAATATATAAATTAAAGCAAAAAGGTTTTTCGGATAAACGATTATCTGATCTCCTTCAATGCACTGAAGAAGTTTTTAGAGATAAAAGATTATCTTTAGATATCAAGCCAGTTTTTAAGAGAGTGGATAGTTGTGCTGCAGAGTTTGATACACAAACGGCTTATCTATATTCCACCTATCAGTCTGAGTGTGAGGCAAAGCCAACAAATAATAAAAAGATTATGATTTTAGGCGGCGGTCCAAATAGAATTGGACAAGGCATAGAGTTCGATTATTGCTGTGTTCATGCCTCCCTAGCCCTTCAAAAAGATGGATTTGAAACTATTATGGTTAACTGTAATCCTGAAACTGTATCTACGGATTATGATGTTTCGGATCGGTTATATTTCGAGCCACTAACACTTGAAGACGTTTTGGCAGTAATAGACATTGAGAGAGCCCGAAGGTGTTATTGTTCATTATGGTGGACAAACGCCGCTCAAGCTTGCTGCAGCTCTGGAAAAAAGTGGGGCAAAAATTATAGGAACTAGCTCCAGACTCGATTGATCTGGCTGAAGATAGAGAGCGCTTTCAAAAAATGATTCAAAAACTTAATCTTAAGCAGCCTGTAAATGGCACTGCTCGATCACAAGAAGAGGCGGTTAAGATTGCAGATTCTATTGGATTTCCTCTGGTTGTAAGGCCTTCATATGTTCTAGGTGGCCGCGCAATGGAGATTGTGTATAACAAGGAAAATTTAGAGCGTTATATGAAAACTGCAGTTCAGGTTTCTAACGACTCTCCAGTATTGCTAGATTCATTTTTAGATCATGCAATCGAAGTTGATATTGATGTAATAAGTGACGGCAAAGATATTGTTATTGGCGGAATTATGGAGCATATTGAGCAGGCGGGAATTCATTCTGGAGACTCTGCATGCTCATTACCGCCGCATTCACTTCCTGGAGACGTTCTTGATGAGATGAGAAGGCAAGTTAAGCTAATGGCTAAGGAGCTTAATGTAATTGGTTTAATGAATACTCAGCTTGCATATCAAGATGGTGAGATTTACGTAATTGAAGTAAACCCAAGAGCTTCTAGAACTGTTCCATTTGTTTCTAAAGCAACTGGCGCTCCAATTGCAAATATTGCGGCGCGCGTAATGGCTGGAATATCCTTGGAAGAGCAAAACTTTACATCAGAGATCATTCCCAAGCATTACTCAGTTAAAGAATCAGTTTTTCCATTTAATAAATTTCTAGGAGTCGATCCATTTTTAGGTCCAGAAATGAGATCAACTGGAGAAGTCATGGGAGTTGGTCCAGATTTCCCTTCAGCATTTGATAAAGCATTTCTTGCAGCGGGCGATATAATTCCTACTAGTGGCAAAGTGTTAGTAAGTCTTCGAACTTTAGATAGGGACAGGCTTGTGGAGTTAGGTCAAAGACTAATCTAATCAAAATTTTGAAATTGTTGCAACACGCACAAATCAAGAAATTCTCAAACAAGCTGGCCTTGAATGTACAATGGTTAATAAAGTTTCAGAGGGTTCGCCGCACATTGTTGATGCGATTAAGAATGATGAAATCAGTTTAATTATTAATTCAACTGATGACTCTCAAGGATTAGAAGATGCCTCAGTTATTCGTTGTCAAGCGTTGATTCATAAGATTCCATGTACGACAACAGTTGCAGCAGCTTTTGCTATGCTTGATGGTTTAATGTCTCCAAATAAACTTGAAGTTCGCTCTTTACAATCAATTCACAAATAAGTTTTATGGATACAATACCTATAACAGTTAGTGGAGCAAAAGCTCTTGAAGTTGAGTTATTAAGACTTAAAGATGAAGAGCGCCCAAGAATAGTAAGTGACATTGCTACGGCCAGAGAGCATGGTGATTTAAAAGAGAATGCTGAATATCACGCTGCTAAAGAAGAGCAAGGCTTCATTGAAGGAAGAATTCAAGATATTGGATCTAAGTTATCTCGATTACAAGTCATAGATGTTAGGCAGCTTAACCAGGATGGCCGTTGTGTATTTGGAACCACGGTTAAACTTTTGAATCTTTCTGACGATACTGAAACTACTTATCAAATTGTTGGAGAAGACGAGGCTGATATTGAGCTTGGTAAAATTTCTTGTCATTCACCAATAGCTAATGCTCTATTGGGAAATGAAGAGGGCGATGAGGTCACTGTTAAGGCTCCTAAAGGTGACATTCTTTATGAAATTCTTGAAGTTCTTTATATATAGTTTAATTCATCTTTTAGCTCTCTAGTTATTTCAGTTTTTTCCTCATATTTTTTTTTCAATTCTGTGTAGAATTGTTGTATTCTTTTATTTAATTACAATTAATGGAGTTATAAAATGCCAGGTTTATTACCAAATATTGATCCTGATGGACTCTTAGAATACTCAGTAGTCTATACGGATAGATCGCTTAATCACATGTCTAATTCATTCCAAAGCGTAATGAATGAGGTTTCTGCATCACTAAAGAAGGTCTACAGCGCTGAAGCAGTTGTTTTAGTTCCTGGCGGAGGCACCTATGCAATGGAAGCTGTAGCTCGACAATTTGCAACTGATAAAAGTTGTTTAGTTTTGAGAAACGGATGGTTTAGCTATCGCTGGTCACAGATTCTTGAAATGGGCGATATTCCTTCTGAGCAAGTAGTCTTAAAAGCTAGCAAAATCAGTGATGGATCTCAAGCTCCATTTGCTCCTGTAGATGTTAATGAAGTTGTAAATCAAATTAAAAGTCAAAAACCAACTATGGTTTTTGCACCTCATGTAGAAACATCAGCCGGAATTATTCTTCCTGATGACTATATTCAAACTGTTGCAGAAGCGGTTCACTCAGTTGGTGGAATGTTTGTTCTAGACTGCATTGCTTCAGGCGCTATATGGATCGATATGGAGAAACTTGGAGTTGATATTTTAGTGAGTGCCCCTCAAAAAGGTTGGAGTGCATCGCCATCATTTGGAATG
The DNA here is from genome assembly GCA_905182815.1 of uncultured Candidatus Thioglobus sp. Lineage (GTDB taxonomy): Bacteria > Pseudomonadota > Gammaproteobacteria > PS1 > Pseudothioglobaceae > Pseudothioglobus. Next base: position 8,174 of record CAJJCX010000003.1, read on the forward strand.
GTAATGCTTTCATCAAATGCCTCTAAAAAGATACATGAGACACAAAGTACAAGCTACTCATGTGACCTTCTTAAGTGGCTTCAGATTATGCAGGCCTATGAAAATGGTGGGCATGCTTATCATGCGACAATGCCTACAGATGCAATTAAGCACTTTCGAGATACCATTAATGAAACTGCTGAATTTGGTTTTGATAATGCGCGTCAAAAACAACAAGAGCTTGGAGATAGAGTAAGAGGGCTACTAAGTAAATATAATTTTATTAGTGTTGCAGCTGATGGCTTTCTTGCTCCAGGAGTTGTTGTGAGTTATACCTCTGATAAAGAAATACACAATGGTGCAAAATTTAAAGATATGGGCATGCAAATTGCAGCTGGCGTTCCTCTAAAGTGTGATGAAGGAGATGATTATCAAACATTCAGACTTGGTTTGTTTGGACTAGATAAACTTAAAGATGTTGATGCTGCTGTGGACAGGCTTGAGGTTGCCTTTAAACAATTAATGGCATAATGAGAGTAGAGAGTCTAAAAATAAATGATAAAGAAGCAATGGTGTGAACTTTATCAAGGTTATGCTGACTTTTATAAAATGCCAATGAATGATGATATTCTTGATACAGTCTGGTCATGGATATTTGATGAAGAAAATAAGTTTTATGCTATTGGCGCTAGATCTTCTCAGGGAAATTTAGTTGGTTTTATGCATTTTAGAGAAATGCCATCTCCATTAAGAGGCTCATTAATTGGTTTTTTAGATGACTTATATGTTCATCCAGATCACAGGGGGTCTGGCTGTAGTTCAGTCTTTATTTAAAGAACTTAAATCACTTGCTGAAAAGAAAGATTGGCCGTATGTTAGGTGGATTACTGCAAGTGATAATCATAGGGCGCGAGCAGTTTATGATAAGATTTCAGGAACAATCGATTTTGTAACTTATCAAATGCAGTCAAAATAGTTTCAAGGACTTATTTATGAAATTTGGTGAAATTGTAAATAATTTTTCAGAGCCTCCACATCCAAGAGGCATCTCAATTGAAGGAAAATTGGTTAGTTTAAAGCCTTTGGTTGCAGACAAGTTTTCTAAAGAGCTTTTTTTGTCTAATGCATTAGATAAGGAGAATATTAACTGGGCTTATCTTCCCTATGGACCCTTTAAAGCTGAGCCTGAATATCATAAATGGATAGAATCATTTGAAAAAAAAGACGATCCTGTCTTTTTTGCAATTATTAGTAAAAAACTCAATAAAGCGATTGGTATTGCAAGTTATTTAAGAATTAATCCAGCTGATGGTTTAATTGAAGTGGGTCATATAAACTATTCCCCACTTCTTCAAAGAACGACTGAAGCAACTGAAGCAATGTTTTTAATGATGAAGTGGGCATTTGATAATGGCTATAGAAGATATGAGTGGAAGTGTAATGCTCTTAATCTAAGATCACGTAACTCAGCTCAAAGACTCGGTTTTTCATACGAAGGCGTTTTTAGGCAAATGGCTATCGTAAAGGGTCAAAATCGTGATACGGCTTGGTTTGCACTTATAGATAAGGATTGGGAAAAAGTTGAAGATTGCTTTAAGAAGTTCCTATCCAGTAGCAATTTTGATAAAGAAGGGCGGCCAATAGTCTCACTTTCAGCTTTAACAAAGCCCCTGCTATACAAGTTAGACAATCTTGATTGCTCGTAAACTTTAGTCTAGTGTTTTATCCTCTTGGGTGATGCTTTTGATGCTGCGCCTTAAGCTGTGCATTTTGAATATGTGTATAGAGTTGAGTGCTTGAAATATCGCTATGTCCAAGCATCAATTGAACAGAGCGAAGGTCAGCACCTTTTTGAACAAGGTGAGTGGCAAAGGCATGCCTTAGAGAGTGAGGCGAGAGTGGCTTATCTATTCCTGCTTTTGATGCATAATCTTTAATAATATAGAAGAAATTTTGTCGAGACATTGCCTTGCCTCTATTTGATAAAAAGTAGCTATCGCTCTGACCATTTTTTAATAGTGCTGGCCTTGAATTGAGCTCATATTTTGTTAAATAATCAATTGCAATTTCGCCCATTGGCAGTAATCTTTCTTTATTTCCTTTCCCATGAATGCGTATAAATTCATCTTTTAGATTAATGTTATGATAACTTAAATTAATTAGCTCAGAGACGCGGAGCCCGCAAGAGTATAGCAATTCAAGCATTGCTCGATCCCTCTGACCAAATAATGATTTACTATTTGGCGCCTCTAGCAAGCGTTCAACTTCTTGAACATTTAAAAATATAGGTAATTTTTTTTCTAATTTTGGATAATCTAATTGTTCAGTTGGGTCAATTTTTAAGTTCTTTTTGTCAGATAAAAATTGATAGAAAGAATGAAGACAAGTTAGCATTCTAGATTGAGTTGAGGCACTTATATTTGAATCTTTTCTATATGAAAAATAATCTTGTATCTGTTTCTTGTCAACATCTATAAGCGAATTATTATTAAGCCACTTACTAAAAATTTTAAGATCAGAGCGATACGCACTTAAGGTATTTTTACTGGCGCCAGTTGTTAGCCAGTAGAAATCAATAAATTGGTCTATCAGATCACTATTCATTGGGGATTATTCTACGTGAGTATTTTGTAAATGGGGCAAAAAAAATGCCAGTAAAACTGGCATTTAGAACTTAAATAAAATGATTATTTCTTTTTAAGTTTTTCTTTAATACGGGCAGCTTTACCTGTAAGTCCTCTAAGATAATACAATTTTGCTTGGCGAACTTTACCACTTCGTTTAACTGTTACGCTATCAATCATAGTGGAATGAGTTTGAAAGACTCTTTCAACTCCTTCACCATGAGATATTTTCCGGACAGTAAACGCAGAGCTTATACCACGGTTTTTTATTGCAATAACAACACCTTCAAAGGCCTGTAATCTCTCACGAGTTCCTTCTCGGACCTTTACCTGAACTACTACAGTATCTCCTGAAGAAAATTCAGGAATGTCTGATCTTAGTTGCTCACTTTCGATTTGATCAATTAAATTCACGTTTCTACCTTTTAAGGGTTTCTGAAAAAGCCGTAATTATACATATTTTTTCTATCCTACACAAGAAGCTAAGGGGTATTAAATAGATATTAATCATATTATTTTTTAAATGCTTTAACCATAATATGAGATAATTAAAATAATATTTTTAAAAAACAAATAATGGGCAAAGTAACGGGATTTTTAGAGCTAGATAGGCAAGTTGAATCCTATCGTGAAGTAGAAATTCGTATAAAGGATTTTGGTGAGATATTTGCTGATACCCATAATTTAGATCAGCTTAAAGAGCAAGGGGCTCGTTGTATGGATTGCGGAGTTCCATTCTGCCAGTCTTCAAGTGGATGCCCAATAGATAATTTGATTCCTGAATGGAATGATCTTGTTTACAATAATGAATGGAAAGAGGCATTACAGCGATTAGAAAAGACAAATAACTTTCCAGAGTTTACAGGAAGAGTTTGTCCTGCTCCTTGTGAGGGTTCATGTGTTCTTGGATTAAATAATCCAGCGGTTACAATCAAAAATATTGAGTTAGCTATAGTTGACAAAGGATTTGAAGAGGGTTGGATAAAGCCGAGACTAGTTAATACTCGAATTGAAAAAAAAGTTGCTCTAGTAGGGTCTGGGCCAGCAGGCTTAGCTGCTGCAGATGAGCTTAATCAAATAGGTTACTCTGTAACTGTTTATGAGCGAAGTGACCGAATTGGTGGCCTTCTAATGTATGGCATTCCTAATATGAAGCTAGGCAAAGATGTTGTTGATCGCCGCGTAGATTTATTAAGACAAGAGGGCGTTGAGTTTATTACTAATACTGATATTGGTAAAGATATTTCAACGAAAGATTTGAAAAAATCATTTGATGCTGTTGTTTTTACAACTGGCGCAACAAAGGCAAGAGACTTGCCAGCTGAAAATCGAAATGCTATTGGGATTTATCCTGCTATGGAGTACTTGACTTCCAATACTAAAAGTCTTTTGGATAATGGCTATGCAGACAACAGTAAGCTCTCTGCTAAAGGCAAAAATGTCATTGTAATTGGTGGTGGCGACACTGGAACTGACTGCATAGGCACCTCCCTAAGACAGGGCGCTAAATCTATAACCAATTTTGAATTAATGAGTCAGCCCCCAGAGGTTCGCTCTGAAACTAATCCTTGGCCAGAGTGGCCGGTAATTTTTCGTGTTGATTATGGGCATGAAGAATCTAATAAAGTTTTTGGTAAAGATCCAAGGCAATATCAACTTCTCACAAAGTCTTTCATTAAAGATAAGGATGGACATGTGAGTGGAATTAAAACAGTTAATGTTGAACTTGTAGATGGTAAATTAAATGAAATTGATGGAACTGAAAAAACCTGGGATGCTGAGCTGGTTCTCCTGTCAATGGGCTTTCTTTCTCCCGAGCACTATCTAAGTGAAGATGCAAATATTGATATTGATGAACGCGGAAATTATAAAGCTGAGCACGGTGAGTATACTACTTCCCAAAAAGGAATTTTCTCAGCTGGAGACTGCCGAAGAGGTCAGTCACTAGTGGTTTGGGCAATCAATGAAGGCCGTGGCGTTGCAAATAGTGTAAATAATTTTCTAGTAAACTCTTAAAGGATTGAGAAATACTATGGCTGAAATACTAGGCGCGGAAGTAGATGAAGAGGGTTACTTATTAAATGTTTCAGATTGGAGTGTTGAGATTGCAAATGCGATGTCTGAAGAGGATGGTATAAATCTCTCCACTGAGCATTGGGAGGTTATTAATTTTCTTCAGGCTTATTATAAAGAATATGAGTTTGCCCCTGCAGTAAGAGTTCTTACAAAGGCAATAGCTAAAAAACTGGGTAATGACAAAGGAAATTCTCGTTACCTCTATTCGCTTTTTCCATATGGTCCTGCGAAGCAGGGATGTCGATTCGCTGGTCTCCCTAAACCAACAGGCTGTGTTTAGCATGAAAAATTAATCTTGACTTTCATTTTGAGATAAAAAATAAGTCATATGTCATCAATCAGCATTTTTTTTACACTCTTTTTCTACTTTTCTGTATTAATCTTTATTACAGGACTTTCTTATAAGATTGTTCAATATTGGAATACCCCTGCACCGCTTAAAATACCTATTGCGCCTGCTCCATTAACAAAATCTGGAGTATTTTTAAGACTTACTAAAGAAGTTTTTTTATTTGCAACTCTTTTTAAATCAAGTAAGTGGACTTGGCTTTTTGGTTGGAGTTTTCATCTTGCTCTAGTCCTTCTTTTTTTTCGTCATTTGGTTTATTTTTGGCCTGGTGAAATTCCATTAATATTACTTAAAACTGAACCATTAAAATACGCTGCTTATCCGCTTATTTTTGGGTTACTTGGATTACTAGGTAGAAGGATTTTTGTGGATAGGGTTAGATATATTTCAGCGCCATCAGATTATCTTATGTTGCTATTAATAATTTTGATTGGTGCAAGTGGAATGGTAATGACCTTCGCAAATAATCATCCAAACATGCTCCTTGTGAAAAATTTTGCAGAAGGTTTAATTACTTTTAAGTGGTCTGAATTGCCATCAGAAGTAATTTTCTTAGTTCATATTTTTCCAGTGTTTTTTCTTATAGCTATTTTCCCAATATCAAAATTATTACATGGTCCAGGTATATTCTTTGCTCCAACGCTTAATCAAGTAGATGATGCACGTAAAAAGAGGCATATCTCCCAGTGGGCTATGCAAAAAGAAAAAAATACTAAAATTGATCTCGAGCACAACTAAGGATAAAGGGAGCTAATTATGTCTAAAAATAGTATCGAAAAACTTCCTACCTATCTTGCGATTCCGCCATTAAAAAAAGACTCAATGGCTGGTAAAGGTCCTTTTAAGGCGAGTATAGATATTCAAAAAGACCTAGGATTTCCAGGCGAAAAAATAGATAACTGGCAGCAAGTAGCAATCAATAAAATTGCGGAAACTAAATCCAAATATCGGTCTGTCCAAGTATTTTTGGATTCCTGCATGAAGTGTGGTGTTTGTACTGATAAGTGTCACTATTATTTAGGAACGGCTGACCCTAAAAATATGCCAGTTGCTAGGCAAGATTTATTTAGAAGCGTTTATAGGAGACACTTTACTTTTGCTGGGAAGTATTTTCCAAAACTAGTAGGTGCTAAAGAATTTGATGAGGATATGTTAGATGATTGGTATAACTATTTTCATCAGTGCTCGCAATGTCGAAGATGTGCGGTATTCTGCCCAATTGGAATTGATACTGCTGAAATTTCAATGGCAGCTCGTGAAGTAATGAATGCAATTGGTGTGGGACAAAAATACCCGAACCAAATTTTAGGAAAAATTAATAAAATTGGAAATAATTTAGGGATGCCAGAGCCAGCTCTTAGAGATACTTTAGCTGACCTAGAGGAGGAGATTGAAGAGGAGACTGGAGTAAGTGTTAAGTTGCCTCTTGATATTAAAAATTCTGAAGTTTTAATGGTCACTCCTTCAGCAGACTTCTTTGCTGAACCTCATATTGATGGGCTTATTGGCTATGCTAAAGTTTTTCATCAAAGCGGCGTAAGCTGGACATTAAGTTCTTATGCCTCTGAAGCTGCAAATTTTGGGATGTTTATTGGTAACTATGATGTTATGAGGCAGGGAGCATTGCGAATTCGTAAGGCAGCACTTGACTTGAATGTTAAACGTGTTGTGGTTGGTGAGTGTGGACATGCATGGCGAGTAGCTTACAGTTTTTGGAATACCCTTACTGGCTTGGGTAGTGGAGGGAGTGATGAATATTCATTAAAACTTCAAAACCAATTAGATAGTAATTATCCTCAGCCACAACATATGATTGAATTTACGTATGATTTAATCCAAAGAGATAAATTATCATTTGACAAGTCCAAAAATGATCATCGAGTTGTAACTTTTCATGACTCGTGTAATGTTGCGCGTGGAAGTAATATGGGCGATATTGAAAATGGCCAGTTTATTCTTCCAAGAGAGGTCATTAAGGCCGCATGTAATAACTTTTCAGATATGCATAAATCCACAATAAAGTCTGCTACCTTTTGTTGTGGCGGCGGCGGCGGACTTCTTACCGATGATCTTATTGATTTAAGAATAAAGGGAGCAAAACCAAGAATGCATGCCCTAAAGCAAAGTGAACAAGACAATGGCGTAAACACATTGGCTGCTATCTGCGCTATATGTAAATCACAGTTTTCTAAGGTACTGCCTAATTATGATTTTGATCCATACATGATTGTAAGTGTTCATCAATTAGTAAGTGATGCAATTATTTTAACTAAAGATTCAGAAACTTAAGCTAGAAGCTATAAATAACTATTCTAGTTTTTGGTAGTAATTAAGTATTCCTTGATATATTGAGACCGCAATCTTTTGCTGCTGCTTGTTATTGGTTAAACGTTTCTCTTGAGTTGGGTTTGATATGAAGGCAGTTTCAACTAAAACTGAAGGTATGGCGGGAGATTTTAGAACTACAAAGTTAGCCTTTTGAGGTACTTTTTTATGGATTGGCCCAATTTTTTCAAGTTCACCGATTATCTCCTTGGCAAGGTTAAATGATTGCATGTCTCGATCTTTTCTTGAAAAATCTGTCAAAATATTTTTCAAAAATTGATCATTATCAATTACAGTTTCAACGCCTCCAAACTGATCCACTAGATTTTGAGATTGTTCTAATTGTTTAGCTAGTTTGCTGTTATTTCCTTTCTCACTTAAGGTGTAGATAGAAGCACCTTTCGCAGTTGTACTTTCTACAGAATCTGCGTGAATAGAAATAAACATGGTAGCATTTTCTTTTTGCGCTATTGTTATTCTTTTAGTCAGCGGTATATAGTAGTCCCCACTCCTAGTCAGAACAGCTTTTAGATCGCTATTTTTATTAATAATTGCTACAAGTTTTTTGGCAATTGCTAAATTTACAGACTTTTCTTGTGATTTATTTTTACCAATAGCTCCTGAATCTTCACCGCCATGACCAGGATCAACTAAGATAATTTTTTGACTTATTTGAGCTGATTTTTCTATATTTTTTACTGCTTTTGTAACTTTTATGTCTTGTGTTTTTTCCTGAGACTCGAGGTCAATAATATCTACTACGAGTCGATGAAACTTATATTTTGTGTTAGGCTTAAGGGTGAAGTGCTTTACTCTGAATTTTTTATTAATATGCACGATTAACTTAATAGTTTTTTTATCACGCTTTATAAGAACTTTTTGTATCCTGTCATCCTTAAAAAAAATATTTGAAAAAGTTTCAGACAATACTTCAGCATCATCAAAACTGATAATCACTACCTTGTCAGTGTTGGTTATATTAAAGAGAGTGTCCTGCTCTTTATCAATAACAATTCGAGTTTGATCTGGCGCTGTCCAGTATCTAAAATCATAGAGTGTAGTCTTTTCTTCACTAAATGAAGAGGTAGCAAATACAGCAATAATCAAACTTATCCAATAGCGCATTCTAAAATTAATTTTCCTATTTTAGTTTGAGACGTGATATTTACTGTTCTTATGTCGCCATTTCCACTAATATTGATAGATAAATCAGAGTGTGCAATAGCACCTTTGCCTAACTCTGGCCACTCGATCAGTTGAAGGCTTTTTGGTTTAAGGTATTCACGAATACCAATGTACTCTAATTCCTCAGGATCACTAAGTCGGTAGCAATCAAAATGGTGAATATCTATTGATTCATTTTGATAACTTTCAACTAAAGTATAAGTGGGGCTTTTAACTTTATCAAACCCAAAGTGCCCAATAAAACTTTGCGCTAGCGTAGTTTTTCCAGCCCCAAGATCACCAATTAAGTATATTACGCATGAGTTTTGTAAGTCAGAGCAGCATTGAGCAAGCTTTTTAGCAAGCTCTTGGGTTTCTTGAAGATTTTTAAGAACTAAATCCAAAACAATTGATACAAGTAAATAGCCAATGCAGTTAATAGAATGAAGCCACCAAAACGACTAATTTTAAGTCTCATCGAGAGAATGAGAACTAGAAGAGTAAACATTAGCATAAAGAAGAAGTCACGACTCATTACTTCTGTTGGAATTTGAAAAGGCAGAATTAAACCTGGAATTGCAAGGACTCCAAGAGTATTAAAAAGATTTGATCCAATAATATTTCCAATAACCATTTGATGTTGCTTTTTCAATGCGCTACTTATAGAAACTGCAAGTTCAGGAAGGCTTGTTCCAAGCGCTACAACGGTTAGGCCAATAATTAGGTCACTAACACCAAAGGATAGAGCAAGACTAGTTCCGCCCCAGACTACAAGACGTGCACTAGAAACTAATATAATAAGAGACACAATTAAGAGGAGCCAAGTTCTTCCCTTATCATTTTTCTGCGAGTTATTTTCGAGACTATCATTATCACTATCAGTTAGGTTATTTTTCTTAGATTCTCTAAATACATTAATAAGGAATAGTGTTAATAAGGATATGAGTATCAAGCCATCGGTAAAACTTAAAAAACCGTCTAATAATAAAAAACCTACAATTAGAGTTGATAAAAATAAGAATAACCATTCCTTTTTTAATACAGATTTTTCAACTGTAATTGGAAGGATAATTGCTGTAACTCCAAGAACTAAGCCTATATTTAAAATGTTTGAACCAAATGCATTTCCTATACTCATCTCAGGGTGACCATCATATGCTGCAAGGCCAGAGACTAACATTTCAGGAGCTGACGTGCCAAATCCAAAAATGAGTAGGCCAATGACTAGAGGCGAGATGTTAAATATTCGTGCAATTTTGGCGCCATTATCAGTGAAAGTATCTGCGCTCCACATTAGTAAGATAAAGCCCGCTAGCAGAGATAAAATTGGTAGTAACATTTAGTTATATAGAATGATTATGGTGTCTATTATAAAGTTATCTAAGTTAGAATTTAGAAAACAGAACTTCTAATTTAGTAATAATAGATTAATGTTTTTTAATAAACATTAAAGACAATCTCAAAAGCATGTATTTATAATGAGTCAATGATACTTATAACTCGACCATTAGCTCAGACTGCAAATCTTAAAATGCTTTTAGAAGCATCTGATATTGAGTATGCGTTTTTCCCCACTTTTGAAGTAAAAAAAATAAGATCTGAAGTTTTAAAGCAGCATTATGACGTCATTATTTTTATAAGTGTTAATGCGGTTAGCTTTGCTGAAGATTACTTTAATAAAATCTTTACTGGGGTACATAAGGTATTTGCAGTGGGCCCCATTACTGCTAAAAGATTAATTGATAAAGATATTAAAGTTGATTGTTTTCCTAAATTTAATGCTTCAAGTATGGAGTTATTGGCAATGCAAGAGTGCTCAGAGTTGATTGATAAGAGAATTCTAATTGTTAGAGGAAAGGGAGGGTCAGAAACTTTAAAGGATAATTTGGGAAAATTTAATCAGGTTGATTATCTTGAAGTTTATGAGCGAGTGCCTTGTGAGTTTTCATCACTTCATGCTGAGTCGATTAAGGTATTTTTAGATTCTACAAATGGCGTGCTAATGGCAGGCAGTAATGAAAGCCTTTCCAACATTGTTCGCCTACTGAATTTTGATTCATCTGATACTTTTAATAAATTTAAGACTAGAAAACTTATTGTTTTTAGTCAAAAAATTAAGGTTCTGGCAGAGAGTCTAGGTTTTGAAAATATAAAAGTCACACTAAATCCTTCTGACCAAGATCTAATAAATGAATTAATAATTTAAAAAAAACTCACAAGTAGAAAATGATTGGGTAACATACATTAAACTATATCGGGAGTTCAAGTGATTAGATTCGGTATTTCATGGGTAGCACGCTTACTAGGCGTCAGTGGTTTTACCGTCCAACAACCAACAACTCGTGGTTCCCTCCAAGATTTAAATATTTCTGAAAGGATTATTCCCTTTAATCCTAGCAATTTAGCTGTTCATGATTTTGATGATTCAGAAGCTACACGTCACTTAAGGCGCTTTCAAGATACTCAGGTCAAATTAAGTCATGGAGAGCAAGTTAGTGATGCCACTAATGATCAAGATCTAGTATCTGTAATTGCTACTTTGAAATCAAAATTATATCAAGAGTCTATCAAAAGCAAGCATTACACGAATGCTTTTAATGAGTTAAATGAGAGGTTAGTCGAGTTAGAAAAAATCGTACAGCCTGGCAAGAAAACTGACTTTCAAAAGCTCCAGGGCTGGGTTCATTCCAAAAGACACTTCCATTAATCTTTAATCTTTAGTTTTTATTACTATTGATGAGTCGCTCTCGAGTTGATTCATTTTGTAAAAATGAAAAGTAATTAGGTATAATGCTACTTGGTTTTTAAATTAATATTCTTATTAAATAAATATGTCAAAAAGTGATTACATTGAGTTAGAAGGCGTCGTAAAAGAAAAATTACCTAATACAACTTTTAAAGTTGAATTAGAAAATGGACATAGCGTTCTTGCTCATATTTCTGGAAAGATTCGTAAGCACTACATACGCATACTACCTGGCGACAAGGTAACTGTTGAAATGACTCCTTATGACCTAACTAAAGGAAGAATTACCTTCAGACACAAATAAATGTTTTCTAACATTGAGGTTTTTGACTATATATAATCTCAATTTGATATGAATTTTATTAAAAAAATAGTTTCAGAAATTCTGAGATAATATTTTCAAGCCATAGATAAGCCAGTGTGGTGGAATTGGTAGACACGCCGGATTCAAAATCCGGTTCCTTCACGGGAGTGCCGGTTCGAGCCCGGCCACTGGTACCAAACTTGTTTAGGACTAAATAAAATGGACAACAACTTTGTAAGTGAAGCGCTGAATTTAACCATGTTTGGGATGGGATTCGTTTTTGTTTTTCTTGCTTTGATGGTTTTCGTCACAAATGTAATGTCCTTGCTTGTTGCAAAAATTCAACCCGCAACTAACGATGCTTCAGCATTGGATTCTGATCCAATAATTGAGATTGATGAAAAAACAAGAGCAATTATTGAGGCAGCAATAAAAATGCATACACAGAGATAACTATATGTCTAACAAAGAAAATAATAAACCAGTCCAAATAACTGAGCTAGTTCTTAGGGATGGACATCAATCGCTTTTTGCAACTAGAATGCGAATTGATGACATGCTTCCTATTGCAGAAAAATTAGACAAAATAGGTTATTGGTCAATGGAGTCTTGGGGTGGTGCTACTTTTGATGCTTGTATTCGTTTTCTTGGAGAAGATCCTTGGGAGAGAATACGTGAAATCAAAAAAGTTATGCCTAATACTCCTCAACAAATGCTCCTTAGGGCCCAAAATTTGTTGGGTTACCGTCACTATAGTGACGATGTAGTTAGAAAATTTGTTGATCGATGCGCCGATAATGGTGTTGGTGTCTTAAGAATATTTGACGCGATGAATGATACGCGCAATCTTAAAACTGCCATTGATCAAACAGTTAAAGTTGGCCAGCATGCTCAAGGCACGATTTCATATACAGTGAGTCCAGTCCATACAACTGAATTATGGATTGAGATGGCTAAAAAAATTGAAGATATGGGTGCACATTCATTGTGCATTAAGGATATGGCTGGCTTATTACAGCCTTATGTTGCATATGATTTAGTTAAAAAATTAAAAAAAGCGATTGATATTCCTATTCAGCTGCATGCTCATGCAACTACTGGTCTCTCTACTGCTTGCATTATCAAAGCAGTTGAAGCTGGGATTGATCGAGTTGATACCTGTATTGGTTCGATGAGTATGACTTACAGCCATTCTGCAACTAACTCTGTTGTTTCTATTTTAGAGGCGAGCCCACGTAAAACTGGCCTAGACTTAAAAAAACTTGAAGAAATTGATCAGTACTTTAAGCCAATCAGAGCTAAATATGCTAAGTTTGAGGGGTCACTTAAGGGTGTCGATTCAAGAATTCTTACATCTCAAGTTCCAGGCGGTATGCTGACTAATATGGAAAGCCAATTAAAAGAGCAAAATGCACTTGATAAAATGGACGAAGTTTTGTTGGAGATACCTCGAGTTCGAAAAGATTTAGGTTACATCCCTTTAGTAACTCCTACTTCTCAGATTGTAGGTACTCAATCCGTGCTCAATGTTCTAACTGGCGAGCGCTATAAAACTATTACCAGAGAGTCAGCTGGAATACTTAAAGGTGAGTATGGTTCTGCTCCTGCCCCAGTAAACAAAGAACTTCAGGAGAGAGTCTTGGAGGGCGCAGAAGCAATTACTTGTAGGCCTGCAGATAATATTGAGCCTGAGCTGGATGTTCTTGAATCTGAGTTTGATAAGCTTGTTTTAGAGAAGGGTATTAGAGTAGCAGATGAGAAAATTGATGATTTATTGACTTATGCTCTATTTCCTCAGGTGGGAATTAAGTTCTTAGAAAATAGAGATAATCCAGATTTCTTTGAGCCAGTTCCACAGGCGCCAATCAGTTCTTCAACTTCCGAGGAAGATGAAGGAATATATACTGTTTCATTTAAAGGGCAGTCTTACACAGTTAACGTTTCAGCAGGCGGCACGATAAAATCTGTGGGCACTTCCTCAGATACTTCAGAATTAAGTTCCGAAGACTCACAAGTCAGTTCAGAGCCTTTGGTGAATGGAAAAGAGGATATTTCAGCGCCACTATCGGGCACTATTTGGAAAATCTTAGTTAGTCCTAATCAGAATGTTAAAAAAGGTGATACTTTGCTTATTTTAGAGGCTATGAAGATGGAAACTGAGATCAAAGCAACACAATCTGGTGTCGTTTTAAATGTTGGCGTTAAAGAGGGTGATGCGGTAACTGTTGGTCAACTCCTTCTTTCTTTAGGTTAACTATGGAACAACTAAAGCTACTTTGGGTTAATACAGGCCTTTATCAGATGGATTGGGGCCAAGGTCTTATGCTTCTTGTGGGCATCCTGTTAATCTATCTAGCAATTGTAAAAAAATTCGAACCTCTTTTACTTCTGCCTATTGGGTTTGGCGCTCTTTTAAGCAATATTCCAGGCGCTAATTTAGCTATTGATGGTGGAATTTTGCATCTATTCTACGTTGTTGGTATTGAGTCTGGCGCGTTTCCTTTGATCATTTTTATGGGTGTTGGCGCTTTAACAGATTTTGGCCCACTTCTTGCAAATCCTAAAACTCTTTTACTTGGAGCTGCTGCTCAGTTTGGAATTTTTGCGACACTTTTAGGGGCAGTAGGATTATCAGTAATTGGTGTATTTGACTTTAGCTTGAAGCAAGCTGCTGCAATTGGAATTATTGGGGGTGCTGATGGTCCAACATCTATTTATGTTGCTTCAATTCTTGCGCCAGAATTACTCGGAGCAATTGCTGTTGCTTCGTATTCATATATGGCATTAGTTCCTCTAATTCAACCGCCAATTATGAGAGCGATGACTACTGAAAAAGAAAGAAAAATTAAGATGGTTCAGTTACGTGAGGTCTCTAAGGTTGAAAAAATTATATTCCCAATTATTTTGTTATTACTTGTTGCTCTTCTTCTGCCTGCAGCAGCTCCTCTATTAGGTATGTTTGCTTTTGGTAATTTAATGAAAGAATCTGGAGTTGTTGATCGCTTGAGCGATACTACTCAGAATGCTTTGATTAATATAGTAACGATTTTTCTTGGCCTTGCAGTAGGGTCAAAACTTATGGCCGATAAGTTTCTTCAACTTGATACTTTAGGAATTTTATTGCTTGGCTTAGTTGCCTTCTCTATTGGCACTATGTGCGGACTTCTCATGGCGAAACTAATGAACGTATTTAGTAAAAATAAAATTAACCCATTAATTGGCTCTGCAGGAGTTTCAGCAGTTCCAATGGCTGCACGTGTCTCTAATAAAGTTGGCCTTGAAGCTGATTCAAATAATTTCCTTCTTATGCATGCAATGGGGCCTAATGTTGCAGGTGTTATAGGGTCAGCAATCGCTGCAGGCATAATGATTCAATTTCTAGGTTAGTAAAAAATTTAGAACCCTTACGTTTTTAACCCCATAAAACAAACTAGCTTTACGTTTCGTTTATTTCGCCATTGGTTAAGGTAAGCTTTCTACTCATTTTATTTGCAATAGACAGGTCATGAGTAACAATTAACAGTGCGGTAGTTTTATCTGTGTTTAGCTCTATGATAAGTTCTAAGACGTCCTTTGCATTTGCCGCATCTAGGTTACCTGTTGGCTCATCTGCCAAGAGACAAGTTGGCTCAGTTATCATAGCTCTTGCAATTGCAACCCTTTGCCTTTCTCCACCTGACAGCTCTGATGGCTTATGATTCAATCGATTTTCTAGCCCAACCTTTGTTAATATTTTTTTAGATTTTAAGAGTGCACCGCCTTTATCAACACCCATGATTAACAAAGGCAAGGCAACGTTATATAATGATGAAAAATCATTTAGTAAGTGATGAAATTGATAAACAAAGCCAAGATTTTTCGCTCGCAACTCTGTCCTATCTTTTTCGCTAATTTTTGAAATATTGGTATTAGCGATGAGCACATCACCTCAGTAGGAGTATCAAGGCCAGCCATTAAATTAAGTAGCGTTGATTTTCCACATCCTGATTGACCAATAATTGCAGTTGTTTCTCCAGACTTAATTTCAAAATTTAAATTTTTTAAAACAGATGTTTGATTTTGCCCTCATTATATGAAAAGCTAACAGAGCGACATTCAATTATATTACTCATGCCTTAAAACCTCTGAAATATTAACCTTTCCAGCACGTTTTGCTGGATAAATAGCAGCAATAATTACTAATATAAAAGCTCCCAGAGACTATACTAACCACATCACTTAGTAGAATTTTTGATGGAAATCGGCTAATATAAAATAAATCTTTAGGGAAAAATTGGAAGCCAATAATACTTTCAATTCCAGAAATTACAGACTCGATATTAAGAGCCAATAGT
The DNA here is from genome assembly GCA_905182815.1 of uncultured Candidatus Thioglobus sp. GTDB lineage: Bacteria > Pseudomonadota > Gammaproteobacteria > PS1 > Pseudothioglobaceae > Pseudothioglobus. The sequence goes on from CAJJCX010000003.1 coordinate 24,075, forward strand.
AACCCAAGAATTGTTCCTATAGTAATACCAATAAAACCAATACTGAGGCCTTGGTAGAAGAATATTCTAACAATTCTTTTTGGAGTCATTCCGATGGTTCTTAGAATTGCAATGTCAGACTTTTTGTCATTAACCACCATAACCATCATAGAGACTATATTAAAAGCAGCAATAGCAATTATCAAAGAAAGAATAATTGCAATCATTTGCTTTTCAAGATTTAAAGCTCTGATAAAGTTTCGTTGTTGTTGCATCCAATCAACCCCATAATAACCATTGCCGAGCGATTTAATTACACTATCTGTAATTTTATTAGCTTCAAATAAGTCGTCTACTTTAAGGCGAATTCCAGATACTTGATTTCCAAGAGCGAATAAATCTTGAGCGTCATAAAGGTGGATAAATGCAAGATTATTGTTGAAATCATTTACGCCAGCATTAAATATACCGCTCACTGTATAAGCTTGTGACTGGGGGACTAGTTTACCAATTGAATTTCTAGAGGGAGCTATCAGAGTAAGCTTATCTCCAATTCCTGTTCCCATAAGTGTTGCAAGGCCAACACCAATTAATATTGATGAATCGTCTTCATTAAGGCTAAGACTTCCATATTTAATATCATCTAATAAGGCAGAGGTTGTTGATTCTAAATCTATAAGGATGCCTCTAACACTAATGCCTTGTGAGGCATTTTTTGAAGTCATTAAGGCAAAGTCTTCAACAAAAGGCGAGGATGCAATAATCTGGTCCTGTGTGTCAATTTTTTTTCTAAGATCTTGCCAATTATCGAGAGTATCATCAGTTTCTGTTATGTAGGAGTGAGAAATCGTGTTTAAAACTCGATTTGTTAACTCTTCATGAAAGCCGTTCATTACTGACAAGACAGTAATAAGAGACATAACAGCTAGAACAAGACCAACCATAGAAACGCCAGAAATAAAAGAAACAAAGCCTTTTTTTCGATTGGATCTTAAATATTGGTTAGAAATATGAAATTCAACACTCATGGTCGGAATATTTTGTCATAATTAATGTTTTAAAAGTGATTAAAATTATCAAAATGCTAAGTATTACAAGTTTTATCAATCACAGTAAGTTTGGCCTGGTTAATTTTTTGCTTTTGCCTTTTTCCGCTATTTTCTTCATTTTTAGTTATATACGTCTTTGTCTTTACAAAGTAAGGTTATTAAAAGTAAGCGTGTCATCAGTTCCAGTTATTGTTATAGGCAATATAACAGCAGGTGGAACTGGAAAGACGCCAATTGTAATTGCAGTCGCTAATTATTTTGCATCTCGCAATAAAATGGTAGGAGTTGTTTCCAGGGGCTATGGGGGAAAGTACGCTCAAGAATCATTAGAGGTTACTTCGACAAGTGATCCAATTGATTGCGGTGATGAGCCTTTGTTAATAAAGCAACAAACTGAAGCTTTTGTTGTAGTGGCTAAAAAAAGAAGCAATGCAGTAAAATTTTTAACTGAAAACTATTCAGTAGATTTAATTATTAGTGATGATGGTCTTCAGCATTATGCTATGGGACGCGATATTGAAATCGCAGTTATAGATGGACACAATCGATTAGGAAATGGGTGGTTTCTTCCAGCAGGACCTCTAAGAGAATCAAAAAAAAGGCTCAAGTCAGTTGATTTTATTATCAATAATGGTTCGCATATGGAAGGAGAGATATCAAGCAAAATTGAAGCAAACTGTTATATTAATCTAGCTACCAATGAAAAAAAAGATCTTGATTTTTTTAAAAGTAAAAAATGCTTTGCTATCGCTGGAATTGGAAATCCAGATAATTTTTATTCATTGCTTGAGGAGCTTGGAGTTAATTTAATTACTAAAACATTTGCAGATCATCATAAATTTATTGAGAAGGATTTCGAATTTAAGGGTGATTATCCAATCTTAATGACAGCCAAGGATTGTGTAAAATGTAAACAGTTTGCAACAAGCCAAATGTGGTATTTGTCTGTGGATGCAAAAATTAGTTCTGACTTTTATCAGCAACTCGAGTCTAAATTATGATTGACGAAAATTTATTAAAAATGTTAGTTTGCCCAGAAAGTAAAGCGCCTCTTAAGTTAGTTGGTGAAGAATTAGTGTGTGAAAAAAGTCAGTTAGCCTATCCTATTATTGATGGCATTCCAATTCTGCTTTTAGAAGAGGCTCGAAAAACTAATTCTGAAAAGTAATGGAATTTTCAGTAATTATTCCTGCTCGATATGCCTCAAGCCGTTTACCGGCAAAGCTACTAGAAAAAATAAATGGCAAAACACTTATTGAGCATACTTATTCAAATGCAGTTATGAGTTCTGCCAAACGTGTAATTATTGCAACGGATGATGAAAGAATAAGTAAGGTTGCTAAGGATTTTGGTGCCGAGGTTTGTATGACTGACTCAAGTCACACATCTGGTACTTCTCGCTTATCAGAGGCAGTCACCTCTCTAAATTTTAATGAGGATGAAGTGGTTGTTAATGTTCAGGGTGATGAGCCCATGATGAGTCCTAATGCAATAAATCAGGTTGCCTCTAACTTGATTAAAAGTGGAATGAGTGTTGCAACATTGTGCGAAAAAATTGAAAGTGAAGAATCTTACTTTGATCTAAATTGCGTTAAAGTCGTATATAATTCGCGCGGCAAAGCATTGTACTTCTCAAGATCACCGATTCCTGCTTTTAGGAATAGTAGTGAGATTAATTTGGATTTTTGTTTTCGCCATGTTGGCTTATATGCATATCGAGTTAGTTTTTTAAAGCAATATTTGCAAATGGGTAAATCTGAGCTAGAACTAGCTGAGAAATTGGAGCAGTTAACTATATTAAACCAAGGAATCGATATTAATGTTGATATTTCTTGCGCTCCAACTGGCTATGGTGTTGATACAGAATTTGATTTGAAAAAAGTTAAAGAGGAATTAAAAAAATGAATATTATTGATGGAAAAGAGATTGCAAAAAATCTGCGTTTAAAAATTGCTGAAGAAGTAAAAATGCTTGAACGACCTCCTGGTCTTGCTGTAATTCTAGTAGGTGAAGACCCTGCCTCAGCAGTCTATGTAAGAAATAAAGAGCTAGCATGTAAGCAGGCAGGATTTTTTTCAGATAAGATTATTAAATCAGAGAATATCACAGAAGAACAGTTATTAGAAGAGGTGGAGAGACTTAACAATAATCCTTATATAGATGGCATTTTAGTGCAGCTTCCGTTGCCTAAACATATAGATGCAAATAAGGTTATTGAGCACATCTCACCATATAAGGATGTTGATGGATTCCACAGTGAAAATATTGGAAAGTTAATGCAGAATAAATCCCATTTAAGGCCATGCACTCCAAAGGGCGTTATGACTATGTTGGCATCAGTTGATTGTAAGGTGGAAGGTATGAATTGTGTAGTTATTGGTGCTTCAAATATTGTCGGTAGGCCAATGGCAATGGAGCTTCTAAATGCGCGAGGAACTGTAACTATTTGCAATAGTAAAACTAAAAATGTAGCTGAAAAAGTTAGGCAAGCTGACATTGTTGTTGTAGGTGTTGGAATTCCAGAAATGGTCAAAGGTGACTGGGTTAAAGATGGAGCTATCGTTATAGATATAGGTATTAATCGATTGGAAGATGGCTCTCTAGTTGGAGATGTAGACTTTGATGCAGTCAAAGATAAAGCTGGAGCTATAACGCCAGTTCCTGGTGGAGTTGGGCCAATGACTATTGCAACGCTTTTAGAAAACACATTGATAGCTTACAGGCAAAGTTTATGAGATTTTTTCTAAGATTATTAAGAGAAGGCTCTGGCAGAGTATTGATATTAATTGACTGGTTATTTAAGCCTTCAGTAGTAAAAAGAAATGATGAAGAGCAAGCTAAGGTTGATCAAGAAACAAAAATTCTAAAGCTTTATCAGTTCTATGCTTGCCCATTTTGCGTTAAGACTAGAAGAGCAATTAAACGTTTAAATCTTAAAGTTGAGACTCGTGATGCTCAAACTGCCGGGAAATTCAGAAAAGAGCTGGAAATAAGTGGTGGAAAGATTAAGGTTCCATGCTTAAAGCTAGAGGGTGCTGGTGAAGCTACTTGGATTTATGAATCGAATGATATTATTAAGTACCTGGATGAGCGCTTTTCATAAACCATTTAATTTTTTATAAAAATGCTTTATATTCGTGGCGGTAATAAAGAGCAAATAGTGCTTTCGCAGCAGTTATTTAGTTTCTGCAGTAACGGCTTGTTTCAAGCAAATAACATTCCAAATATTGATCTAACTATCCAAAAAGTAGATGATGCGCTTGCTTGGACAGACTATGAGGGCGATGGCAAGTTCTTTATAGAAATTGAAGAATCATTAGATAGAAAAAAATTCATTATTACCCTGTGTCATGAAATGATACATGTGTGTCAATTTTTAGCAGGTGTTGAAGTCAGTGAGCTATCAGCATATCACTATGAAGAGGAGCTAGCAGAGCAGTTTTATCAAGAAGAGCTAGGCGGTAGTATTAATGGAAGTCTTTCAGATCTAAATGAGGATTAAGGTAAATACTCTTTTAAGCTTTCTATCGTTTTATTTAATTCATCAATTGAGTTAGAAGTTAAAGTTATATGGCCTAACTTTCTTCCAGTTCGCTCTTCTTTATTATATAAATGAAGGTGAGCATTTTTAGTTTTAAGTACTTTTTGGATTGGTCCATGGACTCCAATTATATTGATCATAGCACTGAACTTTGACGTAATAGTTGTTTGCCCTAAGGGAGATTCAGTAATAGCTCTTATATGATTTTCAAATTGAGAGGTTTGTGCTCCTTCAATGGTCCAATGGCCAGAATTATGAACTCTTGGGGCTATCTCATTAACTAGAAGGTCATCAGATTCAAAGAGTTCAATGGTTAAAACTCCAACATGTTTAATTTCTTTAAGAATAGAGCTCATATACTCTTCTGCTTTTTTTTGAAGAGACGCTGAGATATTTTGTGCAGGCGCTATAGTTAATCTTAGTATTCCCTCATGATGAGAATTTTCAACTAAAGGATAATATTCAAGACTACCATCTATACCTCTAACTGCAATCAAAGATAGCTCTCGCTTAAAATTTATAAAGCCCTCAAGGATTGAGTCAGCACCAGCCATCTTTTCCCATGCTTCATGGATCTGGGTTTCAGATTTAATTAAAAACTGACCTTTACCATCATAGCCATCTGTTGCTGTTTTTAGTATGGAAGGGATTCCAATATTCTTAATTGCACTTTTTAAATCATCAAGACTATTTACCATTTGATAGGGCGCACAAGGTATTTTTAATGCATCTAGAAGTGCTTTTTCTCTGCCGCGATGTTGAGAAATATATAGAGATTTATCACTAGGAAAAACTTTGGTATTTTTACTAATTTCATTAACAATAGTTACGTCAGTATTTTCGCTTTCATAGGTCACAATGTCCGAACTATCAGCAAAATTACTAACCATTTCTGGATTATTATTATGGATAAATGTTTTTCCAAGAAGTGAAGATGGGTCTTCTTCAGATAATGCTAAAAATCTCATTTGGTGACCTAACGGATAGGCCGATAGCGCAAGCATTCTCCCCAATTGACCAGCACCAAGAACCCCAATTTTCATAAGTTATTTATCAGGATTAGGATTGTTGAGAACACTTTGAGTCTGCTCTAAACGAAATTTAGTAACCTTTTGTCTTACTTCTTCATTATGGTTACCAACGATCTGGGCTGCTAAAATTCCAGCATTTTTTGCGCCAGCTTCCCCTATGGCAAGCGTGCCCACAGGAATTCCACCAGGCATTTGAACAATTGACAGTAAAGAGTCGTGACCACTTAATGCCTTAGACTGAATTGGCACCCCTAAGACTGGAATAATTGTTTTTGAAGCAACCATTCCTGGTAAGTGGGCAGAGCCACCAGCACCAGCAATAATTACTTCAAGGCCTCTTGCTTGAGCTGTTTCGGCATATTCAAACATTAAATCAGGAGTGCGATGGGCTGAGACAACCTTGACTTCATAAGGAACACTTAATTCTTCAAGCATCTCTGTGGCAATTTTCATTGTGGGCCAATCTGACTTTGATCCCATAATAACTCCAACTAGTGCACTCATTTTGATTTTGGTGAGGAAATTGCTTGAATTATACCAAAAACAAGATAGTTATTAGAATTGAAACTAATCTTGCAAGAGCTGGTGATTAAAGTTTAAAGTCTTTATCAATAAAAGGAAGATGACCAGAGCGAATAATAGAGGTTTGTGAGCCAACTGCCTCATACCATTCTTTAATTTTTACTGGGACTAGTGTATCAAGTGAGCCAAGGATAGTAGTTTTAGGTACTGCAATATCTTTATAAATATCTCGCAAGTCAGAATTAATAATTATTTCTAATCCAGTATTTAGCGCACTATGTGAGGCTGGATATTTTTGAATTGATTTGTAAAGCTCTTGAAGTTGAGACTTGTCTTTGCTTTGAAGGCTTACGAAACGTTTGAGTGATTTAGTACTATCATTTTTTAAATTAATTGCAAATTGATCAAATACCTCACTACTTATTCCATAATTCCAGTTTTCATTATTTATAAGACAGGGTGTTGCAGCAACTAGAATTAACTTGCTAATCTCAATTTGACTTGCAATATAGGTTGAAAGTAAGCCACCTAAAGACCAGCCAAGTAAGATAGATTGCTCTGGGATTATCTTAGTTAGTTCATTGCACCAGCTTTCAATATTTCCATCTATATCTCTACTTCTTCCATGGCCAGGAAGGTCAATAACTGTTATACGATAGTTTGCCTTGTATTTATCTATCAAGCTTTGGAATATATCACTATTAAAGGCCCATCCATGTAATAAGACTAGACTTGGGCCATCGCCTACAGTTTTATGCCATAACATCTTTTACCTTTTTTAAAAGTGTTTCAATTTGATTTTCACTATGACCCGCTGATAATGTAAATCGAAGTCGGGCGGTGTTAGGAGGAACTGTAGGAGGCCGAATAGCACTAACAAAAAAACCTTCATCAAATAGCTTGTTACTTAGCTTAAGAGCTGACACTACTTGAGCCTACAACAAGCGGTTGAATTGCACTATCAGAGTCTTCAAATTGAAGATCTAACTGCCTATAAATATTCTTAAAGTGATTAATATTAGCTAATAACTTATTTTTTTGTTCACCCTTTTTAATTAACTCTAGGCTCATAAGGCCTGCATGACAAAAACTAGGGGGGATGGCAGTAGTGTAGGTATATGGCCTTGATTTTTGCACTAAAAATTCTATAAAGTCATCGTCTCCAGCTACAAAGGCTCCCATAACACCAGCAGATTTTCCTAGCGTAGCCATGTAAATAGAATGCTTAGGGATTGTTGGGTTAAAAACGCCAAATCCATGAGCATCATCTTGCATTAATATTGCATCAGTTTGGTTTAGAATTTTATCAATTTCTGAAATATCTGCCTCATCTCCATCCATACTAAAAATATGATCAGTTACAACCAGACCAGGACCAGTTTGTTTTTGTAATTTTTTTTGAAGTGAGACAAGATTTTTATGGAGATACCTTTGAATTGGAAGGTCAATTAGTCTGGCGCCATCGATTAATGATGCATGATTTAATTTATCTTGAAGTGACCATTTGATTTCATCCCTTAGAGCAGAAAATATTCCTAGATTTGCGCTATAGCCCGATGAAAAAAGCAGTGCTCTTTGCTGGCCAGTATGCTCAGCTAATGCTTCTTCAAATATATGATGTGATTTTGAGTGACCACTTACTAGATGAGACGCTCCTGATCCAACTCCATATAGCTTTACTCCTTCAATTAGTGCCTCTTTAATTTTAGGATGATTGGCTAGAGATAGGTAATCATTTGAGCAAAAATTCACAATTTTCTTGCCATCAATTTCCATAATAGCGCCCTGGGCACTATTAGCAATTCTTCTTAAACGTAATAAGTGATTCTGCTCAATATCACTTATTTTTTTTGAGAAGTTCATTGCATTAACATCTTAAGGCTATATTAAATTTTCCATAGGTGATGAAGCGCTTGCATAACTTTTCTTAATCATTCTGCCTGCAAGATAGGATTCACGCCCAGCTATAATAGCATGCTTCATTGCACTTGCCATTAGTATAGGGTTTTCTGCATTTGCAATTGCAGAATTCATAAGTACGCCGTCACACCCGAGTTCCATTGCTTCTGCGGCATCACTTGCGCAGCCAATCCCAGCATCAACTAAGACAGGAACATTGGCCTGGTCTTTAATTAGCTTAATATTAAAAGGATTAGCTATTCCCTGGCCTGATCCAATAAGAGAGGCTAGTGGCATAATTGCACAGCAACCAATTTCTTCAAGTTCTTTAGCTACTATAGGATCATCCGAAGTATAAACCATGACATCAAAACCTTCTTTTATTAGTATTTTAGATGCTTCAAGAGTTTCAACAATATTAGGATAAAGTGTTTTTTCATCACCCAGAACCTCTAATTTAACGAGGTTATGCCCGTCTAACAATTCTCTTGCTAGAAGGAGAGTTCTAACTGCATCTTTTGCGTTGTAACAGCCTGCAGTATTTGGAAGAATAGTATATTTTTTAGGTGAGATAGCGTCAAGAAGACTTTCTTCGTTTGGATTTTGGCCAATATTTACGCGACGAATTGCCACAGTAATAATCTCTGAACCAGAGGCTTCAGTGGCTAACTTAGTTTCTTCTAGATCTTTATATTTTCCAGAACCAACAAGGAGTCTAGAGTTAAAAGTTCTGCCTGCTATAGTAAATGGAGTGTCTTTTTTCATAGCGTTATAAGATACCATGTGATGCAACAAAAATTATTCTATCGCATAGTATTCTTTTGAAGTTTCAAATGATTTATTTATATAATTAAACCAGCTTTTTGTTGGATCTCATTTATAGCCTTCGTAACAATCTGAGAAATTAAAAAATCAGACTTAGATTTTGATTCTGCAAGCGATACAAAGTCATCAATCATAAGTTTGTACTGATTACATGGTGGAAAGCTAACTTTAGTACCTTCCTGCAAACCTCCATTCGCCCAATAAGCATGAGTAATTTCAGGTGGGTTAACTGGAACGCTTAGTTTTGCCCAGCCACTTGATCCTAAAACCGTCAATGCTTGGCAAAGTGCTGCATTACCTGAAACAGTGAAGCTTAGTGTTTCGCCATTTGGCCATTGAAGTGTTGCATCAACTTGCTTCTCAATATCATAGTGATCACTCATTATTGCAGTTGCTGAAAGAACTTTAGGGGCGCCTGTAAATAGCATACATCCTGATAATATTGCATAACAACCAATGTCGTATAATGGGACCACCACCATCTACTTTGCGATTTCGAATGTTGCCTTTAGGCTGGTCAGGATAGCTAAAAATAAAGTGAGATGACTGATGCTCTCCAATGTCAAGCTCTTTGAGCCATGCCCATTGCGGGTGACTTCTTACCATGTAGGCTTCATAAAAAAAAGATTCACTACTTGCAGCTGCTGATTCTAATTCCTTTAATTCGTTCATATTAAGGGCAACTGGCTTTTCACAAAGAACATGCTTGCCTAATTTAAGTGCTTGAATAGAATAGGGCACATGCAGATGATTTGGGAGCGGGTTATAAATTGCATCTATTGATGGCTCTGATAGAAGAGCATCATAGTCAGTCTCAATAGCATCTTTATAGATACTTGGTAATGGTACTTGACCAGGATTTCTTCTTCCAACATGGGTAACTTCATGTCCTGCAGCTAATATTGCTGGAACAACATATTCGCGAGCAATTTTCGCTTCACCTAAAATTCCAAATTTCATTTAAACCCTTTATTTTTTTAATGAAGAGATAATAATACTTGTTCTTTCTATATGATTTTTAGAAAAATATTACAAAACGTATTAAAGTGTAAAATTAGTTTTTTATAAGACTTTTTTGAAGGAATATCAATGCCCCTAAATGCAATCAAACACCCTCTTTTAGCCCATAAAATCGCCTTACTTAGGCAAAATGGAATCAGTACAAAACATTTTCGTGAACTAGCTAATGAAGTTGCAAGTCTATTGACGTATGAAGCTACTCGGAATTTACCACTCGAAGATCGTGAAATTAATGGCTGGCAAGGCGAGCCAATAAACACTCAAATGTTATCTGGAAAAAAATTATCAATTGTTCCTATTTTGCGAGCTGGCTTGGGAATGCTTGATGGTGTATTGACTTTGGTGCCAAATGCTAAAGTTAGTGTCGTTGGTCTTTACAGAGATGAGAAAACTTTAAATCCGGTTGCATACTTTGATAAAGTTATTACAGATATTGATCAAAGAACTGCCTTAATTATTGATCCTATGCTGGCAACTGGAGGAACCCTCCTTGCTACAATTGACCTTCTAAAGCAGAAGGGTTGCAAAAAAATTATTGGTTTATTTCTAGTTGCCTCTCCTGAAGGGTTAGAAAGGGTAACTAAACTTCATCCTGATGTAGATCTTTTTATAGCTGCAATAGATGACTCTTTGAATGAGCAGGGCTATATTCTTCCGGGATTAGGTGATGCTGGTGATAAGATTTTTGGAACTAAGTAAATAATCTTGGAAGAAGATATTTTTCCAAAAGGAGCGGCCTGGATGAATGGTGAATTCATTCAACTATCTGAAGCTCGTATTCCAATTTTAGATTGGGGTTTTTTAAGGTCTGATGCAACTTATGATGTTGTTCATGTTTGGAAAGGTCGTTTTTTTCGCTTAGATAAGCATATTGACAGATTTTTTGAATCAACAGAAAAATTAAGAATGCCTTGTATAGTTAGCCGTGATGAGCTTAAAAAAATACTTGCTGGTTGTGTCCATCGATCTGGACTGGATGATGTCTATGTAGAAATGATTCAAACTAGAGGAATGTCCCCTAAATTTGACAGAGATCCACGCAAATCTAAGCCTCGGTTTATTGCTTTTGCTGTTCCATTTGGCTGGATTCTGAAGCCCGAAGATTTTGAGAAAGGATTGGACGTTTTAGTAAGTGCTAGAAGGAGAATACCAACTAATTCTATTGATTCAAGAATTAAAAATTATCACTGGCTTGATTTGGTAAGTGGAATGTATGAAGCTTATGACTTAGATCATGACACGGTAATCCTTGTGGATGAAGAAAATAATATTTCAGAAGGGCCAGGCTTTAATATTTTTTGTGTAGATAAGGATGGGCTTCATTCCCCTAATCAGGGGGTTTTAGAAGGCATAACTAGGCAAACAGTTCTTGATTTAGCAAAAGAATTAGGCATTCCTTTTCAGTTAAGCTCAATATCATTAGAAAAGCTTCAAGATTCAAATGAAGTTTTTGCAACTTCAACAGCGGGTGGAATAATGCCAATTACAAGAATAAATAATAAATTAGTTGGCAAAGGTGTCCCTGGAAAAATTACCAGAATACTTCATCAGAGTTATTGGGACAAACATACTCACCCTGATTGGAGTCAGTCAGTTAGTGACTTTTTAGAGTAGGGGCTAACAGAGCTTTGATGATTAATCATCCACTTTTTTTAAAGATTTAAACGCTTCAAGCGCATTCTGGCGAGATAATTTTAAATCTATAATAGGCTTTGGATAGTCTTTTCCAATAACAACTCCAGCCCTATCTAATTCTTCTTGGGGCGCTTCCCAAGGATTAAATAAGTATTTGTTTGGCAGCTCACTTATTTCAGGGATGTATTTACGAATATATTCCCCATCTGGATCAAACTTTTGCCCCTGAGTGACTGGGTTAAAAATTCTAAAGTAGGGCGCTGCATCTGCACCACAACCTGCAATCCATTGCCAGCTTGCACTATTACTAGCTAAATCTGCATCTACTAAACAGTCCCAAAACCATCGCTCACCATGATGCCAGTGAAGTAGAAGATTTTTAACTAAAAATGAACCTACAACCATTCTTACACGGTTATGCATTGCACCAGTAATCCATAACTCCCTCATGCCTGCATCAACCATAGGTATTCCAGTTTGACCTTTTTGCCAAGCGATTAATTTTTTCTCATCTTTATCCCATGGGAATAGATCAAACTTGGATTGCAAATTCTTTTTAGGAAGTTCAGGATTAAAGTAGAGCTGCGTGTATGAAAATTCGCGCCAACCTAGCTCGCTACAGAAGTGGTCAATATTGGTATCATCGCCTTTTTTCTTTGCAGCATGCCAAGCTTGATTGGGAGAAATCTCACCAAAATGAAGATGGGGAGATAGCCTAGAGACAAAAGGTTTTGATGGAATATTTCGGCCTTCTTTATAATTTTCCACTCCATTATTTAGGAATTCGGTTAATCGGTTATTTGCTCCAAGCTCACCAATATTCCAAAATGATTTCATTTTAATATCCCATTTAGTGGATGGCAATAAAGATAAAGCATTGATATCTTTTAAACTATTGTTATCATTAAAAAGATCTAGATTTATTGGAGTAGAAATTGGCTTACGTGGCTCGTCAGATAAAAGACACCCTTTTCGAAAGTAGGGCGTAAAAACTTTATATGGAGTCCCGTCTCCTTTTTTTATTGTCCAGGGCTCCCAGAGTAATGAACCATTTAAAGTATTAACTTTAATTCCTTTAGACTCAAGTTCTTTTTTGATATGAGTATCACGATTGATGCGCCATGGCTCATAACAACGATTCCAAAATATCTCTTTAATATCTAATCGATCAATAATATCCAATATTACTGTAATGGGATCTCCCGAGTAAATTGATAAATTTTGATCTAGGCTTTTGTTAAGAGAATTTAGAGAGTGATGCAGCCAAAATCGACTTGCTTCTCCCATCGCAAGTTCTTTTGAATTTATATCGTCCAGAATGTAGATAGGAAGTATTGAACTATTTTTTGCTGCCTCAAATAGTGCAGGGTTGTCAGATAACCTTAGATCTTGGCGAAACCAATGGATAACTTTAGGTGTATTCATAGAGCATTCAATATTATGGCGGAGAGAGAGGGATTCGAACCCTCGATAGGAGTTAAAGCCTATACTCCCTTAGCAGGGGAGCGCCTTCAGCCACTCGGCCATCTCTCCGAAGAAGGAATATTATACTGGAATTATTTTAAATGAGTATTTTAGTAATAACGGTTTAATAAAATATTATTCAAGGACCTCAAAATCATGAGTAATTTTTGCAGTTTTCCCTAGCATGATTGATGCAGAGCAATATTTTTCAGCTGAAAGTGTAATTGCTTTATCAACTTTTTTAGAGTCTAAGTCTTTTCCTTTAACAATAAATTGAATATGTATATCAGTAAAAACTTTTGGGTGCTCATTGGCTCTTTCAGCGCTAATCCTAGTTTCACAATGCGATAGGTCTTGACGCATTTTTTGAAGCGTTGTAACGACATCAATCATAGTGCAGCCCGCCACTCCAAGCAGAAGCATTTCCATCGGTCTAACACCAAGATTTTCACCGCCAATCTCTATCGGACCATCCATCGTAATAGAGTGACCACTATGAGACTTACCAACCATTAACATGCCATCAACCCAATTTACAGAAAGATTCATTCAAAAAACTCCTTAAGTTTTTGGCCAGGATTTGAGTGCTTCATAAATGCCTCGCCAATTAAAAAACCAAATACATCATTCTTGTGCATCAACTCAACATCAGCTTTAGATGCAATTCCTGACTCAGTTATCACAAGTTTATCACCGCTAATTTCACTAAGCAAGTCAATGGTGGTTTGAAGGCTAACTTCAAAGTTTCGAAGATTCCTATTATTAATTCCAATCATTGGTAAATCTAATTTAAGCGCACGACGAAGTTCATTTAAATCATGAGTTTCAACTAATACATCCATATTGAGAGATAAAGCAAGGTCGCTTAAATATTTGATTTCATTATCTTCTAGACAAGACACAATTAGTAAAATACAATCTGCCCCCATCGCTCTTGATTCATAGACTTGATAGGGCTTAATAATAAAATCTTTACGAATAACTGGTAATGAAACTGCAGCTCGCGCTTTTATCAAATATAAAGGATCACCTTGAAAAAAATCACGATCTGTTAATATAGAAAGGCAGCTTGCACCTCCATCTTCGTAGCTTTTTGCAATTTCGACAGGCTCAAAATTCTCTCTTAAAACGCCCTTGCTTGGAGAGGCTTTTTTAATTTCAGCAATTATTCCACTTTGACGCTCTTTTACTTTTTTGTTTAATGAGTTAAAGAAACCTCGGGGGGTATCTGCACTATTTGCTAGCTCAATCATTTTTTCAATCGGAAGCCGCTTTGTTGACTCTGCTATTTCTTCTTGCTTTCGAGCAACAATTTTTTTAAGTATGTCGGGTGTTTTTTGTGCCATGGTTTTAATGAATTTATAACAATGCTTATTTTAAACGAATATAATTTACGTATATATTTAAGTAATGAGTGAAGTACATGAATTTACTAGATTTTCAGGCTGGAATTGATCACCCATTTTTTTTGATTGCTGGCCCATGTGTTGTTGAGTCAGAGTCTTTGGCAATGGAAAGCGCAAGCTATTTGAAAAAAGTTTGTAGCGAGCTTAATATCAATTTTATCTATAAGTCTTCTTATGACAAGGCCAATCGAACAAGTGCAGATAGTTTCCGTGGTCTAGGTATTGAAGAAGGGCTTCGTATTTTAGAAAAAGTAAAGTCTGAAGTTGGGGTCTCTGTTTTAACTGATGTTCATGAAGATTCGCCTCTAGATGAGGTCTCTTCAGTAGTTGATGTCCTTCAAACTCCTGCTTTCCTTGTAAGGCAGACTAATTTTATTCAAAATGTGTGTAGTCAAGGTTTGCCTGTGAATATTAAGAAAGGCCAATTTCAAGCGCCTTGGGATATGGTCAATGTTGTTGAGAAGGCCAAGGCAACAGGAAATCAACAAATTATGGTTTGTGATAGAGGGACATCTTTTGGATACAACACACTTGTTTCAGATATGAGAGGCCTTTCAAGTATGAGGTCAACAAACTGTCCAATTGTTTTTGATGCAACTCACTCTGTTCAGCAGCCTGGTGGAGAGGGAGCATCCTCTGGTGGGCAAAGAGAAATGGTACCAGTTTTAGCTAGAGCAGCTGTTGCAGTTGGCGTTTCTGGTGTCTTTATGGAGACGCATCCAAATCCCGAGCTTGCAAAAAGTGATGGCCTTAACTCTATGCCAATGAACTTAATGTTTACATTACTTGAAACTCTCAAGAAGATTGATGAAGTAACTAAAAATAATGATTTATTAGAGGATTCTATAAATGACTAGAATTGCAATAAACGGATCTAAAGGAAAGATGGGGCAAACCCTTGTTGAGGCTGTCAATTTAAATAATAGTGCGACATTAGGTGCGGCTGTTGATAAGGGCGATAACCTTAATGATTCACTCCAAGATTTCGACGTTTTAATTGATTTTTCAAGACCCGAAGCTTCTCT
The DNA here is from genome assembly GCA_905182815.1 of uncultured Candidatus Thioglobus sp. Classification (GTDB taxonomy): domain Bacteria; phylum Pseudomonadota; class Gammaproteobacteria; order PS1; family Pseudothioglobaceae; genus Pseudothioglobus. The sequence continues at coordinate 39,471 of CAJJCX010000003.1, forward strand.
GAAGGCCATCTCAATTTGTAAAAATTCTGGAAAAGCTATGGTCATTGGAACTACTGGGTTTAGTGATGATGAGCTAAAAGTAATTAAGCAAGCTTCAACTCAGATACCAATTGTTTTTGCTCCTAATATGAGTGTTGGAGTTAATTTAACGCTTAAGTTGTTGGAGACTTCTGCAAAAGTTATTGGGCAAGATTCTAGTATAGAAATTATTGAAACCCACCACCGTTATAAGGTTGATTCGCCTTCAGGCACGGCTCTTAAGATGGGTGAGGTTGTTGCAAATGCGCTTGGAAGAGACTTAGCTAACTGCGCAGTATATGGCCGTGAAGGTATTGATGAGCCTAGAGATCTAAATACCATTGGATTTTCATCGATTAGGGGCGGTGATGTTGTAGGCGATCATACTGTTACTTTTTTTATGGAAGGTGAGCGCGTTGAAATAACACATAAAGCATCTTCTAGAATGATTTATGCTAATGGTGCTGTAAGAGCAGCTAACTGGCTTAGTGACAAGCCTAGTGGTCTATATTCAATGCAAGATGTTTTAGAGCTTTAGGAGTTATTAATGTTGTATGCAATTATTTCTAAAGATGTAGAGGATAGTTTTAAAAAACGCATAGGCGCTAGACCTGATCATGTTGCTCGTTTAATTCAATTAAAAGATGAAGGACGCCTTATTTTGGCTGGACCTCATCCTGCTATCGACTCAATAGATCCAGGTGATGCAGGTTTTACAGGGTCACTTATTGTTGCTGAGTTTGAAAATCTTAAAGAGGCGCGCTCCTGGGCTGACGAAGATCCTTATGTTGCTGCCGGCGTATATTCAAGCGTTGTTGTTAAAAATTTCAATAAGGTTTTGCCTTAAATGATTTCCATAGAGGAGTTTCTTTGCTGGATAATTTAGACTTTTTTGACAAATGCAGCTCAATCAAAAACTTAAATAATGATTACAGTTAAAAATTTATCAAAACATTTTGGCGGAATCAAGGCAGTTGATGGTGTTGACTTGCATATTGAGCGAGGCTCGATAACTGGTTTAGTGGGCCCAAATGGTGCTGGAAAAACCACAATGTTTAATTTGATTGCTGGACTTTATCAGCCTTCAGAGGGTGAAATAATTCTTGATGGTGAAGACGTAACAAGCTTAACTTCTCACCAACTTTTTCATAAAGGACTCTTAAGAACATTTCAAATAGCCCATGAGTTTCCAACCCTAAGTGTCTTGGAAAACTTAATGATGGTGCCTGCAGATCAGTTAGGCGAAAGCTTGATGAATACTTGGTTAAAGCGCAAACAAATTCATGTTCAGGAGAGAGAGCTTCAAAAAAAAGCAGAAGAAGTTATCGATTTCCTGAGTATTAGCCACCTTAAGAATGAAAGAGCGGGTAATCTTTCTGGTGGACAGAAAAAATTGCTAGAGTTAGCTCGTACTATGATGGTTGATGCTAAGGTTGTTCTTTTAGATGAGGTTGGAGCAGGCGTTAATCGAACACTCCTTAATCAGATTGGTGATGCCATATTAAGGCTTAATTCAGAAAGAGGGTATACATTTTGCATGATTGAGCACGATATGGATTTTATTTCAAGGCTTTGTAATCCAGTAGTAGTTTTAGCTGAAGGTCGAATTTTGACAAGCGGCACCCCTGATGAAATTAAAAGTAGTGATGCGGTTATTGAGGCCTATCTAGGTAAAGGAATTAAGACCGAGGCTACGAGTTAATGGCTTATCTTGAAGGTAAAAATTTAGTTGCATCATACGGAGTAGTTCCAATACTCCATGAATGCTCTGTTGAAGTTGAAAAAGGTGAGCTTGCAGTAATTGTTGGCCCAAATGGTGCAGGAAAGTCTACTGTAATGAGAGTATTGCTCGGGATGCTGGAGGCAACTTCAGGTTCAGTAACGCTAGATGGAAAAGATATTTCAATGCTTTCTACTCAGGACAGAATTAGCCATGGATTAGCATTTGTTCCTCAAACAAAAAATGTTTTCCCTTCAATGACAGTTGAAGAAAATCTTCAGATGGGTGGTTTTATTAGGCAAGATGACATCAATAAAACAATTGAAGAGGTCTACGCGCTTTTTCCAATTCTCTATGACAAACGCAAACAACTTGCAGAGCAGCTTTCTGGCGGCCAAAGGCAACAGGTTGCATTTGGAAGGGCTATGATGACGAAACCTTCAATTATGCTTTTAGACGAGCCAACAGCAGGAGTTTCACCAATAGTGATGGATGAAATTTTTTCTAATATTTTGGACGTTAGAAATGCTGGTATGGCTGTTCTTATGGTTGAGCAAAATGCACAGCAAGCTCTTAACATAGCTGATAAGGGCTACGTTTTAGTATCTGGACGTAATGAGCATACTGGAACTGGTAAAGAGCTCATAAATAACCCTGAAGTTAGAAAAAAGTTTTTAGGAGGTTAGATGACGTCAGACTCAATTGATATTATTAATGCATTTGCCTTACTAACTAATTTTGTAATTCTTCCTGCATTATCTTATGGCTCACAATTAGCATTGGGAGCACTAGCTGTAACTTTAGTTTATTCAGTATTGAGGTTTTCTAATTTTGCTCAAGGCGATAGTATGGCGTTTGGGACAATGATTGTTATATTACTTACTGGTTTTATGATTAGTAGAGGCTGGACAATTTCAGGAATTCCCACTGCTCTATTAGTAATCCCTATAGCTATAGTATTTACCTCAATGTACTTGCTTACAATGGATAGACTGATTTATCGGCATTATCGAAAAATAAAAGCAAAATCAATTACGATCGTAATGTCTTCAATAGGAGTTATGTTTGTTACTGGGGGAATAGTTAGGTTCGTATTAGGCGCTACTGCGCAAAAATTTGAAGATGGTGAGAGGTTTATTTTTTCTGTTAGAGAGTTTAAGGCTTATACCGGCCTTGAGCAAGGAATTGCCTTCAAAACGTCTCAATTTTTAACTATTACCATCGCTTTTTTATTAGTTGCTTTTGTATTTTACTTTTTACAAAAAACTAAAACGGGTAAGGCTATGAGAGCTTATTCTGACAATAAAGAGTTAGCACTTCTTTCTGGTATTGATCCAGATAAGATGGTTCAAATAACTTGGCTATTAGTTGCAGCTCTTACTACAATTGCTGGCGCACTTTATGGACTAGATAAAGGCTTTCGCACCTCAACAATATCATTTATTACTCTTACCAATTTTTGCCTCTGTCATTGTAGGCGGTATTGGCTCTCCAATTGGGGCAATTGCAGGTGCTTTCTTAGTTGCATTTTCTGAAATACTCCTTACTTATGCCTACAAAAAGTTTTTAATATACTTATTACCACTATCGATGCATCCTTCGTCTTTGGTTCAGCTTATTGGTACTGAGTATAAATATGCAATATCCTTTGTTATTTTGGTTATTGTTCTTTTAATAAAGCCTACTGGGTTATTTAAAGGTAAGGTGATAGTCGATGAATAATCTAAATAATGTTTGGCAATCGTATAGAGCAATTATTACTTTCTCCCTTATGGGTTTTGTACTTTTATTTGTTGGTTTTAATCAGTCATGGGCACTTGTAATAGGCATTATTAACATGTCTTTGATTTCAGCTATTATGGCCTTAGGTGTAAATATCCAATGGGGTTATGCTGGATTATTTAATGTTGGAATTATGGGGTTTGCCGCCTTGGGAGGCGTTAGTGTTGTTTTAATTTCTCAGCAACCTGTTACTGAGGCGATAGATGCTGGTGGTATAAAGATGCTTCTTGCTTTGGCTCTAGGAGCTGCAACGATTGCCGCAGGAGTTTTATTAAATAGAAGGGGGTCAATAAATGGTTAATATCTTTAATTGTAGTTATTGGTTATCTCTTTACAAGATATTATTTTTCTGAAGCTTCAGATTTAATTGAAAAGGTAGACCCTGCAATTACAGGCTATTTAGGTGGTTTTGGACTTCCTATAATGCTCTCTTGGATAGTGGGTGGCTTAGCTGCAGCTGGAGCCGCATGGTGGATTGGAAAAATTACCTTGAGCTTAAGGTCTGATTATCTTGCGATAGCAACTCTTGGAATTTCTGAAATTATTATTTATGTCATCAAAAATGAAGACTGGTTTGTAAGGGGACTTAAGAATGTTTATGGACTTCAAAGACCTGTTCCTTATGAAGTTGATATGCAAAAATCAGAATGGCTTCAAAATATTGTTGCTTGGATTCATAAGTCAGAGTTGCAGTTTTTGTCTCAATCAGAGCAAATTGATAAGCTAGGTGACTATGTTCGAGAGGCATCGGTCGTATTTGTAAAGCTTAGTTATTCAGGTTTATTTCTTGTAATTTTAGTCGCCTTCATTGTTCTTTCTAATCTTGCTTTAAATTCTCCATGGGGCAGAAAAGTAAGAGCAATAAGGGATAATGAAGTGGCAGCCTCTGCGATGGGTAAAAATATTACGCGTCAACATTTACAAATTTTTGTTATTGGATCAGCAATTGTAGGTATCGCTGGTGCATTACTAGTTACCTATGATGGAATATTTATTCCTACTGCATATCAGCCCCTTCGATTTACTTTTTTGATTTGGGTGATGGTTATTGTTGGAGGTTCAGGTAATAATTTAGGGTCGGTTCTAGGGGCTTTTATTATGTGGTTTATTTGGATTCAGTCTGGTCCTATAGGCCTTTGGGTGGTTGAAATGCTTGGTAATTATGTTCAAGAAGGAAATACATCATTAGAGTTTATAGAAGATCGAGTTCACTATCTAAGGCTTATCTTTATGGGCAGCATAATGCTCTTGATCATGAGATTTTCTCCTGGCGGAATTCTTCCAGAGAAAAATAAAGAACTGTAATATGTTCTTTAAATTGGGCTGAAATGAACTATTCTAGAAAGGTTTAGTTCATTTTTTTTTATAATATTTTTAACACAAACTACAGGAAACTGTTTATCATTAAGGGGATTCCCATAAGAAATACGCTTTAATACTTTATTAGGTGTAGGGACTCTTTTTTATATTTTAGGAGACGAAATGAAAGGTTATTTAAAAACAACAGCTGGATTTGTATTATCAGCTACGATGGCATCAGTATCACATGCTGATGTAACTATAGGAGAGCTACAGGGATTTACTGGACCGCTTGAATCAATGATTGGTGCGATGTCTGGTGGTGCAAACTTAGCAGTAACTGAGGCTAATGCTTCTGGTAACTACCTCCAAGGAACAATCAATGTTGTGCAGGGCGATTCAGTATGTATCGATCCAGCCGTTGCGATTGCTCAAGCAGAAAAAATGATTAATGATGATAATGTTATGGCTATTATGGGTCCTAACTGTTCAGGTAATACTGGTGCAGTTATAACCAACGTGCTTGTACCTAATGGTATTGTTTCAATTTCACCATCAGCTACTTCACCTGCTTTAACTACTCTAGAAGACGGTGGATGGTTCTTTAGAACTGCTCCTTCAGATGCTAGACAAGGTCCAGTACTTGCAAGTATTGCAATGTCAAGAGGACAAACTGATATGGCTGTAACTCACTCAAATAGTGACTATGGTAAAGGTTTGGCTGATGCATTTGTAACTGCTTATGAAGCTATGGGTGGAACAGTTACAGTTATGGCTGGACATGATGACGACAAGGCTGACTATTCAGCTGATGTTGCTGCATTGTCTGCAGGTGGCTCAGCTACTTTAGCTATATTAGGTTATGCTGATACTGGTGGTAGAGGAATTATTGCTGCTTCTGAAGATACTGGTGCATTTTCTGACTATGTATTTGGTGATGGTATGATCAGTGCAGTAACTTCAGGCTGCTGTTGCAGATGGATCATGGGGTACTTTACCTTCTCCTGATGCAACTCTTGGTGCTAACTGGCTTGCAGTAGCTGCAGCTGGTGGTGTTGATGGTTCTGGTGTATATTCAGCTGAATCTTATGATGCTATGGCATTAATTATTCTTGCTTCACAGGCTGCAGGTTCATCAGATAGAGCAGCTATTCAAGCAGAAGTAATGGGTATTGCTAATGGTCCAGGTATGGAGTGTCATGCTGGTGACTTGGCTACTGCCTTAAATGGATTTCAGGCGGCTTAGTAGTTGACTATGTTGGTGCTACTGGTGTTGAATTTGACGCAGGTGGAACAGCTAATGGTTCATATGCAGAGCGTGAAGTTATTGGTGGTGCATTTACTAACGTAAAGATCCATAAGTAATAAGCTTTAAATTTTGACTAAAAAGCCCGTCTTATGACGGGCTTTTTTTATTTTTAAAATTTCTATCTAATTATGAATTTACAACATTTTCTTAGACTGGTATTATATTAACTTAGATTGAAGAAAAATAAGGGCAATCAAAATGAATAATAATGAGATCTTAGAAGGTATAAAAAAAGCTTTTAAACTTTCAGTAGATAAGCTAGATAACCATTACATGTTTTATCTAGATGAGATGGTGACTCCAAAGCTTATAACGCTTTTCTATTGGATACTGTTATTTGCCTTTATAACAAAAGGGCTTGGAGACATATTCCTTGAAGGTGATTTCTGGCGTGGTCTAGTCTGGGTAATTGGAGGCTCTTTAGCCTCTCGAGTAGCCTGTGAAATGGTTGTAATTCTATTTAGAATTAATGAAAACTTAAATGAAATTAATGAAAAAACTAGTGAGAATGACTCCCTAAGTAGCACTAGTTTTGAAAAAGATTACTACAAGCATTAATAAAAATAACATTAGATTATTTAGTCTACAATAGGCGTTTTTCTTATGTAAGTTTTTGCTTTATGAATAAAGGCATCCTGCTTGTCCTTTCAGGCTATCTGATGTGGGGAGCATTCCCTCTTTATTGGGCATTACTGAACCATGTTAACCCGTCTGAAGTTCTTATTCACAGGATCTTTGGTCAATTCCTGTTCTATTTATCTTGTCTACTTCAAGCCATCATGGCAGGCAAACTTTAAAGAAGCAATATCCTCTAAAAAAGAATTATTTTTCTTATTTTTAACTGCTATCCTCATCACCATTAATTGGGGAGGGTACATTCTTGCTGTAAATTTGGAGCGAGTTGTTGAGGCATCTATGGGCTACTTCTTAGCTCCAGTAATAAACATGATTGGTGGCTATATCTTTTTCCATGAAAGAATTTCTAGACTTAAGCAGTGGGCAGTATTTTTTGCAACAATAGGTGCGCTATATTATGTTTTTAGTGGTGACTCCTTCCCTTGGCTTGGTCTTCTTATTGGACTTACTTTCTCTTCGTATGGAATTGCAAGAAAGGCAATGGTTACTTCAGCAGTTCCAGGGCTATATATTGAGACATTGCTTCTTTTGCCATTTATTTTTATATTTAGCTTATGGTTTTATGCAAATTATGATTTAGCTATTTTTAATATAAACTATCAACAGATATTTTATTAATTTTGGCAGGGATTGTTACTGTTGTTCCGTTAGCATTATTCACTGCAGGTACAAAATTGCTCCCAATGACAACCGTAGGTATATTATTCTTAATTACTCCTACGTTACAATTTTTAGTTGGCTATGTGTTGTATGATGAGCCTGTTAATTTCAATCAATTACTTGGATTTATTGGTGTTTGGGTCGGACTTGTTATGTATAGTTATGCTCTTATAAAGGACAAATAGTTCACTCAAGAAAGCTTACTGAAGTCTCTTATGCGGAAAGTTTTATGAAGAATACTAAAAATATGATTCCTACAATTTTTAAAACACTGCATGTGTCAAATCAAGATGAATTAGGGGAGCTTTATAAAAATTGGGATGAATACGAGAGTGACGTTATTCAATTAGCTGGTTACGTTGGTCATCTAATTACAACTGAGGCTCTGCTTAGGCACTTAAAGGATAAGGAGGCCAAGATATTGGATGCAGGTTGCGGTACTGGACTGGTAGGTGATATTCTTTATAGCAAGGAATATAAAAACATAGTTGGTGTGGATTTTTCAAAGGAAATGCTCAATAGAGCGCTCAAAAAAAATGTTTATGAGTCTCTAAGTTTATGTGATTTAACTCAAAAGATAGAGTTTGAAGATAACTCTTTTGATGCTATTGTTTGTGCGGGTACTTTTACATGTGGTCATGTCGGGCCTGAAGCACTTAATGAAATGATAAGAATAACAAAAAATGATGGATACATAAGCTTTACAGTTCGAAAGCAAGAGTGGGAAGCATCGCCTTATGAAAAAATTATCAAAGAATTAGAACGCTCTAAGTTGTGGCAGCAGGTTGAGCGCTATACAGTCAAAGTACAACACTCAAGAGGGCGTAACTTGTCAATTATGCTTGTATCAAGTAACCAAATAAAATAATATGTTTTTAGGTTTTTCAAATCAAAATAAAGCGTACCTTTTTGCGGGCATTGCTATTTTTTTCTGGTCTACTGTTGCTACTGCTTTTAAGCTTGCTTTAGAACATTTAGAGCCTATTCAGTTGGTTTTTTATTCGACACTATTTTCAGTAATAGTGCTTTTTTTTATTGCCCTTATTCAAGGCAAGATTGGTTTAATTAAGAGTTTCTCGAAGCGTGCTCTGATGCAATGCGCTTTTCTTGGACTTTTAAACCCATGCCTTTATTACATAATTCTTTTTAAAGGTTATGATATTTTGCCTGCACAAGAGGCCATGGTGATCAACTTTAGCTGGCCAATCATGATTGTTATTTTATCCATTCCAATTCTTAAGCAAAAAATTGATATTAAATCCTTCTTGTCAATTATTGTTTGTTATGTTGGAGTTGTTGTTATCGCTACAAAAGGTGATGTATTTTCAATGCAGTTTGAGAATTCTTTAGGGGTTGTTTACATTCTAATTACGACTGTTATATGGTCTTTATTTTGGCTTTTCAACACCAAAAATTCAAATGACTCTGTAGTGAGTTTATTTTTAATTTTTTTATTTAGTTTGCCCTATATTTTGATAATTACTTACTTTAGTGATTCATTTGTTATCCCCTCATTAAAGGGCTTCATTGGCTCTGCATATATAGGGCTCTTTGAGATGGGGATTTCCGTAGTTCTTTGGCAGTCAGCTTTAAAAATCTCAACAACTGTTTCAAGGGTTGCAAGTCTTGTTTTTATAACCCCTTTTTTATCTCTGTTAATTCTTCATTTTGTATTAAAAGAGGATATCTTGGCTTCAACTATTTTTGGAGTTATTCTTATTTGTTCAGGCCTAATATTACAAAAATACTTTACTAGAAAGAGTGTGGAAATTTCTTGATTCTAAGGTAGGGTTAATAATTTAATATATAATTCTTATTTTTCTGCTAAGGATGAAGATATGTCTTATCTTACTAAACTTAAAGGCTCTCCAGCATCAATTCCACCTAGGCCATCATTCAAAGAAATGGGCTTTATTTCTTTAGGTGCTTTCCTAGCAGCATGTGTCATTGGATTCTTAGCGTATTACACTAATGAGCCCATTATTATGGGCTCATTTGGTGCATCAATCTTTGTTTTATTTGTACTTCCTGATTCTCCATTTGCGCAGCCTCGAAATGTCATTGTTGGTCACTTTGTTACAACTCTTGTGGGGCTTATTTTTTACCATCTTGTTAGTTCTGATTGGTGGAGTATGGCTTTAGCTTTGGCTTTTGCTATTGCATTAATGCAGTTTCTAAGAGTTCCTCATCCACCGGCAGGCTCTAACCCGTTTATTGTTTTTTTGCTTGGCGCTAATTGGGATTATCTTGATGGATGCCAACCCTCATAGGCTCTGTATTAATCGTAATGGTAGCACTTCTTTATAACAACTTATCTAAAAATAGAAGTTACCCTAAATACTGGTAACAATTTTTTTAAATATTATTTTGAGTTAGTGTTTATATAATGTTACAAGCTTCCTCAAAATCTAGTCGTGGTGCTCGGGGACGTAATTTTGACTCATCTCCATAACCAATTCCACAAATAAAAATAGCTTTATTCTTATTATCTGGGAAGAATTCCTGATTTAGTGTCTCCTTGTTAAATCCAAGCATTGGACAGCAATCTAGACCTATAGAGCGAGCTGCAATAATAAAGTATGCGCCTTGGAGCGCTGAGTTAAATTCCGCAGTATTTTTTATTATTTTATCTTTGCCTTCGTAAAAAGATTTGGCATCATTATGTGGAGATAGGGTTGGTAGTGATTCATAAAATTTAGTGTCATAGCTAATGATTACTACAGATGGAGCTTCATAGTTTTGTCAATATTTCCCTCATCCAAGGACGGCTTGATTCTATTTTTTGCTTCAGCACTTTGGATAAATGTAAATCTTGCAGGACAGCAATTGCCAGAGGTTGGTGCAAATTTTAGTAAATCATAGATTTGATGAATTTGATCATTAGTAATATCTTTATTTAACCATCCCTTATGACTGCGTGCTGTTCTAAAGAGTGTGTCTAGAGTTTTAGTGGAGAGCATATAGCCTGACCTTATTAATTATTAATTATTAATTATATGTTCTTCTAGTGTATCTTTAATAATAGAATTTGAAAGATATAAAAAACTGAACTATGAAAAATTGTATTTTTTGCTCAATTATTAAGGGCGATATACCCTGCTGAAAAACTTTATGAAGATGACAAGTGTTGGCTTTTAAGGATGTAAATGCACAAGCTCCTGAGCATTTTTTAGTAATACCAAAAGAACATATTTCTACACCTAATGATGCGACTGATGAGGCTCTGCTTGGCAAACTAAATACTACTGCAGTTATGATTGCTAAAGAGCGTGGATTTTCTGAAAGTGGTTATAGACTTGTTATGAATTGTAATGGTGATGGCTGTCAAAGTGTATTTCATATACACCTTCATTGCTTGGGTGGACGTCAGTTGAATTGGCCACCAGGTTAGGCCTTTTAAGGAAGATAAATAATTAATCTTAAATGGGTTCAGAGTTGAATTAAAATAACGCCAACTCTAACTCTTTTTTGAGTTAAATTTTCGAAATATAAACTAAGGAAAGAATGAGCCAAAACGGCATTGAGCGACAAAGCGTTGGAGAATATAGTGAACGCGCTTATCTTGATTACTCAATGTATGTCATACTCGATCGTGCGCTACCCTTTATTGGAGATGGTTTAAAGCCAGTCCAAAGAAGAATCATTTATGCGATGAGTGAGCTCGGACTGAAATCGACTGCAAAATTTAAAAAATCTGCCAGAACTGTTGGTGACGTCTTAGGTAAATTTCATCCTCATGGTGATAGTGCTTGCTATGAAGCAATGGTTTTAATGGCGCAGCCTTTTTCTTATCGCTATCCATTTATTGATGGACAGGGTAACTGGGGAGCTCCTGACGACCCTAAGTCTTTTGCAGCGATGCGTTATACCGAGTCTAAATTATCGCCTTATGCAGATTTACTTCTTGCTGAAATTAATAAAGGCACAGTAAGCTGGACTGATAATTTTGATGGCACGATTCAAGAGCCCCTTCAACTTCCTGCCCAGGTGCCAAATTTGCTGCTTAATGGAACATCTGGAATTGCTGTTGGTATGGCAACTGACGTCCCGCCACACAATCTTCTGGAGGTTATAGCTGCGTGTATTCAGCTCCTAGAAAAACCTTCAACTGAGCTTGATGAGCTTATGCAGATTATTCCAGCTCCTGACTATCCAACGGATGCTTATATTGTTAGCTCAAAAGAAGACCTCCGCCAAATGTATGAAACTGGAAATGGCTCAGTCAAAATGAGGGCTGGCTATATTAAAGAGGATGGAGAAATTGTTATTGAGTCTCTTCCCTACCAGACATCAGGAGCTAAGGTTATCACTCAAATTGCTGCTCAGATGCGCAATAAAAAACTTCCATTGGTTGAGGATCTTCGCGATGAGTCAGACCATGAAAACCCAACTCGATTAGTAATTGTTCCAAGGTCTAATAGAGTCGATTGTGAGCAATTAATGCTTCATTTATTTGCAACTACAGATCTTGAGAAAAATTATCGAGTCAATATGAATGTTATTGGTTTAAATGGTAAGCCTCAAGTGAAGCCATTGATTCCTTTACTTAAAGAGTGGCTAGAATTTAGAATGCAGGTTGTTGTTAATAGACTCCAATCTCGATTGGATAAAATTTTAGATCGGCTGCATATTCTTGATGGCTTACTAATAGCTTATCTTAATATTGATGAGGTTATTGCAATCATTCGCCGTGAAGAAAAACCCAAGCCTGTTTTAATTGAGCAATTCAAAATCAGTGAAATACAGGCCGAAGCGATATTAGAATTAAAGTTGCGTCACCTAGCTAAACTTGAAGAAGTTAAAATTAAAAGTGAAGCAGATGAGCTTGGAAAAGAGCGAAAGTCAATTGAACTTTTGCTTTCAAGTGAAACAAGGCTAAAGACTTATATCAAAAAAGAACTAAGAGTAATCCTTGAGGAGTTTGGAGATAAAAGACGCTGTCAAATTATTTCTGATGTCTCTTCTGCTCAGGCATTTAATGACCAAGACATGATTCCAGCTGAAAATGTTACTGTCGTTCTAAGTGAAAAAGGCTGGGTTAAAGCAGCTAAAGGTCATGAAATTGATTCCTCTTCACTAAACTACAAGTCAGGAGACACATACTTAAAAGATGCCAAAGGTAGAAGTAATCAAATGGCATTTTTTATTGACTCTACAGGAAGGTCATATTCTATACTGGCCAACAGCCTTCCGAGTGCTAGGGGTCAGGGAGAGCCTCTAACTGGAAAATTAACGCCTCCATTAGGCGCTGAATTTATAGATGTAGTTATGGGAAAAGATGAGCAAGCTGTAATTCTCTCGTCAGATGCTGGCTATGGTTTTGTATCAACCTTGGGTAATTTAAATTCAAAAACTAAATCTGGCAAACATCTGATTACATTATCAAAACAAGCAAGAGCAAATAGGCTTGCTATGGTTGAAGATGTTGATAATCATTATGTTGCAGTAGCTACTAATAGAGCTAGATTATTGATATTTCCAATATCTGAATTGCCACATCTTTCAAAAGGAAAGGGTAATAAGCTTATTCAGATTGCAAATAAGGACTTCATTGATCGAGAAGAGTTTGTTATTGGCGTTTGTGCTATTAAAGATAATCAAAAATTAAGAGTTCAATATGGAAAGAAACATAAAAAATACTCTTTTGAAGAGTTAGTTAATTTTGTAAGCCATCGCGCACGCAAAGGTTTAATTCTTCCAGGCGTTTTCAAAAAAGTTGATAGCATTGAAGCTGTAGATTAGTTAGAGTTCAATATAGCTCAAAATGCTTTACACTTAGTATCTACCGGGTTAATTTCATAGTTCATGAAGTTGGTAATTTACAATCAAATAGGTATAATCCGTATTTTTTTTATCAATTTTTCCGAATATGTTCGTCCTAAAAATTGTTACAGACTTTGCATCCGCCCATTCACTCAGAGATTATCCTGGTGATTGTGCAAGACTTCATGGCCATAACTGGCAAGTGGAAGTTTCTGTATGTTCACAAGTTCTTGATGATTCTGGTATTGCAATAGATTTTCGTGAAATTAAAAAACAAACGAAGTTGGTGGTTAAAAGGCTGGATCACCAATATTTAAATGAGATAAAGCCTTTTGATGTTCTAAACCCTACTGCTGAAAATATTGCTAAATATTTTTTTGATGAAATTGCCTTGTTAATTACCAATAAAGATGTCAAGGTTAAAGAAGTTATGATTTGGGAAACACCTAGGTCTGCAGTTACTTATTCGGAATAATAAATAATGAAAAATACACTACTCCCTGATACTCAAAACATTAAAGATCTTCGTAATATTGTTATTAATCAAGTTGGAATTAAAGATATTTTGCATCCAATTAGCTTTGTAAATAAAGCTAATGAGGTGCATCCATCAGTTGCTAATTTTACAATGACAGTAGGCTTCCAGAGAATGTAAAGGGAACTCATATGTCTAGATTTATTGAAATCTTAAATGCTAATGAATGCAGCTTTAGTGTTGAAAGTTTTATGGATCTTGTTCAAACGGTTGCTGAAAAGCTTGATTCTACAAGTGCTCGTATCGTAGTGGATTTTCCATTTTTTCGAAAAAAATCAGCTCCATCTTCTGGTGTTCAAAGTTTACTTGATTATCAAGCAACCTTAATTGGTAATATTGTTGATGGTAAGGCAGATATGTCTGTGAAAGTTGTAGTTCCAGTTACTAGCTTATGTCCATGCTCTAAGAGTATTTCAGAGTATGGTGCTCATAATCAAAGATCCCACATAACTATCGAAGCAAAACCTTCTGAGGGATCAGTTGTTTTCTTAGAAGATTTAATTGATTTAGCTGAGCAAAAAGCATCAAGTGAGCTTTATGCGATACTTAAGCGTGATGATGAAAAAGTTGTTACTGAGAGGGCTTATGAAAATCCTGCTTTTGTTGAAGATATAGTTAGAGATATTGCTGTTGAATTAAATGCTGATGATAAAATTAATTACTACTCTTTAGAGTCAGAAAACTTTGAGTCAATCCACAATCACTCTGCATACGCTGTTATTACAAATCAAAAGTAAGGTTTATGCATCATAATACTGATAATGTTCGAATTGTATCTAGTGCGCCGATGGTCTCGCCTAATGCTCTTATAGAGAAATTACCTCTATCTGAAAAAGCTGCATCAGGAGTTGTAAGCTCTAGAAATGCTATCAAAAATATTCTATATGGCAATGATAACCGTCTTATGGTTCTTGTAGGCCCGTGCTCAATTCATGATACTAAGGCTGCAATGGAGTATGCAAATAACCTCCTTAAACTAAAAGAAGAGCTATCTGAAGATTTGTTGATAGTTATGCGTGTGTATTTTGAAAAGCCAAGAACGACTGTTGGCTGGAAAGGTTTAATTAATGATCCATATCTAGATGAAAGTTTTGATATTGATAAAGGCCTTGAGACTGCGAGGAAACTTCTAGTCGATCTAGGTGAAATAAATATGCCAGTTGGTGTTGAGTACTTAGATGTGTTAACGCCGCAATACTTATCTGATTTGATTTCTTGGGGTGCTATAGGCGCTAGAACAACGGAGAGCCAATCTCATAGGGAGTTAGCATCAGCACTATCTTGCCCTGTTGGCTTTAAAAATGGTACTGGTGGCTCTTTAGAAATTGCTTTTGATGCAATTCAGTCTGCCAATAGTCCTCATCATCTCTTGTCTGTGAACAAGGATGGCGGTATTAGCCACTTTACTTCTTTAGGCAATGATACGGCTCATATCATTCTTAGAGGCGGGAAAGATGGGCCAAATTATTCCAAAGAACATATTGAAAAAACCTGTGAGAAGCTCAAAGAAAAGGGATTAGTCTCTAAAGTTATGGTAGATTTCTCTCATGCAAACTCTGAGAAGCAGTTTAAAAATCAATTAAAAGTAGGTGCAAATATTGCAGCTCAGATTGAAGAGGGCTCAGAGTCAATCTTTGGCGTAATGATTGAATCTCATATCAATGAGGGGAATCAAAAAGTTGGACCATTGCCATCTTTAAAGTACGGTGTTAGTATCACTGATAGCTGTATTGGCTGGGACGATACAGAAACTCTTTTAAGAGATCTTGCAAAATCTATAAAAACTCGAAATTCTTAGGGATTTTTTGTAGTTTTTAGCCTTCAAAAAGACCCAAATTATTGGTGTGTTTTTACCTCATCTAGGGTACAATTAAATCTAGTTATTTTTATAGGTTTATTGTATGTCTGACGATATCGATTCTAAAGAAATTCTCGAGCAAAAGTTCCCAATAGTTACTATAGAAGACGAGATGCGTGACTCCTATCTGGAGTACGCAATGAGCGTAATTGTGGGAAGGGCTTTGCCTGATGTTAGAGACGGCTTAAAGCCAGTTCATAGACGCGTTCTTTATGCCATGGAAGTGCTTGGTAATGATTACAATAAATCTTATAAAAAATCTGCCCGAATTGTGGGTGATGTGATTGGTAAGTATCACCCTCATGGTGACACAGCAGTTTATGACACTATCGTAAGAATGGCTCAGCCATTTTCGATGAGATGTATCCTAGTAGATGGCCAAGGAAACTTTGGCTCGGTAGATGGAGACCGAGCAGCTGCTATGCGTTATACAGAAATACGCATGACAAAGCTTTCACATGAACTTTTAAGAGACCTAGATAAAGAAACAGTAGACTTTATTGATAACTATGATGGCTCTGAAAGTGAGCCTTCAGTATTGCCTACTCGAGTCCCTACTTTATTAGTGAATGGCTCTTCAGGTATTGCTGTGGGAATGGCCACAAATATTCCACCTCATAACCCAACTGAAGTTACTGAGGCTTGCCTGAGGTTTATTGATAATGAAGACATAACTATTGATGAGCTTTTAGAAATTATGCCTGGACCTGATTTTCCTACAGCTGGAATAATTAATGGCGCCTCTGGTATTCGAGAAGCTTATGAGACTGGCAAGGGGAAGATTTATATGCGCTCAAGATCTCATGTTGAAGGCGAAGATAAATTAAGCATCGTTGTAACTGAGCTCCCGTATCAAGTTAATAAAGCAAGGCTCATTACTAAAATTGCAGAGCTTGTTAAAGATAAAAAGATTGATGGAATAACTGGTCTTAGAGATGAGTCAGATAAAGATGGTATGCGAATGGTGGTTGAGCTTAGGAGGGGAGAAGTTCCTGAGGTGATGCTAAATAACTTATATAAGCTAACAGAAATGCAAACTGTTTTTGGTATCAACATGGTTGCAATTGACCAAGGTATGCCAAAACTAATGAATCTAAAGTCTATCTTGAGTGCATTTATTGCGCATAGAAGAGAGATAGTAACTCGTCGCTCTATTTTTGAGCTTAATAAGGCAAAAGACCGAGCTCATTTATTGGAGGGCTTATCTGTCGCTCTTTTTAACATAGATGAGGTTATAGCGCTTATAAAGGCTGCACAGAATCCTAGTGAGGCAAAAGAAGGCTTAGTTGCAAGAGTCTGGAAGGGCTCTGTCATTCAAGAGCTTATTGGTGATAGAGACATGGCTCAGTTCAAACCGCAAGATTTAGGCGCTGATCTTGGCCTTCAAAAGAATGGGGATTATCAATTATCTGAAAAACAAGCGCAAGCTATTCTTGATTTAAGACTCCATAGATTAACGGGTCTTGAAAAGGACAAAATATTTAATGAATTTAATGGATTACTTGAAGAAATCAAAAAGTTACTTGATATTCTTCAAAATCCAGACCAATTAATGGATGTTATTCGTCAAGAAATTGCTGAAATTCGAGATAATTTTGGCGCTCCTCGAATTACTGAGATTATCGAAAATAAAATCGACCTTACACTTGAAGATTTAATTGCTCAAGAAGATAGAGTGGTAACTTTATCTCATGGAGGTTACGTTAAGGCACAATCGCTTAGTGATTATCAAGCGCAAAGAAGAGGTGGCAAGGGTAAAGCTGCCACTAAGATGAAAGATGAGGATTTTGTAGATCAGTTATTTGTAGCAAACTCCCATGACACGGTTTTATGCTTCTCATCTAGAGGAAGAGTTCACTGGCTTAAAGTTTATGAACTGCCAATGGCCTCAAGAATTTCTAGAGGAAAGCCAATTATTAACCTGCTTCCTTTAGAGAAGGATGAGTCGATAAATGCAATATTGCCAGTCAAAGAGTTTACTGATGATCAGTTCGTGTTTATGGTTACCAGTTCAGGCACGTGTAAAAAAACATCACTTAAAAACTTTTCACGTCCAAGAAATGGCGGAATTATTGCAATTGAGCTAAGAGATGATGACAAGTTAGTTGGTGTTGAAATTACTGCCGGCGAGCATGACATCTTACTTTTCTCTTCAGCAGGAAAATCTATCCGCTTTAAAGAGTCTGATGTCCGCTCAGTTGGCCGAACAGCCATAGGAGTTAGAGGAATTCGTTTAGCTGATAAAGATCAAGTGGTTTCCTTGATTGTTGCAGTGTCGGGTGATCCTATTCTTACAGCAACTGAAAAAGGTTATGGTAAGAGAACTCAATTAGATGAATATCGCTCCCAAGCAAGAGGTGGCTCAGGTGTTATCTCAATAAAAACATCAGACAGAAATGGTGAAGTAGTTGGTGCTATTCAGGTTACGGATGAAGATGAAATGATGCTAATTTCCAATAAAGGTACTTTGGTTAGAGCGCGCGCAGTTGATGTTTCAATTATTGGAAGGAATACTCAGGGCGTTACTTTAATTAACATTGCTGATGATGAAAAATTAGTTTCAGTAGCTAAAATAGCTGAAACAGATGATGAAGAAGAGGGTCGAGAATCAATTAGAAGTGGACGGCGCTCCATTGATAGAAGGTGGAAATCAAGAAGATGATGATGCTTCTCCTCTGGCAAGCGATGATACTCAAGAAGATGAGTAGATAGAAAGCAGGGTTTATTTAAATACATTATGTGATTTTGAAACAATAGTTCATTGTGAATTATTGTTTTTAATTTTGATAAAAAAATAGAAAAAAACACCACCTTACTCGCTCTCTGTTGCTATAATTCGGTCAGAGTTTGAATTAATTCACTCTATTTATATATTTAAATCAATCCTTAGGAGAAACAAGTATGAAAATTAAGTTTACCACTAAGCTATTTGGAGCTGTTGCTGGAGCATTATTGCTTAGCACATCTGCAAATGCTGCATGTGGAAAAATAACAGTCGCAGACATGAATTGGGCATCAGCCTCTTTGATGGCTAATGTCGACAAAGCTATGTTGGAAGCAATGGGCTGTGAAATTGAGCTAGTTGCTGGTTCTACAATGCCAACATTTACTTCAATGAATGAAACTGGTTCGCCAGACGTTGCTCCAGAAATTTGGGCTAACGCAATGGCTGACCTAGTTGATAGTGCCGTTGGTGCAGGTCGTTTACATATTGGTAATATAGCTCCAATGTCAGGTCTTGGTGAAGGCTGGTGGGTTTTACCTGCAACGCTTGATGCTCACCCTGAGTTGACTTCAGCTGAAGCAATTCTAGCGCGTCCAGATTTATTCCCAGACAAAGAAGATCCTTCTATGGGTGCTTTCCATGGCTGTCCTGCAGGTTGGGGTTGTCAACTATCAAACCAAGCTCTTTATGACGCTTTTGATATGGAAGCTAAAGGTTGGAAACTAATTGATCCAGGTTCAGCTGCTGGACTTGATGGTTCAATTGCAAAAGCATCAGAAAGTGGTGATAACTGGTTCGGTTACTACTGGAACCCAACATCATTAGTTGGTAAATATGACATGCAAGCTATCGATATGGGCTCTTATGCTGGTGATGATAACTGGGTGGGTTGTGTTGCTGTAGCTAGCACTGGTTGTGAGCCTTCATCTTGGATTAATTCACGTGTTAATACACTGCTAAGTGACAACATGTATTACAACGGACCATCTGAAGCGATGAAGTATTTCACAGCTCGCACATGGCCTGGTTCTGTAATGAATCAAATGTTAGTCTGGATGGAAGACACTGGAGGCACAGGTGCAGACGCTTCTGTTGAATTCCTATCTTCACATGGAGACGTATGGAAGGCTTGGGTCAGTGCTGATGTTGCTGCCTCAGTAGAAGCTTCTCTATAAAGTTTCTAAGAAATTAGTAAAACTATTAAGTTTCGCTAGTTTCAAATAAATACAGATTGCCCGTAGATTTTTAATTGCGGGCAATTTTTATGATTAAAGAGTAAACATTAGTCTTCAATCATAAAAATTATTTTTCTAGTGTCTCATTTTGTTTGACAGGTTTAATAAACAATAAGTTCAAATTAAATGTCAATTTGAACTTAAAAAATGTTTAAATTGTAAGAGTTTAAAAGGAGTTTTACCATGGCGGCAGTTAGGCCAATTCCACAACAGTCAATAATAGAGTGTATTCCGCCAGCATCTGAAATAGCAGATCTGAGAATACTTGGTAAAGATTTAAACTTTATTCAAGCAATGACAAAAAGAGCTGATGACTTAACAACTCAGGCTCTTAGCGCTACAGATTATTCTCAGTTGGTTAAAATAACAGATAGCTTTTCAAAGCTGACTGATCGAGCGGAAGCTAAAACAAAAACGTTAAAAGAGTTAGCGAATGACTCAAACCCTTTAACTGAGGTTAATAATTCTGCAGAACTACTTGAAAAGGTTCAATTATTAGCTCAAGTCCTTGAGACTAAAACCCAGGAACTTTCTGGTCTCTACAGCTCAAATGAAAATTCATTATTAGAAAACTATGGTGGCTCTGTTACTGAGCTTATTAATAGAGTTGACTCTATAAATAATCCTAATGAAGTTGTTTCTGTATTTCCTGAAATAGAGACTTTATTAAAAGCTATTAGTGAAAATGCGCAATATATAAATAATAATCCTAAGGCTCAAGAGTTACTAACTAAAGTTAAAGAACTTTCAAGTAGTTATTCTGATAAAGCAGATCAATATACTGATTCCTTTATGAGTGAGATGGGATCTCAAATTGCATTACTAAATCAAAAAATTACTGGTCTTAAAGGAAACATTGATTTCCTTAGCTCAAATTCTACTATTCAAAATCATTTAGAACAGCTATCACAAATCCGAGAGCAAGTTAATGCTTCAGCCTCAATATATAAGAACTATCCTGGCGCTCGAGACATGATTTACAATTTAGATACGCTCAGTATTTCTACTCATGCAAAAGTCAAGGATATGTCTGAAAGTAATGAGATAGTTTCAGGCTTAATGCCATATATAAATGACCCTGAGGCCCTTTCTAGAGCAGTCAAAGAAGCTGCTATTAGAACTGATGTTTCAACTGTTGAAAATGTCTTAATGCCATTAGTTAATAAGGCAAATGAACTCAGTATAAAGGTCAATGAGTTGGCTGGTCTCTATGAGTCTGGCAATTACAGTGATATAAAAGTAAGAGCGGTAGCTAGTTTTGATAAAACTGTTGAAAGACTGGATAGGCAGTATATCTCCATACGATCAACTGACCCAGAGGCTTTGGCTGCAAATATAAGCGAGTATGCTAACGATGTTGGATCAAGTATTAACTCAATTCGCTCAGTTAACCCGGAGTCTCAAATTCAACACTTTAGTAGCATGGCTTCTAGAGTTGGAGATTCAATAACTACGTCAGACTTTACCTTATTTGTAAATAATGTAATATCAATACCAGGGGACGTCATGATGAGTTCTCGTAACTGTGTTGATGCCGCCTTTAAAGACTTTACAAGAGAGTTTGGAAGTAATATTGAAGCATTCTTTGATCCGTTAATGTTTTTTTTAGTTTGGTTGGAAAGATTATTATTATCAACGCCGTGGCCAGTTTTTCTGGGAGTGGCAGGAATTCTAGCATGGCTTGGTGCTCGAAGTATTAAGGTGTCAATTTCAGTAATGTTAGCATTCTTTGCAATTGGATTTCTAGATATGTGGGATCCTATGATATCAACTGTCACAATGATTTCAGCTGCGACACTTTTATGTTTGACGTTAGGAATGCCACTTGGTGTATGGATGTCAAAGTCTAATAGAGCACAATCCATAATAACCCCCGTATTAGATATTATGCAAACAATTCCACCTTTTGTGTATCTTATTCCTGTTGTTATGATGCTAGGTATTGGTAAGGTACCTGGATTAATTGCAGTTTGTATTTATGCTATGCCACCTATTGTTCGATTAACAAATCTAGGTATACGATTGGTCGATAAGGAGGCTATGGAGGCTGCAGATGCTTTTGGTGCAACCTATACGCAGCGTTTATTTATGGTGCAAATTCCGCTTGCTCTGCCAAATATTTTTGCTGGGATAAATCAGACTATTATGATGGCGCTAGCGATGGTTGTTATTGCTTCAATGATTGGAGTTGCAGGACTTGGACTTCCTGTACTTACAGGCTGTTCAAAATCAATATTTATCAATGGGTACGCTAAATGGACTTGCAATCGTTGCCTTAGCAGTTATATTCGATAGGGTTTCTCAAGCATTTGGTACTCGGATTCAAAAACACCGTTCTGGAGATGTTCTATGACACAGGATATAAAAATCAAAATTTCAAATTTAACTAAGATTTTTGGACCTAAGGCAGAGTCTGTTATAAAACATGTTGATAATGGAATGGGGAAAGATGATCTCCTTAAGGAGCATCAGCATGTTCTTGGATTGAGTAATATTAATCTTGATCTAGCAAACAAGAATATTGAAGTTATTATGGGCCTCTCTGGTTCTGGAAAATCCACACTTATTCGACATATTAATCGACTTATTGAGCCTACTGCTGGCTCAATCATGATTGGTGGTGAGGATGTGATTCAAATGCCAATGGAAAAACTTAGGCAATTTAGGCAACAAAAAACTGCAATGGTATTTCAAAGCTTTGCACTCCTTCCGCACAAAACAATTATGGATAATGTTTGTTTAGGTGTCCATTTGCAAGGAGTAAAGGGTGATGAAGCAGTTGCAAGAGCGAAGAAATGGATTGATCGAGTAGGTTTATCTGGATACGAAAATCGTTATCCGTCTCAGCTTTCAGGTGGAATGCAGCAGCGTGTTGGTTTGGCGAGAGCTTTAACGTGCGATACTGAAATTTTAATGATGGATGAGGCCTTTAGTGCGCTTGATCCACTCATACGAAGTGACATGCAAGATTTGTTACTGGAGCTCCAAAAAGAACTCCACAAGACTATTGTATTTATTACTCATGACCTTGAAGAGGCACTAAAGATTGGAGACCGTATTGCTATTCTTAATGGTGGCGAGCTGGTTCAGCATGGAACAACACAGGAAATTATAATGACTCCTGCTGATGATTATGTTAAGGACTTTGTCAAAAAAGTAAATCGCTCTCATGTCCTTCAAACAAAATCTGTAATGACTGATCAGAAGCCGGCAAAAGCTTCTTCAAGTATCGCTGTTAATGAGACGGATTCAGTGGACTCCGCTTTATGTGAGATGCTTCGTGAAAATGCTGATTGCTGCATAGTTCAAGACTCAGGTGGCTCAGTTGTAGGCTATTTAAATAAGAAAGATATAGCTGAAGTTGTTAAGCCATTAGAAGCTTAAGAGTCAGTGCTCTCTTGTAGAGCTAAAGGTTAAGTCTGGGTGACGCTCGATTGTAAGCTGAAGATTTACCATGCTTGGGGCTAAATAAGAAAGCATTCCTGCGCTATCAATTGCAACATTATTCCCAGCTTTTATTTTGAGCTGGTCGATATCTTTATCGAGGCCAGTAACCCATCTTGCTGTTGCTACATTTATCGTTTCGAATTGACAATCAACTCCGTACTCATATTTGAGTCTATGCGCAACGACGTCAAATTGCAGAATACCTACAGCCCCTAAAATTTGAGAGCTATTAGAAATTGGTCTGAATACCTGAGTTGCCCCTTCTTCTGAAAGCTGATCAAGCCCTTTTTGTAATGCCTTAGCTTTGAGAGGATCTTTGAGCTGTGCTCTTCTAAAAAGCTCTGGAGCAAAGTTAGGGATGCCTTGGAAGTTAATTTTCTCGCCTTGAGTGAATGTATCTCCAATACTTATCCCGCCGTGATTATGAATACCTATAACATCGCCAGCATAGGCCACTTCAGTTGAGCTTCTTTCACGAGACATAAAGGTTACAGCGTTTGCAATTTTTATCTGCTTACCTGTTGGAACTTGAAGGACCTTCATCCCTTTTTGATATTCACCACTGACAATTCGCATAAATGCTAATCTGTCATGATGTTTGGGGTCCATATTTGCCTGAATTTTAAAGATAAATCCAGTCAGTTTTCCTTCTTCAGGAGATACATTTCTAGTATCACATTGTCTGCTTTGAGGTAAAGGGGCATATTTAATAAACCCATCTAGTAAGTTTTCGATACCAAAATTGTTGATTGCTGATCCAAAAAATACGGGCGTCTGTTTACCCTCAAGAAAATCATTTAAATTGAAAGGGTTTGTTGTTCCGCTAATGAGTTCAATTTCTTCTCGGGCTTCTTTTGCAAAATCTTCACCCAGTATTTTATCTAATTCAGGATTATCAATTCCCTCGATAATTGTGTTGTCACCAATATTTGCATTTTTACCACTTTCAAACAAATAAACTTTATTTTCAAGCAGGTGAAAAACTCCTTTAAAGCCCTTTCCCATTCCAATTGGCCATGTGATCGGCGAGCATTCGATATTTAGTACAGATTCAACTTCATCCAGAAGATCAATAGGTTCACGTCCTTCGCGGTCCATCTTATTGATAAAGGTTATGATTGGTGTATCACGAAGTCTGCATACTTCCATTAATTTAATTGTTCTTTGCTCAACACCTTTGGCTACATCAATAACCATTAAAGCAGAGTCCACAGCAGTTAAAGTACGGTAAGTATCCTCAGAAAAGTCTTCGTGTCCAGGTGTATCTAGTAGATTGATAACGTGATTATCATAAGGGAACTGCATCACGGATGAAGTAATAGAGATGCCTCTTTCCTTCTCCATTTCCATCCAGTCACTTGTAGCATGACTATCAGCTTTTCTTGCCTTTACGCTTCCAGCTGTTTTAATAGCTCCACCATAAAGGAGCAACTTTTCAGTAACTGTAGTCTTGCCAGCATCGGGATGTGAAATGATCGCAAAAGTGCGACGTTTGGAGGTTTCAGACATATTGCCTAAGCCTTTGGTAAAGTTACGCCAGTTTGGCCTTGGTATTTTCCGTCTCTATCTTTATATGAAGTTTCACATACCTCGTCAGACTCAAAAAAGAGCATTTGAGCAACGCCCTCGTTGGCATATATTTTTGCAGGCAAAGGCGTTGTATTAGAAAACTCTAGAGTTACGTGTCCTTCCCATTCTGGCTCAAGTGGAGTGACATTAACAATTATGCCGCACCTTGCATAAGTGGACTTCCCAAGGCATATAACTAGCGTAGAGCGAGGAATTTTAAAGTACTCAACTGTTCTTGCGAGTGCAAAAGAATTTGGAGGAATAATGCACTCATCTGAGTCAATTTCAACAAAGCTTTTGGCATTAAAATTTTTAGGATCAACAATATTGTGATTGATATTGGTAAATATTTTAAATTCAGTTGAGCAGCGAACATCATAGCCATAGCTAGAGGTGCCATAAGAGATTATTTTTTGATCATTTGATTGTCGAACTTGTTTTGGCTCAAATGGATGAATCATCCCATTTTCTAGGGACATTTTACGAATCCACTTGTCTGATTTTATACTCATGAATTGGTATTTTACAGTGCGTAAACAATCAACATTATCGAATCTTTATGCTGGCTAAACTAATTAAAACCAAAATCAGGGTAATTATCCAAAACCTTACAATAATTTTTGGCTCTTTAAGTCCTTTTTTCTCATAGTGATGATGCAGTGGCGCCATTAAAAAGATTCTTTTTTGAGTGCGCTTAAAGTAGCCTATTTGGATAATTACTGATAAGGTCTCAGCAACAAATATGCCACCCATTAGAATTAACAGTATCTCCTGGTGAACAATAATAGCAATAACCCCTAAGATTGCACCTAAAGAGAGCGATCCAGTGTCACCCATAAATATTTCAGCTGGGTAGGTATTAAACCAAAGAAAGCCAAAGCCAGCTCCTACTAATGCTGCGCATAGTACGAATATTTCACCTGTTCCTGGCATGAATGGCATATTCAGATAACCTGAGAAATTATAATTTCCCCCAATATAAGCAAAAACTGCAAGGGCTCCACTGATTAAAATAACAGGCATTATTGCTAAGCCATCTAGACCATCTGTAAGATTGACAGAATTTGAGCTTCCAACAAGTGCAAACCAGCCAATAATTAAAAAAGCAAGCGCATTAAGCGGAATAATAAGGTCTTTGAAGAATGGAATCAATAGCTCTGCGCCAATAGTTTTAGAATTTAAGCTCAGTAGCCACACACAAATTAATATTGCGCTAATCGACTGCGCCAGGATTTTTTGTCTTCGACTTAGACCATCTGAGTTTTGTTTTTTAATTTTTAGATAGTCATCGATAAAGCCAATTGCACTAAAAAGAAGAGCTGTAACAATTACTATCCAGAGGAATGGGTTGTCCCAATCTCCCCAAATAAGGACACTGATAAAAAAAGCAAAAAGTATTAGGACTCCTCCCATAGTTGGAGTTCCTGCTTTTTCTAAGTGAGTTTCTGGGCCATCATTACGAATCACTTGACCAATTTGATAATGCTGAAGTTTCGAAATAATCCATTTGCCAAGAACTAATGTAATAAGAAGGGCGGTCATCATTGCAAATACAGCTCTTACAGTTAAATAGCTTAGAACATTAAAGCCAGTATCTAATGAGGATAGAAAGCTTAATATTTCTAAAAACATTATTATTTATCCTTTGCAGAAATCAGAATTAGTTCAAATATTATGAATGAGTCTTGAGGTATGTTGCCACTTGGAGCATCACCAAATACATATTCATAGGTTGCAATAATAGTGCGCTCTTCTCCAATGGACATTGCTTGAGTGTTTTCCTCAACAATTCTAATTATCTCACCGCTTCCAAGGGTGAAGTCAATTGGGCTTCCTGGCGCACGCATTATTTGTCCACTGTTAGCTTTTAATGCTATATCTACTGAAACAAGCTGACCTTGATTTGCTAGATTGCCATCACCTTTCTTATTAATTCTTGTGAAGTAACCTAAATCATTTTTTGTAGCATCTGGATAAGTGGAAGTTGCAAAGTCTTCAAAGTCAACTTGTCGCAAGGCTTGTTGAGCAATAATTCCTTCATTTGCTTGTGCTAGTAGATCATTAAATGAGCCCTCATTAGCAATAAATTCATTTGCATTGTCACCAATACGCTCAATTCTTACAGTCTCCAAAGTATCACCTTTTTGAATGGAATTTACAACGTCCATGCCCTCAACGACATGACCAAAAACGGTGTGCTTGCCATCTAGCCATGGAGTAGGCACGTGAGTAATAAAAAATTGTGATCCATTCGTTGCCGGTCCAGAGTTAGCCATTGATAGGATTCCAGGTTTGTCATGCATTAAATCGGTAAATTCATCTGCAAATCGATAACCAGGGCCACCAGTGCCATCTCCCTTGGGATCTCCACCTTGAATCATGAAGTCATCAATTACTCTATGAAAAAATATGCCATCATAAAAAGGAACACCAATATCCTTGTTACTTTTTTTAGTGCCTTCTGATAATGCAATAAAGTTGATTACAGTTAGCGGCGCTTTTTTATAAGCCAACTCAACAACTATTTTTCCTTTGTTGGTCTGCAAATGTGCATAAATTCCATCATTAGTTGCAGCAAATGACATAGAAGATAATAATAATGAAAAAACAACTAAAAGTACTCTCATAATAACCCTAGAAATAAAATGATTAATGATACCCAAAATCATCTTTATTTTTACTCTGATACGTTAAAATATGCATCTAATAAATACACGATACAGCTGGATTGGTTGTATTAAATTATTATCTAACTTGAGGATCGTTTATGTCTTTGCTAATTACAGATGAATGCATTAATTGTGATGTCTGTGTTCCTGAATGCCCGAATGAGGCTATTTATATGGGCGAAGAGATCTACGAAATTGATGGCGATCTTTGTACTGAGTGTGTAGGGCATTTTGATACACCGCAGTGCGTTGAGGTATGCCCAGTTGATTGTTGTCTCCCAGATCCTGACAGGGTTGAGACCGATGAAGTGCTTTTAGCAAAAATTAAAGATCGGGAAAGCTAAAGGTCTATAACGTCTTTTTTAGTGCGGACAAACAAAGTTCTATATTCTCTTTTCTTGAAGTATAGCCCATTAATCCAATTCGCCATATCTTTCCTGCCAAATTACCAAGGCCAGCGCCGATTTCCATATTGTAATCATTTAATAAAGTGGTGCGAATCTCAGCGTCATTTGCTCCTTCAGGAATGAATACGCTATTAAGTTGAGGCAGTCTGCTAGACTTTTCAACTAAGTAACTAATCCCAAGTTCACTTAAACCATCTCTAAGTAACTGGTGATTTTGTTGGTGTCGATTCCATGAGTTTTCAAGCCCCTCTTCACAAAGCATAACTAAAGATTCATGAAGGCCATATAGAGTATTTACTGGAGCTGTATGGTGATATGCACGCTTTGAGCCTTTACCCCAATAACCCATCACTAAATTAAGATCCAAAAACCAGCTTGTTACAGGCGTTTTTCGATTACTAATTTTATGAACTGCTTTTTCACTAAAGCTAACTGGTGACAACCCTGGCATAGCAGAAAGACATTTTTGAGACCCAGAATAGATTGCGTCAATACCCCAGTCATCCACTCTTAATTCTGAGCCTACTAGTGAGGTCACTGCATCAACAATAGTTAAGCAATTATGCTTATTGGCAATCCTCACAAAGTAATTTTGCATCCGACAAGGCGCCTGTTGAAGTTTCTGCATGAACAAATGCAACAATTTTAGTATCAGGATTTTCAGTCAAGCACTGCTCAAGTTTTTGAGGGCTAACAGGTGCTCCCCAGTCATCCTCAATGATTATTGCTTGGCCACCAATTCGAGTTACATTTTCTTTCATTCTTGACCCAAAGACACCATTGATACAAACTATAACCTTATCTCCAGGCTCTACAAGATTTACAAAGCAGGCCTCCATTCCAGCTGAGCCGGGCGCTGATATTGGCATTGTTAATGCATTTTCAGTCATGAAGGCATACTGCAGCATCTCTTTAATTTCATCCATCATGTCAATAAAAGCAGGGTCTAGATGGCCAATGGTTGTTTTTGCCATTGCATTAAGGATTCTTGGGTGAACATCTGAAGGGCCAGGGCCCATAAGAGTTCTTGAAGGGGGGTTAAATGATTTCATAAGTTTTTTTTAAGGAAATATAATTAATAACTCTTTATAATGTTTTCAGTCCTGAGCATTATCATAGAAGCTGTGTAAATAGTTTTTAATAATATTCAAAGCAACTTGAACTATATTAATTGAGCTACTAATTAATTAAGTTACTATAGGCATAAGTTAATAGAGTGCATCAACATTAATGTTTCATTCTATGAAACTAGATTTCATTTTAATTGATTTTTTAAAAAAAAGTCAAGTTTTAACATTAATTATTTAAATATAAGTATGTCTATTATTTCAGAGTTAACCAAGGCTTTGCCAAAAAATTCAGTCATATCTGGGGAAGAGAATACTCGTCCTTTCGAATGCGATGGTCTTAGTGTTTATAAACAAAAGCCCTTAGCTGTTGCTTTACCTAGTAGTGTTGATCAAATTAAAAAAGTTTTGGAAATTTGTAAGAAAAATAATACTCCTGTGGTTACAAGAGGCGCAGGGACAGGGCTATCTGGAGGCGCTTTACCGCTTAAAGATAGTGTCGTTCTGGGGCTTTCAAAGCTAACCCGAATCCTCTCCATTGATCCAGAAGCTCAAACAGCAATTGTTGAACCAGGAGTTCGTAATATTGCGATTAGTGAGGCAGTTGAAGAGTATGGTTTGTATTATGCGCCAGACCCTTCTTCTCAAATAGCGTGCACTATTGGTGGAAATGTTGCAGAGAATTCAGGCGGCGTTCATTGTCTTAAGTATGGACTAACAGTTCAAAACTTAGAGGCAGTAAAAATATTGACAATAGATGGCCAAGAGTTGCTTTTTTCTAGGCAAGATGAAGGTATGGGTTTATTGGCATTAATGACAGGATCAGAAGGCCTTTTGGGCGTTATATCTGAAATTACTGTTAAGCTGACTAAAAAGCCACAAGTAGCAAAACTTGTAATGGCTGGTTTTGATAGTGTTAGAGATTGTGCTAATACAGTAGCAGAAATTATTAAGATTGGAGTTATCCCAGCTGGGCTGGAGATGATGGATCAATTTGCCATTGAAGCCTCTGAGGCCTTTGCTCAAGCAGGATACCCATTAGGCGCTAAGGCACTATTACTGTGTGAGTTAGATGGCTCTGAAGACCTGGTAAAGGAAGATTTAAATAAAGTTATTAATATACTTTCTAAAGCCTCTTCTGTAAGAGTGTCAGAAAATGAAGAGGAGCGCTTACTTTTTTGGAAAGGAAGGAAGTCAGCATTTCCTGCGGTTGGCAGGTTATCTCCTGACTACTACTGTATGGATGGCACAATTCCAAAAAGATATCTTGCTGATGTTCTGGAAAAGATAAGCAGTCTTTCAGAACAATATGATCTAAGAGTTGCAAATGTTTTTCATGCCGGTGATGGCAATTTACACCCTTTAATTCTATACGATGCCGCTCAGCCAGGAGAGCTTGAAAAAGCAGAAGACTTTGGTAATGATATCCTCAAGTTATGCGTTGATATGGGTGGATCAATTACTGGTGAGCATGGCGTGGGAATTGAGAAATTAGATGCCATGTGTCATCAATATAATAGTTCAGAGCTAGAGATTTTTCATCAAATTAAGGCGGTCTTTGATCCCCATTCTCTTCTTAATCCTGGAAAGGCAGTGCCTACGCTTCATCGTTGTGCTGAATTAGGAAATATGCATGTTCATAATGGCAATTTACCTCACCCTGAATTGGAGCGCTTCTAGCTATGAGCTCAATTTCAGAACTGCAGCATAAAGTAAGGCAAGCTAATAAACTCAGAATTACTAATAATGTTAAAGATAATAAAGAAGAGCAATTAAATATGTCTTCATATTCAGGGATAGTCGAATACTTCCCAGAAGAGTTAGTCATTACGTTAAAGGCGGGAACAACTATTGATGAAGTTAATAAAATTCTTGTCAAAAAATAATCAAGCTTTAGCTTTTTTTACCGATGACTCTAAAAAAACAATTGGGTCATTGTATGCAACATCTGGAGCAGAATTTTCAGATAGTGTTTTAGGCGTTCAGATAATTAATGGTAAGGGTGAACTGCTAAATTTTGGTGGCCAGGTTATGAAGAATGTTGCTGGTTATGATGTATCTCGCCTCTTGGTTGGCTCAATGGGTCGTTTGGCAATAATAACCCAAATTAGCTTAAAGATCTTGCCTGAAAAGGTAGCAGTACAGTTTCATAAAAAACCATCAATAAAAAATAAAGAGTCTTCATTAAGAGAGCAAGTTGAAATTAAGTTAAAAAAAGTATTTGATCCTTATGGAGTTTTTATCTAATGCATGCAGAGCTTAAACAGCCATCGATCACACAACATGAAAATGACATTGCTAGCCAAGTAATTGCCTCATGTGTGCACTGTGGTTTTTGTTTGCCAACCTGTCCGACCTATCAAATTTCAGGAGATGAGCTTGATTCTCCAAGAGGTCGAATTTATTTAATAAAGTCAGCACTTGAAAATAATGAATATAGCTCTAAATCTCTAAAGCATTTGGATCAGTGCCTTACTTGTCGCTCATGTGAAACAACCTGCCCTTCAGGTGTTGAATATGGCAAGCTGCTTGAGGTTGGCCGTAATTTTATAGAGCCTAAAAGATCAATCCTGCAAACACTTTATCGATTTTCAGTAAGAAAGGTTCTTTCAACACCTTTAATTTTTAAACCAGTAGGTTATTTTTTTCGACACTCTAAAATTATTTCAAAACCAATTAAGCCTAAAAAGGTAAAGTCCACAGTGCTACTTTTAGGGGGTTGTGTGCAGCCAACACTAGCTCCTAACATTAATCATAGTATAAAAAATATTTTAGCTAAATTAGATGTAAGAGTTCTAGAGGGCAGGCAAAGTGATTGTTGTGGCGCATTAGATCAGCACTTGGCTGCACCAAAAGATGCTTTATCAAAAGTGAAACGTAATATTGATAAATGGACTCTAGAGCTTGAATCAAATGCAGAGGCTATTATTTCCAGCGCGAGTGGATGCGGGGTCATGGTAAAGGATTATCCAAGCCTATTTGAGGAGTCAGACCCATATTTTGAGAAGGCTAAAAAAGTTTCATCAAAAACTCAAGATATTGCAGAATATCTAGCAAATCAAGATTTAAGTGGACTGCAATTATCAGAGTTAAATGTTTCCTATCATGAGCCATGCACTTTACAACATGGCCAAAAATTAGGCGGACTTGTTGAGTCAATCCTCTCTCAGTTTGGCTATCTTAAAGCTCCAATTAAGGATTCACATATCTGCTGTGGCTCTGCGGGAACATATTCAATCTTTGAAACTGAAATATCAAATAAATTAATGATAAATAAACTTGAAAATTTAAATGCTTCTCAGCCAGAGATTATAGTTACTAGCAATATAGGCTGTTTGATGCATCTTCAAAAAGGCAGCTCAATTCCTGTGAAGCATTGGGTGGAGTTGTTAGATGTCTAGAGGTAGAAAGTTAAAGAGTAAAATTTATGAAATAGAGATTGAGTCATTATCCCATGAAGGCAGAGGTATTTCTCATAGTGACAACAAAGTTATCTTTACTCGAGGGGCTTTACCTGGAGAAAAAGTTATTGCATCCCGTACGCTCTCCAGAGCAAAGTTTGAAGAGGCTGATGTTGTCGAAATAATTAAATCATCACCAGATAGAATTGAGGCAAAGTGTGCTGTTTATGGAATATGTGGTGGTTGCTCATTTCAGCACCTTTCATCTGAAAATCAAATAATTGCAAAGCAGAGTTGGCTTCAAAGTGCGTTTATTGGTCAAGCTAAGACTGAACCTAAAAACTGGCTCGAGCCCATGCAGGTTGAGAGCTGGGGTTATCGCCGCAAAGCTCGATTGGGCGTTCGCTATGTTGTCAAAAAAGAAAAAGTTCTTGTTGGTTTTAGAGAAAGAAAGTCTTCATTTATAACTGTGATGAGCCGCTGTGAAGTTTTACATCCGTCGCTTGGTGACAATCTAGAAATAATTGCAGACTGTATTGGTAAGCTCAGTATTAGGGAGCATATTCCTCAGATTGAGGCTGCAATTTCGGAGTCACATACAATATTAATTTTAAGGCATCTCCAACCTTTAACTGAGGCTGATGAAGCTATACTTAAAAAGTGCGGTGAAACATTATCAATAACTTGGTATACGCAGAGTGGAGGCTTAGACACCATCAAGCCTCTGATTGAGGCTGTAACTCTAACTTACTCTATTCCTGATCATAAGATTGAAATGGCATTTTTACCGAATGACTTTACTCAAGTTAATTTTGCGCTTAATCAAAAAATGATTAACCTTGCGATTGAATTACTCGAATTGAATGATCAAGATAGTGTTCTTGATCTTTTCTGTGGGCTTGGTAACTTTACGCTTCCTATTTCAAAATATGTGGAAAAAATAGTTGGAATAGAGGGTGATAAAGGCTTAGTAGAAAGAGCTAAAGCCAATGCTGATGCTAATGGAATTACTAACGCCTCATTTTATAAGGCAGACCTGTCTGAAGATGTATCAGGCTCTGAATGGTTTAGAGGTCAAAAATACAATAAAGCTTTAATTGACCCAGCTAGAACTGGGGCAATTGAGATTGTTGAGCTTCTTCCAAAATTAAACATTGAGCGATTAGTTTATGTTTCTTGCAATCCTGCTACTCTTGCTAGAGATACTGCTCGTTTGATTGAATTAGGCTTTACTTTGATGAGTGCAGGCGTGATGGATATGTTTCCACAAACTGCGCACGTAGAGTCAATTGCACTTTTTACTCGCAAAAAATAAGTATTAACGTATGATAATATTAAATAAGATTTTAATTTCTATTGGAAAGATTAATGAGCTATAAGCGTAACTTGTTGCCAAAAATGGCTATGGAAAGACTTAAGGAAAATCCAGAGGCTGTATTGATTGATGTTAGAACACGTGCTGAACATAAGTATGTAGGCTATCCAGAAAATTCAATTCTTATTCCTTGGTTTGATGAGCCGGATTTAAAATCTGATCCAGAGGCTTTTTACGAATCAGTTCTGAATGAACTCGGAGATCGAAGTGAAGTACTGAATACTGAACTGATTTTTATATGCAGAAGTGGATTCAGATCAAATGAGGCTTTAAAGTGCCTTCAAAGTAATGGTTTTACTTGTCTTTCCCATGTTGCTAGTGGGTTTGAGGGTGACTTGGATGAAAACGATCATCGCGGCAACCTTAATGGTTGGAGGCATGATGGGATGCCTTGGTCTCAAGGCTAAACTATCTCTAGGTTAGCGTAAGAGCTAATCAACCATTTCGTTCCAGCTTTTTGAAAATTAATTTGCAGTCGCATTGAGTCACCACTTCCCTCATAATTTAAAATAGTGCCAAGTCCAAATTTTGCGTGCTTAACGACCTGACCTATTGAGTAAATTGAATCTGAAGTTGCAACCATCTTCTTACTAACGTTGGTATTTTTTTCATATCCTTGATGAGTGCTTTCACTATTAGGGTTTTTAATATAGTTTAAAAAACTTTTTGGAATCTCGTCAAGGAACCTTGATTGCATTGAATAAAAGGATTGCCCATTAATAAAACGTCTACTTGCATAGGTGAGGGTAAGAGACTTCATTGCTCTAGTCATACCCACATAACAAAGACGCCTTTCTTCATCAGTATTAGGAGCCTCTCCCTCGCGTTGTCTTGAGGGAAATAAATCTTCTTCCAGGCCTACCAAAAAGACTACAGGAAACTCTAATCCTTTGGCTGAATGGACAGTCATTAGCTGAACAGACCCTTGATTACTTTTATTAGACTCACCACTGGAGTCAAGAGTTGCAAGAGCAATAAAGCCCTGAGTTTCATTTAGTTCATTATCTTCTTCATGGGTATATTTAGTTGCTGCTGTAACTAGTTCACCTAGGTTTGCTTTTTTAGTGCCAGCCTTATCAGTCTTATCATTAGCATAGTGTGCCATTAATCCAGATTGAAGTAGAATAGAGTCGACTTTTTCACTAAGCA
This sequence comes from uncultured Candidatus Thioglobus sp., assembly GCA_905182815.1. Lineage (GTDB taxonomy): Bacteria > Pseudomonadota > Gammaproteobacteria > PS1 > Pseudothioglobaceae > Pseudothioglobus. The sequence goes on from CAJJCX010000003.1 coordinate 74,095, forward strand.
TTAGATTTTTAGTGCTATCACTAATTTCTTCAATTAAGTGGATAAACGATTGCAAAGCATTTGCTGCCCTTGCTGGCAGGCTATTAATAATAGCAATAGATGACTGAAAAAGGTCAGTATGGTTTTCAATAGCGTGAGATCTAATTTTTTCAATAGTTGAGAGTCCAATCCCACGAGTTGGAAAGTTCACAATCCTCTCAAAAGCAATATTATCAGAAGTGTTTTCAATGAGTCGAACATAACCCATTGCATCTTTTACTTCTGCACGTACAAAAAATGGCAAACCCCCATAGATTTTATAGTTAAGATTTTGCCCTCTAAGTGCTTGTTCAAATTCTCTAGATTGGGCGTTTGATCGATAAAGTATGGCGCATTCATCTAGGTTTCTACCTTGATTAAATTGGGTCTGGATTTCACCAATTACATATTGAGCTTCCTCTGTTTCGGTTCTTGCATTAAATACATTGACAAGATCGCCATCTCCTGACTCCGTCCAGAGTGATTTTTCAAGCCTATTCTGGTTGTTTGCAATTAGGGCATTTGATGCGCTAAGAATATTTCCTGTTGAGCGATAATTTTGCTCAAGCTTGATAACTTGAATTGGTTTAAAGTCACTCTCTATTTTTTGAATATTTTCAATTCTTGCACCCCTCCAGCCGTAAATTGATTGATCATCATCCCCAACACAGAAAACATGGTTGTCTTGATTATGAAGTATTTTTATAAACTGATATTGGACTCGGTTAGTATCTTGAAATTCATCAACTAAGATATGACGAAATTTATTTTGGTAGTGATCTAAAAGGGATTGATTATTCTTTAAAAGCTCGTAACTTTTAACGAGTAAGCCTGCAAAATCAACCAAGTCATTGGCCTGACAATGCTTCTCATAAAGATCAAAAACTTTAGTGCTCTGCTTTACAAAAAAGTTATAGCCTGCATCAATTTGATGGGGCAATATGCCTTCATCTTTCTGTTGGTTAATAAACCATTGCACCTTTTTTATAGGGAACTTTGTTTCATCAATACCATTCTCTTTCATCAAGCGTTTAACGATTCGAAACTGATCTTGTGCATCTAAAATTTGAAATGTGGGCGAAAGATTCGCCTCTACTGGATGAGTCCTAAGTAGTCTATGAGCTAGCGAGTGGAAAGTGCCAACCCACATCCTGCCAATTGGCTGTCTTAGAAGATCACTCAATCGCTCTTTCATTTCATTAGCAGCTTTATTTGTAAAAGTAACTGCAAGTATGTCGTCAACATGGTGATTCTTTGTTGTTACTAAATAATGAATTCTTTGAGTTAATACGCGCGTTTTTCCGCTCCCAGCACCTGCAAGAATTAATGCATTTGTGTCTTCACTTAGGGTGACAGATTGCTGTTGTTTTTCATTTAGTCCATCAACTATTGGCGCAGAATTCATATTAGGTATTTAATTAAATTTGGAGGTTTTTTGTTCTGATTATTTAAAAAAGGTTATTACTGTGATGGCAGTATAGATAAATTATAATCAGTTTGTGAGTCATTATAATGATGACTGATTTCTTTGTCACAGTTAAGCTGGCTTACTACTAAATTAATATGAATAAATCTTGGAATGAGAGTGCGCGCTCATCATTGAAAAGCGCTAATGAGTGCAACGAATATTTTGAAGGAAGTACTTTTAAAGATTTTCACTTTCCCATCAAAATACCACTTGAATTTGCAGAAAGAATTGATAAGTCTAATCCTTTAGATCCTCTAATGCTTCAAATTCTTCCAAAAGAAGTCAAAGCTACTGAGGGTTTTTTTGATTCACCTGTTTCAGATGAAGAACACTCTCCAGTTAAGGGTTTAATTCATAAGTATCCCTCACGAGTTCTCCTAATAGCAACTAGTGTGTGTGCAATTCATTGTCAGTACTGTTTTAGACAGAATTTTGATTATGTTTCGCATGATATTTTAAAAAACTGGCCCGCTATTGAGAATTATTTAATGAATAAAAAAGAAGTGAGTGAAGTTGTCTTAAGCGGCGGTGATCCTTTGACATTAAGTGATAAAAAAATTAGCAAAATACTAAATAAAATTGAGGTTATTGGTCATATTAAAACAGTTAGGTTTCATACTAGAACAGCTGTAGTAATTCCATCAAGAATTACTCAGGAGCTGGTTGATATGCTTAACAAAACTAAGTTAAAAGTCGTTTTTGTTTTTCATATAAATCATGCGAGGGAAATATCTGATGAGTTTATGAAAAATGTCAGAGAGCTTAAAGACTCATACTTTATTAAATCAGTCAGTATTACTTAAGGACGTGAATGATAGTGCTAAGGTTTTATCTGAACTGTCTAACAAGCTTTTTGAATCTAATATATTGCCATACTATGTCCACCTTCTTGATAAGGTTTCCGGAGCTGAGCGTTTTTTAGTTACAGATAAAAGAGCCAAAGAGATTTATAAAACACTTCAAACCTTATTGCCAGGTTATTTAGTTCCAAGAATGGTTCGAGATGAGGGCGGTGACTCTAAGAGGTTGGTACTATAAATTCGCTTAAATCGTCTATTGTAATTTCACCCATAAAAGTATGAAGTAATTCACCCTCTGGGCTATATATTTGAGTAGTTGGCATGCCTACAATTTCTCCAAAATTTGAATATTCAGAGTCGTTATCTTCGTTATAAAGTACGATAGGATAGTTAATCGAAAAGCGCCCCACATAGTCATTAATTATTTCTAGATCTACAGGCTCAAAATCAAGTCCAAGGATTTCAACATGATCAGAATTTTCTTCATAAAATTTTACAAATGCAGGAATCTCTTTTAGGCAAGGAGTACACCAAGTTGCCCAAAAATTAATAACAAGATATTTTCCGCGAGTATTTTTCTCTGTAAAAATGACACCTTTTGTATCTGTTAGGCTAAATGAAAGCTCTGGAACAGATTCATACCATGGCATTAGAGGTTTCGCCCAGTCTACTATATCGTTAAAACTTAATGCTTGGCTTGCATGAAATGGAGTTATTAGCCAGAGTATAATTAGAATTTTTTTCATTAGTTAGTTTTATGAATGCAAAGATTTATCACAATTCTCGTTGCTCCAAATCAAGAGCAACTGTTGCTATTTTAGAACAAAATGAAGTTGACTTTGATGTTGTTAATTACTTGATTGAGCCTCCCAGTGAATCAGAGCTCAGAGCAATTTTGAGTGATTTGGGTATAAGCGCTAGAGAACTTCTTAGAAAGGGTGAATCGAAGTACAAAGAATTGGAGCTATCTAATAAATCTTTAAGCGAAGACGAGTTAATTAAAGCAATGCATGAGTTTCCAATTTTAATTGAGCGACCAATCGTCAGAACAGAGAAGGGGGTTGCTATTGGAAGACCTCCAGAGAACATTCAATCAATTCTCTGATTTTATTCTCTATGGTACGGGTGATTATTAAGTAGGCTATATCCACGGTAGATTTGCTCTACTACTAATAGTCTTGCCATTGAGTGCGTCATTGTTAGATTGGACAGCCCCCAAACCTGATGACATTTTTGTTTAACTTCTGAAGAAAGCCCATCTGCGCCTCCAATGAAAAGTGCAACGTTCTCACCATCAAGCTGCCAGCTTTCGATTGACTTAGAAATTTGTTTACTAGTTTTTTGAGTCCCAGTCTCATCAAAGGCTACCAATAGTGTTGAATCGCTGGCGGCTTCTAGAAGTAATTTTGCTTCAAGGTTTTTTGAATTTTCTGAGCTGCTTGATTTTCGGTTTTGAGATTCTAAGCTTGTAATTGTGAAATTGTAGTAACTAGGAAGTTGTTTTTGATAGTGCTCAATGCCAAGGTTAATCCAACTAGGCATTTTTTTGCCAATCGTAATTAGGTTAATCCTCATCTTCCTCGGTAGACCATAATTTTTCTAATTTATAGAAGTCTCTGGTTTTTTCAGTCATTAAGTGAACAACAACCTCACCCAGGTCAACTAAGGCCCACTCACTTTGTTGTTTGCCTTCGATTCCTAGGACAACCATGCCAACTCTCTTAGCTTCCGTACTGACATTAGTAGCCATACTTTTGACATGTTGTATTGATCTGCCGGTAGCTATAATAATTGCCTCTATATCATCACACTGTTTCATAACGTTTAGGGTTATAACATTTTCACCTTTTAAATCATCAATTACGTTTTCAACAATTTTTGTTTGTTTGTCAAGTGTCATATTTTTTTATAAAGCTAATTATGGAAGTAGGTAAAAAATTATCAAGATTTTGATTGGCGGCAATTTTACCTCTAATATCACTCGATGAAATATCTATCATTTGAGAATTGGAAAAATATAAGTATCCATTTGGTTTTGCTTTAAGTTGATGAGCATTCTTTGCTGTGTCAAAAGTTTCTAGAGTTTTACTAATTGGTTGATCGCCATTTCGTGGAAGCACAGCTAAATGGACCAACTTTGAAAATTCATCCCAGTTTTTCCAAGTTTTAAAATTGATAAAGCTATCCATTCCAATAACTAAGCAAATTGACTCATCTTTAAATGACTCTTTTAAGTCGAGTAGGGTGTCAATCATGAAAGAGTTTCCACCGCGTAAAATTTCTCTCGTATCTATCTCAAGACTCGTGAACTCCTTAATAGCCAGATTTAGCATTTGAAGTCTTTCTTTTGAGGTGTAATTTAGAGAGTTTTTATGGACGGGCTCAAAGCATGGCAGCATAAATAGTCGATCAATACTGAGTTCATTTTTTATTGATGTAGCTGTTTGAAGGTGTCCAAGATGAACGGGATCAAAGGAGCCGCCATAAATTCCTATCATAGTAAGGCATTTACTTCATCTAGTGTCATTGGAGACATAGGGTACGTTCTAGTTGAATCATGGACATGCATTCTATATCGAACAAACGTATCTTCATCTTTGATAAGTAAAAAAGGGTTTGCTTTTTTTTGCTCTGCTATTGTCGTTGTTATCTCTGATCCATAATTATGTCCACATAATAAGTGGATATCATCTCCCACTTCAGTCAATAATTTTTTAAGTGAATGAAATAATGTCACTGGATTGGAGCCTGCAAGGCTGCATATACCAACGCCATAAACGAATAATGTGTCACCAGCAATAAGATGCTCGTCTAAAAGATAGCAAATACCACCAGCAGTATGCCCAGGGGTTTCAATAATTTTTATTTTTGTTTCACCTAGCTTGATGATTTCACCATCTTTAACTGTGTGAACTTTATTTTCAATATTTAAGTAAGGAACTTCATTAACGCCAGCAGTAATTTTTGCACCTGTTTTATTAGCTAGGTCATCGACCGCATTTGTATGATCACCATGCCAGTGCGTAATCCAAATATCGGTAAGGGTATAGCCTTTACTCTTTATTTTCTCTAAAAATAAGTCTGGCTCCCATGCAGGGTCTACGATTGCACATGTTTTGGTTGCCTCATCAAATATAAAATGAATTGAATTTTCATAGGCGCCAATATGATAAAGCACGTCGATTGAGTATTGATTACTGTTGTATGTTTTTTCCATAATGCATTATTTTACCAATTTTGACTTGACTGAAATGAGATACAGATTATAATTTACGCTTTTGCTAAACATCCTAGTTTCTTGGGGCTATAGCTCAGCTGGGAGAGCGCTTCGCTGGCAGTGAAGAGGTCGGCGGTTCGATCCCGCCTAGCTCCACCAAGCAAAATAGTTTTAATGTCGCGTTCGTCTATCGGTTAGGACTCCAGGTTTTCATCCTGGCAAGAGGGGTTCGATTCCCCTACGCGATGCCATTTTTTTTAATTAAAAAGGGCAAATTTTAATTTAATGCTCTAAAGTAATACCATCTAAAACCCTTTGTCCCGTTCGTCTAGTGGCCCAGGACGCCAGGATTTCATCCTGGAAACAGGTAGTTCAAATCTCCTACGGGACGCCACTTCAGCTGAATTGAAATCAGAATTCTAAGCTAATTAAATTTGAGAGTTGATTTGACCTATATCTCCTTTGATAATTACTCAACTCACTAAGTTTTTTTATTGCTATAGTGGTTATTTAATGAAGCCTAATACATCAAATTTAAATTATAATTGTTTTTGAAAGATATGTTATTTTAGAAGTGCTTTAAAAAATTATTTATAAGGAAATACTATGAGCCATATTATTTATGAACCAGTAAAACAGCGGCTTCAGCGAAGCGAATTAGCAGTTCCAGGATCCAGTCCTAATATGTTTGAAAAAGCACTGAAAAGCGCAGCAGATTTTGTATTTTTAGATTTAGAAGATGCTGTAGCGCCAGATGATAAAGTGACGGCACGTAAAAATGTTATTGATGCACTTCAAGATTTAGATTGGCAAGGTAATGGTAAGACTATTTCTGTTCGAATCAATAGTATCGATACGCACTATATGTATCGCGATGTAGTTGAGGTGGTTGAGCAAGCAGGCCAGCATCTTGATACTATTTTGCTTCCTAAGGCAGGCACAGCTTCAGATGTTTATATGCTGTCAGCAATGCTTAATCAAATTGAGACTTCTAAGGGCTTTAAACATCGAATTGGAATTGAAGTACTCATTGAAACTACGTTAGGTATGGCTAATGTTATGGATATTGCTAAATGTGGCCGTGAAGAGCGACTTGAGGCGATGCACTTTGGTGTTGCAGACTATGCTGCAAGTTGTCGAGCGCGAACAACCGTTATAGGTGGTTTAAATCCTAATTACCCAGGTGATCAATGGCATGCTGGCCTATCTCAAATGTTAGTGGCCTGTAGAGCTTATGGATTTCGAGGCCAATTGATGGACCTTTTGGGGATTTTAATGATCCTGAGTCTTATAAAGATGCTGCAAGAAGAGGGGCTGCTCTTGGCTTTGAGGGAAAGTGGGCAATTCACCCTTCACAAATTGAGTTGGCTAATGAGATTTATACCCCTCCAGAATCTGAAGTCTCGCATGCGAAACAGATTCTTATTGCATTAGATGAGGCAGCTAAAGAGGGTCGAGGTGCGGCTCAACTAAATGGGCGAATGATTGATGCTGCTTCTGCAAAGATGGCTGAAAATATTGTCAATACAGATAATGCAATAAATGGGAAAGTTGTCGCGTAATTATGAATATTCATGAGTACCAAGCTAAGAAGCTATTAAGTAAATATGGAGTTCCCATTCCCAAGGGGGGCATTGCGCACTCTGCAACTGAGGCAATTTACCAAGCCAGTGAGCTGGGTGGGAGTAAATGGATTGTTAAAGCTCAGCTTCATTCAGGTGCGCGTGGAAAAGCTGGTGGTGTGAAACTGTGTAATAGTCATCAAGAAATTGCAGATTTTTGTCATAATCTTCTTGGTAATAAGCTTGTAACTCTCCAGACTGGTCCAGAGGGAAAAATGGTTTCAAGTATCTATGTTGAAGAAGCAAGTGATATTGCTAAAGAGCTTTACTTTAGCATTGTTCTTGATAGAGCAACTCAAAAAGTCACTTTAATTGCCTCTACTGAAGGCGGAATGGATATTGAAAAAGTTGCAGAAGAGACACCAGAAAAAATTTCAAAAATTATGATTGACCCTGCTGTTGGAATGCAACCCTTTCAGGCTCGTCAGTTAGCTTTTACATTAGATATACCTAATGAGGTTGTTGGCGCTGCCAGTCGAGCAGTTATGAAATGTTATCGCGCATTTCGAGATACTGATGCTAATTTATTAGAGATCAATCCATTAATATTGACAACTGATAATAAGGTTATGGCTATTGATGCGAAGATGACATTTGATGAGAATGCACTTTATCGTAGACCAGAAATTCTAGAATTTCGTGATAAAACACAAGAAGATCCTCGTGAAACAAATGCTGCCGAGCATGATTTAAGTTATGTTGGCTTAGATGGAAATATTGGATGCCTCATTAATGGAGCAGGTCTTGCTATGGCGACAATGGATATGATTCAACATGCGGGCGGAGAGCCTGCAAATTTTCTAGATATTGGTGGCGGTGCATCTGCTGAGAGGGTAGCAACATCGATAGAATTAGTATTGTCTGATGAATCTGTAGAAGCTATCTTGATTAACATTTTTGCTGGAATAAACCGATGTGATTGGGTTGCCCAAGGTATTGTGGATTTTCTAAATAAGCGAGATATTGACATCCCTTTAGTTGTTCGTTTATCTGGAACTAATGTAGAAAAGGGACAGAAAATATTAAAAGATAGTGGTAAAAAAGTTATTACAGCTGATACCTTATCTGATGCAGCATACAAAGTTGTGTCTGCATGGAAGCAAGCAAAAGGGAGTAAGAATTAATTATGAGTATTTTTATAGATGAAAAAACCCCAGTTTTAGTTCAAGGAATAACTGGCCGTATTGGCTCTTTTCATACTCAAGAGATGATTGACTATGGCACAAACATTGTGGCAGGTGTTACTCCAGGTAAAGGTGGCACAATGCATTTAGGAAAGCCTGTATTTAATACAGTCGAGGAGGCCGTCTTAGCTACAGGCGCAGAAGCGAGTATTGTTTTTGTACCTCCAGCCTATGCTGCTGATGGAATTATGGAGGCGGCCGAATCAAATATAAGATTTTGCGTAAGTATTACTGATGGAATACCAACACATGACATGATAAGAGTTAAGCGTTATATTAATAGTGCTCCCCAAGAAAAACGTATGGTTTTAACTGGGCCTAATTGTGCTGGCACGATTAGTCCAGGAAAATCGCTTGTTAGGCATTATGCCTGGGCATATTTATAAACAAGGCAGTGTTGGTTTGATTGGAAGGTCAGGAACTTTAGGCTATGAGGCAGCATCTCAAATGAAGGAGCTTGGTATTGGAATAAGCACTAGTGTTGGGATTGGCGGTGACCCAATTAATGGAAGCTCTTTCTTAGAAATTTTAAAATATTTTGAAAATGATGATGAAACTGAAGCTGTCATGATTATTGGAGAAATTGGAGGCCCTCAGGAGGCTGAGGTAGCTGAATATTTTCAAAAACATATGAATAAACCTATGGCGGCTTATATAGCAGGACTAACAGCCCCCTCTGGACGAACAATGGGGCATGCAGGTGCTATTGTTAGCTCAAGTGGTGAAAGTGCTGCAGAAAAAGTAGTAATTCTTAAAGATGCTGGGATTATGGTTGCACCGACTCCGTCTGATATGGGGTCAACAGTAGCAGCGCTCTTAAAAGGTCTTTAGATATCTAAATATATTTATCTGATTGACCTATATAATACTTTATTTAATTCAATACTTTTTATCTAGTATTTAAAATGAAAAGCTCAAATATAATTTATCATCAAGCATCCGTAACTCGGCAAAGGCGAAATAAGTTAAATAACCATCGCTCAGTTGTTCTTTGGTTTACTGGTCTTTCTGGCTCTGGTAAGTCTACTTTAGCACATTCCTTAGAAGAAAAATTATTTCAAAAAGGATGCAGGACTTTTGTATTAGATGGTGACAATGTTCGTCATGGTTTAAATTCTAATCTTGATTTTAGTGAGGCTGGATAGACTGAAAATATTCGCCGAATTAGTGAAGTCAGCAAGTTAATGCTTGAATCTGGCTTAATTGTAATGACTGCCTTTATTAGTCCAATCAATAAAGATCGAGATGAGGCAAGACAATTAATTTCTAATGATAGATTTTATAGAAATTTACTGTAAAGCTAGTATAGAAACTTGTGAAACTAGAGACGTCAAAGGGCTTTATAAGCGTGCAAGGGCAGGAGAGATTAAACAATTACACGGGCATTGACTCTCCTTATGAGGTGCCAGAAAATCCAGAGTTAACAATTGATACTGATAATCAAAGCTCTAGAGAGATCAGTATCTAAAATTCTTAGCTTCTTGAAGATCAAATGGAATAATTAACTAGCTTAATTATTTTTTTTAATAAGGCTTAAGGCCTTCAATGAGCGGTTGAATATGCGACTTCATATTTTTTCCAGTCGTCAGAGCTACCTTGGTACATTTTTTTTCTAACCTGTGATGCGCTTGCTGTTTTTACAGCTCGCTTGTTAGTGTGAAAATTTAAGCAACTCTCGTCCCACTCTAATTCACAATATTTCAATAATTTTTTAGTTTCTTTTTCTTGGTTGTTAGTTAAGTCTTCATAACTAATATCATAAATTTGATCTGGAAATAATTCATGCCAAAAAATCATAAGTTCTGAATATAATGCATAAAAATTAGCTAAATCATTTAAATTATAAGCCCATCCATTGCCCTTACCACTGAAGTAGTTTTTATAAATTGACCAGCATACTGCTCTTGCATCTCTTCTTAAATGAATAATTTTGGCCTCTGGAAAGGCTTTCAAAATAAATCCAATATATTGAAAATTAAGAGGCCATTTATCGGTAATGATATCTTCATTAATATCAAGATTGGAAAGAGATTCTAAGTATTTTTGACGAATAGATAAAAAATACTTTTCAGACAAGTTATTTTATCTTGAGTTGATGGGTCGGCTAAAATTGAACTAGTAAGATCGCTTATTGTGCTTAATTCATCTGCTCCATATACTGCATGATGACTTGAAATGATTTGTTCAACTAGTGTTGTTCCTGAGCGAGGCATACCAACAATAAAAATTGGGCATTTAAATTGAGGTTCATCTAACTAATTCTTTATTAATAGAAGGAAGGTCAAGCCTAAATATTTTTTTAATTAGTGAATGCTTGATCTGATAATCATTAATAGAATAATTTAATTGCTCTTTACGAAGGCGATTTCCCTTATTTAAAAACTTAAATAGTACATCTTGATTGTCTAAATCGTCATTCACTTTAGCTAGAGCAAAATTTATAAATATTTGATCTGATTGGTTGAGATTGCCAGAAGAAAGGAGTGATTTCATTTTAGAAATCTGAATATCATTTTTTTTATATTTTTTTAATCTGCTTAAATTGAAGTGAGCTTCAGCAAAGTCAGGTTTAACATTGATTGCTTCTTCGTAATGATTTAATGCTTCAACTTCAAGGCCAAGAATTTCGTATGAAATTCCTAGATTATTCAATGCTTGAGCATATTTTGGATTAATAGTTACTGCTTTTTTATAATGCTTTATAGCTTCATCAAATTTATCTAGCTCTTGAGATGCTGCACCAAGGCTATTATGAGCCTCAGCATATTCTGGGCTATAGGCAATTGCCCATTCAAAACTCTTGATTGCAGAGTTTGTATAACCAAGCTCTAAGGAAATAAGTCCTAGGTTATTATGAGCAGCAGGGTACGCATGTTTAACAGTTAATTGCTTCTTTCATAGTGCTTGATTGCGTTATCAAGCTGATGGGTCTCTTTGAAATGCAACCCCAAGATTATAATGTGCTTCAGCATATTTAGGATTAAGGGCTATTGCCTTTTCAAAGTTAATAATTGCTAAATCAATTGGACCAAGTCCACTATAACAAGCGCCACTAATATTAAATAATAATGGATCATTTGGGAAGTCTTTAATTAAAAGTTGATTAGCATATAGTGCTTCTTGGAATTTGTCACAAGAGTAGCATTGAATGACTTCATTTAACTGTTCTTGTGTTGGCGCTATTTCTTTTTTTTTGGCTATTTTAGATAGCTCTTTTTGCGCTTCTTGGTTATTTGGAAAAGATTTAAGAACGGTTAAATAAATTTTTTGAGCCTCACCTATCTGTCCTTTTTTTTTGAGTTTTTGTGCGCGATTTAAAAGTCGTTGTGTTTTGATTGTCATTGCAAATTTTTATTTTTTTAAAAAAGGCTTGAGACCATCAATGAGCGGCTTAATATGCTTAAGATCATTAATTAATGTCTGAATATGCGACTCATAATTTTTCCAGGCCCAGAGCTTCTAATGTTTGACATAAATATGATCTGGATCTAAACCTCGCTGATATCTGTCATACATCATGCTATAAGCAGACTCAAGATTTCTTGCAAACAGGGAGGTATCATATAAGGGCGCTGTAGACAAGTTGCCCACTAACTTGTCTTTAATGATTTTAAGTTTTTCTGGATCTGTTGCGAGCTCTATAGCAAGTGACTCGTACTCTTCTGCAGTAGTTGTAATTAGTTCTGGTAAATTAAGTGCATTTAAGATACTTGCCGCATGTCTACTAACAGCTGAGCTGCCAAGGTAGGTAAGCACGGGTAATCCCATTCGCAGTGCATCACTCGCTGTAGTCCCTGCATTGTAAGGAAGTGAGTATCAAGAAATAGATCTGATAACTGAATTCTGTTTAAATGGTCTTCCCTAAGAGTAAGGCGTGATGCAAAAATTATTCTATTTTCATCTACGCATGTACCTTTTGGCTTCTTTTTTTAAGTTTTTAACAGAAGAGCTATTATCCTTAGCTAACCATAGAACACTTCCATCAACTTTCGATAGAATTTTCATCATCGAATAAAAGTACTAGGAGTAATTTATAATAATGATTATTAAAACAACAAATACAAACCCGTTAGTTGGCAATCCAACTTCTGCCCTAGTAAATAACCTATTTGAGAGATTATTTTTCGTGTCATTCACCATAAAACTATTAGGCATGTATGTATTTAATGCCGCTAATGATGTTGTTTTTCTTCAGAAATAAGCGTGTGATCTGCAATCAAATAGTCAATGAAGTCTGC
>CAJJCX010000004.1 GCA_905182815.1 uncultured Candidatus Thioglobus sp.
TTTTTAGATATTTTTGCTAAGCTTTTGAGCCAAGAAGGCTATCACGTAACACAAGTTACATGGACACGGTTTTTTTTCCATGCTGTTTGGTTGTTGCCAATGATTATGTGGCAAAAGGTTAAGTTATTTTCAATCCCTGAAAAGCCCGGCTTACAGTTTTTACGGGGCTTGATGCTTACGCTAGCAACACTATTCTTTTTTGCAGCCATTGTAACCAACGATATCCCTGAAGCGCTTACGCTTTTATTTATCTCTCCTCTTGTTGTTGCAGTTCTCTCACCCTTTATTCTAGGAGAGCGCTTTGATATATTTATTGGGGTTGGCGTTCTAATAGGATTTATAGGGGTTATAGTAGTTCTTCAGCCAGATAGTGAGCAGTTTGATCCGACTTTATTGTTTGCCTTAGTTGCAGGATTTTGCTATGCCCTTTATATTATCATAACCAAAAAACTATCTTTTCGTGCGCCACCAGTTTTGACTTTATTTTATTCTGCAATCGTTGGAATAGTTATTATGTCGTTAATTGTTGTGCCTTATTGGACAACTCCAGATTTAAAGGGCGTTCTAATGGGGGCAGCAATGGGTTTTTTTGCTGCAGCTTCGCACTTTATGATTATCAAGGCTTTTGAGTTTGCTAGCGCCTCAGAGCTAAGCCCCTTCAATTATTTTGAGATCGTAGTTGCCATTATTTTGAGCTATTTAGTTTTTGGTGTTTTGCCAAATGTTCAAGCGATACTTGGGTTAATTATTATTATTCTTAGTGGTCTTTATGTCTCTTGGCGAGCAATGAAAAATAATCAAGACCAAGAAAATAAACCAAAAGCTTCATAGAGCCGCTATAAACAAGCTGATCTAAGGCTCTTGAGCCTCTATCTTTAGAATTCCATGCTTTACCCTTTAATGTCTAACATATAATATGCAGGCTTTAATTTTCTTATGAAGTCCCTATATACTCAACATTGCAACTAACTTTAAAATAATATGAATTGGCGAACAAAAACTGAAGCAAAAATAGAGGTATTTTCTGATTGGCTTTTTGAAAATGCAAAGAAAACAATACTAGTTATTTTTCTTCTTGTAGCTGCTCTTGGCTCGCAACTTCCATCTTTAAAGATTGATACAACTACTGAAGGGTTTTTACATAAATCAGACCCAATGCGTGTTGAGTACGACATATTTAGAGATCAGTTTGGCAGAGATGAAAAGTTAATGATCGCTGTTAAAACTGAAAATATTTTTGACTTAAGCTTTTTAAAGAAGCTTGATAGCTTTCATGACGCCCTAGAGAGCGAGCTTCCAAATATTAAAGGCGTTGACTCCCTAATAAATGCAAGAAATACTTATGGAATCGAGGGCGAGTTAATTGTTGAGCCCTTAATTGTCAGCCTCCCTGAAACTAAGGGTGAATTATTCAAACTAAAAGAAACAGTCATTAGCAATAGTCTCTATGAAAACTCACTTTACAGTGAAGACTTTACTATGACTACTGTTACGATTGACACAGAAACATACTCGAATGATGGGCTTTCAAATGAGCCAGTTAATATAGAGTTTGATGATGGCCTAGAGTTTGATGATGGCCTAGAGTTTGATGATGGCCTAGAGTTTGATGATGATAGCTTGGGCGGCCAGAGGGTGTATTTAACAGATGCTGAGAACGACGAAATAATTGCAAAAACCCAGAGCATCATGCAGCGTTTTGATGGAGATAATTTTGAAATATACTTGTCAGGCTCGGCTGCAATTGCAGGGATTTTCAAGCAAGCCCTAATGAACGATTCAGTTATTTTTATTAGCTTAATGATGATTGTTATTATGATTGTTTTGTTTGCTTTATTTAGGCGAATTTCAGGCGTGATTTTGCCATTAGCCTGCGTTTCTCTTACGCTTATAACAACCGTCTCATTAATGTCGGTATTTTCAGCTCCTTTCACAATGGCTACCCAAATTATGCCAACCTTTTTGTTGGCGGTGGTGACTAGTGCATCTATACATTTGCTGGCAGTCTTCTATAAGGACTTTTCAAAAACAAATGACAAGAAAGCATCCTTGAGGTATGCAATGGGCCACTCAGGCTTGCAATTATAATGACCTCTATTACTACAGCTGTTGGCTTATGGTCCTTCTCTTTTTCTGGAGTTGCACCCGTAGCCGATCTTGGTGTTTTTGCTAGCAGCGGCGTAATGATTGGCTTAGTTTTTACTCTCATCTTTCTGCCTGCTTTAATATCTATAACTAGAGTTAAAACCCTTAAGACCAATTTAGATAAAGAAGGTCAAACCTCTAATGGATAGATCTCTTATTGGAATAAGTGTGTTCGCAACTGGACGCCCAAAACTTATAGTGTCGGTAAGTGCTGTATTAATTATTTGCGCAGCTATAGTTGCATCACAGCTTAGGTTTTCTCATTTTCCGCTTCAATGGCTTCCAGAAGATAACTTTGCGCGCGTCGCAACCGAGGCGGTTGACGAAAATCTTAAGGGCTCCCTAACGCTTGAAGTTATTATTGACACTGGAGAAACAAATGGACTTTATAACCCAGAGCTTTTAAAGGTGATTGATGACGTTTCTAAAAATATAAATTCTATCTCAACAGGAAACATGTTTGTTGGAAAAGTTATTAGTTATATTGATGTTATCAAGGAAACAAATAGAGCACTTAACGAAAATCGTGAAGAGTATTATGCGATTCCTGATGATCCTGATCTTATTGCACAGGAGTTTTTGCTTTTTGAAAGCAGTGGCAATGATGACCTTTCGAGCCTTGTAGATGCAAATTATTCTAAAGCCCGGCTAACGCTTAAAACCCCTTTTATTGACTCACTTGAGGCGAATATTTTTATAGACAATGCACAGGTTTACTTAGACCAAAAGTTTGGCTCCCTTGCTAAAGTTACTTTCACTGGCATTGGAACTCTGATGACCGTAACTTTTGAAGAGGCGATTTATAGTAGTGCATTTAGTTATGTCCTTGCCTTTTCATTAATAACTATTCTTATGGTGTTATTAATTGGCAATGTAAAAATTGGCCTCATTAGTATGATTCCAAATATTCTGCCCATAATTTTTCTTTCAACAATTATGGTTGTCTTTAAAATGCCTCTTGACATGTTTACCTTATTGATTGGCGCTATAGCACTTGGACTTGCGGTGGACGACACTGTTCATTTTATGCATAACTTTAGAAGATATGAGCTTCAATATAATGATGTTGATAAGGCAGTAAGGCTTACATTGCTTGGCACTGGAAGAGCCATTACACTAACTTCTATAGTCCTCGCTCTTGGCTTCCTTGTGCTGACCTTTTCTCAAATGAACAACATGTTTGACTTTGGTGTTTTAACAGCCAGTGCAATTTTGGTAGCAGTATTGGCAGACTTTTTCTTGATGCCAGCAATAATGAAGCTGATTATTAAAGATAAGGCTAGTATGTAGGAGTTGTAAATTCGAACTATAAAAAAGGCGCCGAAGGCGCCTTTTTTGAAGATCTTAAAGCTTAGCTCTGGGCTTGAGCCATAACCTCTTCGACAAAATTATCTTCTTTTTTCTCAATACCCTCACCGACTTCATAGCGAATAAAAGACTCAACTTCTGAATTTTTAGATTTCACTAAAGCGCCAACGGTAGTGTCTGGATCTTTAACAAAAGATTGGCCGTAAAGAGTAACTTCATTGACAAATTTTTTCATTCTCCCAACAATCATTTTTTCAATAATATTGTCAGGCTTTCCACTTTCTTTAGCTTGTTCAATAAAAATTGCCTTTTCTCTTTCAAGAAGTTCAGTTGAGAGCTGGTCTTCACTTACACATTCAGGCTTTGAGGCTGCAATATGCATAGCGATATCTTTTGCAAGTTCGGCGTCATTTGAAGACAATACTGTGAGTACAGCAATTCGCTCACCATGCTTGTATGCGCCTAAAACTCCGCTTTCAGTACTGACAATTTGAACTCTTCTAACTGAAATATTTTCACCAATTTTAGCGATAATTTCTTCTCTTGCCTGATCAACAGTAACACCAGAGTCTAGTTTTTGCTCTGAAAAAATCTCAACAGATTCTGGTTTATTCTTTAGTGCTAGGGCGCCTAAAGTGTCAACAAAATCAATAAAGGCAGAGCCTTTAGTTACAAAGTCTGTTTCAGAGTTAACTTCAAGAATTGCAGCATGCATTTTATCTTCACTAATAGTAACACTTACAAGTCCTTCAGAGGCTACTCGACCAGCTTTTTTTGCAGCTTTTGCTGCCCCAGATGCGCGCATTAAATCAATTGCAGCTTCTAGATCTGCATTGGTTTCAACCAATGCTTTTTTGCAGTCCATCATGCCTGCGCCAGTTCTTTCTCTTAGTTCTTTAACTAAAGCGGCTGTAATTGCCATAATTTATCTCCTATATATACTTTGTATAGCTATTTATTCAGTATCTGCCTTCTTAGCAGCAGGCTTCTTAGCAGCAGGCTTCTTAGCAGCAGGCTTCTTAGCAGCAGGCTTCTTAGCAGCAGGCTTCTTAGCAGCAGGCTTCTTAGCAGCAGGCTTCTTTTCTTCAGCAGCAGCTTCAGTCTTAGCAGCAGGCTTCTTTTCTTCAGCAGCAGCTTCAGTCTTAGCAGCAGGCTTCTTTTCTTCAGTAGCAGCTTCAGTCTTAGCAGCAGGCTTCTTTTCTTCAGTAGCAGCTTCAGTCTTAGCAGCAGGCTTCTTTTCTTCAGCAGCGCTTCAGTCTTAGCAGCAGGCGCAGATTTCTTAACTGCAGCTTTGGTTTCTACAATTGAGGCTTTAGCCTCTAGTATTGCATTAGCAATTTCTCTCGCATAATAACCAATTGCTCTTATTGAGTCATCATTTCCCGCTATAACATAATCAATTCCCTCAGGACTGTGATTTGTGTCAACAACACCGATAATTGGAAGTTGTAAAGTATGGGCTTCACGAACCGCGTTCTTTTCATGACCAATATCAACCACGAAAATAACATCAGGAATGCTGCCTAAATCTTTAATTCCACCAAGACTTCTTTCAAGTTTTTCTTGCTCTCTAGTCATAATGAGCGCTTCTTTTTTTGTAAACTGAGAAAAATTTTCTTCAGCAAGAAACTCTAAATCCTTAAGGCGCTTAATAGAGGCTTTAATAGTTTTATAATTTGTCATCATGCCGCCTAGCCAGCGATGGTTGACATAAGGCATCCCACATCTAATTGCCTCTTCTTTAATAATGTTGCTTGCTGCTCTCTTTGTGCCAACAAAAAGGATTGATCCTCCAGCAGCAGCAGTTTTGCTTGCAAAGTTGAGGACATCATTAAATTGTGGTAGAGTTTTTTCTAGGTTAATTATGTGAACACCATTTCGTGTTCCGTAGATAAAAGGCTCCATTTTTGGATGCCAAAAACGAGACCTGTGACCAAAATGAACACCTGCCTCTAACATTTTTTTCATTGACGCTTTCGCCATATTTTTCTCCTGGGTTAAGACTTCCACATTGCCTATTAACCAACCTTATTAAAAAGGCACCCTGGCTAATATTGGGGCTCTGTGTGATACATTAAAATACTAACTTTATAAAGATTTAGTTAGCCCTTTTTCCAGCTCATGTTGGCTGAAAGGCGACGATTATCCCATATTTTTTTGAATTAAGCAAAGCATATTTTCTCTAATTACCTATATAGGCAGCGACTTACTCCCCTATTCACTAAAAAAACATACAACTCAAAAAAACACCCTTTATAATTATGCCTTTTTAAAATAATTGTGACCAGATGTTGGTTATGATATGTATCTAGCCTAATAAGGGGGGCTCTATAATACATATTTGATTTTATACTATGAAAATTGCTATTATTGGAAGCGGAATATCTGGCTTAACAGCCGCACACCTTCTTCACAAACAACATGATATTACCATTTTGGAAGCTAATGATTATATAGGCGGCCATACCCACACCCATCAAATCGAGGTAGACAAAAAGAAGTGGCTGATTGATTCTGGCTTTATTGTTTACAATGAAAACACATATCCAAACTTTATAAAGCTTCTTCAAAAACTTAAAGTTGACACGCAAAAAACTTCTATGGGTTTTAGCGTTAAGGCTCCAGGACAAAAACTAGAGTATTCTGGAGGCTCCCTAAATTCTTTATTTGCTCAACGCCTCAACCTATTTCGACCTTCTTTCTTGATGATGCTTAAAGACATTTTAAGATTTAATCGCATATCAGTGGCAAAGCTAAATAATTTAAACGAGTCAACAACAATCTATGAATTTTTGATTAACCATAAATTTAGTAAGAACTTTATTGAGCACTATATAATTCCAATGGGTGCTGCCATATGGTCAACAGCAGCGAAAAAAACAACAGAAATGCCAGCAGTTTTTTATATTAGATTTTTCAAAAACCATGGACTACTTCAAATATTTAATCGTCCCCAATGGTTCGTAATTAAGGGCGGCTCAAAAGCATACATACCAAAAATAATTGCAGGATTTAAAAATAAAATTTTGCTTTCAACCCCAGTTTCCAAGGTTATAAGAAGCAAAAATAGTGTTGAGGTTTTTTATGGAAAGGATTTTGCCTCTCATCAGTTTGATAAAGTTATATTTGCAACACACAGTGATCAAGCATTGGCATTATTAGAGGACCCTAGTGAAGAAGAAGTTAAAATTTTAGGCTCTCTGCCTTATCAAAAAAATGTGGCACTGCTGCACACAGACTCTTCTATATTGCCTAAAAAGAAAATAACATGGTCTAGTTGGAACTACCTTTTGAGCGGTGATCAAAGTAAGCCGGTGACGCTAACCTATAACATGAATATTTTGCAATCATTAAAGTCGAAGACTAATTTTTTAGTAACCCTAAATAGTAATGGGGATGTTGACACAAGCAAAATAATTAAGACTTTAGTCTACCACCATCCTCTTTTCACGGTCAAGGGCGTTAAAGCACAAAAAGAAAAGAATAAAATAAGTGGTGTAAATAACACTTTTTATTGCGGGGCATATTGGGGAAATGGTTTTCATGAGGATGGCGTTAACAGTGCCCTTGATGTTTGTAGTTTTTTTGATAAGGCCTTATGATGCTCTCTAAAAATCACCAACTGTATTGGGGTACGATTAGTCATCAGCGACACACCCCGTTTAAGCGGTTTTTTTCATACCCAATTTTTATGGCCTATATTGATATCTCGTCTTTAGCATCCACGATGAAGCCATCACTTCTTTGGAACATTAATAAGCCTGCGCTTGTTTCATTTAAAAGGAAGGACTACCATGGAGACCCAGACTTAGACTTAGATAGTGCGGTTCGAAAAACACTTCATGAAAAAACTGGTAAAGTTTTTAAAGGGCCAATTAGACTCCTGACGCACTTGAGATACTTTGGGCATTGTTTTAATCCAGTAAGTTTTTATTACTGTTTTGATGATTTAGACCAAAAGGTTGAGGCCATAATGGCTGAAGTAACAAACACACCATGGAAAGAAAGGCATGCCTACATTATTGAAGAGCAGACAGAAAATAATACTAGGACGGGGTTTATCGCCTCTCCAAAAAAACAACTACATGTAAGCCCTTTTTGGGGGATGGACCATGATTATGAGTGGTTTTTCTCACAGCCTGAAGACTCTCTAAATGTAAAAATGAAAAACTTTAAAGATGGTGAAAAGGTTTTTAATGTTTCGCTTGACTTAAAGAGGCGTGCATTTTCAAACGCAGGGCTTGTTAAGGCAATTTCCAGGTTTCCATTTATCACGCTGATGGTTGTATATAGAATCCATTGGCAAGCATTTATGCTCTATGTAAAAAGAGCTCCATTTTTTACACATCCTGACAAACTATGACTCAAGAAATTCAAACTAAAGACAGACTTTCAGTTGATGGCCTAGCAAACAATATTCAAGAAATGCAAAGAAGCACTAGAATGACTTCATTCTTTAAAAGGATTTTATTTAAAAAACTGAAAGGCTTAAAAACTGGTGAGCTGACAATAATTGATGGTTCTGAAATTCACGTATTTGGCATTCCAAAATCAGAGCTTAAGGCAACCTTAACTGTTTCATCTCAAGAGTTTTATGTTTTTTTAGGGAGTGGCGGCACCAATGGCGCAGCAGAGGCCTTCACTGCTGGTTATTGGTCTGCAGATAATTTGGTTGAATTAATTCAGATCATTATTAGAAATAAAAAAACCATGGAGGGGCTTGAATCTGGACTTGCAAGATTAACAAATCCAATCACTAAAATAATCCATAGGCTTAGACAAAACACCTTAAAAGGAAGCAAGAGTAATATCTTGGCACACTACGATTTGAGTAATGATTTTTATAAGCTATGGCTCGACTCAACCATGACTTACTCAAGCGGCATTTTTCTAAACAAGAAGTCAAGTATGCTTGATGCCTCGGTAGAAAAGCTGGATAGGCTATGTCGAAAACTAAACCTTAATAGTAGTGACCATGTTCTTGAAATAGGAACGGGATGGGGAAGCTTTGCAACACATGCAGCCAAAAATTATGGCTGTAAAGTTACCACTACGACTATATCAGACAATCAGTTTAATTATGTTGCTGAGCTGATTAGTAAGGAGAATTTAGATAATAAAATAACTTTACTAAACAAAGATTATAGAGAGCTTGAGGGTGTTTTTGATAAGGTTGTTTCAATTGAAATGATAGAGGCTGTTGGGTCTGACTTTGTGCCTGGCTTCTTTGAAAAGGCCTCTTCATTGCTGAAGAAAAATGGTTTAATGGCGCTTCAAGGAATAACATATAACGACCCAGACTTTAATGCCTATAAAAATTCGGTAGACTTTATCAGAAAATATATTTTTCCTGGCTCATGTCTTATCTCATTGTCACAAGTTGAGAAAGCCATCAAAGATAAAACGGATTTAATTATGGTTGACTCTGAAGATATAACTCTTCACTATGCAAGGACACTCGAGATATGGCGTAAAGACTTTGAAAATGTATTGCCGCAAGTGAGAGAGCTTGGTTTTTCTGATCCTTTTATAAGGATTTGGGTTTTTTACCTAGTCTACTGTGAAGCGGGATTTCTTGAAAACCTAATTGGTGATTTTCAGTTTATATTTGCTAAACCTGACTCCAAAAACATTAAAATTACACACTAAAAAAATGATTAAATTATTAATAAAACTTGCAGAAAATGGTTTATTACCAGACATGCTTATTAGGCTTGGAATAAGGCGTTTATGCGCTCAAAGGCTTTTAGAGGCAACGAGCATTGGCAAGCTTGAAATGGAAAAAAGACACTCATCTTGGATTGACTTTTTAAATGAAAGCCCAATTGCTCTGGTTCCAGAAAAAGCAAATGAACAGCACTATGAGGTTCCACCAAGGCTTTTTGAATTGGTCCTGGGCTCGAACTTAAAATACAGTTCTGGTTATTGGCCAAAGGGTGCTTCGTCTCTAGACGAATCAGAGCTGGAGATGTTAAAGCTTTCTTGTGAAAGGGCATCCCTTTCAGATGGCCAAGAGGTTTTAGAATTAGGATGTGGTTGGGGCTCCTTGACTCTTTATATGGCACAAAATTTCCCTAATAGCAAAATTACTGCTGTTAGTAATTCAAAGGACCAGAGGCAGTTTATTGAGAACAAATGTAAGAAATTAAAGATAGAAAATATCAAGGTTATAACAGCAGACATGAACGACTTTTCAATTGATAAAAGCTTTGATCGTGTTGTTTCAATCGAAATGTTTGAACATATGCGCAACTATGGTGAGCTTCTAAAAAGAGTAAGTGGCTGGTTAAAAAAAGATGGAAAACTTTTTGTTCATATTTTTTCTCATAAAGAAATTGCCTATCCCTTTGAAGACCAAGATGAGGGAGACTGGATGGCTAGAGAGTTTTTTAGTGGCGGTCAGATGCCTTCTCATAGGCTCCTAACCTGTTTTCCAAGTCGGATGAAAATTGAGAAAGATTGGAGGGTAGATGGAACTCACTATGAAAAAACCTCGCTCGCATGGCTTAACAAGATGGATAAAAATAAAGCTGAAGTGCTTAAATTATTCGAAAAAACTTATGGCAAAGATGAAGCAGGCATTTGGTTTCAAAGGTGGCGCATTTTTTTCATGTCATGCGAGGTTCTTTTTGGCTTTAAAAGTGGCTCTGAATGGGGTGTTTCCCACTATCTTTTTGAGAGGCCATAATGGATAATATCAAGGACCTTGTTGCTATTATTTTATGTATTTTGACAGCCTATTTTGTTGCAAATGCTGCAACAGTTGAGGGCGCTGTACTTTACGGCGTGCCAGCCATACTTTTATGTGCCGCTGTTAGCTTTATTGTGCACTGGATTGTTGCAATCCCTTCGCTTGTAACAAGCTCAGAAAAATATTTTGACTTTACAGGAATGATCGCAACTCTACTTCTAGTTGCTACTTCTATATTTGCACTTTTAGGCCAAGGAATGCAAGTTTCTATGCGCTCGACTATTGTGGCTATTTTTGTATCTATATGGACGCTAAGACTTGGGACATTTCTCTACATAAGAATAGTTAAAAGTGGAGAAGACAAAAGGTTTAGGGAGATCAAGAAATCGTTGCCAAAATTTTTAATGACATGGACTCTTTCAGCCCTATGGGTTTTCTTAACGACAGCAAATGCTGTTACCATTATTGTTTTAAATCAGCATGCAGCTCTTGACTTATTTTTTATAGCAGGATTTTCCCTCTGGGTTTTAGGGTTTGCTTTCGAGGCTGTCGCAGATAAACAAAAAAAGAGCTTTAGTGAAATCCCTGAAAATAAGGATAAATTTATAACACTTGGATTGTGGTCTATATCACGCCACCCAAACTATTTTGGGGAGATTGTTCTTTGGACGGGCATTGCAATTATATCGCTCCCACTTCTCTCAGGCTGGCAGTTTTTAACCCTTGTGTCGCCAGTTTTTGTCTATCTTCTCTTAACTAAAATAAGTGGACTGCCTTTTTTAGAAGAAAAAGCTGAAAAAAAATGGGGCAATGACAAGGAGTATCTTGAATACAAGAACAACACACCCATATTGATTCCTTATTTTGGAAAAAAATAACTCAAACTAAAAAAATGGCAATTGAAACCCCTGAATATAAAATAATATCCAAGTGTGAAGGCTTTGAAGTTCGTCGTTATAGTGACATGGTTATTGCTACAACAAAAGTTCAGGCCGACTACAAAGCCTCAACATCTTCTGGATTCAGAAGAATTGCAAGTTATATTTTTGGTGGCAATGATAAAGAAATGAAAATTGCCATGACTGCACCTGTTATTGCTGATTGCCCTTCTGAGGGGCTTAAGTCTTATAACATTTCTTTTATAATGCCCAAAGAACACTCTATGAGCGACCTCCCCAAAGCCAACATAAGTGAAGTTTCAATTCAGAAAGAGAGTCTTGGTAAAGTCGCTGTTCTATCTTTTGGGGGCTGGGCTACTGAATCTAGAAGCATAAACTATCAAAAAAAACTTTCAGAGTTGCTTTTAAAAAACAAGATTGAAATAAAAGGAGGCTTTATGGTTGCTCAATTTAATTCACCATGGACGCTGCCAATGTTTCGTAAAAATGAACTTATGGTGAGAATAAGCAGTTAAATAGTTTTTTTATCTACTGGCACATCTTACAGAGCCCACTAAGCTCTACAGCTTGAGAGTTATTAACTGAAAACTTGTTGCTTTTAGGTAAAGAAAGTTGAGCTGAAAGCTGACAAGACTCTTCCACAGATTTACAACTAGTACAGTTAAGCAAGACATGAAAGTGGTTTGTGTGGCTATCATTGCAAACTAGATAAGTATTGCTTGAGTCCATTTTATGAACAACGCCCACATCAATCCAAAAGCTTAAGACCCTATAAATTGTACTAATATTAAATGAATGGCCTTTATCTTTTAAAGAGTCCCTCAGATCATAGGCAGAAAGATTTTTTCTTGCAGAGTCTAGTTCATTAATAATTGACATTCTTTGAGGCGTAGCACTTTTTCCAGACTCTAAACATTTAGACATTAATTTTGCGTTATTAATCATCACTTTCCTCTTCGTTTTTTCTATACTCCTCGTCACTAAAATGCAGCGTCTCAACAACTGCATCAGTAATGGCATATCCGCTATCAGCAATATCAAAACTTTGCGATCCTACAGATATTCTCCCATAAACAATTATTGGTACGTATAAATCGCGAAACTTTATTGGATTGTTTGACACATCGACAATCAGTGTTTGGTTTAGAGGTGGGGGCGGAACATGGATGCACTGACCAGCTTCAGGGACAAGCAAAAACTTGCTAATGTCAGATCCTACATATTCAATTGGAACCATGAATCCAGCAAGTGCAATATCTTCTCCTTCTAGCAATTTATTTAGTTTTGTTCCAGCCTCTTCTAATTTTGCTTGAAACTCTGGGCTATTATAGATTTCATAGGTCAGATCTTCTGGAATAAAATCATATGCATCAGCTGGCTCAAGGCTTAGCCAGTTTTCTTCTATTGTGGATAAATACTCATCAGTAACTACAATGGCAAAAGAGCTTAACGAGAAAAAAATTAAAATGGAGAGGGATATTTTTTTTAACATGCAGACTAGCTTAATGTTTGATGTAAATTTTTTCTAAAAACCATGACTGCTGGAACCAAACTACTTAATACTCCAGCAAATAAG
Organism: uncultured Candidatus Thioglobus sp.; assembly: GCA_905182815.1. Taxonomy (GTDB): domain Bacteria; phylum Pseudomonadota; class Gammaproteobacteria; order PS1; family Pseudothioglobaceae; genus Pseudothioglobus. The sequence continues at coordinate 12,620 of CAJJCX010000004.1, forward strand.
ATCAAGCCAAAAACCTTAATTTCCTCCAAGCTGATCCACTTAAACGAAGGTGAAATGCCTAAAGCCAAGTTTAACTGATTGGTTGCAAAGTAAGTCACAATTGTCACCAGAATAATTGCACCAATAATTGCAACCAATCCAATTACAAGAGACTCACATATTACCATTATGGCTAAAAATTTTGGCGAGGCCCCATTGGCTCTGTAAATTGTCATTTCCTGTTTACGGTTATCCAAACTGGCAATAATTAAAGTTACCATTGCTATGAGGCTGATTGCAATAATAATCCAGCTTAGAAGCTGAAATCCTTTATCAACTAACCCAACAATTGACCAAAGCTCTGACAATGCTATGCCCGGTATTACAGCAGATATAGCCTCCTTCGAGTATTCTCTAATACTCTTGGTAAATTTAAATAAAGTTATCTTTGATTTAAGGCCCACAAAAGCAGCTGTAACTGTTTTTGGGTCTAAAGCTCCAGCTGGCAGAGACGACAAGTCAATATCATCAAGGCTGAATACTTTTTTCCCACTCATCCATCCAAGGTGAAGCAGCTCATAGCCCTTTAGGTCCAAAAAAATAGCTTGATCAATTGGGGTTCCTGTTTTCTTAAGAATTCCTGTAACCTTAAATGAAAAGTCATCATGCTTGCTACCTATTGACTCAACTGAGCCATGGGTGATTTGAATTTCTGAACCAACATTGTAATTAAGTCTTTCAGCAACATCAGACCCCAAGACTGCCTCCGATAGTTCAGAAAATGCTACTCCGTTCAAAAAAATCAATGATTGATTGTTGCCGTATTTAATGTGCTCAAAGTAATTTGATTGAGTCGCTACAACCCTAAACCCTCTATGACTATCACCTAGTGCAATTGGAACCAGCCAACTTATATCACTTCTCTGCTTAATATCATTGACAGTCTTCGTTGTGATGTTGTTTGTGGGCCTACCAAGATGAAAAACTGTGTATAAAACCAATTCAAGAGAGCTCGACCTTGGTCCAATAATTGCATCAACACCTGAAATACTTTGATTAAAGCCTTCCTCTGTGCCTTGTTGAATTCTCTCTATGCTTAATAGCAGAACCATTGAAGCCATCAAAGATATCGTCACAAGCGATGTCGGAATAATCCTTGAGCGCATTGATTTAAGCAAAAGACTAAGCATGCTGTTTATTCAAATCTATGACAGTGTCAAAGTAATGTGTAATAGAGGCGTCATGACTCACCATAATTATTGCCTGTTTGGTTGAGTCAAAGGCGTCCATCACCTCATTTAAAAATTTTTTAGTCGTTTCAGCATCAAGAGCAGAGGTTGGCTCATCAGCTAAAATTAAATCTGGCTTGCCAAGCAGAGCTCTAGCAACTGCAACTCTTTGTTGCTGACCAACACTTAGGCGGTTTACTGGAGTTGTTAAAACCTCTTTTCCTAGCCCTAGTGATTTGACCAGTCTAGTGATTTCTTGATTTAGATCATTGACTTTAGATTTTCTAGATTGAGAGAATCTAATACCCAATGCTATATTTTCTGAAACACTTAAAAATGGAATAAGGTTAAGTGTTTGAAAAATATAGCCGATGTGATCTGCTCTAAATTTATCCAAAAGCAGGGAGGACATTGAAGAGTAATTAATGCCATCAAACTTAATATCACCAGCTTGAAGTTTTAAGGCGCCAGCAATCAGGCTGAGTAGAGTAGTTTTACCACAGCCTGAAAAGCCACTAATCAATAATCGCTGTCCCCTTTTAACCTCTATTTCTGGAAACACAATTTTTTTACCGTGCTGATAATGGTATTCCAGTCCTAGTGTTTCTAACATCAGATTCTCATTTAAAATATTACTTTATCGACGTCAGATTTTAGGCTTTTTGTTAGCGCTTTATTGTTTATTACTGCCTCGAAGTATAAATTTTCTAGTTCGCTGAAGTGATTGAATGCATTAATGGTAATGCTCTTTAATTGGCTTGGCTCATTGCAAGAAAACTCATATGATAATTCGACATCTTTGTGATCTCCTTCTGTTGAGACACTGTGAAGTTCAGATTTAAATGAAACTAAGTCACAATTAGCACCTTTAGGAAATGCAAATAATTGTGAATAATTTTGAAATTCAGCTAATGATTCATCTGATACGGTTAACTTATCATGCTCGTCATGCTCGTCATGCTCGTCATGCTCGTCATGCTCGTCATGCTCGTCATGTTCATCATGCTCGTCATGTCTCATGCTCTCATGCTCGTCATGTTCATCATGCTCGTCATGTCTCATGTTCATCATGCTCGTCATGTTCATCATTCTCATCATGCTCGTCATGTTCATCATGCTCGTCATGTTCATCATGCTCGTCATGTTCATCAAGTAGTTGAACTATTGGCATTTCATAAGTAATAGCAACTTGATTTTGACTGATTACCATTGAAAAATTGTTTAGTCCGTGGGCATGTGCATCTGCACGCCTTTCTTCCTCTGCGCTTGCAAAAGAAGAAATTAATAGCAACGAAAGAAAGCTAAGTTTTAACATTTTTGAGTCCTGTTTAATTAAAACAGGATAATATATCCTAAATGCAATATTATTGCAATAGGGTAAATGTAATTAATTCGTACACGCAGATATTGTTGAAAAATTTGATAGATATCTTGGCATGATAAAGTCTAGATAGTGTTTTGCAGTTTCAGTTTTTTCTTTTAAAAATTCAGAAGATGATGTGTTGTTTTTAAAAGCAGATGATGCCCTCTCAACGCTTAAAAGCATTTGCCAAGCTGCTGAAATAGTTCCAATCATCATGAGTGTATCAAAGGCAATTTTTCCAGTAAATTCTTTGTCATCAGAGTTTTTAGTAATAATCGAAACAGTTTCTTCAAGATCATCAAGAGACTTTTTAAACCGATCAATCTGCGACGTGGAAATCAGCTTTGATAATGATGGGGCTTCGACACATTCTTGCATTTCTAAAATAAGCTCCCTAACTCCAAGCCCATCATCGCTAATGATTTTTCTACCAATGAGGTCCATTGCTTGAATTCCATTGGTCCCTTCATAGATTGGAAGTATGCGTGCATCCCTTAAAATCTGAGCAATTCCAGTCTCTTCAACATAGCCCATTCCTCCGTGACACTGAAGGCTGACAGAGGCAACTTCTTGTGCGGTTTCAGTGCACCAGCCCTTTACAACCGGCGTTAAGACTCCAAGTTTCCTTTTATGTTTTTCTAATAATTCTGCTGGCAAGTCGCTTCCAGAATAGTCAACTTCTGCACAAGCGGAATAGGCTAAAGCTCTCGATGCTTCGGTAATGGATTTCATGTTTGCTAACATTCTTTGCACATCAGGATGCCTAGCGATTGGACCAGGCTCTTGAAATCCTGGAGCAATTCCTTGAACACGTTCATTACAAAAACTAAGCGCTTGTTGGTACGCACGTTCTGAAACTGATACTCCCTGGAGTCCAACTGTGAGTCTTGCATTATTCATCATTGTGAACATACACTGAATACCTCTATTTTCCTCGCCAACTAAGTAGCCAATTGCCCCATCTTCTTCTCCATAGCTCATGACGCACGTCGGGCAAGCATGAATTCCAATTTTGTGCTCAATTGATAATGCTTTTAAGTCGTTTGACTCTCCAAGGGAGCCATCATCATTGACAAGAATCTTTGGCACTAAAAACAAAGATATGCCTTTAACACCCTGAGGAGAGTTTGGCAGTCGGGCCAACACTAAATGAATGATATTCTCAGACATATCGTGCTCGCCCCAAGTGATATAAATTTTTTGACCACGGATTAAATAATGATCACCGTTTGGAGTTGCTCGCGTTTTAAGCGAACCAACATCTGTCCCTGCATCACCTTCAGTAAGATTCATCGTGCCGCTCCACTCACCAGATATAAGCTTTGGAAGGTAGCGCTGTTTGAGTTCCTCATTTGCATTTAGAGTTATTGCTTCCACTGCTCCCTGGGTAAGGAGAGGGCACAGACCCCATGACATGTTTGCCGAATGCCACATTTCTTGAACGCTTGCAGCAACGACAAAAGGGACGCCTTGTCCTCCATAATTAGGTGAGAATTGTAACGAGCCCCATCCTCCTTCAACAAAGTGCTGGTACGCCTCTTTAAAACCAGTTGCAGTAGTGATTTTGCCAGAGCTGTCAATTTTTAAACCCTCTGAGTCACCAGTTTTGTTAATTGGTTCTATCTCTTCTTTTGCAAGCTTTCCTGCAGCATCTAAAACAGTATCAATTATGTCAACTGTTGAAGCATCAAGGCCTATCTCATTACAAAGTTTTTCAATTTCAACAACTTCTTTTAATACAAAACTCATATCTTCTACAGGCGCAGTATAGTATGACATTATTCTTCTCCTAGGTTTTTAACTGACGCTCTAAGCTCGTGTTTTTGTATTTTCCCAGTTGCGGTTTTTGGCAGCGGCCCAAAGACAACTTTTTTTGGCCTTTTAAATTTAGCCATATTGTTTTTGCAAAAGGCTATAAGCTCATCTTCAGAAGCCTCTTGGTTAGACTTGAGTTCTACAAATGCACACGGCACTTCTCCCCAAGTCTCATTTGGCATTGCTACAACTGCTGCTTCTCCGACTGCAGGATGTTGATAAAGTACATTTTCAACCTCCACGGAAGAAATATTCTCACCACCCGATATGATGATGTCTTTTGATCTGTCTTTAATTTGAATATAGCCATCACTATGAATTACTGCTAGGTCGCCACTATGAAACCAGCCACCTGCAAATGCCTCTTCTGTTGCCTTGGGGCTGTTCCAATAGCCCATCATACAAGTGTTACAGCGAATTACAATTTCACCAATCGCCTCTCCGTCATGCGGAACTCGCTGCCCAGTCTCTTGATCAATGACGCTAACATCCTCGGTCATTGGGAATCTTACTCCCTGCCTTGAGCTTAATTTAGCAAGCTCGGCTGGACTCTCATTAAGCCAAGATGCTTGAGGTGCGGCTTGAAGGATATGTCCATACGTTTCAGTCAATCCATATACATGCATAACATTAAATCCTAGTTTCATCATGCTCTCTAAAACCTTTGCAGGAGGAGGTGCGCCAGCAGTCATTACTTTAATTTCTCTCTCAAAATATTTTTGCGTTTCTTTAGGCGCGTTGGCAAGCATATTGAGCATTATAGGAGCTCCACCAAAGTGAGTTACATTATGCTGTTCAAGGAGGTTAAATACTTTTTCAGGGGCAAAAGTCCTAAGGCAAACTATAGTTCCAGCGATCGCAGCCATTGTCCAAGCATGGCCCCAGCCATTGCAGTGAAATAATGGAACTGAGTACAGATAAACCGGGTGGTTGGGAAGGCTCCAGCCAATCACAGTACCCATACTCATTAAATAAGAGCCACGATGATGATAGACGACGCCTTTAGGTTTTCCAGTTGTTCCAGAGGTGTAGCTGAGTGAAAGTGGGCTCCACTCATCATCAGGCATTTGCCAGTTATATAGAGGATCTCCATTTACAACTAGAGATTCATAATCAGTTATATCTGAAGAAATATCAGGCTGTGATTCAGCAAAAGAATCGTTTATTACTACTATTTTTGGACTAACTGAAGTCATAGAGAGGGCCTCAGATGCAACTGCAAAAAGCTCTCTGTCAACAAAGAGCATCTTTGCATTACTGTCGTCAAAAATGTATGCAATTGTTGCGGCATCAAGTCTAATATTTATAGTGTTTAGGATTGCGCCAGCCATTGGAATTGAAAAATGTGATTCAAACATTTCTGGGGTGTTAAATGCCAGTACCGAGACAGTATCACCTGGCTTTATGCCATAACTTTTTAGACTTGAGGCAATTCGAACGCATCTTTCTCTTGACTCACTCCAAGTGTAAGCTCTATTTTCATAAATTACAGAAGTGTGCTGACCATAAACATCCGCTGTTCTATGTAAGAACGAAAGCGGTGAAAGAGGTATAAAATTTGCAGGATTTTTTTTCATAGCATTAACGGTTAATTTCTAAGCGTAATTCCATTATCTAACATAGATACAATTCTTGCTTGCGTTTCTTGCGTTTGAGCAAGAGTGAGGAATGAAGAGCGCTCAGCATCTAAAATATCTTGTTCAGTAAAAATAGTACCAGAAGCACAATTTCCACCAGTCATAATTCTTCCAATCTCAGTTCCAACAGTCACATCATGTGGCGTAAGCATGCCATTTTTATGATTTGTTGTAAGCCATTGCAGCATTTCTTCAAAGTGGTCTACGCCAGAAAGTGCGAGGGGATTTCGGGCTTTTGCTTTTGAGGTTGTCTCAATCGATGAAAGCGCATCAGTCAGTATGCGGTCTCTATTCATATGAAAGACATCATTAGCTCTTCTCATTGATAGAGCATCAGCTTCTTGTGGAGAGTTGGCTTTTCTACCAAGTCCAATATTCATAAATGATTTCCAGGCACCTTTCCGACCGTCTCCTAGACTTTCAGACCACCTATATAGTGTTTCTTTACATCCACCACCAGCTGGAACAACCCCCATAAATGACTCAACAAGGCCCATGACAGAGTTAGCATGACCAACAACATGATCCGCATGAAGGACAACTTCAAAGCCACCACCAATTGACATGCCAACAGGGGCAGCAATTACAGGTAGTTTTGAATTTCTCATTTGTAGCATTGTGTTTTGAAAGTAAATAAGAAATGCATCAAGAGCATCAAAGTCATTTTTTTCAAAGCAATTTCTAACACTCCAAAGACTAACCCCACATGAGAAATGCTGGAAGTCATTGTGAATTACCACGCCTCGTAAGCCCTTTTTTTCAGACTCAGATATTGCATCAGAAATCATATCTAAAGACCCACTATCAAGAGCATTAGCTTTTGAGTGAAACTCAACAATTGCCGCGCCTTCGTATTCAAACCAGCTAGCAGACTCATTTGAATTGATTGCTTTGAGGGTTTGTCGCACTTCAGAAAATCTAAGCACACCATCTGGCCTGATAATTGGTTTTAGATTTCCACTAGGTGAAAGGGAGCTTAATCCAGATTTTGAATTGATATAAAATTTATTGTTAATAGCCTTAAGAAGAAACTCTGGAACGTCTCTACCATCAGCTTGTAGTCTGTCAACAAAGTACTCAATTCCAATTTCATCTAACAGCTCAAATGGCCCCTGAACCCAGTTATAGCCAAGCTTCATAGCATCATCTATCTGCGTTAAATCATCAGTGACCTCTGGTACCAGAGAAGCAGCATAGCAGAGCGTTTCTGAAATAACATCCCATATATAAAGACCATACGGGCTTGTGTCTTTAATAATAAAAGAGACCCCAATTTTTTCTGCCTCTTCAAGAAGAGGGGTCTTTAAGCGCTCATGAGGACCATAACTTCCATTCGATAAATCAATTACTTGTCTTTCATCACCAATTTGTTTATAAAAACCTTTTTCATTTTTATTTCCAGTTTGGCCATTTGCAATCATTTTGCTCATAAACTTAATTTGAGACGAGTACTTATGAAAAGCATCATTTTCTGGAAGTATACTTACGAGGCTTTTGACAACATCAGCCATAAGATCAATGCCTATTAAATCATATAGTCCAAAAACCCCTGTCTTTGGAAGACCTAGAGGTCTGCCAAAAAAAGCATCCGCTTCTGTTGGTGATAGCTTATATTCAAAGGCTTTATGAAGGGCACACTGGATAGCAAAAACACCTACTCTATTAGCAAGAAAGCCAGGCGTATCTGAGCATGAGACAACACCTTTTCCAAGTATTTTCTCACTAAATAAATCAAGAGTATCAATTACTTCATCTCTAGTAAATTCACCACGCACCAATTCAAGTAATCTCATGAATCTAACTGGGTTGAAAAAATGAGTTATTGCAAAGCGCTCACAAAACTTTTTTGGCATTCCTTTTGTCAGAAGACTAATGGGAATCGTTGAGGTATTAGAGGTAATAATGGTTGACTCTTTACAGCCTTCATTTAACTTTTGATAAAGGGCTTGCTTAATATCAAGCCTCTCTACAACAGCTTCAGCAATCCAATCGCAATCCTCAAGCTCATGGAAGTGATCACGCGTGTTTCCAATTCTTATAAGGCTTTCCGCCTCTTTACTCATAAGGCCAGGCATGTCTGGGTCTTTAAGCCTTTCAAGGCCTTTAGCCGCTAGGCTGTTTACGTTCTCACCCTCACTAGGAAGGTCAAGAAGCCAGACTTCTACCCCAGCATTTGCAACTTGACCAGCAATTCCAGCCCCCATTGTTCCGGCGCCAATAACGCCAACTTTTTTAATTTGATTTGTCATGAAGAGTTTTTTAGAATGAATGATTTAATAGCGTCAAGAGTATCTTTTGGAGACTCTATTGGAAGCATATGGCCTGCATTAGAAATAGTCGTGGTCTCAGCATTCAGCAGCTCAGCTAATTCTAAGCCGAATCGAAGAGGCGTATTTTTGTCTTCTGTTGCGAGAATAACATTAGATGGAATGTTGATATTTTTAGCACAATTTATGCCATTTTTATATTCAGTGCAAGCAATAAGATCTTCTGCTAGGGGATTATTAGCCATTATTTGTCGACCAATTCCTATAGGCTGCATTCCTGGAACAGCACTACTACCTGATTGTGACTGAGAGCCAAACCCCCACTTGAGCAACATATCAGCTGCATCAATAGGTGTCTTTTTGGCTGCGTCAACCAGAGCTTCGTTAACAGGTATTGAGGCAGCAGTTGCAACAGCAGTTAGTGTTTTTAGTTTTGCCCCTAAAGAGCTGGCTGTCTCCAAAGCAACAAGAAATCCTTGAGAGTGGCCAACAAGATGTATTGATTCACAGCCTGCTAGTTTAAGAGTTTTTCCAAGCCATTTGCCCATCTCTTCAATTGTTTTTAAAGGCTTACCTTCTGAAAGGCTATGACCTGGCAGGTCAGGTGCAAATACTGAAAAACCATGAAAAGCAAACCATCTAGCCTGAAGGGCCCAAGACCTATGGTCTAGACCACTTCCATGAATAAACACCACAGTAGGTTTTTTGGGATCAAATGCACAGCCACCGGTGGCTACAAAAATATTTTCTCCATCAACAACAATATTCATTATGAAATTGCCTTTTCTACTGCTTTAAGCCCAGATTTGAAGTCACTAATAATATCTGTTACAGATTCTATTCCAACAGATACGCGTATTAAGTCAACACTACTTCCAGCTGCTTTCATTGCTTCTTCATCAAGGCGCGAGTGAGTAGTACTAGCTGGATGAAGAACTAAGGTTCTTGAGTCACCAACATTTGCTAAATTAGATGATAATTTTAGTGCATTGATAAATGCCGCACCACCTTCTCTGCCCCCTTTGACCCCAAAGCAAAGCATAGAGCCAGCACCATTTGGAAATAGCTTTTGAGCAATTTCATAAGTTGGGTTTTCGGGTAAATCTGGATGGTTAACCCACATAACAGCGGATTGTTCTAGGAGCCACTTTGCAAGTTTAACCGCATTTTTTACATGTTGATTCATTCTAAGGGTGAGAGTTTCTATTCCTTGAAGAATCAAAAATGCACTATGAGGGCTCATTGCTGGACCAAAATCACGCATTGATTCTGCTCTAATTTTCATTGATAGGGCAGAGGGACCAAATTCTTCCCAAAAATTTATACCATGAAATGGCTCATAAGGTGTTGTTAGGGTTGGGTGTTTGTTGCTAGAACCCCAGTCAAAAGAACCGCCATCAACAATTACCCCTCCAACAGCAACTCCATGCCCACCAATCCATTTTGTGACTGAGTGAACAACTACATCAACGCCGTGCTCTAAAGGCTTGCATAATACAGGCGTAGCAAAAGTAGCATCCACAACAAGCGGCAAGTTATTTTGATGGGCGATTTCAGCAATTTTAGGAAGGTCAGAAACCTCGAGCCCTGGATTTCCTATTGACTCACAAAACACAAGCTTAGTATTTTCTTGTATTGCGTCTTTTAGGGCTTTTTCATCATTTATAGAAACAAAGGTACATTCTATATTAAACCTTTTAAGAGTGTGTTTTAGAAGTGTTGCTGTCGAACCATAAATTTGTGACGCACTTACAATATGATCTCCTGCAGAACACAGGCTAATAAAAGTAACAAAAAGTGCGCTCATGCCTGAAGCAGTACAAATAGCTCCAACACCACCTTCAAGTGCAGCAATTCGCTGCTCTAAAACCGCAACTGTTGGATTGGTCATTCGGCTATATATGTGACCACCTTTTTCAATATTAAAAAGAGCTGCAGCATCGTCAACTGTTTCGAAAACATAAGAGGTGGTTTGGTATATAGGAACTGCTCTGCTTCCAAAAGACGATTCTGGCTGATAACCAGAATGCAAAGATATTGTTTCAGGACCAAAAAAGGATGACTTTCCCATAAATGCTCAGTTTAAAAAACAAAGAGAATATTTTCTCACAACTGGCTATTGAGGTGGTTTAAATTTTGTCTTAAAGGTTATTTAGCTAAAGCCAGCTCTTTGCGCATTTTGTCAATCGTTAACTTGTAATTTTCAGTATTAAAAATTGCTGACCCGGCGACAAATGTATCAGCACCAGCTGCCGCAATTTCTTGAATATTGTCAACTTTAACGCCACCATCAACCTCAAGTCTTGTGCTAAGGCCTTTTTCATCAATTAATTTTCTTACAATTTTCAATTTTTCTAAAGACGAGGCTATGAAAGACTGACCTCCAAATCCTGGATTTACTGACATCAGCAGTATCATGTCAAGTTGATCGATTACATGCTCTAAATAGTGAAGTGAGGTTGCTGGGTTAAAAACTAAACCTGCTTTGCAGCCATTTTCTTTTATAAGCCCTATTGTGCGGTCTATATGATCAGAGGCTTCGGGGTGAAATGTGATGTAAGAAGCCCCCGCTTTTGCAAAGTCAGGAATAATTCTATCGACTGGCTTGACCATTAAGTGAACATCGATTGGTGCAGTAACACCATGATTTCTCAGTGCTTCGCAAACTAAAGGCCCAATTGTAAGGTTTGGCACATAGTGATTATCCATGACATCAAAATGAACAATGTCGGCACCAGCAACTAAAACATTATCAACCTCTTCTCCAAGCTTAGCAAAATCTGCTGAAAGTATTGAGGGGGCGATAAAGTTTGGTTGCTTCATTTTAGTCTCCGTTTATTCTATAAAAAGGCTTTGGCCTGTCATTTCTTTTGGCTGATCAATTTCCATAAGCTCCAAAAGCGAAGGCGCTAGGTCTGCAAGTGTACCAATATGTGGGCCCAATAGTGAGCTTTTCCTTTTCCCAACATATATTAAAGGGACTGGATTAGTTGTATGTGCAGTATGGTTTTTTTGCGTTTCAGGGTCTAACATTTGTTCTACATTTCCATGGTCTGCAGTAATGAGGACTTCGGTTTCAGACTCTAGACATGCCTGGTGAATTTTTCCTAAGCAGCTATCGACTGCTTCAACGGCTTTAATGGCCGCCTCAAGGTTTCCAGTGTGCCCAACCATGTCTGTGTTGGCAAAATTACAAACAACCAGTTTATGTTTTCGAGATTTAAGTTCTGAAATAAGATTTTCAGTTAATTCGTATGCACTCATTTCTGGCTTTAAATCATAAGTTTTTACATTAGGCGATTGAATAAGCTTTCTTTCTTCTCCAGCAAGTATTGTCTCAACGCCCCCATTAAAGAAAAAGGTAACGTGTGCGTATTTTTCAGTTTCAGCAATTCTAAGCTGACTAAAACCAAGGCTTGAAATATAGTAACCCAGAGTGTTAAAGACAGATATTGGAGGATAAGCGCACTCAAGATTAAAGTCTTTCTTGAACTCTGTGAGGCAAATAAAATTGCATTTTTTGAACGCATGCCTATCAAATCCATCAAATATTTCTGAAGTTAGAGCTTGAGTTATTTCTCTTGCACGATCTGCACGATAATTCATAAAGATTACTGTATCGCCATTATTAATTTTTACAGGTTCACCAATAATTGTAGGAGCAATAAACTCATCATTTTCGCCTTCTTCATAGGCCATTTGGATTGCATTTTTTGCAGAATCTGCTTTACGATCTCCTTTTCCAGAAGATATTAATTCATAAGCTTTTGAAACCCTCTCCCAGCGATTGTCTCGATCCATTGCATAGAACCTTCCTACTACTGAAACAATTTTACCTAAATTTAGCTCAGAGATTTTTAACTCCAGCAGTTCAATAAATTTTGAGGCACTGTTTGGCGGCGTATCACGCCCATCTGTAAAGACATGAAAATAAACCTCTTTGCAGCCTTTTTGTTTTGCCAGCTCAAGAGCCGCATAAATGTGGTCTTGGTGCGAGTGAACTCCTCCATCAGATAAGAGTCCAAGAATATGCACTGCTTTATTATTAGCCTTAGCAGAGTCAAGTGCTTTGCACAAATTTTTATTGCTGAAGAAAGCACCACTTTTAATGTCATTACCTATTCTGGTGAAATCTTGCTCAACAATTCTTCCCGCACCAATTGTTAAGTGGCCTACTTCTGAATTGCCCATTTGGCCTTCCGGCAGTCCAACACTTTTTCCAGAGGTTCCAATTAACGTATTAGGGTAGGTATCAATAAGATGATTCCAGTTAGGGGTATTAGCCATTGCTATTGCGTTATTCTCAGAGTTTTGAGAATAGCCCCAGCCATCTAAAATTAAAAGTAGTTTTGTATTTTGCATTGAAAAATTAACAGTTATACATTAAATAAAAAGTGAACTACATCACCATCTTTAACAACATATTCCTTTCCTTCAGAGCGCAACTTGCCGGCGTCTTTTGACCCTTTTTCGCCTTTATATTGAATAAAGTCTTCATATGAAATCGTTTCAGCTCTAATAAAGCCTTTTTCAAAGTCACCATGTATTTTACCCGCGGCCATTGGAGCTGAATCTCCAATGTTTATTGTCCAGGCTCTAACCTCTTTAACGCCTGCGGTAAAATATGTTTGAAGCCCTAGCAAGCTATATCCCGCTTTAATTAAGCGATCAAGACCAGATTCAGATTGCCCCATCTCATCTAAAAAACCTTGCTTGTCTTCGTCATCAAGCTCAGCAATTTCAGACTCAATATCAGCACATACAGCAACAACTTGACTATTTTCATTATCTGCATAGTTCGTTAATGCAGATAAGTGAGGATTATTTGTAAATCCATTCTCACTTACATTGGCAACATAAAGAACTGGCTTTGAAGTAAGCAATTGCAAGCCCTTAACTAGCTTTTCCTCTTCTTCAGTAAAGACAAGAGATCTAACTGCATGGCCTTCTTCAAGAGTTGGTAGGATTTTTTCAAGCAAGTTTTTTAAAGGCAGGCCTTCTTTTTGCCCTGATTTGGAGTTTTTTAAAGCTTTTTGGTAGGCCTTGTCTGCGCTAAAAAGATCGGATAAGGCAAGCTCCGTATTAATTGTATCTATGTCATCAAGTGGATCAACTTTATTTGAAACGTGAATGATGTCGTCATTTTCAAAGCATCGAACAACGTGCAGGATTGCATCTGTTTCACGAATATTTGAAAGAAATTGATTTCCTAGTCCTTCACCTTTTGAAGCGCCCTCAACTAATCCAGCAATATCTACAAACTCCATTGTGGTTGGTAAAATTTTTTCTGGAGTAACGATATTTGCTAATCCTTGTAATCGAGGATCATTAACAGGCACGATGCCAACGTTTGGCTCAATCGTACAAAAGGGGTAATTTTCTGAATCTATGCCCGCCATTGTTAGCGCATTGAATAGTGTTGATTTACCTACATTTGGAAGTCCAACTATGCCACATTTAAATCCCATCTTCTTGCTCCATTATAAGGAATGAAGGGCCTTCATAGCGGCTTCAAAATCTCCATCAACTAGCATTTCAATAACGCCTGATGCTTCTATCATTCCTTGTTCAATTAGTTTTAATTCAGAGCTAGTTGGGGAGCTTAAAACAAAATCTACAACATCATTTTTTGTTCCTGGATGACCTATTCCCATTCTTAGACGATAAAAATTATTCGTATCAAGTGCCTTAATTGTGTCTCTTAGGCCGTTATGACCACCATGTCCACCACCAAGTTTTAGCTTGATTAAGCCAACAGGCAAATCTAACTCATCATGAATCACAAGAGTCTCTTCAGGTTTGATGTTGTAATAACTCAATAAGCTTTTGATAGAGCCACCAGAATTATTCATAAAGGTCTGAGGCTTGAGAAGGTGAACTTTTTTAGAGCCAAAGTTAATGGTTGAAGTTTCACCTAGAAACTTAGACTGACCATTAAATTTGGAGCTTAATACACTAGCTAATGAATCAACAAACCAAAAGCCGGCGTTGTGACGATGTCCTTGATATTCTTTTCCTGGGTTTCCCAGTCCAACAATTAATTTAATCATTACAACGCTTCGTTTAAGTATTTATTGAGCCAATAAGGCTGGCAACGTTTTATTCTTTTTCGTCACCATCTTTTGAACCTTCAGAGCCCTCATCAGATTCACCCTCTTCGCCTTCTGTTTCAGAATCATCAGACTCTAAAATTTCTTCCTCTTCCTCTACGATAACTTTAGGTTCCGTGACAGAACATACAGTTTGATCATGCGCCTCAACATCTTCATGTTGAAGTGAAGTAATTACAACGCCTTTAGGCAAGACAAGATTAGTTAGTGTTAGATGATCACCAATCTCTAGATTGGTAACATCTACATCAATACCATTTGGAAGGTCTTGCGGTAAGCATGAGATTTCAACCGAAACAACGAATTGATTCAGCATATTTCCTAGCCTTAATGCCTCATTTTCATCCATTCCAATAAAGTGTAATGGAGTCATTGTAACAAGAGCGTGTTTTGCGTCTACTCGTAAAAAATCCATATGTTGAACAGTATTTTTTGCAGGATGACGCTGAATGTCTTTTAAAACAACAGATTCTTTTGATTTATCAACCATCAAATCTAATACAGAAGTGAATGTATTTTCATTTTCTAGTAAGTGGGTGATTTCATGAATGTTTAGTGTTACCATCTGTGGCGCTTTAGTTCCGCCATAAACGATACCTGGTACTCTTTCTTCTTTTCTCAAGCGGCGGCTCGCACCTTTCCCTTGATCTTTACGCTCTAATGCGTTTACAGTAATACTCATTTTGAGTTCTCCAATAAATAAAAAAACACCACGTTTAGTGGTGTAACCAATATTGCCCGTCTTGCGACCAGATAGGCTGGAGCATTATTTTACCCGAATTTCTTTTGCTATAGTCATCATTGGGGTGCACTCAGGCATCAAACGAAATTTGGACTTTAAGGCAAAATCAAATATAATCTTACTATGAATAAAAATACAAATGGACTACATACTGAGAATTTAGATAATGGCATGAGGCTAGAGACAACTTATAAAGATGGCATTAAATATGGAAGGGAAACTTACTGGTATGAAAGTGGCAAAAAAGCTTCAGAGGGATTCTATGAAAATAATGAGCTTGCAGGAACGCTGACTTATTGGTATGAGAATGGGAAGAAAGCTTCAGCAGGTTTTTATGAAGATAATAAACTTGAAGGAGTTCTAACTGCTTGGAATGAAGATGGTCTTTTAGAGTCCGAGCAAGAATATAAAAATGGTATTCTTAATGGTAAATCTATTTTCTATGAAGATGGTGTAAGAGCGGCAGAGTACATTTTGGAAAATGGAGAGATATCAGGAAATACTAACGGCTGATCAGCTTAATATAGTCTTAGTATAAAGGCTCCTAATCAATGTTTAACTTTTTGCCTAAGACTTAGACTCACTTATTATGACAAAATTATTCCTAATTGTACTTTTTTTAACGTCCCATTCAATTTCTGCTGATGAAATTAATAAAATGGCTACAATTGATGGAGATCCCGATGGAATTATAGTTGAGAGCTTTTCTTTTGAGAGAAAAGAGCTAACTGATAGCACTTCAATTTTCATCAGTACTAATGAAGTTACAAGTATTAAGTGTGCCATTTATGATAAAAATGATAAGCCAATAAAGGCTTCAGACGGCATAGCCACTCCTCCGCTTAGTAAGGTTTTGGTTTTATCTCAAAACGCAATGATTACATCAGTTAAATGTTGGGAACAAGGCCCTGAAAAAAAAGTAAAAATAATAGATAACTCAGTTGATATGTACTACAAGATGCCAACTTTTTTACTAGATGACTAAACCCATAAAACTTCCAATTTTTACGTCTTGTTGAGTTTCTTTAGCGAGATTTAAACCAGAATATAAGGCTGGAAAATGCACTTACTGCTGCATAAGTCCAGATTGATTGAGTAACAAGGAACCCTGTGAGTGCAAGAAGCGATATTGCAATAATAGTCGCACGCTCCTTTAGAGAATTTTCTCGAAGTTGAGAGAGAATCGCTTCTGTTTGTTTTTTTGAATTTTCTTGTTTAAGCGAGCCTTTTTCAATTTGTTTTAAAGCGTTAATAACCAACATAGGGATTTCGGGTAATTCTAAAATAAGTTCAGGGAGTTGAGCAGAGATTTTTTTAACAGTGTTTTTTAAGCTGTATTTGTCTTTGGCAAGCTTTTCAAGGTAAGGCTTTGCAGTTGCCCAAAGGTCAAGTTCAGGGTATAGAGTTCGACCTAACCCTTCAATGTTTAGTAACGTTTTATAGAGTAATAGAAGTTGAGGCTGAACTTCCATATCAAAACGTTTGGCCTCTTTTAGTAAGCTTAATAAAACTTGACCAAAAGAAATTTCACTTAAAGGTTTTTCGAATATCGGTTCACAAACGCTTCGAATGGCGTTTTCAAACTCTAAGACGTTTGTTCCTTCTGGTATCCACCCTGACTCAAGATGGACTTGAGCTACTTTTTTATAATCCTGATTGAAAAACGCTAAAAAGTTTTGAGCAAGATAGTATTGATCGGCCTCTGTTAGGGTGCCCATAATGCCAAAATCAACACCAATATATTGATCATTTTCACCAACAAAAATGTTTCCTGGATGCATATCAGCATGGAAAAAATTATGATCAAACACTTGGGTGAAGAAAATCACCACACCATTTTCAGCAAGAGTTCGAAGGTTTGTATCAGTACTCTTTAAGGCCTCAATATTAGTTACTGGAGTTCCATAAATGCGCTCAGTTACTAGTATGTTAGAGCGGCAATAATCCCAGTGTACTTTTGGAACATAAAGAAGGCTAGAGTCACTAAAGTTCTTTCTAAGTAGAGATGCATTAGCTGCTTCAACCATCATATTAAGTTCGTTATAAATGATAGTTTCAAATTCAGCAACCGCTTCTCTTGGCCTCAGTCTTTTGCCGTCAGGATGCTTTTCAGCTAAGCCTGCAAATGCATAAAGTAGGCGAATATCTCTTTTAATTTGTTTTTCTATTCCTGGGCGAACAACCTTAATAATAATTTCTTCCTCATTATGAGTAATCGCACTATGAACCTGTGCAATAGATGCCGAGGCTAAGGGTTCATCATCAAAAGATGCAAATAGGGTTGAGACGCTTTCATCAAGGGCTTTTTCAATAATCAACTTAGATTCTTTAGCAGGAAAGGGAGGGCATTTATCTTGGAGTTTTGCTAATTCATTGCCTATATCTTCTGGAAGAAGGTCCCTTCGAGTTGAGAGCGTTTGACCAAATTTAATAAATATTGGGCCTAGTTCTTCGAGTGCAAGGCGAATTCTTTCACCTCGAGTAAATTTTTTGCTCGGAAAGTAATGCCATGGCGTCAAATAAATTAGTGGCTTGAGGCTTTTTAAGAGCGAAGTAGATAATATAAGATGATCTAATCGATACCGAATTAGAGTCCTTGATATGCCAAGGAAGCGAAAAAAGCTTTTCATCTAGAACGCGCTTTTTTAAAAAATTTAGACCGACTAGGGGCAATCAAAAGAGTGGTAAATTCATTTTTTAAGTTTTCAACAAATGAATCCTTTTCCTGAGATGACGAGCCTTTAATCCTATCTAATGTTTGTCCAAGCTGATGCGCAATAATGTCCCCAGTATATTGAGAAATAAGCTCTTCAATGTCAATAGAGGATAATGCAAGTAAGTCAGCCAACTGCTGTGCTGTTTTAATGCTTCCATTAATTTCAATATCTTCGCTTTCAATTAAATCTTCAAAAGATATACCTTTAAATAAAGCTAAAAAGGCTTTTTTATTGAGAGTGATATCAACATTAGTATTTTTTTGCTCACTATTTTCTATGACGAAAATGCGAGAATTTAGACACAGAAAAAAAAGCCTTAAATCAATATCATCAACATACACGCTAACTAGACTATTATCGAGGCGCGTTATGTTAATGTCATTAACATTTACCATGTGGTTAAGAGCTTTTTCAATAGCGAGGCGAAACATAGTAATTAAGTTTTGATTGCTTTATGAAGTGCGACTATGCCACCCGTAAGATTGTGATACTCACAAAAACCAAACCCAGCATCAAGCGCCATAGACTTCAAGGTTTCTTGATCAGGGTGTTTGCGAATTGATTCCGCAAGGTATTGATAACTATCTTCATCATTTGCAAAAAATTCACCAAATTTTGGTATAACGTTGAACGAGTATAAATCGTATATTTTTTTAAGCATCTCATTTTCAACTTTAGAAAACTCCAAAATCAGTAATGTGCCACCTTTTTTTAAAACACGATACATTTGCTGAAGGGCAACATCTTTATTTGTTACATTCCTTAAGCCAAACGCAATACTTACACAATCAAATGTGTTGTCTTCAAATGGGAGAGATTCAGCATTGGCCTGAACAAAGTCCACATCAATAATGCCATGATTCAAAAGATTTTTTCTACCCTCATTCAGCATTGAGCCATTGATGTCAGATAAGATAACCTTTCCAGATTCGCCCACTTTTTTTCTAAACTTTATAGCTAGATCACCTGTTCCTCCAGCAATATCAAGAACATGATCTCCTTCTGATACATTGCTACTAGAGATTGTGTAGTTTTTCCACAGGCGGTGGGTTCCCATTGACATGACATCATTCATGAGATCATATTTGCCTGCAACTGAGTCAAATACACCCTTAACTAGGCCTTGTTTTTTTTCAACGTCGACCTGTTTAAAGCCAAAGTGTGTAGTCTTGTCCATTATTAACTAGAGGGGTAGTCCCTAAAGTCAGCACCAGTATATATCTGTGTCGGCCTAAAGATTCTATTGTGACTAACCTGCTCATGCCAATGAGCTACCCATCCAGCTGAACGAGCCATGGCAAAAATAGGAGTAAAGTGTTCTTTGGTAAAGTTAAATATTTCTGAGTAAAGGATGCCAGAATAAAAGTCAACGTTGGGATAGACACCTTTTTGAGACAATAACTCATCACAGATGCTTTCAACTTCAAGCGCTGTTTCGAATCGGTTAGATAAGTTGAGGCCATTTTTCTTAATATAAGTTTTAATCATTTTTTCAAGAATTGTGGCTCTAGGATCTTTGGTTTTATACTCACGATGACCCATTCCCCAGATAACTTGTTTGTTTTTGAGTCTATTTTCAATCCAAGGGCGGGCATTTTTTGCAGAACCAATTTCATCAAGCATAAGAAGCACATTTTCATTTGCGTTGCCATGCAAAGGTCCTGCAAGTGTTCCAACTCCTGATGCAATTGAAGAAAAAGGATTAGCAAGAGTAGATGCTGTCACCATGGTAGAAAAAGTGGAGGCGTTGATTGTATGCTCGGCATGTAAAATTAAGGAGGCATCTAAAAGGTTAACAATTTCTGGGTCAGATTCCTCTCCAAAACACATGTACATAAAATTTTCAGCATAAGACATCTTGTTGCTTGGAGGAATTGGATCATATCCTCTACTAATGCGAGTCCACATTGCGACCAGAGTGCTCATGTTTGAGATTATTTTAATAAGCGCATTTTGCGTATAGGCCGAGTCTGGCTCTGATGCGCCAGCATCTGGGTAAAAAGTAGCCATTGCAGCCATTGCAGTTTGAAGCACATCCATTGAGTGGCCAGTTGGTGGAAGCGACCAAAGTAAATGGCGGATTTTTCGTTTTACTTCATTTCTTTTTTGTAAAATATTTTTAAAGGTTGACAGCTCTTTAGGTGAAGGCAATTCACCATTCATTAACAACAAAGCAGTTTCTTCAAATGAGGAGTGCTCGACGAGATCTTGAATGGAGTAGCCTCTATAAGCGAGTATTCCTTTTTCTCCATCGATTGAAGAAATTGCTGATTTAGTTGCTGGAACGCCTGCTAGGCCTGGAATATATTCGGTCATAATATTGTTATTAAATTGAAAAAGAAGAGCCACAACCACACGTGGTTTTGGCATTAGGGTTACTTACAATAAATCTTGCTCCTTGGAGATCCTCAAGATAGTCTACTGTTGAACCCATTAGATACTGATAACTCATTGGGTCGATAACTAACTCAACGCCCTGCTTATTAACACCACTATCACCTTCTTTAAGGTTTTCATCAAAAGCAAAGCCGTAGGAGAAGCCTGAACATCCTCCACCAGTAATATAAACTCGAAGCCTTAAAGCTGGGTTTTTTTCTTCCTTGATGAGTTGCGCCACTCTGCTTGCAGCACTATCACTAAAAACTATATCAGCTTCATCTTGAATTTCAGCGGCAACCATAGGGCATCTCCAAATTATTATATATAGACTGCTTTTAAGGCAGTAAACCAATCTGTGTAAGGCCTTCCTTTTCTGCAAGCCCAAACATTAAGTTCATATTTTGGATTGCTTGTCCCGCAGCACCCTTAACTAAGTTGTCAATAACCGACATAATTACTAGTTTATTGCTGTGTTCAATATACTGAATTGAAATCTGGCAATAGTTCGATGATTTAACTGAACGCGTTTCAGGATAAGTACCTTCAGGGAGTATTTTAACAAATTCTTCGTTTTTGTAGGCATTTTCGAAATAAGGCCTAACATTGACAGATGAATCAACAAGGTCAACATAAATCGTAGCCTCTATGCCTCGAATCATAGGAAGCAAGTGGGGAACAAAAGTTAATCCAACTGGCTTCCCAGCAATAAGTTCTAGCTCTTGCTTTATTTCAGGAAAGTGTCTGTGGCCACCAACTGCATATGGCTTAAAGCTTTCAGTTATCTCACAAAGAAGAGTTGCTTGGTTGGCAATTCTTCCTGCTCCGCTAGCTCCAGATTTGCAGTCTGCAATTATGTTTGAGATATCAATTAAGCCACTCTCAAGAAGAGGCTTTAAGGCCAGAAGAACGGCTGTTGGGTAACATCCAGGATTTGCAACTAGTCGTGCATTTTTTATAGCATCTCGTCTAATTTCAGGCTGACCATATACTGCCTCCTCAAGAAGTGAAGGCTGTGAGTGTTCCATTTTGTACCAATCTGACCATAAGTCAGCATCATTAATCCTAAAGTCAGCACCCAAATCAACAACTTTGACGCCTTTTTCAAGAAAAGATTCAGCATTATCCATGGCAACCCCATGAGGCGTTGCAAAGAAAACAATATCACATTCAAATAAAGCTTTATCATCGGGAAGTGAATATACCAACTCTGAGAGACCATGCATGTTGGGGAAAACGTCTGATATTTTTTTACCTTGAAGAGCCCTTGATGTAATCGAGGTAACTTCTGCAAGTGGATGTTGATGGATGATACGCAATAGTTCAATACCGGTATATCCTGAACCACCAATTATTCCAACTTTAATTTTCATTATTCTTCATCCCCAAGCATCTTTTCTAGATAGTGAATATTCATACCACCTTTCCTAAACACTTTATCGGTCATAATTTTTCTTTGAAGTGGAATATTTGTTTTTATTCCATCAATAACCATTTCATCAAGAGCATTTTGCATCTTAATAATTGCATTATTTCGATTGTCGCCAAAAGTAATCACTTTTCCAATCATAGAGTCATAGTATGGCGGGACATTATAGCCATTATAAATGTGAGAGTCTATTCTAACTCCAAGACCGCCAGCAGCATGGTACTGTGTAATTTTTCCTGGTGAAGGCATAAAAGTTTCAGGATCTTCAGCATTAATTCTACATTCAATAGCATGACCTTTAATTTCAACTTGATCTTGAGTTATTGATAACTTATCACCACCCGCAATTAAGATTTGTTCACGGACAATATCAACACCAGTGATCATTTCAGTTACTGGATGCTCAACCTGAACTCTAGTGTTCATTTCAATAAAGTAAAACTCATCATTATCGAAAAGAAATTCAAAGGTCCCAGCTCCACGATAGTTAATTTTTTTACAAGCTTCAGCACAAATATTGCCAATTTTATTTCGTAATTTTGGAGAGATTCCTGGTGCAGGAGCCTCTTCTACAACTTTTTGATGACGCCTTTGCATTGAGCAGTCTCTTTCACCAAGGTGAACTGCGTTTCCATGCTGGTCCGCTAGAATTTGAATCTCAACATGGCGAGGGGTCGTTAAGAATTTTTCCATATAAACTTCACCATTACCAAAAAAGCTTAACGCCTCAGATTGAGTGAGCCTTATTGAGTCAGCTAAGTCATCTTCAGAGTCAACAACTCGCATTCCTCGGCCACCACCACCACCAGAAGCTTTAATAATTATTGGTAAGCCAATTTCTCTGGCAATTTTAATGCTTCTTTGTTCGTTGTCATCTAATGCTCCATTTGATCCTGGAACACAAGGTACGCCAGAGCTTTGCATTGCCTCAATGGCAGCTACCTTGTCCCCCATAACCCTTATATTTTCTGCGTGTGGACCAATAAAGATAAAGCCACTTTGCTCAACTTGATCAGCAAAATCGGCGCTTTCAGAAAGAAATCCATATCCTGGATGTATTGCATCAGAGTGTGTGACCTCAGCCGCACTTATAATAGCTGGAATATTTAAGATAGCTTTTGATAGATGGATGTGGCCCAATACAAACGGCTTCATCAGCTAAACGAACGTGCTTTAAGTCTTTATCTGCTGTTGAATATACTGCTACAGTTTGGATTCCAAGTTCTTTGCAAGCCCTAAGAATTCGAAGTGCAATTTCACCCCGGTTAGCAATTAAAACTTTTTTTATTGAGCTCATTCGACTATGATTAGCGGTTGTCCAAATTCTACAGCTTCACCATCTTTAACAAGAATTTGAAGGACTGTTCCAGACTTCTCAGCTTCAATTTGGTTCATTATCTTCATGGCCTCAACAATACCAATGGTGTCGCCCTGTTTTACGTGCTGTCCAATTGTAACAAAAGGCTTTGCAGTTGGAGATGGGGCTGAATAGTAGGTTCCTACCATGGGAGATGTTAAAGACTGACCAACAGTTGAGGGCTCATCTGCAATTGCTGGAGCCGCAACCACTGGAGGCAATGAAGTAGGCGCTTGTTGCTGAACAAAAGAGTGACTTGGTGCAGGCGAATTTCCATATCTAGAAATTTTTACTGACTCTTCACCTTCTTTAATTTCAATTTCTGACATTCCAGATTCCTCTAGAAGCTCCATTAGCTTTTTAACTTTTCGAATATCCATTTACGTTCCCCTTTATTATTCTTTGCAACTAGTTTTTTGAATCTAAATACAAATTCACATTGCGGCCATTAAGGCAGGCAATGATTGCAAGTTCATGTTTTGGCTTAAAAATATAATAAATAAGCCTTTAAGACTAGATTTTAACTGTAAGTAACTAAGAAGTATTTTAACATCTATTTAATCAAATATAGCTACAATTCGAAGCTTTTAGAGGAAATTAATAAATATTTATTGCAGATTATTTATGTGGGCTACAAACTCTTTAGCGCTAAATTCACCAATAATTCTTTGGTCTCTAAGCTCGATGCCATTTTTAAAAAATAATATGGCGGGTGGTCCAACAAGTGAGAATCTTGCAAGCATCGACTGGTTAAAGCGATTATTCTCAGTAACGTCTAATGTGTGTTTAAGAGAATCTGCAAGAGCCTCATTGACTTGTCTGTTTGAGAATACAACCCTCTCTAGCTTGTTGCAAGAAATACACCATTCTGCATAAAACTTAATGACCAGTAGGCTGTTATTCTTTGTAGTTATAGCTAATAATTTATTAAATTCATCTTCATCTGTAATTACCTGAAAGTCGACACTATTTGATGAATCTATGCTGTCCCCATAAATGATTGAGTCAAGAGGTTGCTGAATATCACCACCACCTTTTGCCACCAATAGCCATAGCAAGACGCCATAAGCTAAGAAAATCAAACATGTTGCTTTAAATAGCAAACTCCAGAAGCTAATAGGTTTAGTGATTTTGTTAAAAACACCAAGCATAATTGGCCCTAGAGTGAATAGGAGTGACCATAGAATTAGAGATAAAAGTGGACTCAGAATTCGATCCAGTAAATACAGAGAAACAGCAATCATTGAAAGACCAAAAATTTTCTTGACGTTTTCCATCCATAGTCCAGCTTTTGGCAGTGCATTGACACCCCAGCCACAAATTATTATTAAAGGGATGCCCATTCCCAGCCCCATTGCAAAAAGACTAGCAGCGCCTTTAGCAGCACTTCCTCCAGCAATAACATAACTTAAAGCAGTTGCAAGGAATGGCGTAACACATGGACCAACAATTAGGGCAGAAAGGAACCCCATGATGCTAACACCAATGAAATCCCCACTCGTTTGCCTGTTACTTAGGTTTGTAATCTTGACCTGCAATTTAGAGGGTAGTTGAATGTCATAGTATCCAAACATTGAAAATGCTAAGAATAGAAAGATTAAACTGAAAACAATTAAGACCCAGGGAGTTTGCATTATCGCCTGAATATTTATGCCAGCTCCAAAGTAGCCTGCTGTCGCTCCAATCAAAGCATAAGCGAGAGACATTGAAAAAACGAAGACAACCGACATCAAGATAGCTCTTGGAGTGCTTGGAGCTTTCTTTTGTCCAATAATAATTCCAGACAGTATTGGGACCATTGGGTATACACAAGGTGTCCAAGAAAGAGCCAACCCAGCCAAAAACGCTGCAATTAATAAAGTTAAACCGCCTTGTTGAAACTTTTCATTGGCACTTTTTTCTGACTTTGTTATTTGACTATTATCTTGAGAAGAAAATGCTTGAGTTCCATTAAAATCAACTTGAATGGTATC
Organism: uncultured Candidatus Thioglobus sp.; assembly: GCA_905182815.1. GTDB lineage: Bacteria > Pseudomonadota > Gammaproteobacteria > PS1 > Pseudothioglobaceae > Pseudothioglobus. The sequence continues at coordinate 37,614 of CAJJCX010000004.1, forward strand.
GCTCTGAGGGGGATAACAAACTCCACCTTCCCAGCAGCCTTGGTGTTCTACTGTTAATATAACTTTGTTGCTAACAATGTCGGTAAGTGAAAGAATAACCTCCACGGATGAATTGTAAATATTGACCTCACCAAAAAACTCATCAACTTTTAACTTTGCCTTTGGAAACAGGGCATCTTCAATTGTTGCCCCTTTGACTGAAAAAGAAATTTTATCTTTATAGAGGTAATAGTTTTCTTTAACAATCCATCTCACAGCAATTGTATTTTCATCAACCGAAATAGCGCTTAACTTGAAAGCCTCGTTAACTTTTACTGGGCTTTTTTCAAAACCGAGATTATTTTCAGACTGCAATAAAATTGATGATTGATTGCTTTCACTTAGAGTAGGTTCTTTATCAACTGAAAGGATTTCAGCCCAGCTTGTTGAGAGAGGGACAAGGATCAAAAGCAGAATGATAGAAAAAAATTGCTTCATAAAATTATTTAAAATTGGGTAACTTTATTCAAAAGAAATAGTCAAAATCTGACGGGTTTCTGAAAGAATTACAGTATATATTATAGTCTAATCAAAGTTTTGCTCGAGTGACGTTTCTTGGTTGCCATAGAGCTATTTTGTATAAAATCGATTCTTGATTAATTATTAAGTTATTTTAATTAGTGATTTATTAAGTAAATGAATTTTTGGTGTTTTTTATGAAAAATCTTACTTTAAGTCCCCGTTTGATTCCATGGCTATTTGTTTTGATATGGAGTACAGGCTTTGTGGCTGCAAAATATGGCCTTCCATATGCAGAACCTTTTACTTTGTTGTCTTACCGTAATGGCCTTACATTAATAGTGCTATTTATAATTATGCAAGTTAAGAAAAGCATTTGGCCAAGTTCTGGCATGGCATTTTTTCACTTGATGGTAACAGGTTTATTAATTCATGGAGTTTATCTTGGTGGTGTTTTTCAAGCTATTAAGTGGGAAATACCTATTGGACTTACGGCTCATGATTATTGGACTTCAGCCACTAGGAATGGCCTTTCATTGCAGGAATAATTCTCCATGAGAGGATTATAAGAAAACAATGGATAGGTTTAATAATAGGGTTTTTAGGGCTATATTTGGTTTTATTTGAAAAGTTTGATTTAGCTATTGAGGGATTTTTTACTGGTTTTTCTTTTCTGGCAGTTTTAGCTGTCTTTGGGTCGCTAGTTGGTATCTCTCTAGGGACTATTTATCAAAAGCGATTTTGTAGTGATATGGATTTAATTAGTGGAACTTTGATCCAATACCTTGGTGCTTTTATACTATGCATTATTATGTCCCTTTGTTTTGAGACTGGTGATATTCTTTGGACTAATGCATTTATGATTACCCTAGCTTGGCAGGTCTTTGGCCTATCAATCGGTGCAGTGCTGTTATTAATGACAATGATAAAGCAAGATGCTTTAGCAAGAGTTGGTAGTTATTTTTATCTAGTTCCAGCTCTTGTTGCTATCCAAGCTTGGTATTTATTTGATGAAACTATGAACTTTATCTCAATAATTGGGGTTCTTATTAATAGTATTTGCAGTCGCAATAGCTAGCTCAAAAAAATAATGATTCTAAAGTAGCGCATTAAGAAGTTTATTTAAAGCAACCAATCCTTTACTTTTATGAAAATCTGAGAGTCCTTATTTGCAAGCCTCTCTACTACTCCAAAGTGATCTACATCTGGCTCTGCATGATAATCAAGCGGAGCATTATGCTCTTTCCATTTTTCAACAAATTTATTAGTTTGCCAATGAAATTCAGGAGTCTCTCCACCACCAAGTGCTACTAGAATGGGAGCGCTTGTTTTTGGTTCAAAGAAATGAGGGCTTAATGCTTTGCTTTCCTTATCATCTAAGCCTAGCGCATCACCTATTGTTGTCTCTCTAATTGGATCGAGTTGATAAAGGCCACTTATTGGAATACCTGTCTTTACAATATTTTTTGGTAAGTCATTGGATATTTGTTGCCAATCTGTTGCAAGAACCATGCCAGTGATATGGCCACCTGCAGAATGTCCAGAAACATTAATTCGATTTTTTGAAATTGAGTACTTATCAGCATTTCGCCACAACCAAATGATAGCCTCTTGTATTTTTTCAACAATATTGGTCATGCTTGCACCAGGACATAGTTGATAGCCAATAAGAGCAACATCAATCCCTGATTGCACAAATGACTCAGCTACAAAGCTATAGAATGATTTATCACCTCGCTGCCAGTATCCACCATGAATAAAAATGAATAGCGGCGCATTATCTTGTCCACAACGAAAAATATCTAGCTTATCTTTTTCACCACTTCCATATTGACAATCAATTGAGGAATCTACAGTAGCTCTGAAAGCTGCACTTCTTTTAGTCCATTTATTAATAAGTCCGTCAAAATCATCAACTAATAATCTTACGTTATAACCCTTCTCTAATATTGGATCAATGGGTTTAGTTCTTGTCATTTAAAATCCTTTTTTAGTTAGTTCTACTTTTATAAAAAGTATCTTTATGGATAATTAGTCCATCACGGAATGTCAAGATATCAATACTCAAAAAGTCTTGAGTTTCACCAGATTTGAGTTTTGCAAGTCGATGAAATTCACAGTAAGCTTTGTCTCCAGAAATCCGGTATCAATTGGGGTCCATTGAACACTCTCAACACTATTAAACAGTCCCTCGAAAATTCCTCTGATAGTATCCAGTCCAGAAAACCGAGTACCATTGATATTAGGCCCTGTTGCATGGTCAAACACCACATCTTCCGCAAAAAATGACATGACTTTATCAATATCATTTTGATTGTAGGCATTAGTAATTTTATCAAGCAGATCGGTGGTTATTCCTGCTTCTTTCGTTGAAATATTTGAATTAAAGATTGACATAGAAGTTAATTATAAATTTTTCTCACCTTTGGTTTGTAATTTCAAGAATTCTTCAGGTGAGTTGCCAAATGGCTGCATTGCGTGTTCTTTGTAAGGATTTCTCTCAGTTAGTCTTTGATACCATGCTTCAATTCCAGGCATTGATGGTCTTTTAATATCAAGGACAAAGTACTTATGTATTAAAACACCAAGAGGAATGTCACCATAAGTAAAATCATCACCAGCAACAAATTTATTATTATCTAAATGCCCCTCAAGCACTTTCAGTACTTCAGCACTCTGCTTTGCCATTTCAGCAATCTTGTTATAATCTCTTTGTGACTCTTCAGTTCGAACAAGCTGCCAAAAAACAGGAAAAAAAGTTCCCATAAAACCATCTGTAGACCAGGTCATCCATTGATCAGAGATTGCCGCCTTTTGAGGATCTTTAGGATAAAGATTACCAAAACCATACTGCCTTGCAAGATAGCGAATTATTGCATGGGATTCCCACAATACAAACCCATTGTCACGAATAGTAGGTATTTTTGAGTTAGGGTTAAGGGATTTATAATCATCAGCATCTAGATCACCTGATTCAGTTCCTATAGAGTGCCTTTTGTAATCAACACCTAACTCAGATAGAGTCCAAAGGACCTGTATAACTTGATTAGCATTTTTTCTACCCCAAACTTCTAACATTTATCTAATCTCCTATTCTTAAACTCCATCTGGATTAAACCTGGGCATAACCCTCTCAGAAAATAAAGCCATGCTTTTGAGTATTTTTTGATAGTCAAATCCTGGAAATTGTTGAAGCAGCATAATATGATTTAGACCAATTGATTTATTAAGCTTATCAATTTTCTCAGCAACATAGTCTGCATCACCAACCCATATCAGTTCATACTTCATAAGGAAATCAAACCACTCTCCATTGAGATCTTCATCAGTTGGATTGGCATCTTCATCTAGATAGGCTTTTCTAGTCCAACTTCCTTCTGGTCTCGAACCACTTAGATATTCATAATAGCCATTGATTGCAGCTCTAGCATCTTTGTCAGCCTGCTCCATTGTTTCAGCAACATAAATAACGGTGCATACTCCAACACCATCCCCTCTTTGGTATTTTGCCCCATCATGTGACTCTGCATTGGCATAGGCATCCCAACAACTTACAAGCTTTCCTGGAGGGCTCGACATGCCAATCACCTTAAATCCTCTCTCAGCAGCTAATTTATAGGTGTGTGGTGAATTCGACATTAGCCATACTGGAGGATGTGGATTTTGATAAGGCCTAGGATGGATATACATACCAGTATATTCACCTTCTTTTGAGTGATATTCTTTTTCAAGAGGCATTAAGAATCGGTTTGTTTCTTTCCAACCGGGAACAGGGAACTCATAAAACTCTCCCTTATGTGAAAATGGATCTTGGGTCCATGCTTTTAATATGACTTCAAGAGACTCCATGAATAGTCTGTAGCTTTTTTCATTATCTCTTCGATCAGCCTCTTTATTGAATTGAATTGTCACCCTTTCATTAATACCCTTGGCAACACCAAAATCAACCCTTCCTTCAGTCATGTTGTCAAGCAGTGCTATATCTTCTGCCACTCTTAATGGATGCCAATCAGGAAGAACGATTGGTGCCTGACCTACTCTTATTCTTTTTGAGTGAGAAGCTAGATCAAGAGACATCATTATTGGATTAGGTGGAGCATTTAGATAACCATTGTGTGCAAAGTGATGCTCTGTAAGCCAAACAGTTGTGAAATCAGCCTGTTCAGCTAAATTCGTTTGCTCACGCATCATTTTAACAACACGATTCCAAGGAATATTTTCCCCTGGATTAAAAAATGGAACAAAATCAAATCTCATAGATATCCAAAAGTCATTTAAGTTATATCCAAATAATTGTAAGAATTTTTTGGCACTTAAATCTCACCAGCATTCTCTAAAACTTTTCTTGCAATTTTAAAACACTCAACTCCTTGAGGAACTCCGCAATAGATTGCAATAACATGGAGTATTGATTTAATCTCATCCTTACTTACTCCATTCGTTAAAGCTCCTTTGAGGTGGATTTCCCATTCATCCATTTTTCCAAGGGCAGCAATCATTGTTAGATTCATCATAGACCTAGTTTTTTCATTAATGGTGTCATCACCCCATCCAAAGCCCCAGCACCACTCAGTCATTTGTTTTTGAAAGTCTTCGTTAAAATCATCAGCGGCCTCTAGGTTTTTTTCTACATAGTCACTTCCAAGGGTTGCTTTTCTCTTTGATAAGCCTAGTTCGAATAATTCTTTGTCCATTATTTACTCCGTTAATTTTTTAAAGATTATTTATCTCATTATAAAAGGATTGCTCATTGGTTCAGAAGAGGTATTAATCCAGGTTGTTTTAGTTCTAGTGTATTCATGAATAGCATCTATGCCAGCCTCTCTGCTACCACCACTTTGCTTCACTCCACCAAAAGGAGCAATAGGTGATATTGCTCGATAAGTATTAATCCAAACAATCCCAGACTGTATTTTTTCACTAACGCGATGAGCTCTTGCTAGGTTTTCAGTAAATACTCCTGCACCAAGACCATAAGCAGAGTCATTTGCCATCCTTATGGCTTCTTCCTCAGTGTCAAATGCAATGACACTTATTACTGGTGCAAATAGTTCTGTTTTAACGCAATCAAATTCCTGATTAGGACAATCAAGTAGAGTAGGCTCAAAGTACCATCCTTCTTTTTTATGACTTGGCTTGTTCCCTCCAAAAATAAGGCTAGCTCCTTGCTTAATAGACTGTTTAACAACGCTTAGCGCTCTTTCGACCTGATGTTTTGTGGCAAGAGGACCAACCTGTGTATCACTATCTAAGGGGTCACCAACTATAATATTTTTTGCGCGCTCTTTAATCTTGTCAACTATTTTAGAGTGTATTGATCTTTGAATAAAAACGCGCGAGCCAGCAACACAGCTTTGCCCAGAAGCTCCAAAGTTTCCTGCAATAATGCCATTTACTGCCCCATCAATATTGCAGTCTTCAAATATTAGCATGGGTGATTTACCACCAAGCTCAAGACTTACATGAGCAAAGTTTTCAGCACTATTCCTAACAATATGTCTCGCAACTTCAGTGCCTCCAGTAAAAGCAATTCTCGCAACTTTTGGATGCGTAGTTAATACACGCCCACAGGGCTCTGCAAAGCCAGTTATGATATTTATAACTCCAGGAGGAAAGCCACTTTTTTCAACCAATTCAGCAAATTTAAATAATGCAGCTGGGGCCTGCTCCGACGCTTTTACTACTAGTGTATTGCCAGCAGCTAAGGCAGGAGCTATTTTGGTTGCTGAAAGAAAGAGTTGAGCATTCCAAGGAACAATAGCAACAACAACCCCAATAGGTTCACGGGTTGTAAAAACACGCATATCAGGCTTGTCAATAGGAAGAACTTCTCCCTGTATTTTGTCTGCTAGGCCCGCATAGTAATAGTAGTAGTCAGAAACATAGCTGGATTGAGCGCGAGTTTCAACCGCTAACTTTCCACTATCCCTAGTCTCGAGATCACCTAATTCGCTAGCATGTTCAGAGATTAAATCACCAAGCCTATGAATTAACTTACCTCTTTGAGTGGGGGTAAGGCTTGACCAGGCACCATCATAGAGTGCTTTATGTGCAGACTCTATAGCAAAGTTAGACTCATCTTCTGTCGCAGATGGAAAGGTTGCCCATGGCATACCATTTGCAGGATTAAGAGTCTCAAAGCGCTCTGATCCAGAACTAAACTTACCATTAATGTAGTGTTTAAAGTGCTCCATGTCCCATCCTCTTTAAGTAAATTCAGGCATCACTTTTTCAATAAAAAGCTCTAAAGATTTCTTTTTCTTTTCAAAGCTCATGCTACTATCAATCCAGTAACTATATTCGTCAAAACCAAGATTCTCGCAAAACTTAATACGCTCAATAACTTTATCAGGAGTTCCTATAATACTATTTTGACGCATTTTTTCAGGTGAGTACATTTCAATCTTAGACATTTCTTCTTCCGTAAGTTTCTCAATAAGCCCTTGATTAATAGGTCTTTCATTTTTAAACCATGCACCAAAATAACAGTAGAATCTAGATATATCTTTAGCGCCTTGAACAACTTCTTCTTCACTCTCACCCACAAATGTATGGCGTAATACCATTATTTTTGGACGCTCTATATCTTTAAATTTCTCACAGGAGTTATTGAATTTTTCCATCAATGAGACAACCTCATCATCACCAAGCCATAGAGGAGTTACTTGAACATTGCAGCCCTGCTGAACTGCAAAGTCATGAGAATGTTGATCCCTTGCTGCAATCCAAATGGGCGGGTGAGGGGATTGAAGGGGTTTTGGTGAGCTAGTAGTTTTTGGGAAGGACCAGTGTTCTCCTTCACCTGTGTAGTCACCTCTCCACAAGCCCTTAATTGCTGGGACAATCTCTCTCATAGCGCTTCCAGCTGAAAAAGGATCTATACCATCTGCAAGGCGGTCATACTCAAAAGAGTAAGCTCCTCGAGCTATACCAATTTCAAGCCGACCTCCTGAAATAATATCGGTCATTGCCGCTTCTTCAGCAAGTTTTATTGGGTGCCAAAAAGGAGCAATAATTGTTCCAGTTCCAAGCCTAACATTCTTTGTTTTGTTGGCTAAATCAGCTAGATTTACAAATGGATTTGGAGCAATAGTGAAGTTCATGCCGTGATGTTCACCAGTCCATATTGTTTTGAAACCTGACCTATCAGCTATTTGACATAACTCGACATACTCCTCATACAAGCGCTTTTGCGACTGCTCCTCATCTATTCTTTCCATTTGTATAAATAAAGAAAAATTCATATTAATAGCTCCTACACATTTTGATTAGTTTTACTTATAGCCTCTACATTGCCTTCACTTTCCTTACCCACAAATACTCCGAAAGCATTTAAATCTCTTTCTGCAATATAGCGTTTAAGCATTATTCTACTTGCATCATCAGCTAGAAGTTCAAACGGTATTGAATCAAATTCATAGAATTGTCCAGTAGTTATAGATGAGCCATCTTCGACTTTTGTGCGGTAATATATAAGACTAGTTTTATCATCATTATTTTCAAATACTGAAAATAGATAGTGTTCATTAATATGTATTTTTTGCTTTTGGAGACTTCCAAGAAGACTTTCTTCGTCAGAAGTTGAACCCAGTCTTGAAGCATTTGGGAAATAAAGCATTCCAGTTGTTTGATCTGTAAGAAGAAATATTTTTTTTCGCCATTCAATTAACGCCCCAACAATTATTTTTGTGTTTTTATTTTCCATTGCAAGGAGCATTTTTTGTTCAAGTCCGAGATTAACATAATTTCCTCGTAAATAAACCAGTGGGGTTTGTGGATTGTATCCAAACTCCCTTACCTTACCAATAAGAATAAGGTGATCACCACCCTCTATAATATTATCCGTATCACAATCAAACCAGGCAACTGAGTCAGATATGATAGGGCTTCCTGTAGTTTTTGATTTCCAAGAAATATTTTTAAAGCGATCAGTTTCAGGGCTTGCAAAAGTGGTTGATATATGTTGCTGACTTTCAGAGAGAACACTAACTGCAAAACTTCCACCTTTAGAAAACGACTCTATGTTGAAAGACTCCTTGTCAATACATATCAATATTAATTGAGGCTCTAACGACACTGAAGTGAAAGAGTTCGCAGTAAATCCTACTGGACTTCCATCTTTATCTTTGGCTGTAACCACAGTTACCCCTGTTGGAAAAGAGCCAAGTGCTTGTCTTAGATCCCGTGTTTCTTCTGTTTTCATGTAGTAGTATTGGTAGTGTTATTAAGAAAATGTTCTATTATTGGGTTAACTTTTTTTGCCGATATATATGCCATCATATGCGCCTCACTTTCAATGGACTCACTCCAGCTATTTGGAGTTTCTTGAGCCATTTGTTCAGACATTAGCGAAGTAGAATTAGGGTCTTCACTCCCGGTTAAGTATAAAACAGGTGGTTGTAAGTTTGAAAGATTATTTACAAAAACTCGATCAGATGTAGCAAATAAATAGTAAGCTTCTGCGTAAGCTTTTGGCGAGGTATTGTTAAGCCAGCTTCGAACATTATTAATCTTCAGTAAATCATCAGGGCTGGTTTTGTTTTTAAACCACCTTTCAAGTGTTTGACTAATATTAGTTATTTGTTGAGATTTAAAGACATCTTTAGCCCTCATAATTACATCATCTTGGGCTTTTTTAGTTCTCTTAAAGACAATATTTATGGGAATGAGTGTGTCAACTTTTCTAGGATATTTTAATGCGAATGCAACCGCAATAATTGCCCCCATTGAGTGTCCAATTAATGAAAAGTTTGTAACTCCAATCTCATTAACAAGATTGTATAGTTGAGTTACATAGTCTTCTAGGGTGAGTTTGTCCTTTTTGAGCACGCTTTTTCCATGACCTAAAAAGTCATAAGTTATTACGCGATAATCTTTTGAAAAATGTTCAACTTGAGGCTGCCATATTTCTCCACACATTCCAACACCATGTATAAAGATCAATGTAGCAGGTTCGTCTCCAAAGATTTTGTAGGCTGTACCATCTTTATCAAAAAGAGAGGGGATATCTGAATAATTGCTTAATTCAAGGTCTTTCACAAGCCAGTCCATTTATAAATGTTTGTAAAATATTCTTACAGGGCACACACCTTTTTCTCTCACTGCCTGCCGACTTGAGTAATAAGAAATATAGAGTATTAAATGTTATGTGTCAAGGGACAAAAATATGCGATTTTTTTAAGAATATGGCTTATTATCTAAAAAAAATTACTTAATATCTAAAAAAATGATTAAAAAATGGTAATTTGACTATTTTTGTATATAAAAACATTGTTATTAGTTAAAAAATAGCTAAAAATAGCTCATTTTTATGAAAATTAATGTATTTATATCAAAAAATACCCTTAAATAGTGTTTTTAACTCATCATTTACGAAGCAATCTATAACTAGGTGGTACCTATCAATATTACTATTATTGCTTACGGAATGATGTTTCGTAACGTCAAGGTAGTAATAGTGCCCTGTTTTGAGATTAAATAACTTGCCTTTTAGATCATTTTCATTTTCATAAAAAGTAAAAATAACATCATTATTGGTCCTAATTGGAATATGAAGCCTGGCAATCTTTTTATTTTTAATATCATCATCTATATTGTCTGTATGCTTTTTAAGAGATCTTGCCTGCAACTAATTTTGTAAATCGAATTCTCTCAAAATTACAAGGTAGCTTAGAGATCATTTCACTTATTGGCTTCATAGTAGGTTCATTGAATAGCGAAGTCCACTGCAATTGAGTGTCAACTTCTACCTTTGTATCTACAAAACCTGGTTTAAATATATCTGATGCATTTGAGCCAAACCCGTGAAGAGATAATGCTGTCCAAATATTATTGTTTTTATAAGGCGCTATTTGAGTTAACAGTTGAAAATTCATTCCATCGAGGTAATCCGCAACACCTGATAAATCACCCTCATAGGGCTCTATTGGAATTCTTAAATTATGCACTTAATTCTATTACGATTTTTAGTTGTTAGTATGTGTCGATATGCCTAGTGAAGTTCCAGCAAGAACTTTGTCTGAATCGGACCCATCAAGAACCCAGCCATTTGTTAGCATTCTTGTCATGTATTGTTTGTTATATAGGAAACTTACAATAATTTGCCAAATACCACCAGTTACTATCGTGAAAAGAAGATGAAGCGCCCCAACACCTAATTCACCTCTAAACAATGGAACAAACCAACCAAAGATGAGATATGTCCAACTATAACCATAAAAACCTGTCTTCACCATTCCACTTTGAGTATGCTTAATATTTATTTTTGTTGCCATTTATATTTATTCATTTGAAATCATCACTAAATTATATTTCAATATAAACACAGAGTGTACAAAAGTACCTCAGAAATAACTGAATTGAAGCCCTCTTAAAGTAGGACATTCTGGCAGTCTAAAACTGTGTTGTGAAATCAAGGGTTTTTTCACCACTAATAAAGCCATTTTTGTATATGGATTTTTTGCCACATATTTTTTGTGTCCTGTAACATTTTGCAAATGAAAAACTTTACAGTTACTTACTATGTAGAAAATCATGAAGAGGTGGATTTTGTTACATATGATTTTGATGCAGAAAATTTAGAGTCACTTCAACTTCAACTTCAACAAAGTGAAGGGATTTCTCAAAGATGGTGGAAACATTTCTACACTCAACACTTAGCACCTGATCAAACGACTAGTCTTGATGATATTACTGATTGGGGTTATTTTTATATTGAAGATACAGATGGTAATGTGGCGTTTTGCAACAATGATGAGTATCTTGAACTACTTCTTAAAGATAAACAAACATTTATTAATAAGTTAATAAAGAAGAATATAACAAATCCAGTAGTCGTTCATCAAAGTAAGAAGAGTTAAATCCAGTTGTATTTTTGACTGAATGATTTTGTAAGTTGGAGACACCTAACAAAGTCATATTTATAATAAAATAAAAATTATGATGAATAACTTTGTTAAACACTCAATAATTAGATTTGTTACAAAAGAATTGACAACGATTATTGATGACACTAAATCATCAACCTATAACTTTACTAAGGTCAGAACAAACTTTTCAGATGATTCCTTTAATATCACTAGAGTTGACGGAATGTTTGAAGGATCATTACATATGTTGATTCACAGAATTATGTACGTAGAAAAACACTATCTGAGGTTTTTAGATTCTGAAATGATGAATGAAGTTGAAGAAGATCCACATTCAAGATGGTGGGTTGATCATGATCATGAGGATTATGAAAAGATTGATGAATTTTTATCTGATATTTATTATGATTGTATCTTTAATGTTTACGAGTACCTAACTAATGACATTGGTAGTGATGTCAAGGATGAATTTAAAGATTATTTAAATCTTTAATTTAAAGTAAATTTACATTTAGATACAATAAGTAATGAAGAACAGGATAAAAGTATTGTGCCTATTGTTAACTTTGTTAATGTTTCCAATGATGAGTAATTCAAGTGTAAAAATAAATTTAGAAGAATATATTAATTCATTTTCATGGGATAAAAGAATAGTCCTCTTTATTACAAAAGATATTCATTTCATTAATGAAACTGACGATTTTTTTAAAACAAATAGTTGTGAAAATGAAGAAAGAAATTTGAAGTACATTAGAATTGTTGGAGATGATATTAATAAATACATTGTTCCAGATAGATATAAGAATAAATATGGACTTTGGTTAATTGGTTATGATGGTGGAGATAAATCATATTCAAATGACACCTCATTACTAAAAGAAATTCACAATATTATTGATACAATGACAATAAGAAAGAGTGAAATGACTGAACAAAATGAAAAATGTAATTAAGGTTTTGTTACAGGATTACTTTTAAAAATGTTTTAAAATGATTTTTGACCAGTTGGAGTAGGGGTTGAAGAGGGGCCGGTTATTGTACGACTATTACCAGTGCTGGGCGGACTAATCGACCATTTAAAGTAAATCCAACTTGGATAACCTCTAAAACAGTGTTTGATATTTTGTCTGGCATCGGCGCCATAGTTACTGCCTCATGCAGTTCTGGGTTAAATTTTTCATCAACAGGGTTTATGGCCTCAACTCCAAATTTTTCAAGAGTTGACATAAAAACTTTATTTGTAAGCTCAATTCCTTCAATTGTATTTTCTAGAGTTGCATTTTCATCCATTGCTAGCTTAAGTCCCATTGAAAGAGAGTCGTTGACCTCTAATAGGGCTTTAACGAAACCATCAAGCGCATATTTATGGGCATTCTCAAGATCTTTTGATGTACGCCTCTTAAGGTTTTCCATCTCAGCTTGGGAGCGTAAAAGCTTATCCCAATTATCTTTTGCAGACTGCTGTGCCTCTAAAAGCTGAGTCGCTAAATCTTCATTTTTGTTATCATCAAGTACATCTTCTTGAGCCTCATTAGAGGTATCATCTTGAGTTTTTTGTTCTTTCTTTTTTGTCATTTTTTAACCAAACTAATGTATATTTAACATGTTATGTAGTTACTTTTTAGTATATTTCAAGGCCTATGTTTAATTCTATTGGCGTTATCTGTAAACCAAACGATTTTACCAGTCAAAAAACTGCTCTGGAGCTTGGTGTTCTCCTTAAAGATCTTGGTGTTATTTTGTTAGAGGATCAAAAAGACTTTGAGAAAAATGCTGATCTAATTATTGTTGTTGGTGGTGACGGTACCATATTGAATACCGCAAGAACTTATGTAGACTTCAATATTCCTATACTTGGAGTTAATTTAGGACGCCTTGGTTTTCTAGCTGACGTTTCAGTTGACTCAATGACGCCAGTTGTTAGTGCGGTTCTAAATGGTGAGTTTATCAAAGAGAAAAGATCTCTTTTAAGCTGTCAAATTGAACAAAATGGTAAAGTATTGTCAAAACATCTAGCATTTAATGAGGTGGTAATTCATAGGAATGAAACTCCAAGAATGATAGAGTTTGAACTGAATGTTGATGGAGACTTTGTGAACAATCAGAGGGCAGATGGAATTATAGTTACCACACCTACTGGCTCTACTGCGTATGCACTTTCTAGCGGAGGCCCAATTATGCACCCGAGTACAAATGCGATTTGCCTAGTATCAATCAGCCCTCATACAATGAGTCATAGACCGTTCATTCTTGATGGCGAAAGTGAGGTATTGATTACTCTTTTAGATTGCGAAGATAGGGCAACAATTAGTTTTGATGCTCAGTCCTCAGTTCATGCATCAGAAGGGGTTGCTCTTAGAGTGAAGCAACATGAAAATTTTGTCCATCTAATTCATCCAAAAGGTTACGACTATTTTGAAATTATCAGGTCAAAGCTTCATTGGGGCCAAAAAGTTTAATAAATTAAAGATATGCTTGAGCACTTACATGTAAAAAATTTAGTTGTTGTCGAAGACTTAAGTGTTGAGTTTAAGTCTGGCATGACTGTTGTGACGGGTGAGACGGGTGCAGGTAAATCAATCTTAATTCAGGCATTAAGTTTAGTTGCTGGAGGTCGTTCTGATTCCTCTCTCGTTAGGAAAGGCGCAAGTAAGGCTGAAATTGTGGCTACATTTAGTTTGAATTCTGGAACCGAGCTTCAAACTTTTTTAGAGGGCCTGGATTTAGAAAATGAGAATGAGTGCATCTTACGAAGAGTTATTGCTTCGGATGGAAAGTCTCGTTCATACGTCAATGGCTCTAATGTGCCTTTATCAACACTAAAAGATATTGGCAGTTTTTTGATTGATATGCATGGCCAAAATGAGCATCAGCTGTTACTTCGAGCGAACCATCATCGCTTGCTACTTGATGATTATGCCGGCACTCAAAAGCAGTGTGAAGAGGTAAATAATATTGTCAACAACTATCAAGTGGTCAAGAATGAGGTTGAAGACTTACAAAATAATAACTCTCTCCTTGCAGCCCAAAAAGAGTTAATAACCCATCAACTGAATGAACTTATTCAGGCTGAAATGACTCAGGATGAGCTTAGATAATATTGAGGATGACTATAAAGTCTCAACAAACGCAAGCGAGCTTGTTGAAAAAATTTCTAAGATAATAGACTCTCTTGACAACGAAAAAGGCGTTAATAATGTGTTAATTGAGAGTGAAAATATTGTTAATCAGTCGAAAGAACTTGATTCGCGGTTAGACACAATACATTCATTGCTGGCTAGTGCCCAGCTTCAGGTTCAAGAAGGAATTTATGACTTGACAGATTACCTTGGTAAGATTAGCAGCCAAGAAGATAATTCAGTACAACTTAGCTCTAGAATTAATGAGCTTCATGACCTTGGTCGTAAGCACAATTGTCGAATTCAAGGACTACTTGAGGCACAATTAGCTTTGCAAGAAAATCTTAATATGTTGGGCTCATCGAGCGATAAGATAGAAGAGTTATTACTCGCGCAAAGTAAATTTGAGAAAGAATATTATGCTAAGTCAAAGTTGTTGAGTGCTGAAAGAGTAATTGCTAGCAAGTCTCTTTCAAAAGAGGTTACAAGCTTAATGCAAAAACTTGGAATGCCTGGGAGTGAAATTACTTTTAGCATTAACTCTTCTGAAGGATCTGTAAGGCTTAATGGTATGGAGGAAATTATCATTCTTACAAAAACTAACGCTGGGCAGGATTTTAAGCCACTAGGTAAAGTAGCCTCGGGTGGAGAGTTATCAAGAATATCTCTAGCACTTTCAGTTGTCACAAGTAAAACTGAGCTCACCCCATCAGTTGTATTTGATGAAGTCGACGTAGGTATCAGTGGATCAGTTGCTGAAATTGTTGGCCAAATGTTAAAAAAATTATCAAATCGATATCAAATTATTTGTGTAACGCACCTTGCTCAGGTTGCAGCTCAGGGACAAGATCATATGAAGGTTGTAAAAACGCAAAAAAATGGCTCAACTTTTACCCAAGTTGCAAGCCTAAGTCCGAAAGAAAGGACGGACGAAGTGGCAAGAATCTTAGGTGGGATTACAATCAGTGATAAAACTCGAATAGCTGCTGAAGAGATGATAAATTCAAGCTCTTAATCAACTGAATCTTTTTTGAAAATAAGCTTTAATAAATTGCGTAAATTTATTTTGCTTCACAGTAAATAAATTGTCTTTGTAGGACTTGACTATTAAACATTAAATTGTATAATATTTCGTTTGTGCATAGTCAGGGTGAATATCGAAAAAGTGAAATCAATAAGCTCACTTATTCAATACTTTCTCCTAGCTTTAATTGTTGTTTTTTATGCCACTGATGGTTTTGCAGTTGCCGCCTTTTATGGTGCCTTAGTAAGTTTAAGCAATACCTGGATATTTAATTGGTATACAAAAAAACAAAAAGCATTGGTTGACGCTGATGCACAAAAAAGCTTTAGGATGGCGATCAGCAGCAGTATCATTAGGATGCTCTCTCTAATCCTACTAGCTTTAATTGGACTTGGTTTTTTAGAACTTGAGCCCGCAGCTCTCTGTTTGAGTTTAGTTGTTGGTCAGGTAGGATTTATATTAGATAGGTTAAGGCAAAAATAATGGCAAGTGGTGAACTAACATCTGGCGCTTATATTAAGCACCATTTACAAAATTTAACTTACGGAAAATTTCCAGATGGTCATTGGGGGTTTGCTGAAAGTGCTTTAGAAGCAAAAGAAATGGGTTTCATGGCTTTCCATGTTGATACTCTTGGATTTTCTTTTGTTTTAGGCGCGCTATTTTTATTCTTTTTTGCTAGAGCAGCAAAACGTGCTTCTATTGACGCTCCAAGTGGGTTTCAAAATTTTGTAGAAAGCATTATTGAATTTATTGATGAAAATGTACGTGGTTCTTTCAGTGGTAAAAACCCTATGGTTGCCCCTCTTGCTTTAACGACATTTATTTGGATAATCTTAATGAATACGATGGATTTAGTGCCTGTTGATTGGCTTCCATCTCTAGCTGTTGTTCTAGGTATTGATTTTCTTAAGGTGGTTCCAACAACCGACCCTAATGCTACATTCGGAATGTCTATCGGTATTTTCATATTAATTCTTTACTACAGTATTAAAGAAAAAGGCCTTGGTGGATTTGTAGGCGAACTAACGCTCCATCCTTTTGGTAAATGGATGTTGCCTTTTAACTTCTTTTTAGAAGGGGTGAACTTACTGGCAAAGCCAGTTTCTCTTGCATTACGTTTATTTGGAAACATGTATGCAGGTGAAATGATCTTCATTCTAATCGCACTGTTGCCATTCTGGATTCAGTGGAGCCTGTCTTTACCGTGGGCTATTTTTCATATCTTAATTGTATTACTTCAGGCATTTATCTTTATGACTTTAGTGATTGTATATATGGATATGGCACACCAAAAAGAGCATTAATTTTTTTTAAACAGTTTTTATAAGTAGGAGTAAAAAATGGAACAAAGTATATTATTTTTAGCAGGATCTATCTTAATGGGTTTAGGTGCATTAGGCGCTGCTGTAGGTATCGGTATTCTTGGCGCTAAATTCATTGAAGGTGCTGCGCGTCAGCCGGAACTTATTCCAATGCTAAGAACACAAATGTTTATTGTTATGGGACTTGTTGATGCGGTACCTATGATCGCAGTTGGTATATCAATGTATATATTGTTTGCGGTTGCTGGATAAATTGTATTCTTTTAATAATTAAGGGTATTAAGTTATGAATATTAACCTTACACTCATTGGGCAAACAATCATGTTTGCCATGTTTGTCTTGTTCTGCATGAAGTTTGTTTGGCCTCCACTCGTTGAGGCAATGGCTGCTCGCAAAAAGGCAATCGAAGATGGATTAAAAGCTGCAGAACTTGGAAAAGAAGAGCATGCTTTAGCCCAGAAAAATGCTGAAGATCTAATAGAAAGTACTAAAACCCAAGCGGCTGAAATTATTGCAAATGCTGATAAACAAGCTAATGGAATGATTGATAAAGCTAAAGGCACAGCTTCTGAAGAGGCTGATAAGATTAAAGCACACGCTAAGTCTGAACTAGACCAAGAGGTTGTGAAGGCACGTAATGAGCTTAAAAATCAAGTCTCAACTTTGGTTATGCAGGGAGTCAACTCAGTTTTAGAGAAAGAAGTTGATGCTAAGGCACATAAAGATATGCTTTCTAAGTTGTCTCAATCACTCTAGGACGGTAGGATGGAATTATCAACAATTGCCAAGCCATACGCTCAAGCGATTTTTGAAATTGCTGAACAAAGTAATTCTGTTTTAGGATGGAGTGACTTTTTAGCTGCTGCTACTGTAATTATGGCTGATAAAAATACAAAGACTTTTATTGCATCTCCAAGCAAAAGTAAAAATCAAAAATTTGATTTAATTTCTGCTTTAATTGCAAGAATGACTTCAAAAGATTTAAGTAAACAAGAGGCGGCTTTTATTAATCTTGTTTTAAACAACGATCGTTCGAGTGCAATTAGCAGTATAGCTAATGTGTTTGAATCGACAGTTTCTAATGCTAACAAGAGCAAGAACTTTAAAGTTATTAGCGCTTATGAGCTTAGTGAAGACGAACAAAAAGCAATCGTTAAAGATTTAACAAGTAAACATAAAACAACTGTATCTGTTGAAACTGAAATTGATGTGACCCTTAAAGGTGGTGTCATTATTAAAGAAGGTGATAAGGTAATTGATACATCAATTAAGGCAAAAGTAGATGCTCTAGGCGTCTCCTTGTCTGTAAATTAATTTTATAAAGAGAGGTTAGTTATGCAATTAAATGCTTCTGAAATCAGTGATTTAATTAAAAAAGAAATAGAGGGGTTTGACTTTTCAGCTGAAGCTCGCACAGAAGGCACAGTAATTAGTGTAAGTGATGGAATCGTTCGTATTCATGGTCTAGCAGATGCTCAGTTTGGTGAGATGCTAGAATTTCCAGGAAATACTTTTGGTTTAGCGCTTAACCTTGAACAAGATTCTGTTGGTGCAGTTGTATTAGGTGACTACCTTCACATTTCAGAAGGCGACACTGTTAAGTGTACAAATCGAATTATGGAAGTGCCAGTTGGTAATGAGCTGCTTGGACGCGTTGTTAATCCTCTTGGAGTAGACCTAGAAGGTAAGGGAGAAATAAAAACATCTATCACTCGCCCAATTGAGGTTGTTGCTCCTGGTGTTATTGAAAGACAATCAGTTGATCAACCAATTCAAACTGGTATTAAGGCGATTGATGCAATGGTTCCAATTGGACGTGGTCAGCGCGAACTTATTATTGGTGATCGCCAAACTGGAAAAACTGCCGTTGCAATTGATGCCATTATTAATCAAAAAGGTACAGGCGTTAAATGTATCTATGTTGCAATTGGACAAAAGGCGTCTTCAATTGCTACTGTAGTTCGCAAGCTTGAAGAGCATGGAGCATTAGAGCATACTATTATTGTTGCTGCAGCCGCTTCTGACTCTGCAGCTCTTCAATATATTGCTCCTTACGCTGGATGTGCAATGGGCGAATATTTCAGAGATCGTGGCGAAGATGCACTAATTGTTTATGATGATTTGACAAAGCAAGCGTGGGCATACCGCCAAGTATCGCTTCTTTTAAAGCGCCCACCAGGACGTGAAGCATATCCAGGTGATGTATTCTATCTTCACTCTCGTTTATTAGAAAGAGCATCAAGAGTTAATGCGGAGTATGTAGAAAAAGTAACAAATGGAGAGGTGAAAGGTAAGACAGGTTCTTTGACAGCTCTTCCTATAATTGAAACTCAGGCTGGAGACGTTTCGGCGTTTGTTCCAACAAATGTAATTTCCATTACAGACGGTCAAATCTTCTTAGAAACAGACCTATTTAACTCTGGTATTCGACCGGCAATTAATGCGGGCCTTTCAGTTTCTAGAGTTGGCGGTGCAGCACAAACTAAAATTGTTAAGAAGCTTGGTGGTAGTATTCGCCTTGACTTAGCACAGTATCGTGAATTAGCGGCGTTTGCTCAGTTTGCATCTGATTTAGATGCTGAAACTAAAGCTCAAATTGATCGAGGCATACGCGTAACCGAACTAATGAAGCAAGCACAATACTCCCCTCTAAATGTTGCTGAAACTGCGACGTCACTTTTTGCTGCTAATTCTGGCGCACTAGATGATGTTGAGGCGAATAAAGTTGTTGCATTTGAAGGCGCACTTTTAGCTTATATGAATGCTAATCAGGCTGAATTGATGGCATCTATTAATGAGTCTGGTGACTACAATGATGATATATCAGCAAAACTTCAAGCTGCTATTGATGACTTTAAAGCTAACAATACCTGGTAGAAAGATATGGCAGTAGGCAAGGAAATTAGAACACAAATTTCGAGTATTAAAAATACTCAAAAGATTACTTCGGCCATGGAAATGGTTGCCGCTTCTAAGATGAAGAAAGCGCAAGATAGAATGCTCGCTTCACGTCCGTATGCTGAAAAAATTCTTAATGTTATTGGACATCTGACTCATGCTAACTCTGAGTTTAAACATCCATATATGACCTCTTCAGAAGAGAAAAAGCGTGTAGGAATTATAGTTATTTCAAGTGATAGAGGGCTTTGTGGTGGTTTAAACACCAATTTATTTAGAAGCCTTTTAAAAGATATAGCTGCTTTGCAATCAGATAAAGTTGAGGTTGAGCTTTGTACGATTGGTAAAAAAGCAACTTCATTTTTTAAAAATACTGGACTTAAAATTAACTCTGTTCTTACTGATATTGGTGATAAGCCTCAATTTGATGATCTTTTAGGTACTATCAAAGTAATGCTTGATCGCTATGACTCAGGTGAGATTGATCAAATCATGATTGCTTATAATAAGTTTGCAAGTGCAATGACACAAGTCCCAACTGTCAAGCAAATTGTGCCAATGGAGGTTACTGATGAAACCAGTAAGGATCACCACTGGGACTATTTATATGAACCAGATGCAGAGAGTGCACTAAGCGCACTATTAGTTAGGTATATCGAAGCATTAGTTTATCAAGGAATTGTAGAAAACATTGCTTGTGAGCAATCTTCTAGAATGATAGCCATGCATAGCGCAACAGAAAATGCAGGTGATATGATTGATGAGCTACAATTAATTTATAACAAGGCAAGGCAGGCAGCTATTACTCAGGAAATATCTGAGATTGTAGCAGGCGCTGCTGCTGTTTAAAGATTTAAAAAAAGGAAAAGCAAATGAGTATAGGCAAAATTACACAAATTATTGGTGCGGTTATTGATGTCGAGTTTCCATCTGACTCAATACCTAAAATATATAACGCACTTCATGTTACTAAAGCAAACCTTACTTTAGAGGTTCAGCAACAACTTGGAGACAATGTTGTTAGAACAATTGCTATGGGTGGATCTGAAGGGCTTCAGCGAGGATTAGAAGTTACCGATAAAGGCAAGGCAATCACTGTGCCAGTTGGAACAAAAACTCTTGGACGAATCATGAATGTACTTGGGGAGCCAATTGATAACGCTGGCGAAATTGGTTCAGAGGCTGAATGGGAAATTCATCGCTCTGCTCCTGCATATGAAGAATTAGCACCTGCTACAGAGTTGCTTGAAACAGGCATTAAGGTAATTGACTTAGTTTGCCCGTTTGCAAAAGGTGGTAAGGTCGGATTGTTTGGCGGTGCTGGTGTTGGAAAGACTGTAAACATGATGGAACTTATTCGTAACATTGCCATTGAGCACTCAGGTTACTCAGTGTTTGCAGGTGTTGGTGAGCGAACTCGAGAAGGTAATGACTTCTATCATGAAATGAAAGACTCAAATGTACTCGATAAAGTATCACTAGTATATGGACAGATGAATGAGCCTCCAGGAAATAGGCTTCGTGTTGCTTTAACTGGACTTACTATGGCTGAATATTTCCGTGATGAAGGACGTGATGTTCTTTTATTTATTGATAATATTTACCGTTATACGCTTGCTGGAACTGAGGTTTCTGCTTTATTGGGACGTATGCCATCAGCGGTTGGTTACCAGCCAACACTTGCAGCTGAAATGGGAGCGCTTCAAGAAAGAATTACGTCAACTAAAACTGGTTCTATCACTTCAATTCAAGCGGTATATGTTCCTGCAGATGACTTAACTGATCCATCTCCAGCGACAACATTTGCTCACCTAGATGCGACAGTAGTACTTTCGCGTCAAGTTGCAGAGCTTGGTATTTATCCTGCTGTAGATCCATTAGACTCAACTTCACGTCAGCTCGACCCGCTAGTTGTTGGTCAAGAGCATTATGATGTGGCTCGTGGAGTTCAAGGCGTACTTCAGCGCTATAAAGAATTAAAAGACATTATTGCGATTCTAGGAATGGATGAACTATCCGAAGAAGATAAGCAGACTGTATCTCGAGCTCGTAAGATTCAAAAATTCTTATCACAGCCTTTCTTTGTTGCAGAAGTATTTACCGGATCTCCTGGTAAGTATGTATCTTTGAAGGACACTATTTCTGGATTTAAAGCTATTCTTGATGGTGAGCATGATGCTATACCTGAGCAAGCTTTCTACATGACTGGCTCTATTGAAGAAGTTAAAATAAAGGCATCGGAGGCATCATAAATGGCAGTAATACACGTTGATGTAGTTTGCGCAACTGAGGAGATATACTCAGGTGAGGCAAAGTGTGTATTTGCGCCAGCTACAAACGGCGAGATTGGTGTCTACCCTATGCATGTTCCTTTAATAAGTACACTTAAACCTGGTGAAGTCAGAGTTGAAACTGAAAATGGTGTTGAATCTATTTTTGTCTCTGGTGGCATCATTGAGGTGCAGCCTGACACAGTTACAATATTTTCTGATACAGCTATTCGTGCTGGTGATTTAGATGAGTCAAAAGCCCTCGAAGCGAAAAAGCGCGCTGAAGAAGCTATGTCTAGTTCGCAGACAGAACAGGATATTTCTACTACTCAAGCAGCACTTGCTGAGTCAATGATGCAGCTTCAAATGATCTCTAAGATGAGAGGGAAGAAGCGCTAGTTTGATTTAAAGAGTACAGACTGAAAATTAACAATCTTATTGTTTGACACACGAACGCCTTCTTTTTGAAGGCGTTTTATTTTGACGCTGATGTCATCCGCAAAGCCACCTAATTCGCCGTTTGATTTAACAACTCGATGGCACGGCACGGTTGGTGCAAATGGGTTTTTATTCATTGCACTGCCAACTGCGCGATGTGCGTTGGGTCTTCCAATCATTTCCGCAAGGCCTCCATATGAAATTACATTGCCAGCAGGAATTTTTTTTAAAGCCTCATAACATTCTGATTGAAAGGATGTCATTTTAGAAAAGATTTTACTAAAGCATCATATTTATCTTGTGACTTTAACAAGAAATTACATACCTCACGAACTGCTCCATTACCACCACTCTTCTCAGTAACCATAAGTGCGTGATCTTTTACAGATTCTTGAGCATTTGCTACTGCAATTGGAAGAGCAACCCTGGTCATGACAGGTAAGTCAATGACGTCATCACCAACATAAGCTGACTCACTAGGATCGATTGAAAGTTTCTTTATTAGTTTTTCCAGAGCAATACTTTTATCAAGTATGCCATGATAATAATGTTCAACTCCAAGTCCTTTAAGTCTATGAGCAACAGATTTTGTGCTTCTTGCTGTGATTACTGCAACTTCAATTCCTGATAATTGCAATAATTTAATACCAAGACCATCTTGCGAATCAAATTTTTTCTGTTCAACACCATTGTCGTCAAAATATATCCCACCGTCAGTGAGAACACCATCAACATCTACAATTAAGAGTTTAATTTTTTTAGCTATCTCACTTACTTTTTCATTTGAGTGCATGGGCTTATTTAACCATTAATTTTTTTATTGATGTACACTTGTTGAGCAATTGAAAGTACGTTATTGGTTACCCAGTACAATACTAAGCCTGAAGGGAACCAGAGGAAGAAAACTGTAAATACAACTGGCAGCATCATCATTATTTTTGCTTGTATTGGGTCCGCTGGAGGCGGATTAAGTCGCTGCTGAAACCACATAGATGCACCCATAATTAATGGCAGAATGAAATAAGGATCTTTCATCGCAAGGTCAGGTAAGTACAAGAATGGGGTCATTCTTAGTTCAACCATTTCAATAAGAACCCAATAAACAGAAATAAATACTGGAATCTGAACTAAGATAGGAAGACAGCCTGCAGCAGGATTTATTTTTTCAGTCCTATAAAGCTCCATCGTTTTCTTACCAATTTTTTGCTTATCACCCTCATAGGTTTCTTTAATTTTCTGAAGCCTTGGCGCTAATTTTTTCATTCCAGCCATTGAGCGGAATGATTTTTCAGAAAGCTTATAAAAAGCCAGCTTAATTGATAGCGTTAGAAGAACAATAGATATTGCCCAGTCACCAACAAAACTATAAATCCAATGAAGAAATATTGACAAAGGTTTGGCAACAATAAAAAGGAAGCCATAGTCTACAGTTTTGTCTAGGCCAGGGGCAAGCTCTTCAAGGCGCACATGCTCTTTAGGGCCAACATATAGCTGGTTTTTTTCGAGACTAGCTGTTGTTCCAGCAGCAACTCTTACTGTTGGATTCACTGTGGTTAATAGGTAGTTGCCTCTACTAGTTTTAGTTGAGTAAGTATGCTTTTGACTATCATTTGGTATCCACGCAGTAAAGAAGTAGTGCTGAATCATTGCGGCCCAGCCACCAATAGATGAAGTTTTTGGCGTAGAGTCAAAATCTTCAAAATCAATTTTCTCAAAAACTTCTTCATCGTTATAGGTTGCGCCGCCACTAAAGTTTTGCATACCCATTGCCATGCCGCTAGACTCAATTATTGCACCATGGGCTAACTGCGTATAACTGCTAACATTTTGATCAGTCAAGCTGTTATTTCGAATTTGGTAATCTACTTCGATGATATAACTATCAGGCTTAAAGTAGAAGTATTTAGTAACTTCAATGCCATTATCCCCCTTCCAAGAAAGTGGCACAATTAGCTCACTATTGTTTTGTAGAAAGTACTCTTGTCTTTCCGAAGTAAATTCAGATTGGTGCGTTGGCATTTGATCTGCAGGGATGAGACCACTTTGAGCGTGGAAAATACTCTCTGGAGAATTGCTAAGTAGTTCAAATGTTTGATCTGAGTATAATTCTGTTGGGTAGTCATTCAGAAACGCACTAATTATTGTTCCACCCTTATTTGAAATTTGTACTGTTAAAAGATCTGTTACAACCGTTGTGTATGCGCCGCTTATGTTTGATTCCTCCATAACGGGAGTTGAAACTTCTGTAAATGTGTTTTCTGCCACTGGAACCTCAGCAGCTAATGGGACGTCGTTCTCTGCAGATGGCGCATCAATTCCCACTATCGCAGTTTGCGTTACTATATTTCCATTTTCATCGATTGATTGTGTCAGTTCCCATTTATCCCAAAGAAGGAAAATTGTCAAAAAGATTGCAATGAAAAGAAATAATTTTTGAGTGTTCATAAATTTTTAATTGTTAATTGAGTGAATTTTTTTTGGTACAGGATCATAACTTGCCTCTGACCATGGGTGGCACTTACTAATTCTTTTTGCTCCGAGAGTAACTCCTTTGACAGCTCCGTGATATTTGATAGCATCGAATGTATACTCTGAGCAGGTTGGAATGTGACGGCAGTTGCTTCCTAACAGAGGACTAACAATCCATTGGTATAATTTAATTAGAGGTAGAAGTAGAAATTTCATTTTGACTGCACTTGGCTCTTTACATTTTTCATAAGTGAAAGGAGGTCTTTAGTAATTTCAATATTATCAGTGCAAGCTGATTTTTTTACCATTATGACAAAGTCAATAGACTCTAAATCGTCCCGATTGTTTCTAAAAGTTTCGCGTGCTAAGCGCTTAAAAAGGTTTCGGTCTACTGCCCTTTTATATTGCTTTTTGGAAATCGCAAGACCAAGCCTTGAAAATGATTTACCAGAATCACTAGCTATGACCTTCCAGAATCTACTTTGAGTATGAAAGCCTTTTTTGAAAACGTGAGCGTAATCTTTGGAATCTGTAATACGCGCACCGTGAGCGAGCGAGCTGGTCATGAGTTTAAGCAGCTAAACGTTTACGCCCTTTTTTCCTGCGAGCACTTAAGATAGCACGCCCAGAACGAGTTTTCATTCTAGCTCTAAAGCCATGGTTACGTTTACGTTTTAGTACGCTTGGTTGAAAAGTTCTTTTCATAATGTATCTACCAATAAAAAAGTTTGCAATTTTACCATACTTGGATTAGTTCGGTATGCATGTTAAACGAGAGTTTATATGACAATACTGCTTTAATAAAGCCCAATCTCGATCAAGATGTGGATAATAAGGGTTAAATTAAGAATTTACTTTTCGAGCAAATCACTATATAACTCAATGTATGGTTGAAAAAGTGTTTTTTGCCCACAAGTAATAAGCAATATAGGTTCTTTTGATGTTTATAAGAATCTCGTAATAGTTAGCTTGAAATACATGTATTAATTTGATGAGGCTTTATGACTAATAATATTCTTGATGTACTCACCTTTATGTTTGATTTCCTATTTGAGTCTGCTGAGCAAGACTCTTCTCAAGAGCTGGATGATGATCTTTTAAAGACGCATCTTTCAGAGGCTGGCTTTGATGCTGACCGGATTGAGAAGGCTTTAGTTTGGCTTGAAAATATTGCAGCACTTCAAGATGGAAAGATAGCTAGTTTTGATACTTTGCATAATTCTATGCGAATTTATAGTGAGTATGAAAAAACCAAATTAGATTCTAGGGCCAGAGGCTTCATAATGTTTATGGAGAATATGGGTCAGCTTAATGCCAGTCAACGTGAAATAGTAATTGATCAGGTTATGTCTCTAGAGGACTCAAAATTGAGTATTGATGACTTGAAATGGGTAGTTATGATGGTCATCGGAAATAGCACTGAATCATCTGTGCCATCGCAATGGATAGAGTCTATTGTGTTTTATGATGATAACCCTACCCTGCAGTAGGAACCTTTATGTCTAAGAATCTTGTTATTGTCGAATCTCCGGCGAAAGCAAAAACTATTGAAAAGTTTTTGGGGCCAGATTATGTTGTAAAGTCGAGTATAGGCCACATCAGGGATATGCCCAAGAAAGATATGGGCGTTGACATTGAGAATAACTTTCAACCAACATATGCTATCAGTGCGGATAAAAAGAAAGTAGTTGCTGACCTTAAAAAATCAGTCAAGACCGCAACGAAAATCTTTCTAGCTACTGATGAAGATCGTGAGGGTGAAGCCATTGCTTGGCATTTACAGCAAGCGCTATCGCTTGCAGAAGATACACCGAGGATAGTCTTTCATGAGATAACTAAAGGCGCTATTACGGATGCTATTAATAACCCAAGAACAATTGATACTGACCTTGTAAATGCGCAACAAGCTAGGCGTATTATTGATAGGCTAGTAGGTTTTGAAATTTCTCCAGTATTGTGGCGTAAGATTTCAGGAGCTCGATCAGCTGGCAGGGTTCAATCACCAGTTGTAAGAATAGTTGTTGAAAGAGAGCGAGAAATTTCTGCTCATAATCCTACAAGCTCCCATAAAGTTAAAGCTAATTTAGCAAATAGTTCTAATCAGTCTCTAGAGGTTAAGCTTAACGTAGACTTTAAATCTAAAGAAGAGGCGCTTTCTTTTGCTGAAAGTGTTTTATTGGCCGAACTAAAAGTTAGTTCAGTTGAGACTAAGCCCTCTAAGAGGTCACCTAAAGCTCCATTTATTACCTCTACGCTGCAGCAAGAAGCCTCTCAAAAACTAGGTTTTTCTGTCAAACAGACCATGTCGATTGCTCAAAATTTATATCGAGAAGGTGCTATTACTTACATGAGAACAGATTCACTCAATTTGTCTGAACTAGCTATAACAGCTGCTCAAGAGGTAATTGTTTCAAAGTTTGGTTCTGAGTTTCATCAAACAAGAAGATATAAGACAAATTCTTCAGGTGCTCAGGAGGCGCATGAAGCCATAAGGCCTACAGACCTTACTAAGCCATCTATATTAGGTTTAGATGATCAATCTACTAAGCTGTATTCGTTAATTTACAAGAGAACCTTGGCTTCTCAGATGAGCGATGCACAACTTCAAAAAACTAAAATTAATATCAATATTTCAAACCGTAGTGAGCATTTTATTGCTGATGGAGAGGTTTTATCTTTTGCTGGATTCCTCGAGGTTTATGACTATATGGCGGCTGAAGATAAGCTTCTTCCTGAAGTTAGTAAAGGTGATTTGCTAACCCTAGTCGACTTAGCTTCAAAGGAGTCTTTTTCAAGAGCAAAGCCAAGATATACAGAAGCTTCATTGGTTAAAGAAATTGAGCAAATGGGTATTGGAAGGCCTTCAACATTCGCAACAATGATTACAACTGTTCAAGATAGAAACTATGTTGTGAAAGAAACCAGAGAAGGAGTTCAGCGTGATTATCAGTTGATAGAAATTGAAGATGGCGTTATTTCAGAGTCTATCCAAGCTGAAACTACTGGCGCTGAAAAAAATAAATTATTCCCAACAAATGTTGCCTATCTTTTGGTTGATTTTCTAGTCAAAAATTTTAAGAACATTATTGGATATGAATTTACTGCAAACCTTGAAAGTGATTTTGATTTAATTGCTGAAGAGTCAAAGCCTTGGGCAGGCGTTATTCGCGATTTTTATGAGCCTTTTCATGCGCAGATTGAGCTTGCTAAAGATATTTCGAGAGACGAGACTCATGGTAAGAGAGATCTTGGTGAGGACCCTGTCTCTGGAAAACCTGTCAGTGTTCGTTTTGGACGCTATGGCGCTTTTGCTCAGATTGGACATCAAGACGATGAAGAAAAACCAACTTTCTCGTCATTAAGAACTGGCCAAGATATAGAGAATATTACACTTGCTGAAGCCATTGAGCTTTTTAAAATGCCAAGAACAGTGGGTGAGACAATTGATGGTGAAACAATTAAGGCAAATTATGGGCGTTTTGGCCCATACATTCAATACGGTAAAAAATATGTTTCTTTAAAGGAAATCTCACCAGAGGAGGTAACCTTAGAAGAAGCTCTTGAGCTAATTATTGTTAAGGAAAAGCTTGATGCTGAACGAATTATTAAGGTCTTTGAAGATTCTGATATTCAAGTTTTAAATGGACGCTTTGGGCCGTATGTTTGGAATGGTAAAAAGCGCGGCAAAGGTCAAAAAAATGTTACAGTTCAAAAAGTGTTTGGTGATAAGGCTCCTATTGACCTAACTCTAGAAGAGTGTAAAAAAGCAATAGATGGAAAAATTAAAGCCAAAGCAAAGGCAAAAAAAGCTAAAAAGAAGACTACTGCTAAGAAAAAAGCCTCAAGCTAAATCTTAAGCTTTCTTAGCTATTTGCATTTAATACTAGGTAACGCTATGAAAAAATTTGCACTTGAAAAAGCTAATGGTAATTCAGATGACCAAAGTTAAGATTTGTGGGTTCACTAATGCTGAAAATGCAAGAGACGCGGCTATAGCTGGTGTTGATGCAATTGGTTTGGTCTTTTATAATAAGTCACCACGTAATGTTGATATTCAAAGAGCACGAGAAATAGTCTCAGCCCTGCCACCATTTGTAAATCGAGTGGGACTTTTTGTCAATGCAAATCCAAGCTTCATTGATGAGGTTTTATGTGAGGTCCCTCTGGACACTTTACAATTTCATGGAGACGAGGTAGCGGGAGATTGTACTCAATATCAAATGCCTTTTATAAAGTCCTTGAGAGTAACGCCCAAGACCAATGTAGTTCAATTAGCTGATAATTTTTCAGAAGCAAGCGCACTTCTTCTCGATTCACATAACCCTAATAGTTATGGAGGCACTGGAGAGGTTTTTGACTGGATGCTGGCCCGAGTCAATATAGATTTACCAATTATTCTTGCTGGTGGTCTTAATTCAGAAAATGTCTCAGATGCAATTAGTCAAGTAAATCCATATGCAGTTGATGCCTCAAGTGGAGTGGAAAGTGCACCAGGGGTTAAAGATATTGATAAAATATTAGCTTTTATCCGAAGTGTTCATTCATGAGCTATAACCTACCAGATGATAAAGGTCATTTTGATCAATATGGAGGAGTCTTTGTAGCAGAGACCCTAATGACTGCTGTCACTGAGCTAAAAGATGCTTATGATAAATATAAAGACGATCCTGACTTTTTAAAAGAGTTTGAGGATGATCTAAAGCATTATGTGGGACGTGAAACTCCACTTTATCATGCAAAAAACCTATCCAAGAAGCTTGGCGGTGCTCAAATTTATTTGAAACGCGAAGACTTAAATCACACTGGTGCTCATAAGATCAACAATACTATAGGGCAAGCTTTACTTGCTCAGAGAATGGGCAAAACAAGAATTATTGCTGAAACAGGAGCTGGACAGCATGGCGTTGCATCGGCAACTATTGCTGCAAGACTTGGCCTTGAATGTGTTGTGTATATGGGCGAAGTTGATGTTGTTAGGCAGGCGCAGAATGTTTACCGTATGAAGTTACTTGGGGCAACGGTTGTGCCAGTTTCTTCAGGCTCTAAAACACTGAAAGATGCCCTGAATGAAGCAATGCGTGATTGGGTAACTAATATTGATAATACTTATTATATTATTGGAACAGTCGCTGGCCCTCATCCCTACCCTATGATGGTGAGAGACTTTCAAAGTGTTATTGGTAAAGAGGCGAAAGAGCAATTTAATGAGCAAGTGGGTGGTTTACCAGATGCAATAATTGCATGTGTTGGAGGAGGCTCAAATGCAATTGGGCTTTTTTATCCATTTATTGAAGATACATCAGTAAAAATTATTGGTGTTGAGGCGGGCGGACGTGGAATTGACTTAGGTCCAGATGCTCATGCAGCTCCGCTTACTGCTGGAAGTGTCGGTGTGCTGCATGGTAATAGAACATATTTGATGGAAAATGAAGATGGCCAAATTATAGAGGGTCACTCCATTTCAGCTGGACTTGATTATCCAGGTGTTGGTCCAGAGCATGCCTATCTGAAAGATATTGGAAGAGCAGAGTATGTTGCAATAACAGACAAAGAAGCTTTAGAAGCATTCCATCTTCTTACAGAGGTTGAAGGTATTATTCCAGCGCTTGAGCCATCTCATGCAATAGCGTATGCGGTTAAACTTGCCAAACAATGGTCTAGTGATAAAACTATTATTATTAACCTCTCAGGTAGAGGTGATAAAGACATGCAGACTATTGCTGAGGTTGAGGGGCGTGAGCTCTAAGAGCGAGTTAAAGTATTAAGCCCTAATCCTATAAAAATCTCTTATACTATTGATTATATAAATTATAGTTTGGTAGGTCATGCAAGAAAATCAACAGATTGATAAAGGGCGTTCAGTCATATTTTCCGTTTACCTAGTTGCAGTTTTTCTCAATGCATTTGTCGACCTAGGCCATAAGATCATAATTCAAAATACAATCTTTATGATATATGGTGAGCAGCAGCAAATTATTTTAACTGCTGTTGTAAATGCAATGATTTTAGTACCATTTATCATGTTATTTACATTATCAGGCTACCTTTCTGATAAATTTGCAAAGACAAGTATCATGCGCTATAGCGCATTTTCTGCTGTCTTAATTACCTTAGCAATTACCTATTGTTATTACAACGGTTTATACCAAGTTGCATTTGGCTTTACCTTGCTTCTTGCGACTCAGAGTGCAATATATTCTCCTGCGAAAATGGGTTACATTAAAGAGTGCCTTAGCAAGGCAGGCCTTAGTAGGGGTAATGCCTTTCACTCTTCAGTGGTATTAATAGCAATTTTGATGGGTACGGTTTTTTTCTCATACTTATTCGAAGCTTATCTGGGAACAATGCAAGCAACTACCCCTGAAGAAATATTAATGAAAATAGCGCCAGTAGGCTGGGTTCTTGTTGGGCTTTCATTGGTTGAGTTTTTAGCAACACTTGGAACACGCCTCTATCCAACAAAGTTAAGCCAGGCTAAATTTTCTATAAAGAAATTTGTTTCTTTTCATTACTTAATGACTAACTTTAAAGCCATGAGGAGTAATGAAATTGTTTGGTATTCTATTTTAGGGACAGCAATCTTTTGGGGCATGTCACAAAACTTAGTGGCAGTTATACCAGCTCATGCAAAAGCTAATTTTGGCGTCGAAAGCCCTCTTGTTGTGAATGCGATGTTAGCCTCTTCTGTATTTGGAATTATGATTGGCGCTTTTTTATCTGGCAGAAAAAGTCTCAATTTCATACGTATTAATAATATCTATACCGGCTCCATAATGATTACAGTTTGTTCAATTCTAATCCCTGTAATTTCGAGCCTAAGTTTTATTCCAGATTCTACTGCCTTAATTTTAGTAACTGCCGTCATTCTTATGTTTGGTGTTGGTGCAGGAATGATGATTATCCCTCTCAATGCACTGATGCAAGCGAACTCTCCTGAAGACGGTCTTGGAAGCATGCTAGCGGGTAAAAACTGGCTTCAAAATATTGCTATGATTACCCTTTTGATTTTTACAATGATTCTTGCAAACCTAAATTTTGGAAGTGAGTTTATACTTTACTTTAACGCATTTATTGCGGTAGCAGGGTTTAGTGTTGTTCTTAAAAAACTGAAAATTATTCTTTAGTCATGAGGCAAATTGTAGGCCTCTTATTGTTTGGGTGGCGATATCGACTAAAGGTAACTGGTTTAGATAATTTACCTAAAACTGGACCTGTTCTTCTTTTAGGTAACCACATTAGTTGGATAGATTTTGCTTTAATTCAGTGGGCAACACCAAGGACGATTCGATTTGTTGTTCACGATGATTACTATCGTAAGCCAATATTTAATTGGATTCTAAGGGGTGTTGGTGCGGTATCAATAAGGCCTGAAAATAGTCGTAATGCAATGCAAAATATTATCAACTTGCTAAATGATGATTGCGTTGTTGGAATATTTCCTGAAGGTCATATTTCCACCACAGGGGAATTGAGTGACTTGAAAAGGGGCTTCGAAAAAATATTAGCTGAATGCAAAGATAATGTAGTTGTGGTTCCTTTTGCAATAAATAATATGTGGGGTAGTTTCTTTTCAAAAGCTCCAAAATTAATTAAAAATAAAAAGAAATTTAACCTACGAAGGAGTGTCAATGTCAATATTGGAAAGCCCCTCACTTCTGAAACAAACAGAAATGCAGTAAAGTCATCTATTGGCAAGTTGCTTTTTTAATGATAAGATTCTATTTATTATTTCAACTAAATATTAAAAGGCTTTAAATGAAAAAAATTATAGTAGTTGGCGCAACTGGAAAACTTGGTAGAGTAGTAGTTGAAGGTTTACAGAAAGACTATGAAGTTATAAGAGCTGGAAGGTCTGGACCAGATTTAAAGATCGACGCTTTTGATTTTGAAAGTGTTAGTGATATCTTAGCTTCTGTTGGTCCATTTGATGGGTTGGTATCTTGTATCGGAGGCACTCCTTTTAAGACTTTTGAAGAGCTTACAATGGATGACTTTGCAGCTGGCCTTTCTACCAAATGCTTTAGTCAATTAAATTTAGCAAAAGCAGCCATACCTTTTCTCAGTGAAAATGGATCCATCACCCTAACAAGTGGAATTATTGGTGATGAGCCAATTATTGCCGGTTCATGCGCTGCTGCAGCTAATGGCGCCCTTAATATGTGCGTTTCAACATTGGCAGCCGAGTATGCTGGAAAATTAAGAATAAATGTAGTCTCGCCATCTATTATTGAAAACTCAGTTGACCACTATGGAATGCTTTTTGATGGCTTTGAGCCAACTTCGAATGAAAGCATTATTCATGCGTATCGCCGAACTATCTCAGCACCAATTACTGGCCGAGTAATGAGCTTAACCAGAGCGCTTTAGGTTCACCTGAAAAGCAGTATTAAAATTTATCTCCAACTGCGCGGTTTATGCCTTCTGGTCTTGGTAGTTTTTTGTGTGCTTCATAAACTAATCCCATTCGCTTCAAGACCAAATCATTTGGCATGCTTGCACCCCGTGTTTTAAGATCGACATGAATGAGCATATGCTCAGCAGTTGCTAATAGTCTGCCGTCCTCATGATTGAGCCAATGAAATAAGTGAAGTTTTTTATTTTCTCCAAAGATTACCTGGGTTTTGGCTTTTATACCTTCTCCAATTTGAACCTCATCCAAGTGGCGAATATGAGTTTCAACTGTAAAATAAGATCCTATGTTTAAAATGTATTCTTCGTCTGCGCCGATAATAGACATCATCTCTGTGGTTGCTTCTGAAAAGCATTCAAGATAACGCGCTTCTGTCATATGACCATTATAGTCAGCCCACTCTTTTGGTACTTTGGTGACATAGGTGAGTATGGGGCTTGATAAATTTAGCTCTGAAAATTCTAGTTTATTAATTGACCCTGACAAGCTTGCATCAAATTCTTTGAGAGAGTTTCCAGCACCCCACTGATTGTCTTTTAAAACTTTTAAAAAATCGACCAAGTTATCATCGCGTTTTTCCATTAGCTCGTCAATACTAAATTGTCCCGATTGGTGGTCAGATTGACTGGATACCTTTTCTATTAATTCATCTGTAAATTCAGGAACATCCATTAGGTGCGTCCAGGGCCATTCAAGGCAAGGCCCAAACTGTGATATGAAGTGACGCATGCCAGCTTCACCACCTGCTAATCTATAGGTTTCAAATAGTCCCATTTGTGCCCATCGAAGGCCAAAGCCATAGCGAATTGCATCATCAATTTCTTCAGTTGTTGCTATGTCATCATTTACTAGCCATAAGGCTTCTCGCCATACTGACTCAAGAAGTCTATCTGCAATAAAAGCAGGAATTTCTTTTTTGATATGAAGTGGGAACATACCAATATTGGTAAATTTTTTACTAGTTTCCTCGATGACATTTTTGGATGTTTTAGAACCGCCAACAATTTCAACTAATGGCAAGAGGTAGACTGGGTTAAATGGATGGGCAACTAGAAGCCTTTCAGGGTGTTTCATTTTTGCTTGTAAATCTGAAGGAAGAATGCCAGAAGTTGACGATGCTATGACTAGATTTTTGTCTGCGCTTGACTCAATTTCCTCATAGGCCGACTGCTTAATTGAAAGCCTTTCTGGAACAGCTTCAATAATTAACTCACAAGATTTTGCAACTTCTGAAATTGAGCCAGAAAATAATAGCTTGCCCTTTTTAGGTAGATTGGAGGTGAGCAATTTTTTATATGCTCGCTCGGCATTATCAATAACTTTATTGACATATTTTGGTGCTTCTTTGGAGGGGTCATAGACAAAAACATCAATCCCGTTGAGTAATAATCTAGCTATCCATCCACTTCCAATAACGCCTGCACCAATAACTCCTGCCGCCTTGATACTTTTCATATCTAGCCCCAGCGCTTTTCGAGTTTCATATTATCTCGGACTTGATCTGGCCCTATAATAGTGCAGCCCATGCCCTCTGCTGTCTGAACAGCCTTCTTTACAAGGTCTGCATTGGTAGCAAAAACGCCACGTTTTAGATAAAGATTGTCTTCAAGCCCAACACGAATATTGCCCCCTGCTAGGATGGCCATAGCCACATAAGGCAACTGATTTCTACCAATTGAGAAGGCAGAAAATGTCCAATCTTTTGGAATATTTGATGTCATTGCAAGGAAGGTGTTTAAGTCATCAGGAGCGCCCCATGGAATACCCATACATAACTGAATCATAACAGGATCATCAATTAAGCCCTGCTCCTTTAGCCATATGGCAAGCTGTAAATGACCAGTATCAAAGACTTCTATTTCAGGCCTAACCCCAAGTTCTTGAACTTGTCTTGCCATTTCCTTAAGGACTGCTGGAGTATTGGTCATGACATAACCGCCTTCGCCAAAATTCATTGTTCCGCAATCAATAGTGCAGATCTCAGGAAGTATTTGTCTAACATGGTCAAGCCTTTCAGTTGCGCCTACCATATCGGTGCCTTCATTATTTAATGGCAAAGGCTTTTCAGCAGAGCCAAATACTAAATCTCCACCCATTCCTGCTGTTAGATTGAGCACCATATCAACCTTTGACTCACGAATAATGCTTACAACTTCAGCATAGAGCTTTGGGTCTCGAGCAGGAACTCCTGTTTTTGGGTTGCGAACATGAATGTGAACAATGGCTGCGCCAGCTTGAGCTGCCCCGATACATGAATCAGCTATTTGTTGAGGCGTAATAGGAACTTTATCAGATTTTCCCGTAGTATCTCCGGACCCTGTAACGGCGCAAGTAATAAAAACTTCTCGAGATGGTTGAAGGTTAGTCATATGATTTCTCCAAATTTATGTTTGTTATATTAATCTATATATTACTGAAATCGATTTCTAATAGTAGAAATTTAAATACGATTTCAACATCACTATCAAAAAAAAATAGCATGTGATATAATATTTTGCAATCGTATGCATTACGACCTTTCTATGCAATTTTCTTAAAACAGTATACATAAAAAAATATGGCTAAAATTGAACTAAAAAACATTACGAAGCGTTGGGGTGATTTCGTTGGTGTAGATAACTTTAACCTTACTATTCCTGACGAAGAGTTTTTGGTATTACTTGGGCCATCAGGCTGTGGAAAAACTACTACAATGCGAATGATTGCTGGACTTGAAACTGTCACTAGTGGAGAGGTGCTGATTAATGGTGAGATTGTAAATAATCTCGAGCCAAAGGATCGTGATGTTGCAATGGTCTTTCAGTCATATGCCCTCTATCCAAATATGACGGTATATGAAAACATTCGCTTCCCATTAAAAGTAAGAAATATTGACAAAGAGCTTCATAAAGAAAAAGTTATGAGGGCTTCTGCAATGGTTGAGCTCGATGATTTCTTACATCGCAAACCATCAGAGCTTTCTGGGGGTCAAAGACAAAGAGTAGCTTTGGCAAGAGCAATTGTTAGAGAGCCGACAGTATTTTTAATGGATGAACCACTTTCAAACCTTGATGCTAAATTACGCGTCTCTACCCGAGCGCAAATTAAAAACCTCCAACACAAGTTACGCGTAACAACAATCTATGTAACACATGATCAGGTTGAGGCAATGACACTTGCAGATCGTGTTGTTGTTATGAACAATGGACTCGTCCAACAGGTTGGAACGCCTCAAGAAATATACAATACTCCTGCCAATAGTTTTGTTGCAAGCTTTATTGGTTCGCCTGCCATGAACTTGATGAAAGGAACAATAGCAGATGGAGTCTTCTCTTGTGATAATGTAAAAATTGAAGGCCTGAATAAAAAGCATTCTGGCGATATAACCCTCGGATTTAGAGCGGAAGATGCATCCATTGTGAAAAGTAAGGGAGCGATTAAAGCAGCAGCATTTTCAATGGAGTTATTGGGAGACATGACCATGGTTTCAGTTAAGGCTGGTGGTGATTTAATTTCCATAAAGTCTGATAAAAATTATTATGCCAAGATTGGTTCAACAGTTATGGCAAATGTGCCAGCAAATTTATGCCTACTTTTCAGTTCTAAAACTGGAAAACTGCTTAAAAATTAAAAAATTGGAGATTTAAAAAATGGACCATAACGAGCAATCCAAAATGACACTTGCTGTTGTTAAGGCTATGGAAGAGGCCTTAAGTACTAATTCTAATAATATGGAAAAGCATTTTCATAAAGATTTTCGTTGGATGGGTAATAATGGATGTGGTACCAAGAAAAGTCTTGAAGAGTTTCGTAATAATTGGCAGCTCCCTCTGAGAGCTGCTTTTTCAGACCGAATTTATAATACTGATAAATTTTTAGTAGATGGTGAGTGGGCGTCTTGCTTTGGCCATATTGATGCTATTCATAGTGGAGAATTCATGGGTATAGCGCCAACTAATAAGCGCGTAAAAATTCACTATACAGATTTTTGGGAAGTTAAGGATGGGCTCATAATAGACAACTGGGTAACTGTTGACTTTCCAAGTATTTTGTCACAACTTGACGTGGATGTTTTTAATGGTCAAGGCTGGGAGGCTTATGATCGAGGCGAGATTGCTCCTGCAAAGCCAAACTAATTGGAGATATTATGGCGATAACATATTTAAAAAAAGGTAAGACAGATGCTGCTAAGGCTATCGATGATGCTGAGGTTAGTGAGATTGTAAAAAATACTTTAAGATCCATTGAGGATAGAGGCGATGAGGCAGTTAGAGAGTTTGCAGAAAAATTTGATAACTACACTCCAAAATCCTTCAAATTAACCCAGACAGAGATTGACAATTTAATAAAACAAGTTTCGACCCAGGATCTTGAGGACATTAAGTTTGCTCAAGAACAAGTTAGAAACTTTGCGCAAGCGCAGAGAGATTCTATGAAGGATATAGAGGTAGAGACTATGCCTGGCGTTATCTTAGGACATAAAAACATCCCAGTTCAATCGGTTGGGTGCTATATCCCAGCAGGTAAGTTTCCAATGGTTGCGTCAGCGCACATGTCTGTTGTAACTGCTAGTGTTGCAAAAGTTCCAAGAATTATTGCTTGCACGCCTCCCTATAAAGGCTCTCCAAATCCTGCCGTTATCGCTGCAATGCATCTTGGTGGTGCTCATGATATATATGTCATAGGAGGCATTCAGGCTGTTGGGGCAATGGCTCTTGGTACTGAAACAATAGACCCAGTTGATATGCTTGTTGGCCCTGGAAATGCATTTGTTGCTGAAGCTAAAAGGCAATTATTTGGAAAGGTTGGAATTGACTTGTTTGCTGGACCAACAGAGACTATGGTGATAGCTGATGAAACGGTAGATGCTGAATTATGTGCAACAGATTTGTTAGGTCAGGCTGAGCATGGATATAACTCACCAGCTGTCCTGGTAACTAATAATAAAAATCTGGCAGAAGAAACAATCTCTGAGATAGATAGAATTTTAAAGATTCTTCCAACAGCAGAAACTGCTTCCGTGAGCTGGGAAGAGTATGGTGAAATAATTCTTTGTGATAGCTATGATGAGATGTTAGATGTTGCTAATGAAATTGCATCTGAGCATGTTCAGGTAATGACAGATCGCGATGATTGGTTTTTAGAAAATATGCATTCCTACGGAGCGCTATTTTTAGGACCAAGAACAAATGTTTCTAATGGTGACAAAGTAATTGGAACCAATCATACTTTACCAACAAAAAAAGCTGGACGTTATACTGGTGGTCTTTGGGTTGGTAAGTATCTTAAAACGC
Organism: uncultured Candidatus Thioglobus sp.; assembly: GCA_905182815.1. GTDB lineage: Bacteria > Pseudomonadota > Gammaproteobacteria > PS1 > Pseudothioglobaceae > Pseudothioglobus. The sequence continues at coordinate 76,207 of CAJJCX010000004.1, forward strand.
ATAGCTACCAAAAAATTACAACGGATGAGGCAGCTGTAAAGATTGGTAGATACTGCTCAAGACTATGTATGCTTGAGTCGTTTGTTGGCCATGCAGAGCAAGCTAATATTCGAGTAAGGCGATATGGTGGAGAGGATGTTCCTTATGGCAAGGCAGCGCAGTAGTGCATAGAATTAATTATCTTAAGGAGCTAATAAAGCCCCTAAGATTGAGTATGTATAGTTTTACCGAAGATGAGGTTCGAAAAAATCTTAACTCCTTGTTTTATGAGGAAGCTACTATTCATCTTTCTCATCCTTTTGGAGATATTTCAGGACCAACTAATTTTTATAACCAGGCGCTTAAACCCTTGTTTGAATCAATGCCAGATTTAGAAAGACGCGATTATATTGTTATCGGTGGAAAAACAGAAAAGGATTTAGAGTGGATAGGATGTGCTGGTTTTTATAATGGTACATTCTTGAAACCTTTTTTAGATATTCCGCCAACAGGCCATATAGCCCACATGCGATTTCATGAATTTTATTGCTTTCGGGATGACAAAATAATAGAAGTTCAGGCTTTATGGGACATCCCAGAACTAATGATGCAGTCAGGCTCTTGGCCAATGGCCCCATCACTTGGAAGAGAATGGTGTGTTCCAGGTCCAGCAACGATGGATGGAATTTCAGATAAGCCTTATGATCTAGAAAAAAGTAACACTTCAATGGAGCATATTTTAGGAATGGCTGATGCTATGAAAAAACACCCTTCTGAGGGCGGCCCTGAGATTATGAAAATGGATTACTATTGGCATCCAAAAATGAATTGGTATGGACCATCTGCTATAGGAAGTGGAAGAGGAGTTGAAGGTTTTAGAAATTGGCATCAAATTCCATTTTTGAATGCTATGCCTGATAGAGGAAAGGATACAACTTATAGTAAGAGAGATGGCTGGGGAGATAAAGTAGGCTACCACTTTTTTGGCGATGGAGATTATGTAGCCGTAACTGGCTGGCCAAATATGAAACAAACTCTTACCCATGATGGTTGGATGGGCATAGCTCCAACTAACAAAGAAGTTTTTCTTCGCTCTCTAGATTTCTGGAGGCTCGAGGAAGGAAAAATAAGAGAAAACTGGGTGATGCTTGATATCCTTGATATTTATGATCAATTGGGTGTCGACGTACTCGGAAGATTAAGAGAGTTTAACAAAGCAAGAAATACAAAAGGATATTGAGTGTGAAGCTTCCAACTACACCATCGTTTAGACTAGATGACAAGACTGCTTTAATTACAGGAGCCTCATCTGGTATTGGTCTTGGTTGTGCAGTAGCCTTGGCTGAAGCAGGCGCACACGTTGTTGTATCAGCCCGACGTATTGATAAACTTCATTCTGTTGTTGATGCAATGAAAGCGAAAGGGTTAAGTGCTGAAGCAATGGTGATGGATGTTGCTGATACAAATGCAATTAAAGAAACTATTGATAATAAAGGACCATTCGATATTTTAGTTAATAGCGCTGGTTTAGGTAGGCACGCACCTTCTAAAGATACATCATTAGAAGATTTTGATGCGGTAATGAATGTTAATCTTCGCGGCGCATACTTTGTAACTCAAGCAGTAGCGAATGGATTAATAAAAGCAAAAAAACCTGGCTCATTAATCAACATTTCTTCTCAGATGGGTCATGTAGGTGGGATTGATAGAGCAGTTTATTCAGCATCAAAGCATGCGGTAGAGGGATTTACAAAAGCTATGGCCATTGAGTGGGGCTCCCATCAAATTAGAGTTAATACAATCTGCCCAACATTTATACGTACGCCGCTTACTCAATCAACTTTTGATAATCCTGATCGTAAAGAGTGGATTGAAAGTAAGATTAAAATTGGCCGAATTGGAGAGGTTGAAGATATCATGGGGGCTGTAGTATTTTTAGCTTCCGCTGGCTCATCAATGGTTACTGGCTCTGCACTTATGGTTGATGGAGGCTGGACTGCTGACTAATGCTAAATAAAAAAGTCACGTCATTAGAAGTAGCAAAATTAGCTGGCGTTAGCCAGTCTGCAGTATCTCGCGTATTTACACCTGGAGCTTCATCCTCTAAAAAAACTAATGAGCTAGTTCGAAAGGCTGCTTTGAAGCTTGGATATAGACCTAATATAGTAGCGCGATCACTCATTACTGGAAAGACAAAAATTATAGGCCTTGTTGTTGCCTACTTAGATAATTACTTTTATCCTGAAGCGTTAGAGCTTCTATCAGGGGCCCTTCAAAAGAATGGTTATCACGTATTGATCTTTATGGCCACAAATACTTCAGGAAATATTGATAACGTAGTGGAAGAGATTTTAGACTATCAGGTGGATGGAATCATTGCAGCATCTGTTGGAATGTCTACTAATTTAGCATCAAGATGTTCTGATGCTGGCATCCCAGTTGTTTTATTTAATCGTACTCAGGATGACGAAAGACTGTCAGCAGTTACCTCTGATAATGAACTTGGGGGGCAAAAAATTGCACAATTTCTCTGTGATAATGGCCATACACGAATCGGTTATATAGCAGGCTGGGAAGGCGCATCTACTCAAAGAGATCGAGAGAAAGGATTTACTGACGAACTTAAAAAGAATGGACAGGGTCTTTTTGCTCGAGAAGTTGGTAACTTTAATTTAGACGAGGCTCGTCAAGCAGCACGATCAATGTTCACAGCAAGTGAAATACCAGATGCAGTTTTTGTGGCAAATGACCATATGGCATTTGCAGTAATGGACGTAATGCGCTTTGAGCTTGGACTAAAAATACCTGACCAGGTTTCAGTTGTTGGTTTTGACGATGTCCCGGTTGCCAAATGGCTAGCTTATAGTCTAACAACTGTAAGGCAGCGTGCAAATCGTATGGTGGACGAAACAGTTGCTATATTAATTGACAGTATTGAAAATAACTCAACTAAGCCAAGACGTATAAAAATTGATGGTCCTCTAATACTGAGAGGATCTGCAAAAATTTTAGATAACTATGGAGTTTAATTTATGAAAGGTTTTGATTCAAAATATGCTAATTTTCCAGATTGGATAAATGGCATTACTCATGAAATTTGGGAAGATCGAGGAATTGATAAACTGCTTTATCTTTATTCGGATGATATTATATTAAGATCCCCACACTCCCTGATAATTGGCAATAAGCCAGTTATAGAGGCGACCAAAGCAACCTTATCTGAATTTCCAGATCGTCAACTCTTAGGTGAAGATGTAATCTGGTCTGGCACTCCTGAGACGGGAATGTTGTCATCCCATAGAATTATATCAACGGCATCTCACATGGGCGACGGGCAGTTTGGTAAAGCAACGGGTACAAAAATTGTTTTTAGAACGATAGCAGATTGCCATGCTATTAATAATCAAGTTAATGATGAATGGCTAATTCGTGATGTAGGTGCTATGGCAAGACAGCTGGGCGTTCATCCAAAAGACTTTGCTAGAAAGCAGATAGATTCAGAGGGTGGTATGGATAAATGCCTACACCCTTTTAAAGATTCTATGGATCAACCTGGGCCATATACAGGAAAGGGCAACACTAATGAGTGGGGCGAAAAGTATGTTGATATATTAAAACGGATTATGGACTCTGATCAATCAGTGATTAATGATGAGTATGACCGTGGTTGTGATTTGGAATATCCTGGTGGCGTTTCAGGCCATTCCTACTCGGATGCAGATGAGTTCTGGACGGGCCTTCGATCTTCAATGCCGAGTGCAAAATTTACTATCGAGCATCAAATTGGAAGAGAAGATCCATATATGTCTCCCCGCGCAGCTGTTCGATGGTCTCTAAAAGGTAAGCATGATGGTTGGGGAGTTTTTGGTGAACCTACAGGTGCTGATTTATATGTGATGGGAGTTTCTCATGCTGAATTTGGTCCATGGGGCTTAAGAAGAGAGTACACATTATTTGATGAGACTTCTATGTGGAAGCAAATAATCCTCAAGACTGGATGATAATGACTTTAGAAGAAATGGAAAAGTGTATTGTTCGATATGCTGATTTAAAGCCTTGCAAAACTGCATTTATTGACGCACATACGCCTGGATCAAATCAGAAAGATAACTTTACAATTATTGGTTCTGGGGTATCAGAGAGTCCTGATCAGTATGTTCATATTGATCAATCACCAGGCTTTAATATTGGCGCTGCGGGCCAACCTCCAGGCTGCATAAATTCATTACACTCGCACACAACTGCTGAAGTATTCTATGTATTCAAGGGTCGATGGCGTTTTTTCTGGGGACGCTATGGTGATTCTGGAGAGGTAGTTGCAGAAGAAGGCGATATGGTTAATATTCCTACAGGTATGTTTCGCGCATTTGAAAATGTTGGTGAGGATTATGGAATGTTGATGGCAATACTTGGAGGTGATGATGCAGGGGGAGGCGTTACATGGGCACCTGAGGTTATTAATGATGCCAAAGACTTTGGCCTGATTTTGGGTGAAAATGGATTATTATATGATACTAAAAAAGGGGAGATTTTGCCAAAAAATGTCAACCCAATGCCATTATTAACTGAAACTAATCTTAGAAATTTTTCTGAAATTACAACTGAAGAGTTTATTAATAATTTTTTTGTCAGCTCATCAGAGTTAAAGCAAAAGTCACAGAATTTACCGCTAAATGTTATTGGGGTAGATGGGATTTTAAAAGATCGGCCTGGTTTTGAAGTTGACTACATTACATCTGACACTTTTACTGGAGAGCAATACTCTTCAAGTCGACACGAGGTTAATATGATAATGAGTGGTGAATGGTCTCTAGAGTGGGATGACAATGTTGCAACTCTTTCTCCTGGGGATACATGTTTGATACGCCCTGAAATGCTGCATAAGATTGTCCCTAAAGATTTGAGAAGTGCAAGTCTTTTCAGGGTTACAAAGACTGATGATCAAGCAGGCCCAACATGGAGAAGCTAATTTTTAAGGACATGATAATGAATCACAAAGCAATTCTTTTTGGATCGATTGGGACACTTGTTGAAACCTCTGAGCTTCAACGTCGCTCATTCAACCAGGCATTTTCTGAGGCTGAACTTGACTGGAATTGGAGTCCTGATGAGTACCAGAAGCTACTGGCAAAGTCTGGAGGCTGCGAGAGGATCAAAAACTATGCGATTCAACGCGGTGTTGATATAGATGCAATGCATCTGCATAGACAAAAAACTAAAATCTTTGATAGTTTGATGGCCAAAGAATCCATCCTACTCCGCCCTGGTGTAGCAAGCCTTATTAGTCATTCACTGGATAGTAGTTTACTACTAGCATTCGTGACAAATACTTCAAAAGTCAATATTGATGCCGTCTTTTATGCATTAGGAGATCAGATAAAGCGCAATGATTTCAGTTTCATTGGCAACGATACAATGGTATCTAATCCAAAGCCAAGTCCAGATATATACCTAAAAGCTCTGTCTGAGCTGCATCTAGATGCAAAAGATTGCATTGCCATTGAGGACTCTGAAATTAGTATGCAGTCTGCTTTAGAAGCAGGTATCCAGTGTATTGGATTCCCGGGAGCGAATACACAAGGTAATGATTTTAGTGGTGCTGAGTTTGTAACGGATCATTTGTCTGCCGATGACCTAACAAAGCTATAAGGGAATGACCTTTTTTATATATTATTAAGGAGTAATGAATGAGTAGAATATTAACTAGTCACGTAGGCTCACTTCCAAGAACTCAAGAAGTTGTTGACTATATTTTTGCAAGAGAAAATAGTCAAAAATATAATGAGAAGAGTTTTGATGAGTGCATGGAAGAGAATGTTTTAAAGACTGTTGAGAAGCAAAAAAATGCAGGTATCGATATTGTTAGTGATGGGGAGACATCAAAAATATCATACGCAACCTATGTGAAAGATAGATATACAGGTTTTTCAGGTGACAGTGCTCGAAATGCGCCAGAAGACTTAAAGATGTTTCCAGGCTTTCTTAAAAGGCTATCCGATGATGGTGGAACTCCTCAATATTCAAGACCAATGTGCACAAGTGAAGTAAAGTCAAAAGGTCAAGGAGAGCTTCAAAAGGATATATCTAATTTGAAATCTGCAATGGCTAAAAATAGCATTGATAGAGGTTTTATGAATGCAGCTTCGCCTGGCGTTATTTCACTATTTTTACAAAATGACTACTACCCTTCAAGGGATTCTTACCTGGCCGCCTTGGCCGATGCTATGAGAGATGAGTATGAAACTATCGTAGGGTCAGGTTTAGACTTACAGTTAGATTGTCCTGATCTAGCACTTTCTAGGCATATGCTATTTAGTGACTTGTCTGACTCAGAGTTTATAAAGATTATTGAGTCACACGTTGAAGCCTTAAATCATGCGCTGAAGAATGTCCCAGAAGAGAAGGTTAGAATTCATATTTGTTGGGGGAATTATGAAGGTCCCCACTGTTGCGATATAGATATGAATAAGGTTTTTGGAACTCTTATGAAGGCAAAAGCTCGATATACTTTATTTGAAACTTCAAACCCACGCCATGCTCATGAATGGACAGTTTTTAGAGATCGTAAAAGCGAAATACCAGATACGAAAATACTTGTGCCTGGGGTTGTTGATACAACCACTAACTTCATTGAGCATCCTGAGCTAGTTGCAGAGCGCATCGAAAAATTTGTTAATATAGTAGGGAGTGAAAGAGTAATTGCAGGATCAGACTGTGGTTTTGGAACATTTGCAGGGTTTGGAGCGGTCGATCCAGAAATTGCTTTTGCTAAATTAAAGTCTTTATCTGAGGGTGCTGCGCTTGTAAGTAATAGATTATGACACCCCTTGTAATGATTCCTGGAATGATGTGTGACGAGCGCATTTTTGCGCCACAAATAGAGGCGCTTCTCGCTGAGGTATCGGTGCATATTGCAGATATTTCTAAACATGACAATATTAGCGACTTGGCGGCCGATGTTTTAAGTCATGCGCCACCAAAATTCAGCCTTGCTGGCCACTCTATGGGTGGTATTGTAGCTATGGAAATTTGTTCACAGGCACCAGAAAGAGTTGAAAAATTGGTGTTAATTGATACCAATCCTAAATCTGAATTAGAGGAAGTGAAGGCCAAGCGTGAGCCTCAAATTAGTGATGCTTTATCAGGAAAATTAATAAATGTTATTCGTGATGAGATGAAACCTAAATATTTAGCGGATAGCGATAATCCAGATATTATTTTAAATATCTGCATGGATATGGCCCTTTCTTTAGGTCCTAAAGTTTTTGTTAACCAGTCAAGAGCCCTCCAAGGAAGAATTGATCAAGAGGAGGCCCTTAACTCACTTAATATTCCCGTGTTGATAATGTGCGGCTTGGAAGATAAATTATGCCCTCTAGAGAAGCATGAATTGATGCATAATATAATTAGTAACTCAACTTTAGAGGTAATTGAAAATGCCGGTCATTTGCCAACATTAGAACAACCAGAGAAAACTACGGAGATATTAAAAACATGGCTTATGAACTAGATCAAGAATTACTTACCCTTCTTCAATCAGTAGATACACCTACTGTATGTAACGCAATTGAAGTAGCACAAGGCAAGAGGGGTTTTTCAGAATTTACTCGTGGAACCATGATTTGCTCGGCACCAAAAGGTGGAGCAATGGTTGGTTTTGCCAAAACTGCAAAAATTGCTGCACTGAGTCCGCCAACAGAAGATCAAGAGATAATTAAAGAGCGGAGGATGAATTATTACCGCTATATGTCAGAAGTTACTGGCCCTGCCGTTGCAGTCATAGAGGATGTTGATTATCCAAATTGTATTGGAGCTTATTGGGGTGAGGTTAATACGAAAGTTCACAAAGGGTTTGGTCTTTCTGGTGCGCTGACTAACGGAGTTATGAGAGATCTTGGTGATCTTGCAGAAGATTTTCCAGTCGTTGCAGGCTCTATCGGTCCAAGTCACGGATTTGTTCACGTACGAGAAATTGATACAAAAATTAGTGTTCTTGGTATGAGTGTTTCGCCAAATGATTTAATTCATGCTGACCTTCACGGCGCAGTTGTAATCCCTAAAGAGGTTATTAATGGTTTACAGGACGCTATCCATAAGTTATTTGCTTCAGAGCAGTTGATTCTTGGTCCTGCTGAAAAGAAAGATTTCAATTTTGATAGCTTTAAAAGTGCATGGGAAGATTTCGAAAAATCAAGAACATAAATTTTTTGAGTTTTTAGTAAGGTTGTTATTGAGAAATTTTAGATAGTATGTCTCGGTTTAATATGCTAAATAAAAAGTTATATAGAGATTAAGACTCTGTGATATAATTGATTGCAATCGTATGCAATATATTTTTTAATATTTGTTACGATGTACTATTAATTTGTATTTAATTGAAAAAAAAGGAGTGATATTATGTTTTTAAGAAAAATCGCTACAGTTGTAGCGCTTACTACTCTAGCTTCAAGTGCATGGGCCGGTTGCGGCATCTCTGAAGGCAGAGTTAGTATTGTTGGTAATGAGTTTCCAGCGATTCAAACAATCGGTGCAGGCGCAATGGAGTGTGCAGGTGGTGGTGTTACAGTTGAAACAAACCTAACTGCTGATCATCAAAAAATTAATCTTCCAGGTATGACTGGTAACCCAGCTGAATTTACATCAGCTATTGTTGCTAACTCATCAATTGTTGCACTTATGAACAATGATGTGATTAGACCTTTGAATGATCTAGTTGCTAAGCATGGACAGGGTCTTCAGAAAAGCCAGTTAGTTACAATTGATGGAAATATTATGGGTATTGCCTTTATGGCGAACGCTCAGCATTTGACTTATAGATCAGATGTTTTGAAAGATTTAGGAATTGCGGTTCCATCTACTTATGAAGAAATGTTAGCTGCTGCTGAAAAAATTCGGAACTATAATTTGATGGCAGAACCCAATTGGCGGTGCTTATGCAGCCGGTTGGAACTTAGCTGAAGAATTCGTCAATATGTATATGGGTTATGGTGGTGAGTTCTTTAAGCCAGGAACAGCTGAGATTGCTGTTAATAACCAACATGGTGTAGATTCACTAAACATGATGAAAGCTTTGTCTGAATATATGAACCCAGACTTCCTAACACATGACTCAAACGCAACTAGTGCCGAATGGAAAGCTGGTAATGTTGCTCTGATGAATATGTGGGGATCACGTATTGGAGCCCTTAAAGGCGATGAAGTAGATGCTGCTGTAGTAGCAGCTACAGCTACTGCTGGTCCTATGACAGTTGGTGGTGGTACAACTGCAGCTTCAACTCTCTGGTGGGATGGATTTACTGTAGCTAAGAATATTTCAGATACAGATGCAGAGGCTACTTTTATGGCTATGATGCATGCAATTCGTCCAGCTATGTTGAACGAAACGACTTCGCCACAAGCTGTTTGGTTAATTGATGGTTATGAGCCTACTCCAGCTGCTGCAGGTGTATTTGCTGCTGCTGCAATGGGAACTAAGCCGTATCCAATGTTGCCATATGCAGGTCTAATGCATTCAGCTGCAGGTGCTGAATTAGTTGACTTCATGCAAGGCAAAGAAACTGCTAAAGAAGCTTTAGCTGGTTTAGAAGCGGCATACACAACTGCTGCGACAGAAAAAGGCTATTTATAAGCTTTTGTAAGTTGTTTGTCTCCTAAGATTAGGGCGTGTGTTTCACATGCCCTTTTCTTTTTTTGTATAATTGAGTTTCTCTAATCTTATTATTCCATATGAAGCATAAGACTTTTTTTTGGTTCTTTTTACCTACAGCCCTAGCAATGTTTTTGTTCATTGCCTTGCCCTTAACTTCGATTGTGAGTCAGTCACTTCATACACCTCATGACGCAGGTATCTGGTTGTTGTTGAATCGTGTGATCCATTTGGTTGTAAATCTGAAACTACTATTGATCATCAGGCAAGTCAAAAAATCAACGAAGAGCAAGCCACAAGGTAAGTGGGTTGGATTTCAAATCTATACTGACAGAAACCACCTAGCCTTTAAAGAGGTTGGTGAGTTCTGGGAGAGTAAGACAAGCTTTATTGATTTTGTTTCCAGTCTAAACGATCTTCCATTTTATCGAGCAATGGGCTTTACTTTGACTTATACCTTTGTGGTAACCCCACTGGTTATATTATTTGGATTTATAATTGCACTAGCAGTAAATTCACTGCATCGACACTTGAAAGGATTCATGGTGTTCTTTTCATTGCTGCCGATGATTGTAACCCCTTTGGTTGGTTCGTTGATTCTGTTTTGGATGATTGATGCACGAGGTATTATTGGTTCAGGCCTCCAAGAATTATTTGCAGATCCTACCTTGTCACTAAAGGCATCAACTGGCCTAACATGGATAACACTTATTGTATACGGTGTTTGGCACTCTGCCCCTTTTGCCTTCATTGTTTTTTACGCTGGACTTCAGACTGTTCCACAAGAAACTATAGAAGCAGCAATGATTGATGGGGCCACACGCTTTCAGCAAACTATTCATGTCATTGTGCCTCATTTATCTCCACTAGTAGCATTTGTGGCTTTAATTCAGCTGATGGATAATTTCCGAGTATTTGAGCCAATAGTTGGTTTTAGTGCTTCGGCACATGCGACCTCTCTTTCATGGATTATATGGAATGATATTGGCCAAGAGATAAGACTTCTTTCTTCAGCGGCAACGACATCAGTGTTGACAATAATTGGTGTCATCATACTTCTTATGCCAGTTTTAATTAGAACATGGCGTGAATTTAATCCAGAGAAATAATATGACCTCAAATCAAATAAAAAGACCATTAGGACTCCAACTATTAATATATGGCTTTGTATTGTTCTGGTTAATTTTGGCAGCCTTTCCATTTTTATGGACTATGTGGGGTTCATTCAAAGTAGAGCTGGATTTTTTCTCAAAAGGAGACTGGACTAATGTATTTTCTGGGGTAAGAACACAAGTAGTATATGGAAAATCTTTTACAGGCGCAGGTTATGAGGGCGCATGGATCCAAGAAGAGTTTTGGCGCGCTTTTTTTAATACAGCGATAGTTTGTGTTTCTACAGTACTCATATCATTAACTCTTGCAACTTTAGGCGGTTATGCGCTTTCAAGGTCTGGGTTTCGTTATTCATTTTGGCTGCTAATAATTGCACTTGTTTTTCGTGCGCTGCCTCCAATCACTCTTGTTTCTGGCTATTTACAACCCTTCTATGATTGGAATGTTTGGGGAACATTGCCGACCACTATTATTGTTTTAGTAGCGATTAACCAGCCATTTACATTGTGGATGCTGCACTCATTTTTTCAAACAATTCCGAAAGAGCTTGATGAGAGTGCAAAGGTTGATGGGTGTACTCAGTTCCAAGCATTTCGACATGTAATTATTCCAGTAATGTGGCCAGGCGTTATTACTGCTGGACTCTTCTCATTTCTTTTGGCATATAATGATTTTGCTGTTACAGCGTTACTACTCTCTCAGGAAAACCAAACTATGGTCCCTAAAATTGCCAGCTTTATGGGCACCACTCAAACAGAAGGCAATATTATGTTTGCAGTCGCAGCAGTGGTATCTGCTATAGTTCCATTGTTTATTCTGGTTATGTTTTTTCAAAGGCAGCTGGTTAGTGGGCTAACAGCTGGCGCAGTTAAGGGTTAGTCATTGTCCTCGTTTGATTATATTATTATTGGCGCAGGTTCCGCCGGATGCGTTTTAGCAAATCGATTAAGCGCAGACCCTAAAACCACCGTCTGTTTGATTGAAGGAGGCGGAAGTGATAAGAGTCCTTGGGTGCAAATTCCTGCTGGCCTTTCTGTTGCATATGACCATAAGAAGCTTGATTATGCTTACAAGGGAGTCCCACAAAAAAAACTAAACAACCGTGTAATTACTGTTAATCGTGGCAGGTGCCTTGGGGGATCGAGCTCAATTAATGGCATGATCTATATTCGTGGTAATAAGAATGATTACGATAATTGGGAGACCCTAGGTTGTAAGGGCTGGTCTTATAATGATGTCTTGCCGATATTTAAAAAACTTGAGAATGATAAAACAGGGGGAGACCCTAAGTACCATTCAACAGTCGGTGAGTGGCCAGTTGTCATGCCACAAGAGGTCAATAAGACCGCAATGCGCTTTATTAATGCTGGCACTCATATAGGGCTTCCAAAGAATTCTGACTTTAATGATGAATCTCAATTAGGTCTGGGTATTTACAAGGTTAATCAGGATAAAGGAACTCGAGTTAATTCTTATAGGGCTTTTATTAAGCCTATTGTTTCTAGAGCGAATCTAACCATAATGACCCATGCCAGAGTCCAATCAATTGAGGTGGAAGGCGATATTGCTAAGTCTTTAAAGCTTCAAGTTAATGGTATTGATAAAGAATTATATTGTAATAAAGAGGTTCTACTATCTGCTGGTGCCATTGAGTCACCGAGGATACTTTTATCTTCAGGAATAGGCAATAGGGAGGAGCTTGAAAAGGCAGGAATTAGTTGTCATCATAATGTTCCAGGGGTTGGTGAAAATCTTCAAGACCACTTAGATACAATGGTCACAGTTCGCTCAAAGAAAGCAGAATCAATTGGTGTTTCATGGAGGTCTTTGTTGCCCCATATAATTACCTCTCCTTTTAACTTTCTTTTTAGAAGGATGGGCTGGTGGACGAGTAATTTTGTTGAAGCTGGAGGTTTTGCAGATACAAAACTTGGTCAGCCTGAGTATCCTGATGTCCAGTTCCACTTTACGCCTATTTACCGAAGTCACCGCGGCAGAAAGTTTGAGTTTGGGCATGGGTATTCTCTTTTTACTTGCTTGTTAAGGCCGCATAGTTCAGGGTCAGTAAAAATAAAGAAGGAAGGTGAGAATCACAAGATACTTATCGACCAAAACTTTTTATCTGATACCAGGGATGAGCAAAGCATTATTGAAGCGATTAAAAAAGCGAGAGAGGTTTTATCATCTAAAGAGTTTGATGAAGTTCGTGGTGAAGAAATTGCACCTGGGAAATCTATCCAATCAGATGAGGAGCTATTAGACTACATTCGTAAAACTGCAGTAACAGTCTATCACCCTGTTGGGACCTGCAAGATGGGGGTCGATGATTTAGCAGTCGTCTCTCCAAATGATTTAAAGGTAAAAAGAATGAATAACTTACGTGTGATTGACGCCTCTATTATGCCTAGCATAGTAAGTGGTAATACCTCAGCAGCAACCATGATGATTGCAGAAATGGGCGCAACAATGATATTAAATAAGGAATAAATATGACTCAAAACTTGCAAAAAGAAAAAAAATTAATTCGTGACTATTACAAGGCACTTGACTCCGCGCAAGGTACTGATATTACAAAAGTTTTAAAAAACTATATTAGTGAAGACTATATTTGGAGAGGCTTCCATCCCTTTAATGAGATTTCAGATGCTAAGGAAGTTTCAGAAATTTTCTGGCAGCCATTTCGTCATGCATTTAAAAATATTCAAAGACGTATGGATATTTTTATTGCAGGAAAAAATCAAATTGACGGATTTGAATCCGTCTGGGTAGTTTCTATGGGCCATCTTATGGGACTCTTTGATAATGAATGGCTAGGAATTGCTCCATCAAGAAAGATGGCTTTATTACGTTACTGCGAATTTAATAAGGTTGAAAATGGAAAGATAACTGAAACTGCAATGTTTTTTGATATTCCCCATGTCATGCTGCAGGTTGGACTTAACCCATTTCCACCTCAAACAGGTGCCCATCTTGTTCAGCCAGGACCAATGACTCATGAGGGTTTGTTGTTCGAAGAACAAAATATGCAAGAAGGTGAAAAAACACTGGCTTCAATAAATTTTATGATTGAAGATATTAAGGGTTGGAAGCACACAGGAAAAATATCACTAGTTGATGAACTTAGAGCTAGCTGGAATGAAGATATGATTTGGTGGGGCCCTGCTGGTATTGGCTCGAGCTACACAATTGAAAGGTATGCTGAGCAGCACTCTGGGCCATTTAGGGCTGGATTTAAAGATCGTATATCTAATGGCCATCTTTGTAAACTTGCAGAAGGTAATTTTGGTGGTTTTTTTGGATGGCCTAACCTTACTCTTACTCCTACCGGTGGCTTTATGGGAATGCCTGCATCGGAAAAACCAGGAGATATGAGGGTTATAGATATGTATCGCCGTGAAGGTGATAAACTCTCAGAAAACTGGATTTTCATTGACCTGTTGCATTTTTGGAAGCAACAAGGCGTTGATATTTTAGATCGAATCAAAAAAACTCCAAGAACCTAAAAAACTTCTCAGTGAGCTGAATACAGCTCACTATTTTTAATAAATATTTTTAACTTGAGTTCAATTCATTTTTGAATTAACATCAATTCTATAACGATTTAAATAGAATTGATTAATGAGACGAGGAAGAGCTAAGGTCACTAGAGAAGTTACCAACTTTACACAGGCCCCTTATCGACAAAAAAAGAATCCTTTTCAGCCGATGAGCATTTTTTCAGTGGATGAGATTGAATCAATCCATGAAGCCTCTTTAAAAGTTTTATGTGATACAGGTATGGACATCCAGTCCCCTAGAGCAGTAGAGATTTTAAAACGAGGTGGTGCCTCCGTTGACTCTGATGGAAGACGCGTTAGATTTGAACCTGGTTTTATAATGGAAAAAATAGCAACCACCCCTAGTGAGTTTACGCTTCATGGAAGAAACAAAGAAAGGCATGTGCATGTTGGTGGTCAGTCTATTATTAATACAATGGTTTCCAGTGCACCCAATGTTTCTGATCTAGATAGAGGTAGAATTCTAGGTAACTTTGAAGACTACACAAACTTAATCAAACTAGGCGAAATGCTAAATACGGTCCATGCATTTGGTGGCTACCCTGTCGAACCTTGCGATTTGGATGTAAGTGTGCGGCATTTAAAGGCAGTTTCTGCAGCTGCTCGCCTCACAACAAAACCCCTTTTTGGATACGCGATTGGCAGTGAGAGGATGCTTGATGTTATTGAAATTGTCCGAATTAGTAGAGGGATTAATAAAGAAACCCTTCTGAAGGAACCTTCAATTACTACAGTTGTAAATGCAAACTCTCCCTTGGTCTACGACAAGGCCCTTTTAGAAGGTGCTATTGAAATGGCAGAGCATAATCAACCTGTTATTTATACACCATTCACTCTAGCTGGGGCAATGGCGCCGATCACTGTTGCGGGTGCCTTAGTTCAGCAAAATGCTGAAGCGCTTGCGGGACTTGCTTTTCATCAATGTGTTAAGCCAGGAGCTCCTGCAATGTATGGCAGCTTTACTTCAAATGTTGATATGAAATCAGGCTCCCCAGCTTTTGGTACGCCAGAATATACGCAAGCTACAATCGCAAGTGGACAACTAGCCAGAAAATATAAAATTCCTCTTAGAGCATCTAATGCTAACGCCTCTAATGCTCCAGATGAGCAATCAGTATATGAGTCACAAATGTCTCTATGGGCTTGCTTGCTGGGCCAAGTAAATTTTATTCTGCATGGCCATGGCTGGATAGAGGGAGGACTTTGCGCATCTTATGAGAAAGTAATTTTAGACGCTGAGATGAACCAAATGATGGAGGCTTTTCTTCAACCCGCAATTGTGAATAAAGATACCTTAGGGGTAGAAGCGATTGCAGAGGTCGGCCCTGCAAATCATTTTTTTGCAGCTCAACAAACTTTGGATCGATATGAGACTGAACACTACAACCCAATGCTTTCAGACTGGAGAAATTTTGAATCTTGGAGGGATGCAGGTTCAGAAACTGCAACTCAACGAGCAAACAAAATATGGAAGCAGCTCTTAGAAGAGTATGAAGAGCCAAAGTTAAAGCCAGAAGTGGAAGAAGGACTTTCAGCTTTTGTTGACAAAAGGGTTGCAGAGGGTGGAGCCGCTCCTTTATAAGGGCACTTTTTTATTAAGGGATTCGTTATGAAAGATTCTGCAAGAGTTGTTGTTATTGGGGGCGGCGTAGTAGGCTGCTCGATTCTTTTTCACCTTGCAAAAATGGGGTGGAAAGATGTTGTTCTTCTTGAAAGGGACGAATTAACATCTGGCTCAAGTTGGCATGCAGCGGGCTCATTTCATACAGTTAGTTCTGATCCGAATGTTTCCAAGTTACAGGACTATACAATTAATTTATACAAAGAAATTGAGGAGACTTCGGGCCATTCAATTAGTCTTCACAAAACAGGAGGCTTCTACTTAGCTTCAAATCAAAGCTGGTATGACTACCTCAAACGAGAGCGCTCTAAGGCTAGAACATTGGGTTTAGACCAAGAATTTGTATCGTTAGATGAGGTGGTAGATAAGCACCCATTAATTGACCCTAAACATTATGTTGCTGCACTATGGGATCCAACTGAAGGCGATGTTGACCCTTCTGGCGTTGTCTATGCTTATGCAAAATCTGCGCGCGTTCATGGCGCTGAATTTTATACGCATACACCAGTTATTGAGACCAACCAAAGGGCAGATGGATCTTGGGATGTCGTGAGCGAGAAAGGGAATATCCATGCAGAGCATATTGTTAATGCTGGCGGTCTTTGGGCACGTGAACTTGGGCGGATGTCTGGAGTTCATTTGCCTGTTGTTCCGATGGAGCATCACTATTTAATTACTGAAGAGATTGAAAAGATTGCTGGCTTAGCGGATGGCCAACGCTTACCTAGTTTTATTGATTTTGAAGCAAATATATACACGCGCCAAGAAAATACTGGCATGTTGCTAGGGACCTATGAGCCTCGATCTACTCCTTGGTCTCTTGACGGAACACCACAGACCTTTGGGCATGATTTATTGGAGCCAAAACTTGATAATATCGCAGATCGATTGGAGCTAGCATATGAGCGTATTCCTGCGCTAGCAACCGCTGGCATTAAAAACATTATTAATGGGCCATTTGTATTTTCTCCAGATGGCAATCCTATGATTGGGCCTGTTCCAGGTATGAAAAATTATTGGACAGCTGTAGGTGTTATGGCTGGTTTTTGTCAAGCAGGCGGAGTTGGGAAAACTCTTGCTGAGTGGATGATTGAAGGGGAGCCATCAGTCGATGTTTGGGCAATGGACATTGCACGCTTTGGAAGCTTTGCGACACCTCAATGGGGCGTTACTAAATCCTCTGAAAATTATGAAAGACGATTTGTAATGACGTTTCCAAACGAAACACTACCTAAAGGAAGGCGTCAAAAAACCACATCTATTTATGATCGCTTAACTCATAAAGGCGCAGTCTGGCAAGACACTTTTGGACTCGAAAATGTTTTATGGTTTGCAAACTCGCCAGAGGATGCTTATGAAGACCCTACATTTCATCGATCAAGATCCCATGACTATGTTGCAAGTGAGGTCAATGCTGTGCGCGAATCTGTTGGTGCAATCGAAGTTGCAAACTTTGCGAATCATAAGTTTACTGGGAAAGGAGCGAAAGCTTTCTTAGAAAAAATTCTTGCTGGACATATTCCTAGTAAAGGCCGCGTTAACTTATCACCCATGCTACTAGAGAGTGGTAAGTTGAATGGTGACCTAACAGTTTCCTGTATTGATGAAGAGACCTATTATTTATTTGGCTCAAGTGCAGCACAAAATATGCACCTTCGATGGTTTGAAAAACATCTTGAGGGTATAGACGATGTCCTCTATCAAAACATGACAGATGATTTTCATGGTATTGCAATATCTGGACCAAAGTCAAGAGAATTGTTGTCAAAGCTTACGAGAGAAGACGTCAGCTCTGAAGCTTTTAAGTTTCGCGATATAAGGGATACCTTTATAGCTGGCGTTCCTGCATTATGCGTCAGAATTTCATTTACAGGAGAGCTTGGCTATGAAATATATGTCTCACCACAATACCAATTAAAGCTTTTTGAGGAAATAGATGAGGCTGGAAAAGATCTTGGTCTAAAGTGGTTTGGCGGAAGAGCGTTAATGTCAATGAGGCTTGAGAAAAATTGGGGAGCATGGACAATGGATTTTCGCCCTGACTTTACTTTAATGGAGTCTGGAATGGATTTCTTTGTTAATTGGGAGGGTGACTTTATTGGTAAAAAAGCAGCCTTAATAGAAAAAAAGAATGGTCCAATTAAAAAACTTTCAGTCATTCAAATTGATACAGAAACTGATGTGAGTGGAGATGAGGCGGTAATGTATAACGGCAAGTGTGTCTCTTATATTACCTCAGGGGGGTATGGCCACTCGGTTAGAAAATCCCTTGCTATGACCTATCTTCCAGTTGAATTGATTGATCCTAGTATAGACCTAGAAGTGGAGATATTAGGCGAATTTCATAAGGCTTCGGTAGAAATGAAACCACTCTATGATCCTTCTGGATCCAAAATGAGACAGTAAAAAGAGGATTTTTATGAGCTTTTCAATACCCAAAAGACACCACTCGAAAATTGGCTCTCATCTAGAGGTCACTGAAGATATTTTTAGCCTTAATAAGCATGCACTTGGGCCTGGGGAGCTGGCAGAAAAAGAATGGCTTGACGTTGGCTTAGCAGCTCCAGATATGACAAAGATTAGAGAGTATCGCCTTAAAAGAGTTCGTGAAAAACTTGTTGAATTTGACTGTGCTGGAATTCTACTTTATGACCCTGTCAACATTCGATACGCAACAGATAGTACTAATATGTCTTTATGGACTTCCCATAATGCAGCTAGATACTCATTAATAATGACTGAAGGGCCCGTTATTATCTTTGAGTTTGATGCCCATGAGTTTTTATCAAATCATAACCCATTAATAACTGAAGTCAGACATGCACTGACATACCTCTACTTTACTGCGGGCAATAAAAGTAAAGAAAAAGCTAAGATTTGGGCTTCTGAAATATCTGATATTGTGAGAGAGTCACGGTAAAGGCAATAGGCGGTTGGCTGTGGATCATTGTGCTCCAGAAGGAATTCATGAGCTTCAATCTCTTGGTCTAGAGCTTACTAATGGTGAAGAGGTAATGGAGTTAGCAAGGCTCGTTAAATCAGATGATGAGGTTGATGCAATGAGGCGCTCTATTTTCGCTTGTGAGCGCTCTGTAGAGTTAATGCGAAATTATTTTAAACCTGGTATTTCTGAGCAGGAGCTTTGGAGTCGTTTTCAGATGGAGGCAGTCAATAGAGGGGCAGAGTGGATTGAAACCCGACTTCTTGCCTCTGGTCCTAGAGCAAATCCATGGTATCAAGAGTGTTCATCGAGACCAATCCAGGCTGGAGAATTGATGGGTTTTGATACTGATTTGGTTGGCTCATATGGCTATTGTACTGATATGTCACGAACCTGGCTTTGTGGCGATGAGAAGCCAACTAATGAGCAAAAAGAAATTTATACTTTAGGCTATGAGCAAATCCAAAAAAATATGGAGTTATTAAAGCCAGGCATAACCTTTAAAGAGTTAACTCTTAATGCTAAGGAGTATTCTAAGGATGAGTTTCGACATTATTCAGTCCTTTTTCATGGCGTAGGACTATGTGATGAATTTCCAGCAATCCCTTTCAGTTGGGAGTTAAATGAAAACAGTTTTGATGGTGTATTAAAAAATGGCATGGTGATGTGCGTCGAAACCTATGTTGGAAGATTTAGTGGGGGTCCTGGGGTTAAACTTGAAGAGCAAGTTTTAATTACTAATAACGGGCATGAACTATTAACAAGCTATCCATTTGAATCAGACTTATTAATCTAAACTGGAGAAGATTAATTTCTAATTAGAGGTCTATATGAAAATAAATAAAGAATTAATTTCTAATATTGATGATCAGGGTATCTACCTTGTATCTATCACAAATGATAATAACTACAGTGTTTCTTTTTCAAACTTTGGTGGCTATATTCATCAGGTTTTAATCCCTTATCAAAACAACCCTGAATTATATGAAGACGTGATACTTGGTTATGAAGATCCATCCGGGTGTATGACAGATAGAAGCTTTTTTAATGTTATTACTGGAAGAGTTTGTAATCGTATGAAGGATGCAGAATTTACACTAAATAATGAGAGACATAAATTAAATAATAATAATGGAAACAACCACCTTCATGGTGGGAGTATTGGCTTCAATAAAAGGCTTTGGAATCTAGATTCAATTGATGAGACTTCAGATGAAGTAATTGTCTCAATGTCTTACCTCTCTGAACATTTAGAAGAAAATTATCCTGGTAATTTATCATGCATAACTAAATACAAGTTCAATAACAATAATGAGTTTTCAATTTGTTATTCAGCGACAACAGATCAAGACACTATTGTCAATATTACTAATCATAATTATTGGAACTTTCATGGCCATAATGATCACTATGGAAAAATTCTCAACCATGGTGTTCAGATATATGGTGATGAGGTTTGTGAGGTAGAGGCTGACCTTATCCCTAATGGTAATTTCTTAAATGTTGTCAATACTAAGTACGATTTTGTCGAAAGTAATATGATTTCAAAAGATCTTTTGGAGCAAGGAGGTATAGACATTAACTACGTTGTTAACCATCAAAAAGTAATGAAGCCAGTTGGGAGAGTATGGAGTAACCGAACAAGAATGGGTGTGGAATATATAAGTGATCAGCCAGGCCTTCAGTTTTATACTGGTGGTAATATGCATCCAGAGTATCAAGGAAAAAACCAAAGGACTTATGGAAAAAATTATGGTCTTTGTATGGAAACGCAGTATTTTCCTGATGCAATAAATCAGGATAACTTTGAAAGTCCAATTCTAAAAGCTGGTGAGACATATGCTTCAAATACTATAATAAAACTCTCAAATAATTATTAGTTATATGAGTAAGATTCCAGAAACAATGAGTGCAATCTTGACAACTGGCCATGGTGGATTTGAGGTGCTTGAATTTCGCAATGACGTCAAAGTTCCTATGCCTATGTCCAGACCAAGTTTTGATTAAAGTCCTAGGTGCTGGCATTAATCAATACAGATATCAATACTCGCACTGCTTGGTATTCTAAGGCAGTTACTGGTGAAACTAATTCCAGATTTGCAAGGTAAGGATGATAGATGGAGGTTGGTCAGGTAGAGCCGCTTGATTTTCCAATTATCCAGGGCGCTGATTGTTATGGTGAGATAGTTGCTGTTGGAGTTGGAGTCAACTCAGAGCGAATTGGTGAACGTGTTCTGGTTAGAACAATGCAGCAATATGCAGTGGGATATCGACCCTACGAGTGCTGGACAATGGGCTCTGAATGTGATGGTGCTTTTGCAGAGTTTATGGTAGCTTTTAGTGAAGAGAGTTTTAAGATTGAAAGTGATTGGTCTGCTGCTGAACTTGCATCTATACCCTGTGCTTACTCAACAGCAGAAAACCTATTAGAGCGTTCAAATGTTAAGGCAGGCGAAGTTGTTCTGATATCTGGCGCATCGGGCGGCGTTGGATCTGCTGCAATTCAGCTTGCAAAAAGACGGGGCGCGTCTGTAGTGGCAATAGCAAGTAAATCAAAGGCAGTCGCAGTTAAAGAGATAGGCGCTGATGAGGTCATTAATCGAGAAGATCGATTGATAAGCTCTTTAGAAAAGGAAAGTATTGATGTTGTTATCGATCTAGTTGCTGGAAGTGATTGGGCGGATCTGCTTGATGTTTTAAAGAGGGGCGGAAGGTACGCTGCAGCAGGAGCAATTGCAGGTCCAATCGTTGAACTTGATATTAGAACCCTCTACCTAAAAGACTTAACATTAATGGGCTGCACTGTCCAGGACTCCCAAGTATTTAAAAATTTAATTGGCTATATAGAAAGAAATGAAATTAAGCCATTAGTATCCAGGACTTATCCTCTCAAGGATATTGTAAGTGCCCAAAAAGACTTCTTGGCTAAAAAATACGTTGGAAAATTAGTACTAATGCCTTGACGCTTAAAGCTACTTTTCTTTTCCTGACATAAGCTCTTTCCAGCCCAAGTAGGCATTAACACCTGCCCACATGATAGCTTTTGGCATCAATTTTTTTGGCGCTTCTTCATCAACAAAATTAGGCACAAGACTACTAATTGCCCCACTAATTTTTTCAGCAGTAATGATGCCAATTGCTGTGCCTTTAGCTGTTCCAAGACCATTTTGACAGCATGCAGAATAAACACCCTCTTCAACTTCGCCCTGTGCAAAGACATTATTAAGGCTGAGGCAAAGTCTTCCTCCCCAGCAATATTCCATAGTGACACCATCAAGCGAAGAAAATCTAGCATTAAAGGATGATGAGTGACTTTTTGCTGCAGAGATCATAAATGAATCTGAAGCCTCCATATTTGGATTGTAAGACCAGCGATTTCGTATCAGAATGCGATCTCCACCAATACCCGAGATTCGTCTTACTGAAGACCCCATTGCATCTGCTGAGGTAAGCCCCCACTCTTTTGAACCTCCTAATATATTAGATTCATTTGAGGTTAATTTTCTTGACATGGATGAGTAAGTAAAAATAGTCATCAGTCTGTTTTCAAAGTATCCAAAACGCTCAACCATTCCATTGACTGCCAATATAATTTTTGAACTTGATATTGACCCCATTTTGGTTTTGGCCTTCCATATTTTTTCACCACCATGCATACCTTCATCAATTAAGTCAATCACTGGAGAGTTTTCATAGATTGTTACATTGGAGTGTTTAGAAACTCCATCCGCCAGCGATTGAATATAAAGTGCTGGCTGAAGCATGGCTGTACCAGGAGTCCAAAGTCCGTTAATGTAATAGTCTATTCCAGTTAAATCTTTCATTTCTTGAGTATCAAGTATCTTATAACTTTCACTCGTTTTATCCAGATGTTTGGCATACTCGGTGTTGAAATTTACACCCTTTTTGGTTGCTGCTGCATTTGTTTTGCCAGACAAGTTGTATTGCTTCAGAGGGCATTTCGTACTCTTCTGAAGCGCTCTTAGCAAACTGAATTGCTGAGCGATTAATAAGGGTCTGTTCACGATCTTTTTCTAAACTTCCAAGGTAGTCATCGGAGGCTAGGTTGTGAGGAAGATCAATCATAAAGCCTGAATTTCTTCCCGCGGGACCCTCACCAATTTCACAGGCTTCAAGTATTGCAATTTTTGCATCCTTATTGATTTGATTTAAACGACGAGCTGCAGAGAGGCCAGCAAAACCTCCACCAATAATCAGATAGTCTATGTTGATATTGTCAATAAGCTGTTGATTAACCTTTCTTTTAGGAAGGATTTCTTTCCAGCCAGTATTACCAGGATTTTTTGGTAGTTTGATTTGACCCATTACTTGATATTTTCTCCTAAGGATTTGGTAGGCTAATTCTTGACATCCTGCCTCCGTCAATCGTATAAACCTGCCCAGTCACAAAACTTGATTCTGATGATGCAAGCCACGAAACGAGAGAGGCTACTTCTTCTGTTTTTCCTGTCCTTTGAAGTGGATGTATATTACCTATATTTTCTCTAAAGTGTTTTGGGTTTGGCATTGCATTTAATAAACTCTTCATTCAGCTCAGTATCTATCCAGCCAGGCGCAACTGCATTACAACGAACTCCATCTTTTCCATGATCAATTGCAGTAGCTCTGGTAAGCCCATGAAGACCAGCTTTGCTTGCACAATATGCAGCATGATTTGGGTTTGCACCTAATCCCTCAATCGAGCCAATATTGACTATACAGCCCTTAGATTTAATTAGAAAATGGCATCGCAAGTTTGCTTAATAAAAATGGCGCTGTTAAATTTAATGCTAATGTTTGATTCCAGGTTTCAAGGGTTGTATCTTGCATGGAGGACTCCTTCATCATTCCAGCATTATTGATTAATACATCAATGCGCCCATACTTTCTTAATGATTGCCTTGATGCTATTTGAACACTCTTGCTTCTTTAAGCAAATCAAATTCAAAAGAATCAAATAAATTTGAGTGACTTCTTTGAATGCAACAAATTGTTGCGCCTTCTTTTTGAAGAGCGTTCAGCACAGGCTAAGCCGATACCTTTAGTGGCCCCTGTAATAACAATAATTTTATTAGTAAACAGCTTTTCCACCATTAATCTCCACCAAAGAGCCACAGATATATCTTGCATCATCTGAAGTTAAAAAGTTCAACAACATCAGCAATTTCTTCAGGCTCAGCTATGTGACCTATGGGCACTGATTGATTTAATTCATTGATAGCATCATCGGGGTTTAGGCCTCTTATCTCAAAACCTGTTCTAAGCATTGGGGTATTTACTTCATTCGGGCAAACTGCATTAATACGAATATTTTGATGGGCATGATCTCTTCCAAGGCACTGGGTCATTGCCGCTAAAGCTGCTTTAGTTGTGCAGTAAACTAGATGATTTGGTCCTGGCTTTACTACCCCAACAGGAGGAAACATTTACAATAGAGCCACCGCCAGCTTTAGCCATTAGTGGTATTGCAGCTCGGATTAATCGGAAAGGGGCTTCAACATTTATCTTCATCGATAGCTCAAAATCTTCATCAGTTGCCTGGGTAATATCTCCTCGGCGCATTACACCCGCATTGTTGATGAGGAGTATCTATTTGCTCCAAGTTTGTTGATTGTACTTCCTTTGCTAGATTGTCGCAGTAGTTTTGATCCAACAGATCACCAGGAAATGCCATCCGCTTTTCCACCTATTTTTTTGTATTTCCTCAGACAGAGTAAAGTGAGCTTGCTCCTCGGATTTATCAGCGATCGCTATCGTAGCTGGCCTTGGCTTGCATATTTATTGACAAGCGCTTTTCCAATTCCTCCACAGGCACCTGTTATAAGAACAACTCTTGATTTATTATTCATAACTTAATACTCTTGATTTAGTGCTTCCATTGTTGGAATTATCCTGCTCTCTTCTTTGCAATAAAGTCAAGAAGCTCTTCGTCCTTACCTTCATCAAGTTTTGGTTCTTGGTAATCAGCCAGTAGTTTTTTTGCCCCCTCAATTCCCCTTTGAATGGTGTCCTTACTCCCATCAGCTTGCCACTGTTCAATGGAGTTATTGTCAAATAATTTAGGCATAAAAAATGCTCGCTGAAAATTATCCATAGTATGCTGGTGTCCGAGATAGTGACCCCCAGGACCAACATCTCTGATTGCTGCTAAGCCCTCCTCAAAATCATCCCAGCGAATACCTTCTGCCATCCTATAGCCCATTTCGCATTGCTCAGCATCGACTACAAATTTTGCCATTGAGCAGTGCATTCCAGCTTCATTCCACCCCGCAGAGTGCCAAATATAGTTTGCTCCAGATAAAAGAACGGCCATCATTGTAGATGCGCTCTCATAGCCTGATTGGGCATCAAAAACTTTAGATCCGCCAAGTGTATTAGAGCTTCTCCATGGAACCTTATAGTGCCTAGCCATTTGGCCAATCATAAAATTCATAAGCGAAATTTCTGGAGTTCCCGCCATTGGAGCGCCAGATTGCATGGAGACGGTAGCTAAGTAGTGACCGTAGATAGCTGGCGATCCTTTCCTTATTACTTGTGTGTATGCTAGCGCAGAGAGGGCTTCGGCATTTACCTGAGCAACAGTTGGTGCGACACTCGCTGGTGTGTTTGCGCCTCCAAGTACAAAAGGAGAACAGAGTACGGGCTGATTATGTGCAGAAAATACCCTTAATGCTGAGAGCATGGTTTGATCCCAAACAAGTGGAGAGTTTCCATTAATATTCCCAGTAACTACTGGATGAGTATCCATGTATTTCTCTCCAAATAGAATCTTGCACATCTCAATTACATCTTCCGCATTCTTGCCACTACTTGTCATGCCCATAAAAGTTTTATCTGAGTGCTTCATAGAAGAATAAGTAATTCTTAGGTGACGATGCGAGATTGGATGGTCCATTGGTTCAACGATATGGTGAGCGCTTGAATGAATGGCAGGAAGCATATGAGATAGTTTGTGAAAGTTAGCCAGATCTTCAAGTTTTGGCCAGCGCCTTTTGTTTTCAAGATCACATATAAAAGGGGCACCAGTCATCGGAACAAAAATAGAGTTATTGCCACCAATTTCTAGCGATTTTTCTGGGTCACGGGCATTCATAGTGATGCTTTCTGGGATGCTTGAGATTAGTTCACGAATAAGGCCTCTATCAAAACGAACGCGCTCACCTTTGACGTCAGCGCCAGCCTTCTTCCAATCTTCGAGGGCAATTGGGTCATGAAACTCAACGCCTACATCTTCAAGAATTGATAAAGATGCGTCATCCATTTTTAAAATCTGCTCTTCACTCATTGGCTCTGTAAGTGGGATTTTGCGCTTCAAAGTAGGGAGCATTTCAATCTTGACTTTTAGTCGATCTGTTCTTCTTGCATCCCTACCAAGTCTTTCAGAAGAGTTAGCCATAATAGTTTGATTACAATATATTTAATATATGTATCGTAGATTAAATATTTGTTAAATGCAACATTAATTTTTCATACAAACATGAAAAATACTATATTTACTTATTGCCTTATATTCTTGATAAATCAGCAATAAAGAGTAAAATTTAATATTTTAAAATTAAATAAAAAATAATGTCAAATCTGTCTAATAACTTTATAGCCGGCGACTGGGTCAAGGGTTCTAGTTCGATATCTAACATAAATCCTTCCGACACTAACGATGTCATTGGTGAGTATGCGCAAGCAAATAATGCTCAGCTAGAGGACGCCCTTAACTCTTCTCAAATTGCGCAAAAGCAATGGGCTGCTACTGGTTTAGAGCAGCGACAAGCTGTTTTGATGAAGATTGGTGAAGAGATGATGGCTCGAAGTGCTGAGTTAGGAGAGCTGCTTTCTCGTGAAGAAGGTAAACCGGTAGCTGAAGGCAAAGGAGAAATTTATAGAGCTGGTCAATTTTTTACTTACTACGCTGCTGAAGTGCTTCGTCAAAGTGGGGATACTGCAGATTCAGTTAGGCCAAACATTGAAATTGATGTTCGACGAGAAGCTATGGGGACTGTTGCAATTATTTCTCCTTGGAATTTCCCAACTGCGACTGCAAGCTGGAAAATTGCCCCTGCATTAGCATTCGGTAATGCAGTTATTTGGAAGCCTGCCAACCTAACTCCAGCGAGCGCCGTTGCATTAACAGAAATCATTGCAAAGCAAGATATTCCAAAAGGATTGTTTAATTTAGTTATGGGGTCTGGATCATCTATCGGTCAGGCTTTAGCTGAAAGCCCAAAAGTCCATGCTATTAGTTTTACTGGGTCCTATGATGTTGGCCTTCAAATAGCTGGTGCTGCGGCAAAAAACTTAACGAAGTTTCAATTAGAACTTGGCTCTAAAAATCCATTAGTAGTAATGGACGATGCAGATATTGATGTTGCTGTTGCTGCGGCTACTGGCGGTGCTTTTGGAAGTACAGGTCAAAAGTGTACTGCCTCATCAAGGTTAGTTGTTCATGCATCAATTCATGATGAGTTTGTTGATCGAATGAGTCAATCTACTTCAGCTCTTAAGGTTGGACATGCGCTCCACGAAGGGACTCAAATTGGCCCAGTAGCAAGTCAACAGCAACTTGACTCAAATCTTAAATACATGTCTTTAGCTAAAGAAGAGGGCTGTGAAATAGTATGTGGCGGTGAAAAACTGGAGCTCGATAATCCTGGCTTTTATATGCAGCCTGCCTTATTAGTTGGCGGTAATAACACTATGCGAGTGAACCGAGAAGAATTATTTGCGCCTATGGCTTGCGTTATTAAGGTTGCGGATTATGACGAAGCTCTATCAGTTGCCAACGACACAGATTTTGGTCTTGTTTCAGGCATTATTACTCAGTCACTATCACGAGCAAGTCATTTTCGAAGAAACGCAGAGAGTGGATGCGTAATGGTGAATTTACCAACAGCTGGTACTGATTATCATGTTCCTTTTGGTGGTAGAAAAAACTCAAGTTTTGGTCCTAGAGAGCAAGGATCATATGCAAAAGAGCTATATACTCAAGTTAAAACTTCATATATTTCTAGCGGAAACCCATAATGGCTCATCCATCACTTTTTATTGACGCACTTCAGTATAACAATTGGAGTGAAGAGGTCTTCAAACAAATTAATGATGGCGGTCTTAGTGCGGTCCACGTTACAATTTGTTACCATGAAGACTTTCAAGAGATGGTGAAAAATGTTATTGATTGGAATCGCCGTTTTGAAAGTTTTTCAGATTTAATTTTTCATGGTAAGTCTGCAAGTGATGTTCTTAAAGCTCAAAATGAGGGACGAACTGCAATATTTTTTGGGTTTCAGAACTGTTCACCAATTGAAGACGATATTGGATTGGTCGAAATATGCCATCAATTGGGTGTTAGATTTATGCAGCTCACATATAACAATCAGAGTTTATTGGGCACAGGTTGTTATGAAGAAAATGACCCAGGTATAACCCGAATGGGTAAGCAAGTAATTAAAGAAATGAATAGAGTTGGCTTGGTGGTTGATATGAGCCATTCTTCAGAGATTTCTACGCTTGAGGCGATTGAAATCTCAGAGCGCCCTATTGCAATTACCCACGCTAATCCAACTTTTTGGCATCCTGCATTAAGAAATAAGTCTAATAAAGTTCTTAAGGCTTTAGGTGAAAGTGGCAGTATGCTTGGTTTTTCAGTCTATGCGCACCATCTTAAAGATGGTACTAACTGTTCACTAGAGAGTTTTTGTAATATGGTTGCCGACACTGCCGAAATTATGGGTGTTCATAATATTGGTATTGGAACTGATTTATGCCAAAATCAACCTGATAGTGTTGTTGAATGGATGAGAAATGGAACCTGGACAAATGAGCGTGACTTTGGAGAGGGCTCTGCAAGTTTTGCAGGTTTCCCTGATCAGCCAAAGTGGTTTCGTGATAACCGTGACTTTTTAAACATTGCAACTGGCCTAAAAAGTGCTGGTTTTAATAGCAATGATATTGATTCAATCATGGGTAAGAACTGGCTAAACTTTTTTGAAGCATCCTTTGAACCTTTATAATTGGAATTATGACTACAGAAACTGCAATTATTGATATTGAATCTGATTTTATGAGATCACCTGAAAAGGTTATGCGTCTTGAGAGAATGGGTTCTTCATTCCCTACTCGTTTAAGTTTTATGCGAACGCTTATAAGGCGAATGGCTCGTGAGAATTGGAAATTTGAGAGAACTCGTCGAGAAGTTGATAAGGATGGTTATGGTTTAAGTATTTATGCTGTGACGACTCCACATAGGACATATTCATTGGTTGCCTTTACTCAAAAAATACCAGATGAAATGAGAACTGATAGAGTTATTGCAGAAGTATGGGATGCAACTTTTAATCTTTTTGACGGTGTACCCACTCAAGAAGATATTGACTATTTAGCAAATAATACCCCCAAGCAGGAAGGGGGTCGATATAGACCAAGTGAGCTTGCTTTAGCAAGAGCAAACAAAAGTTTAAGAGTATTTAAAAATGCAGTTGACTCTCTGTCAAAAGGTCACCAACCAGATATCGATTTATTAACTTCTGTAGGTTATTTAATGAGAACTTCCGCGGTATATGGAAGTGGAAAGTTTGGCTGTGCAGATCGAGCTAAGATTGCTGATCGTGAAGAGTGCAAGGCACCATTTCAAATGGAGTTGTTAACTGTTTATTTAATTCGCTGGTTTACGATTGATTCAGTTGAAGAGCTTGCAAAAGAAAGAGGCGGTAAAAAAGCAGTTAAACTTGATAAAACTACACGTCAATTTATTGGTGTGGGAAATGCAACAGGCTTGGGTATGGCTCCATTTTTACTTAAACACCCAGCATTAATTCATAATTGGGTTGTTGCAAAAGAAACCGCATTAGCAAGAGTAAGATCAATTGAAACCCCAATTGAAGGTACTCTTAAAGTTTTCTTAAAGTCACTGCTTCAGGTTAGTCAGCATGTTGATGAATGGAATGTTGAGGATACTGTCCAGGCTGATAGAATCTCGTGCTTAACAGATGAAATACAATCGCTCAGGATTTGGTGTGAAGATGAGTTTAATATATCTAGACCCTATCCTTGGAATGGAATTTATCAGTTTGTAGAGGATAATTTTTCATTAGAATGCCAAGAGATGGTCGTCTCTTTAATTATTGAGCCTCATGGTTCATTAGTAGATGATCTTGCAGAGACAATGTCAACTAATTTGATTCCAACATTCAATGCAGATATGCCATTAGCCCAATTAAAAGAAGTTGTTGAAGATTCTTATCAATGGGCTACTAGTATTGATTTTTCTTTAAAAGAATCACAGCACCATTTTTGGTACTATTCTGAAGATAAGTTGGAGCCTAGGTTTGGCTCTAAAGGAATCGATGATGGCGTTGAGCAAGAGATGCCACTGGCTATTGGTAGAGATGTAAGTCAGCTCAATAAAGTATTGTCATCCACTTCTAATGATATTTCAATCAGTGAGTTTGTAATGATGTACCCAGAATTTAGACATATCATTCGTCGAATTCAAAATACTTTTGTCAGGCCTTATTCTGAAGTTCAGGATAATTTATTAAGTGAATCCATGAGGCCACTAGATTTATTACGTTTTAAGTTAGCCTTTTTTGGGGCTTCAAAGTTTGATCCAAAGTCCGACTTATGGACTCGGATATCAATGTATCAAGGTGCTCCAATGCCTGATCAACTGTCAGAGCCAAACCATGATTGCTGGTCATTTCCAATTGCGGGAAGACCCCAGTCATTTCCGTGTATAAATTGTACATGTCAGAAAGTTATTTAACAATTTCATTAAATGAAGTTCTTTTTTATTTCACTAGAGCAGCCTTTGGTGTAGAAGCTCCTATTGGTCTTTCAGAAGACTTTGCAAGAGCCAATATGTGGATTTCAGAAAATGGTTTTGACCCTTCGCTATGTAGCTTAAAAGCGCTTGATAATCTAGATAGTCAAGCAAGTAGTTTATCGATTAAATTTGAAAAAACAAAAGCAGGGGGGCATTTATTTTGTCCAGAAGAGAAGCTCTTATCTTCTTTAGAGGCATCTTCAAGCAGTGTTGATTGGGTTGAGATTAATAGTAGAGTCAGTGAATTAAAAATTAGTAATGTTGATTCTCCATTTTTAGTTGTTTCTGCTCTTGGTGCTAATAAATGTAATGGGCTAAAAGTAGTTTGGACTGATCAAGATAAAAATCAATTTCAAGTTAACTTAACTGATAATGAAGAGTGGGAGGTTTTAAGCTCATCATCTAATCCTATAGAATTAAGCAGCAATGCTGATGTGTTAATTTCACCTCTAGAAATGAGTGATAAATCCTATAAAGGTAAGAGTGTTAAAAAATTTAAGTTAGCTGAAGAGAAATTAAGAGTACTTCATAATGGCGTTAAAGTAGAGGAGAATTGGCAGGCAATTTATAGTTACTTTTCACGCTGCTTGGTTAAATCAAGTGCTGAGTCTAGAGCTTCAGGTGCAGGCGCAGGGCTAGTTGATACAGACTAATCTAGCATTCAATAAAGCTTACAGCCAAGCCGCCTAATGACGTCTCTTTATATTTTGTAGACATATCAAGGCCAGTTCTTTTCATAGCAGCAATACACTGATCTAGCGAAATTAAATGTTCACCACTTTCTCTAAGCGAAAGTGAGCTTGCAGTATACGCCTTAACTGCGCCAAATCCATTTCTCTCAATACAAGGAACTTGAACAAGACCCTTGACTGGGTCGCAAGTCATTCCAATATGGTGTTCTAGCGCCATTTCTGCAGCATTTTCAATTTGCGCTGTTGTACCGCCTCTAACAGTGCATAAAGCCGCAGCAGCCATTGAGGATGCTGAACCTACCTCCCCTTGACAGCCAACCTCAGCTCCTGATATAGAGCTGTTATGTTTTATTAGCCCACCAATCGCAGATGCTGTTAATAAGAATTGACGAATTTGTTCTTGAGTTGCAGACTTATGTTTATAGAAGTAGTAAAGAGTTGCTGGAACGACACCTGCTGCTCCATTAGTGGGCGCAGTCACTAC
The DNA here is from genome assembly GCA_905182815.1 of uncultured Candidatus Thioglobus sp. GTDB lineage: Bacteria > Pseudomonadota > Gammaproteobacteria > PS1 > Pseudothioglobaceae > Pseudothioglobus. Next base: position 108,055 of record CAJJCX010000004.1, read on the forward strand.
CATGTGACCAGCAGCATTTTCTTCATTTACTGCCATGGCATATGCACAAAGCCAGTCACTAGAATTTGTATTTTCTGGATCACTCTGGAGGCTTTCATGTAATTTTTTTGCGCGCCTCTTGGTATTTAAACCACCCGGCAATATACCTTCAGTTGCAAGACCACTCTCAACACAAGTTTTCATTGCGTCCCAGATAGTATCAAGCTCCTTATTCAGAATTTTTTCAGGAATATTTTCTATTTCATTGGCGAGCTTCATTTCCCAAATAGTCTTATCATGCTTTTTAGACATTTCCAGCATTTGATCTGAATTATCAAACGGGAATGGATAGGCTGAGCTTGGCTCAGCTGCAATGGGCGCTTCAACATTATCTATTTCTGCTAATGTAGATATGAAACCACCACCAATAGAGAAATAAGTATGTGAAATTAGAATTGAGTCTGACTGGTCAAGAAGCTCAAAAACCATACCGTTAGGGTTTTGCTGTAATGAGTTTCTAGTATCAAAAATGATATCATCTTCCGAAAAGAATGCAACTTTTTGAGTGTTGTTGATAGCTATATTTTTTGAGTTCCAAGTTCTCTCAATGACTTCATCCATATTCTCTTTAATGATGGTATTCGGAAGATATCCATTAAGTCCAAGAGTGACAGCTCTATCTGTTGCATGTCCAACTCCTGTATAAGCTAAAGAATTCTTTAGAGTACATCTAATATGACGCATTTCACCAGCAGGATTTGAATCTAAAAATTTTTTGACATGCGTCATAAAATCATTGGCAGCAACCATAGGCCCCATTGTGTGCGAGCTTGAAGGCCCAACACCAACTTTAAATAAGTCTAAAACACTGATAAACATAAAAAAATTAGATAAAAGTTATTACTAATATTCTACATTAATATTTGATTTTAGCTATTAAAAAAATTCATGATACCGTGAATTTCTTAATAGCTATTTTTAGGAGTGTTGTCTTAATAAGTAAATTAAAATATCAATATTAATTAGAAAATCACTATGGGTTAAATTATGTCAATAGTATTAGCGTCTACAGACTTCTGGGAGGATATGGAGGTTTGGTCAAATGGCCTGCAAAAGGCTATGCCAGAGATGGATATAAAAGTTTATCCGGATGATGGCGATGTTAATGAGGTTGAATTTGCTGTGGTCTGGAAGCATCCTCGAGGTATATTAAAAAAGTACCCAAATTTAAAAGCGATTTTGTCTCTAGGGGCTGGAGTAGATCACATTATTAGTGATCCTGACTTACCAGAAGGACTCCCTATAATCCGCCTGGTAGATAAAAAATTAACTCATGAAATGTGCCTTCATGCCTTGCATTGGGTGCTTCATTTTCATAGCGATCAGTATCTTTATAGATCTCAACAACTTAAACGCCAGTGGATTCAGCAAAGCTCTATTCAGACAGAGGACCGAACAATTGGCATTATGGGTCTAGGGAATATTGGCAGAAGTATTGGTGAATTATTAGTTACTCAAAGTTTTAATGTTATTGGTTGGGGTGCTAATCAAAAATCTTCACTGACAGATATTAAATATTATTATGGTCAGGATCAGCTTTCTGATTTTTTAGGCAGGACGAACATTCTAATTAATGTCCTTCCCTTAACATCGGATACTACCAACATTATTACAAAAAAAGAGCTTAGACTTCTTCCAAAAAATTCATTTATTATAAATATTGGTAGAGGTGGAATAATTAATGAAGATGATTTATTGACTCTTCTTAATGACCGACATATTAAAGCAGCTGCTTTGGATGTATTTACTCAAGAACCGTTGCCAGAAAATAATTCACTTTGGGACCATCCTTCAGTTTATATAACGCCACACATTGCAGGCCAAAGTAATCCAAACTCAGCAGGACAAACTATTTCTGAAAACATCTATCGAATCCAAAAAGGAGAATTGCCTTATCCTATATATAGTAGGACTAATGGGTATTAATTCTGATATAAAACTTTGTGATTAACTAAAGGAAGACTGGGTGAGTCTTGTAACCATTATGTCGATATTCACATAATTACGCTATTTATATCAATTCAAGACGAATTGAATTCAACTAAATAAACTATTCTTATATAATATGGCTTTTTGAGACAAATTTTAATGTCTAAAGATACGCTAATTCGAACTACTCCTTTGCACCAAATGCACTTAGATGCTGGAGCAAAGATGGTACCATTTGCTGGGTATGATATGCCTGTAAGTTATCCTCTTGGGATAAAAAAAGAACACAACCACACACGTGAAAAAGCAGGACTTTTTGATGTCTCTCATATGGGACAAATAAGGCTGGGTGGTGCAAATGCAAAAAAAGCACTTGAGTCTATAGTTCCAGTTGATATTATTGATTTACCCTTAATGAAATTGCGCTATGCTTTATTTACAAATAAATCTGGTGGCGTAATGGATGACTTGATGGTTACCAATCTGGGCGATGAAGATTTGTTTTTAGTGGTTAATGCCGGCTGTAAAAATTCTGATTTTGCTCATTTGCAAAGGACAATTGGTGATGACTGTAAAGTAGAGTTTCTTGAAGATGTTGCACTTTTAGCATTACAAGGCCCTTTAGCCCACAAAGTTTTATCTGAGATTGCACCTTCTATTAGTGAAATGATTTTTATGACCGCTAAACAAGTAGTTATAAATGGAATTGAATGCTTGGTAACAAGGTCTGGCTATACAGGAGAAGATGGTTTTGAAATTTCATTAGCAGCCAAAGATTCTGAGGAATTAGCAAAACTTTTACTTTCTAACATAGAAGTTGAATGGGTTGGCTTAGGTGCAAGAGACTCTCTTCGTTTAGAAGCTGGATTATCTCTTTATGGACATGAGCTTGATATTCATCATAGTCCTGTTGAGTCTTCATTGGGCTGGGCCTTATCCAAGGTAAGAAGAACTGGTGGAGAAAGAGAAGGTAATTATTTAGGCTTCGAAACTATTATGAAGCACATTAATGAGGGCTCTGAATCAAAGGTTGTTGGCCTTCAACCAGAAGGAAGAATGCCTGTTCGAGATGGAGCCATGATTGAAGATGAGTTGGGTAATAATGTGGGAAAGGTAACGAGCGGTGGCTTTGGCCCTAGCATAAATAGACCAATAGCTATAGCCAGGTTAAAAAAGAGTTATATAGAAAAAAATTCCAAGCTTTTTGCATTAGTTAGGGATAAAAAAATTGCAGTTGAGATTGTAAGTCTGCCATTTGTTAAACAGAACTATTACAGAGGTTAAATATTAATATGAGGAGCAGTAATGAGTATTAAATTTTCAGAAGATCATGAATGGATTCAGTCACAAGGAGATGATCTAGTAGTTATTGGGATAACGGATTTTGCCCAAGAGCAATTAGGAGATTTGGTTTATGTTGAGTTACCGGAAGTTGGGGATGAGTGTAGCCGCGGAGAGAATATTTCCGTAATTGAGTCAGTTAAAGCTGCTTCAGATTTAGTTGCACCAGTTTCTGGAACTATTGTTGAAGTTAACAGTCGTTTAGAAGATGAGCCAGAACTTGTCACTGAAGACTCTATGGGAGATGGTTGGTTTATCAAGGTGAAATTATCAAGTCCTGAAGAATTAGATGAGTTAATGGATGAAAGCGCGTACAACAGTTTTATTGAGGAATAAGGAAAGAGTTTAATGGCTAAAAAAATTGAAGATTTATTAAATAATGATGCCTTTACTACTAGGCATATTGGTTCTTCAACTGAGCAGAAAAATCAGATGCTTGATTATCTTGGTTTTGACAACTTAGATAAGTTAATTGATGAGATTGTGCCAGATGTTATTCGTCGTAAAAAGCCGATGAATATAGCTAAAGGTATGTCGGAGTTGGCAGCCCTTAAAAAATTAAGAAATCTAGCTAGAATGAATATTCGTTATAAGTCATTCATTGGCCAAGGTTATTACAATGCAATTACACCACCAGTAATTCAGCGCAATGTCCAAGAAAATCCCTCTTGGTACACTGCTTATACTCCTTATCAGCCAGAAATATCTCAAGGCCGGTTAGAGGCATTAATGAATTTTCAAACAATGGTCTCAGACTTAACAGGGATGGATTTAGCAAATGCATCAATGCTAGATGAGGCAACCGCCTGTGCAGAAGCTATGACCTTGTGTCATCGAGTTAGTAAATCTAAGAGTAATATCTTTTTTGTAGCTAATGATTGTTTTATTCAAAATATTGAAGTAATTAAAACTCGAGCTGAGCCACTAAATATTGAGGTCGTTGTTGGTGACCCTCTGACTGATCTAAAAGAGCTTGATTGTTTTGGAGTGTTATTGCAATATCCTAATACTTATGGCGGCTATAGTGATTACTCAAATTTAATAGAATTAGTTCATCAAAAAAAAGCTCTCGTTGCAGTTAGTGCAGACTTACTTTCTTTAACACTTTTAAAGCCACCTGGTGAAATGGGTGCAGACATAGTAGTTGGTAATACTCAAAGATTTGGAGTGCCAATTGGTTATGGTGGTCCACATGCTGCCTTCATGTCTATCAGTGACAAATACAAAAGGTCTATGCCTGGGCGTATTATTGGAGCATCGGTTGATACTAAAGGGAGGCTTGCTTATAGACTTGCGCTTCAGACTAGAGAGCAACACATTCGCCGTGAAAAAGCGACAAGTAATATTTGTACTGCTCAAGCTCTTCTAGCAATTATGGCAAGCATGTATGCTGTTTATCATGGACCAGAGGGACTTAAAAATATCGCTGATCGAATTTTTCGCTACTCAAGTGTTTTTGCTGAAGGGATGTCAGAAATGGGATTTCGTATTTTAAATGAGACATTTTTTGATACATTAACTATAGAAGTTGAGAACTCTGATGCAGTAGTTATGCAAGCTGAAAAGAATGGATACAACATAAATGTTTTTAGTAAGACACTCGTTTCAGTTTCATTTGATGAGCTGAGTGCTCCTGAGGATATAGAGTGCTTATGGAAAATATTTAATACAGAATCTGGCCTAAATACTCAAATTATATTTGAAAAAAATAAGACTCAAATTCATAAAAGTCTTAAAAGAAAATCAAGCTACTTGACACATGATGTTTTTAATACCTATCGATCAGAAACAAATATGATGCGCTATATTCGGTATTTGGGGGATAAGGATATTGCACTTGATCGCTCAATGATTCCTCTTGGTTCATGCACAATGAAGCTTAATGCTGCAGCAGAATTAATACCAGTATCTTGGCCAGAATTTTCTCAGATTCATCCAGCAGTTCCAATGAATCAAGTCATAGGTTATCAGGAGATGATTAGTGAGCTTGAAGAAATGCTTTGTGAGGCAACAGGTTATGCTGCAATATCACTGCAGCCAAATTCAGGAGCTCAGGGTGAGTATGCAGGATTAATTGCAATTCGTGCTTATCACCGAAGTAGAGGTGAAGAAAATAGAAATATTTGTTTAATCCCATCTTCTGCCCATGGTACTAATCCAGCATCTGCACAAATGGCTGGTATGAAGGTAATCGTAATTGATAGTGCAGAGGATGGCAATATTGATCTTTTAGATTTAAAAGCAAAAGCAAAAGAGCATGCCGATAATTTAGCTGCAATAATGATTACATATCCTTCTACTCATGGAGTATTTGAAAAGGATGTAAAAGAGGTTTGTGAAATTGTTCATAATGCTGGAGGCCAGGTTTATATTGATGGTGCCAATATGAACGCAATGGTTGGTGTTTCTGCTCCAGGTGAATTTGGAGGCGACGTATCACACCTTAATTTACATAAAACATTTGCTATTCCTCATGGTGGTGGTGGTCCTGGAGTTGGGCCAATTGGCGTTAAAGAGCATTTAGTACACTTTTTACCAACAACGCCATTAAATAATACAGATGTTGGAAGTATTTCTGGGGCTCCATGGGGTTCTGGCAGTATTTTGCCTATCAGTTGGATGTATATTGCAATGCTTGGTAAAGAAGGCCTTTATGCTTCTACATGCAATGCAATTTTAAATGCAAACTATATATCAAAGAGACTTGAAGAGCACTATCCAATACTTTATAGTGATGAAAATGGTAGGATTGCCCATGAGTGTATTATTGATATTAGGCCCATTAAAGACACAGTTGGTATAAGTGTAGATGATGTAGCTAAGCGACTCATTGATTACGGTTTTCATGCCCCAACTATGTCATTTCCAGTTGCTGGAACGTTGATGATTGAACCAACAGAGTCTGAGTCATTGGATGAGCTTGATCGATTTTGTGATGCTATGATACAAATCAGAAAAGAGATACTAAAAGTTGAGTCTGGAGAATACTCTACAGAAGATAACCCGCTAATTAATTCTCCACATACTCTAGAAATGGTAACATCTACTGAATGGAATTTTTCATACTCCAGGGAAGAGGCAGCATATCCTGTCGAAAGTTTAAGGCGAGTTAAATACTGGCCGCCAGTTTCGCGAGTGGATAATGTCTATGGTGATAAGAACTTAATTTGTTCTTGTCCAAGTGTAGAAGATTATAAATAAAAATTTTATGACATCATTTTTGATTAGTGTTTTAGGTGACGATAAACCTGGGCTTATTGACGGTCTTTCAAAGATTATTGTGGCCAATAATGGTGACTGGATTGAGAGTAATATGTCCAGCTTTGAAGGAAAGTTTGCTGGAATTCTGAAGGTTAATGTGCCATCCAAAAATGCTACTCAATTAAGTAAAGAGTTGGTTTCATCGTCTTTAGGATTGCAAATAGCGTGCGAAGAAACTTCTCCATTAAAGCAAGCTAATGTAAAGAGTTATAACATTGAGCTTATTGGTCAAAATCATGTTGGCATTATCAATAAACTATCTCATGTTCTAGCAGATGATTTGCAAGCAAATGTAGAAGAGTTAAAGACTGAGATAATTGATGCATCTATGTCTGGAGAGCAGCTTTTCAAAGCACAAATTACTCTTCATTTGCCAGTCTCCCTTGACGAAAACCTTATTAGAGATAAGCTTGAGCTAATTGCAGATGAGATGATGGTAGAGATATATTCTTACGAAAGTTAGGATGGTTTGATTAGTAAGAGTTATTATTTCTTTTGATCTAGAAACTTCCATAAGCAATAAATGGACCATTTCTATAATTAGACTTTCCATAGTTAAACGGCTCATCATTTGGATGCTTAACTGAGCCACCTGCACATCTCAATACAGCATCTCCAGCAGCAGTGTCCCATTCCATAGTTGGACCAAATCGAGGATAGACATCAGCCTCACCACAGGCAACTAAACAAAATTTTAATGAAGACCCAATGGATGTTGTATTCTTAATTTTATGATCATTTAACCAAGTATTTGTTAATTCGTCACGATGAGAAACACTCGCTACAGCAACAGCTCCAGATTGAGGTAATTCTCGAATAGTTATAGGCTTAATTAAGTCATTTGATTCTTCGAAAGCGCCAGTAGTAACTGAAGCAAAAAACATCCTGTTAAGTGCAGGTGCATAAACAACCCCTAAAGTTGGAATGCCATTTTCAATAAGTCCAATATTTACAGTAAATGAACCTAAGCCATCTTTTTTAAGGAATTCTTTTGTGCCATCAAGTGGATCTATGAGAAAAAACTGATTCGTAGCTTTTGAACTATGACTTTTTGAGTCTTCTTCTGAGACAATTAGGATATCTGGGGTAATCTCTTTAAGTTTTTTAAGAATTACATGCTCTGCTGCTTTGTCAGCTAGTGTAACCGGCGATCCATCTTCTTTGAAGTTAACATTTATTGAATTAGCATAGATTTTCATAATCTCATTACCAGCATTTCGGGCTGTTAATTTCAACTCTTTTAATAAATACGAGTAATCAATAGTTTCCATTTTCTGGGTTAGTGTTTTATAAAAACTACTAAGTAATAATATTATGCTCTGGACCAAATGGAAATTTGGTAATGTCATAGGCGCTATCTTCAGTTAATACCATAACATCATGTTCACGATAACCACCAGCACCAGGCTGACTTCCTGGGATCATAATCATAGGCTCCATAGAGACAACCATATTTTTTTGCAGCACTGTATCTATATCCTCTCTTAGCTCAACTCCAGCTTCACGGCCATAGTAGTGAGACAAAACTCCAAATGAATGACCATATCCAAAAGTTCTACTTTCAAGTAAGCCATACTCTTCAAAAATTTTATTAAGTTCAAGTGCGATGTCTTTGCATGCAACTCCTGGCTTGATAAGTTTCATTCCTTCCTCATGTACCTTTACATTAATTTCCCACAATCTCAGGGATTCGTCATCAACATGATCATAAAATAATGTTCTTTCGAGTGCAACATAGTAGCCTGCAATCATTGAAAAACAATTAAGACTTAAAATATCACCTTTTTGAACTTTCCTAGTGGTCACGGGGTTGTGCGCGCCATCAGTATTAATGCCAGATTGAAACCAAGTCCAGGTGTCCATTAGCTCTGAGTTTGGATATCGCTTAGCAATTTCTCTGACCATAGCCTGCGTTGAGTGAAGGGCTACCTCGTGTTCTGGCACTCCTTCTTTAACAGCTTCAACGAGTGCTGCACCGCCTATATCACAAACATTTGCTCCCTGAATGATATGAGCAATTTCCTCATCTGACTTGATAGAGCGCATCTTCATGCAATCAACTGAAATATCAATAAAGTTTGATTTGTTAAATGCAGCTTGAAGCTTATCTAAGCGCTCTTTAGTTATATGATCATACTCTATGCCAATTTTATCGCCATTACTTACGAGCTGCTGCAGGGCATAAAAGAAGCTATCTTTTTGCCAGTCTGTGTAGACTAAGTTTTCACCAAAAGTTCGGCGCCAAGGTTGACCACCATCAATATTTGCAGTTACTGTTGTTGCTTTATCCTGAGTCACAACAAGCGCGTAAGGTCTCCCAAAAGAACAATAGAGGAAGTCACTGTAATAATTAATACTATGAATAGATGTAAAAATTACACTATCAATGTTATTTTGCGCCATATGAGTTCTGAGACTCTGCTGGCGATTTTGGAATTCCTTATCACTGAATGTATGAACTATATTGTCACCATTTGGTATAAGTATTGTTCTTGGCATATTCATAGCGACTCCTGTGCATGAGTTAATTTGTGCGGATGTTAATCAATTACCTTTAGTATAGCAAGCTTTTTTAATAGATATTTTTTTAGTTTCTTTCAAAGGAAGTTAGCGCCATGATCTAAAACTTTAATCTCATTGCGGTTTATTTAAAACTGTTTCACGTATGAATGTATAAAATCCTGAAGCTACAACAATTGTTGCTCCAATAAGGGTAAGGCTATCTGGTCTCTCCCCAAGAATTATGATTGCAAGAAGCATTGCAAATACTATTCTTGAATATCGAAATGGGGATATAACTGACATTTCGCCAATCCGAGAAGAAATAACAAGTGAATAATAAGCAATTACTCCAAAGGTAGATGCTCCAATAAAATAAATCATTTGATTTGATGTTGGAATTATCATTGGTGAGTTGAATGGAATAATCAAAATACCTGAAATCCCAAAAGCTATAAAGGCATATAAGGCAATCGTTACCGAGGGAAGGTCAACCTTCATTGCGCGAGTAGCTAGATCTCTGGCAGCTAAAAATAAAGCTCCAAGCAGTGCAAAGATTGAAGCTGGCATAAAACCTTCAAAGCCAGGACGCACAATCAGTAACACACCCATGAAGCCAATAAATACTGCAGTCCAGCGCCTCCATCCTACTTTTTCCCTAAAAAATATGACAGCGCCAATGGTTACTAGTAATGGCGTTATTTGTAGGATTGCTGTGGCAGATGAAAGTGGCGTTAAGGCAATTGCTGTAACAAAAAATACCGCTCCCAGAAGCTCACAAATTGTTCGAATTATTACATGCTTATTTAATAGGTCTTTATGAAAAATTGGTGCTTTCTGAAAAAGTGCAATTATGAGAAAAACGATACTTCCAGTAAAACCAAGAATTATTATTACTTCTGATATTGGAAAATAAGCCGATAGCATTTTGATAAATAAATCTTCAAATGCAAACCCTGCCATTGCAAGAATCATGAATAAAATACCTCTCAAGTTTTCCATGATTTTTCTTTGATCCATAGGGCTAAAGTTGAATTTTAACTGCTACTATGATTTGAATCTACTTATTTTTTTGAACAAATAATATAAGTAGGCTAAATGTTTCAACTTGGCACATAAAAAAATGATTGACAGATATATATTTTAAGAACACAATGCGCAAATAATTAATGTCAATCATTATGTTTAATAGGGGTTTCATGCAGAATAGATATTTCCTTGGATTTGTATTAGTAGTTGTCAGTGGAATCATTTGGAGCTTTGGGGCTCCACTTGTTCGCCTTCTAGAAGATGCTGAAAACTATAGGCTTCAATATCTACTTTATAGAGGCTTAATAATTACATCAGTGATACTTATTTTTGTTGCTCTTAGAGAGGGAAAAAACTTTTTTAATACGTTCAAGAGGATCGATTCTTGGAGCTTAGTTGGAGGCGTAGTAATGTCAATTACATTTTTTGGTTGGATTTATGCACTAACAACCACCACAGTAGCAATTACCTTATTAATGCTTGCCTTGTCTCCAGTTCTTTCTGCATTTTTAGGCTACCTTATTTTAGGTGAAAGGTTGAGCCCTATCACTTTCATAAACATGTTGATTGTTGCTGCTGGAATTACAATTATGGTTTGGGATACTGAAAAATCAACTACATTATTAGGCGTTATTTATGGTTTCTTTGTAGCTTTGGGTTTTGCAATATACACAATTACAATTCGAAAAAATCCCGAAGTGCCTAAATTATTAACGCCTGCGCTTGCTGGCTTTTTTTGCATGTTATGGGCAACAGTTTTCATCCTAGTAAGTGGAGGCAGTTTTGAAATGGCTCCAATCAATATTGGAATTAGCATGATGCATGGTTTAGTGGTTGGCCTTGGCCTTATATTATATGGCTTAGGGGCAAAATATTTGCCTAGTGGTGAGCTTGTAATGCTTTCATTGCTTGAGGTGGTTTTGGGTATTTTTTGGGCATGGCTTCCAATATTTGGCATTAACGAGGTTCCGAGTACAAATACTTTAATTGGTGGTTGCGCTATATTTATGGCAATTATTTTTCAGGGAATGAATGCTAGAAAAAAACATATAATTCCTATGCCTTAGGGTAATTTTTTTAATTGGGTTTTAAAAACAGTTTGTTTTTCTTTTGTTATTTATACAACCTTATAAGGCAATGATAAAATTGTAAATAATTATTTAAATATTGAGTTGAAGTAAGATGAGTGAATTAATTTTTCCTAATATAAATATTGAAAATCTTGATCGATGGGTGGGAGACCTTTCACCTCTAGAGTGTATTGAGATTAAAAATGAAACTCACAATGTTAAGAGTTTTACTTTTAAATCCAAGAAGGATGCATGGTTTCAGTTTTTGCCAGGACAGCATACAACTCTATTTTTAAATATAGATGGTATTGAGGTAATGAGAACTTATACCATTGCTTCCAGTCCAACGAGACCCCACACAATTACCATTACCAATAAAAGGATGCAAGATGGGGTCGTTACAAACTGGATGCATGACAGTTTGAAGGTTGGTGATTGCATTGATGCCCTTAATATTGGAGGGTCTTTTAGTGTTGCCCTTGACCAGCCTAGGCCCAAAATTTTACTCATGTCAGGTGGAAGTGGTATTACCCCAATGCTCTCAATGACAAGATATTTTATTGATTTATCTATAAATGTTGATTTAGTCTTTATCCATAATGCACAATCTCCCAAAGACCTAATTTCAAAAGAAGAGCTTGAGTTTTATGAGCTCCACCAATCTAATTTTAAAAGACATTTTATATGTGATGCACCAGATTCAAATTGGGAGGGGCCTAGTGGATTTTTGAGTTCTGAAATGCTTTTAGAGCTTGTCCCTGATTTCATTGATAGAGAGGTGTATTGTTGTGGGCCAGAGCCGTATATGCAAAATGCACAAAAGATTTTAAAGCTAAGTGATTTCGATATGTCTGCTTACCATCAAGAGAGCTTTGATATTGAGAGTTCAACTGCGCAAAGCAATATGGCAATTAATCAAGAATTGCCTGAGCATAAAGTTCCAAATAGTGGAATAAATGAATATAATGTCACCCTGTCGAAGAGTGGTGAGGTAGTATCTTGCGGCAGTAATTCGAGTATATTGGTTTCAATACAAAAACAAGGAATTACAGTGCCTTTTGCTTGCTCTATGGGGCTATGTGGAACATGTCGCACCAAGATGATAGAAGGTACAGTTGAGATGGATGCTCAGGGTGGGCTTTTAAAGTCTCATGAGGAAGAGGGTTACATACTTACTTGTTGTTCTTATCCCACAAGTGACGTAGTTCTTGATTTATAGTTTTATTGTTTGAGCTTAAATTATTATGCAAAAAAAATATTCTTGGTATTCGTTATTAAAGGCTGGATTGGGCAATCAAGAATGGGATCAAGCAATCCCATTATCAAAACCTAAATCTAAGTACGATGTTATTATCATTGGTGGTGGTGGCCATGGACTAGCTACAGCTTATTATTTAGCTAAAGAGTGCGGTATTACAAATGTTGCGGTTCTTGAAAAAGGCTATATTGGTGGTGGAAATACTGGCAGAAATACCACTATTATTCGTTCAAACTATTTAAGGGACGAGGCTTCTAGTCTTTATGAGCACTCCATGAGACTTTGGGAAGGGCTTAGTGAGGATCTAAACTTCAATGTTATGTTTAGTCAGAGAGGGGTATACAACCTTGGACACACTCTGCAAGATATGAGAGATATTGAGCGAAGAGTAAATGCTAATGTGCTCAATGGTGTTGATGCGGTAGTAGTTGACCACAAGGAGATAAAAGAACAAATTCCAATTATTAATACTTCTAAAAATGCAAGATACCCAATTATGGGAGCATCTTTCCAGGCACGTGCTGGCGTTGCTAGGCATGATGGTGTTGCTTGGGGTTTTGCCAGGGCCGCTTCAAATCTTGGAGTTGACATTATACAAAATTGTGAGGTTATTGACATCGAGGTTGAAGAAGGCAAAGTCAAAGGCGTTAAGACAACACTGGGTGATATTATGGCAGATCGAGTTGGCTGCGTAAGTGCAGGGCACTCTTCAGTTGTTGCAAAAATGGCAGGATTAAGACTGCCAGTTGAAAGCCACCCTCTTCAAGCATTTGTGTCTGAAGCTATGAAGCCAATTCTTCATACGGTAGTAATGTCTAACGCTGTTCATGGTTACGTAAGCCAGAGTGATAAGGGAGATTTAGTTATTGGAGCTGGTATTGATGGTTACAACTCATATGCTCAAAGAGGTAGTGCAAAGATAGTAGAACATTGCGCTGCTGCAATACTTGAATTGTTTCCAATTTTTTCGAGAGTTCGTATGAACCGTCAATGGGGAGGCATAGTTGATGTTTGCCCTGATGCTTGTCCTGTAATTAGTCCAACAAAAGTTGAAGGGCTTTACTTTAACTGTGGCTGGGGAACTGGAGGCTTTAAAGCGACTCCAGGCTCTGGAAATGTTTTTGCTCACACCATTGCTCAAGATAAGCAACATGAGTTAGCAGTTCCATTTCATATTGATCGTTTTACAAGTGGAGCTCTTATTGACGAGCATGGTGCAGCAGGAGTTGCACATTAGTTATATATAAAGGTAATATTATGTTTTTGATAGATTGTCCATATTGTAAAGAATCGAGAGATCAAAATGAATTTTCTCCTGCTGGAGAGGCTTTTATTGCCAGACCTCAGAACCCTGAAGAGCTTAGTGATGATGAGTGGTCTGATTATGTATTTTATCGCACTAATCACAAAGGAGATCACTGGGAGCAGTGGGTCCATACTAATGGATGTCGTAAATATTTCTTAGTTAAAAGATCTACGATTAGCCATGAAATTCTTGAGGTTGCGGCTTTTGGAGAGGTAACGAGCGAGAATCCATCATGAGATTAAAGAATCATAAGAGTGACTTTATAGATCAATCTGAAGCTCTAAGCTTTATATTTAATAACAAATCCTATAAGGGTTATAAGGGCGATACCTTAGCGTCTGCATTAATAGCAAATGATGTTCTGTTCTTTGCTAGAAGCTTTAAATATGGACGTAAGCGTGGCCTAATGGGTTCAGGTGTTGAAGAGCCTAACGCACTTGTTTCACTAGAAATTGGTGGGCGCTATACGCCTAATTTGAAGGCAACTGAAGTTATGCTTTATGATGGCTTAAGTGCTGTGAGCTCTAGTAATCCAAATTCAATTGATTTTCGCGCTTTAATTAAACCATTGCATCGATTTATGCCAGCAGGTTTTTATTATAAAACCTTTATAAAGCAAAAGGTTTGGGCAATGGTTGAAGATAGCCTAAGATCACTTGCAGGCTTTTCAAAAGCACCTACTGAAAAAGATGAGGATGTTTATGATCATGTTTTCCATCATACTGAGGTCCTTGTTGTTGGAGGTGGCGTAGCAGGAATAACAGCTGCATTAGAAGTTCTCAATAACTCTAAAACAACAAGGGTTATTTTGGTTGATGAGCGAGCGCATTTAGGTGGGGAATTATTTAATGAATTTCAAAGTGATGATACTGCCATTAGTTGGCATCATGATAATCTTAGTAAGTTACTGGAATTTAAAAATGTAGCCAATAGTCGTTTGAAAATATTCTCCCGATCAACAGCCTATGCTTGGTATGACCATAACTATATAGAGGTATTGCAAACTAATGCTACTGGTGAGTCATTGATATCAGGAGGCACACAAGCTGCTAGGAAAGTGCTGCATAAGATAAGAGCTAAAGAAGTTATATTGGCAACTGGAGCTCATGAGCGCCCTATGTTATTTGAAACGAATGATTTAGCAAATATAATGTTGAGTCAGTCTGTTAGGCGTTACCTTAATGAGTTTGGTGTAATCTCAGGCAAAGATGTTGTTTTGTATGGAAATAATGACAGCATCTATAGCACAGCAATTGACATCAATAATAATGAGATTAACTGTAAGGTCATTGATATTAGGCCATCTGGTGGAGAGAGTGAAACTGTCTTAAAGGCAAAAAAATTAGGTATCGAAGTTCTCCAAGGTTATGCTGTGCTAAAAGCACATGGAACAAACCTTGTAAAAGGTATCGAGGTTTCTTCGGTTGAAATGCAAGGCAAGAAGTGGAGGCTTACAGGTCCTTCAAAAAGATTAAATTGTGACTTATTGGCATCATCAGGTGGCTTTAATCCTGTGGTCCACCTTGACTGTCATTGCGGCGCAAAAACTTTTTTTGATGAAGATTCTCAAGCTTTTTTGCCACAAAAGGTGCGAAAAAATAGACAAGTGTGTGGCTCAATTAGTGCCATTGGATTTTGGAAGGATGTTGTAATTGATGCAAAAAATAAAGCTCAATTGACTCTTTTATCTTTGGGCGAAATTAAGAAATCTACCCAAGATAGCATGAGCGAAAATTATTTAGATTACTACAATGCTAGTCAATTTTTTGTGCCAATAGAAATTCTGAATAGGCCAAAAGTGTTTATTGATATGCAAAATGACGTGACTACTTTAGACGTTGCTCTGGCAATTAGGGAGGGGTATCGCTCGATTGAACATATTAAGCGTTACACTGCGATGGGATTTGGAACTGATCAAGGTAAAACTGGTAATATCAATGGTATTGCTGTTGCAGCCCAGTTTCTAGATGTTCCTTTGTCTGAAGTTGGAACAACTACATTTCGCCCAGCTTATACTGGAGTTGATTTTGGCGCTATGGCAGGCCGGGAAGTGGGAGGTTTTTTTGATCCCCAACGGTATACAACAATCCACGACTCTCATTTAGAAAGTGGAGCAGAGTTCGAGGTTGTAGGCCAGTGGTACCGACCTTGGTATTATCCAAAGAGTGGAGAAGATATTCATCAAGCAGTTAATAGAGAGTGTCTTGCCGTTAGAACTTCACTTGGAATGATGGATGCATCAACTCTTGGAAAAATTGATGTTCAAGGGAAAGATGCTAGAGAATTTTTATCCAGAGTTTATACCAATGCTTGGATGAAGCTTGCTCCAGGAAGCTGTCGTTATGGACTTATGTGTAATGAGAAAGGAATGATCATTGATGATGGAGTTTCAACCTGTATCAATGATAATCACTTTATTATGACTACTACAACTGGGGTGCTGCAAGCGTTTACTCTGCTCTAGAGATGTGGCTACAAACCGAGTGGAGTGACTTAGATGTTCACCTTAGTAGTGTTACAGACCAATTTGCAACCGTCGCAGTTGTTGGACCAAATGCTCGTAATTTGATGAAAGTTCTATGCCATGACATTGACTTTGAGCGTGATAATTTTAAGTTTATGCAGTGGCGACCTGGAACAGTATGTGGCGTAGAAGCAAGGATTATGAGGATTAGTTTTTCTGGCGAACTTGCTTATGAAATTAATATTGAGGCTAATTATGGTCGGTATATTTGGGATGAGGTTGCATTGGCTGGAAAGCCATGGAATATAACGCCTTATGGAACTGAATCAATGCACGTACTTCGCGCGGAAAAAGGTTATATTATTGTTGGTCAAGATACTGATGGTTCGATGACGCCAATGGATGTCAACATGAAGTGGATCCTTGCAAAAGATAAACCTTTTTCTTATATTGGCCGTCGTTCTTTTAGTATTTCTGCACTCAATTCTGATGATCGCTTTCAACTAGTAGGCCTATTAACAAAGGATGCTCATGTTGTGCTTCCAGAAGGTTCTCACATAATTAATAATAAAGGAGGCTCCATAGGTTATGTGACCTCCAGTTATTTTAGCCCCATACTTAGAAGGTCAATTGCAATGGCCCAACTTAAGGGTGGCCTTTCAAAAATGACTGAAATAGTCTTAGTTAAAATTGTTCAAGAGAAACAAGGTTTAAAGGAAATCCCTTGTGAAGTTTCTAGTAGTGTTTTTTATGATATTGAAGGTGAAAAGGTGGATGGTAATGAGTAGTTTAGTAGAAAACAATATTCTGGAATTTAGAACAACTTTTCAACCTGTTTTGGATCAGGATGGTTTTCTTATTAATCAGGATGACCTAGTTTGCCGTGAGATTATAGATTTATCTTTAATGGTTATAAGAACATCAAAAGATCATAAAAAAAATGCTATTACTATTAAAGACATTTTTAATGCAGAGTTACCTGAATCTTTATCTGTAAGCCTCAATGATAATGGTGATAATTTTCTATGGATAAGCCCAGATGAAATTTGGTTGCTACATAATAGAAATAATAAAGATCAACTTCTTGAAAAGTTTAAATCACTCCCTAAAGGAATGTCAACGACAGACAGTTCTGGAGCTTATGGTATTCTGGAGTTTTCAGGAAATAATGTAGACGCCTTATTGTCTAGATGGATGAGTTATGATTTAGAGGGCTCCTTGACTATAGGTAAAGTTGTATCAACTACTTGTGGGCAAGCGCCAGTTTGTATTTATCGAAATATTGAGGGAAATTTGTTGATGATGGTTAGACACTCGTTTTCTCATTATGTTGCTGGATTATTAAAGGATAGTGCAAAAAGAATATAAGGAAGAATAATTTATTATGAAAAAGGTTAGCTTTAAAAGTATGGAGAATGGAACTGCTGAAGAGTATGCTTTTCTAAATGACCTTGAAGATGAATTTAATTTAGAGCTTCCAAAGCGATTGATTGCTTCACTGAGATCACTTAATTCAAGTCTTTCTGGTTATCAAATTAGTAGGCTTGAGCATAGTTTACAAGGTGCTACAAGAGCCCACTTTGCCGGGGAAGATTTGGAAATAGTAATAGCGATTTTATTTCATGATATAGGAGATGGTCTAGCTCCATATTCACATTCAGAAATGGCAGCAGCAATCCTTCGACCTTTTGTATCAGAGAAGACTTATTGGATTGTAAAACACCATGGTGTCTTTCAGATGTACTACTATGCACATCATTCAGGTGGAGATAGAAATGCTAGAGAATTATTTATTAATAGTCCTTGGTATCAAGATGCTATAAAGTTTTGTCATGAATATGATCAGAATTGTTTTGATCCAAATTATGAGACAAAGCCTCTAGAATTTTTTATTCCTATGATCAATGATTTTTTTTCAAGTCCCAAGTTCAATGAGCCTGAAAAACTTGTATGATAACTAATTCAAATTAATTTAATAAAATGAATACTTTTTTACTTCAACTTCTACCAAGACAAATACACTTAATTATTTTTATACTAGTAGGGTCATTGCTTGGTTATGCAGCTTATAGTATGAAGGTTCTAGGTCTAGAGGCTTGCACGCTATGCATAACTCAGCAGTTTTTTTATTGCTTGATTGGCGTTAGTTCATTTATAGCTTTTTTGCATAATCCGCATATTCGAGCCAGCAAACTGTATTCTTTTTTTATAGCTCTTTTTGCTATTGCTGGAATGTATGGATTTCTGGTCGCCAGGTTTGGCTTGCAAGGACTTGCCCGAAGATGAGGTGCCACTTATGTGGTCCTCCTCTAGAATATATCATTGATGTATTTCCATTTGCTGATGTAATTAATGCATTATTTATGGGTGATGGTAACTGTGCAGAAATACCATGGAAGTTTTTAGGTCTTAGTATGGCAGGCTGGTCTTTCGTTTGGTTCTTAGTGATTTTCTCTCTTGAGTATTTTAGCAATTAAGAAAAATCTACTTCTATTTTTAAATCACAACAATTAGCTGACTATTTCCAAAATAATTACTTCTGTGGTAAGATAATTTACCAATTAAGTAGAGTAACTTTTAGGATTTGGCTGATTTTAAAGAAACAGTAAAAAAACTATTTGATTCCGTTGATGTCCAGATCAATGGAGCTACGCCCGTGGGACCCAAAATTACATAATGACTTTTTTATGCACGCGTTTTAAGTGGAGGCTCTTTAGCGCTTGGTGAAAGCTATATGGATGGTTGGTGGGATTGTGATTCATTGGATCAATTTAGTGATAAATTACTAACTGGAAGAATTGACAAGCAAGTAAAAGCAACTAACCCAGCTTTTTTAAGTCATTTTATTAAGGCTTATTTCTTTAATGCTCAAACTAACAAAAAGAGCCTATATTGTTGGAAGAGAGCATTATGATACTGGGAATGATTTATTTTCATTGATGCTCGATGAAAGAATGAATTACTCATGTGGCTATTGGAGAGGCGCTGATAGTCTTGAGCAAGCACAAGTTAACAAGTTGGATTTAGTTTGTAGGAAGCTCCACTTAAAGCCTGGTATGGATGTTCTTGAAATTGGTTGTGGATGGGGAAGTTTTGCAAAGTATGCTTCGCTGAAAATTATGGATGTAAGTGTGCATGGAGTAACTGTTTCAAAAGAGCAGATGTAAGTTATGCAGAAAAATCTTGCAAGGGCCTTGATACTTCGTTTGAGTTAAAAGATTATCGTGAACTTAAGCAAGAAATATGATTGCCATAGTTTCAATAGGTATGTTTGAACATGTGGGTAGTAAGAATTATAAAACATTTCATGAATGTTGCCCATAGATGCTTAAAGGAAGATGGGTTGTTTTTACTGCATACTATTGGAAGGAATAATTCGACTCAGTGCGTGCACTGACCCATGGACTAATAAGTATATTTTCCCAAATGGTATGTCTCCCTCTTCCAGTCAAGTTAGTGCAAGCCTTCGCAGGGTTTATTTGTAATCGAGGATTGGCATAATTTTGGACAAGATTATGATCCAACATTAATGGCATGGAATGAAAACTTTCAAAATAATTATCATAGTTTGAGTGAAAAATATGATGAACGGTTTAAGCGAATGTGGGAATATTATTTAATGATGTGTGCTGGCACCTTTCGCTCTAGAAGAAATCAATTATGGCAGCTAGTGCTGTCAAAAAACGGCATAAAAGGGGGTTATAACTATAAAAATAATCCTAGATTTAGTGACCAAAAAGACCCTCTATCATAGCAATAGAGTTACAGCCTGCATCAAGTACACTTTGTTGGTTTTCAAAAGTAATTCCCCCTATACCAACAATAGGAATATTAATATTGCTTTTAATATTTTGAATCGTTGAGAGTGAACAATAAGCAGCATTTGGTTTAGTTTTAGATTTAAAAACAGCCCCTAAAGCAATATAATTTGCACCATTCTTTTCAGCTTCTAAAGCAAGTTCAAGATCATTATGGCATGAAACACCAATAATAAATTTCTTGCCAAGCAGACTTCTTGCAGAAGAAACATCCACATCATTTTGCCCCAAGTGAACTCCATCAGCGCCAATTTTCTTACAAAGGTTGACATCATCATTGACTATAAATAAAGTATTATGTTGTAGGCATAGTTCAAGCAACTGTGTTGCTTCATCTAGCTTACGTTTTTCGTCTTGGATTTTACGGCGGTATTGGAGAATATTTACTTTATGTTTTTTAATTGCATTCTCAATAAGGGCGATATTCAGGTCTTTGTCTGGTGTGATTCCGTACAGACCTTTTATTCTTTGATTTAACATATCATGGCTCTTTTTCAAACTAAGAAAATTCAATCATTTATAGTATTCATTATAGTCTTAGCAGCTATCTTATGGGTATTTCAAGATAATTTTCTAAAGCTTTTGGTGTTTCAAAAAGTTTCAGATCAATCAATCTTAACTGCTGAAGAGCCTGAAGAAACTGCTTATCTTGAAAAAATAGATAATTTTATTCTTAAAGAATATTCAAATGAGCAGATTTTATTGCACACGATACAAGCTGATACTTACTATAGTTATAAAAACTCCCCAGTCCAGATTCTCAACGTTGAAGTTAAAACATTTAATGATAATCAAGAAGAAGGACTCGTACTTAGATCAAATCGCGCTGAAATTCTTAAATCTGGCGAGATGTTTTTTAATGGTGAGGTAAAAATTGAAACTAAGACAGGAGTTTCACATGAGCTTGATACTGAGTCCTTAATTGTTCTCAGTGATAATGGACAAATCAAAAGCAATAAAGAGGTCACATATTTAGGTGAGACAGTAAGAATCATTTCTGAGGGAATGGAAATGAATATTGATAGTGATACGATGTATTTAAGTGGCAATGTTAAAATTTTTGAAGATTCTGGTATGACGGTTGATACAAAAAACCTATATATTAGTCATAATGCAGGTGAAAAAATATATAAAAGTAAAGAAAAAACAGTTTATCGCTCAAAAGATACTATTGTTAATTCAGAAAATGGAATTGATATGGATATGAATATAAAGCTAATTAATCTGTTAGGAAAAGTAGAGGTTGTGAGTGGACCTGGAGGTGTTCTTAAGAGTTCTAATGTTGTAATTGATCAGTCCAATGATGGTGAAGTCTTAAAATCGAACTCACTCTCTCACTTTAAATCAAATACTGTTGACATAAAGGCAAAAAAAATGCATTATGATGCTGTAACAAAGAAACTTGAATTAATGAATAGGGTTGTGGCTGTTTATGAATAAAATTATTTTATTAATTACCATTTTTTTTACGACGTTTGTTTTTGCGCTCCCAGAAGATGCAAAGCAACCCATAGAAATTGAAGCTGAGTCTGTCATAGTTGATGAGCTATCGGGTTTTAATGAGTTTAGTGGAAATGCTGAAGTTAGGCAGGGTTCACTTTTGATGACTGCAGAGCTTATCCAGGTTCAAACTAACACCGATGGCGTTGAAACAATGAAAGCAACTGGCACAGTTGATAATCCTGCTAAGTATATTCAAAGTCAAGAAAATCAGGCGCGCTTTATAGAGGCAACTGCAACATTAATTACCTATGATGTGAATGAAGGCATGATTTTTTTGGTTGGGAATGCCTACTTAATTCAAGGATTTGACTCGTTTAGTGGTGACACATTAACCTATGACATTAATAACGATAAAGTTATTGTTAAAGGCTCAGAGGATGGGACTAAAAGAGTAAAGTTTAAAATCGATCTTTAAAGAACTATAATTTAACTAATTAGAGCTGATGTAATTCTGTTTTTGACTTCATCAAGTGAGCCAACTCCACTTATAGCGATAAACTTTGAGCCTGAAGCAGCAATTTTTGCATCATCACGATAGTATTTAACAAGAGGCTCAGTTTGTTTGTGGTAAATTTTTAAACGCCCTCTAACAATAGTTTCATCATCATCAACCCGCTGAATTAAATCTTCACCAGTTAAGTTATCCTTGCCTTCTAATGTTGGCGGGTTGAAGGCAATATGATATGTTCTTCCTGAAGGTAAATGAACGCGGCGACCAGACATTCTAACTACTATGTCATCGTCTGGAACTTTAACCTCAACAACATAGTCAATCTTAATGCCTTGTAATTTAAGAGCATCAGCTTGATTAATGGTTCTAGGAAATCCATCAAGTAAATAGCCATTACTACAATCTTTTGATTGAACTCTTTCTTTAACCAAAGCAATAATTATCTCATCAGGGACAAGGTTTCCTGCGTCTATAGTTTTTTTTGCTTCGAGTCCAATAGAAGTTCCTGCATTTACTGCTGCCCGCAGCATATCACCCGTAGAAATCTGGGGGATATTAAATTTTTCACAAATATGAGCTGCTTGAGTGCCTTTTCCAGCACCAGGCGGCCCTAATAAAATAACATTCATATGGACACTTTGTAGTTAAACTTCAAAAGGCGGTAATTTTTTCTTAACTTTTGATTTTTGCATTACGACATAATCGGGTAACCCATTATTATACGGTGGATAGTTCTCACCTTCAATAAGTGGAAGCAAATATTCACGACATGATTTAGTAATTGAAAACCCATCTTCTGAAATATAATTTTCTGGCATCATTTTTTCGACGTTAGCAATGTCTTTTAATTCGCCATAACCTATTTCCCATTTATAGGGGTTATTAGATAACCTCACAATTGAAGGCATAATGGAGTTCTTACCATCTAATGCCATTTCAACTGCAGCCTTACCAAGAGCATAAGCTTGCTCCACATCTGAATTCGAGGCTAAGTGACGGGCTGATCGCTGGAGATAGTCAGCTACTGCCCAGTGGAATTTATAACCTAAGGCTTTTTTTACTATATTTGCAACAACTGGTGCTGCGCCGCCTAATTGAGCATGTCCAAAGTCATCACGCGTTCCTTGTTCAGCTAAAAATTTTCCATCAGGCCATTTTGTTCCTTCTGAAACGACAATAGTGCAGTAGCCAAACTCTTTCACATTCATATCTACTTTTTCTAGGAATTTCTCTTCATTGAAGTCAATTTCTGGAAAAAGAATTACAACGGGTATTGACGAGTCAACAAGCCCCCCAGCGGCTGCTATCCACCCAGCATGACGTCCCATAACCTCAAGTACAAAAATCTTTGTTGACGTAGCAGCCATTGATGCGACATCAAAACTGGCCTCCATCGTAGAGACTGCAATATACTTAGCTACCGAGCCAAAACCAGGGCAATTATCAGTAACAGGAAGATCGTTATCAACAGTTTTAGGAATATGAATCGCTTGAATCGGATACCCCATACTTTCTGAGAGCTGAGATACCTTTAGGCAGGTATCTGCCGAGTCGCCCCCACCATTATAAAAAAAATAACCAATGTTATGAGCCTTAAAAACCTCAATTAAGCGTTCATATTCAGCTCTATTTGCTTCAAGAGACTTCATTTTATAGCGACAAGACCCAAATGCACCTGAAGGAGTGTGAGTTAGTGCTGCTATATCTGCATCAGTTTCAACTGACGTATCAATCAAATTCTCAGTTAAGGCTCCAATGATTCCATTCTCACCTGCATATACGGTACCAATTTTATCTGGGTGTTTACGAGCTGTTTCAATAACGCCACTAGCCGAAGCATTTATTACTGCTGTGACTCCTCCAGATTGAGCATAAAAAGCATTTTTCATAATATTTTATTGTTAGTTTGTAGTTAAAATAAAAAGGAGATAAGTTTAAGGGTGCTGCTAATCAGCCCACTTATAAATTTCTCTTCAAACTACACAGAAGTATATCATTTGAAGTAAATATAGCCTTCAATAATTCTATAGTGCAGTTTAATTATATTAATATTAAGTATTTTTAAAGAAATATAATTTTATAGAGGACAAATTAAGATTTTGTGTCAATTTGTTTCATTAATAATTTGCAAGTTGCTAATAATACTTTCTATGGCATTACTTCAAGAAAATTCTCAATATTTATAAAGCCAGGAACTATTTTTTTATCAATCATACTACTTGGTTTATTTATTGCGATTATATTCTTAATTTTAAATGTTGAAGCTGACTCTAAGAACATCTAGTGAGTCATCAAAAAAAATTGTTCTTTCATTGTCAAATTGAATGACAGTAGTCAATTGCTCCCAAAATTGTTGCTCCTGCTTTATAACTCCAAAATCATGTGAAGAGATAATTTTATCAAAGTAGCCTTCCAGCTTTGACATTTGCATTTTTAGCGCAATGCCTTTTCGATGAGCATTAGTTACTAAGTAAATACGTTTTTCTTTCGATCTTGCTGTAATAAGGAAATTTATAACATGATTATGAACTTGAATTAAGTGAGCAATATCACCTTTTAATTTCATGATATCAAAATCCAGTTTTTCTTCCCAATAATCTAGACAATACCAAGTTAATTTGCCTTCTTGAGAATCAAGCATTGAAATTATTATATTTTTTGAATCCTCAAAGCTAGTATTGTGCTTTTCAGAATAAACCTTTGGAAGGTATTTAAGCCAAAAATGCAGATCGAAGTTTAAATCTAAGAGCGTCCCATCTAGATCAAGCAAAATGGTATCAATTTGACTCCAATCAACGTAGGAATTTAGTTTATTTTCTTCGCCAGGATGTGCCATCTATACTATCTTCAAGAATAATACCAAGTGTTAAAAGTTCATCACGAATCTGATCAGACATTGCAAAGTTTTTTGAGGCTCTAGCCTCTTCCCTCTGATTTATTTTTATGGAAACTTCAGCCTCTGATAGTTCTGAGCCTTGCTGGAGGTACACCTCAGAATCGTATTCAAGAATACCTAGGTAGTTACCTAATTTTTTTAGTAATTGAGCTAAAGATGCAGCATGCTCAGAATCCTTTAAGCGCTCAATATTTACTTGCTTAGCAATTTCAAATAAAATACTTAATGCAATAGGAGTATTAAAGTCATCATTTAATGCGGCATCAAATCTGTCTTCATAATCAAAAGTCTTGCCTACTTGGGCGTCTATTTTTTTACTAGAGGAGAAGCCTTTCGTTGCAGTATAAAGTCTTTTTAATGCAGATTTTGCACTTTCAATATTCGTGTCGCTAAAATTTAGTGGGGAGCGATAATGACTGCTTATAAGAAAATATCGAAGAGTCTCACCATCATATTTATCTAAAACACCACGAATAGTAAAGAAATTTTTAAGTGACTTACTCATTTTTTCGTCATTAATATTAACGAATCCAACGTGCATCCAAGTGTTGACAAATTTGCAATTATTAGCGCCCTCTGATTGGGCTATTTCATTTTCATGATGGGGAAATGTTAAGTCCATTCCACCACCATGAATATCAAAATGATTTGATATAAAGTGAGTCGACATTGCTGAGCATTCTATATGCCAACCTGGCCTTCCTTCTCCCCATGGCGAAGACCACTTGGGCTCACTTGGTTTCGCTTTTTTCCAGAGAACAAAATCAAGAGGATCTTGTTTATTACTCTCAATATCTACTCGAGCACCAGCTACCAGATCGTCTAAATTTTTCCCAGAAAGCTTGCCATAATCCTTAAATTTTCTAACAGAATAAAAAACATCACCATTTTTGCCTTGGTAGGCAAGCCCTTTCTTTGAAAGTAATTCAATCATATCTATCATTTGATCGATTGAGTCAGTAGCGCGAGGCTCAATATCAGGACTGAGAACTCCTAGCGCTTTTTCATCCTCATGCATAGCATCGATAAATCGATTTGTCAGAGAGTAGATATCCTCATTATTTTCTATTGCTCGACTAATAATTTTGTCATCAATATCAGTAATATTTCTTATGTATTGAACGTTTGGGTAGTTTCGCCTCATATGACGCGTAATGACATCAAACATAACTAATACTCTAGCATGTCCCATATGACAAAAATCATAAACAGTCATTCCACAAACATATATTCCAATATTGTTTGGGTCTATTGGACGAAAGTCTTCTTTTTGATTAGTAAGCGTATTATAAATTTTGAGCATTGAGATATTTTATACTGGATTATCTTAATTAATACTAATACCAGTTATATTTGTTCTAACTATGATTATCAATTAATGACTTAAAAAATGTATAATTATTTTTTAATTTTTTATTAGCTAAGCCTTGCCTAGCTATCTTTACAGCTCTTCTAAAATCATTATGAAAAAATATAAATGTAATATGTGTGGCTGGATTTACGATGAAACTATAGGAGTTCCTGATGAAGGGATTAGTCCTGGCACTAGATGGGAAGATATACCTAATGATTGGGTTTGCCCACTTTGTGGCTCTGGTAAGGAAGATTTTGATATGGTGGAAATTTAGATTCAATACAATTGAGCAAGCGTAAAATAAATTAATTAAAGTTTTAACTTCAAATCAAATATGTCAAAAATATTAATTCTCCCCGGTGATGGAATAGGTACAGAAATTGTTGATCAAGCGGTCAAAGTAATTAATTCATTAAATTCTAACCATGAAATGGGGATGACTCTTGTTAATGGGCTGATAGGCGGAATCGCATATGATGAAACTGGATCACCTCTTCCTGATGAAACTATCAAGACAGCTAAGAGTTGCGACTCAATTCTATTAGGCGCAGTTGGAGGGCCAAAATGGGAGGCACTAGAAAGAGATTTAAGGCCAGAGCGTGGACTATTAGGTATTCGATCTGAGCTTGATTTATTTTCTAATTTAAGGCCTGCAATTCTCTATCCACAGTTAGCGAGTGCATCGAGCCTTAAAACTGAAATTGTATCGGGTTTGGACTTAATGATTGTGCGTGAGCTGGTTGGTGGTATTTATTTTGGTAAGCCAAGGGGAATAGAAATTAGAGATGGAGAGCGCTTTGGGATTAACTCAGCGACCTACTATGAATCTGAAATAGCCCGTATTGGACACTCTGCTTTTCAAATTGCTCAAAAAAGAGGAAAGCGAGTTTGCTCTGTAGATAAGGCAAATGTTCTTGAAGTTTCTGAGCTTTGGAGAGAAGTCATGGAAGAAGTTTCATCAAGCTATCCAGACGTAACTCTTTCCCATATGTATGTCGATAATGCAGCAATGCAACTTGTAAGAGATCCCAAGCAATTTGACGTTATGGTTACAAGCAATCTTTTTGGGGATGTTTTGTCTGATTGTGCTGCAATGCTCACTGGGTCAATTGGCATGCTTCCATCTGCTTCTCTTGATAAGAATAATTTTGGAATGTATGAGCCTATCCATGGCTCAGCACCAGATATTGCTGGAAAAGATATTGCCAATCCACTAGCAACTATATTATCTGTTTCAATGATGCTTAGGTATTCACTTAATCAGGTGGAGCTCGCTGATAAAATTAATTTGGCTGTTAGCGAAGTACTGGATAAAGGCTATAGAACCAAAGATATTTCTGCAGCTGGAGATAAAGTTGTTGGAACTGAGGAGATGGGTGATTTAATTGTTATGGCTTTAGAGTCTTAGTAGAGCACCTCTTCACTATCAATAGATCGCCATAAAAACCAACAGGCAACGGATCTGTAGGGGCGCCATGTATCTGAAATTTCTATAATTCTATCTATATCGAGTTTTTTGCCATTATTGTAGAGTTGGTTCATAGCTCTTATAACCCCAACATCTTTCAGTGGAAAAATATCTTTTTCTAGCAAGTGAAACATGCCAAACATTTCTGCAGTCCATGGGCCAATTCCTTTAATAGTGATGAGTTCTTCATAGATACTAAGATAACTTCGTCCTTCCCAATATGCATTATTCTCAATATTGTTAGCAATAAAATGTTCAGAAATGTTATAAATATATTGTATTTTTTGCTTGGACAAGCCGCATAGCTTTAAATTTTCTCTACTTGTTAATAGAACCTTATTGGGCTCAATAGTTTTAACTAATTCAACTATTTTATTCCAAACACTTGACGCTGCCTGAATAGATATTTGTTGACCAACTATTGAGCGAAGTAAGGTTTCATAAGCTTCTCCTCGAGATGAAATAGAGTAGTCTTTGAATTGGCTAATAATATTTCCAAGGGCTTTATCAGTCTTAGTTAAATAGTTGAGTGAATCTTGCCAATAATCTGGGTTTGTCATAAAAAAATAGGGTTATTTATATTAAAAGAATTTTATTTGATAAATATTTACTATATCTGATTATATGTTTAAAACGCAGTATCGTATAATCTGATTTATAACATTAACCAGTAATCAAGGAATCTAATGAGTATAAAAAAAAATGTAGCGTTTATTGGACTTGGAACTATGGGCTATCCTATGGCTGGTCATCTATCTAAGTCAAATCTATTTAACTTAAAAGTATTTAACCGCTCTCCTCAAAAGGCTGCTGCATGGAGTAAGGATTATGAGGGTGAGGTTTCCAGCTCAATTAAAGAGGCAGTAATGGATGCCGACTTTGTTGTTACATGCACTGGAAGAGATGAAGACATGATGGAAATTGTATTTGCTGAACAAGGGATGATTACCCATCTTAAAAAAGGATCAATCTTTATTGACCATACTACAACCTCTTATAAATTAGCCAAGCACTTAAATGAGTCCTTAGCTGCAAAAGGAGTGTCATTTATAGATGCCCCAGTTAGTGGCGGAGAGGCAGGAGCAATTAATGGAGTTCTTAGTGTCATGGCAGGTGGAAGTAAAGGAGTCCTTGATGCGTCAGAAGAGTTGATAAATACCTATTCAAAAAATGTTACTTATATGGGAGAATCTGGAAAAGGGCAGCTTGCTAAAATGGTAAACCAGATTTGTATTGCAGGTTTACTGCAAGGCTTGTCTGAAGGCTTATTATTTGCAGAAGCTGAAAATCTTGATATGAATAGTTTGTTATCAGCAATCTCTGGAGGAGCAGCGCAATCTTGGCAAATGGTAAATCGAGCTGAAACAATGCATCAAAGAGAATTTGATTTTGGGTTTGCTATTAAGTGGATGGTAAAAGACTTGGGCTATTGTATTGATCAATCGAGCTCTAATAATTCAAATCTAGAATTTACCAAGGAAGTTTATGATCGATATGTTAACTTAATGGATAAAGGCCATACTTATAGTGATACTTCAGCTTTAATGTTATTTGATGACTTGAATAAATAACATTAAAATTTGATATACTAAGATTCATGTAGTGCAAAAAAATATGATTACTGCTTCACTTAATGAAAGCTTATTACTTTATTTTTTTGATGAATTATTATTTAGAATAGTGTCCATACCTTCCAACCATGATGATAAAGCTTCTTTTTGATCTAATTGATTAACTAAGCTCTCAGTAATTCCTCCAGGTGTTGCTACTTTAGATATGATTTCACTTAAAGTTTCATCACTCTCTAGTGCAATTTCTATATTTCCTTTAAGGGTTTCTAAAAGAAGGTTTTGAGAAAATTTTGAAGATAAATTATTATTTTCAAACCATTTTGAAAGAGTTTCAAAGAGAACAAAACTTGCTCCTGAGACGGCTCCAATAATTGCAGCAACATTAAATTCTTTTTCTGTTTTGCACTCAAATACGGGACCTAAAAATGATAGAAATTCATGCCATTCAGAGTTTTCTGGAAATAAAAGACTGGGTCCTTTGTTAGATGCATTTGCATATCCTGGCATCATTGAAGTGTGAACTGCCTTGCAGTTAGTTGTTCTGCAGATTGCTGCTCTTGTTATTCCTGCAATTGCAGATAAAATACTATTTTCTTTTCGAAAATTTAGATCACTTAAGATTGAGAGTGAATTATTTGATGGCAAACAGATAAATACCATATCACAGCTATCTAGGAGATGCTGGTTACTTTCTGCAATTTCTAAATTAAATTTATTTTTTAGTTTTAATCCTCTTTCATGAGATCTTGGTGACAACATAAAATCGAAAGGAGCACTTACCTTGTCTATTCCAGTGATAATAAATTCGGCAAGTTGGCCAGCACCAAGTATTCCAATTTTCTTTAGTGCTTTAGGCATTTTTAAGGCATTTCATCAAGCGTTTCAGATATTGCACGAGCAGTAACTTCAATGTCCTCTTCTGTATGGACAATTGAGGATAATGAATGTAATGTAGCTGATGGATTCATATAAATTCCTTTATCAAAAAGTCTCAACGCAAAATTTCGAAATTTTAAACGATCTACACTTCTACAAAAGTCACGATAGTTAGAGATTTCTTTTTGGTCGGTGAAGAAGATTTGAAACATGGAATTCACACCTTGGCAAACCATCTTATGTTTATTATTTTTTTTAGAAATAGATTGGATTTCTTCTGTAAGTTTAATGCCAAGATCTTTAATTTTGACAAAACCTGCCTGATTGTCATCTAACATTGTTGTAAGCATCGTTTTACAAATATGCAATGCTAATCGACCTGCATTATGTGTCCCAAAATGTAGAACCTTTCCCCATTCAAGGCCAGACATTATTTCGTCAGATCCACCAATCGCTGCCATGGGAACCCCAGAGCCTAGTGCTTTTCCATAAGTAACAATATCTGGCTTTAAGCCATAAAGTTCAGCACATCCACCAGCAGCAACCCTGAATCCTGTAACAGTTTCATCTAAATAAAATAAGGCACCATGTTCATTGCAGAGCTCTTCAATTCTATTAAGGTACCCTGGTTTTGGTACTATTACGCCCATATTTGACATAATTCCTTCAGTCACAACACAAGCAGCATCACGGCCATGAAGAGCCATTGCTCTCTCTAGTGCATCAAAATCATTCCATGGAACAATAATGGTATCCATCCAACTTTCTTCTGTCATCCCAGAACTATCTGGAATTCTTATTGGAGAATTAGGATGCCCTAACGAGGTTATTGGCTGAGGGTTGCTATTAATTAATACAGCATCCCACCACCCATGATAGTGACCTTCAAATTTAATAATTTTTCGACGCCCAGTATGACCTCGTGCAAGTCTAATTGCTGCCATAGCTGCTTCTGTTCCTGTGTTAGCAAATCTTACTTTATCAACATGCGGCAGTAAATTTACTAAGATTTCTGCAACTTCAACTTCAACTTCTAAAGCAGTTGCAAAATGACTTCCACGTGCAATTTCTTTTGTAACTGTGGTCACAATTTTTGGATGTGCATGTCCTAATGGAAGAGCTCCAAATGCCATCATCCAGTCTATATATTCTCTACCATCTACGTCGTATAATCTAGATCCCTCGCCATGAGACATATATCTAGGGGTTGTGCCAAATGCTGCAGGGCCTCTAGAGGCTGATGAAACTCCTTCTATCAAAACTTTAGAGCCTCTTGCAAAGAGACTTTCAGATGTATTTTTTTTCATTTATTAGGCCCCAAAAGCGAATATATTGTAATTTCAATATGTTTTATAAAAGTCTTATAAGCTATTTTTAATGACTACTAAAGCCCATTAACCCTATGTTAACATTTTCTTTTTTATTACAAGATTAATAATTACTTAAATTTATCTTTGTTATTAAATCGCACTAAACCAATGGCATAATATTGCTATGCGAAAAAAGCCAAAACTAACAAATATTCACACTGTTGCACAAAGCCGTATTTTCAATCTTGAGTCTATGGATGTTGAATTTTCAAATGGAGCGACTCGAATTTATGAAAGGTTAATGTCTAGAGGAAATGGTGCAGTTTTGGTTATTCCAATGCTTGATGATGATACTGTTCTAATGATTTATGAATTTTCTGGTGGAACTGAGCGCTATGAGCTAGGCCTAACAAAAGGCAAGATTGATAAGGGCGAAACTCCTATAGAAGCTGCTGGAAGAGAGTTAAAAGAAGAGATTGGTTATGGTGCTCGTAAGCTTACTTTTCTTAAAACCATTACGCTTGCTCCAGGCTATCAATCAAATGCAACTCATATTGTTCTTGCTGAAGATCTTTATGAGGAGTCGGCTGAAGGAGATGAGCCAGAACCACTAGAGATAGTTCCTCATAAGCTATCTGAACTAGAAACGCTTACCTATAATGAAGATTTAACGGAAGCACGAAGCATACTTGCTTTGTATATGGCAAGAGAGATTATTCGAGGTCGATAAAGGGTGAGCGAAATACCACCTTCTTTTTGGCTTGATGAAAACAACTCTGAATTTCCAAAACTAAGTCTTGCACTAACAGAGCCTAATGGACTGATTGCAATTGGCGGTAATTTGTCCGTTGAAAGATTACTGAAAGCTTATTCATTAGGAATCTTTCCTTGGTATGGCAAGGATGAACCTATACTTTGGTATTCGCCTGACCCAAGAATGGTTATTACACCTGAAAAATTTCATCTTTCAAAGAGCTTGAAGAGAGTCATTCAATCTTCTAAATTTGAGGTTTGTATTAATACCGCCTTTAAAAATGTCATAGTTCAATGTCAAAAAATAGCGCGACAAGGACAATCTGGTACATGGATAAATGATGAAATGATTGAGGCTTATTGTAAACTTCATGAGTCTGGCCACGCCCATTCATACGAAGTTTATGAAAATGGAGAGCTTGTTGGTGGGCTTTATGGTGTTGCTTTGGGAGATGTTTTCTTTGGTGAGTCTATGTTCTCATTAGTGAGTAATGCATCAAAAGTTGCTTTTGCTTACTTACTTCAACAGAGCTCATATCAATTAATTGATTGTCAAGTTGAGAATAATCATTTAGAAAGTTTAGGTGCATTCAAAATGCCTAGGGATTTGTTTATACAACAGCTGAAGGCCTTTGTGTAAAATACTAGTATTAAAGAAAGTATCAGAGGTCCCATGAAAATTTTATTTAAATATGTTGTATTACTAGCGTTTGTATTCACTTTGTCCGCATGTGGCAGAATGGGTGATTTAACTTCGAATGAAGGTGGCCAGATAGATTCTGGAGAGTCGACATCTAGCACTTACTAGACATATAATTAATTGAATTCATTTTATTTTCAAAATAAAGTATTACACGCTGAGTCTGTTCCTGTTTCAGACTTAATGGGCGCGTATGGGTCTCCCCTTTACATTTATTCTAAAAGTCAAATAGAGTTTAACTGGCAACAGTTTGAAAAATCCTTTGGTTCGCATCCTCATTTAATTTGTTATGCTGTAAAGGCCAACTCAAATTTGGCAGTATTAAATGTTCTTGCTAACTTAGGTTCAGGATTTGATATAGTTTCAATTGGTGAGCTTGAAAGAGTAATTGCTGCAGGTGGTAATCCAAAAAAATGTGTATTCTCTGGAGTTGCTAAAACAGAGCAAGCGATTCAAAAGGCACTTGAATACGGAATTTACTGCTTCAATGTTGAATCAGTAGCTGAGTTAGACCGAATTGAGTCTGTTGCGGCTTCACTAAAGATGAATGCACCAATATCTATTCGCGTGAACCCGAATGTAGATGCAAAGACTCATCCATATATCTCGACAGGCTTAACTGAAAACAAGTTTGGAGTAAGCGTTGAGATTGCTCTATCTTTGTATAAAAAGACAAACCTTTCAGATCATCTTGAAGTTTTTGGTTTAGATTACCATATAGGGTCGCAAATTACAGACATTTCACCTTTCTTAGAGGCTCTTGATAAAGCACTCGAACTTATAGCAAGGCTTGAAGAAGAGGAAATTTATTTAAATCATATCGATATTGGTGGTGGAGTAGGGGTGACTTATGACAAAGAAACACCTATAAGTATTAATGATTACATGCATTCAGTAATTCAAAAAGTTGGTGATCTGAAGATTATGGTAGAACCTGGTAGATCCATTGTTGGGAACGCAGGAATCTTTGTCACCAAGGTTGAATATTTAAAACAGAATGAATTGAAATCATTTGCAATTGTCGATGGTGCAATGAATGATTTACTTCGACCTGCTCTTTATGGCTCCTATCATCAGGCGGTTACAATTGAAGATAATTCAAAAGGCATAAAGGATTCATGGGACATAGTTGGACCTGTATGTGAGACTGCAGATTTTTTGGCAAAGAGCAGAAGTCTTACTCTTGAGCAGGGAGACTATATTGCACTAATGACCGCTGGTGCATATGGATTTGTTTTAAGCTCTAACTATAACTCTA
The DNA here is from genome assembly GCA_905182815.1 of uncultured Candidatus Thioglobus sp. Taxonomy (GTDB): domain Bacteria; phylum Pseudomonadota; class Gammaproteobacteria; order PS1; family Pseudothioglobaceae; genus Pseudothioglobus. The sequence continues at coordinate 142,209 of CAJJCX010000004.1, forward strand.
GGCCAAGAGTTGCGGAAGTAATGGTTGATGGTTCTGTGCATCAATTAGTGCGAATGAGAGAAACTACTGAATCACTTTTTAAAAATGAGAAGATATTAAAAAATGAAACTAACTAATAACCAGAAAAAATATTTGCGTTCTATGGCGCATGACTTAAAGCCCTTTGTAATGATTGGTCAGCATGGATTAAGTGAGTCGGTGCTTGCTGAAATGGAATCAACAATGCTCAAGCATGAGCTGATTAAAATTAAGTTAAGAATCAGTGATCGTGAAGAAAAACTAAAGATTATTAATAAAATTATAGAGCTTTCTAAGGCTGAACTAATTCAAGTGATTGGAGGGGTGATTGTTATTTATAGGCCTTTTGAAGATAATCCTGATATTATTCTACCAAGATCATAAAGATTAAAAAGCTTTAGATAAATCCTGTTAATGCTTAGATAAAATGAAAATTGCCATCAGTGCTGCAGAAACTTCTGGCGACCTTGTCGCATCATCACTAGTGAGTGCACTGAAGTTGTACCGACCTGATTATGAAATAGAAGGATTAGCAGGTGACAAGATGGCTGCTGCTGGATGTAAAAGATTATGGCATACTGACCAAGTCAACGTGATGGGCCTTAGTGAAGTTTTAAAGAAACTGCCCACTATTTTGAGGCTTAGACGATCTATCATTCAATACTTTTCATCCAATAGGCCTGATGTTTTTATTGGAGTTGATTCTCCTGATTTTAATTTTAAGATTGAAAGAAAACTTAAAAAAAATGGAGTTAAAACGGTTCATTTTGTTAGTCCTTCAGTATGGGCATGGCGAGCAAATCGGATACATAAAATTAAAAAGTCAGCCGATTTAATGCTTTGTCTTTTTCCATTTGAGGTAGATTTTTATCGCACTCATCAGCAAAAAGCTATTTTTGTTGGACATCCATTGGCTGAAAAATTAAAGCCTCGAAAAAATCATATGCCAAATAAGCAAGTTTTATTAATGCCAGGATCAAGAGAGGCTGAAATTAAAACTTTATTGCCTGAGCTTTTGTCGGCTGCTAAATTGATGCGTAAAAAAGATCCTGAGATTCAATTTAGCTTGTCACTTGCAAACGAACGTCTAAAGGACTGGGTAGAAGATAAGATTCAAGGACTGGATATTGTTCTAAGTTCTGGTGATGCACATGAAAAGATTAAAAATTCTGATCTAGTTATTGTTGCCTCAGGAACTGCAGCCTTAGAAGTGGCATTACTTGCTGTGCCGATGGTTGTGGTATATAAACTTTCAAAGGTAAGTTATCAGATTGTTAAGCCTTTACTAAATACTAAAAATGTTTCACTGCCAAATAAAATTTTAGGGAAAGACATTGTCCCTGAATTACTTCAAAATGACGTAAATGGTCAAAACATTTTTGAACAGGCTATGAAGTTAATTGAATCAGATAATACAAAACTAGTTAAAGAATTGGAAAAAATTCATGGTCTTTTAAATCAAAAAGCAAGTGTTAAGTCTGCCGAAGCAATCATTGAGTTCTTAGATGGATAAAGAGTTAAAAAAAATAGTTGAGTTAGCACTTTCAGAAGATATAGGTTCTGGAGACCTATCTTCAAGCCTTCTTGATGACGTCATTATAAATGCTGAAATAATTTGTAGAGATCGAGCGATTATCTGTGGAACAGAGTATTTTGACTTATGCTTTCTATCTCTTGATAAAGACATACAAATAAAATGGAATTTGAAGGATGGTGACGAGGTTAAGCCTGGTGAAGTTATTTGCAATATTAAAGGAAAATCTCGAGCAATCATTACTGCAGAAAGAACGGCACTTAATTTTCTTCAAATTTTAAGTGGTACGTCAACTAAAACGAATGATCTAGTTAACCTCATAGGTAAAACAAAGGCGCAATTACTTGATACAAGAAAGACAATCCCGGGCTTAAGAAAAGCACAAAAATACGCTGTTAAGTGTGGTGGTGGAGTGAACCATAGGATGGGGCTTTATGACTGTATTATGCTAAAAGAAAATCATATTTTATCGATTGGTTCCCTTGATAAATCCATAAAGAAAGCTCTTAAAAAATATCCTGAAAAACCAATTGTGGTTGAAGTAGAGACTATGGAGCAGCTTCGTTCTGTACTATCAATAAAGGGAATAACGAGAGTTCTTTGTGATAACTTTAGTCTTATAGATCTTAAAGAGGCTGTCAAAATTGCGCAAGGTGTATATCCAATTGAAGCCTCAGGTGGAGTGAATGAAACAAATATTGTTAGTTATGCAGAGACTGGTGTTGACTATATTTCAATTGGCTCAGTTACAAAAGATGTTGCTGCGGTTGATCTATCTTTGAGATTTTCTTGATACCCTACTGCCTTAAAGGCTGGGCTTAGGTTATCTTCTCTGAAATTATAAGTTAAGGGTTTATTATTTAAATCAAGAACTGTGCCACCTGCGCCTTCAAGAATATATACCCCAGCTGCAGTATCCCATTCTGAGCAGCGCCCAAATTTAGGGTAGCAATCATAAACCCCTTCTGCAATTAAACAAAATTTAAGCGCACTTCCAAGCTTAAAAGTTTCAAAATTTGTTTTAGATCTAAGATGATTTTTAAGAGGTTTATTGTTATTTGAGTATCTTCCCACTACGATTTTTTCCCACCTATTAGGTTTTTTTGTAGAAATTTTATGAGGTTTATTTCCAACCAGTTTTATTGATGATTGACTTGGCAGCCGATAGTAGTGCACTTTGTGAAATGGCGAATAGATTAAACCAAAATCTGGGTAATGATTACGAATAAGAGCGATGCTAATACAAAAGTCTGGTGAGCCATCTATAAAGTCACGAGTTCCATCTAAAGGGTCGATTAGCCAATATTCATCCCAAGATTTTCGAGATGAAAAAGGGATGTTAGATGATTCTTCAGATAGTATTGGTGTGTTAGGAGTTAGTTTTTTTAAAGTATTTATGATTAACTCATTTGATTCTTTATCAGCCTGAGTTACAGGGGTATTGTCACTCTTCATGATGAAGTTTCCTGAATTTTTGCGATGAGACATAATAATTTTTCCTACCTCAACAGTAAGAGTTATTAGTTCTGAAAGAATTGTATCTAGCATAAGCCAAATTATATCATTGACAGTTGTATTTATTTTTTACTAAGAAGATAACTTAAGTAAAATTTATTTCTATTAATAAGGTGAAGCTGAGAATATGAAAAAACAGATATTAACTATGGGTGGTGGTGGATTTACTTCTAAGCCAGAGAATCTTAAATTGGATAAGTATTTATTGTCTTTGTCAGACAAAAAGAATCCTAAAGTTTGTTTTATACCTACGGCAAGTGGAGATGATGAGAGTTATAAAAAGCGTTTTTATTCTTCATATAAAAAGCTTAATTGTGAAACGAGCCATTTATCTTTATTTAGTCCGCCTGAAGGTAACTTGAGAGATTTTGTTTTAGAAAAAGATATTTTTTATGTTGGTGGTGGTAATACAAGAAACCTTTTGGTTCTTTGGAAAGAGTGGGGCCTTGATAAGTTTTTACATGAGGCCTGGTGTAATGGGGCAATAATGGCTGGACTAAGTGCTGGATCTATTTGTTGGTTTGAGCAAGGCTTAACTGATTCAAAGACTGGTAAATTGCTTCCACTAGATTGTTTAGGCTTTCTTCAAGGAAGTAACTGTCCGCATTTTGATACTGAAATTCAAAGGCGACCTGAATATCATAAAGCTATTTTAAATGGCACCATGAAGCCTGGAATTGCCTGTGATGATGGTGTTGCAGCCCACTTTATAGATGGAAAGCTTGAGCGCTGTGTGTCGTCTTTATTAAATGCAAAGGCTTATAGTATTAAAAATGATAATAGCATTATTAACGAGTCAGTTATTGAACCGAATATCTCGATGATAAGTTTTAATTTACACAATAAAAAACCTAGTATTAAACTAGGTTTTTATATATATGGTGGGCCTACTTGGACTTGAACCAAGGACCAATCGATTATGAGTCGAGTGCTCTAACCAGCTGAGCTATAGGCCCGTAGAAAAACTATTCTAAAAAACTTTGAAGTTTGTGTGCACGAGAAGGATGCCTCAACTTTCTAAGCGCTTTGGCTTCAATTTGGCGAATTCTTTCACGAGTAACATCAAACTGTCTACCCACTTCTTCAAGTGTGTGGTCTGTGCTCATGTCTATTCCAAATCGCATTTTTAAAACCTTTGCTTCACGAGGTGATAAGTTAGCTAAAAGATCACCAGTAGTTTCTTTAAGACTTTCACGGGTTGTTACTTCCACAGGTGAAGAAAGGTTTGTATCTTCAATAAAATCACCAATTGTAGAATCTTCATCGTCTCCAACTGGGTTCTCCATTGATAATGGCTCTTTAGCAATCTTAAGTATTTTATTAATTTTATATTCTGGTAATTCCATCTCAACAGAAAGCTCTTCAGGCGTCGCCTCCCTTCCAAATCTTTGAAGAAGTTGACGTCTTACTCGATTCAATTTGTTGATAGTTTCAATCATGTGAACTGGAATACGAATAGTTCGGGCTTGATCAGCAATTGATCTGGTAATTGCTTGGCGGATCCACCAAGTTGCGTAGGTTGAAAATTTATAACCCCTTCGATATTCAAACTTGTCTACTGCCTTCATTAGCCCAACGTTTCCTTCTTGGATAAGGTCTAGGAATTGAAGGCCACGATTTGCATATTTTTTGGCAATAGAAATTACAAGCCTTAAATTAGCTTCAATCATTTGACTTTTGGCAACTTTAGCCTTTCTGTCACCCTTTCGAAGCCTTTTGTTAATTTCTTTAAGCTCTGCAATTGTTAACTTCATTGCTTGTTCATGCTCTAAAAGACTCTTTTGTGAGTAATAAATTTCTTTTTCAGTTTTTTCTAATGCTTTTAGAGTTGCTTTATCAAGATCAATAGATTTAAGCCAGTCAAAATTCGTTTCGTTTCCTGGAAATGATGCATAAAAAAGCTCTGAACTCATACCAGCATCAAGGCAAACTTGACGTATAAGCTTTTCTTCTTTTTTCACCATATCTACTCGACTTGAAACAAGCTCCATCATTGTACTAACAAGTTTTGGTGCAAGTCTTAGTTCAGAGATGCAATTAGAAAATTTTTGTCTAGCTTTAACAGTCTTATCATCAAGATAGCCATTTTTCTCAAATAATTTAACATAGCTATTATGAGATTTTTGTATTTTATCAAAACGTTCATATACCATTCCTTCATCAGGGCCAGTATATTCTAACTCATCAAAATCTTCTTCATCCTCATCAATCTCTTCTGAGAGCTCATCTGTTTCCATTGCATCAAGCTGTGCTTGTTTTTCATCAAGTAGGGCTTGTTTTTCCTTAATAAGTACCTGTTTTTCTTCGAACTCTTCAGCATCCCCTTGGTAACCAATAACTACATCAGTCATCTTACACTTGCCTTCTTCTAGTCTTGTGTAGGCCTTGAAGAAATAGTCAGAGATTTCAGGATAAAGAGAAATTGCCTGTAAGATCTGATAAACGCCTGCTTCAATTTCTTTTGCAATACGGACTTCGTCTTTTTGCTCTAAAAGTTCAACTACGCCCATTTCTCGCATATACATTCTAACAGGGTCAGTAGTTCTTCCAAATTCTGAATCAAGGGCAGCTAGGGCAGCAACTGCAACCTCTGCAGAGCTAGATTCTGCTTTTCCACCCGACTTCATTACTAACTCATCAGCATCAGGCGCTTCATCAGCAACCAATATGTCCATTTCTTCTAAGATTGTTACAATTGGCTCAACCTGTTCAGGTGTTAATAAGTCTTCTGGTAAGAGGTCATTGATTTCTGAGTAAGTCAGGTATCCTTGTTCTTTTCCAATTGTTATTAGACTATTAAGGGCTTTTTTGTGAGCTTCAGTAGTTGTTTTCATAATTTGATTTTTTCAAAACAGAGAGGAAATTATACCTAAAAGAGGAGATTGTTTATACCATTAATTCAGCCCTATAGAGGCCTAGGATTAGTCTGAATCTGCAAAAATTGTACTGATAGATTGTTCATCACTAATTCTTCGAATAACGTCTGCAAGAGTTGTTGCAATTGATAATTGCCTAATTTTGTTGCATTTATTTGCTTGATTCGTTAATGGAATTGTGTTTGTAATAACCAATTCATCCAGCTTAGAGTTTGATATATTTTCAATAGCACCTCCAGAAAGAACCGCATGGGTTGCGTAAGCAACAACTTTCTTTGCGCCCTTTTCTTTTAATATTTCAGCAGCTTGGCAGAGCGTTCCGGCGGTATCAACCATGTCATCAATCATAATGCAGGTACGTCCTTCTACATCACCAATTACATTCATGACTTTAACTAAGTTTGGTGCTGGACGCCTTTTATCAATAATTGCAAGGTCTGCGTCATTAATTCTTTTTGCTGCTGCTCTTGCTCTAGCTACTCCACCAACATCTGGAGATACTACGACTACATCTTGATAGTTATGATCCAAAATATCTTTGACAAGGACAGGTTGAGCATATATGTTATCAATTGGAATATTGAAGAAGCCTTGAATCTGATCTGCATGTAAGTCCATTGTCAATATGCGGTCTACACCTGACGTTTCAATTAATTGAGCGACAAGTTTTGCAGTTATTGGAACGCGAGTTAGTCTCGAGCGCCTATCTTGTCTAGAGTAGCCAAGATATGGAACTACTGCTGTAATTTTTCCGGCAGAAGAGCGCCTCAGAGCATCAACCATTATTAATAACTCCATTAAAGTTTCAGCCGATGAAGGGCCGCAGGTTGGCTGAATAACGAACACATCACATCCACGCACATTATCAAGGATTTCAACTTGAGCTTCACCATCACTAAATTGTCCTACAAAGGCCTTACTTTGGGTGATATTGAGATTAGTAATAATTTCGGATGAGAGATCAGGATTTGCGTTTCCGCTAAAGATCTTTATTCTTTCTAGAGACATCCAATTAGACTTTTATTGATGTAGGATGCAATTATACAAACAAATTACGTGGCTAAGCACAATAGTTTTGTAATTGAATCGAGATTTATAGTACTTCCTCTATTGATGCTGCAATATCTTCCGGCTCAACAGTTGAACTAAAACGTTTAAAGGGTATACCATCACGGTCAATTAGAAATTTACTGAAATTCCATTTGACGCTATCGTTTAGTTTTCCTTTCAACTCGCTTTTTAAATATTTGAACAGGGGATGAGCGTTTTTACCATTGACATCAACTTTTGTTGACATAAGAAACGTAACGTCATAATTTAGGTTACAAAAATCTTTGATTTCTTCAGAAGTTCCAGGCTCTTGTTTACCAAATTGATTGCAAGGAAAGCCAATTATCACTAAACCTCTTTCTTTGTACTTTTGGTAGAGTTTTTCGAGTCCAGAATAGTGATAGGTTAGACCACAGAAGCTTGCAGTATTTACAATTAAAATTGCTTTGCCTTTAAATTGGCTCAAAGAGATTTCTTCCCCATCAAGCTGACTAAAGTTAAATTGATATGCATTTTCATTCATGATTCTTACCTTATGCTGGTTAATTTAAATAATATGGCTGGGGCGGATGGATTCGAACCATCGGTACACGGGATCAAAACCCGATGCCTTACCACTTGGCTACACCCCAATTATATAATGGTGATTTATCAATCGCTTTTGCGATAAAACCAGTCCATTTTGATGGCAATTTATTAATTGCTATCGATGCATCTTTTTCTTTTTCAAAGGCTACAAAAACACAACATCCACTTCCAGTCATTCTTGCAATTCCGATGTGGTTATCAGTTGAGTCTAGATGAGCTATAGCCTCTTCTATATCAGCTTCTAAATGAATTGCAGCATCTAAGCAGTCGTTATGAGGATTAGATACCATTGAAAAGTCTGCTATTTTCCTTTGTACTGGAGACATTGTCAATGCTTTGTGTGTGAAAATTTCTTTCGTGGATATATGTTTACCAATTGTAACAATTAAATAAAAGTATTTTGGTAGGCTTATTGGTGTAAGTATTTCACCTGTACCTTCGCCCCAAGAGCTATGACCATTAATAAATACGGGAACGTCTGCACCAAGATTTTGACCAATATCTACTAATTCTTCTTTAGGTAAATTAAGATTCCAAAGCTTATTAAGAGCAATTAAGACAGTCGCTGCATTTGAGCTGCCACCTCCTAAGCCACCGCCTATAGGTATTTTTTTTACTATAGCAATATCTGCCCCACCCTTTGATCCTGTGATTTTTTTTAGGAGAGTTGCGCTGCGTATTGTTAAGTCCTGATCTTTTGAAATATTTTCATTGCCACTAATTCGGCTAATTAATCCATCACTTCTATAATTAATATTTATCTCATCACAGTAATCTACAAGTTGAAAAATGGTCTGAATGTTATGATAACCATCAGACCTTTTTGAGGTTACATGCAAAAATAAATTAATTTTAGCGGGTGATAAGTAAGTCAATTTAAGCTTTAATGAAATGCTCTTTGTAGTGCTTTAATTCATCAATTGAGTCGTAAACATCTGATAATGCTAAATGCCTAGATTTTTTATATGTGGAAGAAATAATGCTTGGCTTCCACCGAACAGCTAATTCTTTTAATGTGGAGACGTCGATATGTCGATAGTGAAAAAACTTTTCTAGTTTTGGCATGTAGTTATACAAAAACCTTCTATCCTGACAAATCGAATTCCCACACATGGGAGATGCGCCTTGGTCGACATATTTAATAAGAAAATCTAGGGTTTGGGATTCTGCCTCAGCAGTGGAAACTTTGCTTTCTATTACTCTTTGGACAAGTCCAGATTGATTATGTTGATTTGTGTTCCAGTCGTCCATTCCATCAAGTAGATCGCTATTTTGATGAATAGCTAACGAAGGGCCTTCTTCTATTACATTTAGATTGGCATCGGTAACTACTGTTGCTATCTCAATAATGACATCACTTTCAGGAATTAATCCTGTCATTTCAAGGTCTATCCAGATAAGATTAGTTTTTTTATTCATAATTAATTTAATTATTACTAGCGAAAATATATTCTTCAAGTTTTTCTTTTGCACTTCCATCTGATAATACTTTGGAGGCTTTTTCAATCCCTGAGCTCAGTGTATCTTCGAGACCACTTACATAAATAGCAGCTCCAGCATTTAAAGCAATGATATTTTTTGCAGTACCATTATGCCCAGAAAATGCTTCATAAATTAGAGAGAGTGACTCATCAGCATTTTCTGCTTTAATATCATTAAGGTTACCTAGCTTTAAACCAAAGTCATCTGGATGAACACTATAGGTTGAGACTTCATCATTATATAATTCAGCTACAAAGGTTTTATCAGCTACAGAAAATTCATCAAGTCCATCTGCAGAATGAACTACCATAACATGTCGAGATTTAAGGCTTTTTAGGACGTTAGCGATTGGCTCAACTAGGTTTCTGTCATAAACTCCAATAACTTGATTAGGGGCTTTAGCTGGATTAGTAAGGGGGCCTAAAACATTAAATATAGTTCTGACTGCCAGTTCTTTACGCGGACCAATTGCGTGTTTCATTGCACTATGATGTGCTGGTGCAAACATAAATCCAACGCCTATTTTTTCAATACATTCGCTAATGACTTCGGGGCTTAAGTTAAGATTTATTCCAGCTGCCTCCAGAACATCTGCACTTCCAGATTTTGATGAAATGGAACGATTACCATGCTTAGCAACCTTTCCACCTGCAGCTGCAACAACAAAGGCAGAGGCAGTCGATATATTAAACAATCCTAGACCATCTCCACCCGTTCCGCAAGTATCTACAAGGTACTCAGTGCTACTTAATTCAACCGAAGTTGCCAGTGAGCGCATTACCTTTGCACTGGCAGTAATTTCTTCAATTGTTTCGCCTTTCATGGATAAGCCAATTAAAAAAGCACCAATCTGTGCATCCGTTGTTTGGCCAGTCATAATGCTATTCATGACATCAAGCATTTCACCTTCATTTAGATCTTTTTTTGAAATAACAGCTTTGATGGCTTGATTTATATTCATGGTTAGCTTTGGCTCATTAGATATTCAATATCATCTACATTTTTAATAGCTGCTTCAGATAGAACATGGTTTCCATCAATAGTAACTAGAACATCGTCTTCAATCCTGATTCCAATATTCCAGTATTTTGGATCAATTTTATCATCCTTGCGGATGTAGATTCCAGGCTCCACTGTTGTTACCATGCCTACTTCAAATTTTCGAAAAGAATTGTCAATTTCTTTAGCTCCAACATCATGAACATCTAAACCTAACCAATGGCCTGTTCCATGCATATAGAATTCTCTTAAATTACTTATATCATCCATTATCCCTAGCTTCATAAGCCCCCTTGAAATAATTTCACATGCAATTTCATGAGGCTTATTTACATCTCCACCTGGAATAATTGAAGCGATAGCCTGAATCTGGGCATTTAAAACAATTTCGTATATTTCTTTTTGAGGGTTACTAAACTTTCCATTAACCGGAAAGGTTCTTGTAATATCAGATGCATAACCAAGAATTTCACAGCCAGCGTCTATGAGAAGAAGGTCACCATCATTTAATAATTTATTGTTTTCATTGTAATGAAGTATGCAAGCATTTTCTCCGCCTGCGACAATTGGAGGGTAAGAATGTTCTGAGTTTTCGTTTTTGAATACGGAGTCAAATTCAGCAGCAATGTTGTACTCATAAAGTCCAGGCTGAGTTTTTACCATAGCCTTCATATGTGCTTTTGAAGCAAGATCTGCTGCGGTTTGCATATTTTTTACTTCAGAAGCATCTTTAATAATCCTCATTTCTGACAAATATGGGTTTAAAGGTTGAATACTGCTACTAAAAATTGAAACAATAGTTTTATTAAGAATATTAGTACTTGCTCTATTTTTCCAGCCATCAGAAGTTGGCTGATCAAAATATAAAGAAGATTCTTTATTTATGAGTTTCTTAATTTCATCTGTAAAAGTATTAATATCATAAGCATAGTCGACTAATAAAGTTTCAGGTGCGAGATCAACTCCAAGTCTCACTCCATTCCAGATTTCCTGAGTTTTATCTTTGGGCCTTAAAAAAATGCTGTAATTATTTTTAGAGAAAACTGCGATTGCATCAGGCTCTATAAAACCAGTAAGATACCAAAAACTGCTGTCTGGTCGAAAGGGGTAGTTGACATCACTATTTCTTTTTTGTTCACTATTTGTAGATACAATTACTACTGCATCATCTCCTAGTATGCTTAACAACTCTTCTCTTCTTTTTTTATGTATCATTTTGTTAGGTACATTAATTCATTGATAAATAACCCAAGAAAGATACCATGAAAAAGATACGACTTTATCAAAATACTGCTCTATCTCTGGGCAATAGTATTGAGTTAAGTAAAGATAATAGCCATCATCTTAACAAAGTTTTGCGTTTTCCAGATGGTAAAAATATCACTATATTTAATGGTGATGGTTTTGATTACGACGCAAAAGTTCAAAGGTTAAAAAAAATAACCAGCATTAGTATTGTTTCAAAGTTAAAAAATGATTCTGAATCCAAGCTAAATTTAACGCTAGCGCAGGGGATTGCTAAAGGCGAAAAAATGGATTTTTTAATTCAAAAATCCATAGAATTGGGTGTAACAAGTATTATCCCAATGCAGCTAGAGCGCAGTGTAGTTAGATTAAAAGGTGACCGAGCTCAAAAAAAAATAGAGCATTGGCAAAAGATAGCAAACCATGCATGTGAGCAATCCGGACGAGCCGTAATTGTTAATATCTGCCAACCTACTTTACTCAGTGAATTGCTTGGCAATCAAAATCATAATGGCTTTGTTCTGCATCATCGTGCAAATATAAGTCTTGCTCAAATGCCTGAGTACTCAAGTGCAACAATTCTCATTGGACCAGAGGGAGGATTAACGGATCAAGAAGTTGCTGATTCAACAAATGCCGGATTTAAGCCACTCTTATTAGGGAAACGAGTTTTAAGGACCGAAACTGCATCACTAGTTGCTATAGCTAATATGCAGCTTTTATGGGGTAGCTGAAAATATTTTTAATTTTCTTTTTTTACTCAACATCACCTAGGTCATTACTAAGTTCCCGGGCTCGGTCATAAGCAGCCCTTGTAGCTGCTGCAACTATTCCCTCAAAGTTTTGATCTTGAAAGCTTTCAATAGCTGCTTGGGTTGTTCCATTGGGGGAAGTAACTTCTTTCCTAAGTGTCTTTGAATCTTTACCACTTTTAGTTGCCATTAGGCTTGCACCTAAACTAGTTTGAATACTTAAAGAGTTTGCAGTTTTTTCATCTAAACCAAGAGCAGTTGCTGCTTGAGTAATTGATTGCATCAATAGAAAAAAATAAGCCGGCCCACTTCCAGATATGGCAGTAATTGCATCTATTAATTTCTCATCATCTACCCAGAAACATTCGCCCACAGACGATAAGATTGAAGTTACTAATTCTTTTTGTTGATTGCTGACTAAATCATTTGCAAAAAGACCTGTAACGCCACTTTGAAATAGTGCAGGTGTATTAGGCATTGTTCTTACGAGGGCAAAATTACCTCCTAACCAACGATTAATATCATTACCCCTAATTCCGGCTACGATAGAGACAAAAAGGTGGTTTGGTTTAACTTTATTTTTTAATTGAAGGCAAACTATCGAGAGTACTTGAGGCTTTACTGCAAAAACAACAATATCACTATTATCTAGTAAAGAGTTATTATCAGAATATGTTGTGATTTTAAGTTCAGATTGACGATTGATAAGAAGCTCTTCATTAGAGTCGCTTACATTTATATTTTTAGCATCAAAGCCATTACTGAGGAGGCCTTTAATCAGTGCATACGCCATATTTCCAGCTCCAATAAATCCAATGACTGTTTTGTTTTCCATATAAAATATATTAGTTATAAATGCTTAAATCAATTCTACCAAACTTGCAATAAATAAAGAACATTAATGAAAAAATTTCAGCCAAAACTAATATTGATTGATGTTGATGGAACTCTAGTTGATAGTGTCCCTGACCTTGCCTACTGTGTTGACGAGATGATGATTCAGCTTGGTATGCCGACAAGAGGAGAGTCAAGGGTTAGACATTGGGTTGGAAATGGTGTTCCTAGATTAGTAGAGCGAGCTTTGACTGGAGATTTGGATCTTAAGCCAAGTCGAGAAGTATTCGACACCGCGTATCCAATTTTTTTAGACCTGTATGCTGAAAATTCAGCAATAAGGTCAAGCTTATATGATGGGGTTAAAGAGGGATTAGATTATTTACAATCTAAGAATTATCTTTTAGGCTGTGTTACTAATAAAGCAGAGCAGTTTACTCACCCATTACTAAAATCATTAAATATCTATGATTACTTTAAGATAGTCATTTCTGGTGATACTCTGAAAAAGAAAAAACCAGACCCTTTGCCGCTTCTTCATGGCGCTAGTTTTTTTAATATAGATCCAAAAGAATGCCTTATGTTGGGAGACTCTGTAAGTGATGTAAAGGCTGCTAGAGCAGCTGGATTTGATATAATTTGTATGTCATATGGCTACAATCATGGTAATAATATATTAGATGAAAGCCCTGATCTTGTAATCGATTCTATGACGCAGTTAAGAGAGTGCCTTTAATGAGTATTGATGATAATCATATTTGGCATCCTTATGCTACGATACCAAATAAGGTGCCTACTTATCTGGTTGATACTGCAGATGGGGTTTATCTTAACTTTAAAAATGGAACTCGTGTTATTGATGGTATGAGTAGCTGGTGGTCAATGATTCATGGTTACAATAATCCTTTCATAAATAGGGCAATGAAGGCTCAGATTGATGCTGTATCGCACGTAATGTTTGGAGGGCTTACTCACCAACCTGCTATTGACTTATGTGAAAAACTCATAAAAATAACTCCTCAAGGGCTTGATAAAGTTTTTTTTGCTGATTCTGGCTCTGTTTCTGTAGAAGTTTCTCTTAAGATGGCTTTGCAGTATTGGCAAAATAAAGGAAAAAAAGAAAAGTCACATTTTGTAACCCCTAGAGGTGGTTACCATGGAGATACTTTTGGAGCGATGAGTGTGTGTGACCCAAATAATGGCATGCACCATTTGTTTAGTGGTGTACTTCCAAAACATTACTTTGTAACTCAGCCCAAGTCAGGGAAAAGCGCTGAAGCTCTTTTAGATTTAGAGTCAAGACTTAAAGAAAGTCATAATAATATTGCAGCAATTATTCTTGAGCCTATTGTTCAAGGGGCTGGTGGAATGAATATTTATGATGCTGATTATCTCAAAGGCGTTAGATCTTTATGCGATGATTATGAGGTCTTATTGATTGTAGATGAAATAGCGACAGGTTTTGGCCGAACAGGAGAACTCTTTGGTTGCAATCATGCAAATATTTCTCCTGATATTCTTTGTATAGGTAAGGCTTTAACGGGTGGTTATATGACTATGGCAGCCGCAATAACTTCCGAAAAAGTCTCTAGTACAGTTGGAGTATTAATGCATGGGCCTACTTTTATGGCAAATCCTTTATCCTGTTCAGCGGCGAATGCTAGTATTGATTTACTTCTTAGTAGCAACTGGAAAAAAAGAATCTCAGAGATTCAAGACATTCTTTCATCTCAATTACTAGCTTTAAAGAAACATAAATCTATATTTGACGTTAGAGTCATTGGGGCAATAGGCGTTGTAGAGTTTAAAGAGCCTCTTGATATGAAGAGAACCCAAGAGCAGTTAATTGACTGTGGAATTTGGCTTAGACCTTATGGCAAACTACTCTACACGATGCCACCTTTTATAATAACTGATCAAGAGTTACTTCAAATTACTGATGCAATGAAAGATGTGGCTGAAAGCCTTTAGGAAAAAGTTATATTGACTATTCAATGGGATCAATATCAATAAACCAGCGAACTGATGAGCTCACCTTGATTGTCTCAATATGCTTATAAAAGGTTTTAATTAACCTATGAAGCTGAACTCTATCTTTAGATTGTAAATATAAATTGAAATAGTAATAATTTGACTTCTTCTCAATAACCCCAGGTACAGGTCCCCAAATTTCGATTGATTCTATATCAATATTATTAATTAATTGAGCCACTTCAGTTAAAAATTTTTCAGCTTCATTTTTATTTTTAGAATTTGCGCAAATTAGTGCTTGATGAGCATATGGAGGGAGTTGTGCCTCCTCTCGCTCTAGTAACAAGGTTTTTGCGTACTCAATATATTGTGAATCTCTTACAAACTTAAAGATAGGATGATGGGGGTAGCGAGTTTGAATATTAACTTCTCCTCTATATTCTCCTCTTCCACACCTTCCTGAAACTTGAATAAGTAATTGTGCTAATTGCTCTGTCGCTCGATAGTCTAGCGACATGAGGCCAACATCTACATCTAAAATACCAACAAATGCTAAATTAGAGAAGTCATGTCCTTTTGCTAACATTTGAGTGCCAACAATAATGCAAGGCTTCCCAGAGTTTATTTTTTCTAAATGCAACGTAAATGCTTTTTTCTTTCTTGTTGTGTCTCTATCAATTCTAATTACATCAGAATTGGGAAAATATGACTCAAGATTTTCTTCCAACCTTTCTGTTCCATAACCTAGTATTTTCAGGCTTTGACTATTGCAAGAGGGGCAAGAGGATTCTGGTGACTTTTCGAGACCACAATGATGACATTTAAGTCGATTAATATTGCGATGGTAGACAAGCTTTGAGTCACAATTGGTGCATTCAGATTGCCAGTCGCATTCAGTGCAATAGTAAACTGGCGCATAGCCCCGACGATTAATAAAGAGCATGACCTGTTTATCGTCTTCTAAGTATTTTTTTATTTTAGAAACTAGAGGTATTGATAGGGCTTCTGAAGGCTGGCTCCTCATATCAATTAAGTTAACAATTGGCATAATTGCTTCACCAGGGCGAGTGGTCAAAGTAAGTCGCGTCAGTTTTTTGTCAGCAACATTTTTTAAGGTCTCAAGCGAGGGTGTTGCAGTTCCTAAAATCAGAGGAATATTTTCAAATTTGGCGCGCATAAAGCTTAGATCTCGAGCAGAATAGCGGAAGCTCGATTGCTGTTTAAAGGAGCCATCATGCTCCTCATCCACGATAACTAATCCAAGTTTAGGGATTGGAGTAAAGATAGCAGAGCGAGTGCCTAAGATAACTTTTGCTTCTCCATTTTTAGCCAATAGATAGGCGTCTTGTTTTTGGGTTTCATTAAGTTGTGAGTGAACAGCAACAACTCTTTCATTTATTCTTTCTTCAAAGCGCGCGATCATTTGAGGTGTTAATCCAATTTCAGGGACTAGAACAAGAACTTGCTTCCCATCCTTTATAAGTTTTTCAGTAAGATTGAGATAAACCTCAGTTTTTCCACTTCCTGTGACTCCTTGAAGTAGGAATCCATGGAAGGTATTTTCATATTTAAGAACTTCATTAACTGCATTTTGTTGTTCAGATGTTGGTTTGAAGGATCTCGGTGTGACTGCATTATTTATTTCAGTTGGTTTCTTAATAATTGCAGGCTTTCCAAGTCTCAGGTTTTTTGGAAGGGCATTAGCAAGAACTTCACCAACTGGATGATGGTAGTAGTTGGCTGACCAGAATAAAAAATCAAGAATTTCTTTGGATAATAATGCTTCAGTATCAATTACTTCTTCGATAGCCCGAAGTTTACCAAACTCACTTTTATCTTTTAGAGAAAGTACAATTCCTATAACTTTTTTTGGACCAAATGGAACTTTAACTCTGGCTCCTACGCTTACTTCTTGATTACAAATGTAATCAAATGTATTGTGTAAGGGCACTGGAATGGCAACTTCTATGATTTGACTCAAAGTAAAATGTTTTAGGGATAAAATAAGTATTTTAGCAATATAAATTAGCCATGGTAGTTATTCAAAACATCATTAACGATATAAATATAGATGAAGACAAGCTTGGGTTAGTTTGCCAAAAATTTATGAGTGAAGCAGGGATTAAAGAAAGTGAGTTGCTCATTCGCATAGTTTCACCTGTTGAGATTCAAGTTCTTAATAAAGAGTACCGAGCTAAAAACCAAGTAACTAATGTGCTATCTTTTCAAAGCGATATTCCTGAGGAAATTGGAGAGCCAATATTAGGTGATGTTGTTATTTGTGCTGATGTGGTAAGAGAAGAGGCGCTAGTTGGAGATAAAACGTTTTCAGATCATTTGACTCATATGGCGATACATGGAATTCTTCACTTGGTAGGGCATGACCATACAGATCTTGAATCTGCTAATAAAATGGAGTCTATTGAAATTGATTTTTTAAAGACTCTGGGGATTAGTAACCCTTACCATTAGGCAAAACTAAGAATTGATTAAAAGCCCTGCGAGTTTTTTGATGCTTTCTTCTTGCTGATTATTTTTTCTATAGATAACTCCAATATCTCGTTTTGCCTTGGTTGAATTCATGTCAATGGATATATTGGGATAATGCTTAAGTATGCCAAAATCGATTGCCATTTTGGGTAGAAAACTCACGCCAATATCTGTATCGACCATAGCAACAAGTGTTGGAATACTGGTACAAGAAAAGCCAGAAATATGTTGATTTGAAATTTTATTATTTTGCAATATATGTGACCTCAAGCAGTGACCCTGTTCGAGCATTAGCAGTGACCCATTATCAATTACTTTAGATTTGCGTTTTTTATGTTGAATAAAATAAATTGGGTCAGAAAAGACTTGAAAGCTTTCAATAAAGTTGGGCAATTCATATGGAAAAGCAAATATGGCAAAGTCAATCTTAGCTTGCTCTAGTTGCATAAGTAAATTTTCACTTGTATCTTCCTTAAAAGAAACCTTAAGTTTTGGATAAAGCTTGCTTAAGTTAGATAAGAAATTTGGCAGAATATAGGTAGAAATCGTAGGTATTACTCCAATGGTAACTTCAGAATCAAAAAAATCTAACTTTGCAGTACTTAATAAGACATTAATCTCAGCCATCACTAATAGAGCTTGTTTTACAACTCGATTCCCAGTTGCTGTAAAGTGAACGTTTTTATTGTCTCTCTCAACAAGCAGAACTCCTAAGTCGCTTTCAAGTTTTGATATTCCTGCGCTGAATGTCGAAGCGCTAACAAAGCAATCATTTGCAGCTTTGGAAAAGTGATTAGTTTTTTTTAGTGCAACTAAATACTGTAAGTTTTTTAGTGAAGGTGTCATTTTTTATATTCGTTTTTTACGGATATTATATACACATTTATTCAATTTATTTATATATAAAGTACTGGTATGATGATGGCTCGTTTAACCAATCGGAGGAAGTTATGTCATTAAGCGGAAGTAAAACAGAACAAAGTTTAAAGGATGCATTTGCTGGAGAGTCTCAGGCAAATAGACGCTACTTATATTTTGCAAACCAATGTGATGTTCTTGGTGAGCCAGATATGGCTGCGTTATTTAGATCAACTGCTGAAGGTGAAACTGGCCATGCTCATGGTCATATGGAGCATCTCATTGAAGGTGGTGTTGGTGATCCAGGGACAGATATGCCTGCTAAAGAAGTAAAAGAGATGCTTGAAAGTGCTGTTCATGGAGAAACTCATGAATACACTGATATGTATCCAGGTATGGCCAAAACAGCAAGAGATGAGGGTTTTGATGAAATTGCTGAATGGTTTGAAACTTTAGCTAAAGCTGAACGTTCTCATGCAAATCGTTACCAAAAAGCACTAGATAGCTTATAAAAACTTCGTTGCCATAGGCTTAGCTTATGGCAACAAATCCTAGGTATATATGTCTAAATTTAAAGAAGGTAATTTAGAGGCACCAACTCGCCACCCTCTAAATTGGAAAGATGAAGATTTTTATAATGAAGATTCTCTCAATACAGAATTAGAAAGAGTATTTGATATCTGTCATGGTTGTAGACGTTGTGTGAGCCTTTGCAAGTCTTTTCCAACACTCTTTGACTTGATTGATGAGTCTCAAACATTTGAGGTTGATGGCGTTGATAAAGCAGACTATAAGAAAGTGGTTGACCAATGCTATTTATGTGATTTATGTTTCGTGGCAAAATGCCCTTATGTTCCGCCGCATGACTTCAATGTTGATTTCCCACATCTAATGCTTCGCGCAAAAGCAATTCAATTTAAAAAAGGCGAAACAAAACTATCTCATAAGATCTTAACATCACCACAAAAAGTAGGTTCTGTTGCATCTATGCCAGTAATCTCGCCAATTGTTAATTGGTCTAATAGCAACAAAACAATGAGAAAGGTAACCGAAAAAGTTTTAGGTGTTCACGTTGATGCTGTTGTTCCAAAATACCATACCAAAAAACTTTCCAAAATTTTTGTAGAAGATAATTCTACAAGTAAATTCAAGGTAGCAATTTTTGGTACTTGTTATGGTGAATATAATGACCCTCAAACTGTTATTGATTTAGTCGATGTCCTTAGGCATAACGGTGTAGAAGTAAAACTCATTAAAAAAACTCAGTGTTGTGGTATGCCCAAGATGGAACTTGGCGATCTTGAAGCTGTGGTTAAGTATGCGAATGAAAATATAACACCACTTATAAAGTTAGTTAATGATGGTTATAAATTAATTGCGCCAATACCTTCATGTGTCTTAATGTTTAAAAATGAATTGCCAATGATAATTTCTGAAAATGAAGATATTATGGCAATATCTAAAGCATTTTATGACCCCTTCGAATATCTATCATTTTTAAAAGAAAGTAATCAGTTTGATGGTAATTTTAAGCCAATTGATAAAGAAGTACTTTATCAAATTGCTTGTCATCAAAGAGTGCAAAACATTGGCTCACATACTAAAAGAATTCTGGGCTTAATTCCAGATCTAGATGTAAATATTGCGGAAAGATGTTCTGGACATGATGGTACATATGGAGTCAGAAAAGATACGCATACTTACTCTGTACAAATTGGAATGCCAGTTGCAAAAAAAATAACTGACACAACCGATTTGGTCGTTAGTGACTGCGTTATGGCTGGCAACCATGTTGCGCATATTGCTACGCAAGATATAGAATCCATTCATCCAATTAGTTTGGTGAAAATGGCTTATGGTTTATAATAAAAATGAGGTTAATTAAATGCTAACAAGACAAGACTTATTCTCTCTTGAAGAATACGCAGAAAAACGTTCAGCTATTCGTTCAGATACTATTCAAATAAAAAAGCTCAGAGAGGTTAATCTTGGAGAGCATGTAAGGATGTTGTTTGAAAACAAGAAAACAGTCCAGTTTCAGATCCAAGAGATGCTTCGTATAGAGAAAATTTTTGAGGCTGACGGTATTCAAGAAGAGCTCGATGTATATAACTCACTGGTACCTGAAGGCTCAAACTTGAAGGCTACTATGATGATTGAATATACTAATGTTGAGGAGCGAACGGTTGCATTATCTAAATTAATTGGCGTTGAAAGAAGCATCTATTTTCAAGTTGGAAATCATGACAAAGTGTTTGCTATTTGTAATGAGGATATGGATAGAGAGACAGAGGTTAAGACCTCAGCTGTTCACTTCATGCGTTTTGAATTTGATCCAGGTATGGTTAAAGAGTTTAGCTCAGGAGTGCCAGTCAAGGTTGGCGTTTCCCACCCCCATTATGATTATGAAATTATTTTGAATTCGGAATCACAAGACGCCTTAAGTCAGGATTTTAACAATAATTAGTTTGGTTAATAGTATTTAAGCTTCAGTAATTTCACCAAGCGTTTCCATGGCTCGTAAAGAGCCATCTACATAATACATTCTTAATTTATCTCTTTCCCATGGAGGAATGTTTGATTCCTGGAGTACTTTTTTAAGGGACTGTGAATGACCTTTCCCTTTAACTTTTATTCGTTGACCTTCTAAACGAAAACGTATTTCAAAATTAGGAAGGTTTTTTAATGATTCGTAATAGGGACATGGTAAGTTTGAAGACTCAATATGCTCATCAAAAAAATACAACTCACCATTGTATCGCCTAACTTCATAGTGGTGCCATCTTAAGATTACATTAGCATCAGTTTTTGCACTCAATGAAGAGATAAGCTCATTTAGAACTTTATTAGAAGGCAATAGAAAGCCTAGATTGGCAATATAATAACGAAGCACGTTAACTATTCTTCGTTTTGGCAGTTGAATTAATGAGCTAACTTGAATTTTATTATTGACCAGTAATTCAAAATTTTTAATATCAAGTTCAGCCAAGTCTTGCATCAGCCTCAATGCTTCTGCCTGATGCGCTGCACTCCTTGAAACATTCTTAATAAGTCCATTAAATGCGCTTGATAGTTTTGGTAGAAATTCAATTCTTAATAGGTTTCTTTTAAAATTAGTATCTAGGTTGCTATCATCCTCTATCCATTTGAGATGGTTTTTTGAAGCATAGTCTACGATTTTTTGTTTTGAAATATTCAGAAATGGACGATAAAGTTCTGAGTCACCGATACTTTTTATTTTTGGCATTGAGGCAAGGCCAGCAACTCCACTCCCTCTAAACAATTGAAGTAAAAAAGTTTCCGCCTGGTCCTCTTGGTGATGAGCAGTACAAAGAATCTCACCCACTCTTAATTCAGATTTTAATGAAAGATAGCGTTTTTTACGTGCATTTTCTTCGATATTTGAAGAATTTTGAATATTTATACTTATATATTTAAACTCGATTTTGGCTGAATTACATATTCTTTCACAAAAAGCGCACCATTCGTCGCTGTATTTAGAAAGGTTGTGGTTTATATGAACAGCTCGAACGTTACCAGGATAATGTTTATTTAAAAAGTGGAGAAGAACAACTGAGTCAATACCACCACTTAAGGCAACGACAATTTTCTTGCCAGTTAAGTATCCGTCTTTATTCGCTAAATCTTCCAAAGCCTAGTAGTTTTTCATGTCTATTCTCAATAAGTTTATCAATAGGCAAGTCAATTAGATTAGTTAGCTCTTTAATCAGGGCTTTTTTGAGAAATACAGAAGCCTTTTCAGGGTCTCTATGAATTCCGCCAAGAGGTTCAGGTATTACTTTTTCAATTAATTTATGTTTTTTTAAATGCTTACTTGTTAGTTTAAGTGACTCTGCAGCAATTGGTGCTTTAGAGGCGTCTTTATAAAGTATTGAGGCACAACCTTCTGGAGAGATAACAGAATAAATGCTGTATTCAAACATCATCATAGTATCACAAAGGCCAATTGCAAGCGCACCGCCTGAGCCACCTTCACCGATCACCACAGATAAGATTGGTGTTTTTAAGGTAGACATTTCGAATAAGTTTCTAGCAATCGCTTCACTTTGTCCCCGCTCTTCAGCACCAATTCCAGGATAAGCTCCAGGGGTGTCTATAAAAGTAATTACTGGAAGTGAGAACTTTTCAGCCATCTTCATTAGTCTAAGGGCTTTGCGATAACCTTCAGGCCTTGTCATGCCGAAGTTATGAAAAATCTTTTCTTTTGTTGAGCGGCCTTTTTGCTGCCCAATAAACATAAATGTGAGGTCATCAATTTTTGCAATTCCACCAATTAATGAATGATCATTTGCATAAGCTCGATCTCCACAAAGCTCAGTGAACTCATCAAAGATTTTGTCAATATAGTCCAAAGTGTAAAGCCTTTGAGGATGCCTTGCTAGCTGTGACACTTGCCAATCAGTTAGTGATGAAAAAATTTTCTTTGTTAACAGTTCACTTTTTGCTTTAAGTGACTCCATTTCTTTAGCAATATCGGCATCATCTTTAATGCTCTCTAGGGCATCAATTTTTTCTTCAAGTTCAGCTATTGGTTGTTCAAAATCAAGATAGTTTAAGTTCATTTAATACGCTTAATGGTCGTTCAAAATTTAATGATAATTATAGCAGATGCAATGTTTATAATCTTGCAATGGATTTACTTACCCTGCTTTCTCTAACGTTTGCTACATTTGTTTATGCAATTTCGCCAGGGCCTGGCCTATTTGCAGTACTGGCAATTTCTACAAGATATGGCCCTATTCCTGCTATGTGGCTTTCAATTGGACATACTGTTGGTGATATCATTTATGTCGCACTTGCAATGCTAGCACTCAATGCCATAGCAGGCCTAATTAGTGATAGCATGCTGTACGTTAAAATTTTAGGTGCTTCATATTTGATATATATTGGCTATCAGCAGTATAGGTCAAGAGGTATTAGCTTCGAACAAACAAGTAAAAAAAGTTCAACACTAAAGCTTTTATTAGCAGGATTTATTGTTGGGGTTACTAACCCTAAGACCATTATTTTTTATTTATCTTTTCTACCAATCTTTATAGATTTAAATAATTTGACAGTTGCAACTGAAATTAAAGTAGTTACAGTTATTGGTATTACAGTATTCTTCGTACTCACTCTAGCAAACATCCTAGGGCTTCGATTAAGAAAACATATTGAAAATCCAGCGATTATAAAACGCGTGAATGAGGTTACCGGTATTACGATGATTTTGGTTGGCTGTTTTGTAGGCCTCTACTAATATGACTTGGGAAAATAATGTTTCAATCTGAAAAAAATATGACATTTATTATGATTCTTGTTCCATTTGTGTGGGCATTGTCAGGTATCTCAGCAAAATATCTTTCCTTTTATATCGGTGCAGATGAGATTGTCGTCTACAGGTTCTTTTTATCTGTTCTTTCAACTATCCCACTTTTGATATGGATGAAAATACCTATCAAAATTAGTTTGTTTAATCTTGTTTTATCACTCGTTATTGCAATCTTTATGATTAGTAACTATCGGTTTTATTTTATGGGAATGCAAAGGGGCGCTGCGGGCTTAGGGGCTGCATTAGTTACTGTTTTGATTCCAATATTTGTCTATATCTTTATGATATTTTCAAAGAAATCTAAGCCACTTATTAAGGACTGGGCCGCATTACTGGTGGGCACAATTGGTGTTCTTTTGATGATGAATTTTGATCAATCTAACTTGGCACTATTAATCAGTGGAGGCAATCTCTATTTTGTTTTGGCAGCTTTGGCTTATGCAGCTGTAACTATTGTTGGAGCCTATATGAAAAATATGCATGTATTGGCTTTTAACTTTTATATAAGCCTATTTGGTTTTATGATCGATTGGGTTTATTCTTATGATACAAGTCTTCTCGTAACTTTAATGGATATGGATTATATTTTCTGGATTAACATTCTTTTTGTTTCAGTTGTAGCTGGTACTGCTATTACCGCAGTTTACTATACTGGAATAAGGGTTATAGGGTCTAAAAAAACCTCGGTGTTTAGTTTACTGTCACCATTTTTTGCAATTGCTTTTGGGGCAATTTTTTTTCAAGAAGCACTAAACTTAAAAAATATTATAGGAATTATTTTGGCTGTATCTGCCTTATTTGTTTTAATTGATTTGAAGCTGAAAGCTTTCTTGCCGTCTAGGTAGCGGATTATGGAAATAAATATTTTTTTAGTCCTTGGTTTTACTCTTTTTGTTTTTGCAGTAACCCCTGGTCCGGGAACTCTGGCACTTCTTTCTATTTCTACTTCGAGAGGGCTAGCCTCAGCAATATTTTTTTCAGTTGGAATGACGCTTGGTGATTTGTCATATTTAACCATTGTTATTTTTTCTTTAAATGCTCTAGCCGATTTGATTACACCTGTTACAAACGCGGTCCAATATTTTGGAGCCTGTTATTTATTTTATTTGGGCTATTCTCAATGGACGGCTGGAAAATTCAGTATGGATAATGAAGTTTCAGCCCAATCCCATTTGAAAGAATTACTGACTGGTTTCCTCTTGGCTGGAACTAATCCAAAGGTAATGATTTTCTATTTATCAGTCCTTCCTTCTCTGATTGATCTTAATCAAGTAAGTTTAGCTTATGGATTGAAAATCGTAGCCACTGTTGCCATTTCACTGTTGCTTGGTTTGGTATTTATTGGTGTTCTAGGAAAAAAATTAAGGCAACTAATAAGTAGTCAAAAAATTGCCTTGAGGGTGAATAGGATTTTTGGAGGAATAATGATTGGTGTTGGTTTTAGCCTTTTTTATTTCTAACTATTTTTTACTCTGGAGTTGCGCTAATATCACGAGTCAATAAATCCTTCATAATTGCAGTGCGCATTTCATCAGTAAAGTCAAACCAATCAAATATTTCATTCATATGACGATTGCAGCCAACACAAAAATTATTTTCATTGTATTTACAAATACTCACGCATGGACTTTTAATCTGCCTTAATTTGTTTTGCTCACTCATACTCATTAGTTGGCTTGGTGTTTCAACAGTAATTTCAAAGGCATTTTAATCGAGTTATGAATTTATGAACGAAGTTTTTCATTGCTGTCATCATAGGCCGCACTCATTGAGACATGACAACTGCGACTGCCTAGAGAGGTTTCAACACTAAGCTTAACTCCCTCTTCACAAAGGTTTGGCTCTAAATAAGCAAAGGCCACACTATGGCCTATTCTAAATCCATAAGCGCCACTAGTTATAATTCCACTAAGCTTATCTCCATTAAAAACCGCTTCATTCCCAAAGCACTCAGCTGGAATATCATCATCAAATATGAGATACGCTAACTTGGTCTTAATCCCATCAATTTGTCTTTGGCGTATATTTTCACAGCCAATGAATTCACGACTCAAGTCAAGAAACCGATCCATGCCAGCTTCTAAGGCTGAAATTTCTTCAGTGAATTCTGCGCCATAAGCCCTGTACATTTTTTCTAAGCGCATGCTATTAAAGGCCTGCCCTCCAAAATCTTTTAAGCCATGGGAGCTTCCCATTTCCATTAAAGATTCATAGATAGAAATGATTTGCCAGCTTGGCATATGAAGTTCCCACCCTAATTCACCAGCATAGGAAACTCTCATTGCAAAGACATTTGCAGAATCGATCTTAATTGTTTTACAGCTTAGCCAAGAAAATCCAGTGTTGCTGAGATCTTCTTGAGTGCATTGACCTAAAATATTTCTTGCTTCAGGGCCAGTCAAGAGAAGCCCACCCCATTCCTCAGTTAAATTTTCTATTGTGATATCAAAGTCATCTGAGTGCCACTCCAGCCATTGGTAGTCTTTAACTTCAGATCCTATAGCGCCCATTAGAAGAAACTCTTCATTACTGATACGGCTAATTGTTTGCTCTGCCCTTATTCCACCCTTTGGCGCATGAAAAAGGGTTAATCCAATTCTGCCATCTTTTGAAGGTAATTTATTGCAGGATAAATTATCTAGAAATTTAAAAGCATCCTTGCCGGTAATTCGAAATTTTGCAGTTCCGCTAATATCAGTTATGCCGCAAGCATTTTGAACAGCTACACACTCTTGTAATACTGCTTCATGAGCTTCACTATGGGCCCACGTTAAAGTTTCATTTCTTATTTCATCAGTTGTGAACCAAGAAGGCTTTTCATAGCCAGTATTGACAGTATGTATAGCTCCCTTTTGACTCAATAAAGTGTGCAAAGCGCTTACTCTTATAGGCCGTCCATGAGGTCGATTTTCATTTGGAGAGGCGAATGAGTACATTCTTTCATACGACTCAATAGCACGCGTAGTGCAGTATGTTTTATCAGCCCATTTGTCAAAGCGACGACTATCAAGCGAAGCCATATTGAGTTCAGTCTGACCATGAACCATCCACTGAGCTAGAGTATTTACCAATTCCGCCCTGTGCAATTCCAATACTTGCGCCACAAAGATTCCAAAAGTTTTTGAGTCCTTTTGCAGGGCCAACAAGTAAATTATCATCAGGAGTGTGGGTTATTAGTCCATTAATTACTGTGCTAATTCCAACTTCTTTAAATAATGGAACAATGTCCATGCATCGTTCTAACCAAGGCATTAATCTTTCAAGATCACCCTCAAAGAGCTCCCTATCAAATGACCAATCTACACCATCAAGTGCCCATGGTTTAGAACCTCTTGTTTCGTAAGGACCAATTAAAAAACCACTTCCTTCTTGCCTAATATAGGAAGCCGCAATAGAGTCTCGAGTTACGGGCAATTCCTTAGAGAGAGCTGCAATATCAGGATGGTTATCAGTAATTAAATACTGATGCTGTAAGTTAACCAGCGGCACATAAGAGCCAACCATGGCGCCTACCTGTGGTGAGAAGCAACCACCAGCATTAACTACATGTTGAGCAATAATTTTTCCTAACTCAGTAACAACTTCATACTCACCGCTTGGAAGGATATTGATATCAATCACTCGATTAAAGTTACTAACTTCAGCGCCTGCTTTTTTCCCAAGTTGTGCTAATTGAGTGACTACCGTTGTAGGATCTACATGGCCATCATTGGGTGTATATAAAATACTTCTGGCTTTATCAAAATTCATTAATGGATTGATGATTGAGGCCTCTTCTTTCGAAACAAAATGCATTTCACAGCCAATATGATTTGCCTTACTCAAAATATTATTAAACCACTGTTCTTCAACTTTGTCATGCCCAACCCGTAGTGAGCCAGTTTTATGAAATGAGGAGTCAAGACCAGTTTTTTCAGGCAAGATCTCATCGTAAAGTTTTATTGTATATTCGTGAATACTTGAAAGGGTATGGTTGCCATTAAAGTTTGGACATAGGCCTGCAGCATGCCAAGTCGATCCACTTGTGAGTTCACCCTTTTCAACAAGGACAACATCAGTCCAGCCTTCTTGAGTAAGATGATACATAAGGTTAACCCCTAGTGATCCGCCGCCAATTATTACTACTTGAGCATGTGATTTCATATTAATTATTTATTTTTAAGAGGTTTACGGCCAATATCTTTTCTGCTTAATTTAATATTAAACTTTTCGCGTATTTTTTGATCAACTTCATCGCTAATATGACTTGGAAAATGCTCCGATAGTATTTCTTTTTTTTGTTTAATAGCTTTTTCTAGTAGCACAGGTTTACCCATGTCAGCCCAATCATTTGGACTGTCCCTATCACTTAAATCAGGAAAGATATACTCACTTTGCATAACGCTAATTGTTAAATCTGATCCAAGATAGTGAGCTTTATCATTCAAACAAACATCTTTAATCGTTTCAAAACAAAGAGACTCTTCACTATCATCGCTGAACCCTTTTGTCATTCTCATTGACGCGCCCAATAAATCATTATCCATCAGCAAACTTTCAGGACATGTACCTAAAAGACTTGCATACATTCCAGCGGATTCATAAATTATATTAGCGCCAGCAATTGCTGTGACTGCATGAGTAGATGCTCTTTCTGACCCCGCTTGAAAATCTGGGAATTTAGAGTCTGTCATTCCTGCAGGCGTTCCAGTTGGTAGATTTAAAAAGTTGCCCATCTGCGCACAAGCTGCTGAAATTAATCCTTGTTCTGGAGAGCCTCCACACATTGATCCAGTTCTTAAGTCAGACACAAAAGGCCAGGTTCCAAGAATTGCCGGTGCACCTGGTTTGATAGCATTCACATATACCAGTCCGCCAAGACATTCAGCCCAAGCCTGGGACACAACGCCAGGAAGAAGAGGAGGCGCTGTTGCTCCAGCTTGACCTGCTGATAGAAGTAATATTGGCATGCCACCTTCAACGCCAACACGAACACATTCTAAAGATTCCTCTGCAAATTTCATTGGAGGCACTACATGGCAATTACTCATGCTTAAAAACGGCCTTTCACGCCATTTTTCTTCACTTCCAGCAATAATATGAAGCATTTCAAGCGCATCTGTTACGTGCTGTGCTTCTGTAAAGCTTGCGCCTAAATGCTTCTCAGTTCCCATTGCCACACAATAAACTGAGTTTTGATCCATCTCACGAGGACTAGCAATGTCTCTCAAAACACAAGTTCGTTGAAACATATGAATGTGTTCACACTGATCTGCAATTCTAGCCATATCGTATAGATCTTGACTTTCAGATTCTCGATACTCGTTGTTCTCAGGGTCAGCAATAAGAACTGCAGCGCCAGCAGTTGAGAAGTGAACTCTTGAGCCACTTAAATCTAAATCATGTTTTGGGGATTGCCCATGAAGAGTGAGGTTGCGCTGTGAAAGGTTCA
This sequence comes from uncultured Candidatus Thioglobus sp., assembly GCA_905182815.1. Classification (GTDB taxonomy): domain Bacteria; phylum Pseudomonadota; class Gammaproteobacteria; order PS1; family Pseudothioglobaceae; genus Pseudothioglobus. The sequence continues at coordinate 171,184 of CAJJCX010000004.1, forward strand.
TGGCTTTTTCAACCACTTTTTTTGGCATTCTTAATCTACCATCATCTCCAAGAATAGCGCCAAAAGCAACGCAAGTTTCAATACAGTGGGGAGTGGCATCACCAAATCCAATTTCTTCTAGAATTCGAAAAATATTAGCTTCAATATCAATAACTTGTTTGTCACTAAGGGGTTTATATCTTCCACCAATCTCACCCGGTAAAACAGGCTTTTTTTCTTCTGCTAGTGGGGCACTTCTTAGTGCAATTCTTGCTTCTCTTCCACCTGATTTTCTTCTAGTCATAATAGTGATTTGAGTTGAACTATTAATCACATTTTGATACTAAATCAAAGCACTGTCAATTGTTTTTTTGTTGCAGGGTTAAAGCGCCTATACGAAGCTAAATTTACCGTTACTAATTAGACATCTTTGCCACTTTCAAAGTGAAATTGTGCGCCTTTTCTGATTCCAGAAGGCCATCTTGAAGTGATGGTTTTAAGTTGAGTGTAGAATCGAACACCTTCCATACCATGAATTGAAGAGCCTCCAAAAAGTGATCTTTTCCAACCACCAAAACTATGCATTGCAACAGGAACAGGTATTGGAATATTAACGCCAACCATTCCTACTTGCACATTTGATGTAAAGTGACGAGCAGTATCACCATCCCTAGTAAAGATAGCAGTACCGTTGCCATACTCATGATCATTAACTAGTTTAAGAGCTTCATCATAAGTTGAAACTCTAACAACAGAGAGAACAGGGCCAAAAATTTCATCAGTATAAATTGACATGTCTGAAGTTACATTGTCAAAAAGACAGCCACCAATGAAGAAGCCTTCTTTTTCAGTTTCAGATCTGCCATCAACTTTTAAATCAGCACCCTGCTTTATGCCAGACTCAATGTAAGAAACAATTTTTTCTTGACTAGCTTTAGAGATTACTGGTCCCATTTCAACCTCGGGATCATTGTAAGAGCCGATTTTTAAAGAATTGATTTTTGGTATTAGTGATTCTATTAATCGATCAGCAGTTTCATCACCAACTGCTACAACAACTGAAATCGCCATACAGCGTTCACCTGCCGAGCCAAATGCTGCACCAATAATAGCATCGCTGCTTTGTTCTAGATCAGCATCTGGCATTACAATCATATGATTTTTTGCGCCACAAAGAGCTTGAACTCGTTTGTTATTATTAGAGCCCTCATGATATATATATTCACCAACATTGGTCGAGCCTACAAAACTTACTGCTCGTACTAATGAATTATGAAGTATCTCATCTACTGCTTCTTTATCTCCAACAACAGTATTTAAAACGCCATTTGGGAGGCCCGCTTCATGCATCAGTTCTGTTAACCTTAATCCACATGACGGCACCTTTTCAGAGAGTTTTAAAACAAACGTGTTTCCGCATGCTATCGCAACAGGATACATCCACATTGGAACCATTGCAGGAAAATTAAAAGGAACTATCCCAGCACAAACACCCATAGGCTGGCGTAAATTATGACTATCTATTCCATTTGATACATCAGCGCTGAAGTCAGATTTGAGATGATTATTAATGGCCGTACAATATTCAACAACTTCCATTCCCCTTCCAACTTCTCCCTTGGCATCTGAAAAAGTTTTGCCATGCTCTTGTGAAATGAGTTCAGCTAATTCATCCGTATGCTTAATAATGAGCTCGCGATACTTAAACATAATTTGAGCACGCTTAGAGGGCGGCACCTGACTCCATTCTTTAAATGCAGCATTAGAAATTTCAATTGCTTTTTTAGTATCTTTTGAGCTAGCACCTTCGATTTGCCTAATGATTTTGCCAGAAGCTGGATTATAAATATCAAAAATACGCCCTGATGTTCCTGACACTTTTTCGCCATTGATGATATGTTTTAAATGGTTTATAGACATAATATAAATTATTGAATTATTTAGGATTAATATACCAAGAACTGAATTTTAATTTTTGTTAATTGTTAGACTGGAATATCTTTTAGGTTAGCTTGGCACTAACTGATTAATATTAAAAGATATTATAACATATGTTCTATTTTCTTAATATTAGAAAACATATATATCTCTTCATGTATACTCCAAATATTGAAGTTCTAAAAATCCTTCAATATTGGGGTCAATCGTGACTTCAAAAAAACTTATAGAAAGGAGATACAAAATTATGTTGAAAATTAATAAATATGTCTCAAGTCTATTTCTTTCAGTTTTTGTTCTTTTCGGAACAACTGTGGGAAGTACGGCAGCGATGGCAGATGGTGAAAAGTTTGTACTAATTAGCCATGCACCAGATTCTGATTCATGGTGGAATACAATTAAAAATGCAATTGAAATTGCTGGTGAGCAAATGGGTGTCGATGTTGATTATCGTAACCCAACTACAGGAGATCTTGCTGATATGGCACGTATCGTTGAGCAGGCTGCTGCAAGCAACCCTGATGGTATTATTGTTACGATTGCTGATTATGACGTCCTAAAAGGACCAATTACTTCAGCTATAGCAAAAGGAATCCCAGTTGTAACAATTAACTCTGGTACTCGTGAGCAATCTGAAATGCTAGGAGCATTAGCGCACATTGGTCAGCCTGAGTATGATGCTGGTTTTGGTGCTGGTAAGAGAGCAAAAGCTGCTGGAGCAACAAAGTTTTTATGTGTTAATCACTTCTTCACAAACCCGGTATCAGTTGATCGTTGCCAGGGCTATGCAGATGCTCTTGGTGTAGATCTTGGAAATCAAATGATCGACTCTGGACAAGATCCAACAGAAATAAAAAATAAAGTTATGGCTCATCTTAGATCAAATCCTGATACAGATGCAATTCTTACTTTAGGTCCAACTTCTGCTCATCCAACGCTTTCAGCTTTAGATGATATGGGTCGTTCGGGCGATATTTATTTTGGTACTTTTGATCTTTCAGGTGAGATTGCAGCTGCTGTTAAAGCAGATGTTATTTCTTTCGCTATTGATCAACAGCCGTACTTACAAGGATATCTTCCAGTTGTAATGTTGACTAACTTGTCAAGATATGGCGTATGGCCTTCTGGTGCAATTAACTCTGGCCCTGGATTTATCACTAAGAGTAATATTAGCTTAGTTGAAAAATATGCAGGCGTTTACCGTTAATAGTTAATTTAGTTTATTAACGTGCTACCCACCATAATCTTAAATTGGTGGGTAGCATTTTTTTTATCTTTATCAGGTTTAAAGTTCAAATTTAACTATTTTGGATAAACCAATAGGATCAAATCATGTCTACAATTGAAAAAAAAATTTCATTAATTCGTTCCAAATTTAGTGTCGCATTACTTCGTCCTGACTTAGGTGCAATTGTTGGAGTTGTATTAGTTTTTCTATTCTTTTTTTTAGTAGCCCGAGATACGGGGATGTTTTCATTAGAAGGCTCTATGAATTGGGGAATCGTGTCTTCACAGTTTATCATTATTGCTGTTGGCGCTTGCCTTCTCATGATCGCTGGAGAATTTGATCTATCAGTAGGGTCAATGATCGGTTTTGCCGGAATTGTCATAGCAGTGACCTCAGTAGTTTGGGGTTGGCCAGTATGGCTTAGTATCCTTATAGCATTCGTTGTTTCGATGTCTATAGGTGCATTAATTGGCTACATTACAGTCAAAACAAATTTACCTTCTTTTATTGTGAGTCTTGCATTTTTATATATCCTGCGAGGCATGACAATCTTTATTGCAATTATAAGTACGAAAAAAACCATTATTGGTGGAGTTACAGAGGTCGCTGAAAATGATTGGTTAGCACCAATTTTTGGTGGCGAGATATTTACAGGCGTATTTGACTGGCTTGCTGAGCAAGGCATAATTCAAACGTTTGTCGCTGGCACAAAGGCTGGTCAGCCAGTTGTATCGGGTATCCCAATGATGATGGTTTGGGCTATAGGACTCGTTATTTTTGCACATTTTTTATTAACAAAAACTCGGTTTGGTAACTGGATCTATGCCTCAGGCGGTGATGCACAAGCTGCTCGTCATATAGGTGTCCCAGTAAACAGAGTTAAAATATTGATGTTTGTCTTTACAGCCTTTTGTGCGACTGTATTTGCAACTACCCAGGTTATTGAGTTTGGTTCAGCTTCAGCGGATAGAGGAATTCTAAAAGAGTTTGAGGCGATTATTTCAGTTGTTATAGGCGGCGCTTTATTAACGGGTGGCTACGGTTCAGTTATTGGAGCTGCACTAGGAGCAGTCATATTTGGAGTAGTTCAACAAGGCTTATTTTTTATTGGAGTAGAGAGTTCTTTGTTTAGAGTGTTCTTAGGCGTTCTTCTATTGTTAGCGGTGATCCTTAATACACATGTTCGTAAATTAATTACTGGGGCAAAATGATGAGTGATTTACCGTTAATGGAACTTAAAGATATCCATAAGAGCTTCGGAAATGTAGATGCTCTCAAAGGCGTTTCAATCTCTATTAATGCTGGAGAATGTCATTGTTTATTGGGTGATAACGGAGCAGGAAAATCTACATTTATTAAAATCATGTCTGGCGTTCATCAGCCAACAAGTGGCCAGATCAAGTATTAATGGACAAGAGACTGAAATTAATAACCCTCGAGATGCAATTGATGTTGGAATTGCTACAGTCTATCAAGACTTAGCTTTAATTCCTTTAATGTCTGTATCTCGTAATTTTTGGCTTGGCAGGGAGCTGACAAAAAAAGTGGGCCCAATCACTGTCATGGATTTTGAGAAATGCAACTCAATTTTGATGACTGAAATGGACAAAATGGGAATTCAATTGCGTGACCCTACTCAATCAATTGGGACTCTGTCTGGGGGCGAAAGGCAAACTGTTGCTATTGCCCGTGCTGTATTTTTTGGCGCCAAAATATTGATACTTGATGAGCCAACTTCAGCCCTGGGAGTTTATCAAACCTCAAATGTGCTAAAAACTATTGAAAGGGTTCGAGAAAAAGGTGTTGCAGTAATCTTTATTTCTCATAATGTTTCCCATGCTTTGGCAGTGGGGGATAAGTTTACGGTTTTATCTCGAGGTGAGACTCTAGGTACTGCTAAAGCAGGTGAAATTGATTTCCAAGAATTACAAGCCATGATGTCTGGTAATAAAGAATTATCAGTATTAAAAAAATAGAGGTTAATTATGAAAATATGTCTAATTGGTGCCGGTCGCATAGGAGCAGTTCATGCTATCGCGATAGCCAGTGATGAAAACGCTAATCTCCACTCTGTTGTAGATTTTCATCAAGAGTCTGCCGAAAAGCTTGCGAATAAATACAATGCTATCACTCTTTCAATGGATGAGGCATTTGAAAATAATGAAATAGATGCTTTTATTATTGCTAGCAGTACTTCTACCCATGCAGACCTTATAGAAAAATGCGCGAAAGTTGGTAAGCCTGTTTTTTGTGAAAAACCTATAGATTTAAGTCTTGATAGAGCATTGGCGTGCGCTAAAGCTGTTGAAGAAAGTGGTATTGTATGTATGTTAGGATTTAATAGACGTTTTGATCCTCATATGGCTAGTTTAAAAAATAAAGTTGATGCAAATGTAATTGGTTTAATTCAGTCTTTAATAATAACTTCTCATGACCCTGAGCCACCTTCAATGGACTATATCGCAGGGTCCGGTGGTTTATTTCACGATATGATGATCCATGATTTTGATATGGCGTGTTGGATTCTTAATGACACTCCAAGAAGTATCTATGTTTCAGCTAATGCTGCAAATGATGATATTGCTAAGCAGGGAGATGTTGATACAGCAAGTGTAATAATGAATATGAATAAGGGGGCAATAGTTACTATTATTAATGGTCGACAAGCCTCCTTTGGTTATGATCAGAGAATTGAAGCTTTTGGTGAGACAGGCATGCTTCAAGTAAAAAATGTCCTTGAAGATAGTGTTATTTTAAGTAACTCATCTGGAATTAAGCAGACCAAAAACCAACACTTTTTTTTAGAAAGATATGGAAAAGCGTTCCACAATGAACTAGTGCATTTTATGGAATCATTTCAGTCTGGTACTCAGCCTAGTGTTAATATTTCTGATGGGGTTCTTGCGTTAAAAATTGCTGAAGCTGCTAAAGAGTCACTCCAAAGTGGCAACTCAATTAATTTATAGATTTTAAATAGAATGCCTCCACAAGATATTAATGATTTAAATAGCTTGCTTCAAGAAAGCTATCCAAGATTAAGCAAAAAAATGAAGTTGATTGCTTTCTATGTAATTGATCAGCCACAAAACCTTGCAATAAATACCTTGGCGGTTATTGCGTCAGAAATTGGAGTGTACCCTTCAACCTTAGTCCGCTTTGCAAAACACTTTGGTTTTAGTGGTTTTGCTGAACTACAAGATCTGTTTAAGGTCAAAATTTCACAATCTCCTATTAACTATCGACAACGCATCACGGACGTGAAAAAAGTTACTGAAACAAGTGTGTCTACAAATAGTTCAAATATCTTTAAAGAAATTACGAGTCGCAATATTGTTGCTACAGAATTACTTTCTGAGCAAATAGATGTTCAGTTAATAGAAGAAACAGTGAAGGCATTGTGTGATGCTAGAGAAGTAATTTTGTGCGGTACAAATAGAGCCCAACCTGTAGCAAATTACTTTTATTACATGTTAAACAATCTCGGTATTCGATGTCGTATTGCTAATGATGTAAATGAAGTGGAGAACCTTTCAAATTGGCTTGATGACAAAACAGTATTCATTGCAATTACTTATAATCCTTACAATACGATGACAACAGAAGCGGTTAAAGAGGCAAAAAATTCAAAAGCAAAGGTAATTTTGCTGACCGATACAGAGCTCAATCCTATTGCTCATTTAGCAGATTTTTTATTTAGCATTCATGAGGCAGAAATTCATACTTTTAGGTCTTTAGGGGCCACAATGTGTCTCGTTCAGGCTATATGTATATCAATTGGCTATCATCAACAAGGAAATTAAATATGTCACTTTTATCTCGCCCTAAATTAAGTTCAAATGGTTGTTATCAAGACATTACTCCAAAATCAGCAAATTGGGATTTTGTTGGATTTAAAGCGTATGAACTGGAGCCTGCAAACTTTAAATTTGATAGAAATCGAAAATGAATCTATGCCTGGTAATTTTATCTGGGAAGGCCGATATACATGTTGAAGATGAAGAGTTTTATAATCTTGGCGATAGAATGAGCGTCTTTGAAGATCTTAAACCTCATGCGTTATATGTTCCTAATAATCATAACAATAACCATTAAAGCATTAACTAAGCTTGAACTTGCAATTGCAGCTGCACCTGGTTTTGGTAATTATCCTGTAAGACATATAAAGCCTGAAGAAATGACTAATGAGGTGCGGGGAGAAGGAGCTAATACAAGGTCTATTTGTAATATCTTGCCGAGAACAAGATGAGGCTGATAGCCTTTTGGTTGTTGAAGTTAAAACTCCTGCAGGTAATTGGTCGAGCTATCCACCTCATAAACATGACTCAGACAACATTCCAGTTGAAACTTATCTTGAGGAAACCTATTATCATCGGATTAACCCATCGCAAGGTTTTGTTTTCCAGCGAGTCTATACTGATGATTTGTCTATTGATGAAACTATGGCAGTAGAAGATAAATGTGTTGTATTAGTTCCATCTGGATACCATCCTGTTGGCGTTCCTTATGGGTATGATTCTTACTATTTAAATGTAATGGCGGGCCCAAAACGTCAATGGATTTTTAAAAATCACCCCGATCATCAATGGATGTTAGATAAATAATGAAAGCACTTGATGTTATTTGCCTAGGGCGCGCTGCAGTAGATTTATACGGGCAACAAATTGGATCTACTCTTGAAGGTATGGGGAGTTTCGCAAAATATCTTGGAGGCTCTTCTGCAAATATTGCTTATGGCTCTTCAAAACTTGGGCTAAAGTCTGCAATGATCTGCAGAGTTGGTGATGAGCATATGGGAAGATTTGTGCGGAATGAATTAGCAAGTGTTGGCGTTGATGTTTCGCATGTTGTCACAGACAAAGATCGATTAACAGCTTTAGTTGTCCTAGGGATACAAAATAAAGACACTTTCCCGCTTATTTTTTATCGAAACGATTGCGCTGATATGGCAGTTGACATAAAAGACTTTTCAGCCGAATTTATCGCTAGCAGTAAAGCGCTTTTAATTACAGGGACACACTTTTCTTCTGACAATACATATAAGACAAGTATGAAGGCTATTGAGTTCGCTAAAGCAGGGGGCACTCAGGTAATTGTAGACATCGATTATCGGCCTGTTTTATGGGGTTTAACAGGACTGGGTGATGGGGAGTCTCGTTTTATTGCAAGCGCTGATGTAAGTAAGCACATACAAACTATACTACCTTATTGTGATGTAATTGTGGGCACTGAAGAGGAGATACATATTGCTGGTGGAAGTGAAGATACAGTTACTGCTTTAAAGAAAGTTCGAAGCTAAGTGATGCCATTATTGTTTTAAAACTTGGGCCATTGGGATGCACAGTAATTAGTGGTGATATTCCAAATAACTCAGGTGAATTTGAAGTTATCAAAGGTAATAAAGTAGATATATTAAATGTTCTGGGTGCTGGCGATGCTTTCATGTCTGGATTTTTGCGTGGTTATCTTGAGAAATGAAAGTCTTGAAAAAAGTGCCAATTATGCAAATGCATCTGGAGCTCTAGTGGTCTCTAGACATGGTTGTGCTCCAGCGATTCCAGGTGAGCAAGAGCTCTTTTATTATCTAGATAATGCGCATAATATTCCAGATCCAAGTCAAGACAAAGAGCTTAATCATCTTCATAGAGTTAGTTCAAGAAGCATTGCTCGATCTGAGATTTTTGGCTTCGCTTTTGATCATCGTAAACAGCTCTATGACCTGGCAGATTAATTGTGGAGAGAGCCCTAAGCGAGTAGTTAAGCTAAAAAATTTATTTTTGAATTCTATTGAAGAGACTATTAAGAGAAGTAATATTGATGAGAATAGTGTGGGTGTATTAATCGATGACACTTATGGTGAAGAAGCGCTTCACTCTATTGCTGAAAAGTCATGGTGGATTGGAAGGCCTGTGGAGCTTCCAGGCTCTTGTCCTTTAGAGTTTGAGGGAGGAGGATCGATTGGATCGAAACTCCAGTCTTGGCCACTTACGCATGTTGTAAAGTGCTTGATGTTTTATCATATCAATGATCCTATTGAATTGAGGTTAAAGCAAGAATCGAAAATTATAGAGCTCAATTCTGCTTGTATTCAAAGTGGACATCAATTGTTATTAGAGATCATTCTACCTGGGGACTTGGAAGAGGATGAATCAACTATTCCACAAATACTAAATAGGCTTTATGGTCTTGGTATCAAGCCGGATTGGTGGAAATTGCCAGCACTGAAAGACAAGTCATGGGAGCAAGTGAGCGATGTGATATTACAAAATGATGCGCACTGTGAAGGTGTGTTATTATTAGGTCAATCAGCATCTATGGATGCTGTAAAAAGTTCTTTTGAGGATGCCTCAAAACATAAAATTTGCAAAGGTTTTACTGTTGGTAGGACAATTTTTTATGAGCCAGCCAAGCAGTGGATGGAAAAAAAGATAAGTGATCAAGAGTTGATTGATTTAGTGTCCAATAATTACATAGAACTAATTAAATCTTGGAAAAAATATAGAGAGGAGTAAAGACTATGAAAACAGTCAGACTAACAATGTCACAGGCTATCGTTAAATATTTATCAGCCCAATATATAGAGATTGACGATGAAATACATCCATTATTTGCCGGAGTTTTTGCTATTTTTGGACATGGCAATGTTGCTGGAATGGGTCAGGCATTGTCAGAGTGTGAAGAGTGGCTTCCTACATTTCGTGGCCATAGTGAGCAAGGAATGGTTCATTCAGCAATTGCTTATGCAAAGGCTAATAATAGACAAAGAATGATGGCTTGTACAAGTTCAATTGGACCTGGCGCAACTAATATGATTACATCTGCAGCATTAGCCCATGTAAATAGACTGCCAGTGTTATTGTTGCCTGGTGATTATTTTGCAAGCCGCACTCCAGATCCTGTTCTTCAGCAACTAGAAGATTTCTCAGACCCTACAGTCAGCGTTAATGATTGCTTCAGGCCAGTTAGTCGATATTTTGATCGAATTATGAGGCCCGAGCAAATAATTAATAGTTTACCTGTGGCAATTCAAACACTGCTAGACCCAGAAAATTGTGGCCCAGTAACTTTATCTTTGCCTCAAGATGTGCAGGCTGAAGCATTCGATTATCCTGAAGAATTCTTTACTCAAAAAACTCACTCAATTCGCCAGATTAAACTTGATGATGCTGAATTAGACCATGCAATAGAGTTGTTAATTAAATCAAAAAAACCTTTAATAATTGCAGGTGGAGGAGTTCATTATGCTAAGGCCTGTGAGGACTTACAACATTTTGCCAAACAACACCAAATACCAGTTGCAGAGACATCTGCTGGAAAAGGTGCCTTGGCTTGGGACCACTCTAGCTATGTTGGTGCTATTGGGGTTACCGGATCAAATGCAGCAAATAATATGGCTAAAAAGGCAGATTTAGTTTTGGCTATTGGTACACGCTTAAATGATTTCAATTCTGGCTCCAGAGCGTTATTTTCAAGCACAACTATAGTGCAGTTAAATGTAGCCCGTTTTGATGCAATAAAACACAATGCATTGCCATTATGGGGCGATGCAAAGCTTGGAATTCAACAATTAGATACGAAGCTATCTGATTGGAAAGCGAGTCAAGAATGGAAAGACTTAGCGCATGAAGAAAGCAGTAAATGGAATAACTATTACGATGAAATAACTTCAATAAAGAGCACATCTAAAACTATGGATTCACTGCCAACTGACGCCCAAGTTTTGGGAGAGTTAAAGCGAAATGGAAAGGCGACAGATATAGTTGTTTGTGCTGCAGGAAGTCTTCCTGGTGAACTTCACAAGCTTTGGAGGACTGAGCAAACGGGCGGCTATCATGCGGAGTATGGATTTTCTTGTATGGGCTATGAAATAGCTGGCGGTCTTGGCGTAAAAATGGCTGAGCCTGAGCGAGAAGTAATTGTTCTTGTAGGAGATGGGTCATATTTGATGCTTAATTCAGAATTAGCAACAAGCGTAATGTTGGGACAAAAAATAATTGTAGTTGTTTTAGATAATCGAGGTTTTTCTTGTATTAATCGACTGCAAAATGCAACTGGAAACCGATCATTTAATAATTTATTGAAGGATTGTGAAAGTATTGATGACGGCCATCCAAATGTCAATTTTGCGCTTCATGCGCAGTCTTTAGGAGCGAACTCTGAACATATTGAAAATATTAATGAATTAGCTTCAGCTCTGGAACGTGCCCGTTTATCTTCAAAATCTTATCTTATTAGCTTAGTGACTGATTCTCATAAAATAAGTCCAGAAGGTGGATGTTGGTGGGAGGTTGCCGTTCCTGAGGTTTCGTCAAATAAAAATGGCGATGAAGTCTATAACTCTTATAAGAAAGGGAAAAAACAACAGCCTTATTAAATATGAACAAAGAAGCTTTAAAATCAACTAATAGCCAAGTTTTTTTCAGTGAGTCTGATATAAATTATGATGACCTAAAGAAAGTCTGCTCTCAAAAAACTCTAAAAAAGGACTACCCATTATCCGAATCAGTTATAAATAATGTGGTCGTTTATGATGCAAAAAACTTTACTTCATTTATTGGAAATAAAGAAAAAGAAAAAGAACTAAAAACTGAGTTATTTCATGCCTTAGAAAGTGGCCCAGGGGTTTTTGTTATTCGCAATCTTTATGAACATGAAGTTTTAGATCAGAGCAATAGGATTTTTGAGAAAATTACTCAAAAAGAGATTGGAACTAGCAATGACCATTTCGCTTCTGGAACAAATACAAGGATATGGAATAGTTTTCAAAAAGTTGCGTTGGAGGATCCTGATGCATTTATTAGTTACTATTCAAATGATATTTTAAAGTTAGTTGCAGAGTCCTGGTGTGGGCCAAATTCTCAAATGACTGCGCAAGTTAATATTGTAAGACCTGGCGGTGAAATGCAAAAACCACACCGTGATTATCATTTAGGGTTTCAAGAAAATAAAGTTGTTGAGCTGTTTCCTATTTCAGCTCATCGCCTTTCAAACTATTTAACTCTGCAAGGTGGGGTCGCACACACCGACATGCCTTTAGAAACTGGGCCCACGATTGTTTTGCCTTATTCGCACCACTTCGACTTAGGTTACCTTGCCTGGAGAGACAATGCATGTACTGAATTTTTTAATACGAATGCAGTTCAAAATCAAATGAATAAAGGCGATGGTATTTTTTTTAATCCTGCTTTATTGCATGGAGCTGGGTCCAACACTTCAAATGACTTTCATAGGATCGGCAACCTTTTACAAATTTCATCTCCTTTTGGTAAGACTATGGAGAGTATAAATTACATTAAAATTCTTAAGCGTATTTACCCATTCCTACTGGAGCATTCAATTAAAAAAACTCTTTCAGAAAAACTAATTGAGAATGTCCTTATTTGTGCAACAGATGGCTATGCATTTCCTACAAACCTTGACTATGATCAAAATTCAAACTCTAAGTTGCAGGGCATGAGCATGTTTGAACTTACTAAGCAATCACTTCTAGATTTAGTTAGTCTAGAGGAATTTAGTTTAAAGCTTTTGGAGCTTCAGCAATTTAGACTTGCTGATTAAATAATATTAACAATAATTTGGAGAAGTAAGATGAGTGTAAAAATTGGTGTTAGTCCGATTTCATGGACTAACGATGATATGCCTGAACTGGGCAAAGATACTACAGTAGAGCATTGCTTAACAGAGGGAAAACAAGCCGGTTATCGTGGATTTGAATTAGGAGGTAAGTGGCCTAAGGATTCGGAAATACTTACGACCATTATTTGATAAATATAGTATGGACGTAGTTTCTAGTTGGTTTTGTGGGGGCTTATTAGCAGACAGTCTTGAAGATGAGATAGAAAGAATAACACCACACATGAATCTTCTTAAAGATATGGGGACGGAAGTAATTGTTTATTGTGAAATGGACTCTTGTGTTCATGGAGATATTAGTTCGCCACTCTCAAAACGCCCTATCCTTGATGATGGACAATGGGAAGAGTGGACTGAAAAGTTGAGTCAGCTAGCTAAATATACTTTGTCGAATGGAATGAAGCTTGCTTATCATCATCACATGGGAACAGTTGTTCAAATCGAAGAAGAAATAGACAAGTTAATGGCTATGACAACTACTGATCTTGGTTTAGTATTTGATACTGGTCATTTAATTTATGCTGGTGCTGATCCTTTAGAAGTTTATAAAAAACACAACGATAGAGTTATGCATATTCACTGTAAAGATGTTCGAGGTGAAATATTAAACCACTCACTAGATACTGATTCAAGTTTTTTAAACTCAGTTTTGAGTGGGGTTTATACAGTTCCTGGGGACGGCGATTTTAATTTTTCTGAGCTATTTAAAATGGTGGGCGAAGCCAACTTCAGTGGCTGGGTAGTTGTAGAGGCTGAACAAGACCCGGCTAAGGCCCACCCATTAACCTATGTGACAATGGGGTATAAAAATATTAAAAGTTACTGTGAAAAATTTGGAATTCAAATAGAGGAAAGAGAATGAAAACTATTGGTGTAGGAGTTATTGGTACTGCTTTTATGGGCAAAGCCCATTCTATTGCTTATGCAGCAGCTGGGAGTGTTTTTGGTGATGGCTTAAGGCCTAGTTTGGAGATGATTTGTGATTACAACTCTGAAAGAGCTGAAGTGATGCGAACTGAAATGGGATTCTCTCGTTGCACCTCTGATTGGATGGATGTGGTCAATGACCCAAAGGTCCAGTTGATTTCAGTATGTGTTCCCAATTCGCTTCATAAAGAAATTTCAGTAGCTGCTCTCAAACTTGGTAAGCATGTTTGGTGTGAAAAGCCTATGTCAACTAATTTAGCAGACTCTGAAGCTATGCTCGCAGCTGCTCAAGCTAGCAATGCACAAACTATCTTAGGCTACAACTATACTCAAAATCCTGCTGTTCAAAGTGCTAGAGAGCTCATTGAAGAAGGCGCTATAGGTCGAGTAATTGGATTTCATGGGATTTATGATGTTGATAATGAAGCTGATCCAGATAGACCTCATTCATGGCGTATGAATCGTGAAGCTTCTGGCTCTGGTGCAAATGCTGATGTTATGTGTCATTTAGTTAGTATGGCTCACTATATGACGGGTAGTTCAATAACTCGCCTAGTGGGAGATTACGATACAGTCCACAAAGAGCGTTCGGATCCAGAGAATCCAGGACAAACATTGCCAGTTGATAACGATGATGTCTGTACTGCATTGGCCCACTTTGAGAGTGGAATCAAGGGGACATTGCGCGTCAGTCGAGTAGCATGGGGAAGAAAGTGTGGATTAAGTTGGGAAATACATGGCTCTCAAGGCATGATTTGTCATGACCAAGAGCGTTTAAATGAAGTTAAGCTTTATACAAGAAGTGATGATCCAAGACAGGAGGGCTTTAAAACAATATTGAGTGGCCCAGCGCAACCACCATATGATGCGTTTTTACCCAATGCAGGCCACAGTCTTGGCTTTATTGATGTAAAGGTTTGTGAACTTAAACATTTACTTGATTCAATTGAAACGGGTCAGCCAGTATGGCCAAACTTTGCCGACGGTTTAAAAATCGAAAAAGTCATGGATGCAATAGACCGTTCTGCAATGACTGGAAAGTGGCTGGATGTCTGAAACAAAACTATCACATGATGCAATATAAAGAAAATCGATTATATGATGCCTTGGTCGTGGGACGAGCTGGCCTTGATCTGTATCCACAGCCTGTAGGAAGTAAAACTCGCGATGCAGAATTATTTGCTAGTGATGTGGGCGGTTCTGGGGCGAACATTGCAATAGCTATGAAGCGTGCAGGTGGTAAAGTAGGTCTTATCTCTGCCTTGTCTGACGATCCAGTTGGTGAATTTGTTCGGCTGCGTCTTGAAATTGAAGGTATTGATTTGCAGATGATGCAAACAACTTATGGTGATGAGAGGACTAGTTTAGCAATTGCTGAAGTGCGCCAAGAGGACTGCGAAGTAGTAATATATCGTAATAATCCTGCTGATCTTCAAATTGTCTGTAATGAAGATGTAAAACTTGCAATTACTCAAAGCCAAAATCTAATAATAACTGGCACCAGCTTAATTGAAGCTGATTCACGAAAACAAACTTTGAAAATGATGGTTCATGCTCAAAAAAATGACTGCAAAGTATGGCTAGATCTAGATTACAGGCCATGGAACTGGCCTGATCAGAAAACTACCCGTTTTGTTTATCAAGAGGCTGCAGGATTAACAAATGTATTAGTTGGCAACGAAGAAGAATTTAAAATCCTTCAAGAAGATATAAATATACAGGTTAAACAATGTGTTGCAAGCAATCAGGTAATGATTCTTAAGCGGGGCAAGAGTGGCTGTAGTCTTTTTTTTGGTAAAGATCGGCTTGATACGGGAATTTATAATTTACCCGCACTTAAACCATATGGTTCTGGTGATGCTTTTTTAGGTAATGTGATAATGAATTATATGTCCTCTAGAGACTGGCAACTAGCTATTGAATCTGGGAGCGCTGCTGCAGCTATAGTGGTATCAAAACAAGGCTGTGCGAGCGCTATGCCAAAAATGGAAGAAATTGAGCTGTTACAAAAACAGATAATAATCAAACCAAAAACAATTTGGAGTTAAATATGCATATCCCTCAACATGACAACAATAATAAGGCAATCATAGATTGTAATAATGAATTAGTTCCTCTATGCTATTTCAATATCATCAAGCTAAGTGCTGGAGAATCATATACTTATCAACTAACTGATTATGAGTCATGTATTGTTCCAGCAACTGGCAGTATAGATGTACAGGTTCAAGGACAAGTTTTTAAAGAGGTTGGTAAGCGACAACATATTTGGGAGGGCGATCCTGAGGGTGTTTATGTCCCTGTTGATTGTGAAGCAACATTAACTTGTATCAGTAATGAAGTGGAAGTGTTTGTCTCTGGAGCTAAGCATAATCAAACCCATGAAGCTTTTGTTATAAGACAAGACGATATTGATAAAGTTCAGTACGGCTCTGATGACACTAAAACACATCGTAAAATCAAGCATATTCTAGGTAAAGAGCCTGCAGGAAAAGTTGGTAAATTGTTGGTTAGTGAGCTATTTACAGTAGGAGCAGGAGGCTGGTCAGGATTTCCACCTCATAAACATGAAGTAGATTTGCTTCCTGAAGAAAGTCGACATAATGAAGTTTATAATTTTCGTTTTAATCCACCTAATGGCTTTGGTGCTCAGTTTTTAACTCCAGATGGTCAGGACTTTGGCCCCGTCTATCATATACGTGATAGCTCAACATTTGTCTTTGATAAAGGTTACCACCCCTGCGTCGCAGCACCTGGGTTTGAAATGTATTATTTCACTATTTTAGCTGGAGAGACCCAGCGTCCATTGCATATGAATTATCAGAAAGAGTACGCCTATCAATTGGAAACTATTCCTGGTATGCAAGACATGCTTAATAAATTTAAATAAAAAATGATTACTAATCTTAAAGATATACTTACACCAGCTCAAGATAAAAACTATGCTGTTGCCTGTTTTAATGTATTTGGTTATGAAGATGCGCGTGCGGTTGTTGATTCTGCAGAGGCTCGGAATGCTTCTGTAATTCTATCTATTAATCTTGATATGCGTCAATTTATGACAATGGAAGAAATTATTGGAATGCTAAGACCTATGGCTGAAAAATCCAAGGCACCTGTTTGTTTGCATCTTGATCATACCTACGAGGTTGATGCAGTTAAAGAAGCAATTGATGTAGGATTTACCTCTGTAATGTTTGATGGATCTCAATTACCCATCTCTGAAAACATCTCTTTAATACGAGATGTGGTTGACTATGCTCGCCCTAAAGGAGTTTCAGTTGAGGCTGAAGTGGGTTCGGTCCCTTATGCAAGTGGCCGTGATCATATTAAATCTGCATTAACTGAGGTTGTTGATGCCCTTAAGATGGAGCAACAGGGGCAGCCAGATGCGCTTGCAATTTCAATAGGAAATGTTCACCGCTTAGAAAGTGGAACTGTAGAAATAGATTTAGAGCGCTTTAACGAGCTTGAGAAAGCGCTAAACTTGCCATTAGTCATTCATGGGACAAGTGGTTTAGAAGATAAAGATATACAAATGCTGTCTTTACGCCAAGTTGCTAAGTTCAATGTAGGTACTGTTCTTCGAAAGAGTTTTGGTAATTCACTGCGATCCACACTTGAGTCAGATCCGGAGCTTTTTGATAGAATAACTATGATGAAAAAAGTTATTCCAGAATTAAGAGCAACTGCAGCTAAAGTAATTAGTTTACTGGGCCAGTAATAAAATACTTTATTCTAATGAGCCCAGAATAAAGTATTTATAATTCATTTATTAAAGGTACTAAGATATTTTTTTTGCTAGTTTTTTGATAACTTTATGAGTCTCTAACCAATCAATACATCCATCTGTAACTGATACTCCATACTCCATTTCATCTTGGTTATCTAATATTTTTTGTTTCCCAGAAAATAAATTACTCTCAAGCATTAAGCCAAAAATTGATTTATTTCCAGCAGATATTTGGTTAGTTATGTCTTCAATTACCTTACCCTGATTTCTATAATCTTGATTTGAGTTGTCATGTGAGCAGTCAATCATAATCCTTGCGGCTAGGCCATTTTCTTTAAGAAGATTTTCGCATTCAATAACATCATCCTTATAATAATTAGGCTTAATGCCACCCCTAAGAATAATATGAGATGATTTATTTCCCATTGCCTTAAAAGTTGAAATCTGACCTTCATCATTAATACCTAGAAAGCTTTGAGGGGAAGAGCACGCTTTAATAGCATTGATTGCCATGTTTAGATTTCCATCAGTACCATTTTTAAAACCAACAGTCATAGAGAGCCCACTTGACATTTCACGATGAGTTTGAGATTCAGTTGTTCTTGCTCCAATTGCACACCAAGAAATAAGATCACCTAAGTATTGAGGAGTGATTGGATTAAGCGCTTCAGTTGCAGAAGCAATCCCTTGATCTGCAAGCCATGCAAGAAACTCACGTCCTTGGTGAAGCCCTTTTTCAACGTCAAGTGAATTGTCCATATCTGGGTCACTAATTAATCCTTTCCAGCCAACCGTTGTTCTTGGTTTTTCAAAATATACCCTCATGACTAAGTAGACTGATTCTTTAACTTCCTCTTGAAGGGATTTGAGTTTAAGGGCGTACTCCTTGGCAGCTCCAATGTCATGAATCGAGCAAGGACCAACAATTACCATTAGTCTTTCATCTTTTCCTGAAAAAATGTTGTCCACAGTTTTTCTGCTAGTTAAAATGTTCTCTTTACCTTTGTCACTTACTGGAATAGTTTTCTTTAATTCAATAGGTGAGGTTATTACAGTTTCGCTTTCAATATTTTTATTGTGAATTTTATTGCTCATTTAAATTGGCGTTTATTTATTGTTAAGCAGTGATTTAAGCATAGATCTATATTTTTTTTAAATAGATAGGGAAAATTAGGTTAATTATATTTTTTTGGTAATTAGGAAGACTAGTTTAAATAATGAAACATACACTTAAAAAAGCTGCATTAATTTTGGTACTCTTTTTAGGAGGGTGCAGTTCAATTACTTTTATTTATAATCAGTTTGATAATCTTTTTCCATGGTATCTACAAAGTTATGTTGACCTTGATCGTGATCAAAAAAAATACTTAGATGAGCTTTTAACGCCTTTTTTTCAGTGGCATAGAGTGGAAGAAATGCCTAAATATGCACAAATTATTGGTGACTTAGAGCTGGCTATAAATGATGAGGTAGATATAGAAAGTATTGCCCTGATTACTCATAATGTTGAAGAGTCTTGGTTTCGTCTAGAGGATCAAATGATCATGTGGGCAACTCCTCTTGCTAGAGAGTTATCAGATGAGCAAATCACAAAATTTATTCAAGTTTTAAAAACCAAAACTACTCAGAGCGAAAAAAAATTGCTAGTTCGTAACGATCAGGTGTATCAAAGTGACAGTTACAAAAGCCTCCGTAAGAACTTAAGGCGCTTTATGGGTTCACTGACTAAAGATCAGCTTGATTTAGTAAAAATTACAAGTAAAGAAATGAAGAGGGTTGATGCTGAGCGCATTCAGAGTCGAAAAGCATTCAATGAAAAGCTTAGCTTAATCCTTCAAAGAGAACAAGGCTGGGAAGAAAGGCTGAAAAAGATAACTCATAGCGATGACTTGGTTGCTGAGAATTACCAATCGACATATGCCTTCAATACTGATTTAATTCAGCATCTATTAGTGGCAATATTAAATTCTAGAAACGATAAGCAAGACCAAAAGTTACGCACACAACTTGCAAGGTATAAGGCCGATATTAACAGTCTAGCTAACTAACTGTATATAGCTATTACCAGCGCCTTCTCATTCGGCCTTTGAAGATGGCAGATCCCCAGCTGAGGACAATACCTATTAGAGCTGCACTTAATAGCCATATGAATGGCAAGCTTGCATCTGAGCCAAAAATGATAGCCCTATAGGCTGCGCCGATAGCATCAAAAGGTACCGCTGTTCCAATGCGTTCAAGCCAGTCAGGCGCTGCGCTTACGGGCGCAACCGATCCACTTAGTACAGATTGATACTGAACTAAAGGAAGAATAATTAGCAAGGCTGAAAGCCCAATAATTTCGAAGATCCCAAGAAATAGCCAAGTTAAACAAACACTAACTAGCCATACACTTAACCATGCCATCAAGAACACTTCCCATTGAAGAGTTGTTAATGTAACAACTGTTGCTAGAGTAAAGCTGGCAAATCCCATAGTCATAACTGGAACAATAGTTCGTACATAAGCCCTGTTAAGAAATGCCATTTGACGAGTTCCCAGAAATAAAAGAATTGCTCCGACCATTGAAGCCATCCAAGTTGTAAAGCTCATTACAAAGGGCGCAGGGAGTGAGGCTAAACTTTTTGCTTTAAACATTGTTTGTACATTTGTAGTTACTAGCATGCCTGAATTGGGTGATTGGTTATTTAGCTTTGAGGCACGCAGATTTGAAACAAAAGTTGACAGCGCAATTTGGACCATCGATGGGAGCTGGCTGGCTATTTGCGTTTCAGCAATTGTTAAATGCTGGGAGTTTAATACTCCGATTGATAGGTTTTTATTGCTAAGAGCAAGCTGAGAAAAATCTTCAGGAAAAGTAATCACTGAAGACACTTTACCTTTTAAAAGGGCATCTTTTGCGGCATCAGAATCTTTAAGAAGAGTCACTCTAAAAGGGAGGCTTTTAGAAAGTCCTTTAATGGCTTGTATTGAGATTAACGGGAGTGAGGGGCCAACATCTTCATTAACAATACCTAGTTCGAAGGATGATGAAATTCGAGCGGGATCTGAGGGCGCTGTCAGATTAAATATTGAAAAAACCAGCATGATTACAGTTGGAACAATAATTGCTGGTTTAAATAATTCGCTTCTACGAAAATCGGAAAATGAGGAGGGCATTATATTGAATTTAAAATAGGGTTAACAATACACAAATGCACCTACTTAGTCAAACTGACTTTGTTGTCACTAAGTATCATTTCAGCTGCTTTTTCTGCAATCATCATAGTGGGCGCGTTAGTGTTCCCTGATACAAGCTCTGGCATAATCGAAGCATCAACAACTCTTAAACCTTTAACGCCATATACTTTAAGCTGGTCATCGACTACGCTGTTTTTATCATTACCCATCTTGCATGTTCCAACTGGGTGATAAATACTCTGGCTATTGTTTTTTGCAGCCTCAAGTAAATCTTCATCAGAAACTAATGAGCCTCCAGGAACGAACTCATCAAGAATATGTTGCTTAAGTGGGCTGGCATTTGCAATTTTTCTGGCCACCTTTATTGAGTCAATTGCTATTTTTTGATCACTCTCTGTGGATAGATAATTTGGAATAATTTTAGGAAGATCTTCTGGATTCTTTGAGTTTATAGTGACCTCACCTCTGCTCTGAGGCCTAAGATTACAAATAGACATTGTAAATGCAGAAAAAGGATGAACCCCGTCTCCTGGCTTATCTGCACTTAATGGCTGCATATGAAACTGTATATTTGGCCTTGACCCATCCAAGGATGTATTAGTAAAAATGTAAACTTGGCTCGCACTGAGCGTTAATGGCCCTGTCCTAAAAAGTGCATATTGCAGTCCGATTAAAGCTTTTTTCCACCAGGTGTTTAGTTCATCATTTAAGGTTCTAGTATTCGTTTTAAAAACCATCCTTACTTGCAAATGATCTTGAAGATTTTTACCTACTGCAGGGTTATTATGAATAACATTAACTCCAAGCTTAGTTAGGTGTTTTTCATCTCCAATTCCTGACAGCTGTAATATTTGAGGCGAACTAATTGCCCCAGCAGATAAAATGACTTCATGGTTAGCATAAATAGTTTTATTTGGCTGACCTTTACTTTGAATGCAGTCGACACCTATTACTTTTTTATCAGAGAAGACCAGTTTGCTGATTTGAGTATTTGTGATGATTGTTAAATTTTCTCTAGATCTAATTTTTCTATTTAGAAAAGACCTATAGGAGCTTCTTCGAAAGCCCTTGAATGAGGTTTGCTGAAAATAGCCGACACCCTCCTGTTTCTCTCCATTGCAATCTGGATTGTAAGGTATGCCTATTTCTTCAGATGCCTTGATAAAGAGATCGGCGATTTTTCTTCTAAGTCTGAGGTTAGATACTTTTAATTCACCATCCACACCATGGTATTCATTTTCTCCATTTTCTTGGCATTCGAACTTTTTAAAGTATGGAAGCACATCATCATAACCCCACCCCTTATTTCCTAAATCTTTCCAGTTATCGTAGTCATGCCTATCGCCACGAATGTATAGCAATCCATTTAGTGCACTAGAGCCCCCAAGCACTTTGCCTCTTGGCCAATCTATTCTTCTATTGTTTAGTCCTTTGTCTTTTTCTAGTTTGTACATCCAATCAAACTTTGGATTATTCATGGTTTTAAAATAACCAACTGGGACATGAAGCCAAAGATTGTCATCCTTGCGGCCAGCTTCAATCAATAAGACACTGTTATCAGGATTAGCTGAAAGCCTATTTGCTAATAGGCAGCCAGCCGAGCCAGCTCCTACAATAATGTAATCGTATTTCTCTTGCATATACTTCTAGTAGTAAATTATTTTATTAATCAAGAATAATATAGATTGAAATATTTAAATGATATACAGTGAAATTATTATTGTAAGTATATTTAGTGAATCTATTTCTTTATAGCTAAATTATATAGCTTAAAGAGTAATTTTATTTATGAAATAGATAATACATATATATCAATTGATGTATACTAAAATTTGATTAAGTGCTTTAAGTGCTCTTTGAACTTATCGCTAATCAAAGTACTTTTTATATTTATTTAGATTAATTAGGAGATTTTATGTTTAGAAATAAAGTTGTTCTTTTGACATCTGTAGCATTGCTTACTGCTAGTTCAAGCGCTATGGCGGTCAATTTAAAAATTCAATCTGTATTAAACTCTACAGGTAGTGAAGTTGGTTACGTTAGAGACTTTGCAGAGGATGTTGCTGCATTGACTGATGGTAGAGTAACGATGGAAGTCCTCCCTGGAGGTTCTGTTGTACCTAATGCTGACCTTATCGATGCTGTAGACGCTGGTCTAATTGATGGCGGATTTGCATGGACT
Organism: uncultured Candidatus Thioglobus sp.; assembly: GCA_905182815.1. Classification (GTDB taxonomy): domain Bacteria; phylum Pseudomonadota; class Gammaproteobacteria; order PS1; family Pseudothioglobaceae; genus Pseudothioglobus. Next base: position 193,978 of record CAJJCX010000004.1, read on the forward strand.
CACTACTGGTCTGGTAAGCACCCTGCAGCAATGCTGTTTGGCTCACCAATCGCTGGAGCTGGCCTTGGTATTGATAATATCGCATGGCTTTCTTGGTTCCACAGTGCGGGTGGTAAAGAGTTATACGATCAACTATGGGACGAGATGGACCTAAATGTTGTTGGTTTGATGCTTCAACCGGTTGGTCCTGAAGCGCTGGGTTGGTTTAAAGAGCCAATCAATAGTATGGATGACTTCCGTAAATTAAGATTCCGTGCACCTCCAGGACTCCCAGGTCAAGTTTATAAAGACATTGGTGTCGCAGCTGTAGCTATGGGTGGTGGTGATATTCTTCCTGCACTTGAGAAAGGCGTAATTGACGCAGCAGAATGGTGCTGCCCAGAGCCGGACAGAGACTTTGGTTTCCAAAAAGTTCTTAAGTATTACTACTTACAAGGACTTCACCAGAACGTTGTGAATGCAGATATGTATATTAATGGCGATGTGTGGGATAAGATCTCTGCTCGTGACCAACATGCTATTCATGTTGCTGCAAGAGCAGCAAGACTTGACTCTATGTCAAATCGTATCTATGCAAACGGTATTGCAATGGCAGACTTGCTAGAGCAAGGCGTTCAGCTAATGGATACGCCTGAAGACTACTTCGTAGAGTTTATGGCTGCTGCGCAAGCACAACTTCAAAAGAATGCTGATGAAAATGCATTCTTTGCTGAAGTATGGGCATCACAGAGAGATTTTGCTGAAAAAGCTGTACCTTTCTGGTCAGGAGCTCAGTCTTCTAACGCTAAGTTAGGTTTAGCTTTTACGAAGACTTTACAGTAAAGATCTTTAGTAAAACTTAAAAACTAAGTTGCCAATAGTGAAAACTGTTGGCAACTTTTTTTTATCTAAATATATTTTTTCTAACTTCAGGTTCTCCTTTATCCTGAAGTTAGAAAAGCCATATTAATAGAAGGGTTTTATTTAATGAATCCTAAAATTTGTTACAATAGCTGTAGTGTTTTTTAGATTTATAATTGGGTACATTTATGTCAGAAAAAGAAGATATTGGTGAATTAGATATTACAGATGAAATGATAGCTGAGGGCAGATCATATACCGGGGTCATGCCGGATGATATGCCTAAGTTAATGGCAAAAATAATTCTCAGTATTGATCTCTTCAGTCTCAGAGTTGGTCAGATAGCATGCTGGCTCACTGTTCCAGTATTCACTGCCATGTTTATTGAGGTTGTGGGAAGACACTTCTTTGGCTCCCCAACAATGTGGGCCTACGATATTAGTAGAATGGGGGCGGGGGCAATGTTTATGCTCGGCGCTGGGTATGCACTCTCAAAAGGCATTCATATACGAGCGGACTTTATGTATCGAGATTGGTCGGTCAAGACTCAAGCAATCATTGACTTAACTTTATATATATTATTTTATTTTCCTGGATTGATAGGCGCTGCGTGGGCATGCTATAAGTACGCTTATAAATCTTGGTCAATCATGGAAAGGGGTATGGACACTGCCTGGATGCCTTATATGTATCCAATTAAGTTTGCCTTATTTGTTGGATTTATTTTCCTTTTAATTCAAGGCGTTTCAGAGGTGCTTAAGTGCGTGTATGCAATCAAAAATAGGAGATGGCCATGACTCCAGAAGTACTAGGCATTGTCCTAATATTAACCATGTTGTTTGCCATATTTATTGGCTTTCCAATCTCATTTACGTTAATTTTCTTAGGAGTCTTCTTTGGCTATATAGGTTTTGGAGATCTTGTTTTTTACTTAATGACCTTTCAGTTTTCTGGGAGTATGCTTGAGCAAACCCTCGCAGCAATTCCATTGTTCACCTTTATGGGTATTCTCATGGAGAAGGCTAATCTCATGGAGAGGTTATTCACATCCGTTCAGATGGCACTTGCCAGAACCAAAGGCTCTTTATTTGTAGCCGTTCTTTTTGTTTCAGTAATTTTTGGAGCTGCAACAGGTATTGTGGGTGCATCAGTCACGATTTTAGGAATTATGTCAGCTAAGACAATGAACAGAGCGGGCTATGATGTGCAGTTGGCTGCAGGAACAATTACTGCTGGCGGTACTTTGGGAATCTTGATACCTCCAAGCATTATGTTGGTTGTTATGGGCCCTATTCTAAATGTTCCAGTAACGGATTTATTTGCTGCGGCGATTATGCCTGGACTAATGTTAGCAGTACTTTACACAGGTTATACACTTATTAGATGCCACTTAAATCCATCATTAGGCCCTGTCGTTCCTGAGGACCTTATTCCTGACTCTATGAGAGAGGTGTGGATTGAGTTTTTTAAAGGACTTGTTCCGCCCGTTCTATTGGTAGGATCATCCTTAGGTAGTATTTTAGCTGGCCTTGCAACGCCTACAGAAGGTGCTGCAATGGGAGCTGTGGGTGCGATATTTTTAACACTTGCGTACCGAAAATTAAATTTTAAAGTTTTTCAAGAGGCTTTATTAAAAACCCTTGAAATTACTACATTAATTATGGTTTTAGTTTGTGCTTCAAACTTTTTTGGCTCAGTTTTTTCTAGATTGGGAACACCAACGATGATTACTGAGGCATTAATGCTTCTAGATCTTCCACCAACAGCTATATTGCTAATAGTTATGGCATTTATTTTCTTGTTGGCCTGGCCATTAGAGTGGGTGCCAATTGTACTAATCATTATTCCAATCGTTTTGCCTCTAATTGAGCAATTAGGTTTTAACTTAACTTGGTTTGGAATCCTTGTGGCTGTTAATTTGCAAACTGCTTGGCTTTCGCCGCCTGTTGCATTGTCTGCATACTTTCTCAAGGGGGTTGCCCCAGACTGGGATTTATCAGATATCTATAAAGGTATGATGCAATTTATGGCTATTCAAGTTGTTGGATTAGCGTTAATTATTATCTTCCCGCAAATTGTTCTATGGCTGCCAGAATATCTCTATGGCTAAACAAGGCTTGGTTAACTTGAAGGAATTTTAGCTTTACATAAATCTTTGACGCAGGAAAAATCTCAGTGTCGAGTGTTGTCTAATCCTTAGAATGTATCGCCGAAAGTGCTGTTTTGGGTATTGACGTAGTCGATGTCATCGGTATGAACGAATGATGTTCTTAGCTCAATAGTCTCGTTATGATATGTTTGACCGATACGCTCTATCCGAAGAATGGGCGAATCCAATTTAACATTGAGAAGAGCGGATACTGTTTTATCTGCAGAAGTTGCTTTTAATTTCTCTGAGCAGTTTGTTATAAATATGTTGAATTTATTTTGATATAGGTTGTATATTGTATTAGCTCGGTTTTTAAAAATTTCTTCAGTTAGCGTTGGAAATTTAGCTTGTGATATGATTATTTTATCAACAATATAATTTTTTTTATTAATGCCTAGCTTATTAAATATTTGATAAACATTACTCCCAGGAGAAATATTTAATATTTTTGCTTCATACTTAGTGGCTTTTTTTGTTTCAAAAGAAATGAACTCTACTTCTGGGTAGGATATCTCATCAGTTCCATTTAATGCAAAATGAAAATACGCAAAATGGAAAGTGCTTTTATCATGCTGAAAGACAAAAGTTCCTAAACCCTGTTTTCGAATAAGGAAGCCTTCTTTTTCTAATGCACCTACTGCCTTTCTAACTGTTCCAATTGAAACGTTGAAGAGATCAACAAGTGTTTTCTCATTTGGAATTAGTTGGCCTGGCCTTAACTCATCACGGTAAAGGCAATTAAATAACTCATTCCTTATTTGGAGCCACATAGGAGTCTTGCTGTCCCTGTCTATGTTAAATTGGAGATCAGTAATGCTCATAAAATGTGTAAGTTGTTAAAAATGAGGTTTCAGGATAACCTTAGCTGAGGCCATTGTACCATTGTGAAGACTCTTAAATGCCAAATCAGTTTCAGACAGAGGCATCTCTTCTATCCATGATAAGTCACCAAAATCTCCATTTTCAATTGACTTTAAGGCAGACTTAAAGTCCTCCATGTTGTAGGTGTAACAACCAACTAGCTTCACTTCTTGAAGTGTAATTTTTCGGATGTCAATATTAGTAGTCCAGCTAAGAAGGCCTACATTAACTACTGTACCTCCTGCTTTGACTGAGGCAATAGAAAGAGCATTTGTCTTTTCACTTCCAACACAGTCAATTACAACATCGAATGTGCTGTCTTTGACTGAATCTGTTAATGGGTTAATGGCAATAACGCCAACATGGTCTTTAACGCAAGGGTGCCTAGCCATATTGGTTTCAAGTACCTGCATTTTAACGCCATGGGATTTAAGTAACAGAGCTGTTAAAAGGCCAATAGCACCAGCACCTATAACTAAAACGTGGCAATCGCTTATAGGCTTGAATGAATTTTCTATGGCAAGATTTACAGCATGGACCACAGTTGCCGCGGGCTCAGTTAAGGCCACATGGTTTGAATTCATAGTGCTAGGCGCATGAACTAGGCATTGATTTGGTATGGTCATGTATTGAGCAAAAGCGCCCTGCCTACTCATTCCAATCATATCCCTATCACTGCAAAGGTTGTCTCTACCCTGAAGGCAGTATTCACATTTTCCGCAAGTAATCAAAGGATTGCCTGTTACTTTTTGACCCTTATGAATGCCCTCAACTATTTCGCCACAAAATTCATGGCCCAGTATTAAGCCAGGGTTTCTTCTTGGGTCTTTGCCATGATATGCGTGCATATCAGACCCACAAATTCCAACGGACTCAATGCGCAATAAAACATCATCATCACGATCAATTTGCGTTGGCTTGTATTCACTATAAAAAGTCATTTCATTCGGCGCTGTGTATACTACCGCTTGCATTTTATTAATCATGCTGCTGAAAACCCTCCATCTAAAAATATTGTCTGACCGGTGACATATGAGTTTGCATCACTGCACAAGAAAACACTAATACCAAAAATGTCTTTTTCTTCTCCGTTGCGATCCATCATTGTTTTTGCTGCTAAATTCTTTAATTTCTCAGGATCTTGAAATAATGACTCCGTTAGATTTGTTCTAAAAAATCCTGGAGCAATTGCATTGACTAATACTCCATTCTTTGAATAGGCCTGAGCTAAGGCTCGAGTAAGCTGCATAATGCCACCTTTGCTTGCACCATATGGAATGCTGTTATCAAATGCCCTAAGGGATTGAAGAGAGGCGATATTTATAATTCGTCCCCAATTATTTTTAGTCATTGATTCAGCAACAAGCTTGCTTAAGTAGAAAGGGGCAGTTAAGTTAATGTCAATAGTCTTCTGCCATTCTTCGAGTGTTAACTCTTCAGCAGATGTTCTAAGATTTATTCCAGCAGCATTTACTAAAATGTCAATTTTTCCAGACTCTTTAGAGATTTGAGTTACCATATTTTTAAGGTCGGCAGTTGATGTGACATCCGCTTGGATGAAGGCGCCTTTGCAGCCTTGATCTTTTATCTCTTGAAGGGTTTCTTCTGCATTGCTTCGACTGCTTGCAATCCAAACAAATGCGCCTGCACGAGCAAGCGCAAGCGCCATCATTTTTCCCACCCCACTTGTACCACCAGTTATTAGTGCTACTTTATTTTCTAGTGAGAAATCTGATAAGTTCATAAAGCTATTCTAATACAGGTGCGCCTAGGTCAAACGTTTCATCTGGAAAATATTTACTTAGCCTAACATCCGAGGCTCTTGCGTGTCCTTCCATTCCCTCTAATCGAGAGATTCTAGAAGATGCCTGGGCAATTTGACGTGTAGATTCTTTGTCCATACGCTGCCAAGTTAAAACCTTTAAGAATTTATGAGCAGAAAGACCTCCAGAATAACGACCAGCTGCCTTTGTAGGAAGAATATGGTTCGGGCCAGAAGCTTTATCTCCGAAAGTCACTGTTGTCTCTTCACCTAGAAATAGAGATCCATAACATGTTAAGTTGTCTAGCCACCAATCAAGATCTTCACACTGAACTTCAAGGTGCTCTGCTGCGTATTCATCTGATATCTTTACAACCTCTTCACGAGACTCACATAGCATAACTTCACCATAGTCTCTCCATGCACAGAATGCTGCATCTTTTGCAGTTGGTGGAAGTTTTTCAATATACTCTGGTACCAACTCCATTACTTTTTCAGCTAATTCTTTAGATGTTGTAAATAGCCAGCCAGGTGACTCGTGGCCATGTTCCATTTGACCCACAAGATCAATTGCAACAACGTCAGCATCGGCGTGCTCATCAGCAATCACTGCAACTTCTGATGGACCAGCAAATACATCAATGCCAACTTGTCCAAAGAGCGTTCTTTTTGCCTCTGCTACAAATTTATTTCCAGGACCAACAATGATGTCAGCTTTTTTTCCAGTAAATAGTCCATGAGCCATACTTGCTATTGCTTGTACACCACCTAAAGTCATAACGTGATCAGCTCCAGCAGTCTTCATTGCATACAGAACATACGGATGAATACTTTTACCTTGATAGGGCGTTGAGCATGCAATGATGCAAGGCACGCCAGCAGCTTTAGCTGTTGCAATACTCATATATGCAGATGCAATATGTGCGTAGCGTCCGGTTGGAACATAACATCCAGCAACATTTACTGGAAGTAGTCTTTGACCAGCTTCAACGCCATTATTTTTGGTATGAAACTCTTCAATAGAATCACGCTGAGCCTTTGCAAACTCATAAACTTGCTGACATGCAAAATCTATATCATCCTTAACATTTTGAGGGACGTCAGAGATAATATTATCAATTTCAGAATCTGAGAGCAAAATCTCACCAGACCATCCATCTAGTTTTTCTGCGTAGTTTCTAACTGCTTGTTCCCCATCTTTATCTATATTGGCAAGCATGTCATGAACCACTTTTTGTGCTTCTAGTACATTTGATGCTGCTGATTTATCAGCTTTTTTTAAGTAGATCATATTCTTCTCGTTTATTAATAGTTAGGCGCTTTCATATAAACGCGTTAATACAAACTCTTGATGCCCTAATATTTCTGCAGCAGTCATTCTTCCGTTTGAAGTGTGAATAAGACTTTCAAGAAGCATATCACCAGCCTGATCCATATTGATATCACGCTTTAATAAACCAGTTACATCAACATCCACATGCTCTGACATCGTTCTAACTGTTCTTGGATTTGCACAAACTTTAATAACAGGGAGGATTGGATTACCAATAATGTTTCCTTGCCCAGTAGGGAATAGGTGAGCTACATATCCAGAGGCTGCGCATAATGTAACCATTTCTGCAGCTGCAGAAGAAGAGTCCATAAACCATAGGCCCTTACTTGTAGGCATTTCTGCTTTATCTAAAACGCCGTCAACGACACATTTTTTCCCAATCTTTTGTATGTTGCCTAATGCCTTTTCTTCAATCGTAGTTAGACCACCTTCAATATTACCCTTAGTAGGCTGTGAATCAGATAGGTCATCTGTCTTAAAGCGCTCAATCATATCTTGATAGCGATTAAACATAAACATAAATTTTTCAGCAACAGCATCATTAGCACATCTAGCTTTAACTAAATGTTCTCCACCTGTAATTTCAGATGTCTCACCAAAAAGTAAAGTACTGTCCATTTCATATAACTTATCGAACGCATTACCAACTGTTGGGTTTGACCCAAAGCCCGAAGTAGTGTCTGATTCCCCGCATTTAGTTGATACCCAGATTTCACTTAGGTCACATGGCTCTCTTTGAAGTCCTGTTGCGAAATGAACCATATCATAAGCCGCTTTTGAAGCGTCAGCGATAGTTTGTATGTCACCTTTTTTCTCAATAGAAAAACCTTGAACTGGCTTACCCGTTGCAGCAATTCCATCAACGATTTTTTGCGTCCAGTCTGGCTCAATTCCAATAACCACTACTGCGGCAACATTTGGATTTGATCCCGTACCAATCATTGTCCTAAAATGTAGATCTAGATCTTCACCAAACTGAAGTCTACCGTAGGGATGAGGAAGGGCTATCGTGCCTTTAATATTGTTAGAAACTGCTTCACAAGCAGCATTTGAAATATCATCAACTGGCAAGATAATAACGTGGTTACGAATTCCTACTCTATTGTTTTCGCGACGATATCCATAGATTTTTTGATTTAAATTTATCATTACCACCTCTTAGTTTTTACGTTATGAACATGTAGATGATCACCTACAGCAATCTTTGAAATTGTTCTACCAATATCTACACCATACTTGATGACAGTGTCATCTTCATTTAAATCCTTAATAGCTAACTTATGCCCAATTGGAATATCTTGATTAATTTTGATATCTATCAAAACATCCTGGTCCATTATCCAACCACTTAGAGTGTCGTTTGCTTTTAATCCTTCGACGGTAACAACGCCAACGGAATCATCTTCATCATGAACTATAAACTGAATCATTCTTGCTCCTTGAAATACGTATGAAAAAAACTTTTAATTAATTTTTAGTGAAAAAAATTAATGAGAGATATATTATATCATATATATGAATTTCTACTTTATATATTGCTTAAAAAATTATTTACTTTCGATATAAAACTAAATATACAATATCACGTTAAGGTTTGTAGTCGCTAAACTCAACGCTGAAAAATTAGAGTAAAAATGAAAAAAATTATCTTGTTTGTGATTATTAATTGTTTGTCTTTTCCTGCTCTATCAGCAGCTGGTGACCTTTACTACTGTGAGATGATTCAAGCAGTTGAGTTAAAAGAGGACGGCCTTGTTAACTATATTCCTCAGAAATTTAAATTTAGAATTACTGAGAAGAGTTCTATACAATTTGGAATGGATGAAAACTATTTCAAAGGCCTTGAGTTGGTTGTTACAGATTTTTCAAATAATGGTGAGCAATTTTATGGCGAAAGCTTTGAGTACTCATATGGAAGTTTTTACTTTGCTGACATTATTAGATGGCCATCAAAAGGAGTGGATAAATTAACAGCTACTGCGGTAAGTGCACAATGCTCAATTGTTGATGACTACACAGTATAAATAGGAAAAGTTAATACAATTATGATTTCAAGAGCACTTAAAACAAATCGATTAATACGCTTATTTGGTATAACCAAAGTACCAATGATTTGGTATTGTCGCCCAAAGGTTATTGAGCATACGGATGAAAAGATTGAAATTAGAATCCCTTTTAAGCGAAGAACTAAAAACCACTTAGGAAGTATGTATTTTGGTGTTTTAGCAGTCGGCGCTGATATTACTGGCGGCTTTTTAGCGATGGATCCAATTCAAGAAAGTGGACGAAAAATAACTTTAATATTTAAAGATTTTAAGGCTGATTTTCTAAAGCGTCCTGAGGGCGATGTCCACTTTATATGCAGAGATGGTTTGGCAATTAAAGAGCTGGTAAAAACTGCTGCAAGTTCAGGCGAGAGGCATAATTATAAATTGAATATTGAAGCTACTGTTCCTTCGCTGTCTCCTGACGTCGTTGCTAAATTTGAACTTACACTTTCCTTGAAAGACAAAACTTAAAGTATGCATCAAAATCCTATCAATAATGACTCTCAAAATGCTAATATCAAGCCAGCGTTGCTTGAGTTATCTCAATTTAAACTTGCGCTCATAATCACCATTCTTTGTGTATTATTTTTTCTAATTATTCAGCATAAAGCTAGGCTGATGTTAAAGAGCCTTAATCTGAAAGAATTAATTAGTACAAATTTCCCACATATGGATGAGTTCTTTTTAAGATTAAAATGAACTATATAATGAGTTTAAAAGAAGTTTCATTATGTGAAACATTTATGCAATGCTAGAATAATTTTTATGTGATAATTCATTTTTTGAATGCTGTAGCAGTAATCACTATCAAATCTGGAATAAATAAAATGATTCTAAAAAACTTGTCACCGTCTGAACTGATTGAAAAATCATTATCTCTTAATGAGGGAATATTAACAGATACTGGAGCTTTGCTTATCACAACAGGCAAGCGATCTGGTCGAAGTCCAAATGATCGTTTTATTGTTGATAATTCTGCAACTTCTAATTCAGTTGACTGGGGCGATGTTAACAGGCCTTTTTCAGAAGAAAAGTTTAATAAACTATGGGCTAGAGTGAGTGATCACTTATCTCAAAAAGATCATTTTCTCTCTAATCTGCATGTTGGAGCTCATGAATCGCACTACCTTCCAGTTGAAGTAAATACTGAAACTGCTTGGCAAGGCTTATTTGGTAGAAATATGTTTATTAAGCCCGAAACATATAATCCTAAAGATAAACCAGTTTGGACGATTTTAAATGTTGCATCTTTTGAGTGCAATCCTGAGCGTGATGGAACCAACTCAGATGGAGTTGTTATTATTAACTTTGCACAAAGAAAAGTATTATTAGCTGGCATGCGTTATGCAGGCGAAATGAAGAAAGCAATGTTTTCAGTGCAAAACTATTTGCTGCCTGAAAAGGATGTTCTGCCAATGCACTGCTCAGCAAATGTGGGAGAAAATGGCGATACAGCATTATTTTTTGGCCTCTCAGGAACTGGCAAGACAACCCTTTCTGCAGATCCCGAGCGTTACCTTATTGGTGACGATGAGCATGGCTGGGCTAAGGGCTCAGTATTTAACATTGAGGGAGGCTGTTATGCAAAAACGATCAACCTTTCTAAGAAAAATGAACCCATTATTTGGGATGCTATTCGTCATGGCGCAATAGTTGAAAACGTCAAAGTAGATGCAGATAAGCATGCAGATTATGATGATACTTCCATATCAGAAAATGGTCGCTGCTCATACCCATTAGAGCACGTTGAAAAGCGCGTTGAAAAAAATGCTGCAGGCGAGCCCAAAGTTGTTATTTTCTTAACTTGTGATGTTTCAGGTGTCCTTCCTCCAGTTTCAATCTTAACTAAAGAGTCTGCTGCCTATCACTTCTTGTCTGGTTATACAGCGCGCGTTGGCTCAACAGAGCTTGGTGCAGAGGCCGGCATTAATCCAGCATTCTCATCGTGTTTTGGGGCCCCATTTATGCCTCGAAATGCAAGCAGTTACGCCAATTTATTAATTAAACGACTTGCAGAATTTGATACACAAGTCTATTTAGTTAATACTGGATGGACGGGTGGTTCAGGGGCTCCAGGAGGCTCAGGATCAAGATTCCCTATTCCTGTAACTCGCGCAATAGTTTCTGCTTGTCAAAGCGGCGCCCTTCTTGAATCAAAAGTGACACACCTCGACTACTTAAATCTTGATATTCCTAAATCTATTCCAGGAGTTGATGAGGCTTACCTTAACCCCCGTGATACATGGGAAGATAAATCAAGTTATGATAGTGAATCTATAAAACTCGCGAATCTATTTGCAGAAAACTTTAAAAAGTTTGATGTTGATAAAGCAATCGTTGACGCCGGACCTCTAGCAGTTAGTAAATAAATAAGTACTGAACAAGTATTACGACTACGGCAACAATAATGGCAACAATTACGACTGGGGGCGTGTTCTTCATATAGCAAATTATAAGGTTTGTTTGGCTACTATTTTAGTGAAGTATTAAAAAATATTATCTTTAAGACGAGGATTTTGTATATTATTTGATTTCTTATTTAATATTCAAATGGCTACTAGCAATAATGACTTCAAAAGTATTTTCAAGGCCCTTCACTCAACAAGAACCTATTAGTCAAGAGGCGATTGATGCCGCTGTGGAGGTTCTGAAGTCGGGAAGGCTTCATCGATACAACTCAATTGGTGAAGAGTTTTCTGAGGCATCACTATTAGAGCAAGACTTCGCTAATTTTCAAGGAAGTCGTTACTGTCTTGCCTGCGCATCTGGTGGCTATGCAATGAGCGTCTCTCTTAAGGCTGCGGGACTTAAGGCTGGTGAAAAAGTTTTGACTAATATGTATACCCTTGCGCCAGTTCCAGGCTCAATTTCTAATGCAGGTGGTGAACCTATTTTCATAGAAATCAATGAAAATCTTGTTCTTGATTTAGAGGACCTTTCAAGGAAAGCCATATCAAGTAAGGCTCGCTTTTTACTCATATCTCATATGAGGGGGCATCTAGTTGATATGAATAAATTGATGCAAATTGTTGAAGATAATGGCTTGATTTTAATTGAAGATTGTGCCCATACAATGGGGGCCAAATGGGGTGATAAAAGGAGTGGTAATTTTGGACTTGCTGGCTGTTTTAGTACCCAAACTTATAAGCATTTAAATTCAGGTGAAGGGGGATTACTGACTTCGAATGATGCAGAATTCATGGCGCGTGCTATTATTCTTTCAGGGTCTTATATGCTCTATGAAAGGCATGGTGCTGCACCTGATAAAGAAGTATTTGCAGATATTCGCTTGCAGACTCCAAACTATTCAGGCCGTATGGATAATCTAAGGGCTGCTATTCTTAGGCCACAATTAAAATCTCTTGAAAAAAATATTAAGCGCTGGAATGAGCGTTACCAGTTAGTTGAGAGAAGCCTCAAAAAGATCAAAGGAGTTGAACTTCCTGAGCGCCCTATTGAGGAGAGCTATGTGGGGAGCTCAATTCAGTTTAGGCTGCCTGGCATCTCGAAGGCCGATGCCGCCAGATTCCTGGTAATTAATAAGGAGCGTGGGGTTGAGATAAAATGGTTTGGCAGCGATAATCCAAACGGATTTACAAGTAATCATAAGAGTTGGAAATATGTGAAACAACAGAGTCTAGAGCGCTCTGATGAGATCCTTTCTGGCCTTTTTGATCTCCGATTGCCACTCACATTTTCACTGGAAGATTGCTCACTTCTCTCAGAGATTATTGGTGATTGTGCGGAAGCCTTTGTATCAAAAAAATAAGATATAGATATTAAAGGATCAAGCTTTACTCTTAGTTTGAGCCATATGATTCCCAGCGATCCATCCTGAAGTCCACGCACTTTGAAAGTTAAAGCCACCAGTTATGCCATCAATATCCATAACTTCTCCAGAAAAATAAAGACCAGGACAGATTTTACTTTCCATGGTTTTAAAGTTAATTTCTTTTAGGTTTATCCCGCCACACTCAACAAACTCTTCTTTAAAGCGGCTTTTTCCAAGAACATTGAGCTCACAGTTAAATAAATTATTCAGAATAAGATTTAATTCTTTCTTGCTGATTTCTGACCAGTTTTTTTCTTTTGAAATGCCACACTTAATCAGAAGTTGAAGCCAAAACCGCTTCGTTAAATCATTTGGGTAAGCGTTACCTACTGAAGTCTTTGTATTATTACTCTTAATAGTGCTAAGGAGTTTTTCAGCATCATTTTGATGGCCAATACCGAGCCAGTTGACAATTAGCTTTGCCTTGTAGTTGGTATGCATCATTTCACGGGCGGCCCATGCTGAAAGTTTTAGCAGGGCAGGACCGCTAAGGCCCCAGTGAGTAATTAAAAGTGGGCCACTTTGCTCAAAAGGTTTTGCGCCATCAATTTTAAGAGATAAAGAGGCTTGAGGAAAGGAGGTTCCTGATAAGTCTTTGAGGATCTCATCTTCAATCTTAAAAGTAAAAAGTGAAGGCGCAATTTCTGTAGTTGAATGACCAAGATTTTGAGCTAGTCGGTAACCACCTGGCATGCTGCCAGTTGCAATTAATACTGAATCAGCAATGAAAGACTCGTCCTCATTGATGAATAAGGATATTTTTCCATTGTCTAGTTTTTTCAGACTTTTGACATTCATCTTATTTAATAGTTTAATTCCATGTTTGTTGGCTTCTTGCATAAAGCAGTCAATAATAGTTTCAGAGTTATCTGTGACTGGAAACATACGGCCATCAGATTCATACTTAAGTTCAACACCTCTTTTTTCAAACCAATCAACTGTATCCGATGCTTGAAAATTTTGGAAAGGTGAGAGTAGCTCTTTACGACCACGTGGATAGTTTAAACAAAAATCGTTAACCTCAAATATATGGTGAGTCACATTGCAACGGCCACCTCCAGAAATTCGAACTTTTTTTAGAAGTTTGGAGGAGCCTTCAAATACATGAATGTCAACATTAATTTTTTCTGCTTTCGCAACTTCTGCGCATCGAAGCGAAGCAAAAATTCCGCTTGCGCCGCCACCAATGATTGCAATACTTTGTTTTTTGACTATCTTCATCAGTGATGCATTAAATCTTTAGAGGTTATATAAATTTATTGTTATATTTTAGACAACATAAAAGATAACTACTGGATAACTCTCTAGTACATCAAAAGAAGTTTGAATTTCCCTAGTATCATAAATATTTATCAAAAAAAACTCCCAATCTTCACCTGCTCTTTATATTCATTATTTATAATTAAATTATGAAAAAACTACTACTTCTAATGTTGTTAACTTTTACAACAATAGCCTCTGCTAATGAGGAGGTCCTTAGCTTTCCATTCACTCCAGACAACGTAAACGACTGGAGATATTTTAGTGACCAAGTAATGGGAGGAGTCTCCGAGGGTCAGGTCTCACTTGAGCAAGATGCAGACAAGGTTTTTATAAGGCTCTCTGGGAATGTTCGCACTGATAACAATGGTGGCTTTATTCAATTACGTACCACAACATCACTGTCCAATAAACCATTGATGTTCAAACTACTTCATAATTCAAATAAAGAAGGAAAAAAACTTAAAGGCATCCGTCTAAAAGTTAAAGGTAATGGAGAAAAATATCATATTTTTATTCAGACTACTATCTTTTATAGGCTTCCTACTAGCTATAAAATTGCTACATTTGATACAAGCCCAAACTGGGAAACAGTTGAAATACCTTTTAATAAATTTAAGAAGCTCAAAGATAATATAGACTCAAACATAAGTGCTAAAGATATAAAGACCTTTGGTATTGTGGCTTATGGCCGTGATTTCAAATCTGATTTATCAGTTTCATCAGTTGAGTTTTATTATTAATATATGCTTGTTAGGCCAAATGCAATAGTCCATTTACCGGCAGTTTATTTTTCCTTTAGTTTATTATCTCTGTCCAATTCTAGTTTTGTAATAGCCTTGTCAATTAAGTCAGATTCTGCTGAAAAAGGATTCTTTTCAGCATAGTTCGTTGTTTCAGTGTTCTCGTTATATTGTTTTCTTAAAGGCTTTGGAGAGCTATATTCAATATACTTTTCAATACTAGTAAAGTGGTGTTTTGACGGAATAAGGTCAGCGTTTAAAAGTTCATTAGCAAGGTAGTGAAGCGAGGATTCTGACATGCCATCTTCTCGCTCCCACATATATTCAAACTTACCTTTAATATATCCAATGTTTATTAACTCTTGATAAAGTTTAAGTGCAAAATCCTCTCCCCAAGGGCTGTCGCTAATGTTTCTAATCTTGAATACTCTTTCCATTAGATATCCATATTCATATGCCCATTTAAGAAATTTCTCCGAGCGTATAAAGTCTGAAAAGTTTGAAGGCTGACCTCTTGTTGCTAATCTTTCAAGCAAAACATATTCCTCCTTCTGTCTGAGACGCCATTCGATATGTCCAAAACCATTATTGGCATATATTCTGGTGTTGATAGTAAGGTTGTTACCTTTGTAGTCTTGATATTTGATATCTTTTATTTCAAATAACCTCTCTCCAAAACTAAACTTTTCAAATCCTGTCTTACCAATAATAGATGGACTCAGTCCTAGAATGGCTAATAGACATTCATTAATTGTCGTGTCGGTCAGTTCTTCAATTCTGCGAATATCAAACCTCTCACTTTCTAGTTTGGCTATTCTGAACTTCCATCTCTCGTGGTACTGATACCATTTCTTCCAGATATTTAGATATGATTTATCCAGTTCATAGGCCGCCCAATCATCAGAATTAGTTACACCTTTTGGGTTACAAAAACATCTGTACTCTGGCACTTCTAGCCAACCATTCTTAATATAGATATCTCTCCACTCTGCATAAGAAAGATTGCCATCTTTAATCTCACCAAACGCCCTGTTCTTAAACATACCAAACCAATAATCCACAGTATGTTTAACTGTCTCTAGTTCGTTTTTTAGTTCTACTATTGTGCTGTGAGTGATTGCCTTAGAAGTGATGAATCTCATCTCCTTGTTATATTTTTTAATCATTTCATCTCACTCCATTTTGCAATTAGTTCAGAGCCACAATAAGAGCAGAAACCTTTGACTCCTTTAGTTGCTTCAATACGTTCATTATTTAAAAGTGCAAATCTCATATTAGAATTATATTACACAAAATAATCTTTAGAATATTGACTCTATTTTTATGCACTATAAAAAAATAAAGCCCATGGCTAGAGTTTGATACAATTGTCAGCTTTTATTCAGCTTTACTGGCTTTACTTTTTTTGGTAACTTAATACTTATGTCTCCCATTAAACCATGGACTATCGAGTGTTGTGAAATATAATCCTCTTCAAATAACATTTCCTTTTTAAACATACTGAGAGTAATAAACGAATCACTAAAATTATCCGCCTTAGTTAAATATCGATGCAGTCCAAGTCCGTATAACCTAATAAGGCCTTCATTTTGAAGTTTGATAAATATATTTTCAATCTCTTCAATATTTATATATT
This sequence comes from uncultured Candidatus Thioglobus sp., assembly GCA_905182815.1. Classification (GTDB taxonomy): domain Bacteria; phylum Pseudomonadota; class Gammaproteobacteria; order PS1; family Pseudothioglobaceae; genus Pseudothioglobus. The sequence continues at coordinate 210,442 of CAJJCX010000004.1, forward strand.
GTTCAGGCTCATGAAGAAAAAAAATATCTAAATAGTTTCGCTGAAGGTTTTTTAAAGATTTATATAAGGAGGCTCTTATTTCTTCTTCACGTAAAACAACTTCAGGTATTTCAGATTGAAAATCTCTTTCAAAAATTAAAAGGTTTGAATCAAAGCGTTGTTGTAATTTAGCGTTTAGGTAATTTTCTGCAAACTTAAAATTATTTTTCATTATCAGCTTAAATTCTCTTTTAAGAAAATCTTTATTTTTTTTAAATAGTGATAAATTTAAGGCACTTAAGCCTACTTTTGATGAAATTATTACAGGGTGATTACCCTTTAAAATTTGACCAAGTAATTTTTCAGAATCCCCATAGCGAGGTGCAGTATCAAAATAATTGATGTTCTTATCTAAAGCAGCACTAATAATTTTGTACGACCGTTTTTTTTCAAATCCCCCATAAATCTTATGACATCCAATTCCAAGTTTTGGAATAGTATTTTTATCAAAAATCATTTTAAGTGTTAAAATTTAACCAATTCGGTAACTCATCATTAACAAAACCACTTAAAGCAGCCATTGCACAGTCGCTCAAGCTACCAAACCGTATATTTCGCCCTGTCAAACTCTCACCATAGTGAGCATATTTACCAGAATTAGTTATTAATGATTGTGTCTTTGATGGAAAAACTGGTTCAGTTATTGAGCACCAACAAATATCAGGGACAACTTGAACGCCTAATTTGGAAAGTTGATTTAAATTCCCGTGATCTCTTAATTTTCCAAGAGTTTCTCGCCCAACAGTCAAAATAGTTGGAACAATAACAGTTTGATTTTTTTCCAATAACAATTTCAAAAACTTCATGCACTCGGCATTAGATGCGTGAGGACTCCCAATGGCAACTAAATCTATCTTGTTATTTCCAGTATTGAAATTTTGCCACAAATTTAACAAATCATTAGGCATTATAGTTTTAGAAATAGCATCTTGAGTGCTTGGCAATTCACCTTCTGGCGTATGCCCTTTAATATGCAGCATTGGAGATGCAGATGTTGTACCAAATGCTGCACATAAAGCTTTTAAATCATCATTACTCAGTGAAATATCTTCAAGGCCAATTAATACTGGAATTCCATTTGGTGATTTATAGCCAGCCAACCAACCTATCATTGGCCAAATAGATTCATCAAATTTTAAAGGTAATGATATTCTAATTTCACAGTTAGGCTTTCGATTCTCTTCTAAATAAACACCAGTATTCGGAGTACGCCCAGTCATTGCTATGAATAAATCTAAATAATCTGGATGCTTTTGAGTGCGAGCTCCAATTACAGAATTTGCATAAATAACTGCATTTGACTCAGACCATCCGATAACTTCGTCTCTAATTGGTTTCTCACTTAAAAGATAAGGTGCACATGTAAATGTAGGATGGGCGCCCATTTTGACATATGCATCAGCAAGCCGGCTAGCTTTATTACCCAGTTCAGGAACTACACCTTGTGATTTCCAATTTTCCCTATCTACTGAGATTGCATTAATTGTAGTTGGAATAATAACACTCGCACCCATATCCAGCATTTTTTCTGCAAAATTGAGATTAGCATCATGCGCTAAAATACAACCATCAATATGACCTCTAGAAACATCGATCAATTTATCTGCATTTTGAGAAGCAGCCATCAAACATAATATTTCCATTGCAATTTTTGTGGCTTTACCATGATTGCCAGCCAACATTTCTTTATCTGAATTATTCAAGTAAATGTTACTTAAATCAGGCTGAAATAAATTAATTAAAGTACTTGAGAAATATAATTTGAGATGATTAATTTTTGCAGATTTCTGTACAGATAATAAATTGTAAATTTTCGGCTTCAGACGTAATATGGCAATTTTTTTGTTAAACAGTCTTTCAGCAATCATTGCCCCAAGAGTTAAAATATCTTCAGTTTCTCTAAATATTAGTGCAGCTGGTGCATTTCCATTTTGCGCAAGCTGCAGCAATACCCCACTTCCACTGCATGAGCCTCGAGAAGTTGGCATTAGTACAATTTTTCCAGAAAGCTGCTCTCCACAATTAGGATGATGAATATCAATAATTACTCCTGTATCAGGATCAACACCCCCCCAGAAACTCACCCCTTCATTACAAACTACAACATCACCTTCCACATTATTTTGTACAAATATAATGGCTTCATTATTGGAAAGTTGCCCCATAGATAAATTCCTCTAAGTAATAAACAAAATTTGATATTTAGTGCCATAGCATTTTGTAAAATTGAAGTAATAAACTCACTTTCAGTTATATTACACAAAATAATCTTTAGAATATTGACTCTATTTTTATGCACTATAAAAAAATAAAGCCCATGGCTAGAGTTTGATACAATTGTCAGCTTTTATTCAGCTTTACTGGCTTTACTTTTTTTGGTAACTTAATACTTATGTCTGTTATATCCTCCCCCCCATCAAGATTTAGCCCGTCTGAAGCCCACCAAATAGCAAAAACTTTATACGGTTTTGAAGTCTCAGTTAAAGTCTTGGATAGTGAGCGAGATCAGAATTTTTATTTGAAACGTGAAGATGGCAAGGAATTTGTATTAAAGATTTCAAATCCGGCGGAGGATATTGAGCTCATTAAGTTACAGGTCGCTAGTTTGAAGCATATCGCCAACTTTGATTCCTCCATACAAGTACCAAGTACGATTCAGACTGTAGGTGGTGAATTTATTAGTCAGCATAATGGCTGTTTTATTCGCTTACAATCTTTTTTAGCAGGACACTTTATAAAGGACATTGAGAGTCCTGAGTCTTTCTTATTGGAAGAATTTGGCGCATTTATGGGTAAGTTGGACGTTGCTTTTCGAGAGTTTGATTATCCAGATTTAAAGCGTAAATGGATATGGGATGTTAGAAATATTGACTTTTTGAAAAGTCATTTAGACTATATTGAGAGTGAGTCTGATAAAGCTGTAGTGCGTCATTTTATTGCAAATTATCAGTTAAACATTGTGCCGAATGAAAAATATTTACGCACCCAGTATATTCATAATGATGGCAATGATCACAATGTACTTCTAAATGACAATGGCCACATATCTGGCGTTATTGATTTTGGTGATATGGCGCATACTTTTTTAGCAAGCGAATTAGCGGTTGCCATCACTTATCTTATTCTAGAAGAAGCAGAGCCTGAGACGAAGATCAAGTCAGTTGTGCAGGGATTTCAATCAGTTTATCCATTAAGAGACGAAGAAATTGAGTCACTCATTCATCTTGTTTGTGTACGCGCGTGTTTTACTGTGGTAACAGCGAACTACCGAAAAAAACTATTTCCTGAAAACAAGTATATTTCTGTTACTGAGCCATACGCATGGACATTTTTGAAAAATTTTGCTGACAAAGAATTAAGTAATTTTAAAATATATTAAAAAGTGAAATCCAAAAAAAATACATTGAAGTTGAGAAAAAAACACCTGGGTCCATCACTCTCTCTGGCTTATTCAGAGCCACTAAAAATACTCAGGGGGAAGGGGCAATATTTGTATGATGAAAAAGGCAAGGAGTATTTAGATTGTGTTAATAATATCAGTCATGTTGGGCATTGCCATCCAGCAGTTATCCAGGCGGCTCACCAGCAGAATCAACTATTAAATACTAACACTCGCTACCTGCATGATAATATTGTTGAGTTGGCTGAGAAGCTTTGCAGTAAATTACCCAAACCCTTGTCCATTTGTTATTTTGTAAATTCGGGTAGTGAGGCGAACGAGCTGGCTTTGAGAATGGCCAGAGCATATACCGGCAGTGATAGCGCAATTGTCCTAGATAACGCCTACCATGGAAACACCGACTCTCTAATCAATATCAGTCCTTATAAATTTAATAGTAAGGGTGGGCAGGGAAAGCCAAAACATGTTGAAGTTGTTCCGATGCCAGACTTATTCAGGGGTGAATTTAATAACCCAAAAACGGCGGGAAAACAATATGCCCATGCGGTTCAGGAGGCAATTAATAAGCAGGGTGAGGGTTCAACCTTTATCGCTGAATCGATATTAGGTTGTGGTGGGCAAATTCCTTTACCAAATGATTTTTTAGCGGAGTCGTATAAATGGATAAGGGCGTCCTCTGGAGTTTGTATCAGTGATGAGGTTCAGGTGGGTTTGGGCAGAGTGGGCTCTGCCTATTGGGGGTTTGAGACACAAGAAGTCATCCCGGACATCGTCACAATTGGCAAACCGCTGGGTAACGGGCACCCTATAGCAGCTGTTGTAACCACAGCTGAAATAGCAAGCGTCTTTAATAATGGCATGGAGTATTTCAATTCTTTTGGTGGCAACCCAGTTTCTTGTGCAATTGGACTCTCTGTTCTCAATGTAATCGAACAGGAGGGGTTGCAGCAGAATGCCCTAAATGTAGGAAATTATTTGTTCTCAGAGTTGTCTTTATTAAAAGATAAATTTTCATTGATTGGTGATGTTCGAGGCGCTGGATTATTTATTGGAATCGAATTGGTTGAAGACAGAAAAACGCTGAAGCCGGCAACAGAAAAGGCAAAGTTGATTACTGATAAAATGAAAGAACTTGGCATACTTCTCAGTACTGATGGGCCACATAATAATGTTATTAAAATTAAACCTCCTTTGGTTTTTACTCAGGACAATGCAAAGTTGTTGGTGGATTCATTGTCAAAGTTATTAGTCTAGGATTTAGATATGTTTAAAAATTCGTTAAAAATTTCAAAAATAAGTTATTTTTTATCCTTAATAGTTATGATTACTATTAACTCAAAAGCGATTGCTGTTGAAGACCTTTCATATCCATTCAATGCCGATAGCGGAAGATACTGGCAATACATTAGTGATCAAGTGATGGGCGGTGTTTCTGTTGGTAAAGTTACTCTTGAGCAAGATGGAGAAATGTATTATGCAAGACTTACAGGTAATGTAAGTACAAGGAATTATGGCGGCGTTATTCAATTACGTACAGGAATTTCATTTGCAAATTCTGAAAAAGATGGCAAAAATCTTCAGGGCGTTCGTCTCAACGTAAGAGGCAATGGTGAAACTTATGATATCCATATAATAACTAATGATATGGCTTATTATGGAGACTTTTATTCTGCAACCTTCCAAGCTGATTCTGATTGGAAAATGATTGACTTGCCTTTTAATACATTCGAACGTAAGCGTTACAATACTTCAAAGTTAGATGCTAAAAATATAAGAAGCTTTGCTATTGCAGCTTATGGCCGTAATTTCACATCTGATGTTTCAGTCTCAACAATAGAGTTTTATTATTAGAGAATAAATAAAAACAAAAGTGATATTTGGTGGAGATGGGGGGAATTGAACCCCCGTCCGAAAACTTTCAGTCAAGAAGTCTACATGCTTAGTAAAGGCCTATTGAGTTAACTTTTTACCACCCGACCAACAGGGATGTAGAAAGCGATTTTAGATTAGGTTTTAACCCTATTATCCTAAAATAATAATAGTGGCGAGTCTGTAAGCGACCGTTATCCCAAAAGTACAGACGACTCTCAAGTAACGGTTAGCATTATGCTGCTAAAGCGTAGTTGTTTTCGTTTGCAACTATTATTTAAAGAACGTTTTTACGAGCAATCTTTGTCCTCGACATGCATCCTTGAAATCCAACTCCTCGTCGAAGCCATGTCATCCCCAGATAGCTCTATTATACTCTTGATTAATGTAAATTAGCTAATTGTAACTCTAGCAAACTTTCTTTTACCTACTTGGTAGATTGATGTCCCAGCGACGGGCGTTAAATCCTTGTCACTTATCTTCTCACCATCCATTTTTGCAGCGCCCTGTTTAATCATTCGAAATGCTTCGGATGTTGAGGATACAAGGTTAGAGTCTTTAAGCAGGTTTGCAATCTTAGTTCCTTGTGAGAAAGTGAACTCATCCATCTCATCTGGAATTTGATTCTTTGCAAATCGGTCGATAAAGTTTTGCTGTGCTTTTTTGGCTTGATCACTATCATGAAATCGCGTAATAATTTCTTGAGCAAGGCGAAACTTAATGTTTCTTGGATTTTCTCCATCCACAACTTCTTGTTTCCAGGATTCGATTGTTTCCATTGATTCAAAGCTTAAAAGCTCGAGGTATTTCCACATGAGCTCATCTGAAATCGACATCAATTTGCCAAACATGCTGTCTGCAGGTTCGTCAATACCAATATAGTTGTCAAGTGACTTGCTCATCTTTTGAACGCCGTCAAGCCCCTCTAGTATTGGCATAGTAAGAATAACCTGAGGCTCCATATTTGCTTGCTTTTGAAGGTCTCTACCAACTAGTAGATTAAATTTTTGATCAGAGCCCCCAAGCTCAATGTCAGCCTGAAGTGCAACAGAATCAAATCCTTGAACTAGCGGATATAAAAACTCATGTATTGAAATTGGTTGACCTGATTTATAACGTTTGGAAAAGTCATCACGCTCAAGCATCCTTGCAACAGTATGTTTTGATGCAAGAGAAATCATTTCTGATGAACTCATCTTACCCATCCACTCAGAATTAAACGCTATCTTTGTTTTGTCCTTGTCAAGAATCTTAAAAACTTGATCTTCATAGCTTTTAGCATTTTCTAAAACTTCACTTTTAGTTAGCGCCTTCCGAGTGACATTTTTTCCAGTTGGATCTCCAATCATGCCAGTAAAGTCACCAATTAAGAAAATAATTTCATGACCAAGATCTTGTAGTTGTTTCATCTTGTTAATGACAACTGTGTGCCCAAGATGAAGATCTGGAGCTGTTGGGTCCATTCCTAGTTTAACTCTTAATGGTTTATTTTTTTCAAGTTTTTTCTTTAGCTCATCTAAGGGCAGAATTTCTTCAGTTCCTCGTTGAATAATTGCTAGCGTCTCTTTGATTGTCATTGCATATACTCTCTATGGCCTTATTTGTCCGTCACCTATGACGATATATTTTTGTGATGTCAGGCCCTCAAGTCCGACTGGACCTCTGACATGAAACTTACCAGTACTTATTCCAATTTCTGCGCCTAGTCCATATTCAAAACCATCAGCAAAACCAGTTGATGCATTCACCATGACAGAGGATGAGTCAACTTCAGAGAGGAATTTTTTTGAATTTGCGTCATTGTCAGTTACGATCGCATCGGTATGAGCTGAGCCATATTTGTTGATGTGAGAAATAGCCTCATCAACCGATTCAACAATTTTCATTGAGAGGATTGGGCCAAGATATTCCTCATACCAGTCATCTTCCGACGCTTTTTTGATAACACTGGAGAGTTTTTGTGATTTTTCACATCCACGTATTTCAACTTCTTTTTCGTTATAGAGCTCTATGAGTTTTGATAGTGCTTTTGTATCAAATCCCTCATGCACAAGAAGTGTCTCAGTTGCATTGCAAACTCCATACCGACGAGTTTTGCCGTTGAATGCAATGTCAATTCCTTTTTGTGGGTTAGCATCGATATCTAGATAGGTATGACAAACGCCATCAAGGTGCTTAATAACTGGGACTCTAGCATTACTACTGACATTTTTTATAAGTCCCTTGCCGCCCCTTGGAATAATAGCATCAACATAGTCACTGGCTTTAACAAGCTCAGTAACTGCCTCACGATCAGTGACTTCGATGAGCTGCACAGAGTGTGGGTTGAGGCCAGCTTGCTTTAGTCCTTGTTTAATGCAATTGTAAAAAGCCATGTTCGAGTTGATTGCCTCAGAGCCACCTCTTAGAATGACCGCATTTCCAGATTTAATACAAAGAGCGGCTGCATCAATAGTGACGTTAGGGCGTGACTCATAGATCATCCCTATAACGCCAAGCGGCACCATCATCTTTCCAATTTTAATTCCGCTAGGCCTAGTCTTTAAATCAGAAACCTCACCAATAGGATCGTTCAATAAGACGATTTGATTGAGACCTTCCACAACGCTTTCAAGCCTATCATCGTTAAGCATTAGCCTATCCAAAAGTGCAGAGTCAATATTATTTTTTTTGGCAATTTCTATATCTAAAGAATTTGCATCAAGAATAGTTTGCTTATTCTCTTGAATCGCAGCAGCAATATTAAGTAATGCATTATTTTTTGTATCTGTGTTGGCGATGCGCAGAGTGTTGGAAGCAATTAGGGCTTTTTGACCTATGTTAGATATTAATTTAGCTATTGAGCCCACTATTTTTCCCCGATAAAGTGATGACTACGGATTGTAGTTCATCGTAAACGTTAAGATTATCCATGCCTTTGACAGAACGGTCAATACGCCCGAGTGCTAAAAGAAGTTTTTGTAGCTGCTGATAACTATGTTTTTTAAGGGCAATTGATATCAATGGCTTTCTTTTCTGCCAGACCCTATGATTATTAAGAATTGTATCGATTGTTTGATTGGTTTTAAGTTCGATTGACATTGTAACTAAGCTTTTTATTTCACGATAGAGCGATGAAATTAAAATGACTGGTGGCGTTGAATCATCAACCAGTGAGCTGAAAATTTTATTTACTTTTTCCGTGTCACCTTTGAGTGCTGCATCAATCATTCCGAAAACTGTGTACTGAGATTGCTGATCAATTTGACTTAAATATTCATCTAGATTTATATTTCCATCTGGATATGCAATTTGAAGCTTTTGTATCTCCTGCATAGTAGCAAGAAGATTTCCTTCAGTGCAGTAAGCTATCGCATTTGCAATTTCATTGCTTGAGCTAAGGCCAAGCTGGGACATATGCTTAACAATCCAGCCAACAAGTTGGTCGCTTTGAACCTCCCAATGCTGAATAATAACCCCTTTTTTATCCAGAGCTTTAAACCATTTACTTTTTTGCTGCGCCAAATCTAGTTTTCCAGAAGAGATGATTAGCATAATATCTTCTGGAAGGTTATCGGTAAGTTCAGAAAGTGCTTTAGAGCCTTTGACTCCAATCTTTCCTGTTGTAAGTCGACACTCGATGATCCGCTTGTCTGCAAAAAGTGAAGGGCTAGAAATCAAATTAAAGATAGTATCCCAAGCGAAATTACCGTCAATATCAAATCTAAAGCGCTCATTAAATCCCCGCTCTTTAGCATTATTTTTTATAGTCGTTAGAGATTGCTCAACCAGAAGTATTTCAGCACCAAAAGCAAAATAAAGGGATGCAGGCTGGTTTGAGAGATGATTTTGGAGTTGTTCGGGTTTAATGTTCATGCTTTTTAAGAAAACAGGGTAAGAAATAATGCAACTAATTAAGTTTTAACCTACAGATTATCATTATGTCATAGTTATAAAATATATTGATTAAACCTTGAAAAATGCTATCAAAACCTATATATATAAAATCAATAGGGTATATTTACATTTCTAATTCAGGTTAAAGTTAATAATATGTATAAAAATATTTTACTATGGTTGGTCCTAGGCAGTGTACTTGCCTCTCTTTTTGGTCAGTTTAATGTTGCGGATGAAACAAACGAGATAAGCTATTCTCAATTTATCCAAAATGTGAAGCAAGGCAACGTTTCTAGTGTCAAGATAGCTGGTAGCAATATTAGTGGTGTTACAGCAATTGGCGAAAAATTTGAAACATACAGTCCAGGGGACCTTGGGCTAATGGGCGACCTTCTAAATAATGGCGTTTCAGTTCAAGCTACGCCTCCTGCAAGAGAAAGCTTTATAAAGCAGCTACTCATTTCACTCGCACCAATACTATTACTAATTGGTGTCATTATGTACACAATGAAAGGCGCAGGTGGTGCAATGGGTGGAAAAAATAATCCTATGTCATTTGGAAAGTCTAAAGCGCGCCTAATTACAAAAGATGAATCGCACGTCACCTTTGAGGATGTTGCTGGCGTTGAAGAGGCTAAAGAAGAAGTGAGCGAACTTGTTGACTTTCTTTCTGATCCTGGAAAATTTACTAAAGTTGGTGGAAGAATCCCGAAAGGTGTTCTTATGGTTGGCCCTCCAGGAACCGGTAAAACATTATTAGCTAAAGCCGTTGCTGGTGAGGCAGATGTTCCTTTCTTTTTCATTTCTGGTTCTGACTTTGTGGAGATGTTCGTTGGTGTTGGAGCCTCTAGAGTCCGAGATATGTTTGAACAAGCTAAAAAAAATGCACCTTGTATTATCTTTATTGATGAGATTGATGCTGTAGGTCGTCAGCGTGGTGCGGGAATGGGCGGCGGACACGATGAACGTGAGCAAACGCTTAACCAAATGTTGGTTGAAATGGATGGTTTTGAGGGATCAGAAGGTATTATTGTTGTTGCGGCAACTAATAGGCCTGATGTTTTAGATCCAGCTTTATTAAGGCCCGGAAGGTTTGACAGAACAGTGACTGTTGGATTACCTGACATTAATGGTCGTGATGCTATTTTAAAAGTACACATGAGAAAATTACCAATTGCAAAAAATGTTAAATCAATTGACATTGCAAGAGGTACCCCTGGATTTTCAGGCGCTGATTTAGCTAATTTGACAAATGAAGCTGCACTAATTACTGCAGGCCTGAGTAAAGAATTAGTAGGAATGGGTGAGTTTGAAAAAGCGAAAGATAAAATTATGATGGGTTCAGAGCGCAAAGGAATGGTTATGGATGCTTCTGAAAAGGAAATGACAGCTTTTCATGAGGCTGGCCACGCGATTGTTGGAAGGCTAGTTCCTGAGCATGATCCAGTTTATAAAGTAAGTATTATTCCTAGAGGTAGGGCTCTAGGTGTAACTATGTTCCTACCTAAAAAAGATAGTTATAGTATTTCAAAAAGAAAGCTTAATTGCCAAGTTGCATCATTGTTTGGTGGTCGTATTGCAGAAGAGATAGTATTTGGAGAAGATGCGGTAACTACTGGAGCTAGTAATGATATTGAGCGTGCAACAGATATTGCTCATAAAATGGTAAAGTTATGGGGCATGTCAAGCGTCATGGGACCAATGTCTTATGGAGAAGAGGAGGGTGAAGTATTTTTGGGGCGCCAAGTCACAAAACATAAGCATATTTCAGATGAAACTTTTACTAAGGTAGATAGTGAGATACGAAAAATAATAGATACTAATTACTCTTTAGCCTACAAAATTCTTGAAGATAACAGAGATATACTGGATGCAATGGCTGCAGCCCTTGTTGAATTTGAGACAATTGACACGAATCAGATTGATGACTTAATGGCGAGAATTCCAATGCGAGAGCCCGCCGAAGTAATAGATTCAGAGGAGGCCTCATCTGAGCTTGGAACTGGAAGTGGAGAAACTGAGAGCGCAAAACCATCTACAGATAAGAAGCCAGAAGCCGACGGAAGTACTGAGCAGTTTGCATAATTGAAGGATGTGATGATGGTAAATCAACCAATCATCATGGGCGTTTTGAATATTACACCGGACTCCTTTTCTGATGGAGGCTTGTTCTTAGATTCAGTTAGTGCAGTTACTCAGGCCCAATTAATGGTTGAAGAAGGCGCAGGAATTATTGACATTGGTGGTGAGTCAACGAGACCAGGCGCGCCTGCAGTTTCCTCTGAAGATGAATTAAAGCGGGTTATGCCTGTAATTGAAGCTTTGAGCGGCAGTATAGATGTGCCAATATCAATTGATACCTCTAAACCTATTGTTATGAAGGAGGCCTTTTCTGCAGGAGCAAGCATCATTAATGATGTTAATGCATTGAGAGCAGATGGCGCTCTCGAGATGGCAGCTGAGTTGCGAGCTGATGTCTGTCTAATGCATATGCAGGGCACTCCTAGGACTATGCAAACCAACCCATCGTATGACAATGTTGTCGATGATGTTAAAAAATTCTTTCACGAGCGAATCGCGGCATGTGAGAACGCTGGAATTCAGCTAGGTTCTATCACCATTGATCCAGGGTTTGGCTTTGGTAAGAACTTAGGTCATAATATAGCCTTACTAAAGAATCTTTCTGAGTTTCATGATTTTGGAGTTTCAATTCTAGCTGGACTCTCAAGGAAATCAATGATTGGAGCCTTATTAGGAGATAAAGATGTTGACTCGCGACTCATTGGAAGTGTCACTGCTGCGTTAATTGCAGCTGAGAATGGTGCGGATATTATTAGAGTTCATGATGTTTCAGAGACAAAGGATGCGCTCACAGTCTGGGAACAAATACAAAATTTTAGGGAGTAGTTTTGAATAATTTTTTTGGTACTGATGGAATTAGAGGAGAGGTTGGAGTAGCCCCTATAACTGCAGATTTTTTGTTAAAAGTTGGCTGGGCTGTAGGCTCGGTTTTGCGTGAAACTGAAGGCGGTACTGCAAGTGTAATTATTGGAAAAGATACAAGGGTTTCAGGATATTTATTTGAATCTGCGCTTGAAGCTGGGTTTTTATCAGCAGGAGTCAATGTGGGCATGCTTGGACCTATGCCTTCTCCAGCAATTGCATACCTGACTCAGGCGTTTGGAGCGTCCGCAGGCGTTGTCATAAGTGCATCACATAATCCATACCAAGATAATGGCGTTAAATTCTTTTCAAGTAAAGGCGTAAAGTTCAGTAACAAAGTGCAAAAAGCAATAGAAGAGAAAATTGCGAAACCCATGGTTAGTGTAGATTCTGCATCAATTGGGAAAGCAAAGAGATACGGACAAGCACTAGGTAGATATATTGAGTTTTGTAAATCAACATTTGATAAAAAATGTGATCTATCAAATTTAAAAATTATAATTGATTGTGCCAACGGCGCAACTTATCATATTGCCGAAGATGTTTTTAAAGAATTAGGCGTTACAACCATAATGATTAATAACAATCCAGATGGTTACAACATCAATCGAAATTGTGGAGCAACAGATACAAAACAGCTCCAACAAGAAGTTTTAAAGCAAGACGCTAATCTTGGGATTGCTTTTGATGGTGATGGCGATAGGCTAATAATGGTTGATCACTTAGGAGAGAAGGTTGATGGTGATGAACTTGTTTATATCATTGCAAATGCCTGGAAAAACAATGGTGAACTAAAATCTGATACAGTTGTTGGTACAAAGATGACTAATTTAGGTATGAGGAAAGCTCTTGGAGAGCTGGGACTCACTTTTATTGAGGCAGATGTTGGTGACAGGCATGTCATGGACGAGTTAATAAACAATAATGCTATTCTTGGTGGTGAGGGCTCTGGGCATATTATTTGTTTAAATAAATCAACTTCGGGTGATGCAATAATAGCAGCTTTACAGGTATTAGAGGTTATCTCCAAGTCACAAAAAACCCTTTATGATCTCAAGACTATGATGACGAAGTATCCTCAAGTTCTTGTAAATATTAAAATTGAAAATGATATAAATTTAAAAAACAATTCTAATCTAGTTGATGCAATTAACCTGACTGAGTCTAAGTTATCAGATAAGGGGCGAATTCTTATCAGAAAATCAGGGACAGAGGCGTTAGTTCGAGTGATGGTTGAGTGCAATGATTTAGAGTTAGCAACTGAATCTGCAAATTACTTAGCAGACGTAATTAAATCTATGTAATTACTTTGTAATTACAATTATTTTCTTCTATTAACTCCTACTTAAATTAATGATCTTTTCACCCTTAGAGTTATTAATGATTGCCATAATATTTACTTGGATTGGGTTTGTTAGGACTGGTCTTGGTTTTGGAGGTGCTGTTCTAGGTCTCCCAATTTTAATGCTCATTGGAGGCTCTCCAATAGATTGGCTGCCAATAATTGGGATTCATTTATTATTTTTTTCTAGCATCACTCTTTCAAATTCCTTAAGACAGGTTGACTGGCAATACCTGAAGAAATCTCTGCCATGGATACTTCCAGCAAAAATTATTGGTGTGATAGGTCTTTTAAGTCTTCCACCAAATGTAATGACTGTAATTGTGTATTTAATTACAATTCTTTATTCATTAACTTGGATAAATAATAGTCAAATAATTTCTAAAAAGACTTGGGTAAATAATTTACTTTTATTTTTTGGTGGTTATTTATCAGGCACTTCCTTAATGGGAGGAGTCCTTCTAGTTGCAGTTTATATGAACCATATAGATTTGAAGAAACTAAGAAATACCTTGTTTGTTTTATGGTTTTTCCTAGTTTCAATAAAGATGGTGGCCTTCATGGCTGTTGGCGTATATATAGATTGGCGTTTTTCTTTAATGCTAATTCCAGTAGCTGCTCTAGGTCATTTTATTGGACTTAGAATGCATGAAAGAATGATTAAAAGTGATGCAAAATTTAAGCGCTGGATGGGCGGTGTGCTTATAATAGTTTGTATGGTTGGACTGCTGAAAGTTATAGTCCTTTAATCAATTTTTTTTGGTTACTGTCCAAGTTTAGTTAATGGTATTTCAGTAGTGCTTTTAATTTCTTCGATTGCAAAATTTGAAGTAACTTTAAGAAATTGAACTTTTTCAATTAAATTTTTATAGAAAGCGTCATAACTCTCGATGTCGCTTACCACAACTTTAAGAAGATAATCTGTCTCACCACTCATACGATAGCACTCAATAACTTCAGGTATATCTTGAATGGTTTTGGAGAAAATACTAATTCTTTCTTGATTGTGGTTGTTGACTTTGATAGAAACCATTGCAGTTACGTTGGCGCCAACTCTTTTTCGATCTACCAGTGAGACTGTTTTATTAATGTAACCATTATTTTTTAATTGATTAATTCTTTTCCAGCATGGAGTGGTTGATAAGTGAACTTCCTTTGAAAGCTCCTGAATGGTTAGTTCTGCATTATGCTGGAGAAGCTCTAGTAATTTAATGTCAATAGTATCCATAATTTTATCTGTTATTCATATTATTTAAAATAATATACTATATTTATAATTATATTTATAATATTATTCTTTTTTATATATTAATTCTTAAGAATATAGAATATTTTACTATAATTCGCATCATATTTTAAAGAAATAGTTTAATGTACCAATATAGCACCGAAGACAGTAAATTTCTAGTTGAGCGAGTTGATCAATTTGAGAAACAATTAAAGCGCCATTTAGCTGGTGATTTGGATGATGCTAAGTTTAGAAGTCTTAGGCTTAGGAATGGACTTTATATGGAGCTTCATGCTCATATGCTTAGAGTTGCTATACCATATGGTACTCTTAGTTCTGAGCAGCTTAGGTCTCTTGCCAATGTGGCAGACAAATATGATAGAGGTTTTGGACACTTCACAACCCGACAAAATATTCAATTCAATTGGATAGAGCTTCCTGAAATTGCTAATTTACTTCGCGAGCTTTCAGATGCTGGCCTTCATGCAATCCAAACAAGTGGAAAAGCTACAAGGAATATAACGGCTGACCCCTTGTCTGGCTTAACAGAGGGTGAAATTGAGGACGCAAGACCTTACTGTGAATTAATACGACGCTGGTTTAATCTTCATCCAGAGTTTTCATGGCTACCTGGGAAATTTAAAATTGCTATAAATGGGGCAAAACTAGATGAAACCGCATTAAGAATTCATGACCTTGGTTTAAGGCTCGTTAGAAATGGTAAAGGCCAATTGGGCTTTAGTGTTTTTGTTGGTGGCGGGCTTGGAGCGGCGGCTATGATTGCAGCAGAGACTGCGTCATTTATCCAGGTTGAAGATATTCTTAGTTATCTTGAATCTACTATGAGAATTTACAATTTAAAAGGTCGTCGTGATCATCAGAAAAAGTTGCGAATCAAGTTTTTAGTTCGTGAGCTTGGAGCGGAGGAGTTTTCTCGGTTAGTTGATGAAGACTGGCAGCAAACTAGAAATGATTCAAAGTTAAAATTAAATCTAGTTGAATTAGAGCAACTAAAAAAAGACTTTGCTTTGCCAATTAGGCCAATAGGTTTAGTCGGCTTTAAAGAAAAAGTTGACTTTAATTACAGTATTTGGAAGAAAAATAATGTTCGCAGGCATAAAGTTGATGGCTTCAGTATTGTTAATATATCGCTTACAAAGTTAGGTGCAGCTCCTGGTGATGCAACCTCTGAGCAGATGAGGCAGCTGGCAGACTTAGCTGAGACGTACAGCTCAGGTGAACTTAGAACGACCAAAAGGCAAACAATCGTTTTTCCTTATGTCAGAAAAGATCAGGTTTATAACTTATGGCGCTCTCTTGAAAAATATGGTTTAGCTAGTCCGCATCAAGGCACCCTAGCTCAGATAGTAGCATGCCCTGGCAGAGACTATTGTGATTTAGCTAAGGCTGTTTCTATCCCGATAGCTACTAGAGTGCAGGAGCGTTTTAATGATATGAAAAAGCTACTCGACATTGGTGATTTAAATATTAATATCTCTGGATGTGAAAACTCCTGTGCCCACCATCATATAGCGGATATAGGCTTATTGGGTATGCAAAAAAATGGTGAAGAGTATTATCAAATAACTTTAGCAGGAGAGACGCTGTATGAAACTGTTATTGGAAAAAAACTAGGGCCATCAGTAAGTGGTGAAAATATTGTTGATGCTGTTGAAACTATTGTTAATGTATTCCTAAAACATCGACAAAATCAGGAGAGATTTACTGACGTCTTTAAAAGAATAGGTATTGCTCCATTTAAGGAGAAGGTATATGGGTGAAGCTTGTCAAATAGAGAGCATACTAAACAAAGATTATGAAAGTGTTGACCTTGTTTCTTTTCAAGAATGGATTGAAAATATTGAGAAGTTATCAAAACTCTCTGTAGGGGTTATTATTGCGCCTTCAGACGATGTTTTTTTAATCAAAGATTACCTTGATTCTTTAGAGTTAATAGTTCTTGATTTTAATAATTTTGATGATGGTAGAGGCTATTCTCAGGCTTATTTATTAAGAAAGAGATGGCAATTTTTAGGTGAAGTTATTGGTATTAATGCCCACCTAGATCAATTGCAATTTATGATTAGATCTGGAGTTACAAGTTATGTATTGCTTGACTCTTATATAGGATTGAATGAAGAAGATTACGCCAATGGGTTTAGTATTTGTTATCAAGAGGCTGCAAACAATTCAGGGCTTCAGCAAAAATACTAGATTAATAGTATAATTTACCCAAATTTTATATACAAAAAAGCTATGCAATTAATAAGCCAAAGAGGGAATGTATGTCGACATTGATAACTGAAAGAGTGACTCATGTCCATCACTGGAATGACACATTATTTAGCTTTCGTACTACTCGTGACCCAGGCTATCGTTTTAAGAATGGCCACTTTACAATGATTGGTCTTCCTTCTGATGGTAAGCCATTGATGCGCGCCTATAGTATAGCTAGTGCTAACTATGAGAATGAGCTTGAGTTCTATAGTATTAAAGTACAAGATGGCGCTCTTACCTCCAAGCTGCAAAACCTTGCTGTAGGCGATGAAGTTCTAGTGGGCAAGAAGTCCACAGGAACCTTAATTCCAGACAATATGCTTCCTGGACGCTACCTTTACTTGCTTTGTACTGGAACAGGTTTGGCGCCATTTATGAGCATCATTAAAGATCCAGAAATCTATGACCAATTCGACAGGGTTATCTTGGCTCATGGTGTGCGTGAAGTTTCTGAGCTGGCCTACTCTGATTTCATTGAAAATGTTTTACCAAATGATGAATATATTGGGGAAATAGTAAGGGAGAAACTGGTCTACTATCCTACAGTAACCCGTGAGCCCTTTAAAAATAATGGCCGCCTAACTACACTGATGAGTTGTGGTAAGTTGTTTTTAGATTTGAAGCAGCCTCAGCCCAATTTAGTAGACGATCGATTTATGATTTGTGGAAGCCCTAGCATGCTTAAGGAGTTAGTAGATATGCTTGAATCTAAGGGCTTTATTGAGGCTCGTAATGTGGAGCCAGGCCACTTCGTTATTGAGCGTGCTTTTGTTGAATCTTGAGTCCAAGCTTTATTAGGCCTAATATGAATGACAGTCTTTAAGTAAAAACTTTACCTTTCAAGTTCTGTTAAGAAAGCAAAAAATATATACTGCGTAAGTCTTTGAAGTTTCCTTTTTTCAAGCGTAACTTTCATAGTCAGTAAAGACTATAAACTATATTTAGTTTAAAATTACCAGCCATATGAACGAGAATTTTTTAATCAATATTGGCTTAGGATATACTGCTAAGATCAAAGGGAGCTCGTTAGTTGATCAAATAGATGCTATCTTGCCTCAAACCCAATGTACACAGTGTGATTTTGAAGGTTGCAGGCCATACGCTGAGGCAATAGCAAATGGTGATGCTGAAATTAACCAATGTCCTCCAGGAGGACAGGAAGGGATTGATGCTTTAGCCGAGCTTCTAGGTGTTGAAGCTCTTCTTTTAAATGAAGCACATGGTGAAACAAAGCCAAAGCAAATTGCCTTGGTTGATGAAAAAGTCTGCATTGGATGCACTCTTGTGTATTAAAGCCTGTCCAGTGGATGCTTTTATAGGCTCATCAAAAGTTATGACGCAAGTTGTTGCTGAAGAGTGTACTGGCTGTGATTTATGCCTACCAGTTTGCCCAGTAGATTGTATTGATATGATTGACATTAAGCCAAATTTTGAAATTCCTTTTGTTAATTATTATCAATTCTATAATGAGTTGTATAAAAAACAAAGCCAAGAGAGTGACCAAAGAGAAAAGGCTAGAAGGAGATTTGAGTTCCGTGAAGTGCGTTTAGAAAGAAACAAACAGGAAAGGTCTGATCTACTGGAGGCAAGGATGATTGCTCTGAAGGAGAAAATGGCAAAAGACAAGATTCAGAAAGAAAAAATTGAGGCAGCAATGAGTCGAGTTAATGCCTCAAAGGTAGACAATGAAGCTAAGTGATTTTGATTTTGACCTACCAAAGTCTTTAATTGCTCAATACCCTAGTTCAAGTAGGACTGATTCACGGTTACTAGTGCTAAGAGATATAATTGATGACTCTACTTTTTCTCAATTGGGTAATTTTCTCAAACCAAATGACTTACTAGTTCTTAATGATACAAAAGTTATAGCGGCTCGATTATTTGGACATAAAGATTCTGGAGGTAAGGTTGAAGTTCTAGTTGAGAGATTGATTAATGATCATGAAGCGTTAGTAATGATTAAGTCAAGTAGATCTCCAAAAATTGGTACTTATGTAGTCCTTGAAAATAAAAGCCGCATCAAGATATGTGATAAAAACGATGGTATTTATAAGGTTAACTTTGAGTCAGATTCTATTCTAAATGTACTTAATGAAATTGGGCATATCCCTTTGCCACCATATATTAATAGAGAGGACTCTAAAGAAGACCAGAGTAGGTATCAGACAGTATATGCTAAAAATGATGGTGCAGTTGCAGCTCCTACTGCAGGACTTCATTTTGATGAGATGTTGTTATCTAGCCTTGAAAATCAAGGTATCAATCATACATTTTTAACTTTACATGTTGGGGCAGGAACTTTTCAGCCTGTTAAAGTTGAGGATATTGAGAGTCATAAAATGCACAGTGAGTATTATGAAATTTCTACTGAAACAATAGATAAGATAGAGCAAGCAAAGGCGCTTGGTGGGAGAATAATTGCGGTTGGCACCACAGCTGTAAGAGCCTTAGAGTCAGCTTCAGTTAATGGAAGCTTAAAGCACCAAAAGGGAGATACAGATATTTTTATATACCCAGGATTTAAGTTTCAAATAGTAGATGCTATGATTACAAATTTTCATTTACCAAAATCTTCACTCTTAATGTTGGTGAGTGCTTTTATAGGTTTTGAGGAAATGTTTGAGACTTATAGCCATGCTATTAAAGAAAAATATCGTTTTTTTAGCTATGGCGATGCAATGCTTTTGGAGAAAAAATCAGAGTGATTTAATAGAGAGATGCTTTGAAAGCAGAAAAATTAAGAAAGCTAAGATTGGTAACAGCAGAAAGCCGGTTTTAATTGAAGTTGCCTCAGCAATAAGGCCTACAAATAATGGGCCAAGTAGCATGCCTCCATATCCAAGGGTTGCAATGCTGGCAATTGCAGCTCCCTGAGATATTTCTTTGTCTTTACCAGCACGAGAAAATGCTAGAGGAATGATGACAGCAATGCCTAGCCCTATTAGGCCAAAGCCAATCATTAATGGTACGAGTGACTTAAATGTTAATACAATTAAAGAGCCTACTAAAGCAACTAATCCAGAATAACGTGCTGTTTTAGAGGCGCCAAACTTTAATGCAATTTTGTCACCCATAAGTCTCATTGCAAACATACAAACAGAAAAAACAGTAAATCCTATAGCCGCACTGCCATTCGAAAGATCTGCAACACTTCTAAGAAAAATAGCACTCCAATCTGCAACCATACCCTCTCCTAATGAGGCAAAAAAAGTAATAAGAGCGACAGGAAGCAAGGCTCCTTTTGGAATAGAAATAAATGGATCTTTACTGTCTTTTTCTTTCTTTTCAGAGTTGAAAGGGATAGTTACAACAGTAAGCATAACCAAGAAAATTATAATTGAAGTAATTGTAAAATGCACTGGCATTCCAATTTTATAGTAAGCAGTCAATACTCCTGAGCCTGCACCAAGGCCAGCTCCCAAGCTCCACATTGCATGAAAAGACGACATTAATGGATGATTATCTTTTACGCTCAACTTCCGCAGCCCAGGCGTTCATGGCTACATCATCACCTCCATGGATTGCTCCAAAGAAAATGATCGCTGCTACAAGCATCCATATTGAGTTTGCAAAAGCTATAAAGATAAGCGTAAGAGGTATTAATAGGCAAGTGGTTCTTTTTGTTACAGTTGATGCCCCATAACGATCTGCAGCTCTCCCAAAAACTGAAAATGCGACAATAGCTGATAAACCTAGAAGAAATATTAATAAACCTAAAGCAGCGGGTGATAAGTTATGAAAATCTGAAATTTCTGGAATTCGAGATGCCCATGTTCCAAATACAACACCGTTAATAGCAAAAATTACTGAAACTGCAAACCTACTATTTCTAATCACTTTCATTTAATTGACTGAAAGAAAATACATTATATTTTTAGAGAGCTTCAAGCAAAGTTTGTCCCATTAATGCTGGGGTAGGTGCAACACTTACTCCGGCATTTTCTAGTGCTTGAATTTTACTTTTAGCATCCCCAGACCCACCACTTATTACTGCGCCTGCATGACCCATTCTTTTTCCTTTGGGAGCGGTAAGTCCAGCAATATATGAAATAACAGGTTTAGAAATATTTGACTTAATATACTCCGCAGCCTCTTCTTCAGCATTCCACCAATCTCACCAACCATTACTATTGAATGCGTGTCATCATCTTTTTCAAACAATTTAAGGCAGTCAATAAAATTCATTCCTTGAACAGGGTCACCACCAATACCAATACAAGTGCTTTGACCAAGTCCTGCTAGAGTAGTTTGGTGAACTGCTTCATAGGTTAATGTTCCTGAACGAGAGACAATTCCAACTGAGCCACTCTTGTGGATATTACCCGGCATAATGCCAAGTTTACATTCATCTGGAGTAATTAACCCTGGGCAGTTTGGTCCAATTAATTTTGACTTACTGCCTGCTATAATGGCTTTAATTTTAATCATATCTTGCACAGGAATGCCTTCAGTTATGCATGCAATTACGGGCATCTCAGCTTCAATCGCCTCGACTATAGAGGCAAATGCAAACCTTGGCGGCACATAAATCATTGTGGCATTAGCTCCTGTTTCAGCCATAGCCTGTGCAACAGAATTGAAGACTGGTTTTTCCAAGTGGGTTTGTCCACCTTTGCCAGGCGTTACGCCACCGACAAATTTTGTTCCATATGCAATGGATTGTTCAGAATGAAACGTACCTTGCTTGCCAGTAAAACCTTGACAGATTACTTTGGTTTCTTTGTTAATTAAGACACTCATTTGGCCATCTCCACAGCTTGTTTAGCGGCCTTAGTTAAGTCAGCCTCAGTAATAATATTAAAGTTACTTTTATTAAGAATTTGAAGGCCTTCTTGTGCATTTGTTCCTTCGAGTCTTACAATAATTGGAAGCGTTAATCCTACTTTCTCTATTGCTTGTAAAATACCATTTGCAATAAGATCACAGCGCACTATACCACCAAAAATATTTACTAAAATAGATTTAACATTTTCTTCACTTTGAATTATTTCAAAAGCTATTGCTACTCTATCAGCAGTTGTGCCTCCGCCTACATCTAAAAAGTTAGCTGGTGATCCACCATGATATTCTATCAAATCCATTGTCGCCATTGCTAATCCAGCACCATTTACCATACAGCCCACAGAGCCATCTAGAGAGATATAATTTAATTGATGTTCGCTAGCACTTCTTTCTTTTTCATCTTCTTGTGCAATATCTCTTAGATTAGCAATTGATTCATTTCTATAGAGCGCATTATCATCAAAATCAATTTTACCATCAAGAGCCATGATTTCATTTTGACCAGTAATAATAAGTGGGTTTATTTCAATAAGGTTGGCATCATGCTCAGTAAAAATAGCATAAAGTCCAAGAAGTGTCGAAGCAAACTCATCGTGAAGTGATAAATCTAGCCCAAGTTTTTTAGCAACATTGACACATTCTTCGACTGATAATTTACCTAGAGGATTAATTTTTTGTTTAATAATTTTATCAGGCGTTTCTGAGGCAACTTTTTCGATATCCATTCCACCTTCTGTTGAAGCGAGAATTGTGATATTTTCTGTAGCACGATCAACAAGAAGGCCCAAGTACAACTCTTTAGAAATATCTTGACCAGCCTCAATAATGACTTCATTGATAGGTTGACCATTTGCATCAGTCTGTGGAGTAATTAAATTAGTACCTATTAATTTTTTACTGGCATCAACTGCATCCTGCACTTTACTGCATACAATAACACCTCCACCTTTTCCCCTGCCTCCAGCATGAACTTGAGCTTTAACAACCCAAATTGAGCCACCAAGTTTCTCACAAGCAGATTGAGTTTCATTACTATTTGAAACAACAATAAATTCAGGAACTTTAATATTATGTTTCTTAAATAAGCCTTTTGCCTGGTGTTCATGTATATGCATATAATTAAAACATTAGGGTTAAAATATGTGGAAGGGTATTTTAACATTCTTCGTTTGTTGTCTTTATTTCAAATTTTTAAATTATGAATATATTTCTTTTATAACTTATTAAAATATTCATTTATAAATTTATGCCTTTTCCCTTAAAACTTTAGGATTAAAACAATATGAATTACAGTACTAGCCAGTTTAAAAACGGTTTGAAATTGATTCTCGATGGTAATCCATGTTCAATTGTCAATAATGAAATTGTAAAGCCTGGAAAAGGACAGGCCTTTAATCGAGTTAAATTTAAAGATCTTATTACAGGTAAAACTCTTGAGAAGACATATAAATCAGGTGAGTCACTTGAGGGCGCCGATGTTATGGAGTTAGAAATGCAGTACCTTTATAGTGATGGTGAAAAATGGCATTTTATGGAGCCTGAATCATTTGAGCAATATGACTTGAGTGAAGAGTCAATGGGAAGTGCTGTAGACTATTTAGTGGAGCAAGATATTTGTACTGTGACCTTGTGGAATAATAATCCAATTACAGTCGTTCCTCCAATTCAAGTTATATTAGAAGTGATCGATACAGACCCTGGCCTTAAAGGAGATACAGCTGGAACTGGTGGTAAACCAGCAACCTTAAATACCGGTGTGGTCGTTCAGGTTCCTTTGTTTGTTGGTATTGGAGATAAGGTCAAAGTTGATACTAGAACAAATGAGTATTCAGGTCGCGCCTAATATAGGCTGACATGTCCAAAGTAAAAAAAAATCTAGTTCATTATCAAGATTTAATCATAAAAATTAGGGAATTTTTTTATTCTCGTAAGGTCACTGAAGTAAAAACTCCTTCCCTTTTGTTCTCTCCTTCAACCGATGTCTATATTGATAGCATTGAAGTGAAAGTTAATCGTGATATCTCTAGGCCAACTGATCTATATTTACATACATCTCCTGAGTTAGAAATGAAGCGACTTTTATCCAAAGGAAGCGGAGATATATTTCAAATTTGCCAAGTATATAGAGATAATGAATATGGGAGTAATAACTCTAACGAATTTACAATGCTGGAGTTCTACCGTATTGATTTCGATATGCATTC
This sequence comes from uncultured Candidatus Thioglobus sp., assembly GCA_905182815.1. GTDB lineage: Bacteria > Pseudomonadota > Gammaproteobacteria > PS1 > Pseudothioglobaceae > Pseudothioglobus. The sequence goes on from CAJJCX010000004.1 coordinate 234,402, forward strand.
TTTGGTTGACGAAATTATAGATTTACTAAAAATGCTTGGGAAGACTGATGCTGCAATTAAAATATCATACGCACAAGCTTTTTTTGAGTATGGCAATATTGATATATTAAATGCTGATCTGGAAGACCTAAAGAAAATTGCAAATTCATTAGGTTTAAATTCAGATTATGACTGGATTGAGGATCTTCAAACCCTTCTTTTTGTGCATCTCATTGAGCCAAAGATAAGTCAAATCCCTATTTGCTTTATTTATGATTACCCTAAAGAGCAGTCAGCACTTGCAAAAATTGATGGCCCTATCGCCCATCGCTTTGAATTGTATATAAATGGTATTGAAATTGCTAATGGTTATGAAGAAATACAATCTGCTGATGAATATCGAGATCGATTTAATAACGAGTTATATAAAAGAAAAATGATTGAAAAGAAAAAGTTATTAGTTGATGAGGAGTTTTTGAGAGATATAAAAGTTGGCCTTCCACATTGTTCTGGCGTAGCTATTGGAATTGAAAGATTATTTTCTTCAATAAGTTTATAATTATTGTATCGACTAGCAATGGTAATTTATAAAAAACTTTGGAAAATTTAGATAAACCTTTCTGGAAAAATAAAACTTTATCTCAGATGAGTTCTAAGGAGTGGGAGTCGCTCTGTGATGGCTGTGGAAGATGCTGCTTACATAAGCTGGAAGATGAGGATTCTGGAAAGATCTACTTTACAGATGTCGCCTGTCATTATTTAGATGAAGAGGAGTGCTCTTGTCCACACTACGACAACCGTCAGAAATATGTTCCAGACTGCTTAAGTATTAAGCCAGATTGGGGAAAAAAGTTTAATTGGCTTCCAAGTACATGTGCATATCGACTACTATACGAAGGGAAAGAGTTACCTATGTGGCACCCACTAATAAGTGGGGATAAGAATAGTGTTCATTTGGCAGGTATTTCTGTAAGAGGAAGAACGTATAGAGATAATGAAGTTTCAAAAGATCTTTTATTTGAACATATTATAAATTGGGTGGATTAAATGAAAAAATTAACCGTATTAATGCTCAGTGTATTTTTATTTTCTAATGTATTTGCAAATGAATGGCCACATCAAAATATTTCTAATGCAGAATTTGCGACAGAGATTGTAGACAGAGAGCCCTTTAATATTGTTGGAGAGCTTGACAATTCTTTGGGTAAAATCTACTTTTTTACAAACATTCGTAATCTTCAAGGTACAAGTGTTAAGCATCGCTGGATATATAATAATAAAGTGATGGCCGATGTTATTTTTGATATTAAAGGTCCTCGTTGGAGGGTTTGGTCATCAAAAAATCTTTGGCATACCTGGACAGGAAAATGGATAGTCGAAGTCGTTACTTCTGAAAATGAAGTGCTTTATAAAAAAGAATTTAACTACATAGAAAAATAATGAATAAAGTCGTATTAGCATACTCGGGTGGATTAGATACTAGCATTATTGCTAAATGGTTACAGGAAACATATGATTGTGAAGTAGTAACCTTTACAGCAGATATTGGTCAGGGTGAAGAAGTTGAACCAGCTCGTCTTAAAGCTAAAGCCATGGGGATAAAGGAAATTTATATCGAAGATTTACGTGAAGAGTTTGCACGTGATTTTGTTTTTCCAATGTTTCGAGCAAATGCTATTTATGAAGGGGAGTATCTTTTAGGCACGTCTATTGCACGACCTTTAATCTCTAAGCGGCTGGTTGAAATTGCCAAAGAAGTTGGTGCAGATGCAATCTCTCATGGAGCAACAGGAAAAGGCAATGATCAAGTAAGGTTTGAGCTAAGTGCATATGCTATGAATGCAGAAATTAAAATTATTGCACCTTGGCGTGAATGGGATCTATCTTCTCGTGAGAGCTTAATGAAATATGCTGAAGAGCATAATATTGAAGTAGACTATAAAAAACAATCAAAGAAATCACCATACTCAATGGACGCTAATCTACTTCATATTTCTTATGAGGGTGACTTGCTTGAGGATCCATGGCAGGAAGCAGAGGATGAAATGTGGCGCTGGACAGTCTCCCCTGAAGAGGCTCCAGATCGCGCTGAATATATTGAGTTAACTTATGAAAAAGGTGACATCATTGCTATAAATGGTGAATCAATGTCGCCAGCTCAAGTCATGGAAGAACTCAACAAACTAGGTGGTGCGCATGGGATTGGTAGGCTTGATATTGTAGAGAATCGTTTTGTTGGCATGAAGTCTCGTGGATGTTATGAAACACCCGCTGGTACGATTATGTTAAGAGCTCATCGTGCTATCGAATCACTTACTTTAGATCAGAGAAGCTGCACATCTTAAAGATGAGTTAATGCCAAAGTATGCCAAGCTTATTTATAATGGTTTTTGGTTTGCACCAGAGCGTGAAATGCTGCAAGCAGCAATTGATGCCTCGCAAGAAAATGTTAGTGGATAGTTAGGCTGAAACTATATAAAGGCAATACCTCAGTAGTTGGTCGTAAATCAGATAATAGCTTATTTAGTGAAAAAATTGCAACCTTTGAAGATGATGGTGGAGCATACGATCAGAAAGATGCTGAGGGCTTCATCAAACTTAATGCGCTTCGATTGAGACTAAAGTCACTCCAATAGTGATAAAAATTGGCATCCTGTCAGATACTCATGGAACAATTCATCCAGGAGTAATAGACCTTATGAATGATTGTGACTTTGTCATTCATGCAGGGGATATCATAGAGGAAAGTTCTTTGTCTGCATTAAACCCAAAGCAAAAAATGATTGCCGTAAAGGGTAACAATGATCAGCATATATCTTCTTTTGGTGAGGTTGAGTTAGTAGAGTTTCCTGGAGGCAGCATAGCAATAGAGCATGGCCATTTACATGGACATGTTCAGCCAAGTCATGATTCTTTGAGGGCTACTTACCCAGATTCAAGGGTCATCATATATGGGCATACTCATAAACAAGTTATTGATAATCAGCAAACACCTTGGGTTATAAATCCAGGCTCTGCTGGAAAGATCCGAAATTATGGGGCTGCGAGATGTCTAACGCTGACTATTGAAAGTCAAAAAGAATGGAATATTGAGCAACACATCTATGACGATATTTTTTAAAAATTAACTATATTTAATCTAACTTTCCACCCTCAATGATTTCATCAGCAGTTGCTTCACGAATTGATAAAATTTCTACATAAAAAATAATATCTTTGCCCGCAAGAGGATGATTGCCATCAATTGTGAGCTTCCCATCTTCAATACTTGAAACTATGAAATCTTTAGTGCCACCTTTATCATTTTGCATAGTAACAGATGCTCCAATAAATCTATATTCCATTGGAACATTATTGATATCATCTGTAAAAATTAGTTCATCAGCCTTTTTTCCAAAGGCATCTTCTGCTTTCAGTAAAATCTCTACTTCATCACCAACACATTTACCTTCAAGCTCTTTGGTTACCTGATTGAACAATAATGAATTATCTCCCTGAACATACCCTAATGGCTCTTCGACCTGCTCTATAACTTCACCATTAGATTGATCTATGATTCTGTAAGTTAGTTCAACAAATTTGTTTATGGAGATTGTTTCGCTCATATTTCTAATAGTGTAATAGATTGAGTATTCAGATTCGAATTCAATAATTTAAAGAAGTATTAAAAAATAGTTGCACCAAATATTTTGACTTCAGAGTCCTGAATACCCAGAACAAGTCGACCTAAAAATTCTCCAGGAACTTCATCACTAGTTTGCTTATATAGAATTGAAACATGATCACCTCTTCTAAGGCAGCCTAAGAACTCTCTTTCAACAGATAAGCTTGATAACATTTTATTTTTTGTCCACTGCTTTCCCATTTCAATCTCATTTGCACCCATCAACATTTCTTTTGAAAAGTGTTTAATAAAGCCTAGGTAATCTCGTTTATTTGATGATGCAACTAACTCATCCATCAATGGATCTGCAATTTCAAGTATTTCTTCGTTAGTTTTCTCAAGAAGATTCATTTAGTTCACCTAGTAGTTTTTAAGTTTGGATTGTATGATAATCTAATAGCATTATTATTGGGGCCTCAAATTGAGACCCCAGTTCTAGATACTTTAAATCTGATTAATCAACTATATGATAAAGGGGCGCTTTTTCCATAGTCCATTTAGCAGTTTTTGGATCACGTCTAGAAACAGTTAGGCAATGCCAATTCTCATCATCTAATTTCATGTGATCGCCTCTATAGTAATAACCTGGCCAGCGCGTTTCTTCACGAAATAATGTATGCTGTGCAACACATTCTGAAGTAATTGTGCGATGTCTTAATTCCCATCCACGCATAAGCTGATGAAGATCTTCAGCGCCTATATGCTCAAGATCTTCTTGCAATATTTCTAAGAGCTCAATACATTTTGTAAGTAGGTTTCCATTCGTCATATAGTTAACACCAATACCACCACAATATTCATCCATAATTTTCTCAAGACGTTGGAGCCCTTGAATAGGCAATATATAGCTTGGCGACACTGTACCAGCAGTAATTTCATTACGACCTACTGTATAGTTTTCTAATGGCTTATAAATAATCTCTTTCAGATCATCACACTGTTTATTACTAACTTGAATCTTGTCATCACCCATATCTTGGATATATTTAACGGCTGCTTTTGCAGCTATCCTTCCTTCAGTAAACGAGCCTGAAGAAAATTTATGGGCAGTTCCACCAACAGTATCACCAGCACCAAAGAGGCCTTCAACAGTTAGCATTCGGTTGTATCCCCAGAAATACTCAGGCGGGGAAATATCTTCAGGCCCACTGACCCATGCACCAGAACAAGTAGCATGAGAGCCCATTACGTAGGGTTCAGATGTAGTTAGTTCAGGATTAGTATATTTAGGATCAATATTTTGAGAAGCCCAAACAACTGCTTGACCGACAGTCATTCCTAGGAAGTTTTCCCATCCAATTACTTCTAGATGCGGATCTTGAAAAGCTTCCATGGTGACCATGTGAATTGGTCCTCTACCAGCTTTAACTTCTTCTATAAACGCATGGTTACGTAAACATGTCGGCGTCGGAGTGTGATCAATATATTCACCAACCATAGCTTTAGTGTGTTCATACCACTTAGATTCGTACTCTTCACCGTAAGTATTTTGAGTATATGTTTTGAGGTGGAGAAAATATGCACCAACTGGCCCATAACCATCTTTAAATCGCGTTAACACAATTCGGTTTTCCATTTGTGTCATCTTAGCGCCCACCTGAATTGGAAGCGCATAGGCTGAACCACTACTCCATGGAGCATACCAAGTCCTTCCCATTCCTTCACCTACTGAACGAGGCTTAAAGATATGAGAGGCACCACCTGCTCCTACAATTACTGCTTTGGCACGGAAAACATGATAATCACCAGTACGGCAATTAAAGCCAACTGCTCCACCAACTCTATTTTCCTTAGCCTCATCCATTAAAAGATGCGTAATCATAATTCGGTTATAAATTTTGTCTACTGACTTGCGCGCCGCTTCTGCAACGATAGGTTTGTAGCTTTCACCGTGAATCATTATTTGCCATTTACCTTCGCGCTGGTAACGACCAGTCTCTTCATTTCTCATAATGGGTAGGCCCCATTCTTCAAATTTGTGAACGGCAGAGTCAACATGTCGAGCCATATCAAAAGCAAGGTCCTCACGAACTAATCCCATCAAGTCATTACGTGCATATCGAACATGGTCTTCGGGTTGGTTTTCATCCCACTGCATTCCCATATAGCAGTTGATCGCATAAAGGCCTTGAGCTACTGCACCACTTCGATCAATGTTTGCCTTTTCGGCACATATAATTCTCATATCACGGCCCCAATATCTAGCCTCATAAGAAGCACCAGTTCCAGCCATACCACCACCAACAACTAATATATCGCAGTCTTCCCAAACAGTTTTTCTCTTAGCCATTAGTAGTAAACTCCCTCTTTTAGCTTATCTTTATTTATTACGGGTAATCCAGTTTCAATGTTAAGAGCATCTGGCTCAAAACATAAAAGTTGTGAATCAAGTGCTGCTTGATCAGGAACTTCTAAGTCCGCAAGTTTTGGAATTTTTTCACCCCATGGTTGCGTAGTAATTGGAGAAACAAAGTTTTTCTCACGACCATCTCTAAATTTAATTTTCCAAGAGATAGTTCCTTTTTCTTCTTCACGAAGAACTCTTACGCTATGGCCCATTGGAGCAAAGTCAGCATAACCTCTTACATCAATTGCATTTTGAGGGCATGCTTTAACACACGAGTAACACTCCCAGCAAAAGTTTGGCTCAATATTGACTGCACGTCGAATAGTCTTGTCAATGTGCATAATGTCAGATGGACAGATATCTACACAGTGTCCACAGCCATCGCATCTAGTCATGTATACAAAAGTTGGCATAATATTTTCTCCGAAAATTAGTTATTATTAGTAATGTCTTGGCGCTTCGCGCTCAATTCCAAGGCCAAATTTCTTTGGCATATCAGCAGGTTCTGGAAGGTTCTCTCTTGAACCGTCAGCTTTAGTAACTCGTTTTTGAAAAGCTGCAGCAGGCTTATAAAACATGTGGGCAAATTTTGACCATAAGACACCACCAAATAGAACAGTGCTAGCCCCAATGAATAGCCCAAAAAATAGAGTTTGCCAGATATTAATTCCATTGGACTGCATGTAAGACCATAGGAGCGCAAAAGTAGACATAGCTAGAGCGATAGAACAAATAAGTCTGCCCTAATTACTCTGTACCACTTATTACCTTCAGCCGCAACATCAACTCTTATAAAGAACCAAAACCAATAACCACCAACACAAAGCATAGCTGCACCTAAATGCCATGCTAATGGCCAAATTGAAGGAGTCATTGTGTTAGGAGTTGAGTAAGAAAAAATCATTACAACTGTCGCAACGACAAAAATGATAAATCCATACATTGTCAGAAGGTGAGCCAATCTTCTTCTAGTGCTGCAAAATTCTGACGAGGTTAAGATTTCATTGGTTGCAGTTTTAAAAGCAATAGAAACTTTTTCTCCAGAGCCTACGTTTCTGGTTGCAGATTTTTTTGCTTTAACTGAGTTGTTGAAGAAATACTTAGCACTCTTTTTATGAACCACATCAAAAAGCGTGGCACCTATAACAAGAACAAACATTGCAATTACATAAGTTTGCATTACAAAAGATGGAATAAATGCTGAAATTTCAGAAAATGGGTTAATAGATATCATATTATATTTTTCCTTTTTTTTGTTGTATTATGGAGGCCCTTATCCATAATAAATTCACTATATTTCCGAGCATGAGATTGTAGAATATTTGCGCATTTGTAATTCAATTTTTATAGAACCAGAAAACTCATAACTAATAGACCAGGATTGTTGATTAAATTTAATTTCATCTTCATCTATTTCGCAGAATGCCCTTTAAGTTCAACTTTTACTTTGTCACTTTCTTTAATTTTAGAATAGTACTTACGAAGAATTTCAACAACTTCAGGTCTTGAAAAATTATCAGGAACTTCTAGGTTTTCACTAAGAAGATGTCTTAATTTAGAGCCTGAAAGCATTAGTCTGTCTTCCTGATCATGTGGGCAAGTTTTCATGCTTGACATTCCAGCACATTTTTCACACCAAAATGTCCAATCAATCTTTAAGGGCTTAGTAGCCAGACCATTGTCAATTTCATCAAAAATATTGTGAGCATCAAATGGTCCATAATAATCTCCAACACCCGCATGATCGCGTCCTACTATAAGATGAGAGCACCCATAATTCTGTCTGAATAGCGCATGAAGTAATGCCTCCCTTGGACCAGCGTATCTCATGTCCAATGGGTATCCAGATTGGAGAACAGTGTTATCTACAAAGTAATTTTCAATTAATGCTGAAATAGATTTGGAGCGAACATCAGCAGGAATGTCACCTGGCTTTAGTTCTCCTAAAGTTGAATGAATCATTACTCCATCGCATATCTCTATAGCAATTTTAGCTAAATACTCATGCGAGCGATGCATAGGGTTACGAGTTTGAAATGCAGCTATAGTAGACCATTCTTTTTTTACAAAGTATGCGCGTGTTTCAGAAGGTGTCATGTAAAGGTCACCATATTGATTTGGAAATCCTCCATCTGATAAAACTTTTACAGCTCCAGCAAGATTGTATTTACCTTGGGCCATAACTAAGGCAACACCAGGATGTTTTATGTCGCTAGTCTTGAATACTTCGTTGCACTCTAGCTCTTTGTCAATTAAGTATTTTTCAGAAATAAGCATTGTAGCGATAACTGCATTATTTTTTTCGTACACAATAGCAACTTCTTGACCAACTTTTAAATCTTCATTATCAGTAGAAAGTGTTATTGGGATAGGCCAAAAAGTTCCATTGTCCAATGCCATATTTTTACACACACTTAGCCAGTCAGCTTTTCCCATGAAACCTTCAAGAGGAGTAAAACCACCAATACCAAGCATGATCAAATCACCAAACTCTCTTGATGAACAAAACAATTTATCCATTGAGTCTGTTTTTTTCAGCTCTGAATTTAATGCATCTCCTCCTAAAGCGAGGATTTTGAGTTCATTACTTGCGTGGGGCGGTACTAATTGAGACATAAATTAATTATTTTTTTAAATAGTTTTAATAGATTTTTAGAACTCATATATATGAGTTATCAATATGTTATTATAGGTTTAATTGTTTAAATATGTCAATTAAAACTTGACCTACTTGGCAATCATTTGTTAGTATAAAAAGTATACATGAATTAATATATATCTTTTATTTTTTTCTGTTTAATTACACACTTCAATCGCTTTTTAAATTATTAAAATTGTGCCAATGATTCGTTCTGCATTAACAATATCGCTACCAATTCTATTTGGTTTTGTACCTTTAGGGATTGCCTTTGGTCTTCTGTTCCAGGAGCTCGGTTACCCATGGTATTTCGCATCCTTGATGGCCATCTTTGTGTATGCTGGAGCTGCTCAGTTTATGGCAATTGGGCTTCTCTCTTCTGGAATAGGTTTATTAGAAATTGCAATTTCAACATTTTTCTTAAACTCAAGGCATATGTTCTATGGTCTTGCCTTCCTTGAAAGTTTTGGTAATTGGAATCTTAGAAAGTTATATTTAATATTTGGTCTAACGGATGAGACTTATGCGCTCATGACCACAATTAAGGTTCCTAAAAATTTTACTAAGGAGCGTTATTATTTCTTCATAACGCTATTTGCCCAATTATATTGGGTTCTGGGATGTACTATTGGCGCCTTAACAGCAAATGCTTTGTCATTCAATACGAATGGAATGGAGTTTGCAGCGACTGCTTTGTTTGTGGTGTTACTTATTGAGCAGTGGGTGAAGGTGAAAAGGTTGCTGCCGTTTGTCATCGCATTCATCGCATCTGCTATTGCTTTATTATTTTTTATAAAACATATGCTTTTGGTTGCCATTATTCTTTCAATCGCATCAATAGTTTTATTGCGATTAATCAAAATACAGTCTAATGAATGAAATAAATTATCTTCTAGCTGCTATGCTTGTGATGACAGTAGCAACTTATATTACAAGGCTGACGCCATTTTTACTTTTTGGTAAAGGTCAAGAGAGCTCTTTGTTTAATTACATTTCTAAAAGCACACCGCCAATGGTGATGACAATACTTGTAATTTATATGCTAAAGGATGTTGAGTACTTAACATTTGAAATTGTCTATACATTTATTGCATTGCTAGTAACTGCTGGACTTCATATTTATAAAAGAAATGCTCTATTAAGTATTGTTAGCGGAACGATTGTTTATATGATCTTTGTTCAAACTTAGTACAACTTAATATTATTAAATATTACCTGAGATCTTTGAGTACATATGAATTACTATATAATCTGACACCCATTAATAAACGACTCATTTTAAACTTATAATCTTATGTTTCAATTAGCCAAAATTTTCCCTTTTATAGCATGGTTTAGACTGACCACTATAGAGACAATTAAGGCTGATTTTTTTGCAGGATTGACAGGCGCTATTATTGTCCTTCCTCAAAGTGTTGCCTTTGCAACAATTGCAGGAATGCCTCCAGAATATGGCCTTTATACAGCGATGGTTATTCCTATAGTTGCTGCACTTTTTGGCTCGTCTTTCCATTTAGTTTCTGGCCCAACCACAGCTATTTCAATTGTTGTTTTTGCAGCAGTCAGTAAGTACGCTGAACCTGGCAGCGCAGAATTTGTATCGCTAGCTTTGACGCTGACCTTTTTGGCGGGAGTGTACCAACTAGTTTTTGGACTTGCTAAATTTGGTATGTTGGTAAATTTTGTTTCTCATAATGTTGTCATCGGTTTTACAGCTGGCGCAGCGCTATTGATTGCAAGCAGTCAAATCCCCTATATTGTAGGTATTGATATCCCCAGAGGAGAGGATTTTCTTAACACCTGGTTTGATATTTATACGGGAGTTGGGGAATTTAATATCTATCTTTTAATTGTTGGTCTTGGGACTTTAGTAACTGCGATAGTTGTTAAAATTTTAAAACCAAAATTTCCTAATTTATTAATTGGTATGCTAGTTGGTGGGCTACTGGCTTTTTACTTGGGCGGCTTTACTGACAGCATAAAAACTGTCGGAGCAATGCCGGCTTACTTTCCTCCATTATCAACGCCTGACTTTTCGTTAAACTCATTAAAGGCACTTGCACCAGAGGCATTTGCAATTGCACTTTTAGGTCTTATTGAGGCTTCATCAATTGGAAGGTCGATTGCTACTAAATCAAATCAAAGGATTAATGCGAATCAGGAGTTTATTGGTCAGGGAACATCAAATATTGTAGGAAGCTTTTTCTCAAGTTATGCATCTTCTGGATCTTTTACAAGGTCAGGTGTTAATTTTGAATCTGGAGCAAGAACCCCTTTATCTGCAATTCTTGCAGCACTTTTTCTAATGGCAATTGTGTTTTTAGTTGCACCACTAATTTCGTATTTACCTCTTGCAGCAATGGCAGGAGTTATCCTTCTTGTTGCATATAACCTCATAGATTTTAAAAATATTAAAAAAACGTTTACGTACAGCAAATCAGAGAGCGTTATCTTTACGGCAACTTTTCTAGCAACTCTATTATTTGAGCTAGAGTTTGCGATATATCTTGGAGTGCTATTATCATTAATGCTTTTTATTGCCAAGACATCAACTCCAGATGTTCATACGCTAGCATTTGGGACTCCACCAGGCGAAGGCGATAGAAGGTTGCAAAGTATTAGAAAGGCGCCTTTAGTGCAATGCCCACAGCTCAAGATAATTCGTATTGATATGTCAATATATTTTGGATCAATAAACCACATTCAAAAACAAATAAGTCAGATTGTTGATAATCAGAGAATTTATCACATTTTGATTGTTGCAAGTGGCGTTAACTTTATTGATCTAGCTGGAATAGAGGCGCTTCTAATTGAAAATAAACGTTTAAAAGCTCAGAATGGTAGTTTATATTTTGTTGCTGTGAAATCTACAGCCTTTGAGTTTATGGAAAAAGTAAATTTTGTTAATGAGATTGGCAGAGATAACTTTTTTGATTCAAAAGCAGAGGCCATTAATGTTTTATATGACCGGCTTGATAAGAGTAAATGCGAAAAGTGCCAAGCACTAGTTTTTAAAGAATGTAATTAATAGATTTTTCCAATAAAAAAGCTCGATTTCATCGAGCTTTTTTTTGATTGGAGGCTGGGACCGGAGTCGAACCGGTCTATAAGGCTTTGCAGGCCCCTGCATAACCGCTTTGCTACCCAGCCAATTGAGGTTAAATTTAAAAAAAAGCCTTGTTATCAAGACCAATACAAACAGTTAGAATATGGAGCGGGAAACGAGATTCGAACTCGCGACATTCACGTTGGCAACGTGATGCTCTACCAGCTGAGCTATTCCCGCACAAGGTTGGAAATTATAGTGTTTTTTTTCTAACTGTCAAATGTTTTTAGCCCTGCAATTAGATATTTTATACCTGACCAGAGCGTCAGAATTGTTGCAGCAAAGAGGAGGACACGGCCCATTATATTTATCTCATTAAATGAAAAAACGAATAGAGGCTGATGAATCAAAAGAAATAGTATTGCAATCATTTGGACAAATGTTTTTGATTTCCCTATCCATGACACAGCAACATTAGCTCTTTTACCAACTTCACTCATCCATTCTCTCAGCGCAGAAACAAGAATTTCTCTCGAGATTATGATTATTGATGGAATTGTGATATACCACGTGTGATAGTAATCTATTAGAAGAATAAGCGCTGTACAAACCATCAGCTTGTCTGCAACTGGATCAAGAAATGCCCCAAGCGCAGTTTCTTGGTTGAGTCTTCTGGCTAAGAATCCATCTATAAAGTCAGTCGCACTGATAACTATATAAATTGCAATAATAGAATTATTAATCCAGCTAAGTGGCTCTCCATCCAGATAGTTTGGCTGTAAATAAAACAAACCAATAAAGATAGGAATCAAAAAGATTCTTGATAGGGTAATTAAATTAGGAAGAGTCATCATAAGGCTAATTCTATCAAAGACTCGAAGTGTTTAGAGCAAACTTATTTAAATGTTGGTGCGCTCGGCAGGATTTGAACCTGCAACCGCTCGGTTCGTAGCCGAGTACTCTATCCAGTTGAGCCACGAGCGCAGCAGCGTAATTATCGCCATGTTTCATGCAAAGGTCAAGAAGAGTTTGAGGTATTTATTAAATTATCAACCAATTTATTAAGCTCCATCATTCTTGAACCTTTTATTAAAATTGTAGCGCCTTTATGATGGCTCTCTATCTCATTAAATATTGATTCAATATTCTCAAAATGGCTGCCTTTATAGTATTGAGCCTCTTGACCAATTGTTAGAAGATTATCAATATTTTGTTCACGCGCATAATCTCCAATTTGTTGATGAAGTTTTTTTGAATCTTTACCAAGCTCTGCCATTGCTCCCAGAACTAAAACTTTCTTTTCAGGAAATTGTTTAAGTGAGTCAATTGCAGCTTTCATTGATTGTGGATTTGCATTATAACTATCATCAAGTATAGTGAAATTTTGAAGTTTAATTAATTCTAGCCGCCCTTTTTCAGGCGCTGAATTCTCAAGACCTTTTTTTATCATCTGAGGGCTAACCCCAAGCTTAAGGGCGCAAGCTGAGGCTGCTAATGCATTGTCTATTTGATGTAAGCCAATCATTGAAAGAGTTATATTTACAGAGCTAAGATTAAAGTTAAGATTAAAGTTTAGAGCGGAATTAGTGTGCTTAATATCACTGGCATATATGTCACTTTCATTACCAAAAAAAGTAAGAGCTTTAGTGTTAGACATTTTTTCCCAGATATTGATATGAGGTGAGGATTTATTAACGATTGCAATACCATCTTCAGATAAAGATTCGAGAATCTCTCCTTTTGCTTTTACTAAGTTTTTCTCACTGCCAAACTCACCAAGGTGGGCATTATTCGCATTTGTAATGATTGCAATATCTGGCTGAGCCAACTTGCACAATAGCTCAATTTCATTTACATGATTTGCGCCCATTTCAATAATGCAGTATTGGTGATTTTTTTCAAGCTCTAAAAGTGTTTTAGGAACGCCTAAGTGATTATTAAGATTACCTTTAGTTGAAAGTGTTGGGCCGTGTAGGGACAAGATTGAGTGAAGCATGTTTTTTGTTGAGGTTTTTCCATTGCTTCCAGTAATTGCAATTACAATTGGCGAGTGAGATTGACGATGCCAAGCGGCTAATTTTTGGTATGCTATTTCTGAATTATTAACTTCAATAGTAGGTAAATTTGAGTTAACTTTTTTATGAGTAATAGCTGCACTAGCGCCTAAATCTTCTGCTTGTTCAATAAAGTTATGACCATCAAAATTTTCACCTTCAAGCGCAATAAAAAGCTTTCCAGAAATTTGACCTCGAGTGTCAGTACAAATGCCCTGAAAGTTGATCGCTTTATCTGAGCTTGATTTACCACTAATAATTTTGCTTATTTTATCGGTGTCAGATGAAAGCATCTAATGCGACCTCAACATCACTGAACTGAAAAATTTGATCACCAATAGTTTGTGTTGTTTCGTGACCCTTGCCTGCTATAAGTAATACCTCATCTTCCCCTAAGGTTTTTACTGCCGTTTCTATTGCATGTTTTCGATCTAAGATTACCTGGACATCATTCTCTACTTTAATTCCACCAAGTATATCTTCAATAATTTTTTCTGGACTTTCGCTTCTTGGATTATCGTTTGTAAGAATTATGCTGTCAGCATTTTCACTTGCGATTTTCCCCATTAACTGCCTCTTGGTTTTATCCCTATCTCCACCGCACCCAAAAAGCACTCTGATTTTAAATTCAGGATAGTGCGTCCTAAGAGATGCAAGGGCATTATCAAGTGCATCTGGTGTGTGTGCATAGTCTATCCAAATATGGCTGTTTTCAAGTTGCTGCATTCTGCCAGGCGGTGGATAAAGTTTTGCAAGAAAAGGAATAATTTGATCTTCACTATATCCCAAACATTTAACACTAGTGAATGCTGCAAGAGCATTTGATAAATTAAACTCCCCTATTAAGGGTAACTCAAAGACGTAATTATTGAGCTGACAAATAAAACCATTCTCACTAGTTTTAAAGAATTCTAAATCATCGATTCCAAAGGTAAGTGGATCTTTATCCGAGGCAGTATCTAAAAAATATTGATGATTTTCATCATCCCTATTAATAATTGCTTTTTTTGAAAAACCATTCGTAAATAATTTACCTTTGGCCTCTTTATAATTATTCATTGTTTCATGATAATCAAGATGATCTTGCGTCAAGTTGGTGAAGATGCCCTGAATAAATGAAAGCCCTTCAAGCCGATCTTGCATGAGCGCATGCGAAGAGGCCTCAATAATGGCTAGTTCAATTCCCTGGTTGCTGTATTCTTCAAGTGAGCTGTATATTGAGAAGATGTCTGGTGTTGTGTTTATACTTTTCTTTTCAACCTTGCTGATTCCAAGAGTCCCAATAACGCCATTATTAACTTCTAAGAAGTCTAGTAGCTGTGAAATGTAATGACTGACAGACGTCTTACCATTTGTACCCGTGACTGCAATGAGATCAACATCCTTTGCTTTGGTGTAGAAATTTTGAGCAAGCCCAGAAAGGTGAAGCTTGAGGTTGTCAATTCTGATGATTGGGACGCCGCAATCAACATCTCTTCCCTCAATTAAAACCCCTATGCAGCCATTTTCAATTGCACTGTCGATATACTCAGCACCATGATTTTTCTCACCTTGAAGGGCAATAAACAAATCACCCTTAGTAAGTGTTTTCGTATTGAGTGACAGACCAGAAACATCAAATGCTTCAGTAGTTTCAGCAATATTGGATAAAAGGATTTTAATGTCCATTGTTATTAAAACCTATAAAGGTAATGGTCAACTTACTAAAATAATTTCGCTTGAATCAAGGTATGCATGTTGATTGCGCCAACTATATTATTACTTGAGTCAACAACTGGCAGTGAGTTTAAGCTGTATTTTTCCATCAACTGCATTGCGATTAATGCAGGCTCTTGTGGTTCAATGGACTTGCAATCTTTGGTCATGACATCTTGAATGGTTAATTTCTGAAAATCTACATTAGACTCTAATGCCCTTCTTAAGTCACCATCAGTAAATATTCCCACGAGCTTTTCATTTTCAGCAATGAGAACCATCCCAAGTGCCTTTTCACTCATCACTAAAAGGCTATCAATAAGCAGCATCTCTTTAGTGACCTTTGGTATATCTTCCCCTGATTTCATAATACTGGAGACAAGCGTGAGTAGTCTCCTGCCTAGCGAGCCTGAAGGATGAGACATGGCAAAATCATCTGATGTGAAATTATTTAAGGACATAAGCGAGACAGCAATTGCATCACCCATAACCAAGGTTGCGGTAGTGCTTGAGGTTGGCGCTAAATTGTTAGGGCATGCTTCATTATCGACACTTATATCTAAATGAAAATCACTTGATGAGGCGATCAAAGATTTAGCACTTCCTGTCATACTGATAATAGGCACATTCATTCTTTTGATTCCTGGGAGTAATGAGATAATCTCATCTGATTCTCCAGAATAGGAAATCATGATAACCACATCATCATGACTAATCATCCCAAGGTCGCCATGACCAGCCTCAGCTGGATGTAAATAGAAAGCAGGTGTCCCTGTTGATGCCAGGGTGGAAGAGATTTTTTTGGCGATATGGCCTGATTTACCCATCCCAATTAGAACAACTTTCCCATACAGTTTTTAAGAATTTGGCAAACCTCATCAAAATTTTGATCAATTCTGCCTTTAAGTTTTAAAACAGAATCAGCTTCAGTTTGAATGACGTCTTTAGCAATATCGATTATAGATTTACCCACAGGCATAGTAGAATTGGTCTTTGTTGTGTATTGATAGATTATAAATATTATTTAACTAGTATGGGTTATATAATTATTTCTTAATTTGAAATATAATCTCGGGATGGGAAAACTTTTAGCATTTATATTATCTGAGCTATTTCAGTGGAATTAAAAAACAAAGTTCTGTTTGTTTGTATGGGTAATATTTGTCGCTCTCCAACAGCGGAAGGTGCTTTTCGATCAATTGTTGAAAAAAATAGTAAATCTCAACATTTTGAAATAGATTCGGCTGGGACTCACGCATACCATATAGGTAATTCACCTGATCAAAGGTCTCAACAAGCCGCTATCAATCATGGTGTTGATTTGTCAAGTCAGAGAGCGAGGCACGTTCATGAGAGTGATTTTTATTATTATGACTACATTATTGCCATGGATTCTGACAATCTCGAAAGATTGAAATCAATCCAACCTTCAGAAAGTCATTCAAAGATTGAATTAATGTTAAATTATTCCAAAGAACATTATGGTGCTAGTGTTCCTGACCCCTATTATGAGGGAAAGTTTGATGAAGTCTTTGAGATGCTTTACTCAGCTTGCACATCATTTTTTGAAAGTATAGTAAAAAAAGACTAATATTCATTGACATTCGAGTCAGCACCAAAGTATAATTGCCCGCTTTATTGACCCCGCTATGTGGGCGAAAAATTAAATATACATTGGAGTATAAACCTTTATGTCAACGATTAACCAATTGGTAAGAAAGCCAAGAAGTAAGAAGATTGTTAAAACTGGTGTCCCAGCGTTGGACAGTTGCCCACAAAAACGTGGAGTATGCACTCGAGTTTATACAACAACACCAAAGAAACCTAACTCTGCTTTAAGAAAAGTTGCTCGTGTCAGATTAACTAATTCTGCTGAAGTTACAACTTATATTGGTGGTGAAGGACATAACTTACAAGAACACTCGGTGATTCTTATTCGTGGTGGTCGTGTTAAAGATTTACCTGGTGTACGTTACCACACTGTTCGTGGAGCATTAGATACAACTGGTGTAGATGGAAGAATGCAAGGCAGATCAAAATACGGTACAAAAAAACCAAAAACATAATTTATTAAGAGAAGACTAATATGAGAAGAAGAGCCGCCCCAAAAAGATTAATATTGCCAGATCCTAAGTATCATGATCTTGTTCTAGCTAAGTTTGTAAATATTTTAATGCTAGATGGTAAAAAATCAGTCGCTGAAAAGATTGTCTATGATGCACTAGATACAATTGAATCTAAAGGAAACGCGGAGCCAGTTGAAACATTTAAAAAAGCTCTTGAAAATATTGGTCCAGCAGTTGAAATCAAATCTCGTCGTGTTGGTGGTTCTACATATCAGGTTCCAGTTGAAGTAAGATCAGATCGTAAAGTTGCTTTGGCGATGCGTTGGATTATCGAAGCATCAAGAAAGCGTGGTGAAAAAGGAATGAAGCTTAGGTTGGCAGGCGAAGTGCTAGATGCAGTTCAAAACCGTGGTACTGCATTTAAGAAAAAAGAAGACACTCATAGAATGGCGGATGCTAATAAAGCATTTGCTCATTTTCGCTGGTAATTTAAGGACTCAATCATGGCAAGAATTACTCCAATTAATCGTTATCGTAACGTTGGTATCATGGCACATATTGATGCTGGAAAGACGACGACTACTGAACGCATACTTCTATATACAGGACGTACTCACAAAATTGGTGAAGTCCATGATGGAAGTGCAACAATGGACTGGATGGAGCAAGAGCAGGAGCGAGGTATTACAATTACTTCAGCTGCAACTACTTGTTTCTGGAAGGGAATGGATGGTCAGTTTGAAGATCACCGAATTAATATTATTGATACCCCAGGCCACGTTGATTTCACGATTGAAGTTGAAAGGTCATTAAAAGTATTAGACGGCGCTTGCGCCGTTTTTTGTGCTGTTGGCGGTGTAGAGCCTCAATCTGAAACAGTTTGGAGACAAGCAAATAAATATAACGTTCCTAGAATTGGCTTTGTTAACAAGATGGACCGAGCAGGCGCGGATTTTTTACGTGTATGCGACCAAATTAAAACAAGATTAGGTGCTAACCCTGTTCCGATGCAAATTGCTATTGGTGCAGAAGATGCCTTTGAAGGCGTAGTTGATCTTATCCGTATGAAAGCCATTTATTGGAATGAAGAAGATCAAGGCGCAACATATGAAGTGAAAGATATCCCTGCTAATTTGCAAGATCTTGCAGATGAGAAACGTGAATTCATGATGGAATCTGCAGCAGAGGCTAACGAAGTACTTATGGAGAAGTACCTTGATGACGGTGAATTGAATCCTGATGAAATTAAAGAAGGTATCCGTCTTCAAACCATTGCAAATCAAATTATTCCAATGTTCTGTGGTACAGCGTTTAAAAATAAAGGTGTCCAGGCTGTTCTAGACGCTATGGTAATGTATATGCCTTCTCCAGAAGAAGTGGATGCTATTACTGGAATATTAGATGATGCTGCTGAATCAGAAGGAGTAAGGCCTCCTAAAGATGATGAGCCTTTTGCAGCTCTAGCTTTTAAAATTGCGACAGACCCTTTTGTTGGTAACCTAACTTTCTTTAGGGTTTACTCTGGTGTTTTGAAGTCAGGTGATTTTGTATATAACTCATCTAAAGGTAAGAAAGAGCGTATCGGCCGAATTGTGCAAATGCACTCTAACGATCGTGAAGAAATTAAAGAGGTAAGAGCTGGAGATATTGCTGCAGCTATTGGCCTAAAAGATGTTACGACTGGTGACACACTATGTGACATGAAAGATAAAATTATTCTTGAAAGAATGGAATTCCCTGAGCCAGTAATTGCTGTTGCAGTTGAGCCTAAAACTAAAGTTGACCAAGAAAAGATGGGTATTGCTTTAGGAAAGCTAGCTAATGAAGACCCTTCTTTTAGGGTTTCTACAGACGAAGAGTCTGGACAAACAATTATTGCAGGTATGGGCGAGCTTCACTTGGATATTATTGTTGATCGAATGATGCGTGAATTTGATGTTGGGTGTAATGTTGGTGCCCCTCAAGTAGCGTACCGTGAAACAATTACAAAACTTGTTGAGCACGAACATAAATTTGCCAAACAATCTGGTGGTCGTGGTCAGTATGGTCATGTCTATCTAAGAATAGAGCCACAGGAGCCTGGTGCGGGCTATGAATTCGTTGACGAAATTAAAGGTGGTGTTATTCCTAAGGAATATGTACCTGCAGTTAATAAGGGTGTTCAAGAACAAATGCAAAACGGCGTTATTGCTGGATTTCCATTAGTTGATGTTAAAGTTACTGTTTATGATGGTTCTTATCATGATGTAGATTCTAACGAAATGGCCTTTAAAATTGCAGCCTCTATGTGTGTTAGAGAAGGCGTTAAACTTGCTAATCCTCAATTGCTAGAGCCAATGATGAATGTTGAAGTATCAACACCTGAAGATTATATGGGTGATGTTATGGGTGATTTAAATCGTAGAAGAGGTATTGTAAGTGCTATGGATGACACTCCAGCTGGTAAACAAATAAAGGCTGCTGTTCCTTTAGCAGAAATGTTTGGATATGCAACGGATCTTCGTTCAATGTCACAAGGGCGTGCAAATTACTCTATGGAATTTGCTAAATATACTGCAGCTCCAAG
This sequence comes from uncultured Candidatus Thioglobus sp., assembly GCA_905182815.1. Classification (GTDB taxonomy): domain Bacteria; phylum Pseudomonadota; class Gammaproteobacteria; order PS1; family Pseudothioglobaceae; genus Pseudothioglobus. Next base: position 254,457 of record CAJJCX010000004.1, read on the forward strand.
AAATGTTGCTGAAGATGTTATTGAAAAATTAAATACTTAATAGGGGATTAGAAATGGCAAAAGAGAAATTTGAAAGAACCAAACCACACGTAAATGTGGGAACAATTGGTCACGTTGACCATGGAAAAACTACCTTAACTGCAGCCCTTACTAAGGTTATGGCTGAAATGAACGGTGGTGAATTTAAGGATTATGCAAATATTGATAATGCTCCTGAAGAAAGAGAGCGTGGTATCACGATTTCAACAGCGCACGTAGAGTATGAGTCAGCGGCTCGTCACTACGCTCACGTTGATTGTCCGGGACACGCCGACTACGTTAAGAACATGATTACAGGTGCTGCTCAAATGGACGGCGCAATTATTGTAATTGCTGCAACTGATGGACCAATGGCTCAAACGCGTGAGCACATTCTATTGTCTCGTCAAGTTGGTGTTCCTTACATCGTTGTTTACATGAACAAAGCCGATATGGTTGATGATGAAGAATTAGTAGAGCTTGTTGAAATGGAAATCCGTGAACTCTTGACAGAATACGAATTCCCAGGTGATGACACTCCAGTAATCTTTGGTTCAGCTTTGAAAGCATTAGAAGGTGATACATCAGATATTGGTGTCCCTTCAATTATGAAGTTAGTTGAAGCATTAGATACATACATCCCAACTCCAGAGCGTGATACAGATAAGACATTCCTAATGCCAATTGAGGACGTGTTCTCAATCTCAGGTCGTGGAACGGTTGTAACAGGTCGTATCGAACGTGGTGTTGTTAATGTTGGTGATGAAATTGAAATCGTTGGTATTAAAGATACGCAGCTGACTACTTGTACAGGTGTTGAAATGTTTAGAAAATTGCTTGACTCAGGTGAAGCAGGTGATAACGTTGGTGTTCTTCTTCGTGGTACGAAGCGTGAAGACGTTGAGCGTGGTCAAGTACTTGCTAAGAAAGGTACGATTAACCCGCACACTAAGTTTGAAGCAGAGATTTATGTTTTAAGTAAAGAAGAAGGTGGACGTCATACTCCATTCTTTAACAATTATCGTCCACAGTTCTACTTCAGAACAACAGACGTTACTGGTGCATGCGAACTGCCAAAAGGCGTTGAAATGGTTATGCCAGGTGACAATGTGAAGATGACAATTGAGTTACTAGCTCCGATTGCAATGGAAGAAGGATTAAGATTTGCAATTAGAGAAGGTGGACGCACAGTAGGTGCTGGAGTCGTCTCGAAAATTACGAGCTGATTAGTTGAATAAGGGCCGTCGATATCTTGTATAATCGACGGTTTTTTCGTATCACAAGTTAGATAAGGTAAATAGGCAAATGAGCAATCAAAATATTAGAATTAAATTAAAGGCATTTGATCATCGATTAATCGACAAATCAGCCGTAGAGATTGTAGAAACAGCAAAACGAACTGGTGCTAGTGTAAGGGGTCCAATCCCTTTACCTACAAAGACAGAACGTTTTACTGTGTTGTCTTCTCCGCATGTAAACAAAGATGCTAGAGATCAGTACCAACTTAAAACTTATGTTAGGTTGATGGATGTAATTAGTCCAACAGACAAAACAGTAGACGCATTGATGAAATTAGATCTTGCTGCTGGTGTTGATGTGAAAATCCAACTTAACTAATAGAACAGAAAGGATTAATAAAATGGCAATTGCATTAGTAGGAAAAAAATTAGGAATGACGCGTTTGATGGCTAACGATGGTTCAGCATCTTCTGTTAGCGTCATTAAGATAGAGCCTAATCGAGTAGTGCAGAGCAAGTCTGTTGATACCGATGGTTATAATGCAATTCAAGTCACGACTGGCAAAAAGACTAATAAGAAGGGTGACGCAAAAATTCGTCGTGTTTCTAGCTCGTTAAAAGGTCATTATGCAAAAGCTTCTCAAGAAATTGGCCTTGGACTTTGGGAAATGAGAGTTAGTGAAAATGAAGTTTCTGATATGCCTAATCTTGATGTTTCATATTTTGGCGCTGGACATTACGTGAATGTTACAGGAAAGTCAAAAGGTAAAGGATTTCAAGGTGGCGTAAAGCGCCATAACTTTAGTATGCAAGATGCAACTCATGGAAACTCAGTTTCTCACCGTGCGATTGGTTCTACAGGACAATGTCAAGATCCAGGTCGCGTATTCAAAGGTAAAAAAATGGCTGGTCAAATGGGTAATGCTCAAGTGACAGAAGAATGTCTGGAGATACTTAGAGTTGATAGTGAGCGTAATTTGTTGTTAGTTAAAGGTGCCATTCCAGGTTCTAAAAATGGCTTTGTAAGAGTATTTTTGTCAGATAAAAAGAATAAAATTAATTCTGAGATAAGTAAGCAGCTATCTGAACAACAAGTGGCTCCAGTTGAAGAAGTTGAAGAAACGTTAGTTGAGGCATCAGTGGAAGCAGTAGTTGAAGCTCCTGTAGTTGAAGATGTTGCAACAGATATAGAACAAAATCAAGATAAAGAAACTGAAGCTTAATAAATAGTTATTTAAAGGTCTAATGATGAAAGTAAAAGTATTAAATTTAAAAACGAACAAATCTACTTCTCAAGAAGTTTCAGATGATATTTTTGGTCGGAACTATAATGAATCATTAGTTCATCAAATAACAACTGCTTATATGGCAGGTGGTAGAAGTGGCACTAAAGCACAAAAAAATCGTGCTGCAGTAAGTGGTGGTGGTAAGAAGCCTTGGAAGCAGAAAGGTACAGGGCGTGCTAGAGCAGGTACTTCACGTGGACCTATTTGGAGAAGTGGTGGAGTAACTTTTGCTGCTCAGCCTCGTAACTATTCTCAAAAAGTTAATAAAAAAATGTACAAAGGTGCAATTAGCGTTATATTTTCAGAGCTACTTCGTAATGATCGCTTAAAGATAGTTTCAGATCTTGAAATTACTGAACCAAAAACAAAAAATGTTACGTCACTAATGAAATCCTTAAACCTTAAGGATGCTTTGTTAATGACAGATGAGCTAGATGAGAACTTGTACTTGTCTTCAAGGAATTTATACCATGTTGGTGTTTGTGATACTCAAAGTATAGACCCAGTAAGCTTAATTGGTTATGACAATGTAGTTATGACAAAAGCCGCATTAAAAAAAGTTGAGGCAATGTTATGAATAAAGAAAAAATATTAAGCGTCCTACTTGGGCCAATTGTTTCTGAAAAATCTACTTTAGCATCTGCTAATAACCAGTACGTCTTTAAGGTTAGACCTGATAGTAATAAGAGAGAAGTGAAGGCTGCAGTTGAAGAGTTATTTGGAGTTACTGTTGAAGGTGTTACTACTTCAAATGTAAAAGGCAAGAGAAAGATTTACAAAGGTAAAGCTGGACAGCGTGTTAATTGGAAAAAAGCAGTCGTTAAAGTGTCTGAAGGTCAGATGATTGACGCAACTGCCTCATAGAGAATTTATTATGGCAATAGTTATAAAAAGAAAACCAACCTCACCTGGCAGAAGACATGTTGTCAGTGTAGTTGATAAAGATTTGCACAAAGGTAAGCCTTTTGCAGCTTTAACAGAAAGTAAGAATAGAATAAATGGTCGTAATAACCGTGGAAAAATTACTGTTAGGCATAGAGGTGGAGGCCATAAACAAAGATATCGTATTATTGACTTCAAGCGTAATAAGGATGATATTACTGCAACAGTTGAAAGAATTGAATACGATCCAAATAGAAGTGCAAATATTGCTCTTAGTCTTATATGCTGATGGTGAAAGACGTTACATTATTGCACCTAAGGGTGTTAATGCAGGTGATCAGGTTGTTTCTGGAAATTCAGTTGCAATACAAAAAGGAAATACTTTACCTTTGAGTAATATACCACTTGGTAGTGTTATACATTGTGTTGAGCTTAAGCCACAAAAAGGAGCTCAAATTGCACGAAGTGCTGGTACATCAGTCCAGCTAGTTGCCAAAGAAGGTAACTATGTCACTCTTAGACTTCGGTCTGGTGAAGTAAGAAAAGTTTTAGCTGAATGCCGTGCGACTCTTGGTGAAGTTTCAAAGTCAGAGCATAGCTTAAGAAAATTAGGAAAAGCTGGAGCCACTCGTTGGAGAGGTGTTAGACCAACAGTTCGTGGTGTAGTAATGAATCCAGTTGATCACCCACATGGTGGTGGTGAAGGAAAAACTAGTGGTGGTAGACATCCAGTTTCTCCTTGGGGTACTCCTACTAAAGGATACAAAACACGTAGCAATAAACGTACTGATAAGCTTATCGTACGTCGAAGGAATTAAAGGGAAATTATGGCAAGATCACTTAGAAAAGGTCCATTTGTAGATGAGCATTTAATTAAGAAAGTATTGAAGGCTCAAGATAATAATGATAGAAAACCAATTAAGACTTGGTCGCGTCGATCAGTTATTGTTCCTGAAATGATTGGGCTGACAATAGCTATACATAATGGTCGTAATCATGTTCCAGTTTCAATAAATGAAAATATGATTGGTCATAAATTAGGCGAGTTTGCCGTAACAAGAACATTCAAGAGTCACTCCGGTGACCGTAAATCGTAAGCATAAGGTGACATAATGATAGAAGTTAAAGCAATTCATAAATACGCAAAAATCTCACCTTTTAAAGTTAGATTAATTGCTGATCAAATTCGAAATAAGCCGGTGGAAGAGGCTTTGAGTATTTTGACATTTAGCAATAAAAAAGCTGCGGTACTTGTAAAAAAAGTTCTAAGTTCGGCGATTTCTAATGCTGAGCATAATGATGGATTAGATGTAGATGAACTAAAGGTAAGTAGTATTTTCGTAAATGAAGGTTCTACAATGAAACGTATTCGCCCAAGAGCAAAAGGTAGAGCGAATCGTATTCTTAAACGATCAAGCCACATTAGTGTTGGCGTAAGCGAGTAAAAAATTATGGGTCAAAAAGTAAATCCAGTAGGCATAAGATTAGGAATTGTTAAAGATTGGCATTCAAAGTGGTACGCCAGTAGTAAAAATTATTCTGAATATTTGTTGTCTGACATTGCAGTAAGAGACTTCTTATTCAAAGAATTAACTACGGCATCTGTAAGTCGCATAAGTATTGAAAGATTGTCAAATACTGCTAAAGTTATTATTCATACAGCTCGACCTGGAATTGTAATTGGTAAAAAAGGTGCTGATATTGAGAAGTTGAAGAACTTGGTTTCAAAAATGATGGGCGTTCCTGTCCATATAAGTATTGAAGAAGTGAAGCAACCAGAATTAGATGCCCGTTTAGTTGCTGAAAATATTGCACAACAACTTGAAAAGCGAGTGATGTATAGACGCGCAGTAAAGAGAGTTTTAGGTAACGCTACAAGATTGGGCGCACTAGGAATTAAGATAATGGTAAGTGGTCGATTAAATGGAGCTGAAATAGCTCGATCTGAGTGGTATCGCGAAGGACGTGTTCCATTACATACATTTAGAGCTGACGTTGACTATAGCAGTTATAGGGCGAATACTCAGTATGGAGTTATTGGCATTAAAGTATGGATTTTCAAAGGTGAAATTCTAGATCATAATAAAGGCACTATTGAAGAAGTTTCAAAGCGTGGTGCTGGAAAACAAACAGTAAAGAAGTAAAGGAATTAAGAAATGTTGCAACCTAAACGTACAAAATTTAGAAAAATGATGAAAAACCGCAACCGCGGTTTAGCTGCTGGCCACAATGTAAGCTTTGGTGATATTGGCCTTCAAGCAACTGGAAGGTGTCGAATGACTGCTAGGCAAATTGAAGCAGCACGTCGTGCAATGACCAGACATGTTAAGCGCCAAGGAAAAATTTGGATTCGTGTATTTCCTGATAAACCAATTACTAAAAAACCCCTTGAAGTTCGTATGGGAAAAGGTAAAGGTAGTGTTGAATATTGGGTTGCGTTAATTAAACCTGGACAGATGTTATTTGAAATGCAGGGTGTAGATGAAGTCGTTGCTAGAGAAGCTTTTGAGCTTGCAGCTGCAAAGCTTCCTGTCAAAACAACAGTAATTAAACGGACAATAATGTAATGGATGTTAAAGAATTAAGAGATCAAGACGAGTCTCAGTTAAATGATCAGCTTATAACATTGCTTAAGGAGCACTTTGAATTGCGTATGCAGCAGAGCACTTCTCAGTTAAGTGATTTATCAAAGCTTAGTAAAACAAAGAAAGCAATTGCCCAAATTAAAACAATAATTAATGAGAAGAAGTCATGAGTGAAACTAATTCAGTAGAAAGAATATTAACAGGCAAGGTTGTTAGTAATAGCCGTGATAAAACAATTGCTGTTTTAGTTGAGCGCAAAGTGCGCCATCCAATTTATAAAAAATATATTAAACGTAGCACAAAAGTTCATGCACATGATGAGAAGAATGAATGTGGTCTTGGTGATGTAGTAAGAGTTTCTGAATCAAAGCCTTTCTCAAAAACAAAGAATTGGGCTTTGGTAGAAGTTGTTGAAAAATCTGTAAATATTGATTAACTAGTAGCATTTTAGAGAGAAGAATATGATTCAAATGCAAACAAGATTACATATAGCTGACAATAGTGGTGGGGTTAAGGCTATGTGTATTAAAGTTTTAGGCGGTTCAAAGCGCCGTTATGCCAATATTGGTGATGTTATTAAGGTTAGTATCAAAGAAGCATCTCCTCGAGGTAAAGTTAAGAAAGGTGATGTATATGATGCAGTAGTTGTTAGAACTGCTCAAGGTGTTCGCCGAAGTGATGGCTCTAGAATTCGCTTTGATAATAATGCTGTAGTGTTGCTGAATCCAAAATTAGAGCCAATTGGCACACGTATTTTTGGACCTGTGACTCGTGAATTAAGAAACGCACAGTTTATGAAAATTGTTTCACTTGCACCAGAGGTTCTGTAATGATGAAAATTAAAAAAAATGATGAAGTGATAGTTATTGCAGGAAAAGATAAGGGCTCAATTGGATCTGTAAAAAATAGTCCTTGGAGTAAAAGTTATTGTAGAAGGTTTAAATCTAGCTAAGAAACATGTTCGTGCTAATCCTCAGGAAGGTATTCAGGGTGGTATTGAAGAAAAGGAAATGCCATTAAGTATTTCTAATGTTGCAATTTACAACCCAACTTCAAAAAAAGCAGATCGTATAGGTATTAGAACAGATGATAAAGGTGTGAAAGAAAGATTTTATAAATCGAGCGGCGAATCCGTACTTTGATATAACAAATAAATAGGTGACAAGTGTCTAGATTACAAGAACAATACAAAAATGAAATTCTTCCTAAATTAAAGGAAGAATTAGGTGTCACTAATACAATGTCAGTCCCTAAGATTGAAAAAATAACAATAAATATGGGATTAGGCAGTGCATTGGGAGATAAAAAAATACTAGAAAGTGCTCTTGAGGAGTTAGGACTAATTTCTTCACAAAAGCCAATGACTTGTTTAGCAAGAAAGTCAGTAGCAAGCTTTAAACTTAGAGAAGGAAATGCTATTGGGTGTAAAGTTACCTTGAGAAAAGAAAGAATGTATGAATTCTTAGACCGTTTAGTGAATGTTGCAATACCTCGTATTAGAGATTTTCGCGGACTTAATGATAAATCGTTTGATGGTCGTGGAAACTACAACATGGGTATTACTGAACAGATTGTGTTCCCAGAAATTGAATTTGATAAAGTAACAAAAGTGCGTGGTATGGATATTGCTATCACTACTAATGCAAAAAATGATGAAGATGCTAAGAAACTATTGGCGATGTTTAATTTTCCATTTAAAGGAGAAAATAATGGCTAAAAAGTCTATGATTCACAGAGATGTGAAGCGATCAAAATTGGTCGAAAAGTTTAAGGAGAGACGTCTTGAACTTAAAAAAATTATTAAGAGTATTCATACCTCTGATGAAGACCGTTTCCAGGCGGTGATTAAATTACAATCACTTCCAAGAGACGCTTCACCTGTTCGTCAACGTAACCGTTGTGGTCTTTCAGGTCGTCCTCATGGGTTTTATCGTAAATTTGGCTTGGCCAAATCTCAACTCAGAGAGCGCACTATGAATGGTGAAGTCCCTGGATTATCTAAAGCAAGCTGGTAGGAGTTTAATATGAGTATGTCTGACCCAATAGCTGATATGTTGACTAGAATTAGGAATGCACAAGCAGTTAATAAAGATCAAGTAAGTATCCCAGCTTCAAATTTGAAGTCGGCGATTGCCAGTGTTATGCAAGACGAAGGTTATATCACTTCTTTTGCTATTGAAGGTGATAAAGCTGCTAACAAAACGTTAGTAATAAAATTAAAATATTTTGATGACCAACCAGTTATTGAATCCTTAAACAGAATTTCTAAGCCTAGCTTAAGACATTATGCGAGCAAAGACGAGATGCCAAGAATTATGAATGGTTTAGGTATTGTCATTGTTTCAACACCAAAAGGTGTAATGACAGGTCAAGCTGCCAAAGCCCAAAATATTGGTGGTGAAGTCTTGTGCAGTGTTTCATAATATTGGAGATTAAGAATGTCTAGAATTGCAAAAGCACCAATTACAATCCCTGAAGGCGTAAATATTACGCAAGCTGAAGGATTAATTTCGGTCAAAGGAAAACTTGGTGAAATGACAATGCATGTTAATTCAGCAGTCCTTGTTTCTAATAATGATAATGTATTAACCTTTGAGCCAAATGAAGTTAGTAAGAAAGAACAAAAAAGCGCATGGGCTCAAGCTGGAACAGTAAGAGCAAATACAGCAAATTTAATTAAAGGCGTTACCGAAGGCTGGGAGAAGAAGCTAACACTAATTGGAGTTGGTTATCGTGCTAAAGCGCAAGGTAAAGTATTAAACTTAACTTTAGGTTTTTCTCACCCAGTTAACTATAACTTGCCTGAAGGTATTTCTGTTGAAACTCCTTCGCAGACAGAGGTTATTGTTAAAGGTATTGATAAGCAGAAAGTTGGTCAAGCTGCAGCAGAAATTAGAGCATTTCGTCCTCCAGAGCCATATAAAGGTAAAGGCGTTCGTTATACAGATGAGCAGGTTGTTCGTAAAGCTGCTAAGAAAAAATAATTGATTAAGGTAGTTAAATGAAATTATCAAAAAAAGATGCTCGCTTAAGAAGAGCAACAAAATTTAGAGCTAAACATGCTGAAAGAGATGTAGAGCGTTTATGTGTATTCAAATCTTCTCAGCATATATATGCTCAGATCATTAGTGGTTGTGGAACGAAAACGTTAGCTTCTGCATCAAGCATATCTTTGAAAATGAAGAATGGTGGAAATGTTGAAGCCGCTTCAAAGGTGGGAGATTTGATAGCAAAGGCTGCTAAAAAAGCTAAAGTTTCTAAGGTCGCATTTGATCGTTCAGGATTTAAGTATCACGGACGAGTAAAAGCCCTTGCTGAAGCGGCAAGAGAAGGCGGATTAGATTTTTAATTAAGTAAACTTAAGGTTTAAAGAATGGCTGATAATAAAAGAAATAATTATAAAGAAGAAAGTGAATTCATCGAAAAGCTGGTTAATATTCGACGCGTAGTTAAAGTTGTCAAAGGTGGTAGAATTTTTGGTTTCTCTGCTCTAGTAGTAGTTGGTGATGGAAACGGAAAAGTTGGATATGGAACTGGAAAAGCTCGTGAAGTTCCTTTAGCTATTCAAAAAGCAATGGATAAAGCTAAAAGAGCTATGAAGCCTGTCCCATTAGTAAATGGAACATTGCACTACCCTATTACATCATCTGTTGGAGCTGCTAAAGTATATATGCAGCCTGCCTCTGAAGGAACAGGCGTAATTGCTGGTGGACCCATGCGAAGTGTTTTAGAGGCAGTTGGAGTTCATAATATTTTGGCAAAGTGTAATGGTACTCGTAACCCAATTAGTGTTGTTAGAGCTACTGTTGAAGGTTTAACTCAAATGTCATCGCCACAAATAGTCGCTGCAAAGCGAGGTAAAACGGTTGAACAAATTACTGGAGAAGTGTGATGGCTGAGAAAAAAGTAGAAACAAAAGCAGCTCCTAAGAAGTCAACTCCTAAAAAAGTAGTTGCTAAGGTTGCAACTTCTAAAGTAGTTGAAACTAAAAAAGTACCTACTAAAAAAGCTGTGTCTACAAAGTCAACGGTAAGTGTGACATTAATTAAAAGTTTTTATGGCCGTCTTCCTAAGCATCGTGCGACAGTAACTGGTTTAGGATTAAAAAGAATTAACCATACGGTTATTCTTGAGGACACGCCAGAAGTAAGAGGCATGATTAATAAAGTGTCTTACTTATTAAAAGTAGAGGGTTAAATAATGAATTTAAATACTTTGAAGCCTGCAATAGGTGAAAAAACTAGCAGGAAGCGTGTCGGAAGAGGCATTGGTTCCGGAATGGGTAAGACAGCTGGAAGAGGACATAAAGGTCAAAAATCTCGATCTGGCGGATTTTCGAAGGTTGGTTTTGAAGGTGGTCAGATGCCACTTCAAAGAAGATTGCCTAAGGTTGGTTTCTCGTCAAGGGTTTCTATAATAACATCTCAGGTAACACTATCTCAGCTTGATAAGTTAACTGAAACTGATATCAATATTGATGTTCTTAAGAAGCACAACCTAGTTACTAAAAATATATTAAGAGTCAAGGTTATGCTTTCAGGTGAAATCAATCGCGCTATTAACCTAGTTGGAATTAAGCCAACTAAGGGTGCTAAAGCAGCTATTGAGGCTGCTAAAGGAACCATAAGCGAGTAAGGATATGAGTGACGATCTATTAAAACGCATCCTATACTTAGTTGGTGCTTTAATCGTTTTCAGACTTGGAACGCATATTGTGATTCCATTTATATCACAGACTGCGTTAGCTTCACTTGTGGAAGATAACAGAACTGGTATTCTAGGAATGATGAATATGTTTTCAGGTGGAGCCTTAGAACGCTTATCAATCTTTACGCTTGGAATCATGCCTTACATTTCATCTTCAATTATTATGAACCTGATGACATCAGTTGTTCCGAAGTTTGAGCAACTTAAAAAAGAAGGTGATCGAGGAAGAAGAACAATTACTCAATATACTAGAATGGGTACAGTATTTTTAGCGGTATTTCAATCATATGGAGTGTCAATTGCACTTCAGTCTCAGTCAGGTGGAGGCGTAGCGTTAGTTACAAATCCTGGCCTAACCTTTAGTTTTGTAACAGTAGTTACATTAACTACTGGTACTTTATTTTTGATGTGGCTTGGTGAACAGATTAGTGAGAAAGGAATTGGTAATGGAATTTCAATGATAATCTTTGCAGGTATTGTTGCAGGCTTGCCAGCTTCATTTGGTAATACTCTTAGTATGGTTGGTACGGGAGAGTTAAGTGTATTTGTTGTCGTACTTATGTTGGCAATGGTAGTTCTTGTAATGGCTTTTGTTGTTTTCATGGAAAGAGGCCAAAGACGAATTGCTGTTAATTATGCTAAAAGACAACAGGGAAGAAAAATGGTTGGTGGTCAGACATCCTATTTACCACTCAAGATTAATATGGCAGGTGTTATTCCGCCTATTTTTGCCTCAAGTATTATTTTATTTCCAGCAACTTTAGGTGGATGGTTTTCTCAATCTGAGGGAATGGGATGGTTAGCAGATATTACTTCAAGCATTTCACCAGGCCAGCCTCTCTACATAATTTTTTATGGTGCTGCCATTATCTTCTTTACCTTTTTCTATACAGCTCTTACTTTCAACGCGAAAGATACAGCAGATAATTTAAGGAAATCAGGTGGATTTATACCAGGTATTAGACCTGGACAGCATTCGGCAGACTATATAGACGCAGTAACTTCAAGACTAACAGCAGTAGGTGCTATTTACATAACAGCAGTATGCCTACTTCCAGAGTTTTTAATTTTGTATTGGAACGTTCCGTTCTACTTTGGTGGAACTAGTCTTTTAATTATCGTTGTTGTAGTAATGGATTTTATAGCACAAGCGCAGTCTCATATGATGTCCAATCAGTATGAAGGCTTAATGCGCAAAGCAAATTTAAAGTAAGGGTAAGTTATGAAAGTAAGAGCATCAGTTAAAAAAATTTGTAAAGATTGCAAAATTATTAAAAGACATGGAGTAATTCGTGTCATATGTAAAGAGCCTCGCCATAAGCAGAGACAAGGTTGATGACATTGACAGGCGTTCATTTACAAAGTAAAATTGCACGATTTTTCAACTATAAAATTTTGAATGGAATTATCCATTCAAAAATAAAATTTTTAGAGGCATAGGTAGATTATATGGCACGTATTGCAGGCATAAATATTCCAACAAATAAACATATTGTAATTGGTTTACAATCAATTTTTGGTATTGGAGAAACTAGATCAAAACTAATTTGTAAAACACTTAAATTAGAGCAAAGCACTAAGGTGTCTGCACTAACTGAAGATCAACTAGAAGCAATTCGTGGAGCTGTTTCTCAATTTGAAGTTGAAGGTGATTTGAGGCGTGATGTTGCAATGAACATAAAACGCCTAAGAGATTTAGGTTGCTACCGTGGTATACGTCACAGAAAGGGATTACCGTTACGTGGCCAAAGAACAAAAACAAACGCTAGAACTCGCAAGGGTCCGCGTCGTTTAATTAAATAATTAAGGCATAAGTTATTATGGCAAAAGAGCAAACAGCTAAGAAAAAATCTAAGAAGATCGTCTCTGACGGTATTGCACATATTCATGCAACTTTTAATAATACTATTGTGATGATTACAGATCGTCATGGGAACACTTTATGCTGGGCAACTTCAGGTGGTGCAGGATTTAGAGGCTCAAGAAAATCAACGCCTTTTGCAGCTCAAGTTGCAGCAGGTAATTGTGGTGAAAAGGCTCAAGCTTTTGGAATGAAAAATGTAGAGGTTCGAGTTAAAGGCCCAGGCCCAGGCCGTGATTCTGCAATTAGAGGCTTGAATGCACAAGGTTTAAAAATTCAATCAATAACAGATGTGACGCCTATACCTCATAATGGTTGTCGTCCTTCTAAGAAACGTAGAGTATAAGGATAAATTATGGCAAGATATACAGGTCCTACATGTAAATTAGCACGCCGTGAAGGTGTGGACTTAGAGCTTAAGAGTGGAATTAGATCTATCGATTCTAAATGTAAATTAACACAACTTCCTGGTGTTCACGGAGCAAATGCCCGTCGTCAAAAAGGAAGTGAGTATGGATTGCAGCTCCGTGAAAAGCAAAAAGTTAGACGTATTTATGGTGTATTAGAAAAGCAATTTAGTCTTTATTATAAAAAAGCTAGTGCAAAAAAAGGACCAACTGGTGAAAATTTACTATCACTTCTTGAGTGTCGTCTTGATAATGTTGTCTATAGAATGGGTTTCGCTTCAACGCGTGCCGAAGCAAGACAATTAGTGTCTCATAAGTCAATTGTAGTAAATGGCAAGCTGGTTAATATACCTTCTTTTCAAGTAAGTGCAAATGATGAAATCTCTGTTCGAGAAAAAGCAAAAAAACAAAGCCGAATTCAACTAGCACTTGAAATTTCTGGTCAAAGTGGATTATCAGAGTGGTTGGATGTTGATAATAAAGCATTAAAAGGTGTTTTTAAAAATGTCCCTGCTCGCGATGAATTATCTTCAGATATTTCAGAGCAATTAATCGTTGAATTGTATTCTAAATAGGAATTAAATATGCAAGGAAGTGCAAGAGATTTTCTAAAACCAAAACTAGTAGATTCAGTTGAGTTGTCTAAAAACGAATATCGCGTTGTTCTAGAGCCTTTTGAAAGAGGTTTTGGACATACTTTAGGAAATTCAATTAGAAGAACGTTATTATCTTCTATGGTTGGTTCTGCGATCACAGAAGTAGCAATTGATGGTGTAATGCATGAATTTTCAACTATTGAAGGTGTTCAAGAAGACGTTCTAGATATACTTCTCAATCTTAAAGAAGCTTCTATTGGCCTAAATTCAAGTGATAGCGCTACAGTTATTATTGAAAAACAAGGTCCATGTGAGCTTACAGTTGCCGACATTGAAGCAAATGGTACAGATGTTTCTGTATTTAATCCTGAGAAAGTAATAGCTACAGTGAATGAAGGTGGAAAAATTAGAATGACTGTTGTTATTAATACTGGTATCGGTTATGACGTTGCTGTTGCTAGATCAGTTGATTCTGAGACAATTGGAAGCATTCAGTTAGATGCAAGTTTCTCTCCTATAAAAAGAGTAAGTTTTACTGTTGAATCTGCAAGAGTTGAACAAAAAGTTAATCTAGATAAACTAAATATTGTTATTGAAACTAATGGTTCAGTTAATGCTGAAGATGCTGTTAAGAGAGCTGCTACAATTCTTCAAGATCAATTATCTTCATTTGTTGAGTTAGAGCCAGTAATCGAAGAGGAGCCACAACCAACTTCAGATGACTTTCCTCCAATGTATTTATCAGCTGTCGATGAGCTTGAATTAACAGTTCGCTCTGCAAACTGTTTGAAAGCTGAACAAATCTATTATATTGGTGACTTGATTCAAAAATCAGAGCAAGACTTACTTAGAACTCCAAACTTGGGGCGTAAGTCACTTAATGAAATTAAAGAAGTTTTGACAGAGAAAAATCTAGAGCTTGGTACAGAAATTGAAAACTGGCCACCAGTTGACTTAATGAGTGAATAAGGATAAATAATGAGACACAGAAAGTCAGGTAGACAATTAAATAGAAATTCATCGCATAGAAAAGCCATGTTTAAGAATATGGCTAATTCATTAATTCTGCATGAAACAATTAAAACAACACTTCCTAAAGCGAAAGAATTAAGACGCGTTATCGAGCCTTTAATTACAAGAGCTAAGGCGGATAGCGTTGCTAATCGTCGTCATATTTTCTCTAAACTAAGAGATGATGCAATGGTTGCTAAGTTGTTTACGCAATTGGGCCCTTTTTATCAAGATCGTCCTGGTGGATATATACGTATTTTAAAAGCAGGTTTTCGTACAGGTGATAAAGCTCCAATGGCATTAGTTCAATTAGTTGATTTTGAAGGCCAAGAAGAGGTTATTATTGAGGCACCTAAAAAAGAAACTAAAGCTGCTGCACCTAAGAAAGAAACTAAAGCTGCTGCACCTAAAAAAGAAACTAAAGCTGCTGCACCTAAAAAAGAAACTAAAGCTGCTGCACCTAAAAAAGAAACTAAAGCTGCTGCACCTAAAAAAGAAACTAAAGCTGCTGCACCTAAAAAAGAAACTAAAGCTAAAGCTACAAAAAAAGAATCATAAAGGAATTACCATATGCCAGCAATTAAAGTAAGAGAGAACGAACCATTTGATATTGCACTTCGTCGTTTCAGACGTCTTTGTGATAGAGCGGGTGTCATTACAGATGTTAGGAAAAAAGAGTATTTTGAGAAGCCTACGTGGGTTAATAAGCGTAAAAAAGCTGCTGCAGTTAAAAGAACTCATAAAGAAATGTCAAAAAATCGTATTCACCGTAAACGTATGTACTAATCACTATTTATAGTGCAAAAGTAAATCAAAATATGTCACAGCTAAAACAACTCATTACTAACGATATGAAGTTAGCAATGAAGGCTAAAGACAAAGAAGCCCTTAAAGCAATTCGTATGATTCTAGGGGCAATCAAACAAAAAGAAATAGATGAGCGCATCGAATTGACTGATGGACAGGCTTTGTCTGTTATTCAAAAAATGGTCAAGCAGCGTAAAGATTCTATATCACAATTTTCAGACGCTGGAAGAACTGACTTGGTTGATATTGAAGAAGCAGAGCTTTTAATTATAAATAACTACATGCCAAAGCAGCTAAGTAAAGATGAGGTTGAGGCTGCAGTTATTAAAGCTATTTCTGAAACTGGAGCTGACTCTATGAAAGATATGGGTAAGCTAATGGGCGTTCTTAAAGGCCAGCTTGATGGTAAAGCAGATATGGGCGTTGTTTCCCAATTAATTAAAGCCAAACTAAGCTAGTTCTAGTTATACATACTGGTTACTATTTCTTCCATAACGACAAAGGTTGAGCTATGCTGAACATTTGGTAGCGATGAAATTTTTTCACCTAAGACCTTTCGATAACTCTCCATATTTTGCGTTCTGACTTTCAATAAGTAATCGAAATTTGATGCAATCATATGACATTGTTCTACTTCTGTTATATCTTTAATTGCTCTATTGAATGAATTTAGTGCGGCAGTTTTTGTATCATTCATCTTAATTTG
Source organism: uncultured Candidatus Thioglobus sp. (assembly GCA_905182815.1). Taxonomy (GTDB): domain Bacteria; phylum Pseudomonadota; class Gammaproteobacteria; order PS1; family Pseudothioglobaceae; genus Pseudothioglobus. The sequence goes on from CAJJCX010000004.1 coordinate 270,561, forward strand.
AACAAATGCAATATGGTTATTCTCAACTAACTCATGATCAATAATGGCCTTATAGCCTTTGATATATCCTGACGTCTCTAATTTTTTAATACGATTTAAACAAGGGGTTTTAGATAACCCAATTTGATTAGACAATTCAGTAACAGTCATTCGACCATCACTTTGAAGGAGCTTAAGAATCTTATGATCGAAACTATCAAGAGTAGGCATAATCACTATTTAATTTAAAATAATAGATATATTATAATTTAATTTTTAATATATAAGTCTAATTATATGTTTATTAAAAAATTATAGTTATTATGACTATTTAATATAAATTAAAATTGTTGTTAATTTAAAATATTTCTTATAAGATGCAGGATCAATACACTTCTAAAGTATTTGACATAGATTACACATCTTCTCGAAAAAAAATGAGAGATGCAAGAGTAATGTCAGAGGCAGAGGCCCTAGATCAACTTAAGCTGTCTGAAACAACAGATGCATATCAAAGAGCAGATTTTCAGAAAAAAACTTCGAATCTTATCAAAGATTTAAGAGCTTCAAATCAACCAGACTTATTGTCATTGTTTATCTCTGAATATAATTTAACAAGTGATGAAGGACTTTCATTAATGACTCTAGTTGAGGCTTTTCTTCGAGTTCCAGATAACAAAACAAGGGATAAATTATTTATTGATAAAGTTGCTAGAAAGGGATGGACCAGGCATATTGGTGGTAGTAAATCATCTATGGTTAACATTGCAACTATTGCTCTTAGTATTGCAGATAGGATGATTGCACATGGAAGTAATAAAGAGATTAAAAATAGAATAAAAAAAGCGTTAGAGATTCTATCTAGGCCCGGTATACGGTTTAGTGCAAACAATGTGATGCAATTTTTTGCTAAGCAGTTTGTCTATGCTGAAAATATTAAAACTGCAATTAAATCAAGTAAGGCTAAAAATGGTTTGTATTCATTTGACATGCTTGGAGAAGCTGCTTGGACTATGGCAGATGCTGACAAGTATTTTTTATCTTACAAGAATGCATTAATAGAAATTGGAAAGCATAGGCAATCAAAAAATGTATTTGAGGCTGATGGAATATCGGTAAAACTTTCTGCGCTTCATCCTAAATATGATTTTATGCACAGAGAGAGAGTTCTCTCTGAATTACTACCTCGGATAATTGAGCTCGTAAATATTGCTCAAAAATATAATATAGGAATTAATATTGACGCCGAAGAGGCTGAGCGCTTAGACCTCTCATTGGACGTTATTGATCGAATTATGGATTCGATTTCAAATACCTCATGGCAAGGATTTGGAGTGGTAGTTCAGGCTTATCAAAAGCGTTCACCATATGTAATTGATTGGCTTCACCAAAGCTGCAAAAAATATGATTTAAAGATAATGGTAAGGCTAGTCAAAGGGGCATATTGGGATAGTGAAATTAAGAAAGCCCAAGTTATGGGAGAAGTTGATTATCCAGTTTTTACAAAAAAAATAAATACTGACTATTCATTCTTAGTATGCGCTCAAAAACTACTCTTGATGAGGAATTTTATCTACCCCCAATTCGCTAGTCATAATGCACATTCATTAGTCAGCGTTTGCGAAATTGCTGGAGATAATGTTGGATTTGAGGTACAAAGACTTCATGGTATGGGCGAGTCTCTTCATATCCATATAAAAAATAAATATAATGTCCTTTCAAGGGTATACGCGCCAATTGGTAGTCATAAGGAGTTGTTGGCTTATCTAATGAGGCGATTATTAGAGAATGGAGCTAATAGTTCCTTTATTAATCATTTATTTGATGAGAATATTAAGCCAGAAAGCTTAGCAGTAGATGTTTTTTCTGAAGTTGAAAAAGATACTAATAACTCTCATTCAAAAATCCCACTTCCAAAAGACATTTTTAAAAATATCCGTCAAAACTCATCAAGTATTATGCTGACTGAGCAGAATGAAGTTGATTTACTATTTCAATCTCAAGAGCCTTGGTTAAAGAAAAAGTGGCAAGCAAAATCAATGATTTCTGGGATAGCCCTAGAGGACTCTAATCAAGAAGAAGTAAAAAATCCATCTGATACTTCTGATATTGTGGGGAGTTTGCTATATGCAAATCAATCACAGTTAGATCGCTGCTTAATAACTGCACAAAATGCATTTAATTTAAATTCTCATGACCCAGACAGAATTCTTGAGAGTTTAAATAGAGCCGCTGAACTCTATGAAGAAAACCAATTTGAATTGATGGCCCTTGCAATGCGAGAGGCTGGAAAGACTTATCAAGATGCCATTGATGAGGTTAGAGAGGCGGTTGATTTTTTACGCTATTATTCCAACTTAGCACATAATATAATTCCTAATAAAAGACAAGCCATGGGAGTTTTTGTTTGTATTAGCCCGTGGAACTTTCCTTTGGCAATTTTTACAGGCCAGGTCGCTGCTGCGCTTGCTGCTGGAAATGTTGTAATTGCTAAGCCTGCTGAGAGTACCTCTTTAATAGCCTATAGAGCAAGTGAGTTATTAATTGAGGCCGGAATTCCTTTAGGAGTATTTCAGCTTTGCTTAGGAAAGGGTTCAGATGTTGGCTCTTACCTAACTAGCAGTTCAATAATTTCTGGTGTAGCCTTTACAGGCTCATCAGCTGTAGCAAAACAAATCAAACACAACCTAATTAAAAATGGAAATCCAGGGGCAAGAGTTATTGCTGAAACTGGCGGCCTAAATGCAATGGTAGTAGACTCAACCGCTTTATGCGAACAGGTAACAAGAGATGTCATTGATGGAGCATTTAAAAGTGCAGGGCAACGTTGTTCTGCACTTAGGGTACTAATGATTCAGGAAGAGTGCTTTGATGAAACCCTAAAGATGATTCAGGGCGCAATGATGGAGCTCCGTATTGGAAATCCTAAACACCTCTCTACCGATTGCGGTCCAGTTATAAATCGTGAAGCACAAGTAAAACTTCAAAGCTATATTGAAAAATCTAGAAAAAGAAATCAAATAATTAAAGATATTCAATGTGATCTTAAGACTGGCTATTATGTAACTCCAACAATTATTAATCTTAAATCAATTGATGAAATCAATGAAGAGTTTTTTGGTCCAATCCTTCATGTTATTTCATACAAAAGTGATGAGTTGGAGTATATGATTGATCAATTAAATGCAAAAGGCTTTGGATTAACGTTTGGTATACATTCCAGAATTGACAAGCAAGTTGAGGAAATTACGTCCAGAGTTAATGCTGGGAATATCTATGTGAATCGAAATCAAATTGGTGCTGTTGTTGGATCTCAACCTTTTGGAGGTGAGGGCTTGTCGGGAACTGGCCCTAAAGCAGGAGGGCCAAGTTCACTTCATGGATACAGCCAGAGTATAGCCTCAACTAAGACAACCGATCATGAACTTAAACTTTATGGGAATGCACAAGTTAATAATTTGATTTTGCCGAGCATTCTAATAAATGAAGATTTGATAACTAAAATGAAAAACCAGTTTTCATTCATTGAAAGTGATTTCTTTGACTTTCTGCATGATGAAATAGCTAAATACGCAACTAAGATTTCCTTGCCTGGGCCAACTGGTGAATCAAATAGTATTAGATATAAACCAAAAGGAACAGCATTATGCCTTGGTCCAACAGCTATTGATGCACTTAAGCAGACTTTACTAGCTCTTGTATTAGGAAATAGCGTTGTTAGTCTTATTAAAGAAGATGAATATAACTCTCTGATTACGCTTGGCTTTGGTAAAGAGAGTATATTTAGATTGGTTAACGGGCCAAGCCTGAAGTTGATGAAAAGTGAATCGTATAAAGTAATATTATTTTTTGGTAATTTGATGTCAGTGGAAAAGTTAATAGTTAATCAGCGCTCAGCGATTACCCCAGTTATGAGTTCTCTTTACGAGACATGGCAATTAGTTAATGAGCGTGTCATTACAGAAGATACAACGGCATCTGGCGGTAATGCCAATCTCTTAGCGCTTTAATCTTTATTAGTTGTTTTAAATGTTGTTGGCGTTAATTTAGTCTGGCCAATAAACCAACGAATAAATGAAGAGGGATCTGAGTAGCCAAGTTGATATGAAATTACTTTAACCGAAAGACCTTTTTGAAGCATATTTTTGGCTTTTTTGAGCTTGAAGTTATTTAGAACCTTTCGAAACGTTGTGTTTTCTTTTGATAATTGATAGCGAAGCTGGATAGTGCTGACACCAAGCTGATCTGAAATTTCTTGAATATTGATATTACTATAATAATTTACATAATTATTCATCAGTACTTCAATATTTTCAACAAGATTAACCTTACTAACCTTTTTATCGATTTTTTCTTGCGCAATTGACTTTAAGTAATCAACAAGCTTCGTGTTTGAGAGAGTATTCTTTTTTAAATAATTTTTTTTGCTAATTACAATTGATGTTTCAGCACTTTGAGAGTTAATTGGGCAACTAAAAACTGATTTTTCTTTTATGGCTCCTCCAGAGGTATGAGTTTTTGTATTAATGCATTTAATTGGGAATCTTTTAGACCTAATAAAGGCAGCAAGTATTGAAAGGCATAGATTCTCATAAACAGATGAATGCTGAATCTTTGGGTTTGCAATAAATAGCACTTTAACTTCATTGAGATCTTCCCTAATTACAAAATTAATACCTTCTAATTCAATATTTATATAAGTTTGCAATAGCTTAAAGCCCTCTTTTAAGTGTCTAGAATAAACAAACATTAATCCAAAGGCTTCAGCATAGTTAGGCCTTATTTGAGCTAATCGAGCATAATTTATTGAGATTAGCTCATCATTAAAAACTGATTCAGCCTCGATAAAAAAGTTTAAAAAAATATCAATTGGTAGTGATAAGTTTGGATTTAATAGCATATTTTTTGATAAGCCAATCCCGTTACAAATTTCATTTACTTTTTCTGGGTAAATTTGTTGTAATCTTAGAATTGATCGCCAAACTGCACTATTTGTATTCATACTAATTCAACATAAAGTTAAGATAAAAATCACAATCCTTAGAAAATAAAGCGTTATAAAATGTTAATATTTTATTATATTATGATAACTTAGATTTAATTTTTATAACTATACTAGTTATTCAATTATTAAATTAATAATTCATTTACGACAACGCTTTAAATAAGGATTAATTGTTATGCTCGAAACTATATTTCAATATTCACTTCTTTCTTTCTTTCTTTCTATTGTATTAATTCTAGTAGCTTTAGTGAGATTTCAAATTAAGCCATGGCAATTGTGGCTAATAGCAGTTGGTTTGACATATCCAGGCGCTGTAATTGCTGACCATTTTGGCGCTCAGCTTTTACTTCTTTTTCTTTTAGCCTTAGGTATTCTAATAGTTCCAAGTGTTAGATTATTGTTGTTTACTAAGCCTCTTTATAAGTTAATGCGCAAATCCCTTCCTCCGATTGGCTTAACGGAAAGTATTGCACTTGAGGCAGGAAGCGTTTGGTGGGATGCTGAGTTATTTCAAGGCAATCCTGATTGGACGAAGCTATCAGAACTTGAGGCAACTGAACTCACTGATGAGGAGCAAAGTTTTGTTGATAATGAAGTTGAAACCCTTTGTGGTATGGTTGATTCCTACGAAATTGTTTCCAGTGAAGATTTGCCTAAGGAGGTTTGGCAGTATATTTTTGATAAGGGATTCTTGGGTTTGATTATTCCAAAAGAATTTAATGGACTCGGTTTTTCTCATTTCGCGCATGCCATAATTGTAGGAAGGCTTTCATCGGCCTCACAGTTTTTGGGAATTTCGGTTATGGTTCCAAATTCTTTAGGACCTGGTGAGCTGTTATTAAAGTATGGGACCGAAGAGCAAAAACAACATTACTTGCCTCGTTTAGCCAAAGGAAAAGAAGTGCCATGCTTTGGACTAACCTCTACAGTTGCTGGATCTGATGCGGGCTCTCTGGTTGATAATGGGATAGTATGTTATGGTGAGTACGAAGGTAATAAAGTATTGGGTCTAAGATTAAATTGGGAAAAGCGCTATATAACCCTTGCACCTATAGCTACAGTGATAGGGTTGGCTTTTAAGGCATATGACCCTGATAATTTACTGCCAGCTGATCACCCTCTTTATAAGAAAAATGATTTAGGAATTACCTGCGCACTTATTCCACGAAAAACTGAGGGTTTAAGTATAGGAACACGTCATCGTCCAATTGGCGAGCCATTTCAAAATGGCCCTATTTATGGTAAAGATGTTTTTATACCAATGGACTGGGTAATCGGTGGTGAAAAAATGATTGGCCATGGATGGAGAATGCTTATGGAGTGCTTAAGCGTTGGTAGAGGAATCTCGTTGCCTGTAACTGGGGCATCTGCCACTCAGGCTATGCTTTTAACTACGAGTACCTATGCACAAACTCGTGAGCAGTTTGGAATTCCAATTTCGAAAATGGAGGGAATCCAAGAGAAACTATCGAATCTTGCGACAAATGCATTTCGAGCAACTGCAAACATTAATCTTTCTACTTGGGCGCTTGATGCTGGACATCGACCATCAATTATTTCAGCAATAGTGAAATATAGAAACACTCAGTTATTGCAAAATTCTTCGATAGATGCAATGGATGTTCATGGCGGAAGAGGAGTAATGCAAGGCAAAAGAAATTATGTTTCAAATGTCTATTCTGGTGCTCCAGTTGCGATTACTGTTGAAGGCGCAAATATTCTAACTAGAAGCTTAATGATTTTTGGACAGGGACTTGTTAGGTGCCACAAAACTTTACTAGATGAATTAACAGCGCTTCATGATGACGGGAAGAATGCAATAAAGAATTTTGATAAAGCTCTAGTAACTCATGTTGGAAGCTTTATTAATAACATTGCTAGAGCAATTGTCTACGCTTGGACTAAAGGCAGATTGGCAAAACCTTATGGTAATAAAACGACAAGGCCTTACTATAGAAGCTTATCAGTTTTATCCGCAAAGTTTGCCGTCTTAACCGATATCGCCTCTTTATTGTTAGGTGGATCTTTAAAAAGAAAAGAGATGGTGTCTGGTCGATTTGCTGATGCAATTTCTGCAATGTATGAAATCAGTTCATGCATAAAGCTTTATGAGGAGAAATTCCAAAATGACGATAATATCGAGAGTATTCTTAAATTATCAGTTCTCACGTTAGTCAAAGAGGCTGATATTGCGATGCGAGAAAATATAGAAAGTATGCCAGTTAATAGAGTTATTAAGGCAATAATAAGATTTTTCCTTTTTCCTTTTTCAGTCACTAGCGATAAAATTAATGACAAATTAATTATTGCTACTTCAAACTCTATTACTGATATTGACTGGTTAATTGACAACTTATCTACATGTATTTGCTCCAACTTAAGAGAAAAACCTGGACACCCTTTTTATATTCTATTTCAGGGGTATGAGGCTGGGATTAAATTAAAAGTGCTCAGAGATAAAGCCAAAAAAGCTGGATATAAGTATCAGCCAAGTATTACCTTAGAGTTTTGGCTTCAAGGGCTTGTTGATAATAAAACTTTAACCACTGAAGATAAAGAAAATTGGCTCAGATGGAATGACACTCTTCTTGAAGCACTAAAAGTGGATGATTTTGAAAATTTAAAGAATTAAAAATATAGGAAAACTATGAAACAATATTTTGATAAAGCTTTTAGCAAGATTGCCGTTCTTGGCTCGGGAACAATGGGTGGGCAAATAGCTGCTCACTTCGCAAACTTAGGGTTTGATGTAGTCATGTTTGATACAAGTGAAGAGGCGTTAATGAAATCGCTCTCCATGATGAAAAAATTGAAACCTACGCCATTTGCAAGCCTCTCAATAGCGAGTTTAATTAAGACCTCAACTTATGAGAATCTAGATACTCTATCAAAATGTGATTTCATAATAGAGTCAATTGTCGAAAATATTGATATCAAAAAACAACTTTTCTTGAAAATAGCTCCTTATGTAAATGATCATGCAGTTCTCGTGACAAATACTTCTGGGTTATCAATTCAAAAAATTGCTGAGCATTCTCCAGAAAGCTTGAGAAGTAGAATTTTTGGAGTTCACTTTTTTAACCCTCCTAGATATTTACCACTTGTTGAATTAATACGAACTTCATTTAGTGATGAAAAGTTACTTCATATAGCTGAAGGATTTATTACCTCGGCATTGGGAAAGGAAGTTGTTTATGCAAAAGATAGTCCTGCTTTTATTGCTAACAGAATAGGCGTCTTTTCTTTTTTGGCTGTATTAAAGCATGCTGAAAATTTCTCTTTATCTGCTGATACAGTTGATGCACTAACTGGCAAGAGGGTTGGAAGACCTGCTAGTGCTACATTCAGAACTCTAGATGTTGTTGGTCTTGATGTGATGTCAAATGTTGTAAAAAATATTTATGAAAATGCCAAGGATGATCCATGGGTTGAACTATTCAAATTGCCTGATTGGATTGATCATTTAATTGAAAAAGGGTCATTAGGAAGTAAGACTAAAAAAGGCATATATGAGAAAGTAGGAAAGAATATAAATGTTTATGATCCAGCTACTGGAGAATATAGACTCTCAGATAAAACTATTAGTTCAACGGTCAAGAAAATACTCAAAGATAATGGAAATATTGAGAACTCATTATTAGAGCTTTCCAAATCTGGTGATCCGCAAGCACAATTTTTATGGTCAGTTCATCGTGATGTTTTTCACTATGCCTCTTTTCATTTAGAGCATGTGGCTGAAACAGTAAGGTGTGTTGATCTTGCATTAAAGTCAGGCTTTGCTTGGCAGAAAGGTATCTTCGAGCAAGTCCAGCTTACTGGTTGGAGTAAGGTTAGAGAGGCCCTGAATATTGATATTAGTGGCGGTAAAACTCTTTCTCAAGAGCCCCTTCCAAATTGGGCTATGGATAAAGATTTTGTTTATTCTGATGATGGGGCTTTTGATCCAAATAAGAATCAATATATTCCAAGATCATCTCATCCAGTTTATGAAAGGCATTTACATAAATCTCTTTTGCAGGGTGAAAAGCAATATCACCAAAATATTTTGCTGGAAGGTGAGGCGACTAAGCTACTTGATATCGGCGATGGTATTGCCAGCGTTTCTTTTAAAACAAAAATGAATGTTTTAAGTTCAAACGTTTTAACTGAGCTACCAAAGTGCCTTGACTATCTTGAAGAAAATGGTTTTCATGCTTTAATTTTTAAGCAGGAGCAAGAGCATTTTTGTGCTGGAGCAAATCTATATGAAATAATTTCTGCTATTAAACTAGGCCTACTAGAAAAAGATCCAGGAGTTGCCTCTAAAGCTAAAAAGAAGGCGTTTGAAGTTATGAATCCAGGGCTTCCTAAGCTTGGTAAGCTTTATTCCATTAAAAAAACAGTAGCTATGCTGCAAGAATTATTGATGCGCTTAAAGCATGGCAAAATAGTAACAGTTGCTGCAGTTGATGGGCTTGCACTTGGTGGAGGCTGCGAGCTTTTATTACATTGCAATAAAGTGGTAGCCTCAATGAATTCTTATATCGGCCTTGTAGAAGTTGGTATTGGTGCCTTACCAGCGGGCTGTGGCAGTAAGGAAATGGCTTTAAGGGCATTTCTTAATAAAGAAACAGATGATATATTTCCTTTGCTTTCTAAGCATTTTGAGCAAATTGCCATGGCAAAAGTTTCAGCAAGTGCTTTAGAGGCAAAAGAAATGGGCTATTTAAAAAATGATGATGTAATTATTGCTAATCCAAACGAGTTACTTTATGTTGCAAAGCAACAAGCAATGGCATTACTAGAATCTGGATTTAAATCTCCCTTAGATGCAACATTTAAAGTAGTTGGAAAAGCTGGGTATGCAAACATTATGGCGCAAATTGCCAACCTTTATGAAGGGCACTTTATGTCAGATCATGATAAGTATTGTATAACCTCTCTGGCAAAAGTAATGACTGGCTCTGAAGTTGAAGAAAATACAACAGTGAATTCGCAAATGCTATTAGATCTTGAGAGGAAGTATTTTATCGAACTTTTAGGCACTCAGAAAACGCAAGAAAGAATTGAGTTTATGCTAAGAAATAGCAAGCCACTTCGAAATTAACTGGAGAACATTATGAGAAAAGCTTATATTATTGATGCAAAAAGGACTCCAGTTGGAAAAGTAAGGGGTTTATTGTCTAAAACTAGAGCAGATGATTTATTAATTCATGCAATACAAAGTGTATTGAAAGCATCGGATACTAGTGAAGAAATTAATAAAAATATTGATGACATTATTGTTGGCTGCGCTATGCCAGAGGGCCCACAAGGGCTTAACATTGCTCGCATTGCAACATTACTTGCTGGCTTGCCAGATTCAACGCCTGCGTACACTTTAAATAGGTTCTGCTCATCAGGACTTCAGTCGGTATCCAATGCCGCTGACTTAATAAAATCGGGTTCAGCTGATTTAGTTATAGCAGCTGGCGTTGAAAGTATGAGCAGCGTTCCTATGACTGGCTTCAAACCTTCTATGAATCCTAAAATTTTATCAGATGAAAATATTTCTATTGCATACGGAATGGGATTAACAGCAGAAAAAGTAGTACAGAAATATAAAATATCAAGAGAAGCTCAAGATGAATTTGCATTTGAAAGTCACCAAAAAGCAATTCTTGCAAATAGTAATGGTTCATTTTCAAATGAAATATCCCCAATAACAACTGTTGAAAATGGATACTCAACCACTTCCAATGAATACACAACTCGTTCTAATGTTGTATCTATGGATGAAGGGCCAAGAGAAGATACAAGTCTTGAAGTTTTGGCTAAACTAAGAACTGTATTTGCTCAGGATGGTTCAGTTACTGCAGGAAATAGCTCACAAATGTCTGATGCTGCTGCTGCAGTTCTTGTTGCTAGCGAAGAGGCTGTTGAAAAATACAATCTAACACCAAAAGCTGAGTTCATGGGCTTTTCAGTTGCAGGAGTTCCTGCAGAAATTATGGGAATTGGCCCAGTCAAAGCAATTCCTAAAGTTTTAAAATCAACAGGCTTAAGTCTGGATGATATTGGCTGGATTGAGCTCAATGAGGCCTTTGCTGCGCAATCATTAGCTGTAATTCAAGAGTTGGGCCTTGATCCTAAAAAAGTCAACCCACTTGGTGGCGCAATTGCGCTTGGTCATCCCTTAGGAGCTACAGGGGCTATAAGGATTGCTACTCTAGTATCAGCTATGCAAAGAGAAAATATTGATTATGGTATGGTCACAATGTGTATTGGAACTGGAATGGGCGCTGCAGGCATACTTAAAAATATAAGAAATTAGATGAAAACACAAAATTTTATCAGTAAGCTAAGACTGCCAATCATTCAGTCACCAATGTTCATTGTATCCAACGCAAGACTTGTTATTGCATCATCAAAGGCAGGAATTGTTGGGTCATTTCCGTCAGCTAATTGTCGAACATTAGAAGCACTGGATCAAACTTTTTCTGAAATAACCGAAGCTTTAGGTTCAGGCAAAGAAGCACTTCCTTGGGCGGTTAATCTTATTGTTAGTAAAATGTATGCTCGGAGTAATGATGACCTCGATTTAATTCTTAAGCATCAGCCACCAATTGTAATTACTTCACTGGGTAACCCCAAAGAGGTTGTTGAAAAAGTCCACAAATATGGCGGATTAGTTTTTTCAGATGTTATTAATTTATACCACTCAAAAAAAGCAATTGATGCTGGAGTTGACGGTTTAATATTGGTTTGTAATGGCGCAGGCGGGCATACCGGTGAATTGTCACCATTTGCTTTTGTAGCTGAGGTGAGAGAGATCTTTGATGGCACAATTATTGTCGGTGGAAGTATCAGCTCAGGCGATTCAATCTTAGCAATCCAGGCTATGGGTGCTGACATGGCTTATATGGGAACTCGCTTTATTGCTACAAAAGAAAGTGATGCCACTGAGGAGTATAAAGAGATGATACTTAACGCCTCAGCCAGTGACATTATTAAGTCTAATAAAATTACTGGTGTTAATGGCAACTGGCTCGAGCAATCACTAAAAAATGCTGGGATTTCTCCTAAAGAAGGAGGAATTAAGCAAACATTGGGTGATTTAAAGAAAATGATAATGCCCCTAATTAAGCAAAAACTTAAAGTAGATTTTGATATCAGTAAGGTTACTGCTAAAAGGTGGCGTGATATTTTTTCAGCAGGGCAGGGAGTTGGCTCTATCTCCAATGTACCAAGTGTTGAGGATTTAGTGTTAGAATTAGAAATGCAACATGCTAAATCGAAAAGTCGAATTTTAAAAGGATAATAAATAAATGCTATCTAGGCCAGCAAAGCGAGATTTAAAACATAATAGAGTCATCGAAGGAAAGGGCTATAAAAGAGATGATGGGCTTTGGGACGTTGAGGTATTCCTAGTTGATAGTAAAACTTATTCATTTGAAAATATGCATAGAGGCTATATAAGTGCAGGAGAGCCACTTCATGATATGGCTGTAAGATTAACTCTAGATGACGACAGGAAAATTATCGATATAGAGGCAGTAATAAATGCATCCCCATACAATATTTGCCCGCAAGCTGTACAAAATTGCCAAAATTTAAAAGGTGAGTATTTAATTTCAGGCTTTAACAGGAAGGTTATCAAAGCTATGGGTGGTGAAAAAGGATGTAGGCATATTACTGATTTATTGGCTTATGCAGGAACGATTGCTTATCAAACACTTTGGAAAGAGAAAACTGGCGGCAAAGCCAATACTATTTCTTTAGAGGAAGCCAAATCGATAGAAAAGAAATTTACAAACTCTTGTTTTGCATTTAAGAAAGATGGAGAGGTTTATAATCAGTACAAAGAAATATTAATAAACAAGATAGAGAAAAGTTAATTACTAGAATAAGGAGAAAAGCATGGAAAAAGTCATACCAAACAAACTTGAAGAAACAGAGTTTTTTAAAGAGCATGGTAACTTAGTAGAGTTTTTTGATAACTGCTGTCAAGAGCATAATGGAAAAATGGCTTTTGAAAGCTTTGGTGTTGAAATTTCATATGAAGATCTTTCAGAAAAAGTAAATGCTTTTGCCTCATGGCTGACTAATAATTTTCAGGCAGGAGATAGGATAGCTGTGATGATGCCAAATATGCTTGCCTATCCAATCATTGTATATGGAGCTCTGAAGGCTGGAATCGTTGTTGTTAATGTTAATCCTCTCTATACTCAAAGAGAATTAGAGCATGTCCTTAAAGATAGTGAAGCTAAAGTAATAGTAGCCTGGGAGGGCGTCGCTAATGTAGTAGAGAAGTCTAATCTTTCGAATGTAGAAAAGGTAATGATTACAACCGTTGGTGACCTTCTTGGATTTAAAGGGAAAATTATTAATTTTGTAACTAGAAAAGTTAAAAAATTAGTGCCTAAATTTAATATTGATGGCGCTATTATGTTTAATAAAGTATTAAGTGACAACTTAGGGTCAAATCCAGTTAAAGTTGATATCTCTATTGATAATACTGCATTTCTTCAATACACCGGAGGCACAACAGGAGTTTCAAAGGGCGCAGTATTGTCTCATCGAAATATCCTTGCAAACATTATTCAGGCGTTTTTTACTATTGATCCAAAAATGTATGATGAATCAAGAAATGAACAGAGAATTGCAATCTGTCCGTTACCTCTTTATCATATTTTTGCTCTAACCGTACACAACTTCATGCTGTTTCATATTGGCGGTAAAAGTGTATTAATTACTAACCCAAGAGACCTTAAGACTTTTGTTTCATTAATGAAAAAACATAAGTTTCATATGATTTCTGGTGTCAATACTCTTTATGAGGCCCTATTAAATTATGATGGCTTTAAGGAGTTAGATTTTAGTAACTTGCTTATGTCATTAAGTGGCGGAATGGCTGCTTTAGATACCACTGCAAAAAGGTGGCATGAAACTACTAAATCTGTCATTTGGCAAGCATACGGACTAACAGAGACTTCTCCTTTGGTGAGTGTTAATGATTATAAGCAAACTGAATTTACTGGCTCTGTAGGACTTCCTGCTGCTTTCACTGAAATTGAAATTCGAGATGAGGATAATAATGTTTTAACTGAAACTAACGAGGTTGGAGAGCTCTGCGTACGCGGACCACAGGTTATGAGTGGATATTGGAATTCTGAAGTTTCAGGTCTTGACGAAAATAATTGGTTCATGACAGGTGACATTGCTCGAATAGATGAAACAGGTAATATTTTTATCGTTGATCGTAAAAAAGATATGATTATTGTTTCTGGTTTTAATGTATTTCCAAATGAGGTAGAGGCTGTTGTAAATGAGCACCCTGCAGTTCTTGAGTGTGGCTGCGTTGGAATTGAGGGTGAAGCTCTCAAGAGCTTGTGAAAGTATTTATAGTTCTTCATGAAGGGCAAACGTTATCAGAAGAGGAGATCATTAGTTTTTGCCGTGAAAAACTAACTGCTTATAAGGTTCCTAAGCATATTGAGTTTATTAAGGAGATTCCTAAAACAAATGTTGGTAAGGTTCTTAGAAGAGAGTTAAAGACTGGGTCTTAATGAATGAGATACTGTGGAAGCCAACTCTAAGTGAAATAGAGGATTCCCAAGCCTGGGAGTTTATTCAAGAAGCTAATGTTAAGTTTAATATAAGTCTAGAAAATTTTCATGATTTATATAAATGGTCATGCAAATGCCCTGAATCTTTTTGGGAGTTATTTTCGAGCTACTCTAGAATTATTGTAGATAAAAAATCTAAAAAAGTTTTAAAAAACGGTGAAGATTTTTTAAAATCAGAATGGTTTTCAGATTCAAAATTAAATTTTGCAAAAAATTTATTATCTAAAAGAGATCAATCACTTGCCATTGTTTTTTGGGGTGAGGATAAATATAAAAGCTCTTTATCACACGTCTGAATTATACAATCAGGTTGCAAGGCTATCTCACTGGCTTAAGAAAAGTGGCGTTGTAAAAGGTGACCGCGTTGCTGGCTTGCTTCCTAATATGGCCGAAACGGTGGTCTCAATGTTGGCAACATCTAGTATTGGTGCAATCTGGACATCCTGCTCTCCTGATTTTGGTGTTCAAGGAGTCCTAGATCGATTTGGTCAAGTTAAGCCTAAAGTATTTATTTGTGTGGACGCATATCTTTATAACGGAAAGGTTTTTAATTGCCTTGAAAAGAATGCAGAAATAATTTCAAAGTTGCCATCTATTGAAAACACTTTGTTGGTTCGTTATATTGACGATCAAGCTTCTTTAAATGAAGATAATTCCATTTTTGCATTTGATGAAATTGCTGATCAGGAAGTAACTCCTGAATTAATTTTTGAATCTGTTGCTTTTAATGACCCACTCTATATTTTATTTTCATCTGGAACTACTGGCGTTCCAAAGTGCATTGTTCATGGAGTTGGTGGGACTCTAATTCAACATAAAAAAGAGCATACTCTCCACTGCGACATTAAAGAAGGTGAAAGGGTCTTTTATTTTTCTACGTGTGGCTGGATGATGTGGAACTGGCTCGTGAGCTCTTTAGCTTCTGGGGCAACAATAATGCTCTATGATGGCTCTCCAATATTAAAACATAATGCTGGTATTTTGTTTGACTATGCAGAGCAAGAAAGAATTAATGTTATGGGTATATCTGCGAAATTTTTGGATACTTGCAGGAAAATAAATCTCAATCCAAGTGCATCTCACAATTTAGAAGCTCTAAGAATGTTGCTTTCTACAGGATCAGTATTAAGTCCTGATTGTTTTGATTATGTCTACCAATACGTAAAAGAAGAAATATGTTTGTCTTCTATTTCTGGTGGGACTGATATTGTTTCATGTTTTGTATTGGGCTCTACAATACTTCCAGTATATCGAGGTGAGCTACAAACTCGAGGCCTTGGTCTTTCCGTTGAGGTTTGGAATGAGCTAGGCGAATCTGTTACTGGAGAAAAGGGCGAGCTGGTTTGCACTAGTACTTTTCCTTCAAAGCCAATAATGTTTTGGAGCGATAAGAAAATGAATAAATACAAAAGTTCATATTTTGAACGTTACTCCAATGTTTGGTGCCATGGGGATTATGTAAAGCTCATGGAATCTGGTGGAATGATTTTTTATGGGAGATCAGATGCGACCCTTAACCGAGACGGAGTGAGGATCGGAACAGCTGAAATATATCGACAAGTTGAAATACTAAATGAAGTATTGGAGTCTGTCGTTGTTGAGCAAGCACTTGATGATGACTCACGAATCATCTTGTTTGTAAAGTTAAGTGAAGGTCAGCAGCTGAATGATGAGCTTAAGAATAAAATAGCTCATCAGATTAGAAGCAATACCACGCCAAGGCATGTTCCAGATGTGATCATTCAGGTATCTGATATTCCTAGAACAAAGAGTGGCAAAATTGTTGAATTAGCGGTTCAAAAAGCAATTAATAATCTTCCTATTGACAACAAGACTGCACTAGAAAATCCGGAAGTTCTTCAGGAGTTTTATCAACATAAAGAGCTTCAATGATGCTACATTTTGAAGGGTTATCAAAGGTTATAATATTATATTATTTCTAATTTAAGGTTTGTATTTTGGCTAAGCTTTACTTTTATTATTCTGCAATGAACGCCGGAAAGTCAACCTCACTTCTTCAGTCTGCATATAACTATAAAGAGAGGGGTATGCGGCCTTATATTATGTCGGCAGCAATTGACAATCGATATAGTGTTGGTAAAGTAACGTCAAGAATTGGCCTTGAGGCAGAGGCCTATCTTTTTCATAAGGAAGATGATTTGTTTAAGATACTTTCTGAGGAAAATAAAAAGCAAGGCATCAACTGTGTGCTTATTGATGAAAGTCAATTTCTAAGTCGAGACCAAGTTAAGCAGCTCGCTATTGCTGTAGATGATCTTGATATACCTGTTCTTTGTTATGGTATTAGGACTGACTTTAGGGGTGAACTCTTCCCAGGTAGTCAGCATCTTTTGGCTTGGGCAGACAATCTAATAGAGCTAAAAACTATTTGCCATTGTGGAAGTAAAGCAACGATGGTGGTTCGCACAGACGACAAAGGTAATATTATTAATGATGGCGATCAAGTAGTTATTGGTGGCAATGATCGTTACCAGTCAATGTGTCGAAAGCATTTTGCAGAGCATATCTGGTCAAATTGAGTTGACATATGAAGGTAAATAGCACTTTAATAGCCTCTTGTTATGAGTGAACTTGTTGCCCTTCTGCTGCTTTTAGGCGCATTTTCTGGATTTTTAGCTGGTCTATTGGGGGTTGGTGGGGGGCTAATAATTGTTCCAGCTTTGCTATATCTTTTGGCACCATCCGTGGACCAGTCAATCTTAATGCATACTTCAATTGGAACTGCTTTGGCGGCTATTGTTTTTACTTCTATTTCTAGTCTTTATGCGCATCAAAGGCACGGAGCAATACTTTGGGATAATTTTAAAAAGTTAGCCCCTACAATTCTACTTGGGTCTTTTACTGGCGCCCTATTAGTAAAATATATGAGCTTTGATTTTCTAAGGCTATTTTTTGCATTCTTTGAGATTAGTGTTGCTTTGATTCTATGGTTTGGGGTTACTGCATCAAGTCATGCTGATAATTTATCTAGATGGGCTTGGTCAATAACTGGGTATTTTATTGGTCTAATTTCTGCTATGGTTGGAATTGGTGGTGGAACTATGACAACACCATTTTTGGTTTATAACAATGTAAATATTAAAAATGCTATTGCAACCTCTGCATCTGTTGGGATGCCAATTGCAATTGCTGGCAGTATTGGTTTTATGATTACAGGCTCAAGTCAAGCCCTTCCAACTGGTGGAATTGGATTTATCAATTTTGAAGCGCTTGTCGCTATTGTCGCTACGAGTATTTTTTTTGCGCCACTAGGAGCAAAGGTAACCCATGCTGTTGATAGTAAAAAACTTAAAAAAGGGTTTTCAATTTTTCTAGGTTTTTTAGCTGCTATGGTTCTATTTTATTAAATGTCTACAGGCTTGATTTATATTGACCAAGCCATTACTTATCGTCAGTAAAATTTAAAGCAACAGAGTTAATGCAGTATCGCTTTCCAGTGGGCTGAGGGCCGTCAGGGAAAACATGGCCCAAGTGGGCGTCACAAGACGCACATCTAACTTCTACTCTAACATGGCCCATAGAGTTATCTTCTAGTTGGCGAACACAGCTACTGTTTGCAAGTTCATAAAAACTTGGCCATCCACTTCCCGAGTCAAATTTAGTACTCGATTCAAATAACAATGCGTCACAGCATATACAATGATAGTGACCTGTCTCATTATGATTATAATACTCACCAGAGAATGGAGGCTCAGTGCCGCATTCTTGAGTAATGTGATACGCTTCGGGTGATATATTCTTCTTATTATCCATTCGTGTATTATAAGATAAATTTACAGTCATCTTTAAAATCTGCAGTTAATAATTATGGAAATATATTTAGTAGGCGGCGCTATTCGAGATCAGATTTTAGGGATAGCATCCGAAACAACAGAAAAGGATTATGTTGTTGTTGGCTCATCCCCTGAGGAGCTTTTATCACTGGGCTATCGTCAGGTCGGAAAAGAGTTTCCAGTATTCCTCCATCCAGAGACTCATGATGAATACGCACTCGCAAGAATTGAGCGTAAAGTCGGCGCAGGCTATACTGGCTTTGAATTTGACACTTCTAGGACTGTAACACTTGAGCAAGACCTTTCAAGGAGGGATCTAACAGTTAACGCAATTGCTCAAAAAATAGATGGCAATGGAAGTTACGTTGATCCATATGGCGGAATAGAAGATATAAAAAAGAAAACGCTTCGTCATGTATCTGATGCTTTTTCAGAAGATCCTGTACGCATATTACGTACTGCCCGTTTTGCATCTCGCTTCTCTAATCTTGGTTTTACTATTGACGATAAGACGCTAGAGCTAATAAAAAAAATGGTTGTCTCTGGTGAAGTCGACGCTCTAACATCAGAGCGCGTTTTTAAAGAAATTGCTCTTTCAATGCAGACAGAGTCTCCGTCTGTATTTTTTGAAGTTTTGATTGAATCTGGCGCATATGAAAGGTTATTTCCAATGCTAGAGCTTAGTAATAATAGTGATTTTAAGCTACTCAATCAATCAATCAAGCAACCTGAAGTCTCCTTTGCTCTTTGGCTTTATAAGCAAAACTCTCAAAATATTGAAGCGCTTTGTGAGCATCTTAAGTGTCCAAAAGATATCCAACAAATTTCTGAACTCGTTGCAGAATGGAGTCATTTTGCAATGAATTTCTTGTCATTTAATCCTCAGGAGGTCTTAAATTTTTACTTAAAGAATGATGGTTTAAGGCGTCATAAAAGGTTTCAAATAATTCTGACAGCTTTTGATTACTTAGATATAAATACAAAGCCAATAATTAAATTACTTGAGCTTCTTAAATCAATTCAGATTTCGAAACTTGCTAATATCAATATTGCACAAGAGATAGCTCAAGAAAGACTATCGATTATTACTAGATTTATCGATTCTACAGAGTAGGTCATAATTACAGTAGTCGCAAGCATTTTTTGCAGGCAAGACGCTAGCAACACCTGACTGAAAATTTTGGCTAGCTGAGATTAAGCTTGATTTCCATTCAGTCAATTGACTGTCCCAATCTGGCATTTTATTACTCGCCTGTTTACTTATTGGAAGTTCAAATTTATTCTTTGTTATTGCCTTAAACTCACAATTGTTAGAGTTAATAGTTGCAAATGAGATTCCATCAACTGAATTCGTTATTGCGTAAATAGGCAGCTGAGCCTCCTTTAAAGGATCTCCAGTGAGATGGCTTGCTTTAATATTTTTTCCAGTTTTATAATCAATGATGAGTTTTGTGCCAGAAGCCATTTGATCCATACGATCAATACGTGTTGAAAACTTCAAGCCCTCAATATTAACTTCAGATGCTGATTCAGTCTCTAGCACTTCAAAGTAATCTCGCTGCTTCTCAAGATCAAGATATTCATTAATAATTGCTAAAAGCCTATTTTTTTCATTGACCTTAAAATTTGAATTAGGTATTTTCAAAATTGCAGACTCAGTATGCTTCTCTATTAATAAAGTAAGCTCATTATCAGAAAGTTGCAATAATTTTGTGCTGGTTGTAATCTCATTGAAGAAAGTTTCTAAGATCTTATGGATTAAATTGCCCTGTTCAAGTCGGCTTATACCAATATGTGGCTCTTCAAAGTTATCAATACTAAGACGGTTTGTAAATCCTTTAAACCCGCAACTCATCTGATCTTGAAGGGTTTTAACGCCTTTTTTTATGGAAGGTTCAATAATTTTAGAAGCTTTAAAATCTTCAATATATTCTAAATCTCTAGGTAAATCTTCAGATAAAGCTTCGAAAGGAAATTCATCAAAGTCTAAATATGGAGTAGGAAGCTCTTCACGATTACTTGAGTTCTTTGGGTAACTGTATGTAGTATCAAAACTTAAATTATTTAAGTTTTCTAATGTTTTTTTGCTTTCTTCAGCAACTAATTCAAAGCTTGAATTTGGAAGTTTATACTCAATTGAAGTCTTTGATGGAATGAATAATGGCATTTTTATTCGCCCTGGAAGGAAGTTGCTTGTCATGCTCGATACCCATGCATGATCGAAGAATAAACCCTCAGCCTCAAGAGAGCCCATTATATGAATATTTGACAAACCACTTTTTGGTTGAAAAATAACAGCACTTATATGGGCACTTAAGATATCTAAAGCATTTGATAAGTTTGTTTTTTTATAATAAATTGATAGTTTATTTAGAATTAAACTTTCAGTCTGATACTTTTCAAATATCTGATATTCACTACTTGATAAGACTCTATCTGAAGTAAAGCCCCAACAAGAAAGTAATAAGTTGACAGAATCAAGGGAATCTTCAAGAGATATAGTTTTTGAGGTATTAATTGTATTTATTTCTATAAAAATCTCTTTAAGTGATGGGCATGTATCTAAAAGAGAAATGATTTTATTAACCCTGCTCTCTTTGGCACCAATTTTTAAAACTTTAGAGACCAATAACGCGCGACTATCTCGCTCACTCTTAGCGCCTTTAATATAAGGCGAAGTAACAACCTTGATCAATAATTCATGGCTTATATGACCCTTGATAAATTCAGTTGAAATTTGTAAAACAGAGGAAAGATGTTGAATGAGTGGGTAATGTCCAAGCGGTATTCCAAGAGAAATATTGTATGGTTTTTGATGAGTTTCGATTAGGGTCGAAGTAAATTCAAGATCAAAAATAGTTTTAACAATATGCTGTAATTCATTTAAATTTGGGATAACAATTCCAATTTTTTTATCTGGATTTTTTAGACTAATCTCTTTTGCCCATTTTGCTATTGTCTTTAATTCAGTATCTTGGTTATTGAAAGAGAAGGCAGGAATATTTTTATTTTGACCTTGATGCAACATAGGCCTACATTTTAATATTTCAAAAAGTTTTTTTTGCTCAGGTGTTGGCTCATTGAAGCCATAAGAATAATATTTCCCTTCTTTATTTTGAGTTTTTAGAGATTCTAGTGAAGCACGAAAAAGATCTGTATGATCGATACACTTATTAGCCGTTTTAAACTTATCATATTTACTTATCCAGCCTATAAAGAGCTTAGGAGGGATTGCACCAAAGCTTGATAACTCAGATATATCAATAAAATAAGTTTTGCAAATTGTGTAGCACTTAATTAGCTCATCAATAAAAGTTTCAGGATTGCTTGTAACATCTCCTTTACTAATTTCTTTTAATAAAAATCTTATTTCAAACTGAGTTAGCAGGCGCAAACTTCTTGATGGATTATTTTGATTCCAGTTGCCTTCAAGCCATGATTTATAGGAAGATACTTTCGGCATTTTTGATGTACCATTAAGTTCAGATATTGATTTCTTGATTGCTAAGACTTGGCGATTGTTCGCGACAATAATTGTATCGTTAGCTTTAATTAAAGAGAGGTCTAGGTTAACCCTCATTACTCACTTCAAATATTTTATTAAGATAACTACAAAGTTCAGGCACCCCTTCTTTTTTCAGGGATGAGAAAAGCTGAACACTTATTGATGGGTAACCTTTGATTGCTTTCATGACAGCAAGTTTAGCTGAGCTTGCAGCTCCCTTTTTAAGTTTGTCAGATTTTGTTAGTAAAATATTTGTAGGGACTTTATTAGTGATAGACCACTCAAGCATCATTTGATCAAAGGGCTTTAATGGATGGCGACAGTCCATTACAAGTATTGCAGCTCGCATGCACTTTCTATTGTCAAAATATTCACTCATATTTCTATGCCAATTTTGTTTTACAGCATCTGGAACCTTGGCATATCCATAACCAGGTAAATCAACAAGCCTTCGATCTTTATCAAGCTCAAAGAAGACTAAATGCTGAGTTCTACCAGGAGTTCTGCTAACTTTCGCTAATTTTTTTTGTTCTGTGAGTGTATTAATTGCACTAGATTTACCTGCATTAGAACGACCTGCAAAAATAACTTCATATCCAGCATCTTCTGGACAACCTTTAATGGATGGACAGGATAAAAGAAACTTTGCTTTGCGATAGAAATTATGCATAATTCAAGTAGTTCGGTGCAGACATTGTCATTATATAATCTTTATTAATTGACATCTCATTACATTCTAATTCTATTAGGTATTCTGACATCATATGGATAATGAAATATATCTTAAAAGAAAGTACCAATACTTTTCTCTAGAGGACAAGCTTAATACTCCTCTAGAGTTATATCAAGCTGAAGTTCATCCAGATTGGATTGACTACAATGGCCATATGAGCGAGTCATTCTATTTGTATGCTTTTGGCGATGCTTCAGATGCTTTATTTCAATACATTGGGGTTGATAATGACTATCGCTTAGCAGGCAAGTCTTTCTATACTGTTGAAACGCATATAAACTTTTATTTGGAAGTTTCAAAGGGAGAGCCTCTTAAGTTTACTACTCAATTACTTGGTTTAGATGCAAAAAAGCTTCATATTTTTCATCAAATGTTCCATGCTGAAAGTGGTGACTTATTAGCTACAACTGAGCAAATGCTTGTTCATGTAGATATGAACAAAGGGAAAGCATGCCAGATTGAATCAACTGTTGAAGATATACTTTTAAAGATTTGGGGATATCATAAAAAATTGTCTACACCAAGGCAAAAAGGCCGCATTATGGCGATTAAAAAATAAAGTAAGTTAATTAAATTGTAGGAGTAGAGATGGATTTTGGCCTTTCTAATGAGCAAGAAATGATTATCGATTCAGTTAAAAGTTTCGTGGAGCAAGAGCTTTATCCTCACGAAGATGAGGTTGAACAAAGTAATAAAATTAACAAACACCTAGCTGAAAATATCAAAAAAAAGGCAATCGATCAAGGTCTTTATGCTAGTAATATGCCAGAAATACATGGAGGTGGGGGTCTTGATACTTTGACTTTATGCCTTTTAGAGAAGGAGTTAGGTAAGGCAAATTTTGGCCTTCAGTATATTGTCGCAAGACCTAGTAATATATTGCTGGCTTGCCAAGGAGCACAAATTGAAGATTATTTAATTCCAACGATTCGAGGAGATAAGGTTGAATGTCTTGCAATGACAGAGCCTAACGCAGGGTCAGATGTTCGATCTATGCAGTGCAAGGCAGAGAGAGATGGAGAGTTTTTTGTAATTAATGGCTCAAAGCATTTTATTAGTCATGCGGATGTGGCCGACTACGTTATCTTATTTGCAGCTTCTGGAACTGAGAAGACTTCCAGAGGAGAGAGGAAAAAAATAACTAGCTTTTTGGTGGATATTGGTACCTCAGGGTTTTCTGTAGAGCCTGGATACAAAAGTGTTTCTCATAGGGGATATCATAACTTTATTCTTAATTTTGATAATTGCCGTGTCCATGAATCTCAAGTATTAGGTGAGGTAGACCATGGATTTGATGTGGCAAATGAGTGGCTTGGCGCTACGCGATTATCAGTTGCAGCAATGTGTCTTGGCAGAGCTGAAAGAGCCCTGCAAATTGCAACAGAATGGGCTGCAACGCGTGAACAATTTGGTCAAAAGATTGGTAAATTTCAAGGAGTTTCTTTTAAGCTTGCTGATATGTCAATGGAGCTTCATGCTGCAGAACTATTAACTTTAAAAGCTGCATGGAAGGATACGCAAGGAGAAATGACTAATAGTGATGCTGCAATGGCAAAACTGAAAGCTACAGAGACTCTTGCAATGATTTCTGATGAAGCCATACAAATACTTGGAGGTATGGGTCTAATGGAAGAGCTGCCTTTGGAAAGAATATGGCGAGACCATCGAGTTGAACGAATTTGGGATGGTACGAGTGAAATTCAAAGACATATCATTTCAAGGTCACTACTAAGACCATTTGAGTAGTCCTTTATGAGTAGAACTAATTTGAGTCGGCTAATATCACCAAAATCAATAGCTGTGGTTGGAAATCGTGGTGCAAATTTTGCGATTAGAGAAAGTAAAAAATTAGGCTATAACCATAAAATTTGGGCAATCCATCCAACTCTAGATTTTCTTGAGGGAATTAAGTGTTACAAAGATATTAAAGATCTTCCTGAGGCTCCAGATGCTACGTTTATAGCAGTTAATGCCGAGTCTGCTATAGCTATAGTTGCTGATTTAAAGTCGATTGGAGGTGGTGGAGCAGTTTTGTACGCTTCTGGTTTTGGAGAGCTTGGAGAAAAAGGAATAAAACGAAATCAGAGGCTGGAAGAGGCTGCTGATGGAATGCCATTAATTGGACCGAACTGTTATGGCTTTATCAATAGTCTTGATGGAGTTGCATTGTGGCCTGATGTTCATGGTTGTGAGCCAGTTTTGAGTGGGGTTGCAATTATTACACAGAGTGGCAATATAGGCCTTAATATTACAATGCAATCGATCGGGCTTCCAATTGCCTACATGTTTACTCTTGGCAATCAAACAAATACAAATATTGCAGATATTATTAATGCGATGCTCGATGACAATAGAGTCAATGCAATAGGCCTGCATATCGAAGGAATTTCCGATATCAAATCGTTTGATGTTGCTGCTCGAAGAGCCCTTGATAAAAAAATTCCAATTGTTGCAATTAAGTCTGGACGTACTGATGTTTCTGCAAAGATTGCACTCAGTCATACCAGCTCAATGACAGGCTTGGACCAACTTTTTAATGTATTTTTTGAGCGACTCGGGATTGCTAGAGTGGATACTGTTCCAGAGTTCCTAGAAACTTTAAAATTGCTAAGTATTTTAGGAACCATTGACCATAACGGTGTTGCATCTATGAGCTGCTCTGGAGGAGAGGCAGGAATGATGGCGGATTTGATTGATGGTCTGGATATCACCTTTCCTAGCCTTGATGATCTTCATAAAGATAGAGTTAAACTAGCGCTTAATGATTATGTCGAGGTTGATAATCCACTTGATTACCATACCTTTATTTGGGGTGACCGAAAAAGAACTTCAAAATGCTTTAAGCAGATGATTAGTGGCAATTTTGCTGCAACAATGTTGTTATTGGACTGGCCAAGAACGCAAGAATCAGAACAAAAAGATTGGGACTTAACTTTATTGGCTCTCTCTGATGCGATTTCTGGGACACGTGAGAAGACTATAGTATTAGCTTCAATTGCAGATTGTATGCCTAAAAGGATTATTAAGGAATGCCAAAAATATGGTATCGCGCCAATGATAGGGCTGGATATTTGCTTGAAGGCTCTTAATCACTCCTATAGAATTGGACTCGCTTTTCAGAAAAGCTCAATGCAATCGATAGAGATATTACGCTCATTATCTCACCCTTCTAAAATTTCAACTCTAACAGAGTTTGAAGGCAAGAAATTGTTGAAAAAATATGGAATTCCTGTGCCAGATGGAAAAATTATTAGTAGCACCTCTGAGGCTTTAATTGCCGCTGAAAAAATACATTACCCTATAACACTGAAGGTTTCAGATGTTGAGTTGGTACATAAAACAGAGCTAGGTGCTGTTATGCTAAATATAAATGATCCTTTAGCGCTAGAGAAGGCTTGCCAGGATTTATTTAAGATTGGTTCATCCCTTCTTATTGAAAAAATGGTGCAAGATTCAGTTGCTGAATTGATTATTGGTGTTGGCCTTGACCCAATTTTTGGAAAATATATTATTATTGGAAGTGGTGGAATTTTGGTGGAGCTTTTCAAAGAAAGTATTCCACTTCTATTTCCAGTTAATAGGAAGGATGTTTCTCTAGCCTTATCAAAATTAAAAGCTTTTCCTTTAATTAACGGTTATAGAGGTAATCCACAAGGAGACGTTGAGATGATTATTGATTGCGTAATGGCTACTGTCAAACTAGTTAGTGAAAATGATATTGATGAATTGGATATTAATCCATTATTAGTATTGAAGAGAGGCAGCGGAGTTATTGCTGTCGACACTCTTATTAAGTTAAACTTAGGCTAATCAGCCTTTTAATTGGGAAATTTATGAACAACAGTGTTAATTGCAAAATCTATGATGACGTAATGTTGATTACCTTGGACCGACCAAAAGCTAATGCAATTGATGCTAAAACAAGTCATGCGCTGGGTGATGCATTTATCAGTTTTAGAGATAATAATAATTTACGGGTGGCTGTGATAACGGGGGCTGGTGATCGTTTTTTTTGCGGTGGCTGGGATTTAAAAGCCGCATCTGAAGGCGAGGCAATTGATGCAGACTTTGGGCTTGGTGGTTTTGCAGGACTAACGGAGTTGTGGGATCTTGATAAACCTGTCATTGCCGCAGTTAATGGACTAGCAGTTGGAGGAGGCTTTGAGTTAGCTTTAGCAGCTGACCTTATAATTGCAGCAGATACTGCAGAGTTTTTTGTTCCAGAAGCGACCTTAGGCATTATCCCTGATAGTGGGGGCGTCTTAAGATTGCCACGACGATTGCCATCTGCAGTGGCGATGGATATGCTTATGACAGGTCGACGAATGGCCGTAGATGAAGCAAAACACTTTGGCCTAGTTAATCGAAGCTGTACTTTAAGTGAATTAGAAGATTCAGCAATAGAGTGGGCACATCAAATTGCTAAGTCTGCACCTCTTTCTCTGGCAGCAATAAAATCTGTATTAAGGCAAACAGACCAAATGGATTTAGAAAGTGCTTATAAAGTTATGCGATCTGGTGAGATCCAGGCTTATCAGAAAATGTTGAACTCTGAAGATGCAAAAGAAGGTCCTAAAGCTTTTTCTGAAAAGAGATCTCCAAGCTGGAAAGGAAAATAATCATTATAAATACAACAGATTTTGAACAAGCTAGAACTGGGTATAATTTATTTGATGAATTAAGTTAGGATATAGATTCAATGAAAAGATATTTTTTAACATCAGTCACAATTGCTTTAGCTATTTTTTCGCTAAGTTCAAATGCCAATAGTGAAGGCGAAGCAATGTATAGTGCTTTGGGCTGTGTAAGTTGTCATGGCCAGAATGGACATTCGACAGATGAAAATGCACCTTCTTTAGCTGGAAAAGATGCTGATTGGATTGTTCAGCAATTAGAATATTTTCAGTCAGGTGAGCGTCAGAACTCATACATGAATGCAATGGCTCCAATGGCTGAAGGATTTGAACGCTCGATTGCTGAATATCTTTCTATTCAAAATTCTAAATACTAATATTAGTCGATAAAACTGTCCTAATTGAAGTTTACGATACCATTATTTTTCACGTATAATTTCCTTGAATTTTTTGGAGATTAAGAATGAAAAAGACCATTATTGCTTTAGCTTATATATTAATTGCTTCTTTCAGTAGCCCTATTATTGCTGCTGGTGATGCTGAGGCAGGTCAAGCAAAGACTGCAACATGTATGGGTTGCCATGGTCTGGCAGGTAATAGCACTATTCCTACTTTTCCTAAGTTAGCTGGACAAGGTGAGGCTTATCTTATAAAACAATTACAGCACTTTAAGTCAGGTGAAAGAAAGAATGCAATGATGAATGGTGTTGCTGGAATGCTCTCTGAGCAAGACATGATGGACATTGCAGCTTACTATTCAATCCAAACTATAAGTGAAAACAGTGCGAATGCAGATGCTGAAACTCTTGAGCTTGGTCGTAAGATTTATGTTGGTGGAAAAATGGATACTCAAACGACAGCTTGTATTGCTTGTCATGGAGCTAAAGGTTTAGGTATTCCAACTGCAGGCTTCCCTGCAATCAGCGGTCAGCATGCAGCATATACTAGCTTCACAGCTAAAAGCATTCCGTCAATATTCCATAAATGAACAAACGGGCTCCACAGATGTTTCTAGAGCAAATGAGATGATGGTGAATGTTGCTAAAGGTTTAACGACAGTTGAAATTGAAGCTTTGTCACAATATATAGCTGGACTTCATTAAACTAGAGCTGGTGATTTTATGAAAAGAAAAATTGGGATAGTAGCCCTTTCCCTATCATTTTTGGCAGTACTCTGGCTTTTGCTTGGTATGGCTAATTTGGTGCCACTTTTGATAGAGTTACCGAACGAAACAAGTATAAGAGCGCATGCCTCACTAGCAGTAATTTTCTTGTTGATAGGTTCTGCGGCTTTTTGGAACGAAGATTAATTTTTAAAGAAGGATGTAATTATGATGAAAACGTCAGATATATGTATTTTAATGTCAGTGGGTGTTGCATTTGTAACAACTGCTTTTCTTTGGTTTCAAGGAGTGGACACAAAGCAAGAAGCATTGTTTACCGCAACTTGGATTCCATCTATTTTAACGTTCGCTATTTATTTTAAAATAATAGCCAGGAAGGACTAATTATGGATGATTCACTAATATTCTTTACTGGGTTATTTTGCTTTGCGCTTGCTTTAGTAGGAGCGGTAATGACTGTTGTAGAATTTAAACGTCTAGAGTCAGAAGATAAAAAATAACATTGGGCTGTTAAGTCTTTTAATAGAGTAGTCTAGTTTTAAATAAGAGCTTTTATAGGCACTATTAAAATTATAAACGCGTAACTTTTGAGCTTAACCCATTCTCTCTGTGTTGCCGTCGACTGTCATTATTTGACCAGAAATTTTGCTTGCTTCATTTGATATTAAAAAGCTTGCCATGTTTGCTATATCTTCTTTATCTACAAATGTTTTAAGAGAAACCATTGCCTCATAGTCTTCTTTTACCTCATTTTCAGAAGAGCCTATTGATTTGGCTCTTGCTTTAATAACACGATTAATTCTATCGCCTGATACTGACCCTGGGCAAATCGCGTTTACTCTAATATCGAATTCACCGAGCTCCATGGCGAGTGACTTTGTAATTCCAATGATGGCCCATTTACTAGCAGCGTAAGGAGTCCTTAGTGGAAATCCAAATAGTCCAGCTGTTGAAGATAGATTAATAATTGAGCCCCCCTTATTCTTCTTTAAAAGCGGAATTGCAAACTTAGTGAAGTAGAAGTGGCTATTTAAATTTATATCTATCGTTTGCCTCCAGTCCTCGATGGTTAAATCTTCCATTGGTCCAGTGGGACCAGCAATACCAACATTATTTATGAGAACATCAATGCTTGTAACTTTTTGAGAAAGGGCTTTAAAGTAAGACTTAACTGACTCCGGATTCCCAGCGTCAACATTTTCAATAAATACCCTTTTATTGAAAAGCGGATGCTTATGAATTTCATCAATTTTTTGCTGATTAATGTCAGATAAGTAAACTGTGTGGCCTTGATCTATCAAAACATTAGCCATACACCAGCCAAGTCCATCAGCTGAGGCTGAAATGATTATATTTTTACTTGCAAAATTACCCTGAGACATTACTTTGTTTTTGTTAAGGCTTCAGAGAGTTCGTCAGATGAGATGTACCCAGTTGTGCTTCCATTTTTATCAATAACTTCAATAGTTGATCTATCTTTCAAAACCTTAGGGACTAGCTCTTCAATAAAGGTATCTTCATCATACTTGTATGTTGATGATGGGTTAATGCCGGAGGTATCAAATTTATCAATTTTTGTCATTACAGTCTTCGCTCTTAAAACTTTTGAGCGATTAACGTCTTTAACAAAAGCTTTAACGTAATCATCTGCTGGATTGAGGATAATATCTTCTGGGCGACCAACTTGAACCAATCGTCCGCCATTTAGGATTCCTATATGATCGCCAAGTTTAAGGGATTCATCGAGGTCATGAGTAATAAAGACAATCGTTTTTTTAAGTTTCGATTGAAGGTCAACTAGTTGGGTTTGCATTTCACTTCTAATCAAAGGATCTAAAGCGCTAAACGCTTCGTCCATTAGAAGGATTTGTGGGTCAGTTGCAAGAGCCCTTGCAAGTCCAACTCTTTGCTGCATTCCGCCAGATAGTTGAGCTGGGTATTGGTTTTCAAATCCTTGGAGCCCTACAGCATCAATTTGACCTTGGGCAATTTCTTTTCTCTTATCTTCAGGGACCTCCTGAATTTCAAGTCCATAAGCCACATTTTCAATGATTGTCTTGTGAGGGAATAATCCAAAGCGCTGAAAAACCATACTCATGGTTTTTTTTCTAAATTCTAAAATTTCTTTCTCATCTAAACTTAATACGTCGACATCATTTACAAGAACTTGTCCTGCAGTAGGATCAATTAATCTATTAATGTGCCTAATCAAAGTTGACTTACCTGAGCCAGATAGGCCCATGCAAACAAAAATTTCACCTTCTTCGATAGATAATGAAACGTTATCTAAGCCAACAGTATGTCCAGTCTCTTCTAGAACTTGTTCTTTATCTGCCCCATTTTGGACCATTGATAAAACCTGGTCAGGCTGGGGACCAAATATTTTATAAATATTTTTAATTTCGATTTTTGACATAATAGGGGTTTATTCTGGTGGTTTATTTCTATCTTGTATTCTTTTACCGTAAGCCTGCGTAATTCTATCTAACACAATTGCTAATAGAACAATTGCAAGACCGGCTTCAGTTGCTTTTCCAACGTTTAGCTGTTGAAGTCCAAGTAAAACTTCATCGCCAAGGCCTCGAGTTCCAATCATTGAGGCAATGACAACCATAGCTAGTGCCATCATTGTGCACTGGTTGATTCCTTGCATAATGTTCGGTAGGGCAAGAGGTAACTGTACCCCAAGTAATTTTTGTTTCGGGCTAGCCCCAAATGCTTCAGCTGCTTCAATAACTTCGGTATCAACTAGTGTAATTCCAAGATCAGTCAATCGGACTAATGGGGGAACCGCATAAATAACGGTTGCAATAATTGCTGGAACAGCACCCAATCCAAACAGCATAATTCCTGGGATTAGGTAACAGAAGCTTGGGATTGTTTGCATTAAATCAAGAACTGGCAGTATTGCATTTCGAACTTTATTATTTCGAGACATTGCAATACCCAATGGAATACCAATAATAATACAAATAATAATTCCAATTATCATAATAGAGGTTGTTTCTATGGCTTTATCCCAAAACTTTGGATGCAGGAAGCCTATAAAAAATGTACAGAACCCAACAAAAACGGTGGTTCCTATTTTTCTGCCACTAGAAAAGAAGACAACTGCAACAACGAGTGCAATGACTACTGGCCAAGGTAAAACGATTAAGAATTTCTTAAGAGATAGGATTGCACCAAGAAGAAAATCGTTGATTACTTCGAAGTAAATTCCATATTTTTCATTAAAGACTTTAAAGCCGTCATTAATCCATTTCATTAGAGGAATATCTAACCATTTAGGCCAGTCATAGAGCCAACTTAAATCAGTAAATAGCTCCATAACACTATCGGGCTTTCTTTTCGATGAGTTATAACTTACGACTAAAAGCCATACAAAGAATATTGGGAATGTAAAGTATGTGAGAATTTTTCTTATCATAATGATTTTGATGAAAAAAAGAGCCCACAAGTGAGCTCTTTTTTATATTAAGATTAACTTATAGAGCTCCAGATACTTTAGCAGCAACGTCTGCTGGTACCCAAGATTTCCATGAATCATCATTCGCTAAGTACTCCATTGCAGTTAGCTCCATATCACCATCTGACTCATCTTCATAGAATGCAAGTAGTCTGTTAACTTGCGCAGTTGGTATGCTATAAGCCTCTAAAAATGCAGTCTCTGCAGGGTGTGAATCCGCCCATGAAGAAAGAACTGACTTGTCTAGTGACATGTCTCTGTACTCAACTCCACAAGTAGGTACCCATGCATCCTCTTCCATTGGCTTTGATGTCTTCAACAACAACTTGCATAGATGCCCAGCACTCAGAGTTAAATGGAGGCTCTGCTAGTCTAACTAGATCAACCTTACCCATTAGACCAGTTGGCGCCCAATAGTAAGTAAAGATTGGTTGCTTTTTAGCAAACGCACCTGCGATTGCTGCATCTAGTGCTCCACCTGAACCTGGATCAAAGTTAGTATAGTATTTATCTAGTCCATAAGCTTTTTGTTTAACAAGGTTAATTGTGTAGCAAGTCCAGCCACCAATACAGCTTGTCATTCTTCCCATTGATGGGTTTTCAGGATCACTGAATAACGCAGCAATTTCTGGCCTATTCATATCTAGAACATTTGTAAGATTGTACTTATCAGCAGTTGCTCTATCAACATAGAATGCTTGCTGAGAGTCAGGAGTATTTACTCCTAGGTTTCTCACAGTTCCATCTGCTTCATGACCATCAAAAGTATCTTTAATGTTGTCATACCAAAGCTCAGTAACTACATCAAGCTGTCCATCATAGTGCGCAGCCATAATAGGTGTTGTACTTCCTTTAGTTATACTAACTTCACACCCATAACCATGCTCCAAGATGAAGCCAGCAATAGCAGTATGAATATTAGCACTACTCCAGTCAAAATCAGCTAGTCTTGCCTTACCGCAGTCAGCACTAACAACTCCTGGCATTAGAGCAACTGAAATAGCTGAGATAGCTAATAGTTTATTTATTAGTTTCATTTTTTCTCCTTAGGTTTTAAAACAAAATCCTTATTAAATATAAGGATTGATTTTTAGTATATATAAAATTTCAGTGCAAGTTGAATTATATTCGATGATTAAAAACACATATTAATAGGAAATATTAAATTAATAAAACTATTCCTGCTATAAAAATTAATCCTAGAATTGTTTTTTGAAACACCTCGCCATCAATAACATGATAGATTTTCATGCCAAGAAAAGAGCCAATAATTAAAGCTGGAATAGTCAAAAGAAGGTCATAAAATATTTGCAATGTAAATAGACCAGCGATAGCAAAACTTATAACTGCCATAATGCTTGTTATAAAAATAAAAGGTTCATAAGTTCCTCGCTGAGTATTTTTTGGTAATTTCTGCAGACTAACCCAAATTGTTGGAAATATTCCTCCAAGCGCTGCAAAGCCGCCCATAAATCCACTTATCAATCCTATAAAACGATCAATTAATTTATTGTTGTTAACTTTAACGGATAGGTTATTATTTTTAAATATTAATATTGCATAGAAAACTAAAAAAATGCCAATAGATATTTTAAATAATCTTGGGTCAGTAGTTTTTAGAAGAAGCATACCAAGGGGTATACCAATTAAACCAGAAATAACAAATGGTCTCAGTTTTGAAAAATCAAGAGTTTTTCTTAATTTAAATAATGGCCAACCCGATATCAATAAGCAAGTAATTATATTTAATGGAATTGCGATAGCAGGTTCCATTATGTGAAGCCAAAATGCATTAAGAACAAGACCACTTCCAAAGCCACTAGCACCCTGGACAAATGCTGCAGTAAATGCTCCTGAAATTAAAATTAATAAATATATTGATGGGTCAGAAATGATCTTTAAAGAATTGCCAAAATAATGCATATGAGTATATAGATTATTTTGTTATTTGTATTTGATTTCAATATAATGACGATGTTAGGTATTTTAAATTTTGATTATCAAATGGCCCTATTACTTCTAATTTATGTCTAATTATGACTACATAATTGTAGGGGCCGGCTCCGCCGGCTGTGTCCTTGCAAATAGGCTCAGTAAAAACTCATCTAATAACGTTTTGCTAATAGAGGCCGGTGGTTCAGATCGTCGATTCTTTATCCAAATGCCAATTGGTTATGGGGTGACTTACCATCAAAAAGCTGTTAATTGGATGTATATGACAAAGCCAAGTCCAGAAGCTGATAATAAGCCAAGTTATTGGCCAAGAGGAAAGGTTTTGGGCGGATCTAGCTCAATTAATGCAATGGTTTATGTGAGAGGAAATCATAAAGATTTTGACCAGTGGTCTGAGATGGGGAATACAGGCTGGTCATATAATGATGTTCTGCCCTACTTCAAGAAAATGGAATCTTGGCAAAATGGTGCTGATAGTTTTAGAGGCGGTGATGGGCCATTAAATGTCTCGGAGGTGTCTGACCAGTTACACCCATTATGTAAGAATTTTTTATCTGCAGCTCAAGAGATTGGTATTAATCTTAATAGAGATATGAATGGAAAAAATCAGGAAGGAGTTGGCAACTTTCAAATCACAACTCATAAGGGTCAGCGAATGTCCTCCTCAAGAGCTTACTTGTGGCCAATAAAGAGTCGTACTAATCTTACTATTATTAAAAATGCTTTGGTTTCAAGAGTATTAATTAAAGATAAAAAGGCTTATGGAGTTGAGTATATTAAGTCAGGTAAGATTCATCAAGTGATGGCTTCATGTGAAGTTATATTAAGCGCAGGATCAATTAATTCTCCTCAGCTTCTTCAGCTATCAGGAGTAGGCCCAAAAGATGTTTTAGATAAAGCTACAGTTTCTTTAATTCATGATAGTCCAGCTGTTGGAGAAAACCTACAAGACCATTTGGGGGTTAGTTATTTTTATAAAAGCAAAGTACCAACCCTAAATGATCAGTTAAGGCCATTTCTAGGAAAGATATATCAGGGTCTAAGATATATTATTACAAGAAGAGGGCCACTGAGTTTAAGTGTCAATCAATCAGGAGGATTCATTAAGACACGTGATGGTCTTGAGAAGCCCAATATCCAGCTTTATTTTTCGCCCGTCAGTTACTCTCTGGAATCTCCTGAAAAAAGGGCAATGATGAGCCCAGATCCCTTTTCAGCAATGTTATTTGGAATTTCAAGTTGTAGCCCTCTTTCAAGGGGAAGAGTTCATATTGAAAGTAATAACCCATTAAAACCTCCAATCATTGAACCTAACTACCTTTCTCATAAAAATGACATCAGAGATTTATTAGAGGGGGTTAAGGTCCTTAGGAAGTTGGCTAAAACTGATAGTTTTAGAGAAGTTATTGGAGAAGAGTTTCGTCCTGGGCAGGAATGTCAGACTGATGAGCAAATGATTCAGCATATTAAAGATACAGTTTGGACTGTTTTTCATCCTTGTAGTACTTGCCGAATGGGCCCTGATCCACTGAAAAATGTTGTTGATAGCAATCTGAGGGTTCATGGGATCAAAAATCTGAGAGTGGCAGACGCCTCAATATTTCCTCAAATAGTTTGTGGTAATATTAATGCCGCAACTATTATGGTTGGTGAAAAAGCATCAGATTTAATATTAGCAAGTGCAGAAAATAATTAAAGTTATTAAAGAATCCTTATGAAGATAATTAGTATTGAAACTTTTACGAATGAATACGTCGGTTTAGTTCGCATAAGAACTGATGAGGGCGATGAAGGGTGGGGTCAAACCTCTACCTATAATTCTGATATTAGTTCTCAGGTAGTTCATAGACAAGTTGCTCCTCATATTTTAGGACTCAGTGGATTTAACATTGAAGATATAAATAGAGAGGTCTTAGAGAGAGAGCATAAGTTTCCTGGTACATACCTTTATAGAGCTTTAAGTGGAATTGATACTGCGCTTTGGGACATTAAAGCTAAGCGTGCGAACAAGAGTGTTTGCCAGCTTTTGGGCGGTGAAAAACAATCTATTCCAGTTTATGCTTCAAGTATGCAGAGAGAGATTAGTCCAGAAGCCGAGGCCGAAAGACTTCTTGCGCTAAAGGAAGCAAATGGTTATTTCGCATTTAAATTTCGGATTGGAAAAGAGTGTGGCCATGATTTTGATCAATGGCCTGGGCGAACTGAGGCAATTATAAAAGAAGTGAGAAAAGTTCTAGGAGATGATGTTGCTTTGCTTGTTGATGCAAATAGTGCTTTTAGCCCCAAAAAGGCAATTGAAGTTGGACACATGCTCCAAGATTATGGCGTAAGTCATTTTGAAGAACCTTGCCCATACTGGAAGCCAGATTGGACTCGCGAAGTTAAAAATGCACTAGATATTGATATCAGTGGCGGCGAGCAAGACAATGATATGAGAGTTTGGAGTCATATGATTGATACTAAGGTTGTTGATATTGTTCAGCCTGATATATGCTACATGGGAGGCGTTACTAGGACACTAGAAGTTGTAAAGATGGCAGAGAAGGCAAATCTTCCTGTAACTCTGCATTCAGCAAACCTTTCTCTAGTGACACTTTTTTCGGCCCACATTATGGGCTCTATTAAAAACCCAGGAAAATATTTGGAGTTTTCAATAGAAGGTCCTGATTACTACCCATGGCAAGATAATATTTTTTACCCAAACTATAAAATTATTGATGGGTGTCTTGAGATGATCCACAAGCCTGGTTGGGGGGTTGAAATAAATCAAGAATGGCTGTCTTTATCAGATTACAAAGTAAGCTATACAGGGTCTCGCTTTTAGTGCAATTTTTTGGGTAAGAAAATCCTGTATAATTTCTTTTTTTTTAATAAGTTACGGATTTATAACTAGATGAAGACCTCACTCACTAAACTTGAGGGATTAAAAAGATCCCTTGTGGTTGAATTGCCTGTAGACACTTTCAATCAAAAAACAGAAAGAATTATCAAGAGCCTTGCCTCAAAAGTTCGTATTGATGGCTTTAGGAAAGGAAAAATTCCAGCTTCAATTTTGCGCCAACGCGTTGGCGGTAGTGCTAAATCCGATGCTGCTAATGAAATTGTTACTGAGACTTTGGCGGATGCCCTTAAAGATGCAGATGTTTCTCCAGCTGCTCAGCCGTCATTGGTGAATGTAGATACTGAGAATTCAGACAGTTTTATTTATACAATAGAGTTTGAAGTGTTTCCAGAGATCAAAGTGGGCTCTTTAAAAAGCTTAACTATGGATCAGATTAATTCAAAAGTTACTGAAGAAGATGAGGAACGAGCTCTTCAAGATCTACAAGATAGGTCAACTGAATATAAGACTGTCAAGAGAAAATCTAAAGAAGGGGATCGTTTAATTATAGATTTTGAAGGCTTGCTAGATGGAGAGTCATTTGAAGGCGGAGCTGCTGAGGGTTTTGAAATTGTTTTAGGCAAAGGTACTATGATTGAAGGTTTTGAAAAAGGTCTTATAGATATCGCACCTGAAAAAACCGTTGAAGTAGCTGCAACATTTCCGGAAGATTATCATGTAGAAAATCTGGCAGGAAGAGAGGCCATCTTTAAAGTTACTGTTAATGAAGTAGGTTCACCAACAGAAGTAAAGAGAGACGATGAATTTGCCAAAAAATTTGGTGAAAAAGATTTTGAAACTATGAAATCGAGAATGTCAAAGCAGATGCAAGTTGAATTAGAATCTCGATTAGTTCAGCAAAATAAAGACACCGCATTTTCAGTTCTTTTAGATGCAAATGATTTTGAGGTGCCTGAAGGCAGTGTTTCTGCTGAGTCGCTCAAGCTACAGCAAGATATGGAATCTAGAATGGAGCAGCAAGGTATGCCTTCTAAAGGTAAATTACCTGCAGAAATGTTTCAAGAGGAAGCGGCAAGAAGAGTTAAACTTGGTTTGTTAATTAATAAAATTGCAACAGATGGTGAAATAAAAGCTGAAAAAGAACAGGTTGATGCTAAACTTAATGAAATGGCACTCCAATATGGTGAAAGTGCTCAGCAAATGATTGATTGGTATAATACAGATCCTTCAAGACTTGCCAACATTGAATCAATTGTCGTTGAAGATATGGTTGCGAAACATGTTGCAGATCAAGCCAAAGTAACGATGACAGACAAGACCTTTTTAGAAATAATGAGCCCACAAAATTAATATGACAATTCAAAACTTAAATCAAATCCCAATGGTAATTGAGAGCTCTGGAAGAGGAGAGAGGGCTTATGATATTTATTCTAGGCTTCTCAAAGAGCGAGTTGTTTTTATGGTTGGTCCGGTTGAAGATTACACTGCAAATGTAGTAGTAGCTCAGTTGCTTTTTTTAGAATCTGAGAATCCAGACAAAGATATTCATTTGTATATAAATTCACCAGGCGGCTCAGTAACTGCAGGCCTTGCTATCTATGACACAATGCAATTTATTAAGCCAGATATTTCTACTCTTTGTATTGGACAGGCGGCAAGTATGGGTGCATTACTTCTTACAGCTGGTACTAAGGGGAAAAGGTTTGCGCTACCTCATGCTAGGATGATGATTCATCAGCCTCTTGGAGGATTTTCCGGTCAGGCAAGCGATATAGATATTCATGCACAAGAAATTCTTAAAGTTAGAGATAACTTAAACACCATACTTAAGGACCATACTGGTCAAAGTATGAAAAATATTCAGAAAGATACTGATAGAGACAATTTTATGTCAGCGAGCGAGTCTGCCAAATATGGACTCATTGATAAAGTAATTAATAAGCGATAAATTTAAGTTTGTCTATGGACCAAAATACTGAAGACCTTAGCTGTTCGTTCTGCTCAAAACACAAAGATGAAGTAGTTCGCTTAATTGCAGGACCGGGAGTTTATATTTGTGATGAATGTATAGACTCCTGCTATAGCTTGATTCAAGAGCAAACTATCAAAGATAAAAAAGATCAACATCAGGATTGGAATAATACTCCAAAAGAATTGTATGCCTCTTTAGATGAGTATGTGATTGGACAGTCCCATGCAAAAAAAGTTCTGTCAGTGGCAGTTTATAATCACTACAAGCGACTAAAAACAAATTACATCTCAAACGATGTAGAGCTTGATAAATCAAATATTTTACTTATAGGCCCAACAGGAAGTGGCAAAACGCTTCTTGCGCAATCTCTGGCGCGTTTTTTGGACGTACCTTTTGCTGTTGCTGATGCAACAACTTTAACAGAGGCTGGCTATGTTGGTGATGACGTAGAGAATGTAATTAAAAGCCTGCTCTCAAAATGTGATTTTGATCCAGAAAGGGCAGAACAAGGCATTATTTTTATAGATGAAATCGATAAGATTTCACGCCGGTCTGACTCTCCCTCAATCACAAGAGATGTTTCTGGTGAAGGAGTTCAGCAAGCTATGCTTAAGTTGATTGAAGGCACTATTGCATCGGTTCCTCCTCAGGGTGGTAGAAAACATCCTAACCAAGAAACTATTGATGTTGACACTTCAAAAATATTGTTTATTTGTGGCGGTGCATTTGATGGGCTTGGGAAAGTAATTGATAGGCGCATTGAAAAGGCTACTGGTATTGGTTTTTCTGCTAACGTTAAGGAAGCAAGCGGTAAAAAAACATTAACTGAGCTTTATAAATTTTTAGAGCCAGATGATTTAATTAAATTTGGATTAATTCCTGAATTAGTTGGTCGTTTAGCTGTTCATACTTCTTTAGATGAGCTTGATGAAGAGGCATTGGTTCAAATTCTTACGAAGCCCAAAAATTCTGTAGTCAAGCAGTTTCAGCAATTTTTTGCCATTGAGGGTGTTAAGCTGACGATAAGAAAAAATGCTCTTTTAGCGATTGCTAAACTTGCGCTGAAAAGGAAAACTGGTGCGAGGGGTTTAAGAGCTATTTTAGAAGATCTACTACTGGAGACTATGTATGAAATACCTTCTACTCCAAGCGTTAAAGAGGTTGTTGTAGATAAAGAGGTTGTGGAAAGAAAAAAACAACCTATGATTGTTCATGTTTCTGATAAAAAACAAAGCAATATTCGTAAAGCAAGTTGATTAATTTCATCTTATATATACTGGTCTCTTAAGAATATCTATGGAGCTTTTTGATCGCCAAAAAGATGCAGTTGGTCAAGGTGAAAGAACTATATTGGTTCATATTGAGCTAACTTCAAATAGACAGGCATCAAGTAGTATTGGTGAATTCCAACAGTTGGCACTTTCCTCTGGCCTCAGTATTATTGACACTATAACAGTTAAAAGAAGCATTACTAAAGCCCAGTTTTTTATTGGCACGGGCAAGGTTGATGAGCTAGCAACAATTGTGTGTGACAATGAAATCGATTTAGTTATTTTTTCTCTACAGCTATCCCCCTCTCAAGAGCGTAATTTAGAGAAAGCATTAAAGTGTCAAGTGATGGATCGAACTGGCTTAATATTAGATATCTTTGCATTAAGAGCAAGCTCCTTTGAGGGAAAGTTGCAAGTAGAGCTAGCGCAGTTAAAGCATCTATCTACTAGACTTGTAAGAGGCTGGACACACCTTGAAAGACAAAAAGGTGGTATTGGACTTCGTGGACCAGGTGAGACGCAGCTAGAAACTGATAAGCGATTAATTTCGGTACGTATAAAAAATATTAATAAGCGATTAGATAAGGTTCATAAGCAGCATGATTTGGGACGTAAATCCCGAATTAAGAATCAACTTCCTATGATTTCACTTGCAGGATATACCAATGCAGGAAAATCAACACTCTTTAACCTTCTAACTAAGGCCAAAGTTTATGCAGATGACAAGTTATTTGCTACACTAGACTCAACTATTCGACGTGTTATCTTGCCAGCTTCTGGTGAGGCAGTTATAGCTGACACGGTTGGCTTTATTCAAGATCTACCTCATGAGCTGGTTGAGGCCTTTAAGTCGACTCTTGAAGAAACACGACAAGCTAACGTCCTACTTCATGTGGTCGATGCGTCAGATCCGAATAATAGGGATAAAATTGAGCAGGTAGAGGATATTATTGAGCAAATAGAGGCACAAGATATTCCAAAAATTATTGTAATGAATAAGATTGATGGAATTGCTGATTTTAAACCTCGCCTTGATAAAGACCATGATGGTAATATTTATAGAGTTTGGATTTCAGCTCATACGGGAGAAGGAATAGATCTGCTTTATCAGGCACTTTCGCAGAGTTTAAGTGGAATGATGACTTTTGCAGGAATTAAGTTAGATGTTCAATCTGCTTACATTAGAAGTGAAATTCATAAAGTTGGATTTATTCAAAAAGAAATAATGAATGAATTTGGGCAATGGCTACTTGAAATTAATGTCACTCGACACTATCTAGAAAGATTACTAGACAAGCAAGGCGTTTCATTATTATGGGAACAGAAATCATCACAGAGCCAAACGGCTTAAGCAAGCAATCAATTCCACTACTTCCTCTTAGAGATGTAGTAGTTTTCCCGCACACGGTAATTCCTTTATTTATAGGAAGAAAATCTTCAGTTAATGCAGTTACTCAGGCTATGGAGGCTGATAAGAATATTTTTTTAGTTACCCAGAAAGATGAAACTATTGAAGAGCCAAATAATGAGCAGCTTCACAAGGTTGGAACCCTTGCAACAATTCTTCAATTACTGAAACTTCCAGATGGAACTATTAAAGTTTTAGTCGAAGGTGTTAAAAGAGCAAAAATCGAAGAATTTGTTGATTTAGGTGAGCATACAGAAGTAATTTTAAGTGACTGTAGTTTGACTCATGATGATGACACTGAGATAAAGGCTATGATGCGTTTAGCCCTTGAAAACTTTGAAAAATATATCAAGCTCAGTAAAAAAATCCCTGAAGAAGTGTATAAAGTACTTAAAGAGATTACAGATATTGAGCGTTTCAGTGATGTCATTATTGCAAATCTTAATCTTAAAATTGAAGAAAAGCAGAACTTACTTGAGAGCAGTGAGGCAAGAGAAAGACTCGAGAAAATTCTATCAATCCTTGAAGGAGAGCTAGATGTTCTTGGCGCAGAGCAAAAAATTCAAAGTCGAGTGCGCAAACAGATGGAATCCAATCAAAGGGATTACTATTTGAATGAGCAAATGAAGTCCATTCAAAAAGAGCTTGGAACTGTCGATGATGAGAATGAAATTGAAGAATTACAAAACAGTATTAATAAGGCAAAAATGCCTAAAGAAGCTAAGAAGAAGGCCCAAGGAGAGCTTAATAAGCTTCAAAGAATGTCATCTCAATCATCAGATGCTTCAATCATTAGGACTTACATAGAAAATTTATGCTTAGTTCCCTGGAGTAAAAAAACGAAAACAAACCAAGATTTGGTAAAAGCTCAAAGAATTCTGGATGAAGATCACTATGGTTTGGATAAAGTTAAAGAGAGGATCATGGAGCACTTAGCAGTCCAAAGTCGAGTCACCCATAATAAAGCGAATATATTATGTTTGGTCGGACCACCAGGAGTTGGAAAAACTTCTCTTGGAGAGTCAATTGCAAAATCAGTCAATCGTAAATATGTTCGTATGGCTCTTGGAGGAGTTCGAGACGAAGCTGAAATTCGAGGCCATAGAAGAACTTATATTGGGGCAATGCCTGGTTCAATTGTCCAAAAAATGCAAAAAGTTAATGTAAAAAATCCATTATTTCTATTAGATGAGATTGATAAGATGGCATCTGATTTTAGAGGAGATCCTGGCTCTGCAATGCTAGAAGTTTTAGATCCAGAACAAAATCATACTTTTAATGATCATTACCTAGAAGTTGATTATGATCTTTCCCAAGTCATGTTTGTTGCTACTGCAAACTCTTTAAATCTTCCTGAAGCATTAATAGATCGCATGGAAATTATTCACTTGTCTGGATATACTGAAGATGAGAAGCTTGAAATTGCTAAGCGCCATCTAATTTCTAAACAAATGAAAAATAATGGTGTTAAAAGCTCTGAAATTATTTTTAAAGACTCCGCAATAATGGATATTATTCGTTATTACACAAGAGAGGCAGGAGTTC
Source organism: uncultured Candidatus Thioglobus sp. (assembly GCA_905182815.1). Taxonomy (GTDB): domain Bacteria; phylum Pseudomonadota; class Gammaproteobacteria; order PS1; family Pseudothioglobaceae; genus Pseudothioglobus. The sequence continues at coordinate 313,379 of CAJJCX010000004.1, forward strand.
GAAGCCTCGACCGCGAAATTGGAAGTATTTGTAGAAAGGTTATTAAAGATATCACTCTAAAAAAACGAAAAGCTAGAGCAATCATCAATTCAAAAAGCCTTCCAAAATTTTTGGGTATGAAGAAATATCGCTTTGGTCTTGCTGAAGAACACAACCAAATTGGTGAAGTGACTGGACTGGCATGGACATCTGTTGGTGGAGACTTGCTTACAATTGAAGCTTCTTCATACAAAGGTAAAGGAAAGCTCAATTACACAGGCCAGCTTGGTGATGTCATGAAGGAATCCATTCAGGCGGCAATGTCTGTAACAAGATTGCGCGCTGAATCACTTGGCATAGCGGATGACTTTCATGAAAAACTTGATATTCATATTCATGTGCCTGATGGATCAACTCCGAAGGATGGTCCAAGTGCTGGAGCTGCAATGTGCACCGCTCTTGTGTCGGTTTTAACAGGTCGAAAGGTAAAAGCTGCAGTGGCAATGACTGGAGAAATAACTCTAAGGGGCGAAATAACTCCAATTGGTGGGCTAAAAGAAAAATTACTTGCGGCGATGCGGGGCGGGATTCAAACTGTCATTATTCCTGAAGATAATGAGCGTGAGTTATCTGAAGTGCCCGAAAAAATTAAAAGTAAACTTGAGATTATTAAAGTTAAGTGGATAGATCAGGTTTTAGACATTGCACTTGAGGAAAAATAAAGGCAATTAACTTTTATAGCTTTTTTGTAAGTTTGGCATAATAAAAGCCGTCATATATTTTCTTAGGAAGTTGTTGTTTTCCAATGAACCCATCTCCCCATGAAAGGGATATTTCTTCGTTGAGTAGCATCTTTAAACCTTTCAAGAAAGCTAACAATTTGTCTCTCGTTTTCATCTGGAAGAACTGAGCAAGTAGCATATATAAGCTCCCCACCGGGCTTTAAGAGATGCCATAAATTATCAAGAATTAACGCTTGAATTTTAGTAATTTGATTGACATCTTTTAGTTTTCTTAATAGTTTAATATCTGGGTGTCTTCGAATGACTCCTGTTCCTGAACAGGGGGCGTCAATTAAGATTTTATCAAACTGTTTTTGGTCCCACCAGTCTTGCCTTGTTGCGTCCCCAACAATCATTTCAACATTCTTAGTTTTAAGGCGATCAATATTTTCTTTAACTTTTAGTAACCGTGTTTCATCATTATCTAGAGCAACTATATTTGCTTCAGGACATAGTTCAGCTATGTGAGTTGTTTTACCTCCAGGAGCACAACATGCATCAAGAATTAATTCCCCTTTTTTTGGTGAGACTAGATGAGCTGCAAGTTGAGCAGATACATCCTGCACGTAGCAAGACCCTTTTTCAAAATCTGGCAGGCTGCCTACTTTTACAGCACTCTCAAGAATAAGTGCTTGCGGGGCAATGTTTGATTTCTCAGAACATATATCTTGTTTTTTTAATTTTTCTTGAAAAGCGCTTAGATCAATTGATGGGTGAACTCGAATTGACATTGGGGCTTTTTTATTATTCTCAAAAAATATTTCTTGGAAGTCTAACGGGTAATCTTTTTTTAATTTTTTTACAAGCCAGCTTGGATGAGAATGATGAGCTGTCTTCAAGATTGAGTCTTTATCTCGATCAATTCCTCTAAGTATTGCATTAACAAAACCTTTGGCCCAGGTTTTTCCAATTTTTTCTGCAATTTCAACAGTTTCATTGATTGCTGCATGACTCGAAATATCAGTGTACAGAAGCTGATATGCTCCAAGAATCAATAAACTATGGATATCAAGGTTTTTCCTTTCTAAGGGCTTCTTTATACGGGGCGTAATTATGTCATTAAGATGATGATAGAATCGGATTGAGCCATATACCAAGGATTTTGCAAAAGGAGATTCAGTACTTTCTGCTGGAAATAAGGCGTCCGATAAAGCTTGCTTCTCTAAAGCTACTAGGCAGATGGCTTTATGAGCTATAACCCTGGAGTTTTCGTTATTGAGCAATTGCTTGTAAGATACTATTTAAAAGTTGATTGGGCTCTTGGTAGCCAGGAATATTTGAGCCATTTTCAAGGAAGATTGAAGGCGTTCCATTAACTCCTAATTGCTTAGAGATTGCAAGTTGATCTTCAACAGGATTTATGCAATCAGGGCTATTAGGTAAATCACGATTAGTTTTATAGTTGTGCATTGCAATGGCTTTGTCTTCAGCACACCATATTTTTTCCATAGCGCTTTGTGCATTTGGGTGAAGTTGTTCAATTGGAGCAGCTAAGTATTTAACTGTTATACCTAGAGAATTCATACCCTGCATATTTGAGTGAAGCTTTGCACAATAAGGACAATCTACATCCGTAAAAACATGGAGAATGTATTGCTCATTTTCGGCCTTGAAAACTATTTTATTATTTTCATCAATACTATTTAAAATTTTAATTTTTTCTGAGTTTATTCTTTTAGTAGAAAGATTGGCCATTAACTCTATGTCGGTTACTGCACCTTGAATAACATAACGCCCATCAAGCGAAATATACAAAACCTCAATCTGAGGGTTGGTAAGAACTACCTCGTAAAATCCTTCCAATTCTGAGCTGCTTATATTCTCAGTTTTAATAGTTGGGAAGAATGGCTTTAAATTATCAAAAACCTTGTCAACATTTGCAGTTACGGAGTTAGTAATTATGATTAAAGATAAAAGAAGAAGCTTTTTCATATTAAAAATTCAAGATTAAAGAAGTAAATTTTACAGTTTTTTGGTAGAATACCGAGATTATAATTTTCGGAAAAAGTCATGGAATTTTTTGTTACTCATCAAGCAGCGGATCATTACAGTGGTGACTGCTCAGTCGCTTTTGTTTTTAAAGATACAACTAATGAAAATAGAATTCTTCAAGGGCTTCTTGAGCTCCATCGTTTTGAAGCAAATCTAGGCGAAACCCTAATGCTTGGTAAGGTCGAGGGCTATAAATCAAAAAGGGTATTAGCAATTGGCTTAGGAGAGTCGCCATTAACTCAAAAAAAATATATTAAGGTGCTTAAGTCGCTTTCTTCAGCTATGGATGATACAAAAGTAAAAAATGTTGTAATACCTAGCCTTGAAGTAGAGGGACGTGACGATTCTTGGTTGCAAATTACAACGGCTCGAGTGTTAAAAAATGAAAGTTATCAGATAAAAAAAGTTGGCTTAGAAGTGGAAAAGAAAGCTACCGTTCTTGAGGCGGTAAATATTCATTCTGAAAATAATGGTATTACAGAAATTAGTAAAGGAGTTGCAATTGCAAATGGAATGGCTCTGGCACGAGAGTTAGGTGACTTGCCGCCTAATATATGCACGCCAACTTATATTGCTGAAAGAGCTCAATTATTAGCATCAACCTACAAACTGAAATGTGAGGTTTTAGAGGAGTCAGATATGGAGGCCTTGGGGATGAATTCATTGCTCTCAGTTTCTCTTGGATCGTCTCAACCTGCAAAGCTAATTAGTTTAAATTACTCTAATGGTGGAAAAGAAGACCCGATTGTTCTAGTTGGAAAAGGGGTAACTTTTGATAGTGGAGGTATTTCGTTAAAGCCAGGATCTGGTATGGATGAGATGAAGTATGACATGTGTGGCGCTGCATCAGTCCTTGGAACCATGAGCGCGGTAGCGGAGATGGGCCTTAAAGTTAACTTAACAGTTGTAGTGCCTACTGTTGAAAATATGCCTGCTCACAACGCCTCTAGACCAGGTGATGTGGTAAAAAGCATGTCTGGCCAAACCATAGAGATTCTAAATACAGACGCAGAGGGCCGGTTGATTCTTTGTGATGCCCTAACTTACTGTGAAAAATTTAATCCTAAGGTTGTGATTGATGTTGCGACTCTTACTGGCGCTGTGATTGTTGCATTAGGTAAACATCACTCTGGCGTTATGTCTAATGACCAAAATCTTGCTGATAGCCTTAAAGCATCAGGGATTTCATCAATGGATACAGTTTGGCAGCTCCCTCTTGATGATGAGTATGACGAATTACTTAAGTCTAATTTTGCAGATATGGCAAATATTGGTGGGAGAGAAGCGGGTACTGTAACTGCTGCGTGTTTTCTAGCGCGTTATACTAAGAATTACTCTTGGGCACATATTGATATTGCAGGAACTGCTTGGCTTGGAGGTTCAAAAAAAGGCGCAACAGGAAGGCCAGTTCCTCTATTAACTCAGTATGTCATGGACCAAGTTTAGGAGTACATTATGTCAACATTTAAAAATGTAGAAATTAGTAAAGAGGCTAATATTTATTTTGATGGCAAGGTTACAAGTAGAAAGGTTAAATTTAGAGATGGAGTAGTTAAAACTCTTGGAATTATGATGCCAGGCTCCTTTGAATTTGGCACTGAGCAGAATGAATTAATGGAAATCACGGCTGGTGAAATGAATGTATTGTTAGCTGGAAAAACTGAATGGCAAACGATTCAAGGCGGGGAATCGTTTGAGGTTCCTGCAAACAGCTCTTTTAAGTTGGAAGTAAAATCTGTAGTAGATTACTGCTGCTCTTACTCATAAACAAGGCTATTCTTGATTCTTTCTTTATAGAGCTTTGTTTGGTTGACTCACATTCTCTCAATTAAGGTAGCTATAAGGTTTACTTTTCTTTCGCTATAATTTATTCTTACAAAAAGACAAAATCATGATATGAATCCAGTTGTATTGATTAATGGTGAAGAGCAGGACAAGATTTCAGTTTTTAACCGAAATATGCAGTATGGCGACGGTTTATTTGAAACTTGTGTTGCTAGGGATAATCAAATTTTATTTTGGCCACGTCATTATTCTCGCTTAGAAATAGGCTGCGTAAAACTCAACATTAATAAGATAGATGAGGGGCTATGGCTGAGCGATATAAAGAAGGCATTTGAGTTATCTTCGAAGAAAAATTGCATTCTTAAGTTGATCTTGTCACGTGGTGATTCTCTTCGAGGGTATGGCTATAAAGATGACATTGAGCCTGTAAGAGTTGTTATTGTCTCTGAAATGTATCAACCTTTATTTAATAAAGAATTTTCTCTTGAATATGCAAAAAGTGGTTTTCATTCAAATCCACAATTAGCTGGCATAAAGCATTGTAATAGGCTTGAACAGATTTTAGCAAGGTCTAGCTTGTCAAGTAATGAGGCAATTATGCTGGATGAAAAAGAAAATATCATATCGGTAACTCAAGGCAATATTTACTTTATATTTGGAAATAAGTTATTAACTCCTAAATTAGATAGCTGCGGTGTTGTGGGTAGCAGAAGATCGCTTATTCTTGAGCTTGCAATGTCACTTAAAATGGAAGCTTTAGAAAGTAATATTTCTATTAATCAAGCTCAAAAGGCAGACGAGGTATTTATTTCAAATAGCGTGATAGGTATTCAACCTGTCCATTCAATTGAGAGTTATAAGCTTGGTCAAAACCCACTAACAGAAAAGATTCAAAAAGCATTTTTATCTAAAACAAAAGAAATTAGTTCGTGGACATGTCCATAAGCGATAAGAATAAAAAGTTTTCAAAATTAGCAGCTTTATTTGTTCTGCTATTATTTGCCATCTGGTTCCTTTCATCGAAAGATATGATGGCTACTGAAAGCCATATATTTGAGGTTAAAAAAGGATCTTCAATGGGCTCTATTGCCAAAGAACTGAGTAATAAGGGACTCATAAAGTCTGAGTTATTTTTTACATCATTCAGTAAATTTCTTAATGCTAATAAGAAATTAAAGTCAGGTTATTATGAGATATTGCCAGGCACAAGTGTATGGACTTTTATAGATAAAATTTCAACAGGATCTGTTCTTTCGACTAAGGTGACCTTGATAGAAGGTAAGACTATTAAATTTTATTTCAATCAATTAACTAATGACCCTTCTATTAAGCCTAGTGGCTCTCTTAAAGAGGTAATGACATCAATTGGTATTAATGAGCCATATGATGGATGGTTTTTTCCTGAAACATATAGTTTTAATTATGGAGAGAGCCTTGAGAATGTATTGAAAAGGGCTCATCAAGAATTGATGAAAAATTTAATGGTATTGTGGGATCAAAGAGATAAAGGTTTGCCACTTAAGTCACCGTATGAAGCTATTATCCTAGCCTCTCTAATAGAAAATGAAACAGCACTAGATGAAGAAAAATCATTAATTGCAGGTGTATTTATACGTAGACTTAATGAAGGGATGCGGCTTCAAACTGACCCAACTGTTATTTATGCTTTAGGAGATGCTTACTCCCCTCCACTTAAGAAGAGTGATTTAAGGATAAACAGTTTATATAATACCTACCGCAATAAAGGGCTACCACCAGGAGCAATTTCTTCTGTAGGTTATCAGTCTCTGTTCGCCGCCCTTCATCCTTCAAGCAATACTGACTTATATTTTGTTTCAAAAAAAGATGGTAGCCATGCTTTTGCACCAAACTATGAGAAACATAAAGAAAATATCAAGAAATATTTAAATAATAACTAGTCTAAAATTGAAAGTTATGAATAAAGGAAAATTTATTACAATTGATGGTGTTGAAGGTTCTGGTAAAAGTACTCAAATTGATCTTATTTGTAGTTATTTGCAGCGAAAAGGTATAGATGTTGTAAGAACTCGTGAGCCAGGTGGTACTGATCTAGGTGAAAAAATTCGCTCCCTATTGCTTGATGTTGATAATAAAGAAATGCATAGTGATACAGAGTTATTGCTAATGTTTAGCTCTCGTAATGAGTTAATACAGAATAAAATTATCCCCGCTCTAAATAAGGGCTCTTGGGTTGTTAGTGATCGATTCACTGATGCTTCATTTGCTTATCAAGGTGGAGGTAGAATGCTTGACTTAAATCGTATTTCTAAGCTTGAAAGCTGGGTATTAGGTGAATTTCAACCAAATTTAACGTTGTTTCTTGATGTGAGTGTTGATGTTGGAATGCAAAGAGTTGAAGCACGAGCTGCCAAAGATAGGATTGAGTTGGAGGAAAGAGCCTTTTTTGAGCGGGTACGCTCAGTTTTTATTGATAGATCTAAATCCTATCCAGAGAGAATAAAATTAATTGATGCAAGCGGCTCAATAAGTGAAATTCATAACAACATAAAATTATTTTTAGACGTATTATGAATTTGCCTTGGCATAGTAGTGCTCATAAAAAGATAAATAAAATGATTGATCAGAATCATTTGCCGCATGCGCTTCTTATTACTGGAGTTCAAAAGATTGGTAAATTCGAATTTGCCCAAACCCTAATTCAAAAACTCCTTTGTAAAGATTCATCCTGTGGGAACTGTGCAGTCTGTTTATCTTTAACAAAAGATGAGCCAAATGCTAATTTAGAGCATAGTGTATTAATACGACGATCGCATTATCCAAACTTAATTTATTGCCGAGCTGAACTAAATGACTCAGGCTCTATGTCTAAGGATATTCGTGTAGATCAGATTCGTGCTTTTTGTGAATCACTTGGAAAAACAGCTGACTCACTGCAAATTGGCATTATTTTTTACGCGGACCAAATGAATGTAAATGCTGCAAATGGTCTTTTAAAGACTCTAGAAGAGCCTAGAAAAAATACTCTTATTATTTTATTAGCTCACAATGCTCGCTCACTTCCGCAAACTGTTTTATCTAGATGCCAGACTATCCATATCAATCCCACATATGAGCAAGAAAGCGCAGATTGGCTCTCAAAAAATATTGACAAAGATTCAAAGGATGATTTTGATGCTTTGCAGCTATTAGAAAGTTCCCATGGAATACCTTATAAGGCCCTAGAGGATTTAAAGGGGGACTACTTTTTTCAGTATCAAAACTGGCAGAATTTACTATTGGAGATTGCAATAAGCCCTACTAAGATTTACGATACTGAAATATTTGACGGAAATGAAATTGGGGTTTTGAAATGTTTACAACAGCTAATTAATGAAGGGATAAAAATAAAAATCTTAAATCATGAAGGGGCTAATCTAGAGCTAAATAAGGTTGTTGAGAGAACATCTAGTAATTATTTATTCAATTTGCAGGATGATATTAATTCTGCGATTTCTATGTCACAAACTACTGTCAATATGAAGTTATTATTGGATAATGTATTAATTGTCTGGTCACATATTTCTCATTTAAAAAAATACCCAGCTATTACTAATATTCAGGAAAACTAATGAATCGATCATCAGCATTATTTAAAGAGGCTCAAGACTATATGCCTGGAGGCGTTAATTCGCCTGTTCGTGCCTTTAATGGTGTCGGCGGAACTCCAATATTTTTTGAGCGTGGAGAAGGCGCTTATCTTTATGATGTAGATGGCAATTCGTATATTGATTATGTAGGCTCTTGGGGCCCAATGATTTTAGGGCATGCTAATCCTATAATTATAGATTCAGTAAAAGCTGTTTTAAAGAAAGGATTGGGTTTTGGGGCGCCTACTGAAATTGAAACATCTCTTGCAAAGAAAGTTTGTAAGCTTGTTCCTTCAATTGATTTAGTTCGGATGGTGAGTTCAGGTACTGAAGCAACTATGAGCGCAATTCGCTTGGCTAGAGGGTATACAGGGCGAGATAAAATTTTAAAATTTGAGGGTTGTTATCATGGTCATTCTGACTCTTTATTGGTAAAAGCAGGTTCAGGTGCATTAACTTTAGGTGTGCCAACTTCGCCTGGAGTGCCAAAAGACCTGGCGAAACATACTCTGACACTTGAATATAATAATTTAGAGGTTGTGGAGGAATTATTTTCTGAGATGGGCGAAGAAATTGGATGCATTATTGTTGAGCCAGTTGCAGGAAATATGAACTGTATTCCTCCAAAAGAAGGATTTTTACAAGGTCTACGTAAGATTTGTGATGAATATGGTGCTGTGCTTATTTTTGATGAGGTGATGACAGGTTTCCGGGTGGCTTTAGGTGGTGCTCAAGAGTTTTATAATGTTAAACCTGATCTTACTGCCTTAGGAAAAGTGATTGGAGGTGGCCTTCCTTGTGCTGCGTTTGGAGGGAAGAAAGAAATTATGAATCAAATTGCCCCTCTTGGACCTATTTATCAAGCTGGAACACTCTCTGGAAATCCTCTTTCAATGGCTTCTGGACTTGCCATGTTGAGCGCTTTGGAATCTGATAAATCTTTTTATGAAAACCTTGGTAAGCGCTCTCAGTATTTAGTTAATGGAATAGTTTCTGAAGCTAAAGCACAAAATATTCCGATGACAAGTAATAGTGTTGGAGGAATGTTTGGTTTATTTTTCAGTTCTGAAAAAAAGGTTAGTAACTTTTCTCAAGCATCAAGCTGTAATATAGAACTATTTAAGAAATTTTATAATGCGATGCTGAAGCAAGGAATCTATTTAGCGCCATCTGCATATGAAGCGGGCTTTCTATCAAATGCTCACACAGATGATGACCTTGATAAAACTATCAATGCAGCTGCAACTGCATTTTCTTTGATATGAGCTTAGTAACGGTTGGCGCTGAATTATTGGCTGCAAAACAGCGACTTCAGATATTTAAAAATAATGTTACTGTTTTTGGCTCCGCTAGAATTAAGCCGACAGACCCTTTGTATAATGATGCTTATGAGCTAGGAAAAAGTTTATCTAATAGTGGCTATAACGTATTTACCGGTGGCGGTCCTGGCATCATGAGTGCTGCAAATAAGGGGGCGTATGAGGGGAAATCAAAAAGTATAGGCCTGAATATTGAACTACCACAAGAGCAATCTAGTAACCCTTATCTTGATGAGAATATTACATTTGACTACTTCTTTTCTCGAAAGGTTATGCTTGTCAAATACTCTAGTGCTTGTGTGTACTTTCCCGGAGGTTATGGAACTGCAGATGAGTTAATGGAGGTTTTGACTCTAATGCAAACTAACAAAATGAAAAAAGTTCCAATAATTTTGTACGATTCAAAATTTTGGGCATCATTACTCTTATGGATTGAGCAGTCAGTCGAAAAATCTTATGTAAGTAAAGAAAATTTTGAATTAATAAGAGTGGTTGACTCAGTTGAAGAAATTATTAATATTGTGGAAACAGAAGTATGTCTTTAGCAATTTTTGATCTTGATAATACTCTGATCGGCGGCGATAGTGACCACTTATGGGGTGAGTTTTTATGCGATGAAGGCATCATTGTTGATCGCCAATCATTTCAAAAAAAGAATGATTATTTTTATCAACAATACGAATTAGGCTTATTAGATATATATGCATGGGCAGAGTTTAGTTTTGAGATACTGGCGCGACACTCCATGAAAGAGTTAGGCGAGCTCCATCATAAATTTATGATTGCAAAAATTGAACCAATTATTTTAGATAAGGCTCAAAATTGTATAGATAACCATAAAAAAAATGGAGACACAGTTCTCGTCATAACAGCCTCAAATACCTTTGTCACTTCTCCAATTGTCAAGAGGTATGGGATCGACCATTTACTGGCAACTGAGCCTGAAATAAAGTCAGGACGTTATTCTGGAAAAATTTCTGGGACTCCATGCTTTCAGTCAGGAAAAATAGATAATTTAATGCCATGGATGGCTAAAAATAATGAAACATTAGAAGGTTCTTCTTTTTATTCAGACTCGCATAATGATCTTCCACTCTTGGAGTTAGTTGATCACCCAGTTACAATAAATGCTGACAAAATTTTAACCTTAGAGGCTAAGAAAAGGGGCTGGTTGAATCTAGACTGGCGTTAGTCTAGATAAACAAATCTTGGCTAGATTTATCGGCAACATCAAGATAAGTTGCGGCTCCAGCAAATTCTATTCCTTCAATAAAGTCATCTCTTGAAAATCCAAACATACCCATTGTCATTTCGCAGGCAATAAATTTAACACCCATTTCAACACAAATAGATCTCAGCTCTTCAATTGAAGCCATACCATTATTTTTAAAGGTTTTTAGCATCATTCGAGTTGCAAAAAGTTCCATACCAGGGATGTTCCAAAAAATATTTGGAATTTTTTGGCTAAAATCTATAGCTTGAAACCACTTTGGGCCAAATGGCATTTTCATTGGCATATCTGGATTTCCTTGAGGTGATATACGAAGATGTGACAAATCCTTAAGGAGAAGGTTTAAGCCATAAAAAGTGCAAAAAACTGTCACTTCTTTGCCCATCGCAATACCTGTTGAAGCTAGTATAAAGGGCGGATATGCCCAGTCAAGAGTGCCTTTAGAGGCAATAACAGTCATTTCTTTTGAGTTAGGCATTTTTGTTTGGTAAATTAATTTTTTTGAATATTAAAGATGATTTTATTTCCATCATTTTTTTGTGACAATAACTTATGACCAAGTTGGTTGCAGAAGGCTTCAAAGTCTTTTTTTGAACCTTGGTCTGTGCACGTTACTTCAATTACCTCATCCGTGTTCATTTTGGCTAATGCCTGCTTAGTTTTTAAAATAGGCATTGGACATGCATAGCCGCACATATCTAGAGTTTGATCTGCCATAATGTACCTTAAGGATTAAGTAAGAGTATTTTAGTTGCTAATTAACTCTATTTTATCGTATTTTTTTTAACTAAAACACCTGCAGCCATTGAAATTAGGAAGACTAGGGTAATTGGATCAAAGGTTGCTAATGCTGAGATTGCGGGTCCAGGACAAAGACCAACAAGCCCCCAACCAATTCCAAATAGTGATGAACCTATAATTAGTTTTTTATCTATATTTTGTTTAATAGGCAAATTAATTTTATCACCTAGGGCTGAAAGTTCTTTATTTTTTAAGAAGTAAAAGAATGGGCCTGCAGTAATAATAGCCCCGCCCATAACAAATATTAAAGAGGCATCCCAGTTGTGGGTAATACTTAAAAAACCTATGACTTTTTCGGGATTTGTCATTCCTGAAATAACTAAACCAATACCAAATATAATCCCGCAAATTAAAGAGATAATTTTATCGTTCATAAGTAAATCCCAAACTGCTGAAGAACAGCAACAGTAAGCATTCCAATTGCTACAAAAATGCCAGTAGCGATTATAGAGCTTGTTGATAGCCTTCCAATTCCACAAATCCCATGCCCAGAAGTACAGCCCCCTCCAAGTCTTGTTCCAAAACCAACTAAAAAACCACCTGGAATAATTAAAAGATAAGAGTGGGTTATGTTGAATGCTACAGGAGCACTGGAGGCAATAAAATTGAAGTAAATTAAAGGCCCAATTACTAAGCCAAGTAAAAATGCAAGATTTGAAAGCCTTTGAGAGGCTTTAGTTATGGCATTTTCAAAAATTCCACTAATTCCTGCCAGCCGGCCTGTCATATAGAAATAAAAAACTACAGAGAGTCCAATGATTACGCCTCCTAAAAGAGCGCTAAAAGGTGTAAAGTTGTTCATTAATATAAAGCTAAAACAAAATCTAATTTAATTACTTTAATCATAACAGAATTATTCAATTGTTTAAAGGACGGTAAATAAGTTAATCTGAAACTATTGTTTTTACGCCACTCTCAGACCCCAAAAGAAGAATATCGGCACCTCGATTTGCAAATAGTCCATTAGTAACAACCCCAACAATATTATTTAATCTATTTTCAAGAGTTTTAGGGTCATCTATAGTTAGATCATGTATGTCAAGTATTAAGTTACCATTATCTGTTGTTAGCTCTTCTCTTAAGATTGGATTGCCTCCAATAGATTTAATAATTTCACGTTTTACATAGTTTGCAGCCATAGGAATCACTTCAATTGGCAAAGGAAATTTACCCATCACATCAACAAGTTTAGATTCATCAGCTATACAAATAAATTGGTTAGAAACTGCAGCAACTATCTTTTCACGTGTCAGTGCTCCACCACCACCCTTTAATAAATTGAGCTGATGATCTGATTCATCAGCACCATCAACATACACTGAAATTTCTTTAATTTCATTCAAATTAACAACATCTATTCCGTGGCCCCTAAGACGATTTTCAGTATCAATTGAGCTCGCTACAGCTCCTTGAACTGAATCTTTAATTGTAGCAAGTTGATCAATGAAAAAATTTGCTGTTGAGCCTGTTCCAACGCCTATAATAGTCCCTGGAATAACATACTTAAGCGCTGCTTTTGCAACCTCATTTTTTAATTCGTCTTGGGTCATTTTCTCTTAATTTTTTTGTTCAAAATTATTATACACTATGAAAAAAATAATCCTTGCAACAGGCAATGAAGGCAAAGTTAGAGAACTTAATGACATGCTTAAGGGCCACTATAACGTAATTTCTCAGAATGATATGCAAGTCAAAGAAGTTCCTGAAACTGGAACTACATTTATTGAAAATGCATTAATTAAAGCTAGAAATGCATCTCTCCAATCGAAATTACCAGCCCTAGCAGATGATTCTGGTCTTCAAGTTGAAGCTCTTAATGGTGATCCAGGTATTTATTCTGCGAGGTATGCTGGAGTGGATGCAACGGATAAAGATAACATTGAAAAGCTTATTTTAAATATGGATCAGCATAGTAATCGTAAAGCTCATTTTTGTTGTGCGATGGTCTTTATACATAGTGCTAATGATCCAAGCCCAATCATTATTGAAAAGCATTGGGAAGGAGAGTTGTTGAGAGAGCCAATAGGCGTTAATGGTTTTGGCTATGACCCTATTTTTTATTTGCCAGATCATGATTGTAGCTCAGCTCAGCTTCAGCCCCAGGTAAAAAATGAGATATCACATCGAGGACAGGCTTTAAGTGAACTCTTAAAGCAACTATTATCTTTTGAATAATTTTCTGGAACTGCCACCACTCGCTCTCTATATCCACTATCCATGGTGCGTCAAGAAATGTCCATATTGTGATTTTAACTCGCATGAGGGGTCAATTCATAATGGCTATATTAAGGCTTTACTTAAAGACTTAGATGATGATTTAAAGTTTATTCAAAACCGAAAAATCCATTCAATTTTTATTGGTGGTGGAACACCAAGTTTGATGAGCATAGAGGATGCTTATGAGTTGTTTGATGGTTTAAATGAAAGGCTATCAATATCAAAAAATATTGAAATCACGCTTGAGGCGAACCCTGGAACATTTGAAGTAGAAAAATTTTCTGAATTTCGAAAGGTAGGCATTAATCGCCTTTCAGTGGGAGTGCAATCATTTAAAGACAATCAGCTTAAATTTTTAGGAAGAATTCATAGTGGAGGCGATGCCTTGAGGGCAATTTCTGAAGCTAAAAAAGTAGGCTTTGATAATTTGAATATTGATCTAATGTATGGCCTAAAAGATCAAACTATTGATATGTGTCTTGAAGATGTGATGCAAGCAATTGAATTAAAGCCGAGTCATATTTCTTTTTATCAGCTAACCCTTGAGCCAAATACATTGTTTGCAAAATACCCACCAAAACTTCCAATTGATGAAAAGATATGGGATATGGGTGAGCAAGGTGCTGCCCTTTTAAATCAGAATGGGTTCAGACAATATGAAGTATCAGCTTATAGCGAGAGGCCTTCAGAACATAATATAAATTATTGGAAATTTGGAGATTACATTGGCATTGGCGCTGGAGCGCATGGAAAGATAACAGATGTTGAGTCTCAACAAATATTTAGAACACTTAAGCCTAAATCACCAAAGGAATACTTATCTAAAATGCAAGCTGGAGTAGATATTTCAACTAAAAAAGAAGTGGATAATGTAGCTTTTGAATTTATGCTTAATAGTCTTAGATTAAAAGATGGTTTTAGCTCTTCATTGTTTGAATCAAGAACAGGATTATTAATCAAATCTTTTGAGTTCTGAGTTAGGAAGAGCAGAAAATCTTGGTTTATTAGAAAATAAGAATAATTGGATAAAGCCCACATCGAAAGGTTTTAATTTTCTTAATGAGCTGCAAGAAATTTTTTTATAAAACTCCTTTTAATTAATTCTATTAAAAAAAATAGGTAAAGCCTGACACTAGGGTTTATGGCTGTTAAAATACTTTTTAGTTTTTATAAACTTATAATAATATGAAATCTCATACAATTGCTGACGTTCTTACTGAGTCTTTGCCTTATATCCAAAAGTTTAAAGGCAAGACAATTGTCATTAAATATGGTGGAAATGCTATGGTTGATGAGGATCTTAAAATCGAGTTTTGCGAGCGATATAGTCCTTATGAAATCTGTCGGTATGAATCCTATTGTGGTTCATGGCGGCGGCCCTCAAATAGGTAAAACACTTGAAAAATTAGGAAAAAATAGTAAATTTGTAGATGGCATGAGAGTTACTGATAGCGAAACTATGGATGTTGTTGAGATGGTCCTTGGCGGCCTAGTTAATAAAGAAATTGTTAATCTTATTCATCAGCATGGTGGAAATTCTATTGGGCTTACTGGCAAGGATGGGCGGCTTATTACAGCAAAGAAACTGAAGACTAAGGTTGAGCCTACTTCAGAAATTATTGACTTAGGTCATGTAGGGCAAGTTGATCAGATAGATGTTTCAGTAATTAACTTGTTATTACAAGGTGATTTTATTCCTGTCATTGCACCAATTGGTGTTGGTAAAGACGGCTATTCATACAATATAAATGCAGATCTAGTTGCAGGCGCAATTGCAGAGTCATTAAATGCTGAAAAGCTTATTCTTCTTACTAATACTGCTGGTTTGTTGGATGATGATGGAGAGCTTATGACTGGAATGAGCTCGAAGATGGTCAAAAAACTGATTGATGATGGCACTATTCATGGCGGTATGCTTCCCAAGATTGGGTGCGCTTTGTCAGCAGTTGAAAATGGCGTGGAAGCGAGTCATATTATTGATGGCAGAGTTTCTCATGCAGTTCTTTTGGAGGTCTTCACTGACTCTGGTGTTGGAACGTTAGTTACAAAAAATGGTTAAAAGTAATCGAGATACAATTAGTGTTAATGATTGCCAGATATTAGCTCACTATAAATATGAAGCAGAGCAATATATTATCACTCTAGCCTCAAAAGAGATTGCAGAAAATACTCAACCTGGTCAATTCGTCCATCTTTCTGTTTCAGGAATGCTTGCTATGAGAAGGCCTATTTCAGTTATGTCTGTTGACAAGGAACAATGGAACCTTTGATCTTCTTTATAAAATTGTAGGAGAAGGCACTAGGCAGTTGGCAGATCGTAAAATTGGAGACGTGTTATCGGTTATTGGGCCTATTGGTAACGGTTTTAAAATGACTGATAAAAAAATTCCACTTTTGATAGGTGGCGGCGTTGGAATGCCTCCAATTATAGCAATTGCTCAAAATATAAAAGATAACGATTACTTTAATCCATACGTTATCTTAGGCTCTGAAGTGCCATTTCCTTTTGACACTGTCGTAAGTAACCTAGGCGGGTTTTATTCTTCAAAAATTCATACTATGCCTTTACTGGAAGAGTGGGGCATACAGGCTGGACTAACAAGTCTACAAAACTTTGAAGGGGTGTATGAGGGTTATGTGACTGGTTTAGCAAAAGAATATTTAGATAGTTTATCCAAAGATGATTTGTTGAATGTTGAAATTTTTTCGTGCGGGCCTCACCCTATGCTTGAAGCTGTCTCTAAATTAGCTAAAGACTTCAACTTGCCTTGCCAGGTGTCACTCGAAGAATATATGGCTTGTGCTGTTGGTGGGTGTGCTGGATGCGTTGTTGAGGTTCAAACTGAGAATGGCCCAGCAATGAAAAGAGTTTGTGTTGACGGCCCAGTTTTTGAAGCGCAGACAGTGTTTTAATGATTGCTGATAATTTAAAGCGGGTAACTTCACGTATAAATTCAATTGAATGCAATCATGAAGTGCAGTTAATTGCAGTTAGTAAAACTCGATCTACTGCTGAAATCCAAGAGGCGATAAATGCTGGCCAAGTTCATTTTGGAGAAAACTATTTACAAGAATCCCTAGATAAAATTTCTTTTTTTAAAGAAAGTAAACTAATTTGGCATTTTATTGGTCCAATTCAATCAAATAAAACAGCCTCAATAGCAGAAAATTTTGATTGGGTCCATAGCGTTGATAGGCTTAAAATTGCAAAAAGACTCAGTGATCAAAGAGACCCTAGCCTAGGAAAAGCTCAACATTCTTATTCAGATAAATATTGACGAAGAGCAGACTAAGTCTGGCTTACTTCTTAAAGATGTAAATGAAATTATTTCAGAAGTGAGTGATCTGCCTAATATATCTTTGAGGGGCTTTATGTGTATTCCAAGTCCAAAAAACTCAGCTATGAGCTTTAAAGAGATGGCAAATTTAATATCAAAATACCCTTTTCTTGACTCACTTTCGATGGGCATGTCCTCAGACTTAGAGCTTGCGATAAAAAATGGTGCAACCTTTGTCCGAGTAGGAACGGATATTTTTGGACCAAGAAGTTAATTATTAATGCATTTTTTTGGGATGATAATGTTATGAAAGTAAGACTACTTATTACGGGCGGAACAATTGATAAGGTTTATAACCAATCAAATGGTGAGCTTGAGTTTGATAAAACACACTTTCCAGAAATGATTTCTAGATCAAGAATTGAGGTGGACTTGACGCTTGAACAAGTTCTTCTAATTGATAGTTTAGATATGGTTGATGCAGATCGAGATTTAATAATAGATAGGTGTGTTAGCTGTGAGGAGAAATTTGTTTTAATTACTCATGGAACAGATACCATGTGTGACACAGCAAAACTTTTAGGTGAGGCCTCAATTGACAAAACAATTATTTTATTTGGTTCGATGGTGCCTTATGCAGTGAATAACTCGGATGCTTTGTTTAATTTTGGGTGTGCTTTAGGGTCTCTTCAGTTGCTAGAATGCGGCGTTTATGTTGCAATGAATGGAAGGGTTTTACCCTGGACTGATGTTGAAAAAAATAGGAGTTTAGGCGTTTTTCAGGCCTTGAACTCCTAAGTTTGAATCATAGCTCTTTACTCTAGGCTATCAAGCATATACTGAACTGATAGTTTGATTTCGTTATCTGAGCAATCCATACAGGTTCCTCTTGCAGGCATACCGCCCTTTCCTGCAATAGCTGATAAAGTAAGTTTTTCAAGACCCAAATCAATTCTTGGAGCCCAATCTTCTAAAGAGGCATACTTAGGCGCACCCATCACTCCAGAGCTATGACAGCCTTGGCAGTTGGCACTATAAATTTCTTCTCCAGTGCGCTCAGCTTTTTCTGAGCTTTCAGATGAGGCAACAACAATGCTACTATCAATCCGAACTTCGCCTATAGGTTTTATTCTTTCAAGTAAGGCGCTATCAATCATAACATCACTATTAGATGCCTCTTCACTTGATGAGTTGAGAGCTTTGTAGCCAATAAAAAGCATAGCAAGCACCCAAACGATAATCATTAGTTTTGTAGAACCTTTAGAACCCTGACTCATTGCGCCTTTCCTTAGATTATATTAAATTCCGGAATATTATACATTTGGTTATAATAACTTGCAGTTTAATGCAATAAAAATATGCTTAAAAAAACTCTATTACGAAGCTTCAATGTTTTAAAGATTAGCACATGGTTAGCTGCATTTATTGCTTTTGCTTTATTGGTTGTTGTTGCTTTTTTTATATTGTTCCCTCAGACGATTAAAGGATCAATTGAAGATCGCCTCTCTCAAGTGAGTGGGTTGAGCGTTGGTATCGATAAAATTTCTCTAGAATTCCAAGATAATGAGCTTATATTGGCAGTTAGAAATGTTGAAATTTATGCTGAAGGGCTTGAGCCGATTGCCTCAATAGATGTCCTGAGATGGGATGCTAATTTAATTGCTCTATATAGAGGGATTGAAATACCTGGCCATATTGATGTGAATGAATTATTAATTGACACTTCGTCAATTGATGAGTATGTTTCGATTATAAATACAGATTCAGTTTTATCTAGCCTTGGGTTGTCTGGCCTTTTGGCTCTTAAATCGCTTTCTATCAATCGAACGAAGTTAATCGGAGATCAGTCAGTTGAACTAGCGCCTATAGAAATAACAAGAAATAAACAAAAGGTAAGTTTGTCAATGAGAGACCAGACTATTTTTACTAGCCCCAAAGTTCCTAAGCTTGGGAGTGCTAGTAAATATAAGTAGCACTATTGATGTTTCAAAAGCAAGAGAGGATAGAATTGCAGTCATTCCTTTTTCACTAAAAAATGAGGACTTTAGTCTCTCAGCTCAGCTTAAAATTTTTACTCAACAAGACAAAGTTTACCTTGAGTTTGAGAGTTATATTGATCAGATTGAAGTTTCAAAAATTAATCAGAATATACCTGATATTCTTGCTAATACTGAGGGTGCTCGATGGATAAATGATGTTTTAACTGAAGGTGTTTTGACTGATATAAAGCTGACAACTCGTTTTAATATGTCGGGCGATCTTGAGTCACCAAATACAAAATTTTCTGCAAATCTGTTGGGAGCGAAAATAAATGTTAGCTCTGATTGGCCTTCTATTGAAGAATTAGATGCAAAAGTTACTTTTTCAAATGATTATCTAAAGATAGTTGGAAATAAAGCAAGCATAGAAGGTATTGATTTAAGTTACCTGAGCATCACTACAAGGGATTTTAATCAACCTAATGCTGTATTGTCATTAAATGGAAGATTTAGCTCACAAAGTAAGAAGATTGCTAAATTTATAACTCAGTCCCAAGTCCCTGTAAAAATTAAAAGTTATTTTGATGAGTTTGAGCTTAATGGAAAGTTGTGGGGTAATGTTAATTTAATAGTACCACTTCAAAAAACTAGCGGTCAAAAAACTAAAATTGCTTTTGATATGTTCGCATCTGAAAATTCATTAACACTTCTTTCTGGAAAATTAAAAGTTGATGAATTTAGTTCACAACTTTCTTTTAGTGATGGGTTGATAAGAACAAAAGGCAAAGGCCTTATTGGCGGTGAACTTTTTCAAATATCTTTAAATCCTAAAGAATGGATTGATGACCAAGATAATAACTTTAGAGTTAAGTTAAGTCACTTGGCTAGCATTACTGATTTTTATGTCACTAAGAATTAGCTAATCAATGGATAGCATAATTGAGTCAGATAATTTGCAAGGTGATATTAGCCTAAAAATTGATGAAAACGGTAATTATTTTGTTAACTTGAAAGATTTAAATGTTGAGAATTTTGAGAATGTAGATGCTTGGAAGTTAACGCCTAATATGTTTCCTAGTTTTCATTTATCCTCAAAGAATGCTAAGTTCAATGGAAAAACTATCCCTAATCTTGAGGTTGATCTAGTTAATAATGAAGATGTGATGGAAATTAAAAATCTGATTTTTGAAAATATTGGTCTTAGTAATGAGGATTTAATTTTTAATGGAAATTGGCTTAATGGTAAGACTGTGCTTAGGGCAAAAGCATCGAATGATAACTTGTCAAACTTTTTAACCAAATTTGGAGTTGATGAGCCAGTTATTGGAGGCAGTTTTAATGTCGATTTGAGACTATATTGCGACTGTGAGCCGTGGCAAGTTTCTACGAAAAAAGTTAGTGGCTTCATGAAAGCGGATGTTGAAAAAGGAGTCTTTACGAATCAAGACCCAAGCCTCATAAAGCTTCTTTCTTTTATTAACTTAGAATCTATTGCAAATAGATTGAGGCTTTCAAGAAGTGAGCTGAGAGAGCAGGGCTATGTATATGATCAAATAAATGCCAAGTTATTATTTGAAGATGGTGTTGCTAAGGTGGATTATTTTCTAGTTGAAAGTGAAGAAAGTGATATTGAACTTACTGGCTCTGTTGACCTAATTAAAAGAGACTATAATTTAGCAGCAAATGTGCAGCCTTCAATCGCTGATACTATTCCACTTGCTACTTATTTTGCTGGAGGTGGACTGGCTGGATTGGGAGTTTGGGCTGCAGACAAAGTACTTTTTGGGGGTAAGGTGATTGGCGAACTATTAGACAATGTTGTTGAAATAACCTTTATGATTTCTGGCCCATGGTCTGATCCAATTATTGAAAAACTAGATGGAGTTAAAGTTTTATGATTAAGCAATTACTCGGTGAACACAAGATTAATGAGAATGAAGTATTTAATTTACTTAGTTCGTTATCTGAGACAGGAGCGGAATATTCTGATTTATATTTTCAACACTCTGTTGCAGAGTCATGGGTTCTTGATGAAGGGATAGTAAAAGATGGTTCATACAATATTAGTCATGGAGTAGGTGCTCGATGCGTATCAGGTGATAAAACTGGCTTTTCTTATTCTGACGATCTTAATATTAAAGCTATTAAGGGGGCTGTAGATTTTGCAAAAGGTATATCTAATAGTAACTCCAGCAAAGATCCAGAGATTTTAAAGACTATTAATTATCCCACTAAGTATGCCGCTTTAAGTCCACTTGATAGTTTAACTTCAAAGGAAAAAGTTGATCTACTGAGGGAAATTAATTCGATTGCAAGAAAAGAGCCAAAGGTTGTCCAGGTTAGTGCTTCTCTATCTGGAGCCTATACAGAGGTATTAATTGCTTCAACAGACGGCGTATATCAAATAGATTGTAGGCCAATGGTCAGAGTAAGTGTAACGGTTATTGTGGAGCATAATGGAAGGATAGAGCAAGCCTCAAGCGGCGGCGGCGGTCGTTATGATTATGGCTATTTTGCAAGTAATTCGCTTGCTGAAACTTACACTAAAGAAGCCCTTCGCTTGGCCTTTGTTGCGCTTGAATCTAAAGATGCGCCAGCTGGCAAAATGCCTGTTATTTTAGGCTCTGGATGGCCGGGTGTCTTATTGCATGAAGCTATTGGACATGGCCTAGAAGGAGACTTTAATCGAAAGGGGAGCTCTGTTTTTAGTGGAAAAATTGGTGAAAAGATTGCGAGTGATAAATGCACTATTGTAGATAATGGAACAATCGCTAATCGTCGTGGAAGCCTTACAATTGATGATGAAGGAACACCAACTCAAGAGACAACACTGATAGAGAATGGAATATTAAAGGGCTACATGATGGATAAGATGAATGGTCGCCTAATGAATAAGCCTAGCACTGGAAATGGGAGGCGAGAATCTTATGCTCATATTCCAATGCCAAGAATGACTAATACTTATATGCTAAATGGAAAGGATCATTTTGAAGACATGGTTTCCTCGGTTGAGGATGGAATTTATGCCAAGAATTTCGATGGTGGTCAGGTTGACATTACTTCTGGAAAATTTGTTTTTTCAGCTAATGAAGCCTATTTAATAAAAAATGGAAAAATAACAACTCCTATAAAAGGAGCGACTCTTATTGGCGCTGGAGATGAGGTTCTCCATCAAATTTCAATGGTTGGCGATGATTTAAAACTCGATCCAGGGGTGGGCGTTTGCGGAAAAGATGGTCAAAGTGTTCCAGTTGGAGTGGGGCAGCCCAGTTTAAAAATCGACATGTTAACTGTTGGCGGAACTCAGCTATAGTTTGCTGTCTTTTTTGCAATTATTTGAAGGCTAATAACTAGCTGTTTTCCAATAATCTTGTTATAATATCTCGTTGTTTAATTTAGGATAAACAATGCTCGAAAATTATTTGCCAATTATCGTATTTATATTCCTTGGAATAGCCTTTGGAGTTGGGCTTACGCTTGTTGGCTATCTTCTCGGTCCAAGCAATCCTGGTGAGGAAAAAAACTCACAGTTTGAGTGTGGATTCCCTGCATTTGATGACTCGCGGATGCACTTTAATATCCGCTACTATCTTGTTGCTATTTTGTTTGTTCTTTTTGATTTAGAAGTTGCATTTTTCATCCCTTGGGCAGTAGTCCAGGCAAAACTTGGATGGTTTGGATTTGTGGCTATGTCTATTTTCTTACTACTACTGGTAGTTGGTTTTATTTTTGAATGGAAGAAAGGCGCATTAGAGTGGGAATAATGAGGATTAAATATGGCTATTGAAGGTTTAATGAAGGAAGGCTTTGTTACTACATCACTTGATAAGGTTATTAACTGGGCAAGGACTGGATCGCTATGGCCAATGACTTTTGGTCTTGCATGTTGTGCAGTTGAAATGATGGAAGCGGGTTCAGCTCGTTATGATCTTGATCGTTTTGGGATTGTTTTTCGTCCAACTCCACGCCAGTCTGACCTGATGATTGTTGCTGGAACCCTAACCAATAAGATGGCGCCAGCATTGCGTAAAGTTTATGATCAAATGCCGGATCCAAAATATGTTCTTTCAATGGGCTCTTGTGCAAATGGTGGTGGCTATTACCATTATTCTTATGCTGTTGTTAGAGGCTGTGATCGCATTGTGCCGGTTGACGTTTACGTTCCTGGATGCCCACCAACAGCGGAAGCTCTTCTCTATGGAATTCTTCAGCTTCAAGATAAAATTCGAAGAACTAACACGATTGCTCGCACTTAAGTTATGAATGAATTTAAGAAAAATTTAGCTAAAGCTTTTGGCAAGAAAAATCTAAGCGAGTCTTTTGACGAGTTAACGCTTGTTATTAATAGTGATGATGTAATTGAGGTTTGCACGCAATTACGCGATGATTTTAATTTTGATATTTTGATTGACCTTTGCGGAATTGACTACTTGACCTATGGTGAGTCAGATTGGAATGGAAATGCCAGCTCTTCAGGTTTTGGAAGAGCGCGCCAAGCACAAAAATCATCAAATAAAAAGGACCAACGTTTTGGAGTTGTTTACCATCTCCTTTCAGTCTCAGACAATCAGAGGTTAAGAGTCAAAGCAGTTCTCTCTTCAGAAAACTTAATGATTAAATCTGTAACGAAAATTTGGAATTGTGCGGACTGGTATGAAAGGGAAGCATTTGATTTGTTTGGAATCTTGTTTGAAAACCATAATGATCTGAGAAGAATACTGACAGACTATGGCTTTGTTGGCCACCCTCTAAGAAAAGATTTTCCAATGATCGGTGAAGTTGAGATGAGATATGACGAAGAGCTAGGCAGGGTAGTTTATGAGCCTGTAAGTATTGAGCCAAATATAAATGTCCCTCGAGTCATAAGGAAATAACTATGTCTGAGATGAAAAACTACACGCTTAATTTTGGACCGCAGCACCCTGCTGCTCATGGAGTTCTTAGATTGATTCTTGAGCTCGATGGTGAGGTTGTAGAGCGTGCTGATCCTCATATTGGACTTCTTCATAGAGGCACCGAGAAACTAGCAGAGTCTAAACCGTATAACCAGTCTATTGGATATATGGATCGCCTTGATTACGTCTCTATGATGTGCAATGAGCATGCCTATGTGATGGGTATAGAAAAGATGCTGGGTCTTAAAATTCCAGAGCGAGCTGAGTATATAAGGGTCATGTTTGATGAAATTACCCGAATCATGAACCACCTAATGTGGATTGGAACTCACGCACTAGATGTCGGCGCTATGAGTGTTTTCTTGTATGCTTTTCGAGAGCGAGAGGCTCTAATTGATTGTTATGAGGCAGTAAGTGGCTCAAGAATGCACGCAACTTACTATAGACCAGGTGGAGTCTATAGAGACTTGCCAGACAAGATGCCTCAATATCTAAAGTCTAAGTTAAGAAGTGATAAAAAGCTTGAAGAGATTAATAGAAATCGCCAAGGCTCGTTACTAGACTTTATTGAAGATTTTGCGATTAATTTTCCAAAAAGTATTAAGCAATACTCTGATTTATTGACTGATAACAGGATTTGGAAGCAGAGGCTTGTAAACATTGCTATTGTATCTGCTGAGCGTGCAAAACAACTTGGATTTACTGGAGCAATGCTAAGAGGCTCTGGAGTTGAGTGGGATATTAGAAAAAATGAGCCCTATTCAGTTTATGAAAAATTAGAATTTGATGTTCCAGTTGGCGTAACTGGTGATTGCTATGATCGATACCTTGTCCGAATGGAAGAGATGCGCCAATCAACTAGAATTATAAATCAATGCGTTTCATGGCTTAAAGCTAACCCTGGACCAGTAATGTCAGATGATCATAAAGTTACTCCTCCAAACCGTGAAGCTATGAAGGATGATATGGAGTCATTGATCCATCACTTTAAATTATTTACTGAAGGGTTTTGTATTCCCGAAGGTGAGAGTTACACTGCGGTTGAAGCGCCCAAAGGTGAGTTTGGAGTTTATCTAGTTTCAGATGGAGCCAATAAGCCGTACAGAGTAAAAATTAGAGCACCTGGATTTCCTCATCTTGCATCAATGGACGAGATGTCAAAGGGCCATATGCTTTCAGATGTAGTGACCATTATTGGTTCTCAAGATATTGTTTTTGGAGAGGTTGATAGATGATTTCTGATCAAGCAAAAAAAGAAATTGATTTTTGGGTAACAAAATATCCAGAGGGAAGGCAAAGTTCAGCCGTAATGCAGGCACTAACAATTGTTCAGAATGAAAATAATGGGAGCTTGACGGGCGAATTAATGCAAGAGGTTGCTGATCACCTTCAAATGCCATCCATTAGCGTCCAAGAGGTTGCAACTTTTTATGAGAACTATAACCATAAACCAGTTGGCAAGCACATTATTCGATTCTGTCACAATATTTCTTGCATGCTTAATGGCTCAGATGAGCTAATCTCATATCTTGAACAAAAGTTAGAAGTAAAGACTGGTGAGGTAAGTAAGGATGGACTGGTAAGTGTTAAGAAAGTTGAGTGTTTGGGTGCCTGTGTTGGAGGTCCAATGTGTCAGATTGGTGATCAATACCATGAACATTTAACGCCGAGTAAATTAGATAATATTTTGGATAATTTAAAATGAATGAAGTCTGCTTTAAAAACTTAGATAAAAAAAACCCAGCAAGTTTTGCAACCTATGAATCAACAGGTGGTTATAAAGTTTGGAGAAAAATTCTTAATGGAGAGTTAACTCCTGAGGATATTCTTGCTGAATTAAAAACATCAGGATTAAGAGGACGAGGTGGAGCGGGTTTTCCAACTGGCTTGAAGTGGAGTTTTATGCCTCGCAATCAAGAAGGACAAAAATATGTAGTTTGTAATTCTGATGAAGGTGAGCCGGGCACTTGTCATGATCGAGATATTCTTAGATACAATCCTCATTCTGTAATTGAGGGGATGGCTATTGCAGGCTTCGTAATGAATGCAACTGTTGGCTATAATTATATTCGTGGTGAGTTCATGGAGCCCTATTACCGTTTTGAAGAAGCTTTAAAAGATGCTTATGATGCAGGGTTACTTGGTAAGAGTATTCAGGGGAGTGCGGTTAGTTTTGATTTATATACTCATTTAGGTGCTGGAGCTTATATATGCGGAGAAGAAACTGCATTATTAGAGTCTCTTGAAGGCAAAAAAGGTCAGCCAAGATTTAAGCCTCCTTTTCCAGCAAATGTTGGGTTATATGGTAAGCCAACAACCATTAATAATACTGAGACATTTGCTAATGTTCCAGAAATTTTAACTCGAGGTGGCAGTGGTTTGCTGATTTAGGAGTTGAAAATTCGGGTGGCACAAAATGTTTCTCAGTTACAGGTAATGTAAAGAATCCTGCTAATTTTGAAGTTCCAATGGGTACGCCTTTTAGTAAGCTGTTAGAGTTAGCTGGTGGCCTTAAAGAAGGAAGAACTCTCAAAGCAGTTATTCCAGGTGGCTCGTCGACTCCACTTTTGTCAGCAGATACTGCAATGAATATGACAATGGATTATGACAGTATTGCAAATGCCGGCTCAATGCTTGGTGCAGGCTCAGTAATCATAATGGATGACACTACATGCATGGTTAAAACCCTAACACGATTAGCTCACTTTTATTATGATGAGTCTTGTGGACAGTGCACTCCTTGTCGAGAAGGTACGGGTTGGCTCTATAGAGTATTGCAACGCATTTTAGATGGTAATGGAAAAAATGAAGATTTAGACTTGCTTGTTTCAGTTGGAGAGAAAATAAGTGGCAACACTATTTGCGCCCTTGGTGACGCAGCGGCAACCCCAGTTGAGAGCTTTATAAGACATTTTAGACATGAGTTTGAATACTATATTAAGCATGGTAGAAGTATTGTAGAAAGTGAGCATCATTTAATTGAGGAAGAGGCAATTGTCTGAAATTGAATTTGAAATTGATGGCAAATTAGTTTTCGCTAATCAAGGCGACTCTATTATTTCTATTGCGGATAGAGAAGGTATTGATGTGCCTCGTTTTTGCTACCATAAAAAGCTATCAGTTGCAGCAAACTGCAGGATGTGTTTAGTTGATGTTGAGGGTGTTCCAAAAGCTCAGCCAGCTTGCTCTACTCCTGTTGCAAATGGTATGAAAATTCATACTAGAAATGATAAAGCTAAGAGTGCACAAAAAGCGGTGATGGAATTCTTACTAATTAATCATCCTCTTGATTGTCCAATATGTGACCAAGGTGGTGAGTGCGAACTTCAAGATGTGGCAATGGAGTATGGGACAGATGTTTCAAAATTTAACTTAGGAAAACGAATAGTTGCAGACAAAGGTATTGGTGCATTAATTCAAACTGACATGACTCGATGTATTCACTGTACTCGTTGCGTTCGTTTTGGCGCAGAAGTTGCAGGTATAGTTGAAATGGGTGGAACTGGAAGGGGTGAAGGCGTAAAAATCGAGCCATTTTTAACTGAAGGTATTCAGTCAGAGCTTTCTGGAAATATGATTGACGTTTGCCCAGTTGGCGCTCTAACTTCAAAGCCATTTAGGTATGAAGCCAGAACCTGGCAAATGAATGCCGTGGAAACGATTGCAAGGCATGACTTGATAGGGTCAAATATTTATACCCAAACCTATAGAGGTAAGGTTAAAAGAGTTGTTGCAAGAGATAATGAATTAGTAAATGAAACTTGGATTTCTGATCGTGATCGCTTTTCATACGAAGGACTAAATCATGAAAGCCGAGCATTACACCCTAAAATTAAAAAGAATAACAAATGGCAGGAAGCCAGTTGGGAAGTTGCTCTTGATTTTGCGATTAGTGGCCTGAAAAAAAATGCGCAAAATCCAAATCAATTGGGCGTATTAGCTTCAAAAAACTCAACACTAGAAGAATATTATTTGATGCAAAAATTAGCTCGTAGTTTTGGCTCAGAAAATATTGATTATCGTTTAGATAAAGCAGACCTAAGCATTGGAAGTTCCATGCTTTCAAATATTTCTTTATCTGAAATGGAGTCAATAGATCATGCTTTAATTGTTAATTCATACCTTCGATTAGAGCAACCAATGATCAATCATCGTATTAGAAAGGCAACTTTAAATGGCGCCTCGGTTAATACGATTAATAATAAAAAGTTTGACTTTAACTATCGGACTAATTTGGAAGTTTTATCTTCTCCGCAAAAAACTGTATTAATGCTTCAGTCTGTCCTCAAGTCTCTTCATGACAAAACTAAGACTCCAGCTCCAAAGCACTTATCTAAGATCACAGTTGACGATAGTCAAAATAAAATTGCAGATGACTTAATTACTGCAGAAAGGCCAGTGATTGTTATAGGCGAGCACGTAAATAGCAATATATCTTCTTCAGATATTATGAATATTATTTCTGAAATTGCAACGCTTGCGAATGCAAAAATTGCCAACTTAAGCCATAGTGGAAACTCATTATCTGCTGAAAAAGTTGGATTTAAGCCTTCTAATAAAGGAAAAAATGCAACCTCAATGCTTTCTGAAAATACTAAAGCATTTTTACTGATGGACGTTGATTTGAACTATGACTTTATTAACCCAAAATTAGCTGCTGATACTTTTAATAAAGATGATGTCTTTGTTGTTTCACTTAATAGTTTTGAAGATGAGGCGTCTCAAATAAACTCTGATGTAATATTGCCGCTAGCTAGCTTTTATGAAAGTTCAGGTACGCATATAAATTTTGATGGCATTGCTCAATCATTTAGCGCCTCAGTTAAAGGTCCAGGAGACTCTAAACCAGGCTGGAAAATTATTAAAGTTCTTGCAGATTTATTTGAGTTCAAAGGTTTTGAATATACCGATTCAACTCAAGTAGCTGATGACGCGCTTGCTATTACTTCAATTGGAAATAATGATATTGTTGATAAGAATACTAAAGCAATTGATGATTCTAAGATTGCAATTCATTGGCAGTATTCGCCTTATGCAGTCGATGGAGTAACTCGCAAAGCTAAATCTCTCCAAGAAACACCAATTGGAAAAATGAATGCTGCATTTATTTCTTTAGTAACGGCCAAAGAGTTGAAGCTTTCAGGTGGTGATTTGTTTCATGGAGTTCCAGTTTCTATTAATGAAACTGTTGCTGATGGATGTGTCTTTGTTCATACTTATCAATCGAGAAAGGGATAGGAGGTATTGACTATGTGGCAATCATTAGTTGACAGTATCCATAATTTAATTCCTTGGTTTGATGGCGGACTTGCAGACGTAATAATTATCTTAATCAAGGGCCTTGCCCTAATCTTTCCATTAATAATTGCGATGGCATACATGACTTATGCTGAGCGCAAAGTTATTGGCTTCATGCAGCTTAGAATTGGTCCAAATAGGGTTGGGCCATTGGGGCTATTACAACCATTTGCTGACGTTTTTAAAATGATGTTTAAGGAAATAATTTTTCCTACTAAGTCAAACATTTATCTATTTCTTTTAGCGCCTGTATTGGCCTTTGTTCCTGCAGTAGCAGTTTGGGCAGTTGTTCCATTTGGAGAAGGCTTTTATATTGCTAATCTTGATGTGAGCTTGCTGTATGTTATGGCAATCGGTTCAGTCGGTGTTTACGGAATTGTTCTTGCAGGCTGGGCATCTAACTCTAAGTACCCACTTCTTGGAGCTTTAAGAAGCACAGCTCTGCTGATTTCCTATGAACTTGTAATTGGATTTGTTCTTGTAACAGTCGTAATGATTGCAAGCTCTGTTAATTTAAATACTGTTGTAGAAAAACAAGCTGGAGGAATACTTAATTGGTATTGGATTCCACTATTCCCAATGATGATAGTTTTTTGGATTGGGGCTTTAGTTGAAACAAATAGGGCACCATTTGATGTTGTAGAGGGCGAGTCGGAAATTGTTGGTGGCACGCATGTTGAGTATTCTGGAATGCCTTTTGCATTGTTCTTTATGGCAGAATATTTCAACATGATTTTTATGGCTATGCTGGCAGTTTTATTATTTTTTGGCGGATGGCATTCACCATTCGAAGGTATACCTCTTCTTGAGGGTTGGTTTGAGTTTGTTCCTGATTTATTCTGGCTACTCTTTAAGATGAGTTTCTTTTTATTTTTATATTTTTGGATTCGTGCTTCCTTTCCAAGGTTTAGGTACGATCAGATTATGCGTTTATGTTGGAAAATTTTCTTACCCTTAACGATTGTGTGGATCTTTGTGGTTGCATTGATGACACAGCTTCATATAGGACCTTGGTTTTAAGGAGAAAAAGATATGATAAAAAAAGTTAAAAAACTAGTAAAAGATTTTGGTTTAGGCGAGCTACGAACTGGCCTTAAAGTGACTGGTAAAGAATTTTTAAATAATAATATTACGGTTCAGTTCCCAGAAGAGCGAACGCCAATTTCACCCAGATTCAGAGGCCTTCATGCTCTTCGTCGCTACCCAAATGGAGAGGAAAGGTGTATCGCTTGTAAGCTTTGTGAGGCGGTATGTCCAGCAAATGCGATAACTATTGATTCTGAAATGAGAGAAGATGGTACTCGCCGAACAACTCAATATGATATTGATCTTTTTAAATGTATTTTTTGCGGCTTCTGTGAAGAAGCATGCCCCGTTGATGCCATTGTAGAGACTCATATTTTTGATTATGCGTTTGAGTCAAGAGAGGGAAGTATTATTGATAAAAAAGGGCTTTTGGCTATTGGCGATGAGAATGAAAAAGAGATTAGCAAAGCCAGACTTGAAGACTCTAAATATAAATAATAGGTAGCTATGGAATTTTCATCAATTTTATTTTATGTCTTCTCCTTCTTCTTTATCGTTAGCTCGATAATGATGATTACATCAAGGAATACTGCAAAGGCTGCTTTATTCTTAATACTAACTTTTTTTAGTGCTGCTAGCTTATGGTTGCTTCTTGAAGCAGAGTTTCTAGCAATTACACTTATATTAATTTATGTCGGCGCCGTTATGGTGTTATTTATGTTCGTTATTAAGATGCTTGATACCGATAAATCTACCCTTCGAGCTCAGTTCACGCGCTATCTGCCATTGGGAATTTTTGTATCTATAATTGTGATTGCGCAAATGGTGCTAGTCCTTAATGCTGGTCAGTTTGATCTAGCAATGACGGGTGTTCCAGAAAAGCATGACGCTTCATATAGCAATATTACTGCCATTGCAGAGCAGCTTTATACAGTTTATGTGTACCCTTTTGAATTAGCAGCAATACTTCTTTTAATCGCAATTATTGCAGCAATTACTCTTGTTCATCGAAATGAATCTAGAAGCAAAAAGCAAGATATTTCAGAGCAAATTAATGTTCAGGCAAAAGATAGAATGAGAATGGCCTCTATTAAGCCAAAGTCAGCAAAGGAGTCAAAATGATAGCACTATCTGATTACCTAATTCTGAGCTCAATAGTTTTTTGTATCGGTCTAGCTGGAATCTTTATTAACAGAACTAATATCATTATGCTTTTGATGTGTGTCGAGTTAATTTTGGCAGCAGTTAATACTAATTTTATTGCCTTTTCATATTATGGCGGCGATCTTGCTGGACAAATATTTGTATTCTTTATTTTGACAGTTGCTGCTGCTGAAGTGGCTATAGGTCTTGCAATCCTCACGCTGATGTTTAGAAGTCGTGGCTCGATTGATATTGATGCAACTAATACGTTGAAAGGGTAGCTATGCTTAATATTTATTCTACAATTGTACTAGCGCCCCTAATTGGTTCAATCATAGTTGGACTTGCTGGGAATAGACTCGGACGAAAAGCTTCGCATTCAATTACGATTCTAGGGGTAGCAATCTCTACCGCACTATCACTTTATGTTTTTAATCATCACGTTCTAAATGATGGTGAAATTTTTAATCAGAACATCTATACATGGATGCAAATTGGAGGACTCAATATTAGTGTCGGCTTTTTAGTTGATAACTTGACCGCTCTGATGTTGGTGGTGGTTTCATTTGTTTCACTAATGGTGCACATCTACACTATAGGCTATATGCATGATGATAAGGGATATACTAAATTTTTTAGCTACATATCCCTATTTACTTTTGCAATGTTTACACTTGTAATTTCAAATAACTTTATGCAGCTATTCTTTGGCTGGGAGGCTGTTGGTCTGGTTTCATATCTTTTAATTGGATTTTGGCACCATAAGGAATCAGCAGTTCAGGCTAACTTAAAAGCTTTTCTCGTGAACCGGGTTGGTGACTTTGGTTTTCTTTTAGGAATTGCAATGGTCCTGATGTTTTTTGGTACTTTAGATTACGCCGAAACATTCAGTCAAAAAGATCAAATTATTGGACAAACTTTATTTGGAGGCGTCTCTGCTATAACGGTAGTCTGCCTTCTACTTTTTGTAGGAGCAATGGGCAAATCAGCACAGGTTCCTCTGCATGTTTGGCTGCCTGGCTCAATGGAAGGCCCTACTCCGATCTCTGCTTTGATTCATGCGGCAACAATGGTAACGGCTGGTATCTTTATGGTTTCCAGAATGTCACCCTTATTTGAGTTAAGTGATGTTGCACTAACAGTAGTCATGGTAATAGGAGCCATAACAGCCCTATTTATGGGCTTACTAGGTATTGTTCAAAATGATATAAAGAAAGTTGTTGCTTATTCCACACTCTCTCAGCTTGGTTATATGACTGTTGCTCTAGGAGTAAGCGCCTACTCAGTTGCAATTTTTCACTTAATGACTCACGCCTTCTTCAAAGCTTTGCTTTTTTTAGCAGCTGGATCAGTAATTGTTGCACTTCATCATGAACAAGATATTCGAAAAATGGGCGGCCTAAGAAAGAAAATGCCAATAACCTACGTTACTTCTCTTTTAGGTACTTTAGCTCTGATCGGCTTTCCTGGCTTCGCAGGGTTTTATTCAAAAGATATGATAATTGAGGCCGTTCATTATTCGGACCTACCTTTTGCTGGGTGGGTTTATTTTGCAGTTGTGCTGGGCGTATTCATTACTGCTTTTTATAGTTTACGACTATTATTTTTAGTGTTTCATGGTGAGTCAAGGCTTGATAGTCATACCGAAGAGCATGTTCATGAGACAGCTCCATCAATTACGGTTCCTTTAATATTACTAGCGATACCATCTGTATTGATTGGGTATTTTACAATTGAGCCGATGCTTTTTGGTGGGTGGCTAGAAAATGGAATATTTATTGATTCTTCTCATCTTGCCGTTTCAAAACTTGAGGATCACTTTCATTCAGCGTTCTCTTTAATAACGCATTCAGTCATGACACTTCCATTCTGGATGATGGTTGGTGGTGGTTTGACAGCATGGGTTTTCTGCATATATCGAACTGACTGGGCAGACCTAATTCAGAGTAAATTCAAACGTATTAATTATGTGTTGAATTCTTTGTATGGTTTTGATCGATTTAATGAAATTGTCTTTGTTCGTGGATCACTGAAAATTGGTAATCTGTTGTGGAAAATTTCAGATATGGCAATCATTGATCAGCTTTTGGTTAATGGGAGTGCTAGATTCGCTCGTTACGTAGGCGCTTTTATTCGACCAGTTCAAACTGGGTATGTCTATCACTATGCATTTTTTATGATCATTAGTTTGATGTTTGTTTTGGGGTGGGTTCTTATTGCCTCAGATTATTCATTTTTTAGTTAAGGTAATAGTATGGATTCATTACTAAGTATTTTAATTTGGCTTCCTATATTAGGGGCTGGCTCAGTCCTATTTATAGGAAACAATAGAGCTCAACTTGCCCGCTGGGTAAGCGCTGGTATTTCTGTGATTGTTTTCGTCTTATCAATAAATTTATTTTTAGATTTTGACACTTCAACCTCCTCAATGCAGTTTGTAGAAAAGGTCAGTTGGATTACTCAATTTAATATTTTTTACCATCTAGGTGTTGACGGAATATCAATGCCACTAATTATTCTTACCACCTTTTCAACAATATTAGTAATTGTTGCTGGGTGGGAAGTTATCAAGAATAGAGTGGCAGATTATATGGCAGCTTTTTTAATCATGGAAGGCCTCATTATTGGTGTTTTTTCGTCAATGGACTCCATGTTGTTTTATGTTTTTTGGGAGTCATCACTAATACCAATGCTTTTAATTATTGGTGTCTGGGGTGGTCAAAATCGTGTCTATGCCTCGATTAAATTCTTTTTATACACTTTTCTAGGGTCAGTATTTATGCTGGTTTCACTTATTTATATGTACAATTTAAGTGGCTCATTCGCAATTTCTGAAATGTACACCTTGCCGCTTACTATGGCTCAGCAGAGTTGGATATTTTGGGCTTTCTTCCTTGCTTTCGCGGTAAAGGTACCTATGTTTCCTGTCCATACATGGCTTCCAGATGCTCACGTCCAAGCACCAACAGGTGGCTCTGTAATCTTGGCAGCTATAATGTTAAAGATGGGTGGTTACGGATTTTTCCGCTTCTCACTGCCTATCACGCCGGATGCATCATCATCATTTGCAACTGTAGTAATCGTTCTCTCTTTGATCGCAATTGTTTATATTGGTTTTGTAGCGCTGGTTCAAAAAGATATGAAAAAATTGATTGCCTACTCGTCAATTTCCCATATGGGCTTTGTTACTTTAGGTGTTTTTGCGTTATTTTCTATTATGAAAATGGGATCAAATGGTGAGCTAATTTCTATTAGTGGCGCAAGTATTGAGAGTGCTTATCTTGGCTTAGAAGGTGCAATGATTCAAATGATTTCTCATGGCTTTATTTCTGCAGCAATGTTCTTAGTTGTTGGCGTGCTTTATGACAGACTTCACTCAAGAGAAATATCTACCTATGGAGGGGTTGTAAACTCAATGCCTAAATTTACAGGTTTTGCTGTTCTATTTGCAATGGCAAATGCTGGCCTTCCTGGAACTTCAGGTTTTGTCGGGGAGTTTATGGTTATTCTTGGAGCTTTACAAGCTAATTTTTGGTTTGCATTTTTGGCTTCAATGACTTTGATCATTGGCGCTGCCTATACATTGTGGATGGTTAAGCGTGTTTTTTGGGGGGAGATAACTAACCCAGAGGTAAGCACTTTGAGCGATATCAATTCTAGGGAATTTGGAATCTTAGCTATTTTAGCTATTGCTGTATTATGGATGGGTTTATACCCACAGCCAGTAATTGAGGTAATGCATGCTTCCATTGTTAATCTTCTTGAGCAAGCACTTACAACTAAACTACCAGTTTTATTATGATGAACTTTAATTTTAATGTTGCAGAACTTCTCTTTGCTTTGCCAGAGTTGTTTTTATTATTTGCAATTTCACTTATATTATTATTTGACCTTTTTGTAAGCCAACGTTTAAAGCAATTTACTTATTACTTGACGCAGTTAGCACTTCTAATAACAGGTTTCTTGGCGTTTAATTTAATTGGCGAGAATGCAACGATTTTTTCTGGTACTTTTGTTCTTGATTCTTTAGGCTCAACTTTTAAAGTTTTCATACTTGGGTTTGCAATTATTGCCCTTGTCTATACTCGTCATTATCTTAAGGCGCATGAGCTTTTAAGAAATGAGTATTTTATTCTGGCAATGATGTCAATACTAGGAATGATGGTAATGGTTTCTGGACATAGCCTCCTTACTTTGTACTTGGGTTTAGAAATAATGTCACTATCGTTGTATGCACTTATTGCCACAGCAAGAGACAGAGCGAGTGCTATTGAGGCTGCCCTTAAATACTTTGTTCTGGGCGCTATTGCTTCGGGATTATTGCTTTATGGAATGTCCATGATTTATGGAATAAGTGGAAGCCTGGATATTTCCCAGATATCAAGTTTTGCAAGTGCCTCAACTTTGGGCTCTCAGCAAACATTAATTCTTAATTTTGGTTTAGTTTTCTTAGTCATTGGCATTGCTTTCAAACTTGGAGCTGTGCCTTTTCATATGTGGGTTCCAGATGTATATCAAGGATCACCAACTTCAGTTACTATGTTTTTATCAACTGTACCAAAAATTGCCGCGATCGCATTACTGATTCGATTGTTAATTGATGGTTTAGGAGAGCTTCAGCATTACTGGGCAGATTTATTTATGATCTTAGCTGTCCTCTCAATTGCAATAGGATCATTAGTTGCATTAACTCAAACTAATATCAAACGAATGCTTGCTTACTCAACAATATCCCATATTGGTTTTGTGTTACTAGGTTTTGTTACAGGAGTGGTAGATGGTTATGGCGCTGCAGTCTTTTATGTGCTGGCTTATATCTTGATGAGTTTAGCGGCCTTTGGTTCAATTATTGTTCTAAATAGGAAGGGATTTGAGGCTGATCAAATTTCTGATTTTCAAGGTTTGAGTAAACATTCCCCATGGTTTGCATTAATTATGTTGGTGGTTATGCTTTCAATGGCCGGTGTTCCACCCTTTATTGGTTTTTATTCTAAGTTATTTATTCTTCAGCAAGTGGTTGCAGAGGGCTATGTAATTCTTGCTATAACAGCGGTAATCTTTGCTGTAATAAGTGCTTACTATTATCTGCAAATTATTAAAACAATGTATTTTGATGATGTAGATAAAGAGATACTGGTTTCTGCTCCGTTAGATATGAAGGTTGTGCTTTCTATCAATGGTATTCTTATTCTAGTCGTTGGCTTGATGCCAAGTTTCTGGATGGAGCTATCTGTTTCACTATTCTAAGTTTTTTAAAAAAAGACTGCTAAATTTTTATGTAGAATATCTCAATGATTATTGCACATCGAGGTATTTCATTTGATCTACCAGAAAATTCTTTACCAGCTTTCAATGCCTCTTGGGATAAAGGAGTGGATGGAATAGAAGGTGATTTTCATCTTACCAAGGATGGCGCCATTGTTTGTATTCATGATGATGATACTCAAAGAGTCTGTAATCAAAAATTAATTGTTAAAGACTCAACCCTTGAAGAGTTAAAGCAACTCAACTTATCTCATAAAATTTCTAATAATTTAAAAGTAAAAATTCCTACTTTAGCTGAAGTGCTTAACGTGTTGCCTTCTGGTAAAAAAATATTTATAGAGATAAAGTGCGGTATTGAGATTATAAAGCCCCTAATTAAAGAGCTTTCTCAATCTGAAATACATACCGAGCAAGCTGTGATTATTTCATTTGATGAGAGAGTTATTAAGACTTTTAAATCAGCAGCACCTAATTATAAGGCTTACTGGTTATATGCATATGAGCCGAACTATGACTTAAATAAAATATTAGATGTACTGAATGATATTAAGGCCGATGGCCTCAGTTCAGATAATGAAAACTCAAAAACTTTAATTGACCGAATTATGGATGCTGGTTTTGAATACCACTCATGGACAATTGATGATATTGATATTGCTAATAAATTGATTAGCTGGAGAGTACAATCTATCACAACAGATAATCCAGGCCAAATCCAAAATGAGTAATAAGATATTTTCAAGTGTTTTTACAGCAATTTTATCTGCCTTCTTTTTCTCTCTTGCAGCCACTACTGCTCCCTATTTCTATGGTGTTGGAGGAGGCGTATTTCTTCTTCTTTCTGTTCGCTATGTTAGTACTTTTATTTTTGCAAGTATTTTAAATAAATCACCTAAGAAAATTAAAAGCAAGGCAACACACATTAGATTAATACTAATTAGTATTTTTCAAGCAATTTTTATTGCATCGTATATGTATTCAATAAGCTTGATTCCATTAAGTTTAGCCGTAGTAGTGATTTATACTTTCCCAATTATTACCTTTTTTGTTAACTCAATACTTAAGAGTAGATCTATTGATTTTTTATCAGCTGCCGCACTTCTTGTGTCATTATTTGGCATTTGGATTTTAGTTCAAGGAGATTCAAGTGATTGGAATTTATGGGGCGTTTTTTGGGGCCTTATTGCTTCTCTTGCCCAGGTTACTGTAAATATTTTATCTCGCCATAAAAGTGTAGAATCAGGATGGGGCCTAATTCAATATATTATGGTATTGCCTTCAGTAGTTTTTGTGTTGATATATTTTATAGTCACTTTAGAACCTATAGCTTCAGTATCTTCAGAGATGTTACTTTGGAGTATTCTTTCAGCAATGGGGATGACTGGAGGTATTTACTTTTTCTTTAGGTCAATATCAATTATTGGACCCGTGCGAACCTCAAATGTGATGTACTTAGAGCCTATTTTTACTATTATTTTAGGTGTAATTCTTCTTCAAGATATGCTGGGCATGAATCAGTGGCTTGGTATGTTTATTATTTTTACTGCAACAATCTCACTTGAGAGGTGGGGTAAAAAATATAATTAAGTTAAAGAAGTAAAATATGAAGATATTAATTGCACCTGATTCTTTTAAAGAAACCTTAACAGCTTCTGATGCAGCAAATGCAATTGAGGAAGGTTTTTTAGGTATTTTTCCAGATGCTAATATTTTAAAATTACCGATTGCTGATGGTGGAGAGGGAACAGTTGATGTCTTAGTTACTGCAACTCAAGGCAAGTATTTTTCAACGAAAGTGTCAGGTCCTCTAGGAGAATATATCAATGCCAAGTGGGGTATGCTCGGCAATTCAAAAACAGCAGTAATCGAAATTGCTGAAGCTTGTGGCTTGCACCTAGTTCCACTTAAAAAAAGAAATCCAATGAATACCTCTAGTTTTGGAGTTGGTGAGCTCATACTTGCTGCAATTGATGAAGGTGCTGAGCATATTATTATTGGTTTAGGAGGAAGTGCAACAAATGATGGAGGAATGGGTTTTTTAGAGGCAATTGGAATCCAATTTTTAGATTCTTTTGGTAAGGAACTCACTGGAGGTGTAGAAAGTTTAAATACACTTTCAGATATTAATATTACTTCTATCGACTCACGCCTCAAAGGAGTCAGTTTTGAGATTGCATGCGATGTGGACAATCCTCTCATTGGACAGCAAGGCGCATCAGTTATTTTTGGATCTCAAAAAGGTGCTGATGAAAAGATGATTAATCAATTAGATAATCTATTGAGTCATTACTCCAGAATCGCTTCCAGTAAATTAAATAATAACCTCTCAATGCAGCCAGGGGCAGGTTCAGCAGGCGGCATAGGTTATGGTTTTCTTGCTTTTTTAAAGGCGGATCAAAAAAGTGGGGTACAAATTATTCTTGAAAAACTTAATTTTGAGCAACATCTATCAACTACAGATCTTGTAATAACAGGCGAAGGTAGGTTTGATAGTCAAAGTCTTAGAGGTAAAGCTCCAATGGGAGTAATTGATTATGCAAGAAAGCATAAATGCAGTATCTTTGTCATTGCAGGTAGTGCAGAGAATGATGAAATACTGGAAAATAAATATGATATCGACAAGGTATTTAGTATTATTTCTAATGACCTATCATTTGAACAGTCAATTGCAAATCCCAATGATAGTCTAATGGCTACTGCAAAAAAAGCAGCCCAGCACTATAAAAAATATTATTTAAATCTTTAATATCCTAGATCAGGGTTTATTAAATTATTTAATTTTTCATCAGCAATGTATCTTTGCATATTCATTAGAACGAGCTCAAGTGTTAGAGGAATATATGTATCACCATCATCAGCAGATATATGCGGCATAACCATTAAGTTCGGTGTGTCCCATAATATTGAATTTGAAGGGAGTGGCTCAGGATCAAAAACATCAATAATAGCAGCCTTGATGTGACCAGAATTTAAGTTCTCTACAAGAGCATCATAGTCCATTGTGGCAGCCCTTCCAACATTAACAATACCTACTCCTGGCTTCATTAATGATTGACGCCTTTTATCTAATAAATTAAATGTTTCAGTTGTATTCGGTGTAGACATAAAAATGTAATCAGCTGCAGGGAGTACTTCATCTAATTTATCTACCTTAACCATTTGATCGACGCCTTCTAAAGGCATCCCATGACGACTTACCCCAATTACTTTCATGCCCAATAATTTGCATTTTTTTGCAGCAGCATGTCCTATATTGCCTGTACCTATAACCAGCAATGTCTTACCTAATATTGGAGATGAATAGAGAGATTCCCAATGCTTGTTTTGTTGATTTTGAATGATTTCAGGGATATGCGTATGCAGCATTAGCACACTCATTAGACCAAACTCCCCTGCTTTTGCTGAGTGCACGCCCCGATTATTAACAACTGAAACGTGTTCTGGCACCCAGTCCATTGGACATAAATGTTCTACCCCTGCACCAATAATATGAATCCATCGAAGTTTAGGCGCAATTTCAGCAAGATTCTCAGTAGGAAAATCCCAGCACACAAGAACCTCAGCAGTCTTCATGGATTCATAAAAGTTCTCTAAATCCCAATCAAAAATTGGCTCAATTTTGTTTTTTAAATCAGGGTAGCTTTCAATTGCATTATCAAACCTTTCTTTGGTAATAGCAAAAACACTTTCCCCTTCAATAGTTGGTGGGAATGAATCAGGGTCAGCATGATTACTCTTAAAATGAACTCTTATTTTATTATCACTTGCCATAGGTATTTATTTATTGGTATTTGAAGTTTCTCTTGATTGTATTTCTTTTAATTTTTTCGTAACTATTTTAACTCTCTCTTCTTCAACCTTTCCATCGACTTCAAATTGAATTTGAACGAATTCATGTGCAAGTTTACTTAAGAAGGAATTGTCTTCCAAATTACTCGCTGGAATATTAAGGACAGAATCACCTCCATAAGTTGGAACTGGCAATCCATTAATGCCACTTGCTAGATATGGTTTTTTGCCAGAGGCAACAGTTTTTATTTGCTCTCTAATTCTCTGACGCATCATTGCAACTCCTTGATCACTGGGTAATAAATTTTCATTTTTATGGATATTTATTGGACCCATACCTTCGCATGCTTCTCGGTCTGCAGGAAATCTTTGACGTTCTTTGTAGGGGCGATCAAAAATTTCACCCTGTTCAATTAGTTCAGGACCCTCTGGAGTGTTAAATTCCTGTGGATCTCCTCTCTCCCCAAAATTAGCCCAGGCATAGCAGATAGTTGTTTCATCGTCGATTGGAACAACCCATCGTGTAAATGAACTTCTGCCATAGTGTATTTGCTTTGTTCCATCTGCAGCAAAAGCTGCACCTGCTTGAGTAAAGTTTGGCAAAACAACTTCGTTAATCCTAAACCAAATATTGTCACCAACTCTCCTGGTATTGCAGCCTAAAATCCAACTATCACGCTCAAAAAAATCAATCTGTCCAACTTCTCCAAAGCCTTCTGAAAACTGTTGTCGACTCATATTTGAATGAAGGAAAGAGGTGTGAATTGGATCAAC
Organism: uncultured Candidatus Thioglobus sp.; assembly: GCA_905182815.1. Taxonomy (GTDB): domain Bacteria; phylum Pseudomonadota; class Gammaproteobacteria; order PS1; family Pseudothioglobaceae; genus Pseudothioglobus. The sequence goes on from CAJJCX010000004.1 coordinate 354,540, forward strand.
TATAGCATCCAAAACCTGAAGCCAGTTGCAATTGAAGGGTGCCTTATAGGGCACCATTTCCATATCTTTAAAATTTAGGCTGTCATACATTGGGAATTCAGGTTTTTCATCAATTGGCCCAAGATAGGCAAAAATTAAACCTTTAAATTCATAAGTTGGATAGGCGCCAAGTCGAACCCTTTGTTTAATAATGTCAGCTATATGTGCAGGCTGGCCAGGAACATCTAATAATGTTCCATCAATGCCAAAGTGCCATCCATGGTAGCAACATTGAATTCCTGTTTCTTGACAAATACCAAATTCAAGAGAAGCTTGCCTATGAGGGCATTGTTTATGAACCAATCCTAATTGATTGCTTTTGTCTCGAAATAGAACAAGTTCTTCACCCAGAATTTTTATTGATACAGGAAGATCATCGAGTTCAGAAGAGATAAAAACTGGCTGCCAGTATCTTCTAAGGTATTCACCTGCTGGCGATCCAGGACCAATACGTGTAATTTCATCATCAACATCTTTTGAGTGGATTAATCCATGCCCTGAATATCCTTTCAATTCAACCTCGAAGTCACTTCCTTTAATGCCCATATTGCATCCTCTCCTGATTAAAAGTGTTAATGAAAGTTACAAATCATACCAAATTAATACGAATGTTAACAGTAAATAATTTTTATGATTATTACATATTAATTATTTTTAATCGAATAAATAGCTGTATTGGTAACTTATTCTTTAATTTATTACATTTAATGTAATAATTAGGTTTATAATTTTTCTCATTATCATTTGTTTCATTTATTTTTTGAGGTATTACAATTAATAAACTTGACATGTCATCTTTTTTTGAGAAAGGCAAGCTTAAGCATGGACTGCCCTCATCTGCCTATACTAGTGCTGATTTTTTTCGCACTGAGTGCGATACCGTGTTTACCGATAATTGGGTTTTTGTAGGTTTTGCCCATGAGCTAAATGAGCCAGGGGATGCAAGACCAATTATGGTTGCTGGTCAGCCAGTAGTCTTAATTAAAAATAATGAAGGAAAAATTTCAGCTTTCCATAATGCATGCTCTCATCGATGTTTGAAGTTAGTTGATGAGCCAATGAATGTTGGCAAGATGTTATCTTGCCCCTATCATGCATGGACGTACAGTCTTGATGGTGATCTTTGTGCTACGCCGTTCTTTGGTGGCAAAGAGCATCAGCCAGAAGGCTTTGAAATGTCAAATCATAATCTTAAATCAATAAAAATAGCTATTTGGCAAGATTGGATTTTTATTAATTTAAGTGGCAATGCTGCCAATTTTGAGGATTATGCAGCTCCTCTTATTCAAAATTTTAGTGATATAGATTTTCAAAAAGTGAAGCCTGTAGCTACTTTGGATTTTGGTGAGATTTCTACGAACTGGAAATTTCTTATGGAAAATTTTATAGAGCCTTACCATGTTCAATTTGTCCATCGAACAACAACAAATCAGCCTCTTGAGGATCATTACACAATTGTTGATGGCGTTTGCCTAGGAAGCGCTATTGATCTAGATGATGATGATAAGGTAAAGGGGAGTTTGTCTGTAAGTTCAAGATACTTAACTCTTTTTCCAAATTTTATAATTGGTCGTTATGCTCCGGATCAAATTGGAGTCTATTTGAATGTTCCAGTTGATGAAGGTCATACGCACCAAAAAAGGGTTATCTACACCACAGAAGGCGAGAGCGTTTCAATTAAAGAGGTTGATGAAATGAAAAAGCTATGGTGGGATGTCCACAAAGAAGATCATGCAATTTGTGAAAGGATGCAGCTTGGGAGAGCGTCTCCAGTTTCAAAAGATGGTGGTATGTTGTCACCTCACTGGGAAGATAGTGTTCGCGCTTTTCAAGAAATGATTGCAGAAGCCGTTACTAACCCACCAAAAAATAATACATAAAGGAGAATTTAATGACCGATACAAGTTTTAATAGTGACTTTAGATTAGCACATACGATGATGAGAGTTCTTGACTTAGAAAAGTCACTTCATTTTTATTGTGACATTTTAGGTATGCAAGTGCTAAGGCGAACTGATTACCCGGGGGGAAGATTTACAAATGCATTTGTAGGTTATGGTCCTGAAATTGAATTTCCTGCACTGGAGCTAACCCATAACTGGGATCAAGAAGAGCACTATGACAAAGGTAATGGATGGGGGCACATTTGTATTGAAACGCCAGATGTATACAAAGCTGTTGAAGACCTAGAAGCTGGAGGTGCCAAAATCATTAGTCCAGCTAAACCTATGAATGCTGGAACTCGAATACTTGCATTTATTGAAGATCCAGATGGATATGTCGTAGAACTTAATGAAAAACTTAACTTAACTTAAAAAGGGATAAAAATGAGTAATAAACCACAACTATATAAATTTGGTGACATTGAGCACCGTTTACACACTTTAGAGCCAGGACAAAGCTATATCAAGCCTTTTGTTACTAGTGCAGTTAGTGATACGATGTGCGGCGGTTTGAATTTTTTAAACCAAGTATCTGTGCCATGGGAGTTAACATGCGATGAGATTATTTATTGTATGGAGGGGACGTTTAGATTAACGTGTGATGGCGAGTCTTATAACTGCAATCCAGGTGATGTCCTTTATATCCCTAAAGATAACTCTATAGCTTATGAGTGTGATGAAAAATGCGTAATATTCTATGCTGCTTATCCTCATGACTGGAAGCAACAAGCAGGAATTACTTTTGTGCCTGGAATAGATCCAGAAGACATGCCTCAAAACTAGGATTTAAATGAGTAATTCAAGTAATCGTATAGTGCACCTAAGTCAATCTAATGATAGTAATGATAGCGATCAACTTCCGCGTGTTCCAACTAGGGATACGCTAAAAGATAAATTGAATCAACGAATCATTGATATGCTTGAGATTGATGGACGAAAGCCATTTAACGAAATTGCTAAGTCACTGGAAATCTCTGAAGGGACTGTTAGGAATCGTGTGAATCGCATGAAAGATGCAGGTGTCTTGCAAATCAAAGCATTGGTAGATCGCTCTGCTATAAATTATGCAACAGATTCGATGCTTGGAATAAAAGTTGCTTCAACTTCTAGCCCTACTGAGGTTGCTAAACGTCTTCAAGATTGCAATGAAATAGTCTTTATTATCTGGGTCACAGGTCGATATGATCTTTTAGTAGAAATTGCCTCTGAAGGAGATGAGACCCTTACTAGGTTTCTAGATGAACATTGTTTTAATAACGGTGATATAAAGGATGTTGAGGTAATGAAAGGCCTGGCAACATATAAAAATCAATTTTTATTAAAATCGCAAGAAAAATTATAAATATTTAATAAATTCATAAATAAGGAGAAGAATATGGCAAAGATTTATCACACAACAATGGCAGATGCCCTGCCATCAAAGAAACGTGTTGCAGAGGAAAAAGCTCGATTAGAAAAAGCAGGCGTAAAGTACATTCTGTCGTGTTGGATTGACATGCTTGGCCTTCCTAAAACAAAGCCAATTCCTATGAAGGAGTTTGAGGCATTGTGTGCAGGAAAGGGCCCTCAATTTGCGGTTCATTCAGTTTCTTTTGTTCCTGAATTAGGGCCTAATGACTCAGATCAAATCCCTGTACCTGATTTAGATAGCTTGGTAATTTGTCCATGGGATAAGACGTGTGTATGGGTTTTTTCAGATTTATGGTGGGAAGGTAAGCCTTATAACTTGTGCCCTCGTCAAACTCTTAAAAGAGCAGTACAAAAAGCAGATGACGCTGGATATAAAGCTTTTTGTGGTATTGAGCCAGAATTTATTGCGATGCGATGGGAAGATGGTCAGCCTGTTAAGGCTTTTGATGATGATCCATTACCAGGTGACGGCTTACGTCCTCGCAGACAAGCTTTTGGATACGATGTTGAGTATTCAATTGATTCAATGGAATTCCTCAAAGAATTAATTGATACTGTTAATGATTTAGGCTGGGATATGAAGGATGTGGTTTGTGAGGGCGCCTACTCACAGTTTGAGCTTGACTTCACTTATACAGATATTCTTCAGATGGCAGATCGATTAGTTTTCTTAAGGGTTCTTCTTAAAGAGGTTGCTAAAAAGTATGGGATGTTTATTACCTTTATGCCAAAGCCAACGATTGGTGATTGGAGGTCTGGAGCGCATATTAATTTTAGTATGACGAGTAACTCGGATAACAAAAATGTTTTTGAAGGTAAGGATGGAAAATTCTCTGATACAGCTTATCATGTAGTTGGTGGATTGCTAAAGCATGCAACAGAAATTACTGCTATTGCTTGTTCAACGGTAAACTCATATAACGGTTTGGTTCCAATAGTTGGTGGATTTGAAGGAGGAGTCTATACATGGGCGCCGACAACAATGGCCTATGGAGATAATAATCGATCTTGCATGATTCGACTCCCTCAAAACCGGTTTTGTATCGAGAATCGTGCTGCTGACATGTGCATGAATCCATACCTATCCTTAGCACTTACAACAGCTGCAGCTTTGGATGGAATTAAGAATAAGATTGATCCAGGTGATCCTTTAAATATAAACTTATATACATTAAGTCCTGAAGAAATGAAGGAAGCAAACATTAAATCTTTACCTCGTAATCTTTTAGAGGCAATTGAGGCTTTAAATGAGGATGATTTTGCAAGAGAAGTTTTAGGTGATTCAATGCTCCTTCAATTTTTCTCTTATAAGAAAGATGAGTGGGATCGATATCATCAGGCTGTTACAAACTGGGAAGTTGAGGAGTTTTTAAGGCTCTATTAAGCCAGATTTTTTATCAAAAGATAATAGATAAAAGCGTTAATCGTTTTTTTTCATTTAAACTATTGCCCTTGAGTTCATGTCATGCATGAATACAGGGGCTATAATAATTTTTTGGAGTTTTTATGTGTGGAATTGTAGGACTTTTTATTAAAAATCAAGCTCTAGAGTCTCAATTAGGTGCGCTTGTAGCACCAATGCTCAGTGAGATGACTGAGAGAGGGCCAGATAGCGCAGGTATTGCCGTTTATCGTAATCCTCAAGAGAATGGCTGTAAGATTACTGTCCTTGCTCAGCACCAAGACTTTGATTGGGGTGCTTTAGAGGCTGCAATAAGTAATCATTTTTCTTTAAGAGATATTACAGTAACCCGCAATCATGCAGTTTTAAGTCTAGATTCTGAAATTGATGATGTTCAAGTTTGGATGAGAGATAACTGGAGTGATCTTAGTATTACAAGTGCAGGAACAAATATTGAGATCTTTAAAGGTAAAGGTAACCCAGCTGAGTTTATTGATCAGTTTGATATTAAAAGTATGACTGGCACTCACGCACTTGGTCATACCAGAATGGCAACAGAAAGTGCAATTACAACAGAGCACTCCCACCCTTTCTCAACAGGCCAAGATTTATGTCTTGTGCATAATGGCTCTTTATCAAACCATAACAGATTACGTGAAACTTTACGAAAAAAAGGTGTTCATTTCAAAACCGATAATGATAGCGAAGTTGCTGCTGGATATTTGAGCTGGCGCTTAAGTGAGGGGGATGATCTAGATCAAGCCTTGAATCATGCCATAGAGGATTTAGATGGATTCTATACCTTTGCAATTGGAACCAGGGATGGTTTTGCAGTTATGCGTGATCCAATTGGTTGTAAGCCAGCAATTATGGCAGAAACTGATGATTGGGCTGCGATGTCTTCTGAATATCGTGCTATTGCAACTTTGCCAGGCGCTGAAAATGCGCGCATTTGGGAGCCTGAACCAACTCAGATTTATAGCTGGAAAAGGAGTTAATAATGACTGAAATTAATTTAGAAAAAAGCACTATTAGAGAGCTTAATGAAGCATTGCAGGCAGGGTCTTCTGGTGATAAATTTTCTGTAAATAATACTGTTGGAAAGCATGCTCTTTCAGTTGGTCTTACAACAAAGGTAGATGTTGAAATTAATGGACATGTTGGCTACTATTGCGCTGGTATGAATCAACAGGCCAATATAATAATTAATGGAAATGCTGGGCCAGGTTTAGCTGAAAATATGATGTCTGGTCAGGTACGTGTTACTGGAAATGCCTCTCAATATGCTGCTGCAACAGCACATGGTGGACTATTAGTTATTGAGGGAGATTCAAGTTCACGATGTGGAATTTCGATGAAAGGTGTAAATATTGTTGTTGGCGGTAATATTGGACATATGAGTGCATTTATGGCGCAATCTGGATGCTTAGTCGTTTGTGGAGATGCTGGAGATGCTCTAGGTGATTCAATTTATGAAGCCAAAATTTATGTTCGAGGTAAAGTCAAAAGCCTAGGTACAGATTGTATCGAAAAAGAGATGCGAGATGAGCATAAGAAAGAGCTTCAGCAATTACTAAGCCAATCAAAAATGAGTCATGGGGTTGAAGAATTTCGACGTTATGGTTCTGCGCGCAAATTATATAATTTTGACATTGACCAAGTCGATGACTACTAAGGAGATCAGATTATGAGCAAAGATAATCCAACATTAATAGAGTCTGCAACTTTTCCTCGGCATGTGATTGCGGAAATTCAGCGTGCAGCTAAAACAGGAATTTATGATATTCGTGGATTTGGTGCTAAAAGAGATATTCCTACATTTGACGATTTAGTATTTCTTGGTGCTTCAACTTCTCGCTATCCATTAGAGGGCTATAGAGAAAAATGCACAACTGAGGTCATTTTAGGTAATAGGTTTGCAAAAAATCCTATTCATTTAAAAACACCAATCACAATTGCAGGCATGAGCTTTGGCTCCCTTTCAGCTCAAGCCAAAGAATCGCTTGGAAGAGGCGCGACTATAGCAGGCACTAGCACAACTACAGGGGATGGCGGAATGACTCCAGAAGAAAGAGGGCATTCTAAAACTTTAGTTTACCAATACTTGCCTTCAAGATATGGGATGAATCCAGATGACTTAAGGAAGGCTGATGCAATCGAAATTGTTTTGGGTCAGGGTGCAAAACCGGGAGGCGGAGGCATGCTATTGGGGCAAAAAATTTCTCCTAGAGTAGCACAAATGCGAAACCTTCCAGAAGGAATAGATCAGAGATCTGCTTGTCGTCATCCAGATTGGACGGGTCCAGATGATCTTGAAATCAAGATACAGGAATTACGTGAAATAACAAACTGGGAAAAACCGATCTATGTCAAAGTTGGAGCGACGCGAGTTTTTTATGATGTCACCCTTGCTGTAAAGGCAGGCGCTGACGTTGTTGTTGTTGATGGCATGCAAGGAGGAACTGCAGCAACACAAGATGTTTTCATTGAGCACGTTGGAATACCGACGCTTCCAGCAGTTCGAATGGCTGTTGAAGCTCTCCAAGAAATGGATATGCATCGTAAGGTACAGCTGATCGTTTCTGGTGGTATTCGAAGTGGGGCAGATGTTGCAAAGGCCTTAGCTTTGGGTGCGGATGCAGTTTCAATAGGTACTGCTGCATTAATTGCTCTGGGCGACCAAAGCCCTGAATTTGATGATGAATATAAAGAGATAGGTTCAGCAGCAGGTTTTTGGGATGACTATCAGGCGGGAAATGATCCAGCTGGCATTACGACTCAAGACCCTGAGCTTGCAAAGAGATTAGATCCAATTCTAGGTGGCCGCAGACTTGCGAATTATATAAATGTTCTTACGCTTGAATTGCAAACATTGGCCCGGGCATGCGGTAAGAGTCATGTGCATAATTTAGAGCCAGAGGATATGGTAGCATTAACTATGGAGGCAGCTGCGATGGCTGGCGTTCCCCTAGCTGGTACTAATTGGATTCCAGGTAAGGGCGGAATATAATTACTAATTTAATAAAAATAATAACGAATAAATAGGAGAAATTATGGCCACTAAACTTAGTAAAGTAGCTGCAGATAAAGGTATTGAATATTTTCTTATTAGCTTTGTAGATCTTTTTGGAAGTTTGCGTTCTAAGTTGGTTCCTGCAAGGGCCATTGATGGAATGCAAAAAGATGGAGCGGGTTTTGCAGGATTTGCAGCCTGGTTAGATATGACGCCTGCACATCCCGATATGTTTGCTATTCCAGATCCTGATAGTCTTATCCAGTTGCCTTGGAAGCCAGAAATTGCTTGGTTAGCCTCAGATTTATGGATGGATGGTAAGCCTGTTGAGGCTTCTCCGCGAGTTGCATTAAAGAAGCAATTGGCAGAGGCTGAAAAGCAGGGTTTTAGAATGAAAACAGGTGTTGAGTGTGAATATCATCTCATCAATGAAGATGGAACTGATATTGCTGATGAGAAAGATACTCAAAGTAAACCTTGTTATGATCAGCAAGCCTTAATGCGCCAATATCCAGTTATTAAGCAAATTTGTGACAGCATGATTGAGTTAGGTTGGGGTCCATATCAAAATGATCACGAAGATGCTAATGGTCAATTTGAAATGAACTGGGATTTTGATGATGCTCTAAAAACTGCTGATCGCCAAGTATTTTTTAAATTTATGGTGAAATCAATCGCCGAGCTTCATGGCATGCGCGCAACATTTATGCCAAAACCTTTTAGTCATCTTACGGGTAATGGCTGCCACTCTCATGTCTCAATATGGAATCTAGATGGTTCTCAAAATTTATTTAATGGTGAAAATGATAGCCGAGGTTTAGGATTGTCACCTCTTGCGTATCAGTTTTTAGGTGGGATTATGCATAGCGCAGACCGCTTAACTGCCATCTTTAACCCAACTGTAAATAGTTATAAACGTATTAATGCTCCAAGAACAGTTTCTGGTGCAACGTGGTCTCCTAGCTCAATCACTTATGGTGGAAATAATCGTACTCATATGATTCGAGTTCCAGACTCAGGTCGTTTTGAATTACGATTAATGGATGGCGCAGCAAATGCTTATTTAATGCAGGCAGCAATACTTGCTTGCGGTCTTGATGGCATTGCTGGCAACCGTGACCCAGGGGATCCACTTGATATAAATATGTATGAGCTTGGAAAAGACATCGAGGGCTATAAGCAACTGCCGCGTAATTTACTTGATGCGCTTAGATTACTTGAAGATTCAGATGTTCTTAGAGAAAGACTTGGAGACAGCATAATTGATGCTTACATAAAATTAAAGCATACAGAGTGGAGTGGTTATGCCTCCCATCTGACTCAATGGGAGAGGGATAATACTTTAGATTGTTAGGCGCAAAATTTAATGATTTTCTTATAACTATAATGAAACTTTGTGATGGATTATGAAAAGTTTGAGCTAGGTGATGTTTCTCTTTTATCAGGAGAGGAGTTAAATTCAGCCTTTTTAATTTACAAAACTTATGGAAAGCTGAATAAAGGTAAAGATAATGTTGTTGTTATGCCTACTTTTTACACTGGCTCACATCAAAGAAATGAGGGCTTTTTTGGTGAAGGTAGGGCAATTGATCCGGCAAAACATTTTATTGTTTCAATTAACTTATTTGGAAACGGACTCTCCTCTTCACCGAGTAATTCAAAATCGCCTCAAGATGGCCCAAGATTCCCGCGTATTTCTCTTTGGGATAATATTGCTTGTCAGTACAAGCTATTAAAAGAGCATTTAGGTGTCGAGAAAATTGCGCTAGTTACTGGCTGGTCAATGGCAGGTTGTCAGGCTTATCAATGGGCTGCACAGTACCCTGATTTTGTTAAAGCAATCTTGCCTTTTTGTGCTTCAGCTAAAACATCCCCTCATAATCATGTATTCCTGGAAGGGGTAAAGGCGGCACTTTGTGCGGACCAAAATTGGAATAATGGTGATTATTCTTCTCCTCCAGTTGCTGGCCTTAAGGCATTTGCAAGAGTTTACGCAGGTTGGGCATTTTCACAAACTTTTTATCGTAACTCTCTATATAAAGAGATTGGATACGACTCCTTAGAAGATTTACTTATCGATTGGGAGGAAGATCATTCTAAGAATTGGGATGCCAATAATCTCCTTTGTAAGCTTGATACTTGGCAGACTAGTGATATCAGTGTTGGCCCAATATATAACGGAAACATAGAGATGGCGTTAAATGCTATTAAGGCCAAAACTATCTTGATGCCCTGTATGCATGATCTTTACTTCCCACCTGAAGATAATGAAATTGAAGCAGGCTATATAAATGGTGCTGATTTTCGACCATTTAATTCTCCATGGGGACACTGTGCAGCAAACCCTGGAAATGATCCTGACTTCACAGCTGAACTTGAGCGTGCCATTAATGAATTACTCGAAGAATAAAGGTTGAGATGACAATTACATGGAAAGATTTCGAAAAAGTTGATATACGGATTGGCACTATTGTTGAGGTTGAGGATTTTCCCGAAGCAAGAAATCCAGCCTTCATATTGCATGTTGATTTTGGAGTAGAAATTGGATTAAAAAAATCAAGCTCTCAAATTACAGATCTTTATACCAAGAATCAATTGCAAGGTAAACAAGTTATGGCAGTTGTAAATTTTGAACCAAAACAAGTGGGACCTATTATGAGTGAATGTTTGGTGCTAGGATTTTATCGCCAAGATAACTCAGTTGTTTTGGCCACAAATGACCTACCTATTAATAATGGTTCTCGACTTTTATAATAGACTTACGATCTAATTCTTTACTGATACTAATCCAACCAATAAATATAGAAATATTCAGTATTGAATCTAATTTGTATCATAATGGTTTTAAACTATAATCTATTAGAAAGTAATTGTTTTTTGTATCACTTTGAGCCATAATAGTATTATATAAACAATATAGTATTAGTTTTAGGCTTTTTTACATTAGATTTGTATAATATTGAGGTGTATATTCCTAATTTCATAACTGGGTTTTCAGCTATGTTAAATAATGGAAGGGAGAAATAAATGAAGAAAAATATAAAAATCTTGGCCGGTAGTGCGATTCTTGCTGTTGCAAGTTCTGCTGCTGTTCAAGCTGGCGAGTTAACAGTCGCTACAGTGAATAATGGTCATATGATCACTATGCAAAGTCTAACAGGACACTTTGAAAAAGATAATCCAGGAATTAAAGTTAACTGGGTGACTTTAGATGAGGGTACGTTGCGTCAACGCGTAACAACAGACATTGCTACTAAAGGTGGTCAGTTTGATGTTATGACAATTGGTATGTATGAAGCTCCAATGTGGGGTGCAAAAGGTTGGTTACATTCTTTAGAGTTTGGCTCTAGTTATGATGTAGACGATCTTCTACCTGCAATGCGAAATGGATTATCAGCTAATGGTAACTTATATGCAGCACCATTTTATGGTGAGAGCTCTATGATTATGTATCGTAAGGACTTGTTAGATGCAGCTGGTATGAGTATGCCTGATAACCCTACTTGGGGTCACGTCCAAGACGCAGCAGCAGCAATGACTGACAAAGCTAATGGTGTTTATGGTATCTGTCTTCGTGGTAAGCCAGGTTGGGGTGACAATATGGCATTCTTAACTACAATGGCTAACTCGTTTGGTGCGAGATGGTTTGATGAAGAGTGGAAGCCTCAGCTTGATTCACCAGCTTGGAATCATGCAGTTAATTTCTATGTTGATTTATTAACTCATTATGGTCCTCCAGGATCATCAGGTAACAGCTTTAATGAGATCCTAGCTTTGATTAACGAAGGTAAGTGTGGTATGTGGATTGATGCAACTATTGCGGCTTCTTTTGTATCAGACCCAAGTCAATCTAAAGTTGCTGATGTAATTGCTTATGCACAAAGTCCAGTAGCTGTAACCCATCGTGGTGCTAACTGGTTATGGGCATGGGCTCTAGCTGTTCCAGCTGGAACACAGCAATCTGATGATGCTCTTAAGTTTGTTGAGTGGGCTACTTCTAAAGAATACATTAATCTTGTAGGCGAAGAGAAGGGCTGGGGAAGTGTTCCTACAGGCACACGTTCAAGCACTTACCAAAATATGAAATTCCTAGCTGCAGCAAATTTTGCTGAAGCGGAAATGAAAGCTATTTTGTCGGCTGATCCTTCAAACAGTACGCAAGAGCCAACACCATACCAAGGTGTTCAGTTTGCATCAATTCCTGAGTTTCAGGCTATTGGTACTGCTGTAGGCCAACAAATGAGTGCTGCTTTGGCAGGTACGATTTCTGTTGAAGATGCTCTTGCTGCATCGCAAAAAGCGGCAGAAAGAGAAATGATTAAGGCCGGTTACTACTAGAGAGTAATAACCATTTAAACGGGTCAGTTTTGCTATAAAACTGGCCCGTTTTTTTTAATATCTACTGGGGTTTTTTTTGATGAAGTTCAGCGTTTCAAAAGCATTACAAGCTCCAAGTGTCATTCTTCTTCTTCTGTGGATGATTGTCCCACTAAGCATGACAATATATTTTTCATTCATGCGTTACAACTTGCTTTATCCAGAGCGCTATGGCTTTAATGGGCTTTCGAATTACGATTTCTTTTTAACAGATCCAGCATTATTTAGCGCAGTCACAAACAGTATTACTTTGGTTGGAAGTATTATTGCAATATCAGTCATTTTAGGCCTGGGAATTGCTTTGTTATTACAAGAAACCTTTAAAGGCCGAGGGATTGTAAGGGTTTTACTAATATCTCCTTTTTTCATAATGCCGACAGTCAATGCGTTGATTTGGAAGAACATGTTTATGAATCCGGTTTATGGCCTTTTTGCATTCGTCAGTGGAATTTTTGGCTGGCCAGTTGTTGACTTCTTATCAGACTTTCCTTTATTGTCAATTATTATTATGTTGAGCTGGCAATGGACTCCATTTGCTTTACTTATTTTTATGACTTCACTCCAATCTATGGATACAGAGCAGGTTGAAGCTGCTGAACTGGAAGGTGCTGGCTTTTGGTCAAAGTTTCGTTATCTAACCTTGCCACATTTGGGCAGAGCTATTGGTGTTGTTGTAATGATTCAGGCTATTTTTCATCTCTCAATTTTTGCAGAAATTTTTGTGACAACCGGTGGTGGACCCGGTTATGACAGTACAAATACAACTTTTTTAATTTTTACTCAAGCACTTCTTCAATTTGATGTTGGCGTTGCTTCCGCAGGAGGCGTTTTTGCAATTGTGGTTGCTAACATTATTGCTTATTTCTTAATTAAGACAGTTGCTAAGGGAATGGCTAAATGAACATAAGTTATAGAAATATGAAAAAAATAAAGCACCAATCGAGGATATTGGCTTGCTGGACTTTAGCTATAATTTTCTTTTTTCCTATTTTTTGGATGGTTCTAACGAGTTTTAAAACTGAGCTTCAAGCAATCTCCATTCCACCACTTTTCATTTTTGAGCCAACTTTTGAAAATTTTTCAATTGTCCAGGAAAGAAGTGATTATTTTAAGTATGCCACTAACTCGCTAATTACTTCTTTTGGTGCAACAATTTTTGCGCTAATTATCGCTGTGCCTAGCGCATATTCAATGGCATTTTTCCCTGGAAAATATACGAAAGATATTTTACTTTGGATGCTATCTACCAAGATGCTTCCAGCTGTTGGTGTTCTTATGCCTATTTACTTACTAGCTGATGCAGCTGGCTTGCTAGATACCAAAACTGTTTTAATAATTATCTTTGCAATGATGAATTTACCAATTATTATGTGGCTATTATTTTCATATTTTAAGGAAATACCAAGTGAAATTCTTGAGGCTAGTAGGATGGATGGGTGTAGCACATTTGATGAATTAAGACATATTGTATTACCTCTTTCTTGGGGTGGTGTTGCTTCAGCTGGTCTTCTAAGTATTGTTTTATGTTGGAATGAGGCATTTTGGGCAATTAATCTAACTGCTGGAGATGCTGGCACCTTGACAGCGTTGATTGCTTCATATTCAAGCCCAGAAGGATTATTTTGGGCAAAACTTTCTGCCGCTTCAACACTTGCATGTGCACCTATTATTGTATTTGGGTGGTTTTGTCAAAAACAGCTAGTTCAGGGCTTAACATTTGGAGCTGTGAAATGATGAATAAAAAACAATACTCAGGGCCTAATTTATCAGAAGCCATTATTCTTGTTACAGGTGCTAATGGAGGCATTGGATTTGACATTGTAAAGTCTGCATTAAAATCTGGAGCTACAGTTCTAGGAACTGATGTAGTAATTAGCAAAGACCTTGAAGAATTACACCCAAATGCTAGCTTGGAATTAAGAGCTTATGACCTTTCTAAAGATAATCATCTTGAAGAGTGCCTTTTATGGGCAGATTCACTGGGAGTCAATGTACTCATTAATAATGCTGCAATTTTTGATATGGCTCCTTTATTGGAGGCAGATCTTGAGCAGTTTGATAAGTTATTTGCGGTGAATGTTAGGGCTATGTTTGCGATGATGCAGGGTGTTGCTAAGAGCTTAGTTTCGCGAAATGAAAAAGGTGTGATTATTAATTTTTCAAGTCAAGCGGGTAGGCGTGGGGAAGCTTTGGTTTCTCATTATTGCGCTACAAAGGCAGCAGTAATAAGTTACACGCAATCTGCCGCATTGGCTTTAGCGCAGAAAGGAATTAGGGTGAATGCAGTAGCGCCAGGCGTTATTGATACTCCAATGTGGGATAAAGTTGATGCATTATTTGCTAAATATGAGGATCTTGATATTGGAGAAAAGAAAAAAAAGATTGGAAAATCTGTCCCACTAGGTCGGTTTGGGACTCCATCAGATGTAACTGGAGTTGTATTATTTCTAGCCTCTAACCAATCTAAATATATTACAGGTCAAACTATCAATGTTGATGGTGGCAATGTTTTAAGTTAAGGAAAAGTATGTCAATAATAGATAGAATAAAACCAGAGTTTGAAATCGTTGATAAAGTAGAGACGATTCGGTATTTAGAGCATGGCTGGCCCACAGCGCTTTGCCGCTGGCATGCGCATGAAGAGTATGAGCTGCATTTAGTTGTAAAAACTTCAGGTAAGGTTTTTGTAGGTGATTATGTTGGACAATTTTCACCTGGATCTTTATTTTTGACTGGACCTAACTTGCCACATAATTGGGTCACTGAAGAGAGTTCAAGTAATCTAGTCCCATTAAGAGATATGTTGATTCAATTTAATCACGAAACATTGAAAAAGGCATTTACAGCGTTTCCTGAATTTGTGGAATTAGATCATCTTTTAGAGTCATCACGCTCTGGCATTGAATTCAAGAATTATGATCCAGAACTTGCCAAAAAACACTTAGAGTTAATACGTGATAGTCAGGGTATGAAAAGACTGTTGTATTTTTTAAATTTTCTTCATGAACTTAATGAATGGTCAGAAAAAGTAACGTTATCACTAACTAAATTAAATCCTAGCTTATCTTCAAGTAGTCAACATCGAATTAATGAAGTTGTGAATTATGTAATAGATAACTACAAAAATAACATTTCATTAGTCGAGGCGGCAAAAATTGCAAATATGAGTGAGAGTGCATTCTCAAGATACTTTATGAAAACAACAGGAAATCGATTTTCAGAATTTGTCTCAAGAATTAGATTAGGAAGGGCATGCGTTATGCTCTATGAAACCGATAAAAATATTTCAACTATAGCCTTTGCATCTGGCTATAACAATCTTGCTAATTTTAATAGACAGTTTGTTAAATTAAAAGGTATGACGCCAAGAGAATACAGAAAGACAGCATATAAAGGATTAATAAGTGAATAAAGGTATGACAAAAAACATAAATGAGAGTAATTCTCTAGTTAAAGCTAGTTTTGAACCTGCCAACTGCAAGGTTGGAGTAATTCATATTGGTGTGGGAAATTTTCATAGGGCGCATCAAGCAGTATATTTTAATAATATCTTAAAGAACGCAAGTTCAAACAATTGGGGTATTGCTGGAATCAATCTAAGGAAAGAGCAGAGTAAATTAATTATGGATTTGAAAAAATCTAATAATAACTATATCTTAAAGACTGTCTCTGCAGCTGGAGAAGCTAGGCATGAAGAGATAAAATCAATTATAGAGTTATATGATTGGGAGATTGATGATAGAGAAATTCAACATCTTTTTTCATCTAGTAATGTTCAGTTGGTAACAACTACGGTTACTGAAAGTGGTTATTATTTTGATAAAGACAAGCAATTAAAAATAACAACAAAAGATATTCAAAATGATCTAAATGGAGGTACGCCATTAACTATTTTTGGGGCCCTTGCAAAAGGTTTGAGAGTAAGAATGGAAAGTAATGGTCTGCCAATAACTATTGCGTGCTGTGACAATATTCAAGAAAATGGCATTATGTTAAAACATTGCTTTAATCAGTATTTAAATGAATTAGGCGATGAAGTTTTATTAGATTGGGTTTCAAAAAATACCAGTTTTCCATCTAGTATGGTTGATAGAATTACACCTAAAGTTAACGCCAAAGAGCTACTAAAAATTCAAGAATCTTTTAGTCGAAGTGAAGACTGTTCAGTTATCTCTGAAGACTTCATTCAATGGGTAATTGAAGATAAATTTTCTGGAAAAAAACCCCCTCTAAGTTCTGTTGGAGTTGAAATTGTTGATGATATAGAGCCCTATGAAAATACAAAAATTCGTATCTTGAATGGGGGGCATACTGCTCTTGCTTATCTTGGTGTTTTGCAAGGATATAAAACTTATGATCAAGCTTTAAGTGACCCTGAGTTGTCTAATTTTTTTGACTCAATACAAGTTAAAGAAATTATTTCATCTTTGCCAATAGAGCCTTCAATTAATTATTTAGATTACTTATCTACAACTAAGAGAAGGTTTGGAAATCAAAATTTACCTGACTCTTTGTCAAGAATTTGCATGGATGGAGGCTCTAAGTTCCCTATATTTTTATTGCCAGTCATCGAGTGGCATTTATCAAAAGGAGAGACTCCTGAGTTCTCATTAAAGGCTATTGCAAGTTGGTATATTTTTCTATGTCAAGTGATTACTAATAAGGTAACTTTTGAATATGTTGAGCCAAAATGGAGCATGTTAACTCCTTTTTTAGTCGAAGGTGGTGAGCTTGGCTTTGCAAAAGACTCAGAACTTTGGGGAGATATTCCACAAAAGTACCCAGACTTTGTTGATGGAGTCATTAAAGAAATTCAAGCAATGAAAGAACAATATCAGATTAATTTTTAAAATGTTATTAGGCGTATACGAGGAGAGTAATTTTGGCTGAAATTAAATTAGAATCAATACATAAAAATTTTGATGAAGTAAGTGTCATTAAGGGTGTTGATATTGAAATTCATGATGGAGAGTTTGTTGTTTTTGTGGGGCCATCTGGCTCAGGTAAATCTACTTTACTAAGAATGATTGCTGGTCTTGAGGATATAAGTTCAGGACTCTTAATGATTGATGGTGAAGAAATGAATGATGTGCCACCATCTAAAAGAGAGTTGGCTATGGTATTTCAATCCTATGCTTTGTATCCTCATATGAGTGTCTTTGATAACTTAGCTTTTGGACTTAAATTGGCAAAGGTAAATAAAAGTGAAATTAAAGAGCGCGTTGAGAAGGTGGCTGAAGTCTTACAAATTCATGATTATTTAGAGAGGCTTCCTAAACAATTATCTGGTGGGCAGCGACAACGAGTTGCTATTGGTAGGGCAATTATTAGGGAGCCTAAGGTTTTTTTATTTGATGAGCCTCTATCTAACTTAGATGCAGCTTTAAGGTCTGATATGAGAGTTGAGCTTGCAGAGCTTCATGAAAAGCTTAGTGCTACAATAATTTATGTAACGCATGATCAAATTGAAGCTATGACTCTTGCTGATAAAATTGTTGTTCTGAATAATGGGTTGGTTGAGCAAATTGATACTCCCACTGAACTCTACAATAATCCAAAAACTGAATTTGTTGCAGGCTTTATTGGGTCTCCAACTATGAATTTTTTAAGAGGTGATATAGTTGATAAAAGTGGTGCAGAGGTTTATGGAGTAAGACCAGAACACATTTCACTTTCTCCTAATAAGGGCAAAATAAAGTGTACTTTGAAGCATCTAGAGAATCTAGGTGCAGATACCTTATATTATATGCAGTCAGAAGATTATCAGCAAATTACAGTTAGAGTCGAAGGTATGGGCTCCCATAAAAAAGGTGAAATATTGTTTTTAGATTATGATGAAGCCAATGTGCATATGTTTAAAGATGGAAAACGAGTTTAATTTAACTAATTAAAACCATCTAGATTGTTTGTATAAAATTAGTTGACTTACTTGTTGCTATATTTAGTATTCAATTTTTATAATGTAACCTTTAAATAAGTTTCTCATGATAATTTGTGCTGGTGAATCTTTAATTGATATGGTGTCTTTTTTAGGTGAGGTTGAATATACTCCTCATGTCGGTGGAAGTAACTTTAATTCTGCAATTGCTCTTGGTCGTTTAGGTGCCAATAGTTATTATTTTGGCGCTGTGTCAAATGATAACTATGGAAAGCTAATAGAAGACTCCCTTAAAAACTCTAATGTCAGAGAAGAATTCATTATAAAAACTAACCGGCCAACCACTCTTGCCTATGCAGATGTGGTTAATGGTATTGCAGAATATACATTTGTTGATGAACATTCAGCTGGACGAATGCTAGATAAGGCTAGTTTAAAGCCTTTTTTGAGTAGAGTGATGAAGGCAAAAGCATTATTGGTTGGAGGGATTAGTCTTCAAGCGGAGCCTTGTGGATCAAGCTGGCAGTGGTTAGTTGAGCAAATCTCTGGCCATTTACCAATTTATTTTGATGCAAATATCAGGCCTGATTTTATTGAGGTTAAAAATGATTACGTAAACCGTTTCAAAAAACTTACTTCAAAAGTTGACATAATAAAAATTTCTGAAGACGATTATCGTTACCTTTTTGGTGCACAGGATTTTAAAGAAGTTAGCAAAGAGTGGCTCAAGAATGGCGTTAAATTAGTTATCTTGACATTAGGTGGAGATGGATCAAAGGTAATTTTTAATGGTGGCAAAGAAGTATATGTCAAGAGTAACCAAGTTGAAGTTGTCGATACAATTGCTGCGGGCGATAGTTTTAATGGAGGTTTTCTGTTTAGTCTTGAACAACAAGGGCTTCTTAGTAGAGATAAATTGAGTTTGATGGAAGAAGCTTCTCTTAAAAAAACACTCACTTTTGCAAATCAAGTTGCAAGCTTAACTGTTATGAAGAAAGGTGCAAATCCGCCTTGGCTTAATGAGATTTAAATAGCCTTGTAGATTAGATCTATTTATGACAATTTATCAAGAGTCTGTTTTCAATATTTAAGACAATACATTCTTAGTGAAAGGTTAAAATACTTTTTTCGATTCCCCCGATTAGATATCAATGCAAACAATTATTTCAATTAAGAATTTATCAAAAGTTTATGATTCTGGCTTTAATGCTTTGAAAAGTATTAATCTAGACATTAATACAGGCGAAATATTGGGACTCTTGGGTCCAAATGGAGCTGGCAAAACAACTTTAATTTCAACAATATGTGGAATTGTTTCTCCAACCTCTGGTGAAGTCACTGTTGATGGCTTTGATATTATTAAGGATTTTAGAAAAACACGATCAATAATTGGCCTTGTGCCACAGGAGCTAACTCTTGGATCATTTGATACAGTTTGGGGGACAGTTCGTTTTAGTAGGGGTTTGTTTGGAGCCAAGAGAGATGATGCTTATCTTGAAGAGCTCTTAAAAGACTTATCTCTTTTTGATAAAAAAGACTCTGAAATTAGAATGCTTTCTGGAGGAATGAAGAGGCGAGTTCTGATTGCTAAAGCACTCTCTCACAACCCTAAAATACTGTTTCTTGATGAGCCTACTGCGGGCGTTGATGTTGAGCTACGTAAGGATTTATGGAAGATTGTTAATGTATTGAAATCTAAAGGCGTTACCATAATTTTGACGACTCACTATATTGAGGAAGCTGAAGAGTTAGCTGATAGGATTGGAGTTATTAGTAATGGCGAACTTTTACTCGTTGAGAAAAAAGCGCATTTGATGGAAACTCTTGGAAAGAAGCAGTTAATTGTTGAGCTAAAAGAGTCACTTTCCAAAGTACCTTCTTCTCTTGATAAGCACAATATTGAGATTTCTGAAGATGGTATGCATATTTCATACACGTATATTGTTAAAGATGAAGAAACTGATATGTCTGAAGTACTCCAGGAAATTACAAATTCTGGATTGCATATAAAAGACCTTAAAATTGTTCAGAGCTCACTTGAAGATATATTTGTAGACTTAGTTAAGGAAAAATAATGAATTTAATGGCAATCAAAGTAATTTATTTAAACGAGATGATGCGTTTCTGGAATACACTTTTTCAGAGTGTCGCCTCTCCAGTAATATCAACAGCTCTATATTTTGTAGTCTTTGGCTCAGCAATTGGTTCAAGGATTGAAAATATTGATGGCATTTCTTATGGGCTTTTTATTGTTCCGGGCCTGACAATGCTCTCTGTATTAACCCAAAGTATCTCAAATGCATCTTTTGGTATCTTTTTTCCAAAATTTACAGGCACGATTTATGAGCTTTTATCTGCCCCTGTCTCATTCTATGAGACTTTAATTGGTTATGTTGGAGCCGCTGCAACTAAGTCATTAATTTTGGCAACTATCATTTTACTTACGGCTAACCTCTTTGTTGATTTGAATATTGCGCATCCAATCTGGATGCTGAGTTTTTTAGTTTTGACCTGTGTGGCATTTAGCTTATTTGGCTTTATCATTGGTCTATGGGCTGATAACTTTGAAAAGCTACAAATAATCCCACTTTTAATTATTACTCCATTAGTATTTTTAGGTGGAAGTTTTTATTCAATCAGTATGCTCCCACCGGTATGGCAGAAGGTCACTTTATTTAACCCTGTTCTTTATTTGGTGAGTGGTTTCCGTTGGAGTTTCTTTGAAATTTCAGATGTTGGAGTCGGAGTGAGTCTACTAATGGTTTTACTTTTCTTAAGTATTTGTATTGCTATAATAGCCTGGATGTTCAACACTGGTTATAAGTTAAAACAGTAAGCTAAATTCAGGGGCTTTATGGTTCAAATTACTGATCTATTTATCTATCCTGTTAAATCACTCAAAGGTATTGCCCTTGAAGAGTCAATGACTGCGCTTCGTGGTCTTGAGTATGATCGTGAATGGATGGTGACTACTATTGATTACGAATTTATTACTCAGCGCGAAATCGAGTCGATGTCAACAATTGAAGTGAGTATTGATTCAGGCGCTTTAACACTTAGCTCAAAGAATAACACTAAACATAATATTCCTTTGGATTCAATTAAATCTGAGCCAATTAAGGCATCTGTTTGGGGTGATATTTGTGATGCCTATGACGAGGGTGATGATGTTTCATTGTGGCTAACTAGCGTCTTAGGTCAGTATAAAGGTAAGTCCCTGAGGCTTGTGAGGTTTGCCAGTCAAGGACTCCGCCCAGTGCCCTCTAAGTATCTTGAAGGTATGGAGGCTCAGAGTGCATTTTCGGATCAATTTCCCTATCTAATAACGTCATGGGAGTCTCTAGATAAGCTGAATAAAGGCCTCATTAAAAATGGCTCTCAAGTAGCTAAAATGGATCGCTTTAGGCCTAATATTGTTGTCAAAGGTATTGAAGATCTTGAGAAAAAAACATCTCAAAATTTTTTATGCCAGCAAAGTGGGTATAGCTTTGGACTAAGAAAGCCCTGCAAGCGCTGCAAAATTATTACGATTAACCAAGATGATGGGAAAATTGATAACCCAAAAGAGCCTTTAGCAACGCTAACTTCTCTGAGGTTTAGTGATGAGATAAATGGTGCATTTTTTGGACAAAATGCGATTTTGTTATCGACGAAAAATTACATTCTTAAAGTGGGTGATGAGCTTTCAATTGGCTAGTTTAGATAGCGCTATTCTGGTTTAATTCTCCAGTGAAATAGCGCCAAGCTTGTTTTCGTTTTTCCAGGCATGTCCATAAATTACTTCGTAGGTTGCTGGCAGTTTTCCATCAGAGCGATAGCTTTCGTACATCTCTATCATTTTTTTAAATTTAGTTTTCCCTGTGAGCGCTTTTGATCGGCTACCTACATTTTGTGCACCAATTGATTTCAGGTCATGCATTAAGTCGAGCACTTTTTCGTAGGTGAGGGTTATGTTCTCCATTTCCATTATTGGGCTTTGAAAGCCTGATTGAAGCATCTGGTCGCCTATATCATGCATGTCAATAAAATTATTAACGTGCGCGCTGCTATCAACTGCTGACCAACTCCGCTTAAGTTCCTTTAGAGTATCTGGCCCAAAGGTAGTGAAAAGAATTAAGCCCTCAGGCTTGAGAACTCTAAAGCATTCATTAAAAAGTGCTTTTAAATCAGGACACCACTGCATCATTAAGTTAGAAACAATAAAGTCAACGCTGTTGGATGCAAATGGAAGCTCGTAGGCATTTGCGCAAACCTTTAAGTTTTGAGGATTTTCTAAAAGTGATTGTTGCGCAAAATCTACACAAATTAGATTTGCATTTGGAAATATTTCAGCTGTTTTATTACTAAGAAGTCCAGTGCCAGAGCCAAGATCAATTATTGTTTGAGGCTTAATTGAAATGACTTTCAATTTTTCAGCCAGTCTATTTGCTATTTCACTTTGAAGAAATGCATTATCATCATAATTGCTAGCAGCGCCATTAAAAGTGCTTCTTATTTTAGACATGAGGCCAATTGACTTGAAATTCTTTTCATTAAGTTAAAGTATTGATCGGGCCCTGCTGGATATTTGGTTCCCAAAATATCAATTTCGAATGTTTTTAAGCTGAGACCTTCCGACAAGACGCTTATTTGATTTGGCTTGGCCTCTTGTCCATAGAGTAGACACGAAACACTTAAATCACTCATAGCTTCCTTGGCCATAAGAGTTCTAATGATGCTCAATCTTGCTCCGTGATATGGGGTTATTATGATAGGCCTTATAAGTTTCATGCTCTTTTCAAAGTACTGCGTAGTGTCTGAAAATACTGCAAACTGTGAAGCTAGAAAAGGATCAATCTCTTTTTCTAAATCTATTTTTAGTTCCTCAAGATCAAGCATTAATTCTAGAAAATTGTTGTTATATTTATCTTCGTTGACTGGATCTATTTTAATGAGCAGATTATTAATATGTTTGGCTATAAGCTTCATGTTGTTAATATCTAGCCATAGATGTAAATCATAAATATTCTCTTCATGCTCATCAGCGTCATCATGTTCCTTTGACTTAAGTATTTCAGACCTCGATTTATGGATACTGAGATTATTCAAACTAATAATTTGAAATAGCGAATCATCTTCTATGTTTTTAATTGCTTTTCTTAATCCAGATTCAAAGTCTCCACTAATGATTATTACTAAGTCAGCATTTGCAAGCATCTGGACTTGTGAGGGCTTCAAGTGAAATGTGTGTGCTGAGTTACTCGACTTAAGTAATAGCTGTGGCTCTGCAATGCCGCTCATAAGGCTCGTCACGATACTATGAATAGGCTTAATACTGACGACGACAGACGGCGTTGATTGTGCAGCAACATTTTTGATAGCTAAAAGAAAAATAAAACTTAGGAGGAGACGATATTTCATAATAAGACTAAAATTGAAATTGAAGATAAATTATACGTTAATCGATGAATTCAACTTTGAATTAGTTGTTGCAAATAATGATTACTCGAGTAGGTGCAGGGTGACCTTCTTTTGTGAGAGATGAGTCAGATGGGTCAAGGAAATCCTCTAATGAAGCCGCATTATCTCCTATCCATTCAGTTCTCCTTTGCTCTTCAGGGGAAGTTTTGCTAATATCAATAACTTTAATATTTTTGAATTTGGCATCAACAAGCCATGATTTCAGAGTCTCAACACTAGGCAGGCAATGAACATTCCGCATTTGAGCATAGCGACCATCTGGGATAAGTGAGTACCCATTTGGACCTTCAACTACTAAGGTCTCTAATATTAGCTCTGCGCCTGGCACCATCATATCTTTTAACTGAAGCAAATGTTCCATATGACTTCTTTGGTGATATAGAACACCCATTGAGAAGACAGTGTCAAAGATTGATAATTTAGGCATTTCTTCAAGTCTAATAGGAAGAAGCATCACATTAATGTCTTTATTGACTAACGATTTAATTGCAGCATACTGGTAATTAAATAAAAGGAAAGGCTCAATTCCTAGTGCTTTCTTGGCACCTTCCATCGCCATTCTTAATGTGAAATAGCCATTTCCAGCACCTACATCAAGAACTTTTCTATTTTTTAATGGAGTAATGTGCTTTTGCAGACGTTTCCATTTAAGATCACCTTGCCATTCGCTCTCAAGTTTTAAATTATTGAATATGAATGGGCCTTTCCTCCATGGCAGAAGTCTTTTGAGCGCCCTTTCGAGTAATATAGGGTCAGCACTATTTTGATCTATTCTAATGTAGGGTTCATTTAGCTCTATTTCGCCTTTAGGTATAGCTTTTAACTCATCCAATGCTATAGTCCATTTAGGAATATTTCCGTTGTTAACGTTGAAAGCATCTAGGCTTATTCTGAGGCATTTATCTGCAATTTTTTGGAGTGATGAATCATTGAAAAATAGCTTAAATTCATCCGTAAATAAAATCATAAATTAAATATGTTCATAAAATATATCTAGTATAAAATAAAGTTACATATATATACATATATTACTTTTAACTCTTTTGGAGATTAGCGTGATAAACAAATCAATTAAATTTTTTATAATCTTTTTCCTTTCATTTAATGTTTTCGCTGGTGGTGACGATCGTGATGATGCCTACTATGCAAATTTAGATGAAGAGTTGGCTGCATTTGAAGCTCAAATCGCTGCTGATGTATTGGCTGATGAGCTTGCTGCATTCGAGGCTGAAATGGCAAGGCAGGCTTCTGAGCTTGCTCTTGAGCAAGA
The DNA here is from genome assembly GCA_905182815.1 of uncultured Candidatus Thioglobus sp. Classification (GTDB taxonomy): domain Bacteria; phylum Pseudomonadota; class Gammaproteobacteria; order PS1; family Pseudothioglobaceae; genus Pseudothioglobus. Next base: position 379,331 of record CAJJCX010000004.1, read on the forward strand.
ATTGGCTAACTTTGAAGCACAACTTGAGGCTAATCTAACTGCCCAAGAAATGATGGCTGAAATAGAAGCAGAGATGGCAAGACAAGCTGCCCTTGATGCCTTCCAGGCAAAACTAGCTGCGGATAAAGCTGCTGCTGCGAAGTCTACAGCTGCTTATCAATCTAAACGTGCAAATGACGCAAGGATTGCTGCGCTTATGGACCAGCTCAATACCGAAAAAGAATTGGCTAACTTTGAAGCACAACTTGAGGCTGAATTAGCTGCTCAAGAAATGATGGCTGAAATAGAAGCAGAGATGGCAAGACAAGCTGCTCTTGATGCCTTCCAAGCAAAACTAGCTGCGGATAAAGCTGCTGCTGCAGCGTCAACTGCTGCTTACCAAGATAGTCTTTTAGATGCAGAGTTTGCAGCGCTTGAAGCTCAAATTAAAGCTGAAGCGGATGCTGCTGAAATGATGGCTGAAATTGAGAGAGAAATGGCACTTGCTGATTTCCTGCAAAAACTAGCGGATGAAAAAGCTGCTGCTGCAGCGTCAACTGCTGCTTACCAAGCCTCACTTGCTGATGAAGAAGTTATAGGTGTCATTGAAGAGGTAGTTGTTACAGAAGCTGCGCATGAGGCATGTAAATATGCATTAAATTTATCTGAAAGTAACATTGCGCTCTTCAAATCTGCATTGGCTGATGGAACTTTATTTAATGTAGGCCCTCAAGTTTCTTCTGGAACTGAATTCACAGCAAATAGATGGGATGCATATGCAAACTGTGTCAGTAACTATGTCAACCCTTTCTAAGGTTTAAGATAATTAGTCATTTTGCTTACTTAATGTAAATGCAGAATGTGTCAGAAATAAAAACCCAGGGCTTGCTCTGGGTTTTTTTATTTATAATGAATTTATGAAAAGTAATTTAATAAGTATTCTTATAAAATTAGTATGTATTTTATTACTATCATTTAATGTCCACTCAAGTGATGATGTAAATGACTCACTCCTGCAGGATGATAACGATATTATGCTGATAGATGAATTTAGTTCATGCACAGATCAATATGAAATTAATGATTTAGAATCTAATAACATCACTTCCTCACTTTTATTATCTGGAGATGCCTTCTTTGCTCCAGGTGATTTGGTTATTAGTTCAAAAAATGCAAGAGCCATTGTTGATTCATATGATTCTTCGACAAATAAATTGATATATTATCAAACTGCTGAAACTGGCTTTAAATCATTTTCCCTAGGCGAAAAACTTGTTGGTAAGGGTGAAAATGTTTCTATTATTGAAGAGTTTATTCTTGATTTTGGAGTTCCTTGCTCTGATCTTGTTGTCTCTATTGAAGAAAGTCCTGAGCAAATGATATTTATTTTTGCTGACTCTGATGAAGCAATTAAAGCTAAATTAGCCGCTCAAGAAATGATGGCTGAAATAGAAGCAGAGATGGCAAGACAAGCTGCCCTTGATGCCTTCCAGGCAAAACTAGCTGCGGATAAAGCTGCTGCTGCAAAATCAACAGCTGCTTATCAATCTAAACGTGCAAATGACGCAAGGATTGCTGCGCTTATGGACCAGCTCAATACTGAAAAAGAATTGGCTAACTTTGAAGCACAACTTGAGGCTGAATTAGCTGCTCAAGAAATGATGGCTGAAATAGAAGCAGAGATGGCAAGACAAGCTGCTCTTGATGCCTTCCAAGCAAAACTAGCTGCGGATAAAGCTGCTGCTGCAAGTCAACTGCTGCTTATCAATCTAAACGTGCAAATGACGCAAGGATTGCTGCGCTTATGGACAGCTAATACTGAAAAAGAATTGCTAACTTTGAAGCACAACTTGAGGCTGAATTAGCTGCTCAAGAAATGATGGCTGAAATAGAAGCAGAGATGGCAAGACAAGCTGCTCTTGATGCCTTCCAAGCAAAACTAGCTGCTGATAAAGCTGCTGCTGCAAGTCAACAGCTGCTTATCAATCTAAACGTGCAAATGATGCAAGGATTGCTGCGCTTATGGACAGCTAATACTGAAAAAGAATTGGCTAACTTTGAAGCACAACTTGAGGCTGAATTAGCTGCTCAAGAAATGATGGCTGAAATAGAAGCAGAGATGGCAAGACAAGCTGCCCTTGATGCCTTCCAAGCAAAACTAGCTGCGGATAAAGCTGCTGCTGCAGCGTCAACTGCTGCTTACCAAGATAGTCTTTTAGATGCAGAGTTTGCAGCACTTGAAGCTCAAATTAAAGCTGAAGCGGATGCTGCTGAAATGATGGCTGAAATTAAGAGAGATGGCAAGACTGCTGCTCTTGCTATCTTCCAAGCAAAACTAGCGGATGAAAAAGCTGCTGCTGCAGCATCAACTGCTGCCTATCAGGCTAAGCTTGCTTATGATATGAGGGTTACTAAAATTATGGATGATTTAATTGTTCAATTAGATGAGCTAGGTATTGTTGATGATTATAAATCGACTATCAAAGATGAGCTTATAAAAGAAGCGACAGAGAAGCTAGAAGATGAGAAATTTATTGGCACAATTTCTGGAGAAATAGTAACGGTTGCGATACATGATTTTTGCAAGGTAAATTTAGGGCTATCAGATAGCAATATTGAACTTTTCAAGAAGGCATTAGAGGGTGGTTATTTAGGAAATGTTGGCCCTCAGGTAACAAATGGAACTGAATTTTCATCGAATCGATGGGATGACTATATAGAGTGTGTTGGCTCTAAGAGAATATAAAAAATTGTTTAATAAGTAACTATTATATTTCTAATAATGAATTCTCTTTGTCAGTCAAAGACCTTTCAATTAAAGAGATATGTTGATCTGTAATTTTTTGTATATTATCTTCAGCTCTATGTGACTCATCTTCTGATATTTCTTTTTCTTTAAGGAGCTCTCTAAAGTCAGATATAGCATCTCTTCGAATATTTCTTATTGCCACGCGCGCATTTTCAGCTTCATCACGAACAACTTTTACTAATTCTTTTCTGCGCTCTTCAGTTAGAAGGGGCAAAGGAATTCGCAAAACCTGTCCTTGAGTGTTTGGGTTTAAACCTAAATCAGACGTCATAATTGCTTTTTCAATTGGTCCAACCATATCTTTTTCCCAGGGTGAAACCTTAAGAGTTCTTGAGTCTTCAGCGCTTACATTAGAAACTTGTGAAAGAGGAACCATGCTGCCATAGTATTCAACTGTAATTTGATCAAGTAGTGAGGGGTGAGCCCTTCCAGCACGAATCTTACTAAAGTCAGTCTCAAGAGAAGCGAGTGATTTACTCATTCGGCTATTTGCATCACTGTGAATTTCATTAATCATTATTTATTCTCCATTTTGACTAACAATCGTGCCAATTGATTGGCCATTTAAAATATTAGCTAAAGCATAATTATCATCAAACATACTAAAAACACAAATTCTTATATTATTTTCTCGACATAATGCAAATGCAGCAGTGTCCATCACCTCAATATTCTTTTCAATAGCCGAATCAAAACTAAGCGCGTCAAACTTTATAGCATTTGAATCTTTCAATGGGTCACTTGAATAAATACCGTCGACCTTAGTAGCTTTAAAGACAATATCAGCCTCAATTTCAACTGCTCTTAATGCAGCAGCAGTATCGGTTGTAAAGCAAGGACTTCCAGTACCAGCAGAAAAAATAACTACCTTACCTTCTGATAGCGCATTTTTAGCTTTAGTATGATTAAAAGGATCACAAACACCACCACCAATCGAAAAGCCAGACATGACAATTGAAGGAATATTATTTCTTTTAAAAGCGTCTGATATTGCTAATGCATTCATCACTGTAGCAAGCATTCCAATATGATCTCCAGTGATTTTGTTCATTCCATCACTTGCAAGGGCAGCGCCTCGATAGATATTTCCACCACCAATTACTATGGCGATTTCAACGCCAAGATCCAGGGCAGATTGAACAATAGTGACTACTTTTTTTAGCATTTCAGGATCAATATTATTATTGTCACTTTTTAGTGCTTCACCACTAAGTTTGAGTAAGATTCGACGATAAGAAACCATGTGCTAAGAATTGAATACAAAATTAAGATTTTACACAACGCATGAGTATAATGAACCCTTTGTCCACCATAAAATAACTAACCTATGGATTCAATAAACATACGTGGCGCTAGAGTCCATAATTTAAAAAACATTGATGTTAGCATTCCAAGAAATAAGCTTGTAGTTATTACTGGGCTATCGGGTTCTGGCAAGTCATCATTAGCCTTTGATACAATTTATGCTGAAGGCCAAAGAAGGTATGTTGAGTCATTATCAGCATATGCAAGGCAGTTCTTATCATTAATGGAAAAGCCAGATGTTGATCATATTGAAGGACTATCTCCTGCAATATCAATCGAACAAAAAGCTACCTCTCATAATCCTCGCTCTACAGTAGGAACCATAACTGAGATTTATGATTATTTGAGACTACTTTTTGCCAGAGTTGGCTCACCTAGATGTCCTGAACATGGAGATGATTTACAGGCACAAACAATTTCTCAAATGGTAGATGCAATATTAGACCTTCCAGAAGATGCAAAGATTATGATACTTGCACCAATTGTAAAAAATAGAAAGGGTAGCCATCTAAAATTATTACAAGAACTTTCTCATCAAGGCTTCCTTCGTGCAAGAGTTGATGGTGAGGTTATGCTTCTTGAAGAAATTGATGAGCTTGATGGTAATAAAAATCATACCATCGAGATCGTAATTGACCGATTAAAAGTTAGGCAAGATATAACGTCAAGGTTATCTGAGTCTCTTGAAACTGGCCTTAATATGAGCTCGGGTATTGCTATAGCTTGCCCTATGGATATTGACTCTGGTTTTAAGGAGCTAACATTTTCAGCAAAGTTTTCTTGTGTTCATTGTGGTTACTCTTTGGAAGAGTTAGAGCCTAGACTCTTTTCATTTAATAATCCTGTGGGGGCATGTGAAACATGCGATGGTTTAGGTATCAAAGATATATTTGACGAAGAAAGAGTTGTAGCTAATCCTGAGCTTAGCCTGGAAGATGGTGCAATTTATGGCTGGAGTAAAAGTAATGCCTATTTTTATCAAATGCTTTCTTTAGTTGGTAATTATTATAAATTTGATATTGCCACACCATTTAATGAGCTCTCAGAAGAGAATAAAAAAATTGTTCTTTATGGAAGTGGAAGCCAGGTTATTGATTTTTCGAAAATTAAAGGAAGAAGAGGTTGGACAAGTAAGAAAAAACCTTTTGAGGGCGTAATTCCAAGAATGATGCGTCGTTATGCAGATAGTGATATCCGCTCAATTAGGGAAGAATTATCTAGATATGTAATAAGCAAGCCCTGCTCAAGTTGCAATGGAGATAGACTTAATGCATCTGCAAGAAATGTCTTTATAGATAATAGAAATATTTCAGATCTAACAAAGTTAACGATAGACCAAGTATTTGATTTTTTTGAATCTCTTGAGCTAGAAGGTCAGCGTGGGGAAATTGCAAGTAAGATTCTTAGTGAAATTTCACAGCGTTTGCATTTCTTAATTAATGTTGGGCTCGATTATCTTAATTTAGAGAGAAAAGCCAACTCTCTATCTGGCGGGGAAGCTCAGCGAATAAGATTAGCCTCTCAAATAGGTGCGGGCTTGATTGGGGTACTCTATGTTTTAGACGAGCCATCAATTGGACTTCATCAGCGCGATAATCAAAAGTTACTTGATACATTGACTTATCTAAGAGATTTAGGTAACACAGTTATTGTTGTTGAGCATGATGAAGACGCAATAAGACAGGCTGATTATGTTGTGGATATTGGACCTGGTGCAGGTATTCATGGCGGTGAAATTGTTGCGATAGGATCACCTGATGAAGTTATAGCTAATACAAAATCCCTTACTGGAGATTATTTAAGTGGTCGATTAGAAATCAGCACTCCTAAAACTAGAAAGAAATCAAATGGCTGGCTTAATATTACTGGAGCAAGTGGAAATAACTTAAAGCATGTTGACTTAAAAATTCCTGTTGGCGTTTTAACCTGTATTACAGGTGTTTCTGGCTCTGGAAAGTCAACATTAATCAACAATACACTTTATGAGTTAGCTGCAAAAACACTTAATGGAGCTCAAACTGATGTTGCTCCATTTAAAGAAGTTAAGGGTATGGACCTGTTTGATAAAGTAGTTAATATTAATCAAAGTCCAATTGGAAGAACTCCTCGATCTAACCCAGCTACTTATACGGGCGTCTTTACGTTAGTTCGTGACCTTTTTGCATTGACGCTTGAGTCTAGGACGCGAGGATATAAATCTGGACGTTTTAGTTTTAATGTTAAAGGAGGCAGATGTGAAGCCTGTAAAGGAGATGGCTTAATTAAGGTAGAGATGCACTTTTTGCCTGATGTTTACGTCTCATGTGATATCTGTCATGGCCATAGATATAACCGAGAAACCTTAGAAATTAAATATAAAGGAAAGTCAATTGCAGAGGTTTTAGAGATGACTGTCGAAGATGCGCTTGATTTTTTTAAAGCGATTCCAAAGATTAATCAAAAAATGCAAACTTTAATGGATGTTGGGCTTTCGTATATTACGCTTGGCCAAAATGCAACCACCCTTTCTGGTGGAGAAGCTCAGCGTATAAAGCTTGCTAAAGAACTTTCTAAAACAGATACGGGACAAACTTTATATATATTAGATGAGCCAACAAGTGGGCTACATTTTCATGATATTAAACAATTGCTATCAGTAATTTTTAGACTTCGAGATCGAAATAATACAATTGTTATAATCGAGCATAATCTAGACGTTATTAAGACTGCTGATTGGGTTGTTGATCTTGGGCCAGAAGGAGGGAACAAAGGCGGCGAAATAATTGCATTTGGGACTCCAGAAGAGGTGTCCAAGAATCCAAGATCATATACTGGGCAGTTCCTTAAGGAGCATCTTTAGATTTAAGTTTCAAAGCCTATAAGGTCATTGTGAAAGCAGTTTTTCCATTAATCTTGTGAATTTTTATAGGCTGAAAATTCTCTTCAACAGACAGATTTAGAGTTAATTGTAAGTTCATCACAAATTACCTTCACAGTTTCAATTTCACGCTCATTAATTAGAAATTTTTTCAGATCCATCTAACTTGAATTGAAGATAATTAACGCCAACTTCATCAACAACTTGATAGGTAAATTCTGATTCATTAGGCTTATTATTCATATCATTGGATAATGCTAGATAAACACTTAAGGTATCAACTAGAAGGCCAGGTTTTATTTCAAACTCTTCACCACTACTTGATACGGCATAATTTTTATCAGTTTCAATGGTATTTCATAGTTCTTTTTAACTTCACCTTTGATTTTTTCTATGACTCTAAAGGAAGTATTAATGATCTGCCCATCAATTTCATTACCTATACTTTTTTCAGATCTTGAGTAATCATATAAGAGCTTTCCATACTGATGCTGTGCTGGCTTCAGTTGTGAATTCAAACTGATTATCATTGACCTCTAAATTTAATATTGCAGTTCCAACTTTTAGGTTGCCCATTACAGTTTCAGCATAAAGCTCATAACTTCCCTTATAGGGGTTAGTGACAAAGATTGGGCTGAAAAAGAAGTGCTAAAAATAAGAAAATTACTTTATTCATATTATTTTTCCATCAAGTGTTGCAGTTTTATCATCAATTAGTTTCAGTCTTCTTTGAGTATACCAATGAATCACTTTAGGGTAGATGACATGTTCTTTTTTTAAAACTTTCATAGAGAGTGTTTCCTTAGTATCTAGATTGTCAATAATAACTGACTCTTGACAAATTAAAGGACCACCATCCAATTCTTTAGTAACAAAGTGAACACTTACACCATGAACTTTCTCAGAAGCATCAATAGCTCTTTGGTGTGTGTTGAGTCCTGGAAATTTTGGGAGTAAGGAGGGATGAATATTAAGAATTTTCCCAAAATAATGTGACACAAATAATGGAGTAAGAACTCTCATATAACCAGCTAAAACAATTAACTCTACCCCATGCTGTTGAATAATTGAAATGAGCTCTCTATCAAAAGCTTCCTTGGAGTTATATAATTCAGGATCAATAATGGCGGTCTGAAGTTTTGCAGATTCAGCTCGTTTCAAGCCAAAAGCATTTTTGTTATTACTAATGACGCAGCTAATTTGCAAGTCAATTCTATCTGCATTATCAATTATTGATTGTAAATTAGAGCCATTACCTGAAATTAAAATAACAGCTTTCATAGTATCAAATTATTACTTGCTCACCTTTAGAGTCAACAACTTCTCCAATTAACCAGGCTTTTTCACCTTTAGAATTTAATAGCTTAATAGCATCATTTGAGGATTCTTTTGGAACAATAACGACCATGCCAACGCCGCAGTTAAGAACTCTATGCATTTCACTTGTATCTATATTTCCTTCAGCCTGCAGCCACTGAAATATTTCTGGAAGCTCCCAAGAGTTTGCATCCAATTTTGCAGCTAAATGCTCTGGCATTACTCTGGGAATATTTTCAAGAAGGCCACCGCCTGTAATATGCGATATTGCATGTACGGGTAAATTTTGAACTAATGACAAGATTGATTTAACATAAATTTTAGTTGGCTCAATAAGTTCCTTGAGCTGGCTTGATGTTGGCTTTGTTTTTTCCAAAACTTTTCTGATGAGTGAGTATCCATTTGAGTGAGGACCGGATGAACCAAGTGCTATTATGTGATTACCTGATGAAACTTTAGAGCCATCTATAATATTATCTTTTTCAACAATGCCTACGCAAAACCCAGCAAGATCATACTCTTCGCCTTTATACATTCCGGGCATTTCAGCAGTTTCCCCTCCAATTAACGAGCATCCAGATTGACGACAGCCTTCACCAATTCCAGAAATAACAGAAATCGCAACATCTGGATTAAGAGAGCCCGTTGCGTAATAATCTAAAAAAAACAAAGGCTCAGCGCCCTGAACTATAAGATCATTGACGCACATTGCAACTAAATCAATACCAATAGTATCATGCTTATTAAGCATCTCAGCAACCATCAATTTTGTTCCAACGCCGTCAGTTCCTGAAATTAAAACTGGTTTTTTATATTTATCTAAAGGAATTTCAAACATTGCACCAAAGCCACCTAGACCAGCAAGAACACCAGGTCTTAACGTTGATTTTGCAATTGGTTTAATTTTTTCAATAAGCTGATTACCTTTGGTAATATCAACTCCAGAGTCCTTATAAGTCAATGATGACATCTTGTTTTCCGTATAATTAAGGTCTAAAAAATGAATTTAATTAAGCAAAATAATGAGCTACTCAATGCTACCCAATGCGCTTTCAATAATACGCATTATTTTAACAGTTCCAATAGTTATAGCGCTACTAAAAGAGCAGTATCTTTTGACGCTTCTATTATTTCTATTGGCTGGAATTACTGACGCATTAGATGGTTGGATAGCTAAACAGTTTTCTTTTCAGTCCCGTCTTGGTTCTATTCTTGATCCAATGGCAGACAAGATATTATTGACCTGCTCTTTTATTGCTTTATATTGGGTTGGGATTATGCCCTTATGGCTACTCATGATAATTTTTGTTCGTGATGTTATTATTGTAGCGGGCGCATTGGGATATTTTCTAGGTGAAATATCTAGGGATAGCGACTTGCTAGAGCCTTCTTTAATTAGTAAATTTAATACAGTATTACAAATTGCCTTGGTTATATTTTTACTATTAATTCAAATATATACTGAATTAAATGGCCTTAGAGATATGGTTTTCATAGTGGTTGCCACTTCGACCGGTTTAAGTGGTGCGGACTATGTGTTACTTTGGGTTAAAAAGTTTATCTTGCAAGAGTCTAAAAAATGAATCAATTAGGCCTTCCAATCTCACTGAACTCCAAAATGCTTTTAGATAACTTTATTGCTAATAGTGAGCTTGTTAATTTAATACACCAACTTTTTCAGAAAAAAAAGGCTTCTGAAATTTACGTATATGGATTAACAGGCCAAGGCAAAACGCATGTCCTTCAAGGAGTAGTATTAAAGGCCCTAGAAATGGATAAGAATGCAATTTATATCGATTGTATTGATTCTTTTCCAGAGCATTTATTTGACTTTATAGGCCAATTAAATTTTATTAGCTTTGATAATGTTGATCTTATTAGTAGCGATAACCAAGAGACATTTTTCGATTTATATAATCGAGCAAGACAGGCTGGAGTTGTTATTTTAGTCAGTGGCTCTAGTTTGCCCAGTGATTTAACCGTTATGAAGGATCTTAAGACTCGCCTAAGTTTAGCAGCTGTTTATAAATTAGAAGAGCTTAATGACGAGTTAACAATGGACGTACTTAATAAACAGATGAGTGATAGAAATTTAACTATTGACTCAAAAATTTACGAATATTTATTTAAGAATTATTCTCGAGATTTAAATACTTTAGTATCTGCGATGAATGAGTTAGATAAAGCATCACTCCAATCAAAAAAGGCAATTTCAATTCCTTTTGTTAAAACAGTACTTCAACTTTAGTAGCTACTAAATATCAATTTATTAAGAAATATAAAATATTTTTCTAAATTATGTTTTTTTAAGAAATATTTATATCTTTTAACTCAATAATAATAAAAATATAGAATTTTTTACTATACTTCGTAAAATATTTAAAACAACGCTCTAATCTTAAGAGCTTAATATATTTTTATGGACCATCTGCCTATCTTTATTAATTTAAGACAAAAGCCAGCCCTAGTTGTTGGAGGTGGAGATATTGCATTAAGAAAAATAAACTTGTTATTAAAAGCTCAGGCTAAGGTTACATGCGTTTCTCCCCATTTTTGTGAAGGCATAAAAACCTTATCTTTAGATAGCAATGTAAGTTTAGTTAATAAGCGCTTTGAGGCATCTGATATTTCAAATTATTCAGTAATTATTTCTGCTACAGATGACTCAAAAGTAAATGAATCTGTCTCTAAGATAGCTCACGAAAGTCGTATACCGGTAAATGTGGTTGACTCGCCTGAGCTATCAAGCTTCATCATGCCCTCAATAGTTGATAGGTCTCCAGTGGTAATTGCTGTCTCTTCATCCGGTAAGGCGCCAGTCCTAGCTAGATTAATTCGTGCAAAGCTTGAAACAGTTATTCCAAGCTCTTATGGCATACTTGCTGAAATTGCTGGTGAGTATAGACAGAAAGTTAAAGACAGGTTTTCAAAAATTAAAGATAGAAGGGCATTTTGGGAAGCTACTTTTTCTGGCGTTATAGCTGAAAAAGTTTTTTCAGGGCGTATTCAAGAAGCAAAGGCTGATATTGAAAAGCAGCTTATTGACGCAGTTGAGATGAACTTGGGAGAGGTCTATTTAGTTGGCGCTGGTCCTGGCGATCCTGACCTATTAACGTTTAAAGCTTTGAGGCTTATCCAGCAAGCTGATGTTGTGCTTTATGATAGGCTGGTCTCTAAAGGTGTTATGGAGCTTGTTAGGAGAGACTCAGAGCTCATATATGTCGGTAAAAAAGGTGGCAGTGATAAATCTACTAGGCAAATAGATATTAATGCTCTTTTGGTTGATCTGGCAAAATCAGGCAAGAGAGTTTGCAGGTTAAAGGGCGGTGATCCTTTTATTTTTGGCCGAGGAGGTGAAGAAATCGAGTCTCTTTCTGAGCACGGCATCCCTTTTCAGGTTGTGCCCGGAATAACTGCAGCATCAGGGTGCTCTTCTTATGCAGGCATTCCGTTAACCCATAGAGACTTCTCTCAATCCTGCCGTTTTGTGACCGCCCATTTAAAAGATGGTACGACTAACCTTCCATGGGAAGAGTTTATTGTTGAGCAGCAGACGATTGTTTTTTATATGGCATTGAGTGGGGCAAGTTACATTTGTGAGCAGTTAATTGCTCACGGCATGAGAGAGGAGATGCCAATTGCGATTATTGAAAAAGGAACAATGCCTGAGCAAAAAGTTTATATTACCTCTCTAAAAGACTTACCTGATTTGTTAAGTAAAGAAGATATTAATGCACCTACTTTGATGATTGTAGGAGAGGTCGTCAGTCTAAATGAGAAGTTAAGCTGGTACGGCAATTAAATAAGAAAATCTATTTCTTAAATAAGAAATGTTTGATTTAATTCGGTATAATTTCAAAATCTTCGCGGGGGTGGTGGAATTGGTAGACACGCTGGATTTAGGTTCCAGTGTCGCAAGACGTGAGAGTTCGAGTCTCTCTCTCCGCACCATATATTTTTAAAAAAGAGCTCTTAGGAGCTCTTTTTCATAATATCCCAGATTACATTCAGTTCACTCTCACTTGGCTTGGAAAGATTTCTTAATTTTAAGTTTTTAATAATCGTTTCAGTTGCTGACCAACTTATTTGAAAGAGTAGGTCAAAATCAATATCTCTAAAATAACCTTCTTTAAAAAATAGTTTCATATCAGTCATTGATTTTTCAAAATTTTTGAAGCCTATTGCCCTTGCTTCTTCAGATACCATGGGATCGATATCAACTAAACCTAAAAAGATAAATTCATTGTAGTTAGTTAAAAAATACTCAATAATTTTTCGGGAAGCTTCTTTGAACTGAAGTTCAACACTTGAATTATCAGGCATATTTTCATTTAAGTCAGAAAAAGCATTTTTTTTAATGCTTATGTATATTGTGTCAATAAGCTCTTGCTTTGATTTAAAGTGTACAAAAAGCGTTCCAGAGGCAACCCCTGCTTTTTTGCTAATTTGAGCAGTTGAAGTTGACTGAATACCCTGACTGGCAAATAGCTCTAGAGCGCTTTGATAGATTTTATCTTTAGTTGAGAGCATTATTTTTTAGTCAATGGAGTAACTCACTCCAGTTAGTTCTTCAGATAGCTTCCAAAGTTTTTTTGCATTATCTACATTATACGATAAATCATTTGATTTAACTAATGCAGGGTGACCTTTCATACCGCCCATTGATGGAGAGCCAAAATAATTATCTGACTGGGCAGTTGGATCGGTAGCCGCTCTAAGACCTCCAAGAGCACCTACCTTAACTTTCTGTCCAAGAAAAATATTCATAAAATTTGCCATACCAGAATGCTTCTGAAGATCTGTAGCAGTCCACCCTGGATGTGAAGCTAATACCATTGGACTTCCTTTATCCTGACCAAGTTTACGAGATAATTCATAGGTGAAATATAAATTTGCTAGCTTAGTGTCACTGTAGGCGCTCCAAGTTTTATATTTTCTTTTTTCCCAATTAAGATCATCAAAATCAATATTTCCAGAGGTGTGAGCAATACTAGCTACATTTACAACTCTTGAATTTGGCGTCTTTTTGAGTAGAGATATTAGTTGACCTGTTAAAGCAAAATGACCTAAATGATTCGTGCCCATCTGTATCTCAAAGCCATCTTTTGTTTTTGAATAAGGGCAGGCCATTATGCCAGCGTTATTGATAAGGCAGTCTAGTGCTTTGTATTTTTTGTTTATAGATGTTGAGAAATTATTGACTGATTCGAGGCTTGATAAATCTAGCTCTTGAATATCTATCTTCGCACTGTTATTTTCAGCAAGAATTTCTTTTTTTACAGAATCAGCTTTTTTAATATTTCTAGCAGCCATAATAACGGTTGCGTTTTTTCGAACAAGAACTTTAACCGATTCTTTACCAAGACCACTCGTTGGTCCAGTTACTATAAAAATTTTCCCTGATTGATCAGGGATATTTGATTCGTTCCAATTTTCTTTTTTCATTTTTTTCCTTAAATAATATTAGTTTAATTTCTAAGCTTTTCCCACCAAGGATTTTTTGGTAAGTTGGTTAGCTCAAATACTTCACCAATCATTGGGGTTGCAATGTTGACATTCCTTTTCGCAGCTTCCTTAGTAATTCGAATGATTGGCTCATCCCATGGATGAATCGATAAATCAAATTTAGACCAATGGATTGGAAAAAGGACTTCAGCTTTTAAGTCGATACTGGCTTGAACAGATTCATCAGGAAACATATGAACATTTGACCAGTCTATGTTGTAAGCACCATTTTCGATAAAGGCAATGTCAAAAGGGCCATATTCATTACCTAATTTTTTAAATGTCTCTGAGTATCCTCCATCGCCACTGAAATATGCACTTAATGATTTTGATTTAACAATCCAAGAGCCCCATAACGTCGAGTTGCCATTGGTTATGCCTCTTCCACTAAAGTGAAGAGCTGGCGCAAAGATAAACTCAACATCTTTATAGATCTTGCTTTCATACCAGTCAAGCTCAGTAATTTTATTTTTATCTACGCCCCATCTTTCTAAATGTGCTCCGACCCCTAAAGGCACAATAAAATGATCTACTAGATTTGATAAGTCTTTAATTGCTTTAGAGTCAAGGTGATCATAGTGATCATGTGAAATGATAACAACGTCGACCTTTGGAAGATCCTCTATCAATATTGGGTTTTCAAATACAAATGGTTTCCCATTAAAAAAACTACTTTTACTTTTTGAGCTGAACGACGGTAATGGTGATGCTCTATTAAAGACTGGATCAGTCATAACAACCAAATCTTCAGTTTTCATAAGAAGCGTGGAGTGACCAAACCAAACAAATTTACCCTCTGTTAAATCTTGACCTTGAAATTTTATTGTTGGAAGAGGGCCCAAAGGGTTTTTATCTTTTGGCGGAAAGAACCATTCCTTTAGGGTCGACTTTCTTTCTAAAGTTCGAAAGTTTGTGTATGTTGTTTTAATGTTGCGAAATTTACCCTCAAAAAAGTTTTCTGAATTAACAATTATTTCCTTGGTATTTTTGTCAGGAGAGGCGCCAAAGACAGGGGAGACATTAAGAAAAATAAAAATAACAAAAGCAATGATAAGTAGCGCATAGATTAAATATTTGATTACATTTAATATATTAAAAAGAATTTCCATAATTAAGTGCCTGTATTTTTTCAAAAAATAAATTATATACTACTAAATGAGTGACCAGTCAGTCATTATGTAATCTTATTTCTTAGTTACTTTAATTTAAGTGATGTCTATTAAGAATAAACATAAGAAATACTGTAAAATATTAGCTCTTAAAAACATAATAAAAACTTGGACTTATGTTGATTGAAATTGGACACTTTTCCCTCGTTCTTGCATTGATATTTTCTGTGCTATTGATGGTATTGCCATCAATAGGTCTTTATCAGAATAAATCTAGTCTTGCTCAACTTGCAAAGCCATTAGTTTGGGCGCAAGGTTTTTGGATTGTTATTGCTTTTATTATTCTAATGAGTGCATTTCTAACGAATGACTTTTCAGTGAAGTATGTAGCTGATAATTCAAATACTCAGCTCCCAGTTTTATTCAAGGCATCTGCAGTCTGGGGAGCTCATGAAGGCTCATTACTTTTATGGGTCTTTGTGCTTTCAATATGGACTATCTCGGTTAGTATTTTTTCTAAGCGTATTCCATCGGATTTATTAAATCAAATTCTCATAATTCTGGGTGCTATAAGTTTTGGATTTCTACTTTTTCTACTTTTTACATCGAATCCATTTGAGCGTTTACTGAGTTCCTCCATTAGAAGGCCGAGAGCTAAACCCGCTCCTCCAAGATTTTGGTTTGGCAGTTCATCCGCCAATGTTATATATGGGGTATGTTGGATTAGCAGTTCCGTTTGCCTTTGTATTGGCTGCATTAATAAGAGGCCAGTTAGACAGTACTTGGCTAAGATGGACAAGGCCTTGGGCATTAATTTCATGGGCTTTTTTAACGGTTGGAATAACGCTTGGAAGTTGGTGGGCGTATTACGAACTCGGCTGGGGAGGATGGTGGTTCTGGGATCCTGTAGAGAATGCATCGTTTATGCCTTGGCTTGTTGCGACCGCGCTTGTGCACTCATTAAGTGTTAGTGAAAAACGCGGCGCATTTAGGCAGTGGACAGTTCTTTTAGCTATTGGCGGCTTCTCATTAAGTTTGTTAGGAACCTTTTTAGTTCGCTCTGGAGTTTTAACTTCTGTTCATGCTTTTGCAACAGACCCAACAAGAGGGCTGTTTATTTTGCTATTTTTATTTATTGTTATTGGCGGCTCTTTGGTTCTATTTACATGGCGCTCTCATTTACTACAAAAAAGTAATCAATTTGCACTACTTTCAAGAGAAACTGGACTGTTAATAAATAATATACTACTTATTACGGCAATGTTTACAGTTCTTTTGGGGACGCTTTATCCATTAATTCTTGATACATTAAATCTTGGAAAAATATCAGTGGGTGCCCCTTATTTCAATGCAGTTTTTGTGCCAATTATGCTCCCAGGAGTTTTAGCATTAGCTATCTTCCCTTTTGTACGCTGGAAGAAAGATAGCATATCTAGATTAACTTCATTACTGCGCCTAAACTGGATTGGCATCGCTTTATTAATCTTGCTTGCAAGGGTTGTAATTACCGACAATATTTATGTGTTAATTGCAATTGGCCTGTTTATCTGGGTGACTTTTCATGTCATTATCTTATTAACGAAAAGAATAAGGACAAAATCAAAATTTTCATTTGCATTTATAGGGATGATAATTGCCCATCTTGGAATTGCAGTATTTGTTCTTGGGGCTACAGTAACAACACAACTAGGAATTGAAAAAGATATAAAAATGAATGTTGGAGAGTCTCAAAATATTGCAGGATATGACTTTGTCTTTAATGGGGTAAGTCCTCATATGAAAGATAATTATTCAGGCTTTATTGGTGACATTAGTGTTTATAGTGAAGGAGAAAAAATTGCACAGCTTGCTCCTGAGAAAAGATATTACCAAAGCGGCATGCCGATGACTGAAGCATCAATTGATCCATCAATAACTAGAGATCTTTATGTAGCTTTAGGTGAAGGTTTGCAAGGCGGCGCCTGGAGCGTAAGAATTTATTATAAGCCACTGGTGAGGTGGATATGGTTAGGCGGACTGATGATTGCGCTTGGAGCTCTCTTTGCAGCAATTGACCGGCGGTATTTTGTGAGAGCTAAGTCATGATATTAAGCTGGCAATTTATTTTGATGATTGTTTTATCTAGCTTATTTTTAGCATGGTTTCTGTATCGGCCAGTGAAGTCAAGCCTTAGTGATGATGATTCAAATATAG
This sequence comes from uncultured Candidatus Thioglobus sp., assembly GCA_905182815.1. Classification (GTDB taxonomy): domain Bacteria; phylum Pseudomonadota; class Gammaproteobacteria; order PS1; family Pseudothioglobaceae; genus Pseudothioglobus. The sequence goes on from CAJJCX010000004.1 coordinate 396,405, forward strand.
CTATTAATAAACAGAGGCAGGCTGAGCTTGAAATAGATTTTAACCAAGGACATATTGAGAGCGCTCAATATCAACAAGCTGAGTCAGAAATTATTAGCACTTTAGCATCAGAGCTAAAAACCAGTCCTACAAAAAATATAACCATTGAGCCATTAAAATGGCTAGCTCTGATAGTTTTATCCATTGGAATTTTATCTTTATTAGTTTATTCTCAGCTGGCTCCAAAAATAATTCCAAATTCTGATGCTGCTTTAACTGAGCCTTTGACTATGAGTGAAAGTATTGAAAAATTACAGGATTATTTAATTGAAAATCCAAATGATTTTCAAGCATTAAAAATGCTAGGTCTGGCGCAAGTTGGTATTGGTAATGTTGATGATTCAATTGAGGACTTTTGAGAGTGCGTTTGAATTGAATCCAAATGATATTGATTTACTTCTTCAGTATGCTAGTGCTATAGCTGCCAATCAAGATGGCATGTTTTATGGCAAGTCTAAAACTTTAATTGAAAAGGCTTTAAGTCTTGATCCTCAATCAATTCAGGTGCTGTATTTTTCAGGCATTGTTTCAGCTCATCAATCTGACCTAGATGGGGCAATAGGTTACTGGCAAAAAGCTTTATATCTTATGCCAGACAATCATCCTGACAGAAATATTATCGAAGAGGCTCTTAATACGGTATTAAATTTACAAGTAAAATAGCTATCATGAGTCAAACATTAGAATTAGCAAAATCACTTATAAGTAGGCCTTCTGTAACTCCTTATGATAAGGGCTGTCAAGCCATTATGATTGATCGTCTTGAAAAAATTGGATTTAAGATTCACCCTCTTAAATTTGGAGATGTTGATAATTTTTGGGCTACTCATGGAAATGCTAGTCCAATCTTTTCTTTTGCGGGCCATACTGATGTCGTTCCTGCTGGAGATGATGAGGCATGGAAAACACCTCCTTTCGAGCCAACAGTAAAAGATGGACTCTTATTTGGTAGGGGCGCAGCTGACATGAAAGGGGGTTTGGCTTCGATGCTTGTGGCAACAGAAAACTTTATTGAAAAAAACCCTAATCACAAAGGGACTCTTGCATTTTTAATTACCTCTGATGAGGAGGGAGTGGCTGTTAATGGAACGGTTAAAGTGATGGATTATCTTAAAAGCCTTGATCAGAAGATAGATTATTGTTTGCTTGGTGAGCCATCATCTACTTCAGTGCTTGGAGATGTTATAAAAAATGGAAGAAGGGGCTCACTAAATGGCCTTTTAACTATAAAAGGAAAGCAAGGGCATATTGCATATCCACATCTTGCAGAGAATCCTAATCATCTTATGACTTCAGCGCTGAATGATTTATGTCAGCAGCAATGGGACAATGGTAATGATTACTTCCCAGCCACTTCATTTCAAATTTCAAATATCCATTCTGGCTCGAGAGTAACAAATGTAATACCTGGTGAAGTAGAAATAATGTTTAACTTTAGGTATTCAACAGAAACTACAAAAGAAGAGCTTCAGAAAAAAGTAAATGATATTTTAGATAGTCATAAACTTAATTATTCTATTGATTGGTCACATTCAGGCTACCCATTTTTAACTCCACAAGGAGTCTTAGTCTCTGCATGTATTGATGCAATTGAAAAAATAAAGTCGATTAAGCCAGAACTTTCAACATCTGGAGGCACTTCTGATGGTCGATTTATTGCACAAGAAGGAACCCAGGTGGTTGAACTTGGTCCTATTAACGCAACAATTCATCAGATTAATGAATCAGTTTTGGTTCAAGACTTAGATGATCTGACTAAAATTTACTCACAAATTTTAACTAATCTATTGGTCTAGGCTTGTTATTAATAACGCTACAGGTTAATAAATGAAATTCGAAATTATCACTCTTTTCCCTGAAATGTTTTCTGCGATTAAAGAGGAGGGCGTTGTTGCAAGAGCAATAAAGAAGTCGATTATCTCAATTAGCGAATGGCAGCTTAGAGACTTCAGCTCTAATAAATACAAAAATATTGATGATAAGCCTTATGGTGGTGGTGGTGGAATGGTAATGCAAGTAAAGCCAATCAGGGATTGTATTGCAAAGATTAAAGAGCAGACTCCAGAAACCAAAGTTATTTATCTGTCACCTCAAGGCCAAGCATTAAACCAGAGTTTAGTTGAAAAATTAGTCATCCTTTGATTCATTAACTTTGCTTTGTGGTCGTTATGAGGGGGTGGATGAGAGAATTATAGAAAATGATATTGACTATGAGGTTTCTATTGGAGACTACGTTATTAGTGGCGGTGAATTAGCGGCTATGGTATTAATTGATTCTGTGAGTCGTCGTTTGCCTAATGTTTTAGGAAATGAGGATTCATTAAAGGACTCATTTACTGATAATTTGCTTGATTATCCTCACTATACAAGGCCAGAGACTATTGATGGCCAAACTGTTCCAGAGGTTTTATTAAGTGGAAATCAAGCTAAAATAGATGCGTGGCGTAATGAACAATCAAATGAAAAAACTAAGCAAAAAAGACCTGACCTTTTAACAAAGTAAATCTATTGTTATAAAGTCTTCAGTAGAATTGTTATTACAAGGCCAATCGTATATAATTTCAGCTATATTTTGAATCAATCTCTTCATGAATAAAAATCACTCTTTTATAGGCTCAAATGTTGCATTAATTACTCCAATGTTTACTGATGGAGCTGTTGACTATGAGGCTCTTAATCATTTAATTGATTTCCATATTGATTCAGGAACAAGTTCAATTGTTTCAGTTGGAACTACTGGTGAGTCTGCAACTGTGGGCGTAAAGGAGCATCTAAAGATAATTGACCATACAGTTAAATATGCTGCGAAAAGAATTCCAATTATTGCAGGTACAGGAGCTAATTCAACATCTGAGGCTATTGAGCTTACTCAAGAAGCAATAAATTTAGGTGCTGATGCTTGTTTGCTTGTTACGCCATATTATAATAAGCCAACTCAAGAAGGACTATTTCAGCACTTTAAATTAATAGCAGAAAGTGTTAATATTGATCAAATTCTTTACAATGTTCCTGGAAGAACTGCAGTTGATATGTCTGTGGATGTAACTTGCTAGGCTATCTGAAATTCCTAATATTATTGGAATTAAAGATGCAACTGGTGACCTTTCAGTCATAAAGCAGTTAGTTGCAAAGTGTCCCAAGATTTTTTGTTATTAACTGGAGATGATGCTACAGCAGTTGATTTTCTTATTGCAGGTGGACATGGCGGTATTTCAGTAACTGCTAATATTGTTCCAAAAGAGCTTCAGAAAGTTTATTTATCAGCAATTGCTGGAAATATAGAACTTGCTAAAAATTTAAACTCTAAGTTAGAAAGTTTTCATAAAAACTTATTTTTAGAGGCTAACCCAATCCCTGTTAAATGGGCTCTTCATAAGATGGGAAAATGTGAAAAAGGTATTAGATTCCTTTACTGGAGCTTATCTAATGAATTCAAATCAATTATTGAGAATGATTTAAAGGAAATTAATTTATTATGAAAATTATCAATTATTTAACTATTATTTTTATTAGCTTATTGGTTGTAAGTTGTTCAAAGATTACAGATCCAGTAAAAAAAATAGGCTTAGGGAATCGTGTCGTTAATTATCAAGCTGATGAAAAAGTTGATTCATTAATAATTCCTCCAGATCTTACTGCTCCAAGTTCTCAAGGTGCATTTACTGAAGTTATTGAAGTTAAGTGATGATGATAATGTTGTAAAAAGAGTTCAAAATGTTGAAGTTATGCGTGATAAATATCGCCGCTGGCTAGTTGTAGATTTACCTCCAAGTGAAGTATGGAAGCTCTCTAAAGAATTTTTTAGGTCTTATAATTTTAAATTAGAAAAAGAAAATCAAAAAATTGGTATTTTAGAAACTGATTATCTTGAGATAGAAACAATAGTTCCTGATAAATCCCTTGGTGCTATTCGCTGCTAGTTTAGCAAAAGTTTTAAAAACTCAGTATGGACTTCCAATTGCTGATAAGTATCGAGTTCGAATAGAGCCAGTTGAAGGTCAAAATAAATCTGAAGTTTATCTTAACTCTTGCATCAATTGGTGAAGTTGTAAGTGGTGCAACAAGAGTTTGGCAGCCAAGAGATAAAGATGTTGAGCTTGAGACAGAGATGCTTTTAAGCTCTATGGTTTTTCTAGGTAATGATAGAGTCGAGGCTATTAGTAAGATTCAATCTAATGACTATAATAGAGCAACTGCTTTAGTTGATTGCATCTGAATCTGGTTATGCAACTCTAACTTTTCCTTATGATAAAAAACAAGTCATGGAGTTATCTAGGGTGGGCTCTTGATGAGATTAGGGTTGATGTAGATGATCGAGACGTCATTGAGGGAAGTTTCTTTGATTAAAGCTAATCCTAATAAAGGTTTTTTCTCTAAGATATTAGGCTCTATGGATAAAGATACGACTTATCAATTAATTATCAAAGAGGTTGGGAGCATCTCAATCCACTGTGATTTTTGTAGACTTGAGTGAAGAGAATGAACAAGATATAATTAACTATAGTGTCGAACTTTTTAATCAAATTGCATCGAAGTTTTAAATATTTTTTAACTCTAGCTAGATTTTATTAAATCATGCTTTCTAATATCAAATAATCAAAGATATCGCTATCAAAGTTCTTTGGTTAGTGATTTATCAGATGACGATTTGATAGAGTTTTGCATATTGCAAATCAAAGATATCGAGATTGGAAGTCCAATTATTAGTGATGAAGATTATGATTTTATTTTTCTTCATGAGCTTGCTAAGAGACTTCCAAATCACCCATTTTTCAAAAAAGTTGAAGCTGAGAATGAGGGTTTCTCAGAAGAGAAAATTAAACTTCCTCAAAAAATGTTATCAACAGACAAAGCTTATAGTTGGGAAGAAGATAAATAAATGGCTTGAAAGAATTACTAAATTTTCAAGTGAAATTAATTATTCACTCGCAGATATTCAAATAAAAGGAACAGCTAAGTTGGACGGTTTTGCAGGCTATGATGATGGTAATAAGCTTTATACAAGAGGTGATGGCAATAAAGGAAGTGATATAAGTAGAGTTTTTGAAAGAGGGCTTGGAGTTTTTAATAATAGTGAAAGAGGACAAGGGCCTGGAGAAATAGTTGTTAAGCGTAGCTATTTTGAAAAATACCTTAGTAATCATTTTGAATATCCAAGAAACTTTCAGGCTAGCCTGATTAAAGAAAAAGAATTAGACAACTTGCTATCGATGCAATTAGAGCTAAAGCTGCTTTATTTGTTCCATTTAATCAATTACCTCATTGGCTTGGAGTCATTGAATGAATTCAGGAAGCAATTTCTTAGATATTGTTAGTCAGCTTGAAGGTGGAGTTGATTTTGATATAGATGGAGTGGTATTTGAAATAGTAAATCCAGAGCTTAAAAAGCATATGGGTTCAAACCGTAAAGTTTCACCGCTGGCAAATTGCCTTTAAAGAAAATAAAGAAAAAGCCCAAGTTAAGGTTATATCAGTAACTGCTCAAGTTGGGAGAACTGGAAAGATAACACCTGTTGCTGAATTAGAGCCAACTCAACTTAGTGGTGCAACAATTTATCGTGCTACTGGCCATCATTATGGCCTTGTAAAAGACCAAGGTTTAGGTGCTGGAAGTGTTATTGAATTGACTCGAAGTGGGTTAGTAATTCCTAAAATTAATAAAGTTTTGAAAACTGCTGAAGTAGATATTCCAACTAACTGCCCTAGTTGTGGAGCATAAATTAAGCTGGGATTCAGATTTTTTAATGTGCTTCAACCATGAAAAATGTCCAGAACAAATTACTGGAAAAATAATATATTTTTTTCGGATTCTTGCAAATAATGATGGGTTTGGACAAGCTACAATTCAAAAACTATACGCTGAAGGCATTCGTCAAGTAAGTGATATTTATCTTCTAAATGAAGCTAAATTAATGTCTATGGGTTTTGGTGAAAAAACCTCTCATAATCTAATTAATCAGCTCATTAGATCAAGAAAAGAAAGTATTGAAGACTGGAGGTTTTTGGCTGCTTTTGGGGTACAAAGACTTGGAATGGGAAACTGTGAAAATTTACTAAGAAATTATTCAGTCGAAAAAATTTTTGATTTGTCCGTAGAAGATATTTCAAATATTGATGGCTTTGCTGAAATAACTGCAGAGTTAATTTTTGATGGCTTAACTTTAATTAAGCCTCAATATGAGGTTTTGATTTCAGGAGGTTTTGAATTAGAGCAAACACTTCTAAAGACTGAAATTAATCAAAGTATTAGTCCTTTTAATAGTAAAAAAATTGTTTTTACTGGAACAATGAGTGAATCTAGGGCTGAGCTTCAAAAACAAGCCAAAGCTTTCGGTGCGAATGTTGGAAAGAGTGTTAGTTCAAAAACTGATTTTTTAATTATTGGTGAAAATGTTGGCCAATCAAAAATTAAAGATGCCAAAACTCATCAGGTTGAAATTCTTACGGAAGCAGAATATTTAAAACTACTAAACTCTAATTAAATATGAAAGATGAGTTCAATGAGGTATATTACCAGCCAATCAAAATAAATTTAAAATTATAATGAAACAAACAGCGTTAAAAATTATATTAGTTGATGAGAATATGGGGCGATCTGCGATTCTTAGACGTGCACTTCAAGACAAAGGTCATGAAGTTATCTCTCGTTTAGAGGGGAGTGTTAATCTTGCAACGAGTAACGAAATTACCCATGCTGATGTTGTCATTGTCAATGCAGATATTCCAGATGAGGCTGTTTTTGCTAACTTGAGGGATGTTAATAAAACTAAACCTAAGCCTATTGTAATGTTTACAGAAAGCTCAGAAGATCATATGGCTGGAACTGCTATTAAGTCAGGAGTTAATGCATATATTGTTGATGGTCTTGAGGAAAAACGAGTTCAGCCGATTATTGATGTTGCAATTGCCCGTTTTAGAGAGTTTCAAGCACTCAAAGATGAGTTAGATGCTACTAGAAATCAGTTAGCTGAGAGAAAAGCAGTTGAAAAAGCTAAAGGCTTACTGATGAAGCATAAAAAAATAACTGAAGATGAAGCCTATCAATCTATTCGGAAGATGGCTATGGACAAAAATAAAAGAATTACTGACGTAGCTGATGGAATTATAAGTGCTTTTGAGTTAATACAATAATCTATTTATTTCTAGAAGCCTTTCTCTTGATGACCAGATATGCCAAAACGAGAGGCTAATTCTAATTCAACCTCTTCAAGTGAAATATTTTCATGACGCAGTAAAACTAACAAGTGAAACCAAAGGTCTGCTACCTCATGAATAACTTCTTCCCTTCCCTCTTCTTTGGTAGCTTTAATAACTTCATCTGATTCTTCGCTAATCTTTTCTAGGATTTTATTTGTTCCTTGACGATATAAAGAGGAAACATAAGATTTATCTTCTGAGGATGATTTTCGTCTCTTCAAGTATTTTTTCTAAAGCTAAAAGCATGTTATCCATAGATTTCCTTTGGATCCTTTATGACCTCTGAAATGCTTTGCCATTCATTATTTTCAAGTTTATTAAAAAAACAATTAGCACGGCCTGTATGACAAGCAATACCACCTTGTTGACTGACCTTAAGCAAAATAACATCTTGATCACAGTCTGTATAAATCTCAACTATATCTTGACTATGGCCAGACTCTTCGCCTTTAAACCAAAGTTTTTTTCTAGACCTTGAAAAATAGACTGCTTTTTTCGTTTTTACAGTTAAAGATAGTGCTTCTTTATTCATCCACGCCATCATTAAAATTTCAGAAGATGAAAAGTCCTGAGTAATTACGGGAACTAGTCCGTTTTCATTAAACTGAATTTTATCTAGGGCTTTCATTGTTTAGCATTAAATTGTTTAATTACAATTTTACCAATGCAATGTAAATCGATGAAGGTTTATTTTTATAGGCCTGCTTTTAGGCTTGCTACTATAAATTGATCTAAATTACCATCGAGTACATCCTGAGTATTACTACTTTCAACCCCTGTTCTTAAATCCTTAATACGTGACTGGTCAAGAACGTATGAGCGTATTTGATGTCCCCAGCCAATATCTGACTTTAAATCTTCAACATCCTGCTTCTCACTGTTTCTTTTTTGCATTTCAAGCTCGTATAGTTTAGATTTTAATTGTTTCATTGCCTGATCTTTATTAGCATGTTGAGATCTCCCGTCTTGACATTGAACAACTGTTGAAGTTGGTAAATGTGTAATTCTAACAGCAGATTCAGTTTTATTAACATGCTGACCACCTGCTCCAGAGGCGCGGTAAGTATCAATTCGAAGGTCAGAAGGGTTTATATCTATTTCAATATTGTCATCAATTTCTGGGGACACAAAAACTGAAGAAAATGAGGTATGCCTTTTTCCATTTGCATTATATGGAGATTTTCTAACTAGCCTATGGATGCCTATTTCACTTCTTAGCCAGCCAAATGCATAGTCACCATCAAAGTGAATAGTTGCAGATTTAATTCCAGCAACTTCTCCAGCTGAAACCTCCATTAACTTAACTTTAAAATTATGTTTATCACCCCATCTTAAATACATTCTTAAAATCATTTCAGCCCAGTCTTGGGCCTCTGTTCCTCCAGATCCAGATTGAATATCTAGATATGCAGAATTTTGATCCATATTGCCACTAAACATTCTTCTAAATTCATATGATGCTATTGATTCTTCTATTTCATTTAAATCTGAAACGAGTCCATTAACTGTGTTTGAGTCATTTTCAGCTTCAGCCATCTCAAGGAGCTCTTTAGCATCATTTAAAATACTTGATGAGTGAGAAAATGCTTCGCAAAGGCTTTCAAGGTCGACTTTTTCTTTACCCAATGACTTGTGCCTTTTCAGGATCTGACCATATTTCAGGGTTTCTCTAGTTCCAATTTAACTTCTTCCAAGCGTTCAATCTTTTCGTCAATCAGCCAGATGCTTCTGCTAAAGCACTTGACCGCTCAATTAGTTCAGATATTTTTTGATAATTTGCAGAAAGTTCCATAGCGTTATTTTACTGCTACAAATAATAAAAAAGCCCCAAAATAGGGGCTTGAATTTATTTCACGCTAATATTTATTTTCTAAGGCCTAGTCGCGAAATTAAATTTGAGTACGTAGTGACATCATTAGTCCTAGCATAAGCTAGTAGTTTTTTACGCTGAGAGACTAAACGCAAAAGCCCTCTTCTTGAGTGGTGGTCTTTCTTATGTGTTTTAAAATGCTCAGTTAAATGCTTAATTCTTGCTGTTAGAAGAGCAACTTGGACATTGACAGACCCAGTATCAGTTGAGTCGTTTTGGTATTCTTTAATAATAGCTTGTGTATCGATTGACATAATTAACGTTGTATGTGACAAAATTTAAGAACGGAATTATACTCTATTTTTTTTAATTGTTGTATTTCTAATGAAATATTATTAATTACTTTTATAGAAGTTTTTTGCACCCTCTGGCCTTGTTTTAAATCGGCGATGAATCCATAAGTATTGCTCAGGTGTTTTTTTTATTTGTTTTTCAAGAATCATATTTGTAGTTGTCGCATCATCAACTGGATCATTAGATGGAAAGTTTTGTAGCGGCTCTTCAAATGACATTTCATATCCCTTTCTTGGTTCTTATAAAACTGTATGGGATGACCCTAGTATTATTGTTTTTAGCAAGCCTTGCCGTTGCAGAGGCAGTTGCTGTTGGAATTCCAAATAATAGGAGCAAATACACTATTATTTTTCGCCTAAGATCCTGATCAGGCGCATACCAAATTGGAAGGCTATTATTTATGGCTTTTACGATTGACCTTGTATCCGTACTTTTAATCATTACAGCACCATGGTTTTTATATCCTTTGACCATAGCCTGATCAAACAGTTTATTGTTTTGAGGTCTATAAATATTGGCAATTGTGTGATTAATAAGAAGGGCGCGGCTGCCTAACATAAGGGGCATAAAATGAGCACAAAGTAGGATAATCCCCACCTTCTTGTTTAAGTGCATCTTTAAAAAAATGCTCATTTTTAGTTGTTAATAGTTTAATAATTTTTTTATCACTAGCATAATATGCATTTGCAGTTTCAAATAGACTTATGCCTATTGCTTCAAAGTGGCTTTTAACTAAAGCATTAACTTGTGATTGTTTTTTTTCAGGAAAGCAATGAGATATGTTGGAATAAGCAGTTGAGCGTAATTTTGACATTAATGGGTACATTACTTTACCAATTGTCCTGCCAATAATTACTTGGGTACTAAAAGGAATAAACACTCCAATTCGCATTAGCAAAATTAAAATCCAAGTTGGAAAAAATTTAGGGTGAATAAATTTGATGTTTAACATTAAAATAAAAATAAAATGAAACTAAAGATTAACATATAAATTATGCCTTTTATTGACAGAGATTTTATCAATGATTTGCCCAATAGGGTAGATATTGTCGGCCTAATTAATAAGAGAGTCGCTTTAAAAAAGGCTGGAAAGGATTTCAAGGCATGCTGTCCCTTCCATGAAGAAAAGACTCCATCATTCACGGTCGTTCCAAATAAACAAATATACCACTGTTTTGGCTGTGGAGAAAGTGGTGGTGTAATAGATTTTATAATGAAGTATGATCATTTAGCCTTTGTTGAGGCCATTGAAACAGTGGCAGGAGAGTCTGGAGTTTCAGTTGTATATGACCAGACTGCTAAACCTGTTGATAAGAGGTTTGAGCGATACAATAAATTGATGTCAGAGCTTAGCGAATTTTATCAAAATCAATTAAAACAATCTGCAGCTAAAAAGAAGGTGGTTGATTATGCCAAAAATAGAGGCATTAGCGGCACTATAGCTAAAAGATTTGAGCTTGGCTTTGCACCTCCTGGCTGGACTAATCTTTACGATGCGTTTAAAGATAATGATGAAGCAATTCAGGATCTCCTGACAATGGGGATGTTAGTTCCAAAAAAAGATAAGAAAGATGATTTCTATGATCGGTTTCGCGATCGATTAATGTTTCCAATACATAACACCAAAGGTAATGTTATAGGTTTTGGTGGAAGGGTCCTTATCAAGCAAGGATAATCCAAAGTATCTTAATTCACCTGAAACCCCTTTATTCTCAAAATCAAAAGAACTCTATGGCCTCTATCACTGCAGAAAGCATAGCAGGCGTATTGATTATATTATAGTTGTAGAGGGTTACATGGACGTGATTGCTCTTCATCAACAAGGCATAACGAACGTTGTTGCTACTCTTGGAACTGCTACTACCCCGGCTCATTTGCAAGTTTTATCTCGCTCAGCGGAGACAATTATTTTTTGTTTTGATGGCGATAAAGCTGGAAGAGATGCAGCTTGGAAAGCGTTAAAAACCTCTTTGCCAGTAATAACTTCAGGACTCCTTATTAAGTTTTTATTGTTGCCTGATGGAGAGGATCCAGATACATTAATAAAAAGTGAGTCAGTAAAATCTTTTACCAAAAGGGTAGAGGAGTCTCAGACTTTATCTAGTTTTTTATTTGATCATATAAAATCAGAAGTTCCCTTTAATACAATTGAAGGCAAAACCTTGTTTTTAGAAAAATCTGCAGCTTTAATTAACTTAGTGACTTATCCAATATACCGCCAGCAATTAATTGAAGGTGTCGCCCAAACCATTGGGCAGAATGTTGTTCAGGTTGAAAAGGCTATTGAGCAAAGTGTTGTTGATGAGATGCCATCGTTTAATGCAGATGATTATGATGAAATTGAGCCACCATATAGGCCAATTCAAAACAATATAGTTGCGTTCGCTCTTCGAGCATGAAAAGCCTTATGTCAAGAATGATTTCGTGCGTCATTAATTATCCAACAATTGTAAATGATCTTGAATCCTCAAGTGTTATTGAAGAGAGAGTAAGAAATCTACCTAAGTCAGAAGTATTGGTTGAATTGATAAGATATGCTCAGGTTGAGTCTGACCTTTCAAAGGACGGTTTATTGGCTCCCTTCAAGTCCAAAGAAAGAGTGTATTCTCGGCTTCAAGAGCTAAGTGTAATGGAGCCATTTTTAAGTGAATATGAAGCCAAGGAAGAATTTGGCTACACTTTGACGGCAGCAGAAAAATACTACGAAAGAAAATCAACAAAAGCCTCTATTCTCTCAGCTAAAACTCATGACGATGAAAAGCTTGTTATGGAAAATATTATGAAAGGCAAGGCTAACCCAGTATCTAAAAAGTAAACTTAGCCTTCAAACTTTGATTTAATATCTGGATCATTAATCAGTATTCTTTTCATCGCTTTTTGAAATGCCATAGAGGCTGAATTAGAGCCTTCACATCGATTTCTCATAGTTGGATCCCAAGATACAAAGCATTTTTTAGGGTAATCAAGCCTAACTGCCATAATATATTTTGGATTTTCAGCAGGAGAGAACCCAATGAAATAAGTTCTTTTAGCGCCATCTTTGCTGTACTTTCCATCAATAACCATTTCTGCTGTGCCTGTTTTTCCGGCAACTGAGTAACCATCAATTACCGCTCGATAACCTGATCCATTATCTGAAGCAACAGAGTCGAGTATTTCAGCTATTCTTTTAGTCGATTCTGGAGAAAAGACTTGCTCTAAATTATCAGGAGCACTGTTGTTTTTAAAAAGTTTTAATGAAGGTATTGCGCCTTCATTGGCAAACACAAGATAAGCTCTTGCTAATTGTGCAAGATTTGTATTCATAGGGCCATGTCCAAATGAAAGTGAGCGTTTGTCAGCTAAGCCCCAATTACTATAATGTCTTAAAACTCCAGGATTTTCAGTTCCAGGCATTAATCCAAGTGAACTTCCAAAACCTAGCATTTTCCATGTGTTGTAGAACTCTTCATTTTCAATATTTTCAGCAACCATTACTGTGCCTAAATTATGTGATTTTTCAAGAATTCTTTGAATCGTCATCTCTGTATATTTTTTGTCAGGCAGTATGTTTCCAACACGAGTTGTGACATCAATTAATTCATCTTCTGTTGCAGTTATTACGCCTTTATCTAAAGCAAGAAGCATTGTAAAGGGCTTCATGGTAGATCCTGGCTCAGTTTTATCAGAGAAAACACGATTACGATAATCATCAGCACTATAGTTTTGATGATTGTTTGGATCTGTTGATGGGTAGTTTGTAAGGGCTAATATTTCACCATTAGGTGATAGCACAATCGCAGCGGCAGAGTCTGCCTCATGGAATTCAGCCTGCTCTTTGATTGCATTGTAGACGTGAAATTGAATATCTGAGTCAATAGTTAAATTTAAATCAGCACCTTCTTTAAATTTTTTAATTAACTCTGCATCATAGTAGATATTAGAACCATTTTTGTTATCTGCTAATCGCTTAACACCATCAAATCCAGCTAAATATTGGTCATATTCTGATTCAATGCCAAATACCCCAATATTATTAATATTAGTTTTTCCAATTAATGGCGCTACAGAGTCTTTTTTAGGATAGTAGCGAAAACCACTAGATTCGATTGCTACCCCAGCTATTGATTGCCTAGTGCAATTTTCATCTTCTATTTTTTCTTTTGCTTCTAGCTTTAAGCCAACAAGTAATTTAACTTTATCTGCCAAGTTATTGGATGGTAATTTAAATTCTTTCAAGCAAATGTTAACGCGTTTATTTTTGAGTTCAGCAATATTACTTAGAATAGGGTCATTTACTCTTAATTTTTCTTTAACAATAAAGTACTTTCTTTTATTTTCTCTCTTTTTACTTATTTTTTCCCTAAATTCATCTGTTGGAATATTCAAGGCTTCAGCCAAAAGATCAATATATTCATCTTGAAGAATCATTGGGTCAAGATTAATTTTTTTATGTATGAGGTTTATAGCAAGAAGATTATTATTCCTGTCCAGAATATTACCCCTTATGGATTTTTCAATAATTGTAAACTCAGAATTATTTGAGGCCTTAAGTTTTAATGACAAGTCATTTGCAATAATATCGGTAATACTAAAAGCCCTATAAATAAAAAAGAACACAATGATAATGAAACTAATTTTAATTAATGCTTGTCTGTTTCTGTAACCCTGTACCCTTGCAATCTTCATATAGAAATCTCTTCAGTTTCAATTGGGACGAACATCAATAATTCTTCTTTTGATTTTTGATAAATCGTTATGCCACTTTCAAGCTCTGAATATTCCATCATTAGCTGCCTGTTTAGAGCATTTATGCGCTCATGATTAGACTTAACAACTTTTTCGTTTTGATGTAGCAAATACATTTGATGATGCCAATGAATGCTTAATATTGAAATTGAAACGATCGAAATTATTAATAAAATATTAATAATGAATTTTTTTTTAATTATCGCTAGCACTTTTCAACCAAACGGAGGATTGCACTTCGTGATCTTCTATTCACTTTGATCTCTTCATCAGAAGGCTTAATTTTTCCTAAATCTTTCAGTAAGCATTCAGACTCATCATTGGCAATGACTGGTAATCCTTTTGGGAGTTGCTTAGGTCGAGAATGTTTACGAATGAATTGTTTAACTATTCTGTCTTCAATTGAGTGAAAAGTAATAATTACAAGTCTTCCTTTGGGAGATAATGCGTCAATAGTTTGCTCAAGAGCTTCTGAAAGTTTTTTTAATTCATCATTAATTGCAATTCTAATAGCTTGAAATGAGCGAGTCGCTGGGTGCTTTTTTTTGCCAGGTCTTACAACACTAGAGATAATATTTGCTAGCTCAAGCGTTGAGTTCAGATCGTTATTTTTTTGATATTCTTTAATGGTTGAGGCAATAATTCTACTTCTTTTTTCTTCGCCATACTGAAAAAGAGTATTAGCAATTTCGGTTTCGCTACTATCTCTTAACCAGCTTGCTGCAGTAGTAGTTTGGGTTTGATCCATCCTCATGTCAAGAGCGCCATCTTTCATAAAGCTAAACCCTCTTTCAGCATTGTCAATTTGAGGTGAAGAGATGCCAAGATCCATTAATATGCCATCTACTTTTCCTAATAAATTCAATTGACTAAGAGTATCTTGAAGGTTTGAAAAATTACAATGAATTGGGGTTAGGCGTGAGTCTGGAAAATTTATTTGTGCATAATTGATTGCCTCCATATCTTGATCAAGGCCAATAACCTTTCCAGAATTTCCAAGATTATTTAGTATTCCCTTGGTATGTCCACACCTACCTAGAGTGGCATCAACATAGACACCATTAGGCTTAATATTAAGGCCTTTAATAGACTCATTGAAAAGGACTGATTCATGATGATTTGATTCTATCATTGAGTTATTACACTTAATTGATTCATCGCTTTAAAGTGAAAGTTTTGAAATCTCTTCAGGAACATCATCTTGAGAACTTAATCTTTCAAGTTTTTCAATTTGTTCTGATGCCATGCCTTTTCATCCCAAATTTCAAAACTTGTACCTTGGCCACTTAGAATCGCTTTATCTGTTAAATTTGCATAACTCTTGTGAGAGCTTGGTAATAAAATTCTGCCAATTTTATCCAAGTCACAATCACATGCATGACCTATAAGTTTTCTGGATATTTTCTTAGAGTGAACATTCAGCGAAGGGAGTTCAGCAATCTTCTCGTTCAAGTTGTTGCCAATTAGGAAGTGGGTATAAAACTAAACAAGGGTCATCAGGATGAATACTAAGGACCATTTCCCCAGAGCAGATTTTGGCTACTTGATGTTGATGGCGAACAGGTATCTTTACCCTTCCTTTCGAATCAATTGATAATAGGTGAATTCCACGAAACATAAAACCATTTTATACCATTAAATACCATTTATTACCACAAATATTTAAGATTAAATTGATATTTATGTGTGTAACATAATAAATAATATTTAAAATTTTTTTTACAAAAAATTAACTAATTTAGGCAAAAATAATGAATAAAAAAGTAGCAATTATTGGTGCTGGTCCATCTGGTCTGGCCCAGCTTAGAGCCTTTAAATCAGCGGAAGAAAATGGTGAAATCGTCCCGGAGATTGTTTGTTTTGAGAAGCAAGATAACTGGGGAGGCTATGGAATTACAGCTGGAGGACGGGACTTGATGAACATGGCGAAATTGCACACAGCAGTATGTACCGTTATCTTTGGTCAAATGGCCCTAAAGAGTGCTTAGAATTTGCAGACTATTACTTTGAAGAGCACTTTGGTCATCCTATAGCCTCCTTTCCACCAAGAGAGGTTTTGTTTGATTATATTCAGGGAAGGGTTAAAAAAGCTAATGTTCGAGATAAGATAAGATTTAATACCGCCATAAGAAATGTTGAATACAGTGAGCAAAGTGGGCTATTTACTTTATCTATAAGTAACCTAGTTGATGATGAGACGTATTCTGAAGAATTTGATTACGTTATTGTTGCTTCTGGACATTTTTCCACCCCTAATGTCCCTAGTTATGAAGGATTTAGTCATTTTAATGGCAGAATACTTCATGCCCATGACTTTAGAGATGCTTTAGAGTTTGAAGGCCAAGATATCTTAATAATTGGAAGTAGTTACTCTGCTGAAGATATTGGCTCTCAATGCTACAAATATGGAGCCAAGTCAATTATAAGTAGTTATCGAACGGCTCCAATGGGATTTGGCTGGCCTGATAATTGGGAGGAGAAGCCTGCATTAATTAAAGTCTCAGGAAATACTGCTCATTTTGCCGATGGGAGCTCAAAAGATGTTGATTCAATTATTCTATGTACAGGCTATATTCACCATTTCCCATTCTTGCCAGATTCACTCCGCTTAAAAACGAATAATATTCTTTATCCATTAGGTTTATTTAAAGGCGTTGTCTGGGAGAAAAATCCAAAGCTGATGTATTTAGGTATGCAAGATCAATGGTATACCTTTAATATGTTTGATGCCCAAGCTTGGTATGCAAGAGACGTTATTCTTGAAAAAATAGAGTTACCTTCATTTGATGATATGCAGGCGCATACACTTGAATGGCATAAGAGAGAAACAGCGCAAGAGGATGTTGCTTATGCAATTGACTTTCAAGGCGCCTACACTCAAATGTTAATTGATGAAACTGATTATCCCAATTTTGATATCAAAGGAGTGAATAAGACATTTATGGATTGGAAGCATGATAAAAAAGATGGAATTATGACTTTTAGAGATAAATCTCATGCATCTTTGATGACAGGAACCCAGTCACCACCTCACCATACGCCATGGCTGAAGGCGTTAGATGATTCTCTAGAAACCTATTTAGATATTTGATTTAAATGAGCTAGTAAATATTACTTTTGTATAATGATGTGTAATTAACTAAAAAATTTAAATTACCATATAAAAAACACCTTTACATAGATTAATTAAGACTAAAATTCCTTCTTTTTTAAAATATAATAAATAGCTGTTAATTAGCTAAATTGCTGTTAGATGAATTCTACTAAAAATAACACTGTACGACAGAAGAAAATTGATGGCATTAGCTGGATTATTCTGGTTTTTTTTCCTAATATTTTATCTTTTAGGAGCTTTGACTTTTCATGCTGGTGAGCAAGCCTTTACAGCACTTTATGTTTGGTTCAATAGCTCAATCTTCTCTCCAATATTAATCGCCTTATTGAGCATAACAATTGTCTTTCATGTTGTGACTGCAGTTACTAGGCAATTATCAAATAATGTTAGTTCTGGTGATAGATATAAGAAGCCTTATCCTAAAGCCATACCAAGACTAGTTGCATGGTCTGGCGCATCTATTATTCTTATTTTTATAGTTACCCATAGTGTTCAAATGTTTTCAATCGACTCTACTGATTTATATTCAGAAATCCAGTTAATTTTTCAAAGACCAATGATGTGGGCTATTTATGGTCTTGGAATGATTGCAATATCAACACACTTGCATCATGGGTTGACAAACGTACTTCAAACATTCGGTATTTCCAGTAAACAACCCAAGGGTTTAGCATTTGGGATTGTCTTTGTAATCATGGCAGGCTATGCTTCAATTCCACTAGGTATTTTGTATGCAAAAATTTAATCCAAACGTGCCGACTGGGCCCTTAGAGGGTAGATGGGAGAAACATAAATTTGATTTAGCTCTTATCGCGCCGCAAAATAGAAAAAAATATAATATTATTGTTATTGGAACTGGTCTTGCAGGCGCATCTTTATGCGCAACACTAGGAGAGGCGGGCTACAATGTCCAGTCTTTTTGTTACAACGACAGCCCAAGAAGAGCGCATTCAATCGCTGCTCAGGGCGGCGTCAATGCTAGTAAAAATTATCAAAATGATGGTGATAGTACCTGGAGGCTCTTCTATGACACAATCAAGGGTGGTGATTTCCGCGCAAGGGAGTCCAATATATATCGCTTAGCTCAATTAAGTTGCAATATTATTGATCAGGCAGTTTCCCAAGGTGTTCCTTTTGCAAGAGAATATAGTGGTTATTTGGCAAATAGGTCATTTGGTGGTACTCAGGTCTCTCGAACTTTTTATGCTCGTGGACAAACTGGACAGCAACTCTTGTTAGGGGCATATAGCTCAATGAGCAAAGAAATAGCATCTGGAAAAGTAAAACATACTTCTAGATCTGAAATGTTAGAAATAATAATAATTGATGGAAAGGCCCGAGGAGTTGTAGTGCGAGATTTAATCACGGGTGAAATTTCTTCACACGTTGCTGATTGTGTTGTAATGTGCACTGGTGGTTATAGTAATGCCTATTTCCTGTCAACTAATGCGAAGGGTTGTAATACTTCTGCAACATGGAGAGCACATAAAAATGGTGCTTATTTTGCAAATCCAAGTTTCACTCAGATTCACCCAACTTGTGTTCCACCAACTGGTGACAGTCAGTCCAAATTAACACTAATGAGTGAATCTTTAAGAAATGATGGTCGAATATGGGCCCCAAAAAATATTGAAGATTGCGATAAAAATCCAAATGAGATTTTAGAAGAAAATAGAGATTATTTTCTGGAGCGAATGTACCCTGCATTTGCAAACTTAGTGCCAAGAGATATTGCATCAAGAGCTCTTAAAGGTATATGCGATGAAGGGCGAGGTGTTGGTTCAATCATTAATGATCAAAGGCTTGGCGTTTATCTTGATTTTTCTTCGGTCATTGAAAAAATGGGCATTGATAAAGTTAAAGAGAAATACGGTAACTTGTTTGATATGTATAAAAGTATTACAGGTGAAAATCCTTATGAAGTGCCAATGAAGATTTATCCTGCGCCGCATTACACAATGGGTGGATTATGGGTTGATTACAACCTAATGACAACGATTGATGGGTTGTTTGCTTGTGGTGAAGCTAATTTTTCTGATCATGGGGCAAATCGATTAGGTGCCTCTGCATTGATGCAAGGATTAGCCGATGGCTATTTCATTGCGCCACAAACTGTTGCTAACTATCTAGCGCGCGGAACATTTGAAAAGGTAAGTAATGATCACCCTGAGGTCATAGCCTCTATCGATGCAGTTAAAAGTCGTATAGATAAGCTAATGAATGCGCCAATGCCAGAACATTCTCCCGACTATTTTCATAGAAAAGTAGGTGGTATCTTATGGGCTGCATGCGGAATGGCAAGAGATAAGAATGCGCTTGAAGAGGCGGTGAAATCAATTGAAAAACTAAAGTCTGATTTCTGGAAAAGTATTAAAGTAACTGGCTCAGATACTGACTTTAATCAAACCCTAGAAAAGGCTGGTAGGGTTGCAGATTTTATTGAGCTTGGCCATCTAATGTGTGTTGATGCTCTTGATCGTGAAGAGTCTTGTGGCGCACATGCGCGCCTTGAGTATCTCGCTGAAAGTGGTGATGCTATGAGAGATGATGAGAACTATGGTTATGTAGCTGCATGGGAATTTAACGAGAATGGCCCGGAGCTTCATAAAGAAGAGCTTAATTATGAATTTATTAAGCCAACATATAGGGACTATAAATGAATTTCACACTGCATATCTGGCGACAAAAAAATACGAGTAGTGACGGAAGCTTTGTAACTTACCATGTTGAAAATATTGATAGCGACACCTCATTTTTAGAGATGCTAGATCACTTAAATGAGAAGCTTATTGACAAAGGTGAAGATTGTGTAGTATTCGATTATGATTGTAGAGAAGGAATTTGCGGCACCTGCTCATTGGTAATTAATGGCCACCCTCATGGCGAAAAGAAAGCAACGACTACTTGCCAGCTTTATATGAGGGATTATGCTAATCAGAGAGAGCTTTGGATCGAGCCATGGCGTGCTCAAAGTTTCCCAATTATGAAAGATTTGGCTGTTAAGCGAGAAGCGTTTGACCGAATTATTCAGTCTGGAGGGTTTATCTCTGTTTCTGTTGGCTCTGCCCCTGAAGCTAACTCTCAACTGATTAATAAAGACGATGCAGATTGTGCATTTGACTCAGCAACTTGTATTGGATGCGGTGCATGTGTTGCAGTTTGTCCAAATGCTTCAGCAAGTTTATTTGTGGCTGCAAAGATTAATCATTTTGAGCAGTTGCCCCAAGGCAAAATTGAAAGCAAGAAGCGTGCAGAAAGAATGATAAATCAAATGGAAGAAGAAGGCTTTGGAAGTTGTTCAAATCATCGGCATTGTGAGACTGTTTGTCCAAAAGAAATTTCAGTTAGTAATATTGCTACAATGAATAATTTGCTATTAGCATAATTGCATAGCTATTTTTTATATTTTTAGGGAGATGTTATGAAAGTTGTTGTTTTAGGTGCTGCTGGTGGAATTGGTCAGGCGTTAGGATTATTATTGAAAACACAGTTACCAAATGGAACTGAATTGTCATTGTATGACATTGCTCCTGTGACACCAGGTGTCGCGGCAGATTTGAGTCATATACCAACGGCAGTTAAAGTTTCTGGTTTTGCAGGCGAAGACCCTTCACCTGCTCTAGTAAATGCAGATATTGTATTAATTTCAGCTGGCGTTGCTCGTAAGCCAGGAATGGATCGGTCCGATCTTTTTAATATTAATGCAGGTATTGTTAAAAACCTCGTTTCAGTATGTGCAGATACTTGTCCAAAGGCTTTAATTGGAATTATTACAAATCCTGTAAACACAACGGTTGCAATTGCAGCAGATGTTCTAAAGAAAAAAGGAGTTTACGATCCAGCACGCTTATTTGGCATTACGACTTTAGATATTATTCGTTCTAGTACATTTGTTGCTGAAGTTAATGGGGTTAATCCTGAAGATGTAAGTGTTCCTGTAATTGGTGGCCACTCAGGAATTACTATCCTTCCGTTGCTTTCACAGTCAGGTTTTGACTTTGATGAGGCTAGTGCATCTGCAATGACAAACGTATTCAGAATGCAGGAACTGAAGTTGTTGAGGCAAAAGCTGGTGGTGGCTCAGCTACTTTATCAATGGGTCAGGCAGCAGCAAAATTTGGTTTGTCTCTAGTTCGCGCTCTTAATGGTGAAGAAGGCGTAATAGAGTGTACTTATGTTGAAGGCTCTGGAGATAGGGCTCGCTTTTTTGCACAACCAGTCCTGTTGGGTAAAAATGGTGTTGATAAAATATTAGGTTTTGGAGATCTTTCAGCATTTGAAGAAAAAACACTTAATGCAGCACTTGAAACCCTTAGATCTGATATCAAAATTGGTGAAGAGTTTGTTTCACAAACTTAAAAATCATTAAATAAGGCGAAAATGTCACAAACTCTGCATGATAAGGCTTTAGCTTATCACCAGGAAGGAAGACCTGGAAAGATTAATGTTACTTCTCACAAGAAATTAGATAACGATCAAGATCTGAGTTTAGCTTATAGTCCAGGCGTTGCAGCTCCTGTAAGAGAAATTGTAAAAGATCCTGGTGCGGTTAATAAATATACTATTAAAGGTAATTTGGTGGCAGTAATTACTGATGGTTCAGCTGTCCTAGGCTTAGGAAATGTTGGGCCTTTGGCGGCAAAACCAGTGATGGAAGGTAAGGCTGTATTATTCAAGCGTTTTGCAGGTATCGATGTTTTTAATATAGAGCTTGATACTCAAGATGTTGAAGAAATTATCAGTACAATTAAAAACATTGCGCCAACATTTGGTGGGATTAATTTAGAGGATATTTCTGCGCCGCGCTGCTTTGAAATTGAAAAGAGATTAATTGATGAGTTAGATATACCTGTTTTTCATGATGATCAACATGGGACTGCTATTATTGTCGCAGCAGGACTTTTAAATGCGCTCGAAATCCAAGAAAAAAACTTCAAGGAAGCCAAAATTGTATGCGCTGGTGCTGGATCTGCTGGAATTGCAACATTAAATTTATTGCTCGAACTTGGCTTTAGTAAAGACAATATTCTTGCTGGTTGATCGTAATGGAGTAGTTTCAACAAAAAGTGAAAACTTAAGTAAGGAAAAACTAGCTTTTGCAGTAGATACTGATAAAAAAACTTTAAGTGATGCTATTGATGGCTCTGACGTTTTTATAGGTGTTGCTAGAGGAAATCTTGTAACTCAAGAGATGGTGAAATCGATGGCTAAAAGACCAATAATTTTTGCATTATCTAATCCTGATCCAGAAATCTCACCAGTAGATGTTTATGCCTGCAGAGATGACGTGTTAATGGCTACAGGAAGAAGTGATTATCCAAATCAGGTAAATAATGTTCTTGGCTTTCCTTATATTTTTAGAGGAGCACTTGATGCCAACTCTAAAATTATTAATACTGAAATGAAGGTTGCAGCAGTTCATGCACTTAAAGACTTGGTTAAGCTTCCAGCTCCTAAAGAATTAATAGAGATTTATAAAGATACTAGTTTGACTTTTGGAAAAGACTATTTTATTCCTAAACCGTTTGATCCTAGGCTAATCAAAGTTGTTCCAAAAGCAATATTTGAAGCAGCAGTTGCTAGTGGCGCTTCAAGGCAAAAATAATCAACGAATAACCTTTTAATTACTACATTTAAACCTTGCTAAGCTAAATTAGTTATGGGATAATGTCCGATTGTTTTTTTGGAGGGGTGGCCGAGTGGTTAAAGGCGACGGACTGTAAATCCGTTCTCTCTGAGTACGTTGGTTCGAATCCAACTCCCTCCACCAGAAGAACATGAGAATAAGAAATTGCGGGTGTCGTATATTGGTATTACCTTAGCCTTCCAAGCTAATGAGGTGGGTTCGATTCCCATCACCCGCTCCATGTGGTTAGGGCTGTGCTCACCTAGCTCAGTTGGTAGAGCACTTCCTTGGTAAGGAAGAGGTCGCCGGTTCAAATCCGGTGGTGAGCTCCATGTAAATTGAATGAATATAGGGGATTAGAAATGGCAAAAGAGAAATTTGAAAGAACCAAACCACACGTAAATGTGGGAACAATTGGTCACGTTGACCATGGAAAAACTACTTTAACTGCAGCCCTTACTAAGGTTATGGCTGAGATGAACGGTGGTGAATTCAAGGATTATGCAAATATTGATAATGCTCCTGAAGAAAGAGAGCGTGGTATCACGATTTCAACAGCGCACGTAGAGTATGAGTCAGCGGCTCGTCACTACGCTCACGTTGATTGTCCAGGACACGCCGACTACGTTAAGAACATGATTACAGGTGCTGCTCAAATGGACGGCGCTATTATTGTAATCGCTGCAACTGATGGACCAATGGCTCAAACGCGTGAGCACATTCTATTGTCTCGTCAAGTTGGTGTTCCTTACATCGTTGTTTACATGAACAAAGCCGATATGGTTGATGATGAAGAATTAGTAGAGCTTGTTGAAATGGAAATCCGTGAACTTTTGACAGAATACGAATTCCCAGGTGATGACACTCCAGTAATCTTTGGTTCAGCTTTGAAAGCATTAGAAGGTGATACATCAGATATTGGTGTCCCTTCAATTATGAAGTTAGTTGAAGCATTAGATACATACATCCCAACTCCAGAGCGTGATACAGATAAGACATTCCTAATGCCAATTGAGGACGTGTTCTCAATCTCAGGTCGTGGAACGGTTGTAACAGGTCGTATCGAACGTGGTGTTGTTAATGTTGGTGATGAAATTGAAATCGTTGGTATTAAAGATACGCAGCTGACTACTTGTACAGGTGTTGAAATGTTTAGAAAATTGCTTGACTCAGGTGAAGCAGGTGATAACGTTGGTGTTCTTCTTCGTGGTACGAAGCGTGAAGATGTTGAGCGTGGTCAAGTACTTGCTAAGAAAGGTACGATTAACCCGCACACTAAGTTTGAAGCAGAGATATATGTTTTAAGTAAAGAAGAAGGTGGACGTCATACTCCATTCTTTAACAATTATCGTCCTCAGTTCTACTTCAGAACAACAGACGTTACTGGTGCATGCGAACTGCCAAAAGGCGTTGAAATGGTTATGCCAGGTGACAATGTGAAGATGACAATTGAGTTACTAGCTCCGATTGCAATGGAAGAAGGATTAAGATTTGCAATTAGAGAAGGTGGACGCACAGTAGGTGCTGGAGTCGTCTCGAAAATTACGAGTTAAAAGTTAGATTTAGTAAGTGGTTGCTTTTTATGAGTAGCCACTTTTTTAGGGTTTGATATTTAGGCAAGTGGCTCAATTGGTAGAGTAGTGGTCTCCAAAACCATTGGTTGGGGGTTCGAGTCCCTCCTTGCCTGCCAAATTAAAGGATATGTGTGGCTAAACAAATAGAAAATTTAAAGAGTGGTTCTGATCAGTGGAAAACTATCTTAGCAATTTTAATTGTAGTTGCTGGACTTGCTTTATATTATGTCAATCCTTTAGGATTTAATGCGCTTACAAAAGTTTTAGTAACGCTTGTAGTTTTTGCTATAGCGGTTACTGTTTTTGTAAAATCTGATCAAGGTGATCGATTTGTTCATTTTTTGAAAGAAACACGAATTGAATTACGAAAGGTTGTTTGGCCAACTCGTCAAGAAACAATAAAAACAACTGGAATCATTATGGTTGCAGTAGTTATAGTTGCAATTTTCCTTTGGATTGTTGATGCATTCTTTACTTGGGGTGTTCAATCAATTTCGTCAATTAATATTTTTTAAGTAAAGGATTATCATGTCTAAGAATTGGTTTGTAATCCATGCTAGAAGCGGCTATGAAGCGAAAGTTAAAATAGCTATTGAAGAAGCTGTGACTAGAGAAGGTATTGAAGATTTAGTTGATGAGATTCTTATTCCAACTGAACAAGTAGTTGAGCTAAAAGCTGGAAAGAAAAAAGAAACTGAGCGTAAATTTTTCCCAGGCTATATGCTGATTAAGATGGAGCTTACTGAGCCTAGCTGGTTACTAGTTAAAAACACTAATAACGTTATAGGATTTATAGGTGGTTCATCTGGAAAACCTTCTCCAATAACTCAGAGAGAAGTAGATAGAATTTTTGCACGCGTTCAAGAAGGTGCTGACAAACCTAAGCCTAAGGTTGCATTTCAACCAGGTGAAGAAGTTTTGGTTACTGAAGGTCCATTTAATGAATTTAATGGAACTGTTGAAAGTGTTAATTATGAAAAGAGTTTGCTGACAGTGGAGGTTTTAATTTTTGGACGAACTACTGCAGTTGAATTAGAGTTTTCTCAAGTAGAGAAGACATAAGTCAGTCGCAAGCGACTGAATTGTTAACGGGGAGCTTAAAAGCGTTTGAACCCATAGGAGATAAAAATGGCAAAAAAAATTGAGTCATATATTAAGTTGCAGGTTCCTGCAGCAGAGGCAAATCCTTCACCACCAGTTGGTCCAGCATTGGGTCAACATGGTGTAAATATTATGGATTTTTGTAAGGCGTTTAATGCTCAAACACAAGAGCTTGATAAGGGTATGCCAGTTCCAGTAATTATTACTGTTTACAGTGATCGTAGTTTTACATTTATAACTAAAACTCCTCCTGCAGCAGTTTTACTTCTAAAAGTGACAGGTATTGAAAAAGGAAGTGGTGAGCCACATCTTAATAAGGTTGGTAAAGTTACTCGTGCTCAATTAGAAGAAGTTGCGAATATAAAAATGAAAGACTTAAATGCAAATGATTTAGATGCAGCGGTTCAAATTGTTGCGGGTACTGCTCGCTCAATGGGCATTGTGGTGGAGGGTTAATAATGGCTAATTTATCAAAAAATCAAAAAGCAAGTGCTTTAAAAATTAAAGAAGGCTCTAAATACGCAATTACTGAGGCTTTAGCATTAGTCAAGGATTGTGCTTCAGCTAAGTTTGATGAGTCGGTTGATGTAAGTATTAACTTAGGTATTGATACAAAAAAATCAGACCAAAATGTTCGTGGTGCAGTTGTCCTTCCTAATGGAACTGGAAAAGTTGTTCGTGTTGCTGTTTTTACTCAAGGTGATAATGCTCAAAAAGCAACTGATGCAGGCGCAGATATTGTTGGTATGGATGATCTAATGAAAAGCATGCAAGATGGAGATTTAAATTATGATGTTGTTATTGCATCTCCAGATGCAATGGGTGTTGTTGGTAGATTAGGTCAAGTTCTTGGACCTCGTGGATTGATGCCAAATCCAAAAGTTGGAACTGTAACACCTGACGTTGCTACTGCTGTTAAAGAATGCAAAAGCGGGTCAAGTACGTTACCGTGCTGATAAAGCTGGAATTGTTCATGCTGGTATTGGAAAAGCTTCTTTTGACGTGAAAGCGTTAGAAGAAAATATTGTTGCACTTATTGATGCGATTAAAAAAGCTAAACCAAGTTCAACAAAAGGTATTTATATCAAAAAAGTAAGTGTTTCATCAACTATGGGCCCAGGCCTTAGTGTTGATGGTGCAAGTGTAGATATTTAAATAGATTTAAATAGCTGATAATTTAATAATTATCAGCTAAGAAATTCTTTGGGCGACAAGGTAACTTGTTCTGCCTCAAAGACCATAGGTGCGACAGATTGATTATAATTTGTTGCTTAATAAATTGATCCTTCAATTTGCCTATGTAGAGGGTATGGAAATACCTTGTGGCGAAAGTTGTAATTTTATAGCTTTCATTTTTTAATTGTTCAGGAGAGATTATGGCTCTAAGTCTTGAAGCAAAAAAAGCAGTCGTCGAACAGGTAAATGCAGTAGCTAATGGTGCTGTGTCTGTTGGTGTTGCTGAGTATCGTGGATTGAATGTTGGACAAATGACTAATTTGCGAAATGCTGCTATGGACGCAGATGTTTCTTTGCGTGTTGTTAAAAATACGCTTGCAAAGAGAGCATTAGCTGAGACAGGATGTGAATGTATTACTCCCAGTCTTAAGTGGACCGGTTATCTTGGGTTTTTCTCAAGAAGATCCGGGCGCTGTAGCTCGTGTTTTCCGTGACTTCATTAAAGATAATGAAGCATTAGTTGTTAAAGGTTTGGGAGTATCCGGTGAATTTATTGATGCAGATCAATTAAAGAGAATCGCGAGCTTACCAACTAAAGATCAAGCAATCAGTATGTTGATGGCGTTGATGCTTGCACCAACTGAGAAGTTAGTTAGAACTTTAAACGAAGTTCCAACTAAGTTAACTCGTGTTGTAGCAGCTATTCGTGATCAAAAACAATAATAATTATATAGAGGAGTAAATATCATGGCGAAATTAAGCAATGAAGATATTTTAGGTGCAATTGCAGATATGTCTGTAATGGATGTTGTTGAACTAGTATCAGCAATGGAAGAGAAGTTTGGAGTTTCTGCAGCAGCGGTTGCAGCGGCACCAGTAGCAGCAGCAGCAGATGCTGGTGCAGCAGCTGAAGAAAAGACTGAGTTTAATGTAATGCTAACAAGTTTTGGTGATAAGAAAGTTGCAGTTATTAAAGCTGTTCGTACTATTACAGGATTGGGTCTTAAAGAGGCTAAAGATCTTGTTGAAAGTGCTCCTGCAGCAATTAAAGAAGGTGCATCAAAAGCGGAAGCTGATGATATTCAAAAGCAGCTTGAAGAAGCTGGCGCTAGCGTAGAACTTAAGTAATTTGTTCAATGCTACAAACCAAAATCCCCAAAGGGGATTTTGGTGTTTTTTTAGAAGTAATTTTGAAAACCATTTATTGATTATTACGAGGCATCCATGACTTATTCATTTACAGAAAAAAAACGTATCAGAAATAATTTTGGAACAAGAGAGTCGATTCTTAAAGAGCCAGATTTATTATCTATTCAGATTAATTCATTTAATAGCTTTATTCAAAAAGGAGCTACTGAAAAGGAAAATATTGGTCTTCACTCTGTTTTTCAATCTGTATTTCCAATTACAGCCTTAAATGGTTATGCCGAAATTGAATATTTGGATTATGAGCTTCAAGAGCCTAAATATAATGTTAAAGAATGTAAGCTTCGTGGAGTAACGTATGCTGCAACCTTGCAAGTTAAACTTAACTTGGTCCTTTTTGACAAAAATGGTTCTAATTTAAAGAAGAAGCGTCGCGTTAAGCAAATTATCGAAGAAAGTGTCTATTTAGGGCAGCTTCCATTGATGACTGATACTGGAACCTTTGTAATTAATGGAACTGAGCGTGTTGTGGTTTCTCAGCTTCATCGTTCTCCAGGAGTTATTTTTGAGCATGATAAGGGGAAAACTCACTCTTCTGGGAAAATATTATTCTCATCACGTATTATTCCTTACCGTGGTTCATGGTTAGACTTTGAGTTTGATCATCACGAGCACTTATTTGTTCGAATAGATAGAAGAAGAAAATTACCTGTGACTGCCTTGCTACGAGCTATGGGACAGTCTACAAATGACATTATTGATACTTTCTTTGATCATATTGTTGTTAAATTAAAATCTAAATCATGTGATCTAGTCATTAAACCTGAACGTTTGAAAGGAATTATTGCAGAGTTTGATATTAAGGTTGGAAAGGATATTGTTGTTGAGCAAGGACGTCGAATTACTGCTAAGCACGCAAAAATTCTTCAGGACGCAAAAGTAGACTCAATTAATGCTCCACTTGAATATCTTATTGGAAAAGTCATTTCTGCAGATATAGTTGATACTGATACTGGTGAAATCTTATTAGCTGCAAACTCATTAATAACTGAAGAGTCTATTGAGGTATTAACTGCGACTAAGATTAAGAAGATTAATATTATCTATCTTAATGATGCTGAAAATGGTATCTATATTTCTGACACTTTACGTCTAGATGAGTTGCAAACAGAAATTGAAGCTCGCATGTCAATCTACCATGTAATGAGACCGGGTGAGCCTGCTACTGAAGATGCAGTTAACACACTTTTTTCTAATCTATTTTTTAATAATGATCGTTATGACCTTTCTCGTGTTGGTCGAATGAAGCTAAATAGAAGGTTAGGTGTTGCTAGTGAGACTGGTGAGCATGTTCTAACTCATGATGATATTATTAATGTAATTAAACAGTTAATTGATATTAAAAATGGACATGATGTTGTAGATGATGTTGATACTTTAGCTAATAGAAGAGTAAGAGCTATTGGTGAAATGATTGAAAACCAATTTAGAATCGGCCTAATTCGTGTAGAAAAAGCTGTGAAAGAAGGATTGAACCTTGCTGAAACAGACGAACTAACTCCGCAAGATCTTATTAACTCTAAGCCAGTTTCGGCGGCAGTGAGGGAGTTTTTTGGCTCCTCACAGTTATCTCAATTTATGGATCAAGTAAATCCATTGTCTGGAGTGACTCATAAGCGACGCATATCAGCACTTAGGGCCTGGTGGCTTGACAAGAGAACGTGCTGGTTTTGAAGTTCGTGATGTTCATCCATCTCATTATGGTCGATTGTGTCCAATTGAAACACCTGAAGGTCCGAATATTGGATTAATTAATACTTTAGCAGTTTATGCAAGAACGAATGATTATGGTTTTTTAGAGACTCCTTATCAAATAGTTAAGAAAGGACAAGTCACTAAAGAAATTGTGTATGTGTCAGCAATTGATGAGATTGACCACACTATTGCTCAAGCAAACTCTAAAGTAGATAGCAAGGGTTATTTGGTAGACGACCTTGTTTCAGGACGCCATAAAAATGAATTTGTACTTGTAGGTAAGTCAGAAGTAACACTTATTGATATTGACTCAAAACAAATATCATCTGTAGCTGCATCACTTATACCTTTTCTAGAACATGATGATGCTAACCGCGCATTAATGGGATCAAATATGCAGCGTCAAGCAGTACCTGTGCTTAGAGCTGAAAAGCCTCTTGTTGGAACTGGGATTGAGCGAGTTGTTGCAACTGATTCACGTGTCTGTGTTGTTGCAAATCATGATGGAGTTGTTGAAACAGTAGATGCTTCAAGAATCGTAATTCGTGTTGATGCTAAGCAAGCAAAGGCTGGAGAGCTTGGTGTTGATATTTATAGTTTAGTGAAATATTCTCGTTCAAATCAAAATACTTGTATCAATCAAAAACCACTTGTTCAGCCAGGTGATAAGGTTGTTGCTGGCGATGTCTTGGCAGATGGCCCATCAACTGACTTAGGTGAGCTTAGCATTAGGTCAAAATATGATGATTGCCTTTATGCCTTGGAATGGATATAACTTTGAAGATTCAATACTCATATCAGAAAAAGTAGTCCAGGAAGACCGCTATACTTCAATTCATATTGAAGAATTGACAGCTTATGCTAGAGATACAAAACTTGGCGCTGAAGAAGTTACTGCAGATATACCTAATGTAAGTGAGTCTGCACTATCAAAACTTGATGATGTCGGTATTGTATATGTTGGTGCTCGAGTAAAAGGCGGTGATATTCTTGTTGGAAAGGTAACCCCTAAAAGCGAAACAGTTCTTTCTCCAGAAGAGAAATTATTGCGTGCTATCTTTGGAGAAAAAGCTAACAATGTTAAAGATACCTCTTTAAGAATGGGAGCCTCAAAATCTGGTGTTGTCATTGATGTTCAGATATTTACTAAAGATCGAGTGGCAAAAGATTCTCGTGCACTGGTTATTGATGAAGAGCGTTTAGAGAATATTAAAAAAGATATTGATGATGAGTTTGGAATAATTGATGGGGACATCTTTCGCCGAATTCGTTTAAAACTCTCTGGAAACCTCTCAACTAGTAATATTGGTAATATTAAGAGTGGAGATAAACTAGCCTCTAAGGATTTAAAGTCTCTAGAAAATAGTGAATTAGCAAAATTAAAAGTTAAAGATGCAGCTGTAAATAAAGAAGTTGCTTCACTTGTTAAGCAGTCAAAAGCTAAACAAGAGGAGTTTGAACTTTTTTATGAGCAAGAGAGTGCAAAAATTAAAGAAGGTGCAGAATTACCTCCAGGTGTTCAGAAGATGGTCAAGGTTTATGTGGCAACACGTAAAACACTTCAGGTTGGTGACAAGATGGCTGGACGACATGGAAACAAAGGTGTCATCTCTCGTGTATCCCCAGTTGAAGATATGCCCCATTTGGCAGATGGTACTCCAGTAGATGTTGTCCTTAATCCACTTGGTGTTCCGTCACGTATGAATGTTGGTCAGGTACTTGAGGTTCACTTAGGTTGGGCTGCTAAAGGCCTAGGTTATAAGATTGGTAATTTGCTAGATGAGCATCGTAAAGATACAATTAAGCAAATCCGCTCAATGCTAGATTCTATTTACAATAGTTATGGAAAAACTGAAGATTTAAAGTCATTTAGTGATGATGAGATACTTGAGTTAGCTAATAATTTACGATCTGGCGTCCCAATGGCAACCCCAGTATTTGATGGAATTAAAGAAGAGGATATTAAATCTTTACTTAAGATGGCTGATTTACCAGAAAGTGGTCAAATTCAATTATTTGATGGACGAACTGGCGATTCATTTGACCGTGATATAACGGTTGGTTATATGCACATGCTTAAGCTTAACCACTTAGTTGACGATAAGATGCATGCTCGCTCAACAGGTCCATACTCTTTAGTTACTCAACAACCACTTAGTGGTAAAGCTCAATTTGGTGGTCAAAGGTTTGGTGAAATGGAAGTTTGGGCGTTAGAAGCATATGGCGCAGCATATACTCTTCGAGAAATGTTAACGGTTAAGTCTGATGATGTTACTGGAAGGGCAAAAATGTATAAAAATATAGTAGATGGTGAAAATCGTACTGAGTCAGTAATGCCAGAGTCGTTTAATGTTCTTGTAAAAGAAATTCGATCTCTAGGTATTGATACTGAACTTGAACAACATTAAATTAGGAGAATCACTTGAAAGATTTATTACAAATTTTAAAACAGCAAAATAAAGAACAAGATTTTGATGCAATAAGAGTTGGTTTAGCTTCTCCTGAGAAAATTCGTTCATGGTCATTTGGTGAAGTAAAAAAACCTGAAACTATTAACTATAGAACTTTCAAACCTGAAAGAGAAGGGTTATTTTGTGCTAAGATTTTTGGCCCAATGAAAGACTTTGAGTGCTTATGTGGTAAATATAAGCGCATGAAATTTAGAAATGTGGTTTGTGAAAAATGTGGCGTTGAAGTTACTCTTTCTAAAGTAAGACGTGAAAGAATGGGCCATATAGAGCTTGCTGCTCCTGTAGCACATATTTGGTATTTGAAGTCACTCCCATCTAGATTAGGGTTGCTTATGGATATGACCTTAAAAGATATTGAAAGAGTTCTTTATTTTGAAGCATTTTTAGTTACTGATCCTGGTAGTACGCCTTTAATCAAAAAGCAACTCCTTACGGAAGAGATGTATTTTGATGCTTTAGACCAGTATGGAGATGATGAGTTTGTTGCTAAGATGGGCGCAGAAGCTATGCAGGATGTTCTTGCAGAGATGCAACTTGAAAAAGAAGCTGCAAATTTGAGAGAAGATGCTCTAAATACTAAATCACAAACTAAACTTAAGAAAATCAATAAACGACTTAAGCTAGTTGATTCATTAATAAAGTCTGGAAATAAACCTGAGTGGATGGTTTTAAATGTGCTTCCTATTCTGCCGCCAGATTTAAGGCCTTTGGTTCCTCTAGATGGAGGCCGGTTTGCAACATCTGATTTAAATGACTTATATCGCCGAGTAATTAATAGAAATAATCGTCTTGGAAGGTTATTAGAGCTTGATGCACCAGAAATTATTGTTAGAAATGAAAAACGTATGCTTCAAGAAGCTGTCGACTCACTAATTGATAATGGGCGTCGTGGACGTGCTGTTATGGGCAATAATAGACGCCCTCTTAAGTCAATTGCGGATATGATAAAAGGTAAGCAAGGACGATTCCGTCAAAACTTACTTGGAAAACGAGTTGACTATTCTGGGCGTTCAGTTATTGTTTGTGGTCCATATTTAAAGCTTCATCAGTGTGGATTGCCTAAAAAAATGGCATTAGAGCTTTTTAAGCCCTTTATTTATAATCGCCTTCAAGCAAATGGATTAGCTTCTACTATAAAAGCAGCAAAAAAAATGGTTGAAAGTGAAATTCCTGAAGTTTGGGATATTTTGGAAAGAGTTGTTCATCAGCATCCAGTTTTATTAAACCGTGCACCTACTCTTCATAGACTTGGCATTCAAGCATTTGAGCCGCTTCTAATTGAAGGCAAGGCAATTCAACTTCATCCTCTAGTATGTACTGCATTTAATGCAGACTTTGATGGTGATCAGATGGCTGTGCACGTTCCTCTCTCTGAGGAAGCTCAATTAGAGGCAAGAACTCTAATGTTGGCATCAAACAATATTCTTCATTTGGCTAGTGGCGACCCAATTATTATTCCATCTCAAGATGTAATCTTAGGTCTTTACTATATGACTAGAGAAATGGTTAATCAACAGGGTGAAGGGATGATCTTTGCCAATACCAATGAGGCGCTTTCTGCCTATGATGCTAAACTTGTAAGTCTGCATGCAAAAATTAAATTAAGAGTGCAGGATTATGAAAAAGCAGAGTCTGGCTTTAAATCTACAAATACTCGTATAGTTGATACTACAATCGGTAGAGCTATTTTTTCTAGAATTCTACCTAAAGGCTTGTCATTTGATTTAATTAATGAGGCATTAACTAAAAAAGTAGTTTCTAATTTAATTCATGTCTGTTACAGATCTCAGGAGCTTAAGGAGACTGTAATTTTTGCTGATCAGATGATGTATATGGGTTTTGAATATTCAACTAAATCTGGTATATCATTTTGTTCAAATGACATGATTATTCCTAGTGAAAAAGCTGAGATGATTGAAAAGGCTTCTGCTCAAGTAAAGATGTTCAGCAGCAATTTGCTTCTGGTGTTGTTACAAATGGTGAGCGCTATAACAAGGTTATTGATATTTGGTCAAGAACTTCAGAAGAAGTTGCTAAAGCAATGATGGACAAAGTAGGTTATGAAGATATAACTGATGCTGAAGGAAATACAGAAAAGAAACCATCATTTAATTCAATCTATATGATGGCAGATTCAGGTGCTCGAGGCTCTCCTGCACAAATACGTCAGTTAGCAGGAATGCGTGGTCTAATGGCAAAGCCAGATGGATCAATTATTGAGACTCCAATTACAAGTAATTTCCGTGAAGGTCTTAATAATATGCAGTACTTTATTTCTACTCATGGAGCAAGAAAAGGTTTGGCTGATACGGCACTAAAAACTGCTAACTCAGGCTATTTAACTCGAAGACTTGTTGATGTAGGCCAAGATTTAGTGGTAACTGAAGAAGATTGTGGAACTAAAAATGGTTTGGTAATGAAATCCGTTATTGATGGGGGAAATGTTGTTCAAACTCTAGGAACTGCAGTACTTGGTCGGGTTGTCTCTGATGACATATTGCTGCCAAATACAAAAGACGTATTTTTAAAGAAAGATCATTTAATTACACTAGATGATTCAGATAAGATCAATGAACTGGGTATTGAGTTCATTAAAGTACGTTCGGCAATTACATGTGAATTATCATATGGTGTTTGTGCATCTTGTTATGGAAATGATATGGCAAGAGGTCATAAGATTGGAGTGGGTGAAGCTGTTGGTGTTATTGCTGCTCAATCAATTGGTGAGCCAGGAACTCAGCTAACAATGCGTACTTTCCATATTGGTGGAGCTGCAAGCTCATCTACGGCTGTTAATAGTATTAATATTAATACTGATGGTATTGTTCATTTTGAAAATATGAAGTCTATTAAAAATGCTAATGGTGATTTTGTTGTTGTATCAAGATCTTCTGAAGCCTCAATTAGAAATGAATTAGGCCAAGTAAAAGAGCGCTATAAGTTGCCTTATGGTGCTATAGTTCACTTTAAAGATGGTGGTAAGGTTAAAGCTAAAGATAAGATTGCTGATTGGGATCCACATACACATCCAATCATAGCTGAAAATTCTGGAAGAGTTTCATTCATCGATTTTGTTGAAGGATTAACAGTTATAAAAAATTCAGATCCATTGACTGGTTTAATCTTCTTTGAAATAATTGAAGAGGCAGAAAGAACTTCGGCAGCAAAAGATATGAAGCCAATGCTTCAATTAGTTGATAAAAAGGATAAAAAATCTATATTGTCGACGCATTATTTACCATCAGGAGTCAAAATAAATTTAGAGGACGGTCAGCTTATTACAGCAGGTGAAATACTCGCTAAGATTCCTAAAGCTGTTTCAAAGACAAGTGATATTACTGGTGGGTTACCGCGAGTTGCTGATTTATTTGAAGCTCGTAAAGCTAAAGATCATGCTATTCTAGCTGAAACTTTGGGTGTTATCAGTTTTGGAAGCCCTACAAAATCAAAGGTTCGTATGCTTATTACGGGTCCTGAAGGTGAGGTAACTGAAATGATGATTCATCATTGGAGGTCAATAAATGTGTTTGATGGCGAAACTGTTGAAAAAGGTGATGTGATATCAGATGGACCTTATAATCCTCATGATATTCTTCGCTTGTTAGGTGTTGAAGCTTTGGCTAACTATATGGTTAGAGAGGTTCAAAACGTTTATAGGCTTCAGGGAGTTAAGATTTCTGACAAGCATATTGAAGTAGTTGTTAAGCAAATGCTTAGAAAAGTTGAAATTATTGATAATGGAGACTCTCATTATGTGAATGGTGAAACTGCTGAGTTTGTTCATGTTGTAGAGAAAAATAAACAGTTAAAGGCTCAAAAGAAAGATGAGATTGTATTCCAAAGATTATTAATGGGTATTACAAAAGCATCATTGTCTACAGAGTCGTTTATCTCTGCTGCTTCTTTCCAAGAGACTACAAGGGTTCTTACTGAAGCTTCAATAACAGGAAGAGTAGATGATCTTAGAGGGCTTAAAGAAAATGTAATTGTAGGCCGACTTATTCCTGCAGGAACAGGCTTTAAGCACCATCAGGAAAAGAGAAGGAAACGCATAGATGCTTCTTTTATGCAAACCAATGAAGCTGAGCAAGAGCTATCTACTCAGTTGAGTGAAGTTGAAGCTGAAGCTGAAGAGTAATAAGGCTTAGTTTAAAATAAAGGCATTTCAATTTAGTTTACTAAAATGGAATGCCTTTTTTATTTATAAAAATAGTGCTACATCTCATGATTCTAGAAGTCACCTGAAGGATAAATAATCTTAAGGATTAACAATCTGGGTAATGATAAAATATACCCATGCAAAAGTCACATTTCAATCGTCTTATTAAGGAAGGCTTTAATCACATCCCTCTTTCTAGGGAAGTTGTTGTTGATACATTAACGCCTTTAGCTTTATATCTTAAGCTTGCCAATAATCCCTATAGCTATTTTTTAGAATCTGTTCAAGGTGGAGAAAAGTGGGGGCGATATTCTTTTATTGGGTTGGCTGCTGAAACAGTAATTAAAGTAAATAACTATCGAGGTTCGAGTTGAAAAAAATGGAAAGTTAGCTGAAGAGATCTCAGTAGAGGATCCACTAGCGTGGATTGAAGAATACCAAAAGCAATTTAAAGTTCCACAGTTAGCCAGCCTTCCAGATTTTAATGGTGGTTTAGTTGGTTACTTTGGGTATGAAATAGTTCGTTACATAGAGCCAAAGCTGGCGCATATAGATAAAACTGACGAACTAAATGTTCCAGATATTTTATTAATGGTTTCAAATGATCTTCTTGTAGTTGATAATTTAAGTAGTAAGGTGCACATAATTACTCATGTCAATCCTAATGAAGAAAAATTTGAAGATGGGCTTAGCAAGGCTTAGCTTAATTGAAGCAAATATTAACAAATCATTTGAACAGTCATCTATTCCTTCTGAAAATATAAAGTCAGAAGATTTTGTGTCAAGTTTTGGAAGGGAAAATTACATAAGTGCAGTTGAAAAAGTTCAAAAATACATTAAAGCTGGTGATGTTATGCAAGTTGTACCTTCACAGCGATTAAGCTGTTCTTTTAAATCAAATCCTGTTGAATTATATCGACAATTAAGAATACTTAATCCTTCTCCATATATGTATTTTCTCAATTTAAATGACTTTGCAATAGTCGGCTCATCTCCTGAAATATTAACTCGAGTCGATAACAATAATATTGCAACTATAAGGCCTATAGCAGGAACTCGGTCAAGAGGAAAAACAGAGCAAGAGGACCTTGATCTAGAGAAAGATCTCTTGTCAGATGAAAAAGAAATTGCCGAGCATTTAATGCTAATTGATCTTGGCAGGAATGATTTAGGCAGAATTGCTAAAACAGGAAGCGTTACTCTTACAGATAAAATGTTTATAGAGCGCTATTCACACGTTATGCATATTGTTTCAAATGTGGAGTGTGAGTTAAAAGAAAATATGAGTTCTATTGATGTATTGAAGGCTACTTTTCCAGCAGGTACATTAAGCGGTGCACCAAAAGTAAGAGCAATGGAGATTATTGATGAAGTTGAAGATTTAAAGCGTAATATTTATTCTGGCGCTATTGGCAATTTATCCTGGCATGGTGGAATGGACCTAGCAATTGCTATTCGGACTGCTGTTGTTAAAAACCAGAGACTATATATCCAAGCTGGAGCAGGAATTGTTTATGATTCTTTACCTGAAATGGAGTGGCAAGAAACTATGGATAAAGCACAAGCTCTAATTAAGGCTGCTCAAAATATCTAACCTTTAAATTAGTTTATTTTTTATAGTTAAATTTCAATACTAATTTTTAAAAAGCTAAAAGTTAGTATTGAAATTGTTTGTAAAATAGATCAGTAAATTTCATATTTTTTTTCGGATCAATGAGTTCTGTGGATTTTGTTCATCTTCAATGTCAAAGTGAGTATTCTGTAAAGAATAGCTTAGTTCGCGTTTCAAAACTTATAGAAAGTGTTAAAGAAGCGGGTATGAATAGCATTGCTCTGACTGATGATATGAGTCTTTTTTCTGCGATTAAATTTTATCAAAAAGCAACTAGTGCTGGTATAAAGCCTATTATTGGTGCAAAAGTATCTATAGATTTTGATTTAGGCCATTATGATGTTCTCTTACTTTGTCAAAACCATGAGGGCTATTTAAATCTTTCAGAGCTTATTTCAAAGGCTTACTTAAATGAGCAAGGAATTTCAATTGTTAGTGTTACAGAAGAACAATTAATTTCTCACCAAGAGGGCTTGCTTATGATTGCAACTCCAATCAGCTCAGACATATCTCAATTTCTTTTGACAAATGAGTTGGAACTTGCTCATTCTAAAGCTAAACACTGGCAAGCTATTTTTAAAGACCGATATTATATATCGGCACAAAGAACTGATAGACATTCAGATGAAAATCTTCTTAATCTTACTATTGAATTAGGATTGAAGTTAGATATTCCAGTGGTTGCTACTAATGATGTGCAGTTTATTAGTAAAACTGATTTTGATGCCCACGAAGCTAGAATCTGCATAGCTGAGGGAGGGCTGCTTGATGATTCCAGGCGTTTAAAATTTTTTAGTGATAGTCAATATCTAAAGACTCCTGATGAAATGTCTGAATTATTTAAAGACTATCCTCAGTTAATAGAAAATGCTTCTGAAGTAGCCAAAAGATGCAACTTACACTTTAAATTATTCGAAAAGAATTACCTTCCAGCTTTTCCAACACCAAAAGGAAAGTCTATAGCTGAATTTTTTAGTGAAGAATCAAATAAAGGCCTCCAAGTAAGACTTAAAGACCTTAATGTAAATCAAAAGAGTTATTTTGAAAGGCTTAATTTTGAATTATCAGTAATTCTTGAAATGGATTTTCCAGGCTATTTTTTAATTGTCTCCGATTTCATAAGGTGGGCAAAAGAAAATGGAATTCCAGTTGGCCCAGGTAGAGGTTCAGGTGCTGGTTCTCTTGTCGCCTGGGCACTTTCTATTACAAATGTTGATCCTATTCAGCATGATCTTTTATTTGAGCGTTTTTTGAATCCAGAGCGAATCTCTATGCCAGATTTTGATATTGATTTTTGTACAGATCGTCGTGATGAAGTTATTGCCTATGTTTCTAACAAGTATGGCTCAGAGAAAGTGTCACAGATCATTACTTATGGAACCATGGCGGCTAAGGGTGTAGTAAGAGACGTAGGGAGGGTGTTAGGGCATCCTTATGGTTTTAGTGACCAGATCTCTAAAATGATACCAAATGAATTAAAAATGACATTAGGTAAGGCTTTAGAAGACTCTAATGAATTGAAAGCAAGATATGATTCTGAAGAAAGTGTTTCAACGCTGATTGATTTATCTCAGGATCTAGAGGGACTTATTAGAAATGTCGGCACCCATGCTGGTGGAGTGGTTATTGCGCCAAGTAAAATTAGTGATTTCTGCCCAATTTATAAAGGATCTGATGAATCAGATGTTGTTGTGTCACAGTTTGATAAAGATGATGTTGAGGCTGTAGGACTTGTTAAATTTGACTTTTTGGGATTATCAAACCTAACAGTAATAGATAAAGCGGTAAAAATCATAGCCAAAAAAGGCTTAAGTGAAGGTTTGATTGATATTGATAAGCTTAAGCTTGACGACCCAAAAGTATTTAAGTTACTTCAAGATTGCGATACTACTGGAGTCTTTCAGCTTGAATCAGATGGTATGCGTGGCTATTTAAAAAAGCTTAAACCTGACTCTTTTGAAGATATTGTTGCTATGCTGGCACTTTATAGACCAGGCCCACTGGATGCAGGTATGGTAGATGATTATATCCAGGTAAAACATGGCGCAAAAGTAAGATATCCACATGAGATGTTAGAGGAAATTTTAAAGCCAACAAATGGGGTATTTTTATACCAAGAGCAAGTAATGAAATCTGCTCAAGTTATGGCTGGTTACTCATTAGGTGGCGCAGATATTTTACGTCGCGCAATGGGTAAGAAAAAAGTTGAAGAAATGGCAGAGCAGCGTGAAGTATTTGTAAAGGGAGCAGCTGAAAAAAGTATTAATGAGAGTAAGGCAAATGAAATTTTTGATCTTATTGATAAGTTTTCAGGTTACGGGTTTAACAAATCTCACTCAGTTGCTTACGCTTATATTTCATATCAAACAGCTTGGCTAAAGGCACATTATCCAGCTCCATTTATGGCGGCTGTTTTGTCAGGTGTTATGGACGATACTGATCGAGTTGCGTTTACAGTTGGAGAGTCTAAGAAAAACGGAGTTATAGTTATAGCGCCTGATATTAACCAATCTGAATATGAGTTTAGTATTACTGATAATAAAACAATTGTATATGGACTAGGTGCTATTAAAGGTGTTGGTGAGGCTCTTGTAAAGGAGATAGTTTTAGAGAGAGAAAAAAATGGAGAATACTCTGATATTTTTGATTTATGTTTTCGAATAGAAAAAAAATTCTTAAATCGCAGAGCTATTGAAGCTCTTATATACAGTGGAGCATTTGATTTATTTGATATTAAAAGGGCAACATTAATTGCGACGTATCCAAGAGCAGTGAGGCAAGCAGAGCAGAGACAAAGTGATTCATCAAAAGGACAAAACAGCCTTTTTGCAGAAGTGGATAGCCATACTGAGTATGAAAAAAATTACATAAAAGGAGAGTTTCTCTCTTTTAAAAATGTGATGAAATTTGAAAAAAATGTAATGGGATACTATTTAGAACGCCACCCTACGGATTGGTATAAATCAGATTTGAAATCAATAGTTTGTACGCTCCCAAAAGATTTAGTATTCAGAAATAATCGTGAAGTGAGGGTTCTTTCACTAATCTCTGACATTGTCTATAGAAATACACGACGAGGCCAAATGGCTAGCCTGACACTTGAAGATGGAGAGAGAAGAATAAATGCAGCGGTCTTCTCACAAAAACTTGCTGAAAATAGCGAACATATATTATTAGATGAAGTGGTAGTAGTTTCAGGAAAGGTAAATAAAGATTTTAGAGAACAATGGCAGATAGTTGTGGATCGGATAGATCCAGTGGATAGAGTTCAAATAAAATATGCTAAATATCTCAAAATTAAACTAACAAAAGAGAACAAAAATGAGTACCTAGAGCTGTGTGCATTATTGAAAGAATATCCAGGAAAGTGTCCAGTAATTATTGAGTATCAGTCGACTAATTCATCTGGAAGAATCCCTCTTCCTAAAGAATTTGATGTTTCATTAAATCGAGACTTTTTAGATTTAATTGAGAAAAAATTTGGTCATCAAAAATATCAAATTCAATATTAAATAAAACACAAAATTACCTTCAATTAGTGGCTTAAAGAGCTATATTAAGGCCTTTAACTACGTTAAATTTATTGGAAGTTTTATAAGCATTATTTAATTTAGTTTAACCCAAAAATTAACCTTTTATTATCGAGCATTAATAGGGATTTAATTTCACCAATTTAGCCTTTAAACCCCAGTCTATAAGGGCAAAACTAAAAAAGTTATCCGCGAATTGATAATTTAGTAGTTTGCCTTCTGAAGTAGAAATAAATTCGTAAATTTATAAAAATATAAGTCATTGATTTATAACAAAAAAATTGATATGATTATTTATTAACCAAAACCATAGAAATTGTTAGTCTAACGCTTAATTTAAGTCTGAATTTTGAGATATCAACAGAGTTATCCACAGTATTGTGGGTAAGTCGATTAACCCTTGATTTATAAGCATTTACAGCGTTTAGAAAAAATATTTTGTAACTTTTTTTATTATCTTTTCTGCAATAATTTGCTTACTACTTCTATCTATTTTCTCAGTTTTTTCTTGCGATATAAAGTGAACTTCATTCTCATCTGAGTTTAGCCCAATTTCACTACTTGAAATATCATTTAAAATAATTGCATCACACCTCTTGTTCTTTAATTTAGCTTTTGCATTGGCAAGAAAATTTTCAGTTTCAGCTGCAAATCCAATGCAGATAGGTTTATTTCTAAGCTTACAAACACTTTCTAAAATATCCTTATTTTTTATAAGTTCAATTGAGGCTAAGTTGCTATCTTTTTTAATCTTATTTAGGCTTATTTGTTTTGGTTTGAAATCTGCAACTGCGGCGCAGCTAATAAATAAATCTTGAGTTTTTATTTTTTTCATTACTTCATCGTACATTTCATTAGCACTTGTTATGTAAGTTACTGTAGCTCTTTTTTCCACTTCAACTGATATTGATCCAACTATCAGTGTAGTTTCTGCTCCAGCTTGGATGCATGCATTTGCTAGCGCCATTCCCATTTTTCCACTACTATGATTTGATATATACCTAACTGGATCAATTGCTTCTATAGTCCCCCCTATTGTTATTAGAACTTTTTTTCCACTAAGAGCGCTATTTGAAAATATAGTTGCTACTTGTCTTGCAATTTCTTCTGGCTCTGCAAGTCTGCCTTCACCCACATCTCCACAAGCTTGCTCCCCAAATCCTGGATCTATTGTTATCACGCCTCTATTATTAAGTATCTTGAGATTTTCCTTAATTGCTTTTGATGCAAACATTTGTTGATTCATTGACGGGGCAATTAGTATAGAAGCATTCGTTGCAAGAATTACTGTTGATAGAAGGTCATCTGCCTTGCCATGACAAAGTCTGGCTATGGTATTTGCTGATGCTGGAGCTATGATTACTGCATCAGCCCATTTTGCGAGTTCAATGTGGCCCATTGCTAGTTCTGCTTCTTTATCCCAGAGGTTGTCATGAACTTTATTTTTTGAAACCGTTTGAAGTGATAGTTCACTAACAAACTCTCTGCCTCCACTAGTAATAATGACTCTAACTTCTGCACCTAAATCTTGCAACCTTCTAACAATGTCAGGTGATTTATAGGCAGCAATCGAGCCACTAACTCCTAATAGAATTCTTTTATTTGTCAAGTTATTCATTTGATAGTGGCTCTAATTTTAATATCACAATCTATTTGACTAACCTCAATAATATTAAGTTTAATTTTGTCAGACATTTTTTTTAAAGGAATTTCTATCATCGGATTGGCATCACTTCCAAGTATTAATGGAGCAGTGTAGATAATAAACTCATCAATTAGCCCAGCTTCAGTCATAGCCCCATTAAGACCGCTGCCAGCTTCTAAAAGTAAATTATTAATACCCATTTCTCCTAGTTTTATAAGCGCAGATTTAAGATCTAATTTACCATTAGCAAGCATTTCTGAATTATTGTTATTTAAAATGAGAGTTTCAGCATCAGATGAAAAAATGTTAAGAGATTTATCAGTAATAATATTATTACTGTCAATAACAACACGAAGTGGGTTTGAATCTGCACTCTCAGTCCTAACAGTCATCATCGGGTTATCGCTTTTGATTGTGCCTGAGCCTGTCAAAATGGCCTGATTTAAGCTTCGCAGCATTTGTACATCCTCTCGAGAAGCTTTAGAAGTAATCCATTTGCTCTCCCCATTTTTCATTGCTGTTCTTCCATCAAGGCTCATTGCAATTTTTGATGTTACAAAAGGCAAACCACTCGTCATTCTTTTGACAAAACCGCGATTAATTTCATTAGCTTCCTCTTCAAGTAACCCAACTTCAACCTCGATCCCATTATCTTGAAGCGCCCTAACTCCACTTCCAGAAACTAATGGATTTGGATCAAGCATTGCAATAAATACTTTCTTAACTCCAGCCCTAATTAGTGCGTCAGCACAAGGCGGCGTCTTACCAAAATGAGTACATGGTTCAAGAGTAATATATACGTTAGTATTCTCACCTTTGTAATTAATTTTTTCTAAGGCATTCACCTCTGCATGGCCCTCTCCATAAAGGCGATGGTAGTCTTGAGCAATAATTTTATCATCACGAGAAATCACACATCCCACCATTGGATTTGCACCAACAGCTTTGCGACCAAACTGAGAAAGTTTTAGTGCAAGAGCCATACATTCTGTATCTTGATGAGTGAAAGCCATTATAATAATTGCATATAAATTTATTATCATTTTACGCGGGAGAACGGAGTGGATGAAAAGAAAAAACAAGCACTACAAGTAGCACTTGGACAAATTGAAAAACAGTACGGAAAAGGGTCTGTCATGTTTTTGGGTGATGAAGAGGCGAGAAGTGATATTGAAGCTGTATCAACGGGAAGTTTAAGCCTTGATATTGCTTTAGGAATTGGTGGCTTACCTCGAGGTAGAGTTGTTGAAATTTATGGTCCTGAGTCTTCAGGAAAAACAACTATGACTCTTCATGTTATTGCCGAAATGCAAAAATTGGGTGGAACGGCGGCATTTATTGATGCAGAACATGCTCTAGATCCCTCTTATGCTAGAAAATTGGGCGTAAATACAGACGACCTTCTAATTTCCCAACCTGATACTGGTGAGCAAGCTTTAGAAATTACAGATATGCTAGTTCGCTCCGGAGGTGTTGATATTGTTGTTATTGACTCAGTTGCTGCGTTAACTCCTAAAGCTGAAATTGAAGGCGAAATGGGTGCTTCGCATATGGGCTTACAAGCTAGGCTAATGTCTCAGGCATTAAGAAAGCTTACATCCAATATAAAGCGAACTAATACCATGGTAATCTTTATTAATCAACTTAGAATGAAGATTGGTGTGATGTTTGGTAACCCTGAAACTACAACTGGTGGAAATGCTCTTAAGTTTTATGCCTCCGTAAGACTTGATATTCGAAGAATTGGAGCTATTAAAAAAGGTGATGAAATTCTTGGTAATGAGACGCGTGTTAAGGTTCTCAAAAATAAGGTAGCTCCTCCATTTAAAAAGGCTGAGTTTCAAATTTTATATAATC
Organism: uncultured Candidatus Thioglobus sp.; assembly: GCA_905182815.1. GTDB lineage: Bacteria > Pseudomonadota > Gammaproteobacteria > PS1 > Pseudothioglobaceae > Pseudothioglobus. The sequence goes on from CAJJCX010000004.1 coordinate 441,300, forward strand.
AAGGCATCTCTAGGGAGAGTGAGATAATTGATTTAGGAGTTGAGCATGGTTTTGTTGAAAAGGCAGGAGCTTGGTATAGTGTTGAAGGTGAAAGAATTGGTCAAGGTAAGGATAATTCTCGCGACTTCTTAAAAGAGAATACTAAAATGAGTCAAATGCTTGAGGCTAAAATTCGTGAGAAATTAATGAGTAAGGATAATGACGAAATACAGCCTGTAAAGAGCGATAATGACGAAACAGAGTCAGCAGAGTAAATGCTACGCAGCCGCATTAAAGATGTTAATGAGGCGAGAGCACTCCAAATTAGAATTAAGACAAAAATTAAATCTTAAAGATTTTGATGATGCTGTCATTAATGACAGCATCTCTTTATTAGCTGAGCAAAAATACCAGAGCGATGAAAGGTTTTCTGAAGCTTTTATACTTATGCGCTTTAATCAAGGCAAAGGGCCTATAAAAATTTCTATGGAGCTTAAATCAAGAGGTATTAGTGAGTTTGATTTAACTTTATTTAATTGGTTTGAGCTTGCAAAAGACGTTAAGTATAAAAAATTTGGAGATAGCAAATTTTTAGACTATAAAGAAAAGTCTAAGCAAAAACGTTTTTTACAATCAAGAGGTTTTGGGTTTGATGAAATAAATCAAGCATTCCAATAAAGCTAAAAAACAAATATTTTTTATAACCCTACTATGAAATTTGAACTTAAAAATACAGATAATAAAGCTCGATTAGGTAAGCTCACTTTTGAGCGTGGTGAGGTTAATACCCCAGCTTTTATGCCTGTTGGAACATACGGAACAGTTAAGGCAATGACTGTTGACGAGGTGAGGGATTTAGGCGCTGAAATTATCCTAGGGAATACATTTCATTTATCAATAACACCTACAACTGATGTGATTGAGGCTCATGGTGATCTCCATGATTTTATGAATTGGCCGGGCCCAATTCTAACTGATTCTGGTGGGTTCCAAGTCTTTAGCTTGGGTAAGATGCGGAAAATAACTGAGCAAGGCGTTAAATTCAGATCACCAAAGGATGGATCAGCAATTTTTATGGGTCCTGAGGAATCTATGCAAATTCAGTATAAATTAGGTTCAGATATTGTTATGATATTTGATGATTGTACTGCTTATCCCTCTGAAAAAAATGTTGTTGATCAATCTATGCAGCTTTCACTACGATGGGCTAAAAGATCTTTAGAAGAGCATAAAAGACTCAACAATAAGAATGCTCTTTTTGGAATTATTCAGGGAGGAATGCATAAAGAGCTTCGTCTTCATTCAGCTGAGTCATTAGTTGAGATGAATTTTGATGGTTATGCTATTGGCGGTTTGTCGGTTGGAGAGCCAAAAGAAGAAATGATGGAGGTTCTCAGCTACTTACCTGATCATATGCCTTCTAACAAGCCAAGGTATCTTATGGGTGTTGGAACTCCTTCAGACCTAGTTGAAGGTGTCGCAGCTGGAGTTGATATGTTCGACTGCGTAATGCCATCTCGTAATGCAAGAAATGGGTACTTATTTACTTCAGAGGGCGTTGTAAAAATTCGCAATGCAAAATATAAGAAAGATACTAGCCCTCTAGATCCTAATTGTCATTGCTCAACTTGTCAAAATTATTCAAGGGCATATCTTCACCACTTACAAAAATCAAATGAAATTCTAGGGTCCCGCCTAAACACCCTTCATAATCTTTTCTATTATCAGTATTTGATGAAGTCAATTAGAGGGGCAATCAAGAGTAATACATTTTCTGACTTTAGAAAAAAATTCTATGCTGAAAAGCTATAAAGAGATTTAATCTAATTTAGTGTATTTAGTTCAACTGGATTTTTAATAAAGTATTCGTCTAAAAGTTCTCTTGCCAAAGGTGCTGCTTTTGAGCTACCACTTCCTGCATTTTCAACAATAATAGCAATTGCCACTTGGGGATCTTCTATAGGTGCAAATCCAGTAAATAGAGCATGATCCCTTAATTTTTCTTCAATATTTTCAGCAATGTACTCTTCTTCTGGGTCAAGACCAAAAACCTGTGCGGTTCCAGTTTTACCCGCTAGGCTATATTTAAGCTTATTGTTAAGTCTTTTGGCTGTCCCAAATTTACCATATACTGTTTGCTTCATTGCTTCAATAATTAACTCCCAATTATTGATATCCTTTATAGGTATTTGATTTGATTTTAGGTTTTGTTCTTCAAATAAATCACCATTTTTTGATTGAGAATGCATCATTACTTGAGGCATTAATAACTGACCTTTGTTTGCTATAGCTGCTGTTGCTAAAGCGAGTTGAAGAGGGCTTGTAGTCATAAAACCTTGGCCAATTCCTGTTATAAGAGTTTCTCCTCTATACCAAGGCTCGTCCTTATTAATCTTTTTCCACTCTCTAGAGGGAAGGATACCGCCAAGTTCTCCTGGTAAGTCAATTCCTGTTTTTTTGCCAAATTGAAAATATGAAAGGCTATCATGAATTTGATCAATACCCATATTGAAAGCTAAATCATAGAAAAATACATCACATGATTGAGCTATAGCCTCAATCACATCTACTTTCCCATGACCAGTTCGTTTCCAGTCATTAAACTTTCTAGAGTAATTATTTAATTTGTAGTATCCAGGACAAAAGGTACTATCTTTAATAGTTATATTATTAAGCTCTAAACCAGCAAGAGCAACCATTGGCTTGATAGTCGATCCAGGAGGGTAGAGTCCTTTAATGCTTCTATCAAAAAGTGGTAAGTCTTCGTTATTACTGAGCTCATTATATCTTTCGACTGAAATTCCATTAACAAACCAATTTGGATTATATGAAGGGGTACTGACTAAACTGAGTATTGACCCATCCTTAACATTTATAAGTGCGATAACACCTCTACTATCTCCGAGAAGTGATTCAGCTTTAAGTTGTAAGTCTATATCAATATTTAAGTAGATATCTTGGCCAGCGATAGAGGGCGTTATAATTTTGGTATCCACAATTCGGCCAGCTACATTTCGCTCAATTTGTTTAATACCAGATTGCCCATGAAGTAGCTTCTCATATTGTTTTTCAATACCTGTTTTGCCAACAAAATTTGTACCATTATAATTTTTTTTATCATAAATACCTTTGTCTGCTTTACTCATTGAAGAGACGTATCCAATGAGATGAGCACTCGATTCTCCATAAGGATAAACTCGATGAAAATACGGCTCAACCTCAACGCCAGGGAGTTGGTTTTCTACTAAAAATGAAGCAACGGATGACTCGGAGAGATTAAATTTTAAGGGTATGTTATGAAATTTTTTAAAACGACTTAATTTTTTATTAAATTTTTTAATATCGTCATAAGTAATTAAATCCCTTATTTCTAATCCTATCAATGTTTCGTTTAAATTAGTTACTTTTTCTGGAGTGATCGTCAATATGTATGAAAATTCATTGGTGGCTAATATTTTCCCATTTCGATCTAGAATATCACCCCTAATTGGTGTTATAGGAAGGTTCTGCATTTGATTACCAAGCGCTTCTTCTAAATAGTAATCATGCTTAGTTACTTGAAGATTAAAGAGTCTTACTATTAAGATCAGAGTTATCGAAAGCATTATGATTGCGGAAAAAATTACTCTTGATTTGAATACTACTTTTTCGCGCTTAATATTTCCAATTTTTTCCATATCTTTAACTTAATTATTGTTTAAGCTTTGCTAATAAGTATCGAATTAAGGGCCATAAAATTGCACTAGTAAATGGAGAAAGTAATATTAGCCACTCAAAATTTAGGCCTTGAGTTAATTGCTGAACCAATAAAAATATAATCAAATAAATTATAGATCCTAAAAAAATATAAACTTGTTGAGTCGTTAAATTTGAAACAAAAAAAGATTTTTTTACATTTAAAATAAAAGCAGAGCTGAGCACTAGGGCAACAGCGTTTTGACCTAGAGTTCCTCCCTCAATAATATCAAGTAATATTCCAAGAATAAATGCAGCAGTATAGAAATTCTTACCATTTGAATAAATAACCCAGTAGCTAAAAAAAGGTAATAACCAAAAAGGAGAGGCAAGCTCTAGAGAAAACGGCAGCGAAATTGCACCAGTAATGAATGCAATAATAGATATTTTAACTAGAAGAAAGAAGTGATTTGAATTAGTCATTTTTTCCTTTAATAATAAGGACCATTTCTAATTTATTCATATTTTGAGATGGCTGAAGCGTAATTGATAAGAATGAGGCATCTAAAGAATCATCAATTGAAGTTACCCTTCCCACAAGATAGCCAGATGGGTATGAATTACCAATTCCACTAGTAAGGAATAAATCTCCAACTTTAACATCTGAATCTAATGGTACATACTCAACTATCATGCCTTTTTCATTTGATGCCATTCCTTTGGTGATACCTCGAATTCCATTTCTTGCGTTTTTAACGGGCATAAATTGGGTAGGATCAGTAATAAGCCTAACAGTTGAGAATAGAGGCGTCACTTGTATAACTTGACCAACAACCCCATTAGAAGCAACTACAAGCTGAGAAAGGGCTACTTCATCATTTAAACCCTTATCAATAACTATTTTATTGGATAGCCTAGACTGAGAGATTGACTTAACACGTGCAAGCAAAACATCGTGATTTGGTATTTCATAGCTTGAATCTAAAAGCTCTGAAATTTTTTGATTTTCTAAAGCTAGATTATTGTAGGTCTGAAGCCTTGCTTTAAGTTCAATTAATTGACTTTTTAGATAATCATTTTCACCAATTAGAATCTCATTATCAGCGCCCTTATCGTTGACCCAATTAATGACTTGGCTGGGTAAATCAACAATTACATAAATTGGGCTGAGAAGAGTTAAGGTGAATTTTTTAAAATTATCTAAGTAAGAAAAGCGAGTATCTAATACAATTAAGATAATTGAAAGAAGTACTGGTACGAAAAGTTTTAAAAGTCGCATTATTAATTTCTCGACTTATTTTGTATTCACTCAGCTGCTAAAAACCCCATATCATGCTGATTAATCATTTCTAGGGCAAGCCCTCCACCTCTTGCAACACAGGTAAGCGGATCATCTGCAATAGTAACAGGCAGGTTTGTTTGATTATGAATTAGCTTGTCAAGACCCTCTAAAAGTGCACCACCGCCAGTAATAACTAGACCATTTTGCGCAATATCTGATGATAATTCAGGAGGCGTTTGCTCAAGTGCAGTTCTTAGTGCACTAATTATCATTCCTAGAGGCTCACTCAAAGCCTCTAATATCTCAGCATTAGTGACTTCAAAAGCAACAGGAAGGCCAGTAGAAACTGCGCGTCCTCTAAACTCGTTCTTTCGTATAATTTTCGATTCAAAAGCACTTCCAACCTCTTCTTTAATTTGCTCAGCAGTTGCCTCGCCGATAATAATGCCGTGGACCCTTCTTACAAATTTAACAATAGTGTCATCAAAAACATCTCCTCCAACTCTTAGGGAGTCAGAATAAACAATTCCATTTAAAGATAGTATGGCGATCTCAGAGGTTCCGCCGCCAATATCAAGAACCATTGCACCTGAAGCCTCTTCAATGGCCATTCCAGCACCAAGCGCTGCCGCCATAGGCTCCTCAATAAGGTAAACATCTCTTGCTCCAGCGCCTACAGCACTTTCTTTGATCGCGCGCCTTTCAACTTGAGTGGCGCCGCATGGGACACAAATTAACACCTTAGGACTTGGGGAGAAAAAGCCTGCTTTTAAAACTTTTTTCATAAAGTATTGAAGCATTTTTTCAGTGACCTTAAAGTCAGCAATTACGCCATCTTTCATTGGTCTAATGGCTTCAATTGAGCCAGGAGTTCTTCCAAGCATATTTTTTGCTTCTTGACCTACAGCTATGACTGTTGACTCTAAAGCGCCCTTTTCATGCCTTAATGCAACAACTGAAGGCTCATTGAGGACTACTTTACCGTCCATATAAATAAGTGTGTTAGCTGTTCCAAGATCGATTGATAGATTTTGGCCGTTGAATAAATTGAACATAAGGGAATCCTAGCAAAAAAATGATTAAAATGAAAAGAGATTATAATATATCTTGCTTTAATATACTAGACAATAGGTGAATCCAAATAAATATGATAATTAAACAAGACCATTTAGTAGAAGAGTATTCATTCTGCATTGCAGTATATTTCTTATTATCATTCACCTGATTTTATTAGTGCAATGGTTTCAGCTTATGAAAGAGAGACCAATCAAAGTGCAAAAAATGCGATATCTCAGATTTTAATTAACTCTAAGATGTGCGCTCTGGGTAAGAGGCCAATTTGTCAAGACACTGGGATTGTTAACGTTTTTGTTGAAGTTGGAATGGACATTCAGTGGGAGTCTGAGCTTACCCTCGAAGAGATGATCAATGAAGGAGTAAGGAGGGCCTACAATGAGCCTGATAACCGCTTAAGGGCTTCAATCGTTAGTGATCCATTATTTAGTCGAAAAAATACTCAAGACAATACTCCTGCAGTTATCCATACCAAGTTAGTTAAAGGAAATAAATTAGATATTACGGTTGCTGCAAAAGGAGGCGGCTCTGAAAACAAATCAAAGTTTACAGTTCTAAATCCTGATGATAATCTGACGGATTGGGTTCTGAAAACAATTCCAACGATGGGTGCGGGTTGGTGCCCTCCAGGAATGATAGGTATTGGAGTTGGCGGAACTGCTGAAAAAGCCATGCTAATGGCTAAATCAGCGCTCATGGATCCAATTGATATTAATCAAATTAAAGATAAAAGTGATCCCACTGAAATAGAATCCCTAAGAATTGATTTATTTAATAAGATCAACGCGCTTGGAATTGGCGCTCAAGGTCTGGGCGGTTTAACAACAGTTCTTGACGTTAAGATTCAAGATTATCCAACGCACGCAGCCTCACTGCCAGTTGCAATGATTCCAAACTGCGCTGCTACGAGGCATGTCCACTTTACGTTAGATGGCTCTGGAGTTGCTGAATTGCCAGAGGTTGATTTAAGTCTCTATCCAGACTTGGAGATGGACGTTTCTAAGTACACAAAGGTAGATTTAAATAACCTAACTCAATCTCAAATGGAGCATTGGAATATTGGAGATACACTGCTACTATCTGGAACAATTATTACTGGAAGGGACGCTGCCCATAAGCGCCTTAAGTCAATGATTGATGATGGAGAGGGGCTTCCTAAAGGCGTTAATTTTGATAACAAATTTATATATTATGTCGGGCCAGTAGATGCTGTGGGTGATGAAGTGATAGGTCCAGCAGGCCCAACAACCGCGAGTAGGATGGATAAATTTACTGACATGATGCTAGAAAACACAGGAATTTTGGGCATGATTGGTAAGGCTGAGCGCGGTGAATCAACTATTAAAAGTATTAAAAAGCACAAGGCAAGTTATTTGATTGCTGTTGGCGGCGCTGCTTACTTAATTTCTAAGTCCATTAAGAAGGCAAAAGTTGTTGCCTTTGAGGAGATGGGAATGGAGGCGATCTATGAACTTGAAGTTAAAGATATGCCGGTAACTGTCGCAGTTGATACTGATGGTGAAAATATCCATCAAGTGCTGGATAATATTCCTATAACATTTCAGAATTAGATAAAGTCTTTATTCGATCTTAGTGCACTGTTTAAACGGTGAATTCCTAGCGTATAATTTTCCCTTGAAGTTGGCCGGATGGTCGCCGAGTGCAATTGCGCTAGGAGGAAAGTCCGGGCTCCAAAGAGCAAAGTGCTAGTTAACGGCTAGGCGCAGTGATGCGACGGAAAGTGCAGCAGAAAATAAACCGCCTGTTTCGATAGGTAAGGGTGAAATGGTGAGGTAAGAGCTCACCGCGTACTTAGTGATAAGTGTGGCATGGTAAACCCCACTTGGAGCAAGCTCAAATAGGAAGGCATTGGCGCTGCTCGCGTTGTCTTCGGGTAGAGTGCTAAAGATGCTTGGTGACAAGTATCGTAGATGAATGACTATCATGACTTTGGTCATACAGAACCCGGCTTATAGGCCAACTTCAATTATTTTTTATAGTTCTTGTAAAGTTTATTTCTTAAGGTTATACTGTGATTTTTACAGTCAATTTAATCTTTATGACGTACGTTTACTTAGCGCTTGCTATTGTAGCTGAAGTAGCTGGAACAACGCTTTTAAAGGCTACAGAAGAGTTCACTAGACTCGTACCAACCACATTTTTGGTTATCTTCTACCTTATTTCTTTTTGGCTAATGACTCTTGCTTTAAGAGAATTGCCGTTAGGCGTGGTGTATGCTGTTTGGTCTGGTTTAGGTATTGTTTTGGTTGCATGTTCTGGGGCAATTATTTATAAGGAGATGCCAGATCTTGCCTCATTTATTGGTATGGCGTTAATTATTTCAGGTGTGGTTGTGATGCACCTATTCTCAACATCAATTAAACATTAATTTATTATGACTATAGAATCAAAAAAATATCAAATATCTGACGCTTTGAGCGAGAGAAGGGATAGGCCATCAGTAGGACTGATAGTTTTAAATACAGATTTCACCTTTGAGCGTGACTTTGTAAGGATGTACACAGAGCAAAAACCAGACTATGACTTTTATTTCAACCGAATTCATTTTGCAAACCCTATGACCCCAGAGTCTTTAGCGGCAATTGGCGATGATTTGACTGAAGCTGCAGCACTAATACTTCCTAATTATGATCTCGATCTAGTTGTATTTAATTGCACCTCTTCATCATCCATAGTTGGCGATGAGGCAATAGAGTCTGCAATTCATGAAAGTAAGCCAACTGCAAAAGTTCTTTCTACCTCTCAAGCGGTTGTTGCAAATTTTAAGGCGCGAGGCTTTAAAAAAATCAGCGTTTTAACGCCTTATAGTGAAGAAGTTTCCTCTCTTTTGAGGGGCTATTTAGAGCGCAATGGTGTTGAAATGGTGTCGTCAATGCATATGGATATGGATGATGACAGAGATGTTGCTATGCTCCCTGCTGATGAAATCATTGCAGCAGCAAAGGCAGCAATTCATGAGGATGCGGATGCGATTTTTATATCGTGTACAGCAATGAGATCAGCAGAAATAATTCCTGAAATTGAAGCGGCTATTGGTAAGCCAGTCTTTACTTCAAACCAGGCTACTTTTGATCAAATTTCTCAAATTATAGGCAGTCTTAATTAGCCAGACTAAAGCATCTCTAAGGCCTGTAAAGTACTGATTATTATCATTAATTCACACAGCAGTGAATTTTTTTGGTAAATTAAATACCATTTAGAGTCATAATAGTTCCATGCATAAGCTTGATGAAAGAGACATTCAAATACTGGTTATTCTTCAGAAAGAAGGAAGAATAACTAAAACCGCTCTTGCAGAAAAACTTAATTTATCACTTACCCCTTCCTGGGATCGACTTCAAAGATTAGAGGAGGCTGGGATTATTGAAAGCTACGGCGCAAGACTGTCCTCTTCATTTTTAGATAATTTTCATCTAGTAATTACTGAGGTTGAACTTGAGAGTCATAAGCAAGGCCAGTTTGCACGATTTGAAGAAGCTATACTGGGCTTTGATGAAGTACTCTCATGCTGGTCTGTGGGCGGAGGCCTAGACTACATATTAAAAGTCCTTGTTAAAGACGTTACTGGTTACCAAGAATTCATTAAGAGAGTCTTAAAGGCAGATATTGGGATGAGGCGTTATTTCAGTTATGCAGTCTTGAATAAAATCAAAGATACTGATGTTATTCCTGAAGGCTTAATCAAAAAGTCAGACTTAGTGAAGAGAAACCTTACTTAACTAATAGCTTCCTGGGAACATTAGATAGGCATTCACCGCCATTACTTCCAACGCGAATACTCTCAGTCATTTCAAAGCCCCAGTCATCAAACCAGATCGCGGGCATAAAATGAAATGTCATGTTTTCTTCTAAAACTGTTTGATCAGTTCCTCGAAGACTCATTGTGCGCTCGCCCCAGTCAGGTGGGTAACTGCAACCAATAGGGTAGCCACATCGGTTATTTTTTTCATAGCCATATTTTTTCAGAGTCGCTGTAAAGTTGTCTGAAATCTGAGCGCAGGTATTGCCCGGCTTGAACATCTCGATAGCATTTACAATGCACTCATTAATAACCTTTTCAATATCTAAGTACTGCTGAGGGGGCGTTCCTAAAAATAAAGTTCTTGAGCAGGGGCAGTGATATCTTGCGTACGCTCCTCCAAGCTCTAAAAACATACCTTCATTATTTTTTAGTGGCTCATCATTCCATGTCATATGACAGGCCGCCGCTTCTTCTCCTGCACCAATAAGAGGAACGAATGAGGCATAGTCTCCATAATGCCCTTGGTGTCCTTGAACGCCTGCGTGATATATTTCAGCAACCAAGTCATTTTTCTTCATTCCAGGTTCTGCCACCTGCATAACCCTTTCATAAACTCCTTCAATAACCTTACCTGCACGTTTCATGTAAGTAATTTCAGTTTCAGATTTAACGGCTCTTTGCCAGTTAACTAGCCCTGTCTGATCACTAAAAGTTGCTGCAGGAAGTGAGCTATATAATGACTCTGCGGCTCTGGCAGAGAAATAATAGTTATCTTTTTCTAGGCCAATTCTTTTATTATGCAGACCTTTCTCTTTTAGGATATTGGCAAGGAACTCCATTGGATGTCTCTCGGGGCTCATCACATAATCATCTGGATATGAGAGGATATTATTTAACTCAAGGTCTGTAGTAAGTTCTGCCCCTTTTGCATCAATCCCTCTGCCATACCAAAAAAGACCACCATCTGTTGTAATTACAACGCATTGATGAACATAAAATGACCAGCCATCATAACCCGTTAACCAGAACATATTAGCAGGGTCATAAACAATTAAAACTTCTACGTTTAAAGCATTCATTGACTTGCGAGTCTTTAATTGTCTATCAAGGTACTCCTCTTGAGAAAATCTTCTTCTTTCTTGTTTCATTGTATTCTCCTAAAATTCTTAAGAAATTTCTTTAAATGCCTGCTCTAAATCAGCAATCAAATCCTCTACATCCTCAATTCCAGTTGAGTATCTGACTAAGCCTTCAGGAATGCCAGCTGCCCTTCGCTCTTCTGCGCTGCACTCTACATGACTTGTCGTTAATGGAGGGCCAACTACCGTTTCAACGCATCCCAAATTAGCCGCCATATGGGCATATTTAAGTTTTGGTAAAAATTTCTTAATTGAATCTAGACCACCTTTAACAGAAAAACTTAACATTCCGCCGTATCCACCATTCATTTGTTCTTTAGCTATCTCATGCCCAGGATGAGATTCCAATCCAGGGTAATTAACCTGTTCAACCAAAGGATGATTTTGTAAATACGTTGCAATTAACATAGCGCTTTCATTTTGTCTTTCAACTCGAAGCTTTAATGTTTTCATACCTCTTAAGAGGCTATAGGCATCCATTGGAGCAAGGGTAGCGCCATTTATTTCACGGTAATGATAAACTTTCTTAACTAGGTCTTGATTGCCACAAATTATCCCTCCAAGAGCATCTGCGTGACCCCCTAGATATTTAGAGGCAGAGTGCAGAGTAATATCAGCACCAAGCTCAAGCGGTCTTTGATTGATTGGAGTTGCAAATGTGTTATCAACAACAACTAGTGCACCTACTTTTTTAGCTGCCGCGCTTAAGCGTTTGATATCTGTAATTTTAATGGTTGGATTGGTTGGCGTTTCTAAATATAACACCTTGCAGCCTTTAGCAATTTCACTTTCTATTTGCTCATAATTACCCGTTTCACAAAGGCTAACATTAATATTAAGTGGCGGTAAAAATTCATTAAAAATGACATTTGTGCCCCCATAACTATCCTTGATTGAAACAAGGCGGTCGCCAGGCTTTAAAAAGGTGGCTAAGGTATTACTAATTGCCGCCATCCCCGAGGAAAAGCTAGTTGCCGCTTCAGCACCTTCAAGTTCTTTTACTTTGTCCTCAAAAGCGCGGACTGTTGGGTTTGTATTTCGAGAGTATATATGGCCTTCAGCTTCACCTAGGGCAACTTTATGCCAAGTATCAATATCTTCGTAGGCAAATGAAACGCTGTGAACGACTGGTACTTGAGTTGAGCGCTCATATAGTTCGTGCTCTTGCTCTCCACCCCAAATACTTTGAGTGGATTGACCGATGTGTTTTTTTTCAAGCATAAGTAACCTCTTATAGTTGCGTTGAGTATAAAAAAAAATGATAATAAATCACTTAAATCCTATTTTCAAGGCAGCGCTTAATAAGCCTTTATCTTGATAAAAATTATTATACATCCACTTCGATGCTTTTGACAATCTTGAATTTTCATATTGATCGAGATTTCAATAAACTTAGAGCAGTAAATAAATATTGCTAAATTAATAGTTTCTGATATATTGCGAGTCTGCAATACACCACATTCAACTCTTTAAAACTATGAGTATATCTACCTCAAAAGAGTCAACTGACAACAAAACAACAATTGTTAAGTCTAACTTTCTTTGTGTGTTTTCTATACTTCTTTTTGCAACGGGCTTTCCTGCTGCTGAATATTTATTAAAGGACTGGGATGTTGTTAGCGTAATCACAGCTCGAAATGTTTTTTCCTTTATTTTAATTTTTATAATTTGGTTATTTATTGAAGGAATACAAAAAGTCAAATCTGCTAAATGGTTAAAGGGTTTTTTAATAGGCTTATCAGGATTTGGAATTGGGGCTTTTTTAATCCTTATGCTTCAATCATTAACAACACCAGTAATCGCAGCACTGGCGGTAGCCACAATGCCAGTTTTTGCTGTGAGTTTGGAGATGCTACTTGATGGACGCAAAATGACATTATGGTTTTTCTTTGGTGTCGTTCTAGTATTACTTGGTGGCTATATTGCTTCAGGCGCCTCACTAAGAGAGGATAATGTTGGCATAGCTGCTCTCATAGGAATTATTGGAGTTGCATTATTTGCATGGGGCTCCAGAGCAACAGTCAAAAGCCTTCCTGGCATGTCTAACCTAGGTCAAACAGCAGTCACATCTTTTGGTATGGCGGGGCTATCAATATTCTTATATTTTGTCTGTAGTGTATTTTTTGATTTAACTAATGCTACGTCAATTATTACTATTGAGCATTTAGGCTTAGTGCTTATTTACGCTTGGCTTGGGTTGGGAATTTCTCAAATTTTCTGGATAAAGGCTGTTAGTCAACTCGGAATTGGTTTGGCGTCATTTCATTTAAATGCTGTTCCATTCTACGTCATGTTTATGCTGTTTCTTCTTGGTGATAGCTGGATATGGCATCAAGCATTTGGAGCTTTAATCGTTATTTCTGGGGTTATATTAGCTCAACAAAAGTCTTCAAAGAAAAAAGCAGAATTTTTTGAGTTACCTTAGTTCTGCAAGGATTGCCCTGTCGAGCTTATTGAGGTCTTTAAATGTTTTGATATTTGTAAAAGACTCTTCTAATAACTTAATAATTCTATCCTTTTGGTCATATCCGTGCTCAAGCAGTAAATATCCACCAATGTTAAGAAATTCTGTTGATTTGGTGATGATTTCTCTGATGTCATTAAGCCCATCATCGCCTGAGACTAAGGCCTCAATAGGTTCATATTTTAAATCTTCTAAGTGTGGGTCATGCTCATTAATATACGGCGGGTTACTGACAATTAAATCAAATTTTGAAAGAGGTAATGGGTCAAACCAGCTGCCACAATAAAAATCAATATCTTTAGTTGAATTGAGTTTGGCAATATTCAGCGCATCAATCGACTGATCAGTGGCTGAAATCTTCCATTTTGGACGCTTTTCAGAAAGAGTTATGGCTATTATGCCGCTTCCAGTTCCTAGGTCTAGTACGCTTATTTTTTTATTTGTATCAAACGTATCAAGTGCAATGTCGATTAATAGTTCTGTTTCGGGTCTTGGAATTAAAGTTGCAGGTGAGACTATAAAATCAAGATCATAAAATCCTTGAGTGCCTTTGAGATAGGCAAAAGGCTTGCCATTACTTCTTTGCTTAATTAAACTATCGAGTGTTTTCAGTTCTGCATTATTTAGCTCATAATCCTGATTTGAAAACAACTGCTCTTTAGATTGATCAAGTGCTAAACATAAGAGTTTTAATATATCTTTGACATCCATCTTAAGATAGTCTTTAGTCGATTTTCTTATAGACATGGAGTAAATTTAGGTTGCTTGAGATTGTAAAAAGCTTCTAATTTCTATGTAATATTTCATTTTTAATATTATATCAACAAGCGAGTTTTGGTAATTGGTTTATGTTCTATGGGATGATAATGTTATTTGTGAAAAGTAGCTGTATGTTAAATTTAGTTTTATACCAACCCGAGATACCCAGTAACACAGGAAGTCTAATACGTTTGTCAGCAAATATGGGTGCAAATCTTCACCTTATAAAGCCTTATGGATTTGAGATTAATGATAAGCGCTTAAGACGAGCTGGGCTTGACTATAAAGAGTTAGCTCAGGTTTATGAATATGAAAATTTTGATGACTACTTAGACAAAGCTAACCCAGCTAAACTCTATTTTGTAAGTACAAAAGTGAGTAGAAGCTATGCTGACATTAAATACCATAGTGATGATTCATTTCTATTTGGCTCTGAAACTAAGGGCCTTCCAAAAGAGATAATGGATGAATATGATGGTATAACTCTACCTATGCAAAAAGGCTCGAGAAGTCTAAACCTTTCAAACTGTGTTTCAATTGTAGCTTATGAGGCTTGGAGACAGGTTGGATTTTCTAACTAAGAATATATTTTTAGCTTAGCTCAAGTAATTGGTAAGCATTATTAAAGTCTTTAATTGACACTTCATTTTTTCCAGCAAGCTGGACTCTCTTGAGGCTTAAGACGCCATTTCCAGTCGCAATATAACAATTATTTTTACTTTGCTCAATGATTGTTCCTGGGATTTTTGAAGATTCATGTTGAACTTCATCAGCCTCAATAATTCTAATAACCTTGCTTTCGAATTGTTTAGCTTTTGCGTAAGTTTGAGCTATAGGTCTTGGATTAAAGGCTCTAATCATCAGGCTTATATTTTTTGCACTTTGATGCCAGTCTATTTGAGCTTCCCCTTTCACAATCTTTTTTGCATAAATCGCGTCTTTATTATTTTGAGGAGTGGCCTTTAATTCATTTAATCGATTTAAAGCATTAAAGATTAATTCAGCCCCCATGATTGATAAAGAGTCCGTCAGTGATTGAGAGGTCTCATTGCTGGCAATTAAATATTTTTGTTTAAGTAAAACATCTCCAGTGTCCAGCCCCTCATTCATTTGCATTATTGAAATTCCAGTTTCTTTATCTCCTGAAAGGATCGCTCTTTCGATAGGGGCAGCTCCCCTCCATCTTGGTAGTAGAGATGCATGAATGTTAAGACATCCATGCCTTGGGGTTTTCAGTGCTTTACTTGGAAGTATCTGTCCATATGCTGCAACTACCATGATATCTGGGTTTAGTGAGGTAAATATTTTTTGATTTTGCTTACTACTGAAATCTTCAGGCTGAATAACTCGCAAATTATTTTCTTCTGCGTATAGTTTAACTGGGCAGGCTGTTAAAACCTTTCCTCTTCCTTTTGGCCTATCAGGCTGGCAATATACCCCAATTACCTCATGATTAGATTTATGAAGAATGGCTAGAGATTCGACAGCAAATTTAGGGGTTCCTGCAAAAACTATGCGCATTACTTAATGGATTTTCGTCCTGTTTTAATGGCAATTGAAATTTGATTTGGGGAGGTTCCACCTAGATGATTTCGAGAGTTAATAGATCCCTCTAGTGAGATTACATCAAAAATATCTTCTTCAATTAATGAGTTAAATTTTTTGAGCTCATCAATTGAAAATTCACTTAAGTCTTTACCTTCTTTGATTCCATAAGAGACAGCCTTACCAACAACATCATGCGCATCTCTAAAAGCTAAACCCTTCTTTACAAGATAATCTGCTAAATCAGTTGCAGTTGTATAACCTTTAAGAGCAGATTGATACATGTTTTCTTTGTTAGTTTTGATCGTTGGAACCATATCAGCAAAAACACGAAGACAAGAATAAATAGTTTCAACACTATCAAATAGCGGCTCTTTATCTTCCTGGTTATCCTTGTTGTATGCCAATGGCTGACCTTTCATTATTGTTAATAGGGAAATTAAATTACCAGTTACTCGGCCAGTCTTACCTCGCACTAATTCTGGAACATCTGGATTTTTCTTTTGAGGCATAATGGATGAGCCCGTGCAAAAGCTATCAGGAAGAGATATGAATTCAAATTGTGCGCTTGACCATAGAATTAGCTCTTCAGAAAACCTTGAAAGATGCATCATAATTAGACTCGCATTTGAAGCAAACTCAATCGCAAAATCACGGTCACTGACAGCATCAATCGAGTTTAAGCTTATTCGCTCAAATCCTAAAAGTTCAGCAGTACGTTCGCGATTAATTGGATAACTAGTTCCCGCAAGAGCAGCGCTCCCTAATGGCATTGTATTAATTCTTTTAAAGCTCTCTTGCAGGCGCTCACGATCTCGCTTGAGCATCTCAAAATAGGCCAGTAAATGATGGCCAAAGCTAATTGGCTGAGCAGCTTGAAGGTGAGTAAACCCAGGCATAATCGTTTCTTTTTCTTGCTCTGCAAGATCAAGAAGAGCATTTAAAAGTCTTTCTAACTCTTTTGTAATTAGCCGTACTTGATCTCTAAGGTAGAGTCTAATGTCAGTCGCAACTTGATCATTTCGAGAGCGACCAGTATGAAGTTTTTTCCCTGAATCTCCACAAATTTCAGTTAACCTTGATTCAATATTCATGTGAACATCTTCCAGTTCAACTGACCAACTAAATTGATCATTAACTATTTCATCTTTGACTTTATCAAGACCTTCAAGAATTTGTTTTAGCTCAGTGCTTGTAAGGACATTAACTTCACAGAGCATTGTTGCATGAGCAATAGAACCCTCAATGTCATAGAGTGCAAGAACTTTATCAAAGGTAACAGATGCGCCAAAAATTTTGACAAATTCATCTGTTGGCTGATTAAAGCGCCCACCCCATAAATGATTTTTTTTAGACTTCATAGTTCAATTTACTCTGTCATTAATACGAATTTCAATAACTGCACATTATTCCACTATATAGGCGATAAGTTACTGAAAATAATATAAAAACCTTTTTTAGGTGAGTATTGATTACTAAAAATATATTTTTTATCATTATAAATATAATTGGCAAAAGCCAACATTATTAATAAACACCCGATAAAATATTGTTGGTAGTAAATTGAATTGGAGACATTATCACAGTGCTTAAAATTGCAACACGTAAAAGCCCTCTGGCCCTTTGGCAGGCAGAGTTTGTAAAGTCAAGACTGCAATTTTTTAATCCTGATATAGAGGTTGAGTTGGTAAAAATGACTACTCAGGGTGATAAGATATTAAATTCACCACTTTCAAAAATTGGCGGCAAAAGCCTATTCATTAAAGAGCTCGAAATAGGTATTCTGGAAGGAAGGGCTGATATTGCTGTTCATTCTATGAAAGATGTTCCTTATGAGCTTCCAAAGGAATTCGAGGTTGGAGCAATTTTGGAGCGAGAAAATCCTTTTGATGCATTTGTTTCAAATGATTTTGATAGCATAAGTGAACTTCCACATGGAGCTAGAGTTGGTTCTTGTAGTTTAAGGCGTATAGTTCAATTAAAAGCATTAAGACCTGATTTGACCATTTTAGATTTAAGAGGAAATGTTAATACTCGATTAAGAAAGCTAGATGAAGGTCAGTATGACGCTATTATTTTGGCATGCTCAGGCCTTATAAGGCTGGGTTTTGAAGGTAGAATTAAGCAGCATCTGAGCGCTGAAAAATCCCTACCAGCAGTTGGTCAGGGTGCTTTAGGTATAGAGATTAGAAAAGGTGATATGGACATAATTAGACTTATTGAGCCGCTTGTAAATAAAAAAACCATGAATGAGGTTTGTGCTGAAAGGGCAATGAATTCTACTCTTGAGGGTGGATGTTCAGTTGCAATTGGTGGCTACGCAACCAGTAATAACACTGAGATGAGACTTAAGGGTATGGTCGGTAATGTTGATTCTGGAGTTATTTTGAGGGTAGAAGAAAGTGGCGATATATCAAAGCCAAAGGTATTAGGTGAGCTTGTTGCTAATAAGCTATTATCTATGGGAGCAAAAGAGCTCTTAAACGAGGTTTAATTTGATTTTAACTAATAAACAATTAAATGTATATTTAGAAGAGCATAATGACTGGAGTATCGTTAATGAAAAGCTTTCTAAGACGTTTAAGTTTTCTAACTTTATCCAAGCTTTTGGTTTTATGACGGAAGTTGCAATTACCTCAGAAGCTATGGATCATCACCCAGAATGGTCAAATGTTTATAATAGAGTTGAGATTAATTTGATTACTCATAGTGAGGGTGGAATAACAAAGCTTGATACTGAGCTTGCTAAGAAGATTGACACTATCAGTAGCTCTATAAAATCATAAATAAGTTAACTAATCAAATAAAGCATCAACAAAATCTTTTGCATTAAAAGGTTTTAAATCATCGATTGCTTCCCCAACCCCAATAAAACGAATAGGCAGTTTAAGAGAGTCTGAAATTGCAAATAAAACTCCACCTTTAGCTGTTCCATCAAGTTTAGTGACAGCGAGTCCTGATAGGTTAATGGATTTATGAAATTCATTTGCTTGTTGAATCGCATTTTGACCTGACCCACCATCGATAACTAAGAGAGTTTCATGTGGCGCATCTTCATTATGCTTTTTAAGTACTCTCTTAATTTTTTCAAGTTCTTGCATTAAATTATCTTGTGTATGAAGTCTTCCTGCAGTATCTGCAATTAAGATATCAATATTTTTAGCAATCGCTGACTGGTAAGCATCATATACAACCGAGGCTGCGTCAGCCCCTGTTTTTTGAGCGATGACTGGAATATCATTCCTCTCTCCCCAAACTTGAAGCTGCTCAACAGCAGCAGCACGAAAAGTGTCTCCAGCTGCAAGCATTACAGATTTTCCCTCACTTTGAAATAGCTTAGCAAGCTTACCAATCGTGGTAGTTTTTCCAGCGCCATTGATACCAACAACAAGAATAACAAAAGTTTTATCAACATTTGTTTGTAGTAAATTTTCTTTAATTAAGAATGATTCAAGTTCAATTTTTATAAGTTCATAAAGACCATCACTGTCCTTAAGTTCTTTTCTAGATGCTTTTTTTCTCACAGATTCAATAACCTTGTCAGTTGTTTGAATACCTATATCTGCTCCAATTAAAAGCATTTCTAAATCTTCAAGAAGTGCTTCATCTATTTTCTTTTTACCCATAAGAAGGGATGAAAGACCATCTCCAAGTTTAGTTTTGGATTTAAATAGCCGATCTTTTAGTGAAGGTTTTTTTGTCTCACCTTCAGACTCAGGACTTTGATTTTTTTTAAAAAAGTTTAGCATTAAAGTTCAATTATAAAGACTAGGCAAATTTTACTATGTCAATCAACATAATAACTGTTAATCAATAGATAGTGTTTCATATAACTTCTTTAATTAATCCTATAAATTCATTGTATTCTGACGGTATTATGTAACTATTTTGGAGTTCAAATGCTTTGGATTAAGGCTTTTCACATTTTGACGGTAATAACTTGGTTTGCAGCACTGTTTTATTTGCCGCGACTTTTTGTTTACCATGCTATGTCAACTGATGAGATTAGTATAGAGCGCTTCAAAGTAATGGAGCGAAAACTATATAGAGGCATTATGATGCCAAGCTTCATTATCACAACGCTTATGGGCGCTCTGGATGCTTTATGGCTATGCTTGGGAAGTCTATGCTGATCAATATTGGCTTCAGCTTAAACTAGCTTTAGTTGCAGTTCTAATTGCGTATCATTTTTATTGTGGCTATTTGGTGAGAGTATTTGCTGAAGATAAAAATACACGTAGTCATACTTTTTATCGATGGTTTAATGAGTTTCCAGTTTTACTTCTTGTTGGCATTATCATTCTTGTTGTTGTTAAGCCTTTTTAAAAATTTAGTTATATAATTTAAATCTTTATTTCAAAAAAAATAAACTGATGAGCATCTCGCAAGACACAAAAGAGTTAAATTCATATATCAATAAAAAAGTTGATATTGAATCAGTTGCTTCTTTTAAAGGCAATGAGCACATTATCAAATTAAATCTTAAGTTTGATATTAATCAAATGCGCGAAGCGCTTGATGAAGTTAAAGCTATGTCAGAGTTTAAAACTGCTGCGTCAGGGTTTCATGCTCTTGCGATGACTCGCAGAAAGAATAGCTCTGTTGAGTCTGATAATAATCTTGTGGGTCGCTACTATACTCGCTTAGATGATAGCTATGAAGAGATAGCCAAGGATGAGTTAGTTGATGAAGGTTCATTTACTGAGCTTGTTGAAGTGTTTAAGGGTACTTATTTTGAAACCATTCACAAGGAGCTGTCAGCTCGTTACCCTATTGGAAGGGTTCGCATATTAGAGAAAGATAGCTTTAATTGCAATTCATGGCATAGAGATCCTGAGCCAAGGATACATATTCCAATTTATACAAACCCAGGTTCTTTATTTATAGTTAACCATCACTGCACCCACCTTCCTGCTGATGGCTCCGTATATTTTACGGATACGAGGGGTTACCACACCGCCCTTAATGGTGGAGATGAGCCTAGAACTCATCTTGTAGCCACTTTAGCCTATCCAGAATACAAGCCTTAAGAGTAAATCAGTTATGAGCCAATATAAGAAAAATATTAGTAACCAAGAGAAGTTAGAGAGTCCAATAGATTTTCGAAGTGATACAGTTACTTTGCCATCCCATGAAATGCTTGCAAGTATAGATAATACAAAGCTTGGAGATGATGTTTATGAAGAGGATATTGAAGTAATTGAGCTACAAGAATATGCAGCGAATCTCTTAGGAAAAGAAGCAAGCTTATTTTTTCCTAGTGGCACTCAAAGTAATTTAACTGCTATGCTCGCCCATTGTCAAAGAGGTGATGAAGTTTTGATTGGAAGACACTATCATACTAATGTTTATGAGGCTCGAGGAGTTTCAGTTTTAGGTGGTGTGGGGATTTGTCCTATTGATACTTCAGCATCTGGATCTATGAAAGTAAGCGATATGCTCAGTCAAATTAAAGATAACGATCCCTCACTATGCTGTAACAAAACTTCTTTGTTTAGAGAACACTTTTTCTGGAAAAGTTCAGCCTCAACAGGAGCTTGATGCATTGGCAAAAGCTGCGCATAGTAAAGGTTTAAAAGTACATTTGGATGGTGCTCGCTTATTTAATGCACATATACATTCAGGCCTAACACTGAAGGCTTTAACTGAAAGTTTTGATAGTATATCAATATGCTTATCAAAAGGCTTAGGCGCTCCAATTGGGTCTCTTTTAGTAAGTGATCAAGCTACCATTAATAGAGCCTTACGATTACGAAAGATGCTTGGTGGCGGCATGAGACAAGTTGGCGTTATCGCTGCTTATGGAATGTATGCTTTAAAGAATAATGTAAAGAGGCTTCAAGAGGATCATGATAATGCAAAATATCTTGCTAGTGGCTTGTCATCATTATCAGAATTAACTATAGACTATGGTGAAAATCAAACAAATATGGTTTTTGTAGATTGTCCAGAACAGCACAGAGAAAGCTTAGGAAAGCACCTTTTTGATAGAAATATTATAATTTCTAATCTTGATCGAGGAAGGTTAGTATGCCACTTAGGAATTAGTAAAGAAGATATTTTGGTGGTTATTGATGCTTTTAAAGATTATTTTAAAAATATTTAAATTATTAGATAAGAATTTGGTCTAAAAAAGTTTTAGTGCGATCACTTTTTGGGTTATTAAAGAATTCATCTGGAGTATTTTGCTCCACAATCTCACCATCTGCCATAAATATTATTCTGTCTGCAACTTGTCTGGCAAAGCCCATTTCATGAGTAACACAAATCATTGTCATGCCGCTATTTGCAAGCTCGACCATGGTATCCAAAACTTCTGAAACCATTTCGGGGTCTAGCGCTGAAGTTGGCTCATCAAATAACATGACTTTAGGCTCCATACATAAACTCCTAGCAATAGCAACTCGCTGCTGCTGACCACCAGATAGTTGATCTGGATATTTGTCTGCCTGCTCTGGAATCTTGACTTGTTCAAGCATGGCCACTGCTCTTTTTTCTGCTTCTTTTTTATCAATTCCTCTGACCCAGTTTGGCCCAGCCATGCAGTTTTCAAGGACAGTTAAGTGTGGAAATAAATTAAAATTTTGGAATACCATTCCAATGTCTCGTCGAACAATATCAACATCTTTCATGGTTTCATGAAGCTCAACTCCGCTAACATGAATTTTACCTTCTTGATGAGCCTCAAGTCGATTGAGACATCGAATTAGAGTCGATTTTCCTGATCCAGATGGGCCACAGATGACAATTTTTTCTTTAAGATTTATTTCAAGATTTATATCTTTAAGCGCCTGAAAATCTCCATACCATTTGCTGACACCATCCAGTGATATAACAGGGTTTTCATTTTTAGCTTTAGTATTCACAATCAAGCCTTTTGTTGGTATTTTCTTTCAATGCGAGCTTGAATCATTTCAAGAATGATTGTAAGGGCCCAATAAATCATTGCAGCTGTAAGTAGCATTTCTAAATTATTGAAATCTTTCGAGCCAATTTTTTTGGCCATGAACATTAACTCCCAAATCCCAAGAACAGAAACTAAAGAACTGTCCTTAAGCATCGCAATAAATTGGTTGCCGGTTGGGGGAACTATAATTGGTATTGACTGGGGTAATATAATTTTTCGAAGTATCAGTCCAAATTTAAAACCTAATGCTCTTGAGGCTTCCCATTGCCCTTTTGGTATGCTTTGAATACCTGCACGAAAAATCTCCGTCATGTAGGCACCATAACAAAGTGACAGAGCTGCAATACCAGAAGGAATAGCATCAATCATGAATCCTAGTTGAGGAAGGCCCATATAAATTAGATAAATTTGTAGAAGAAGAGGGAGTCCTCTAAATAAAGACGTATAAAAACTTGCTATCGCATAAGCAAAGCCATTATTTGAAAGTTTAGCAATAGCTCCAACGATTGCTATAGCAGTAGCAATTGCAATTGAAACTGCTGAAATATAAATCGTAGTAAATAGACCCTTAGAAATCATAAGCCAAATTTTGCTTGGCTCACCGATAAATATATACGCTAACTCAAGATCAAAAGAGTAGGCAAAAGCAAGAAAAAGAAAAAATAATTCAATCCAAACAATGAATATTTGAATTTTCAACCTAGCAAAGCTAATTAATAATAAATTTAGGACAAATATTATTGAAAGTACAAACGAAACAACCAGTCGACCAAAAAACCCACTTTCTTGCGGATTTCCAATAACTGGACTGAGGAATTCACCAAATATGGTGTTGGTAAAATTAAAGGCAAAGAAAAACGCCAATACCGTTATTGATAATCCTAAAAGGAACGCTGGTTTGTGCAGCGACTTATCTTCAATAACGGTATCGACGAACATACCTTTCTCTAAAACTAATTAAAACTTATATAACTAAATGCTCTAATTAAAACGCAATAGTGTAGTCATTTGAACTACCATCTGCGTTTTTAAACCACTTCATTGACATCATTGTCAATGTGTAGTCTTTTTTCATAGCAGCAATAATTCTAGCAATCTCTGCATCTAACTCAGGGTCATCATTACCTTTGTCAGTTGCTACTGAAAGAGGCTCAAAGAAAGCAGGGTCACCTAAGAAACGAATTGGATATCCATCTTCTATAGCGCCTTGAATCATCGGAATAGAATCAATAATACCGTCATTACGAACACCAGCACCTAGGCGAGTGTCATCAAGACATGTATGACCGTCAGCAAGCGAAGTAATTGTTCCTGGCGTAACTTTATATGTAAATGCTGGAGCATCAATCATATCTAGACTTCCTTCAAGATACATTTCCCAAGTTGAGGCTGCTGTAGTACAAACATTTTTTCCATTTAAACCTGCCAATGTTGTTATAGGTGAATCTGTATGAACAGCAAAACCAGCTGGAGTGTAATAATAAACTGCAGGGAAGTTGAGCACTTCAGAGCGAGTTTCTGTTGGCGTCATAGAGCCAACTGATACGTCCCAACGCATATTCCAGTTACCTGAAGTAATAATATCCCATGAAGGAGTGATGAAGCGAGCTTCTACACCCATACGCTTAGCAATTTCTCTACCAACATCAACGTCAAAACCTTCCATTTCACCGGCATCGTTAATGTAAGAATATGGTGCCCAGTTTGCATCAGTTGCAATCATTAATTCATTGTTTGATTTAATATAATCATAAACTGCACCTGCTTGAACTGTCATGTTTAATGATAATAGCGCGACTGCAAATGCAATCGACGACTTTGTAAAGCCTAGCTTAATACTCATTTGTCTCTCCTATTTATATTTTAAGAATTTACGAATTTACAATTGTACACATATTTTTGAAGAAAATTAGCCTTCAAAACAGATAGAAACATATAAAAATCTAGATTTTTAGGCTTTGAAGACCCCTGTAGAAAGATAGCGATCACCGCGATCACAAATAATTGTAACAATAACGGCATTATTAACCTGCTTAGAAAGCTCGATTGCTGAAGCTACTGCGCCTCCAGCTGATACACCAGAGAAGATGCCTTCACGAGTTGCAAGATCTCTTGTTGCTTGCTCTGCACTTGATTGCGAGATATCCATAATTTTATCCACCCTGGTTGAGTCAAAAATAGTGGGGAGATACTCTTTAGGCCACCTCCTAATTCCTGGAATGTGTGAGTCATCATCAGGCTGAATCCCTACAATTTGTATTGCTGGATTTTTTTCTTTGAGATACCTTGAAACGCCCATAATGGTGCCAGTAGTTCCCATGGAGCTTACGAAATGTGTAATTTCTCCATTTGTATCATTCCAAATCTCTCTGGCAGTTGAGGCATAGTGAGCGCTTGGATTATCTTGATTAGAAAATTGGTTAAGCTGAAGGCCTTTATTTTCTGAGCTCATTTGATTTGCAAGGTCACGCGCTCCTTCCATGCCAAGCTCTTTGGTCACTAAAATCAATTCTGCGCCATATGCAGTCATCGCATCTCTTCTCTCTTGCGATAGATTTTCTTGCATAATTAGAATCATCTTATAGCCCTTAATTGCTGCAACCATAGCTAGGGCAATGCCTGTGTTTCCACTAGTTGCTTCAATAAGAGTGTCTCCAGGATGAATCTCACCCCTATTTTCTGCCTCAGTAATCATATTAAGGGCAGCGCGATCTTTAACAGACCCAGCTGGATTATTGCCTTCAAGCTTACCAAGAATTATATTAGTAGGATTTGGATTTAATCTTTGCAGCCTCACTAAAGGAGTTTTTCCTATGCATTGATCGATTGTTTTATAGTTTTGATTGCTCATATTTTGATAGTTATTATCATAAATTTAAAGCCTGAAGAACTACATATTGTTTAAGATGGCTTTTTTTACTTCCTCAAGTGTTGGATTAACGTTGATCATTGCACTTGGATCGCATTGGGCAATTGCTGTATCTGGATCTTTAAGTCCATGACCTGTAAGCGTACATACAACGCTAGAGCCATCAGGTATTTTTCCTGATTTTATATCTCTTAGGGCTCCTGCAACTGATATTGCAGAGGCTGGCTCACAAAAAATTCCTTCTTTTTCAGTAAGCATCTTTTGTGTTGCTAAAATTTCTTCATCTGAAAATGCATCAAACCATCCGTTTGATTCTTTACTAAGTTTTAAAGCTTGATCCCAACTTTGAGGATTTCCAATTCTTATTGCAGTCGCAATAGTTTCTGGATTATGAACTCTCGAACCTTGAATAAATGGAGCAGCTCCTTCAGCTTGATAACCAAGCATGGTAGGTGTTGAGTCTGCTTTTCCTTTCTCATGATATTCTGTATAGCCCATCCAGTGCGCAGTAATATTTCCTGCATTACCAACAGGGAGGCAGTGGTAATCTGGAGCATGACCGAGCTCTTCAATAATTTCAAATGCTGCAGTTTTTTGACCTTGAAGCCTAAAAGGATTGATTGAGTTGACTATTGAAACGGGTGCAAATTCAGCAACATCTTTAACGAGCTGCATGCCGTCATCAAAGTTACCCTTAATTTGAATAATAGTAGAGCCATGTATCATTGCTTGCGCTAATTTACCTAGCGCAATTTTTCCTTCTGGAATGAGAACAAATGCTTTAATTCCTGCTCTTGCAGCATAGGCAGCAGCTGCAGCCGAAGTGTTTCCAGTTGACGCACAAATAATTGCTTTTGAGCCACTTTCCACAGCCTTTGTAACTGCCATAGTCATTCCGCGATCTTTAAATGATCCTGTAGGATTTAATCCTTCATACTTTATATATAGTTCAACTTGCGTCCCCATTTCACATGGGATATTTTCAAGTCTAATTAATGGTGTATTGCCTTCACCAAGACTTATGATGCGAGTGTTGTCGCTGACAGGCAGAGTGTCTCTATATTTGTCAATTAATCCTGTATATCTCATAGTTCTCTCAATTAGTTTAGTCTAATAATTCAATATGTATAATTTGAACTTCTGCTTGATTAAAGTCGCTCGCTTCAATCGATTTTTTGATACTCATGATTGTTTTAGTGCTAACTTTATCAGTTGTTATTGCAATATGAGCGTTATTGTTTTCATCGGCTTGCTTTTGAATTAGCGCATCTATACTAACATTATGGTCATTAAATATCCCTGTAACTTTAGCAAGAACTCCTTTAATATCACTCACTAATAACCTTAAAAAGAATTCACTTTGAATATCATCACTTTTAATTACAGGGAGTTTTTGTTGAGATTTCCAGCCTAAGATATGATTACTTGTTTGATTGTTAATGATGTCATTTAGATCAGCAATAACTGCAGAAGCGGTAGCCTCATCACCAGCTCCAGCGCCATAATATAAGCTAGTTCCTAAAGCATCACTTTTAACCATAACTGCATTCATCACGCCATCGACTTGTGCAATTAATTGTTTATTTGGAACTAGAGTAGGGTGCACTCGAAGTTCGATTCCCTCACCAGCTCTTTTTGCTATTCCAAGATGTTTAATTGTATAACCGAGCTCTGAAGCATGAATGATATCTTCAGTCGTTATATCACTGATACCTTTGGTAGAAACTTTATCAAATTGTAGTTCAGTACCAAATGCAATTGCAGCTAGAATAGATAACTTATGAGCAGCATCAATACCCTCAACATCAAAAGTTGGGTCTTCTTCTGCGTAACCTAATGCTTGCGCCTCTTTAAGAACGTCGTCAAAATCCCTTCCCTTTTCCTTCATATCAGTAAGAATAAAGTTACCCGTCCCGTTAATGATTCCAGCAAGTGATTCAATATTATTTGCACTCAGGCCCTGTTCAAGAGATTTTATAATTGGAATACCTCCAGCCACTGAGGCTTCAAATAAAAGCCGTACTTGTTTTTTATTGGCTAATTTAATTAATTCATTGCCATGATTCGCAATCAACGCCTTATTGGCAGTAATGACATGTTTTCCATTATTTATGGCTGTTTCAACTAGCTCTTTTGTAAGTCCAATTCCACCAATCAGCTCAAGAACTACATCAACATCAGGGTGATTGACAACCTCAAAAGGATCTATAGTTAATTTGATGTTTGAGGTATCGCAGATACGTTTTTGTTTGACATCTCTAACGCCTGCTAAAACAACTTCTATTTTAACGCCAGTGCGCCTTTCAATAGATTCGCTATTTTTTTGCAATACATTTACAACGCCACCACCAACTGTACCAAGACCAAGAATTCCAACTTTCATTATTGTATTTTATAAATTCAAATGCGCCATTATACCAACCAGTGAAAAGGCGCACTGGAAATCATGTTTAAAAATGTTAGTAGAGTTATTGAGCTAGATTAAAGTTATAGGTTTAAAAAAAATATTACTTTAGCCCGCCCATACAAATGTACTTTAGTTCGAGAAAGTCATCTATTCCATAGTGCGAGCCTTCTCTGCCTAATCCTGACTCTTTGATTCCGCCAAATGGAGCAACTTCATTAGAAATGACGCCTTCATTAACGCCAACCATTCCGTATTCTAAGGCTTCAGATACGCGCCATATTCTATTAATATCATTTGTATAAAAATAAGAGGCTAGTCCAAATTCTGTATCATTAGCCATATCTATCGCTTCTTTCTCAGTTGAAAATTTGAATACTGGCGCAAGCGGCCCAAAAGTTTCTTCTGTTGCAATTTTCATAGAGCTGTCTACATTGCTAATGACCGTTGGCTCAAATGTAGTTCCACCATTTTTATGAGGTTTTCCACCTGCAACAATTACAGCTCCTCGATCAACAGCATCTGACAAGTGATCTTTAACCTTATCAAGTGCTTTAAGGCTTATTAATGGACCTTGATTAACTCCCTCATCCATTCCATTTCCAACGTTTAGGGTTTTAACCGCTTCAGCAAGTCTAGTTACAAACTCGTCATAAATTCCCTCTTGAACCAAAAAGCGATTAGTACAAACGCAGGTTTGTCCAGTATTTCTAAATTTTGATATTAGTGCGCCTGAAACTGCAGAATCTATATCGGCATCATCAAAGACTATAAATGGAGCATTGCCTCCTAGCTCCATAGATACTTTTTTCATTGTGTCGGCACAATTCCGAGTTAAAAGTTTTCCAACAGCAGTTGAGCCAGTAAATGAAAGTTTTCTTACAATTGGGCTGCTGGTTAACGCCTTGTCCAATTTCACTAGAATTAGTTCCAACAACTACATTTATTATTCCTTTGGGTATTCCAGCTTGCTCAGCAAGTTCTGCAATTGCTAGCGCTGATAATGGAGTTTCTGCAGCGGGCTTAATAACAACTGGACAGCCTGCAGCAATTGCAGGAGCACATTTTCTTGTGATCATTGCGATTGGGAAATTCCAAGGCGTGATTGAAGCTACAACGCCGATTGGCTGTTTAATTACAAGTATTCTTCTGTCATTTGCGGGCGTTGGAATTATGTCACCATAGGTCCTTTTTCCTTCTTCTGCAAACCATTCTATGAAGGATGCGCCATAACCAACCTCACCTCTAGCTTCTGCTAATGGCTTTCCTTGTTCTGCTGTCATTAATATGGCTAAATCCTCTTGATTAGACATAATTAAATCAAACCATTTTTTTAAGATAATTGCTCTTTCTTTAGCAGTTCGGCTGCGCCAATCTGGCCACGCGGCATTTGCTGCATCGATGGCCTCATCGGTTTCTTTTTTACCCATGTCAGGCAAAGTACTAATTACTTCATTTGTATAAGCATTAGTCACATCAAAACGCGATTGAGCATCATCACCAACCCACTGTCCATTGATGTATCCGTGAGCTTTTAAAAGGTTAGTATTTTTAAGCATAATTTATCCTTGTAGCTGTATTGAAATTTAAAGGTGCTAATTATAATGCTCTATTGAGCTGAAATGTCCTTCACGTATGTTGCGTTTTTAAAATTTGTTGTTTCTGTCGTCTTCCAATTAATGAGGCGGTTATGACGCCTAGAGTGACAACTCCTACTAAGATTGTTGAAACTGCATTTATTTCAGGAGTGACTCCTAGCCTTACCATCGAATATATTTTCATTGGAAGGGTTGTAGAGCCTGGACCAGAGGTAAAGCTCGCAATTACTAGATCATCAAGTGACAGAGTGAAAGATAAAAGCCAGCCAGAGATAACTGCTGGGAGGATTATTGGAAGTGTTATTAGGATAAACGTTCTAAATGGGGTGCACCCTAAGTCCAGCGCCGCCTCCGTAAGACTATCATCATAGCTCGACATTCTTGACTGCACAACAACTGCAACATAGCACATTGAAAATGTTATATGAGCCAGAGTCACAGTAAAAATACCTCGATCAATTGCAAGCGCTACAAACATAAGTAAAGTTGATAGCCCAATGATTACTTCTGGCATAACCATTGGCGCATAGATCATCCCTGAAAAAAGAGTTCTGCCTTTAAAATTACCAAAACGCGTCATTACCAGGCCAGCAATAGTTCCTAAAATTGTTGCAATAGTTGAAGAAACAAAGGCAACCTTTATTGTTACCCAGGCGGCATCTTTTATGCCCTGGTTTTGCAATAGCTCACCATACCATTTAGTTGAGAAACCACCCCAAACTGTAACTAATCTTGATTCATTAAAGCTAAATAAAATTAATAATATTATTGGTATATATAAAAATGAAAATCCAACAATCAGTGAGAAAATATTGAAGCTACCAAACTTTTTCATGAGATTGCCTTCTCTTGTGATCTTTGGTAAAGCATTATTGGGACAACGAGAATTGCAAGTAGAAGGATTGCGACTGCTGAGGCCACTGGCCAGTCTCGGTTATAGAAAAACTCTGTCCAAAGAACCTTTCCAATCATTAGCGTTTCAGAGCCGCCAAGTAAATCTGGGATTACAAACTCACCCATAACTGGTATAAAAACCAAGAAGCAGCCAGCGATAATTCCAGATAGAGAAAGTGGAACAGTTACTGTCCAGAAGGTTTTAAAGGGTCTGCACCCGAGATCAGCCGCAGCTTCTAATAAACTCATATCCATTTTTTCAAGATTTGCATACAAAGGGAGAATCATAAAAGGCAGATAAGAGTAAACAATGCCAATATAGACTGCAAGATCAGTATTCATTATCATGAGTGGCTTTTCAATAATTCCAATGGACATTAAAGCTAAGTTTAGTAAGCCCTCCGTCTTTAGAATTCCAATCCACGCATAAACTCTTATTAAGAAAGAAGTCCAAAAAGGAAGAATAACAAGCATTAGCAATATTCCCCTCCATCGAGTGGGAGCTCTTGCGACGCTGTAAGCTATTGAGTATCCTATTATTAGAGTTAGTATTGTTGAGATAAAAGCAATTTTTAAGCTTGAAAGATAGGCTTTAATATACAAAGAGTCACTAAAAAGAAATAAATAGTTATCAAAGCTTGCTTTAATTGAAGGTAGCCATGAATCTCCCCAAATTAGAAGGGAGGAGTATGGCGGCCTTGCATAAATTGTTTCTGCAAAACTTATTTTTAAAACATAGATAAAAGGCAGTAAAAAAAGCAAAAGCAGCCAAATATATGGAATTGCAATTACGGCATTTCTTCCATTAAAGATACTTTTAAAAAAGTTTGGATTTGTTTGCATAAGCTTCACAGGAAGCTAAGAAAGAAGAACCACAGCAGAGTGTGGAGCCCATTGAAGGTAAACTTCATCATCCCATGTTAAATGGTGCTCTTTAGTTCTTTCACGATTTGCACGTATTGCCTTTAAGATTCTTCCATTATCTAGTTTGACATGGTAAGTGGAAAAGCTTCCTCCATAGGCAATATCTTCAATCGTTCCTTTTAATATATTGTGATCATGAGATGGCGCTACTTTAGATATTTCAAGTTTTTCTGGCCTGATTGCAAACCACATTTCATCTTCAACTGAGGCGCCAACTTCTTGTGTTGCAAACACAATTGAATTTGAGTCTTCAGAAAACAACTGAGTGCCAACTTCATTTTGTCCTTTATAGATTCCTTTTAATATATTAACGTCACCTATAAAGTCAGCAACATCCTTGTTGATTGGTGCCTCATAGATTTCTGTAGGTGTTGCAACTTGAACTAAATTTCCAGAATCCATAACGCCGATCCTACTTGAAACAGTCATTGCCTCTTCCTGGTCGTGGGTAACAATAACAAAAGTGACCTCTAGTTTTTCCTGAATATCCATTAGTTCAAACTGAGTTTGTTCTCTCAATCTTTTATCGAGTGCCCCTAAAGGCTCATCAAGGAGTAATAATTTTGGACGCTTGGCTAAGCTTCTTGCAAGAGCAACCCTTTGACTTTGACCTCCAGAGAGCTGATTAGGTTTGCGATTAGCAAAGTCAGTAAGCTCAACAAGCTCAAGCATTTCTTCTACTCTTTGATTAATCTCGTTAGTAGGAAGATTGTCTTGCTTTAATCCAAAGGCAATATTTTTTTCAACAGTCATATGAGGAAAAAGCGCATAGGACTGGAACATCATGTTAATTGGTCTTAGGTGAGGAGGTATTTCAGATATATCTTCTCCATCCACAAGAATCTTGCCATCAGTTATTTTTTCAAAGCCTGCAAGCATTCGAAGGAGCGTTGTTTTTCCACAACCAGAAGGGCCCAGTAAGGAGAAAAATTCATTTTTGTAGATATCTAGAGTTAAATTATCGATTGCTGTAAATTCGCCAAACCGCTTAGTGACATTTTGAATTTGGATATACGGCTTCTGACTTGAATCGAGCCAAGGGCTGAATTTAATATTTTCGGACATAGAATTATGCTTATTAAAAACCCTTCATGATGCATAGCATCATGAAGGTAATAGTAGTTTAAAGTTACTGACCTGTTGTGACTTTAGTCCAGGTACGTGTTACTACTCTTTGAGATTTAGAATCGTATGTTGGGCTAATGTATAAACCTTCCATAACCTCAGGTGTTGGATAAACCGCTGGATCATTTAGAAGGTCTTCCTCTAGGAGAGGTTGAGAGGCTAGATTACCATTCGCATACCAAACATAGTTTGTTGCTGTTGCAATTTGCTCAGGATCCATTATCCAGTTAATATACTTATGCGCATTATCAGCATTAGGAGCGTCGTCTGGAATTGCCAATTGATCAAACCACATTAGAGCGCCTTCATCAGGAATCGAATAAACGATTTCTACACCATTCTCCGCATCCCAGGCTGCATATTGAGCCATAAATATATCACCTGACCAGCCAACAACTAGACATATATCTCCATTTGCAAGAGCATCAATGTACTGAGAAGAGTGAAATTTTTGAATGTACGGACGAACCTTGGTCAAGACAGCTTCTGCTTTAGCTATAACATCCGAATCAGTACTTCTTGGATCTTCACCAAGATAAGCAAGTGCTGCAGGAATTATTTCAGTTGGCGCATTTAGAAGATGAACGCCGCAATCAGCAAATTTTGAAACGACATCTGGATCAAAGACCATAGCAAGAGAGGTTGTAGGAGCATTCTCCATCCTTTCACTAATTAAACCATCGTTGTAGCCAATACCTGTTGTTCCCCACATGTAGTTAACAGAGTAGTCATTTAGTGGACCAAATTGTGCTACCTGCTCTTCAATGTCGCTCCACATATTTCCAATATTTGATAATTTTGATTTATCCAATTTTTGGAAGACACCCGCTTCAATTTGACGCGCTAAGAAACTACTAGAAGGAACGACAACGTCGTATCCAGAGCTTCCTGCAAGAAGCTTTGCTTCGAGGACTTCATTAGAATCGAACACATCATAGACAACCTTAATACCTGTTGCAGCTGTAAAGTCTGTATTAACCTGCTCATCAATATAATCAGACCAGTTTAGAACATTAACTACTTCTTCTGCAATTACAGCTTGAGCGGTAAATGTTAACGCTCCAGCAATAAGTAGATTATTTAATTTATTTTTCATTATTACTCTCCTTTTATTTTTATTTTTACTAACTGGATTATATTAAAGTTTATTCTTTAATATGCACCTTTTTTTTGAAATTACAATTCAATCATATATTAAAGATGCCTTAAATATGAGTTATATTCAAAGTCAGTAATCGTACTTTCAAATCTTTTTATCTCAGATTCTTTGACACATTGATAGGATTTTTGAAACTTTTCACCAAAAAATTCTTTAACTACTGGGGATTCACTTGTTTTATGAACAGCTTCTCTCCAGGTTATTCCTAATGCAGCTTCATGCTGCGCATGAGCATTTCCAATGGTTTCTTTATCAAGTGGATATTTATTTGTTATTCCTGACAAAACACTTGAAAGAATGGATGCAAATACTAAGTAAGGATTAGAGTCTGCACTTGGAAGTCTAAACTCTAAACGCGTTGCTTTTGAGGATGCCTCAGGTAATCTTACTAGGGCAGTCCTATTTTCATTACCCCAGCTTAATGTTGTTGGAGCGTGATCTGCATTATGAACTAAACGTCGATATGAATTTGAGTGGGACGCATAAAAAGAAAGAAAATCAGGGGCATTCTTTAAAAGGCCCGCAATAGAGTTCGCAAAGATACCTTGAGGCTGTTTATCTTTGTCGACTGTAAAAACATTGTTACCATCTTTATCAATAATGCTAAGGTGCGCGTGCATACCGTTGCCAGCTTGATCTGAAAAAGGTTTGGCCATAAAGGTTGCATTCATATTAAATTGTCGAGCGCAGTTTTTAATTAAGCGTTTCATTAAAAAGGCCTGATCAGCCATCAAGAGGGCGTCATCATGATGTAGTAAATTAATTTCAAATTGTCCAGGTGCACACTCCTTGATGGCAGTCTCAGCAGGAATCCCTAAGAGTGAGCACTTTTTTCTACTAGGGCAAAGAAGCTTTCAAAGTCATCCATCTCATTCAAGTTGAGAAGCTGAACATCTTCATATCTTCTGTTAGTGCCTGGAATGATTGGCATTTGTGGATGGCCATTTTTTTGTAATTGTTTATCTACAAGATAAAATTCCATTTCAGGTGCGATAACTGGCTTTAAATTAAGCTTTTGAAAACGCTCAAGAACTGAAGATAGGATTTGTCTTGGGTCTGCATAAATTGCCTCTCCATCACCATTTTCCATACTAACAAGGCACTGGGCTGTCTTGCGAGTGCTCCATGGCGTGACTGCTAGTGAGCTTATAACGGGCCTACATATTGCATCACCGTCACCTGACATCACCAGTCCAGTTCCCTTAGGGTTATCACCCCAAACATCAAGTACATAGCTTGATATAGGCATTTTAAGGCCACCATCAAAAGCTTTAATTAAAGTTTTTGGTGCGGCATATTTGCCTCTTGGGATACCATTAAAGTCAACATATATAAATTCAATTTTTTCTAAATCTGGGTTATTCTTTAAAAATTCTTCAGCGATATTAGTCATGTATTTAAAAGTTTGCTATTTAATTATTTATGTTACTTTTGAACAATCGTAAATTATTTTTTACTCATGATTCAAAAAAGTATTACACTATAACATTTAAAATTGTGTTGCAAGATAATTTCAATTTCTTGCGATTTTAAGTTGATAATTTAATTGAGGAATTCCCATGACTATAAGCACATCAGCTCTCCAACAAAAAAATGCCAAGCATTTAATTCAATCCTTTAGTGATTTAAGTTACATCAATAAGCCTGAGGAAACTCATATCATCAGCCGAGCAGATGGAGTTTATATCTATGACAATGATGGTAAGAAGATTTTAGATAGTATGTCTGGCCTATGGTGCGTTAATATGGGCTATGGTCAACAATCAATTATTAAGGCTGTGAATGAGCAAATGAAAGAACTTGTTTACTATAATAATTTCTTTGGGTCTAGTCATCCTTCTGCAATTAAGTTATCTGAAATGATTGCGGATAAAACTCCAGAAGGGATGAATAAAGTTTATTTTTGTGGTTCTGGATCTGAAGCAAATGATACTGTTGTGAGATTAACAAGACACTATTGGAATGCAAAAGGCAAGCCCTCTAAGTCTGTCATTATTAGTCGCAAAAATGCTTACCATGGCTCTACTATGGCAGGTGCTAGTTTAGGTGGAATGAGCGCCATGCATGCTCAAGGTGGCTTACCAATTGCTGATATTGAACATGTAGAACAACCCTACTATTATGATGCTTGTGTTGAGGCAGGTGGAAAAATTGATGAGGATGAATTTGGAATTAAGATGGCTCAAAGCCTTGCTAAAAAGATTGACGAGCTTGGTGAAGATCGCGTTGCTGCATTTATTGCGGAACCGATTCAGGGTGCAGGTGGAGTTATTATTCCTCCAAAAACTTATTGGCCAGAGATTAGTAGAATTTGTAAAGAGAGAAATATCCTTTTAGTTGCAGATGAAGTAATATGTGGCTTTGGAAGGACTGGGGAATGGTTTGGTTCTGGACACTTTAACTTTAAGCCAGATTTAATGGCATTTGCAAAGGGAGTAACTTCGGGTTATCTGCCAGTTGGAGGTGTTATTGTTCATGATGATATTGTCGATGTATTAGCTTCAGCTAAGGAAGAGTTTAATCATGGATATACTTATTCAGGACATCCAGCCTGTATGGCAGCAGCTATAGCTAACCTTGAATTAATGGAGAGCACTAATATAATTCACCAAGTCAAAAATAATACCGCCCCATACTTGGGAAGTAAGTGGAAGGATTTAGAGAATCATTCCTTGGTGGGTGAAGCTAGACAACTTGGAATGCTTGCAGCAATAGAAATTGTTGAAGATAAAGAAAATTGCAAGCGATTTGATAATAGTGGAGAGATTGTTGGAAAATGTCGGGATTTTTGTTATGAGAATGGCATAGTAATGAGGGCAATTAAAAATAAGATGGTTATTTCTCCTCCTTTAATTTGTACTAATGAGCATATTGACGAGATAATTGAAAAGGTTTGGAAGTGTCTTGATTTGACTGCCAAATCAATTAAGTAAATACTATCTTTGCGTGCAATCTTATTACCTAGCATCTCGAAATATTGAGATTGATCAACCTAAGCTTACTGGCGACGTGCATGCTGACGTTTGCATAATTGGTGGAGGCTACACGGGTCTATCGACCGCTCTTTATTTGGCAAAAGAAGGAGTAAATGTTCTCCTGCTTGAATCCAACAAGCTGGCATCTGGAGCCTCTGGTGCTAATGGAGGTCAAGTATCTGGTGGCATGAGAAGAGACCAGTTCTATCTAGAAAAAACGTTAGGAGTTGATTATGCTAAAGTTTTATGGGAGATTGGCGAGAAATCAAAATATCACGCTAAACATCTAATTGATCAATATCAAATTCAGTGTGATTATAAAAAAGGTATTGCCCACCCCAATCATAAGCAAAAATATTGCGAAGAGTCAAAACAATATGTAGATCATATGAATGAAAACTATGATTATCATGACATTGAGTATTTGGATGATAATGAAATGAGAGATGTGACTGGCTCAAATACATATTATGGGGGTAGTTATGATGAAGGTGAGGCTCACTGTCATCCACTTAATTATGCTCTTGGGATTGCAAAAGCTGCTATCTCTGCAGGTGCAAAGATCTTTGAAAATACTCCTGCATTAAGTTATAAAGTTAATGATGACCATGTTAAGGTAATCATTAAAGATGGCTCCATCAAAGCAGATCGAGTTGTTCTGGCTTGTAATGGTTACCTTGGTAATTTTGAAAAAAGCTTAACATCAAAAATACTGCCAATGAATAACTATATTGTTGCAACTAAGCCGCTTGACGATGAAACGGTTCAAAAGATAAACCCAAAAGACATAGCCTTTGCTGACTCAAGATTTGTAATCAACTATTTTAGAATGAGTGCTGATAAGCGCTTACTTTTTGGCGGTGGCGAGAATTATTCTCAAGAACTTTCAAATAATATTATTCCCATAGTTACTAAGCCTTTAGAGAAAATTTATCCATTTTTAAAGGGCGTAAAAATCGATTACGCTTGGGGAGGAAAGCTTGCGATAACAATGAATCGCCTGCCATTCTTTACAACTCTTCATAATGAAAAAGTTATATCTGCTCAAGGCTATTCTGGTCAAGGTGTTGCTCTTGCTAGCTACTCTGGAAAATTAGTTTCTGAGAAAATTACTGGAAATGGGGAGACTTTTGATATTATGGCAAAGATTCCAAGGCAAAGTTTTCCTGGTGGAAGGTTTCTTAGGAAATCCAAGTATGAAACTCGGCATGCTATATTATTCGCTAATGGACCGATTATAATATGAAGCTAGTTTTTCAACATATAGGAAAAATTAATGAGTACTGATGACTTTGAAGAAATAAAGACTGATCAAGCTTTCACTAAAAAGACTCTCTATGGCAGAGACAATGAAATGACCTATGGCGGCGCTCTTAGTTTTTTAAGGCGCAAGTATACAAAGAATCTAAAGGGCGTTGATATTGCTGTGAGCGGGATTCCATTTGACGCTGCAACGAGCTTTCGACCTGGTGCAAGATTTGGCCCTAAAGCAATAAGAGAAGCCTCAGTTCAGCTTGCAGAATTATTAGCATTTCCAGATGGAATAGACCCCTTCAAAACATTAGCGGTAACGGATTATGGAGACTGCGAATTGGATTATGGTTTTCATGGAAATGTGGTTGCTCAAATCGAAGCCCATGCTAAAACTATATTAGACTCTGGGGCAGAGATGCTCACTTTTGGGGGTGATCATTTTGTAACCTATCCACTTTTAAGGGCACACGCTGCAAAGCATGGACCAATTGCGCTTGTTCATTTTGATGCGCATACAGATACTTGGCCCGATGAAGATGGAAGGCTTGACCATGGCACGATGTTTTCAAGAGCCATCAAAGAGAATTTAATTGATACCGAGCACTCCATACAAGTTGGAATAAGAACTCATAATAGCAATACCAAGGGGGTGACTATTCTTGATGCGCCGTGGGTTCATGAGAATGGCGTAAATAAAGTAATTAAAAAAATAATTGAAGTCGTTAAAGATCGCCCTGCATACCTTACGTTTGATATTGATGGTCTTGACCCAGCCTATGCACCTGGAACTGGAACACCAGTCTCGGGAGGTTTAACTTCTGCCCAGGCCTTAGGAATTATTAGGGGCTTAGATGGCTTAAATTTTATTGGCGCAGATGTTGTTGAAGTGGCTCCAGTTTATGATCATGCTGAGATTACAGCAATTATTGCAGCGACTATTGCGCATGATTATCTAGTCATTAGAGCAAAGCAAAAAATGAAAAAATTAAAAATTTAATTTCTTAAGAATATGATGAAAATTGGAATATTATTAGTTGGAAGGGCTTCAGAAGACTTGGTTGACGAATATGGTACTTATGCAGAAATGCTTATTGCGCTTATTAATTCTGAAGAGAAAGTGTTTGAGTTTAAAACATTTAATATTCTTGATTCAGTATTTCCAAAAGATCACCTTGAGTGTGATGGATGGATTGTTACCGGCTCTCCGCACGGCGTTTATGAGGAGCACTCTTGGATACCAGTAGTCAGTGATCTGATTAAAAATATCTATAAGGACAGCCTGCCAATCTTTGGAGTATGTTTTGGGCACCAGCTAATTGCCCAAGCGCTTGGAGGCCATGTTGAAAAGTCAATAAAAGGATGGGGTTTGGGGCTTCATACTTACCAAATTAACAATAAAACAGGTTACATGAGTAACTTGTTGGAAGAGGTGACCTTAAATATTTGTCATCAAGACCAAGTCCTTCAAGCGCCAGTCGGCGCTACTGTTTATGCAAAATCTGATTTTTGTGAAAATGCTGGTTTTTATATCAAAGATAAAGTTCTTACAATGCAAGCGCATCCCGAATTTTTGGTTGATTTCACAAAGGACCTTCTAGCTGCTCGAAGAGATATAACAATCCCAAAAGAATTTGTAGACCCTGCTTTAATTAAGCTTAAAGCGAAGCCTGAAAGCGTTCAATCAGCGCAGTTTGCTGAGACTATAAGGCAGTTTTTTAAATTAAGTTAGTTTGTTATAAGCCTCAGTCGCTTTATCCGTAATATATTTTCCAATTGGTATAGCTGAAGTTGCTGCAGGAGATGGTGCATTACATACATGGATTGATCGCCTGCTCTCAGCAAATAAAAAGTCATGCACAAGTGTGCCATCATCCAAAACTGCTTGTGCTCTAATTCCTGCAGGGTATGGCTGGAGATCGTTAAGTTTTACTGAGGGGCTATATTTTTGCACCTCCTTTAAATAACCTCTCTTAAAGATTGAATTTTTCATTTCATATAAGCCCGATTTAAAGTTTCTCATAAGTACTTTATGAAACCCTTTGAATGATAATAACTGAAGGGTGTCCTTTAGGCTGAAATTAAACTGACTATAACCCTCACGCTTAAATCCAAGAACCGCATTTGGCCCAACTGTTATGCTTCCATCAATCATTTTGGTTAAGTGAACTCCTAGGAAGGGGAGAGTTGGATCAGGTATTGGGTAGATCAAATGCTTAACGAGATTGTTATGTTTTTCAGGAAGCTTGAAGTATTCTCCTCTAAATGGAACAATTTGAAAGTTAATTTTAATTTTAAGTAGTTTTGCTATTCGATCAGCCATTAGCCCAGCGCAGCAAACAAGATATCTTGAGCTGAATGTTTCATTCGAAGTTATTATTTGAATTTTATCTTCGTCTTCTTTAAGATTAATTATTTTAGTGTTAAGAAGAAACATGCCACCTAATGACTCAAATTGCTCTGACATTTTCTTTGTAATTAATTTATAGTTAACGATTCCAGTTGACTTGACTAAAAGCGCACCAATACCAGAGATGTTTGGTTCAATTTCATTTAATGTTTTTTCGTTTAAAATTTCAACTTCAATATTATTCGATTTGCACCGCTCATAAAGCTCTTTCATCCGCTTCAATTCTGTGTCATTAGTTGCTACTAATAGCTTACCACATTGCTGATATGGGATTTTATGAAGCAAGCAGAATTTGACTGTTTCTGTTAATCCTTCTCTGCAAAATTTTGCCTTTAAGCTGCCAGGTTCATAGTAAACACCAGCATGAATGACGCCACTATTGTGACCCGTTTGGTGTTGAGCGAAAGATTCCTCTTTTTCAACAAGCAGGATGCGTTTATCAGGGTGTTTTGTAATAAGCGAAAGTGCCGTCGATACGCCAACAATACCTCCTCCTAAAACTACATAGTCGAACATTAGATCCGTCTTCATTTTTACAAGTGTATATGGAATAAATTATTTATCATTATCGCCAGTATTTTCAGCAAAAACACCTCTTTGACGAAGAAGTTCTCTATGAAGGTTCTTTTTGGCTATAAACTTATCTCTTCCATGAAGCCAGCAATAATTATTAATAATAAGCATACTGCCTTCGGGTAATTTTATATTTGAAGTATTCGTCTCTTTTTCAAGTGACTCTCCCATTTCATACAAATAAAGCCCTTGCTCAATATTCAAAGGTTCAACGAATTGATCAATAAAAGACATAATTGGCTTTCCATCACTCATCTCCTCTAAAAAAATTGGATGAGACGTTTTATAAGTAATATTTTTACTAGAGGGCGACCCCCATTGAAGATTTTCTTTTGCTAATGGATGATGATAAAATTTGTCCAAATCCTTCCAGTCATCAACATGAAGTAGAAGTGAATCACCACCTTCAACATCAACTTCAAGTATTTTTTGCATGATTACCCAGTCAGTAGTCTCTTCAACATAAGTCCCATCATTGTGGAGTTCCATTCTGCGATGAGCTTGACGGAGATAGCTGTCACTATTATCTTCATTTTTAACACTAAATCTGGCATAAAACTTGCCAGACATTGAATCAAGATTTGGAATGCCGATAAGATGAGAAATTGCCGTAGAAAGTAGAACATTGAAATCTATAAACTCTATTCCATTAATCGTTGAGTTATTTAATAGCTCACATTCCAGTAATATTGCTCCTGTTGATCGATTCTTAAGAGTTTTTAATAGAAATTTACCTAAAGTATCATCAGTTAGCTTGTTTAGACAATCAGCAAGATAAAACCTTAAAAACGGTTTATATTCAATTGATTGAACATTATGATCAACTATTTTCTTAGAAAATTTTTCTACAGTATTTTTTGACAGCTTAAGGACCTGAACTCTTGAGTTATTTTTGTGTTGGCTCAATTCAAAACCAACATTTAAAGTATTTTTTGAGTTCATAGTAATATATTAAGTATTTTTCAATAATGTCGACATTATTAAATTATAACTACATTTTTAAATAATTCAAGCTATACTGTGGTTAAATTGTAAATTATCTAACTTTAAATTACATAAAAAATAGTGAATGGATACTTCTAAGCAAAATACAGCTTCTAAAATTCTTGATGCATTAACTAGTGATATTATTCAGGGCGTGTTCCCACCTGGGGAAAAATTACAAATTAAAACTTTAAAAGATCGCTATAAAGTTGGAACAAGTCCAATAAGAGAAGCACTATCACAACTAATTGCCAAGGATTTAGTTGTGTCTGAAAACCAAAAAGGCTTTTATGTTAGTAATATATCTATTGATGATTTAACTGACATTTATCAGGCAAGATCAAAAATAGAGGGCTTATGTCTTGATATGGCTATAAAAAAAGGTGGCGATTTTTGGGAGTCAAAAATAATTGCAGCTTCTCATTTATTAGCTAAATATAGTAAATCTGAAAATATTGATATGGATGAATGGCAAAATCGACATTTTTCATTTCATGAAGCATTAGTTTCTGGTTGTAATTCCCCAAGACTTTTTCAGATAAGGCAATCACTTTATGAAAAATCTACCCGATACCGAAATCTTTGGCTTCAAGAAAATGTTACTAACTATGACAGACTGCAAGCAAATCAGAACGAGCATGTTGCGCTAATGGTATTGGTGCTCGAAAGAGATTCCATACCTGCTCAAAAGCTTATAGAGGCCCACATAATGACACCGGTCGAGATTATAAAGAAAACTACCTTAATAAAGCTTGATGGCAGTAAACTGCAGAGGCCGAGAAAGTTTTATTGGAATGCTGTGTTCATTTTCAAAAAGGATTGGCGCAAGTGCTTTTAACATATCTTCATAGACCGCTCTTTTAAAGTCAATCACTTCATCAACTGGTTTCCAGTAGTCAACCCACTTCCAGTCATCAAACTCAATATCATGGTGTGAATCAAGAGTGATATTGTCATCACCAGATTTAAGCTTTAATAGGAACCAAACCTGTTTCTGACCAATGCAGGTTGGTTTTTGGCGACGCCTTATGTGCTCTACAGGCAGATCATAACGAAGCCATTTAGGAGTTTTAGCTAAAAGAGTTACATGGCCTGGATTAAGACCAACCTCTTCTTCAAGCTCTCTATAGAGAGCATCTAGCTCAGTTTCATCGGTATCAATTCCACCCTGAGGAAGTTGCCATGCATCTTGTTTAAAGCGCTTTGCTAGAAGTATTTGCCTTTTTTCATTAGTAATTACAATGCCAACATTTGCGCGATATCCATCGCTATCTATCACTAATCATCGCCAGAAAACACACCTAATAGGTGAAGAAGGCTTAAGAATAGATTGTAAATAGAAATGTATAGAGTAACCGTTGCCATGATGTAATTGGTTTCTCCGCCATGAATTATATTACTTGTTTCATACAAAATAAGACCACTCATTAGTAAAATGAATGCAGATGAAACTGCAAGAGATAAAGCAGGCATTTGGAAAAAGTAGGCCGCTATACCAGCTAAAAATGCAACTACTATTCCAGCAGTCAGGAAGCCGGACATAAAGCTAAAGTCTTTTTGAGATGTAATGGCATAGAAAGAAAGCGATAAAAAGATAACCGCAGTTCCTGTCATTGCCATTCCAACAAGCTCTGCCCCATTTGAGAAAGCAGTTGTGTAGGCTCCAACAATTGGCCCAAGAGTTAAACCCATGAAGCCAGTTAATGCAAATACCGCTAGGATTCCAAAAGCCGAATTTCTAAGCTTTGCTACCAAAAATAAGAGACCAAAATAGCCACCAAGCGTTATTAAAAGTCCGAAGTAAGGCAGTCTAAGGTACATTGATAAGTAAGCCATTAAACCGCTAAAAAGAAGCGTAGCAGACAAAAGCTGATAAGTGTTTCTTAACGTACGATTTATTACAATCGCGCTTGAAGTTGTTTGAACATTTGTAGGCATAATAAAATAGTGAAGTAAAAGTGTAAAATATAGTCAATTTTGGTCGAAAACACAAGGTTTTAATGAAACTTATTTTAGGGTTAGGTATTACAGGACTTTCTGTAGCCCGTTTTTTCTTTAAAAAAGATATCTCATTTCGCATTGCAGATTCTCGTCAAGAGCCACCTATGCTTGACATAGCAGAGAAGGAGAGTGTACTTTCAGATAGCCACTTTGGTGAATGGAGTAAGTCACTTTTAGAAGGCGTTACAGAAATAATAATTAGTCCTGGAATCTCAGAAGCTGAGTCAATTGTTGACTGGTCTCGGCAACAAAGTGTTCCTATTATTAGTGATATTGAGTTATTTGGACGTTATGCAAAGGCACCAATTATTGGTATTACGGGCTCAAATGGAAAATCAACCGTAACTCAATTATTAGGTGAGATGGCAATTGCTGATGGGAAAAATGCTGTTATTTGTGGCAATATTGGCAAGCCTGTAATGGATAGTTTAAGTGATGAAGCTGAACTCTATGTTGTTGAGCTTTCAAGTTATCAATTAGATTATACAAATAAGCTTTCTTTATTAACTGGCGTGATTACGAATATAACTCCTGATCACCTTGATAGGTACTCTAGCTTTAGTGATTATATTTCCTCTAAGCTTTCTATATACAAGTATTGCCAATTCTCTACTGTAAATCTAGATGTAGATTTGGCTAATGGCGTAGATGGAGATAACTACTATGGAATTGAATCAAGTAACTTAAGATGTGACTTTATCGCTAAGCAAAATGGTAACACCTATGAAGTTTTTCATAAAGGCAATCGTCTAATTACAAGTGATGACTTGAAGGTTGTTGGAAGACATAATATAGAAAATCTATTGGCGGCCTTAACGTTGGGCTATCGTTTTGGATTATCCTTAAAAGTAATGACTCAGGCTGCAATTGACTTTAAAGGATTGGAGCATAGATTGGAATTTGTTTCAACAATAAACAATATAGATTACTACAACGATTCAAAATCAACCAACGCAATTTCTACCATAACTGCTATTAATGCTCTTTTTGAAAAATATAATAACTTGACCTTAATTGCTGGTGGAA
Organism: uncultured Candidatus Thioglobus sp.; assembly: GCA_905182815.1. GTDB lineage: Bacteria > Pseudomonadota > Gammaproteobacteria > PS1 > Pseudothioglobaceae > Pseudothioglobus. The sequence goes on from CAJJCX010000004.1 coordinate 486,080, forward strand.
TATCAAAAAAAGAGGATTATTCAGAGCTTTTTCAAATTAATAAATGAAAAAGTTAATGCAGTTGTTTTAATTGGTGAGTGCAGTAGTGATTTTTCAAAGCAAATTACTGCCCCTCATGTGGAAGTTGTTAAATCAATGAAAAAGGCGGCATCAATGGCAACTTCAATGGCAGAAGGTGGCGCAGTATTACTTTCACCTGGGTGTGCAAGCTTTGATATGTTTAACAATTTTAATGAACGTGGAGAGGTTTTTAAGCGCTTCGTTCTTGAAGAAACTTAACGGCTTTTTCAATTTCTATTTGATTTAATGTTAGGGCCTTATCTTCGTCCCTTAGCCATGTGCATTGACGTTTACATAATTGCCTAGTCGCGATGATTGCTTTTTCAATCATTTCTTGTTTGCTATAGTTCCCTTCAAAATAATTCCATGCTTGCCTATAACCAACGGATCTCATAGAGGCTAGATCTAGATTGAGTTTTGTATTTTTTCTAAGTTTTCAACTTCATTAAGAAATCCATCTTTAATCATTTTTATAAAGCGCTGCTCAATTCTTTGATGAAGCATAGCTCTATCAGGCATGAGTACAATTTTTTTAATATTAAGATCGAGCTTATTCTGATTTTTTTTGCCTTGAAGTTTGCTTAATATTTCTCCAGAGAGATGAAAAACCTCAAGCGCTCTGGTTACTCTTTGGGAGTCATTTGAATGGATGCGCGCTGCAGATTTAGGATCAATTTCCGCTAATTTTGAATGAAGTTTTGCACTGCCTTCACTTTTTAAAAGGTCATTAAAATGCTTTCGAGACTCATCAGTAGACGAAGGGAGTTCAGACAAACCATGCTCTAAAGCGTTAAAGTAGAAAGAAGTGCCACCAACCAGAATAGGTAATTTACCTTCTGCTAGAGCCGATTTAATATGTTCTTTTGCCAGTGATATAAATTCAGTTACTGAAAAGCTATCTTCAGGCTCACAAATATCAACTAATTCATGTGGATGGGCTGTAAGAATTTCCTTGCTAGGCTTTGCTGTGCCAATATCCATACCCCGGTAGATCAAGGCAGAGTCGACACTTATTAATTTTGAGTTAATGTGCTTACTAATTTCTATAGCTAACTCAGTCTTTCCAGAGGCTGTTGGTCCCATCAAAAAAACTACAAAATTTATTGGCTCAATTGCCATAATAATAGTAAGTTCATAACTATAAGACCTACATTATAATGGCACCTTTATATTTTTTATCTCCAAAAACTATGTTTACGGTTTTAAATCAAGTTAGTGGTAAATCATTCAAGTGTGGAGATGAAGAATCTGTTCTAGATGGAGCGCTTTCAAACGGCTTTAATTTTCCATATGGCTGTCAAAATGGTTTTTGTGGTCAGTGTAAAGCAGTTATCCTTAATGGAGAGATTGATTATGATGGTGAAATCCCATCAGTTCTAAGCGCTGATGACATTGATTCAAATATGGCATTGCTTTGTCAGTGTAAAGCAAAGAGTGATTTATATATTGCAGTTGATGAGCTTGACTCTCTGGCAGCTATTGAAGTTCGCAGTATGCCGTGCCGAGTAGAGCAAATTAATCATTTGAATCATGATGTAATCCAGCTAATATTAAAGATACCTGGCGCTCAATCTTTGCAGTATTTAGCAGGGCAATACCTTGACTTAGAGCATTCAGATTTTGACTCAAGATATTACTCTATAGCCAATGCGCCAACTAACTCAAATCTGATTGAGCTCCATATTCGATTGGTTGATGATGGAAAGCTCACTAACTTCATTTTTAATTCGTTAGCCCCTAAATCAATTTTAAGAATTGAAGGCCCCAAAGGAAGTTTTTTTCTAAGAGAAGAAAGCGAATGCCCAATCATTTTTATTGCTGGAGGAACTGGTTTTGGCCCAGTTAAGGCAATAATAGAGCACCTTATTAATATAGGGTCTCAAAGGAAGGTTTATTTATACTGGGGGGTAAGAAGTGAAGTCGATTTGTACTCGAACCTTCCATCTGAATGGAGTGAAAAATATACCAACATCTCTTTTATTCCAGTATTATCGGAAGCAAATGAGTCTTGGGATGGAAATAAAGGCTATGTTCATGACTCAGTTATTAAAGATTTTGAAGACTTAACAGGATTCGAGGTTTATGCTTGTGGCCCACCTGTAATGGTTAATGCAGCAGCTAAAAGCTGTCTTGAACATCAACTAGTTAAAGAGAATTTCTTTTCTGATTCTTTTGAATATGCAAATGTGAGTAATGACGATGCCTAGTATGGAAAATCATTTAAAAAATCAACTTGATTTAGCTTTGAGTCCAGAGTATTGCGAAGTTAGTAATGAGTCTAGTCAGCATTCAGGACCAGCTACTGAGTCGCACTTTAAAATTGTAGTCGTAAGTCCAACCTTTGATGAAATGAAGCTTATTGATCGTCACCGCTTCATTAATAAGCTTTTTGCTGAAGAGTTAAAGCATATTCATGCTTTGGCAATGCATACCTACAGTCCTGAAGAGTGGAAAAAACGTCAGATTGCACCTAATTCACCCGAATGCTCAAGTAAGAAATAGAAGTGAGATCTGCTCTTTTATTAATCTTTTTGATTCTTTCTGGCTGTCAATCGGTCATTGATAAAAATCAAACTTTAGCCAGCCTCAAGAGTAAGTCAGTCAATACTATTCAATACTCTCAAGAGGATGATTTATGGCAAGTTATTGCCAATCGTCAGGGTATTAAAAGTGTTTCTAATTCAAGAGTTCAAAGTCGTATTGATTGGATAAGTAATCATCCAGAGTATCTATCTTTAATTTCAAAAAGAGCAGAGCCTTTTTTATATCTTGTTGTCTCTGAACTAGAAAAGCAGAACGTTCCAATTGAAATTGCTTTGCTGCCTATTGTTGAATCTGATTACTATCCATTTTCATATTCTCATGGAACGGCAGCAGGGTTGTGGCAATTTATACCTTCTACTGGGAGAATGTATGGTCTAGAAGAAGACTGGTGGCATGCAGATAGAAGGGATGTGCTTGCCTCAACTAAAGCCGCTGCTAATTATTTAAATGATCTAAATAAAATGTTTAAAGGAGATTGGCTTCTATCTATTGCTGCTTATAATGCAGGCCCTGGAAGAATTCAAAGAGCAATTGATACAAATATTAAGCTTGGAAAAAAGACAGATTTTTGGAGCCTAGATCTACCTCAGGAGACTGAGAAGTATGTTCCTAAGCTCCTAGCCCTTAGTCAAGTAATTAAAAATCCTTCTCGCTATAATCAAAAACTGCTTGAGATCGATAATAAGCCCTTCTTAAATGAAGTCGAACTAGATTCACAGTTTGATTTAGCGCTTATTTCTCAGTGGACTGGCTTAAGTATTGACCAGATTTATAACTACAACCCTGGATTGAAACGCTGGGCAACTCCTGAATCCCTGCCATACATAATGCTGCTTCCAGAAGAAGTTATTTATAGCTTTAATGACAATTTATCTAAACAAGGCCAAAGACCAAAAATTAGTTGGACTCGTTATAAGATTAAGCAAGGCGATAGTCTTAGCCTTATTGCACAAAATTACAATACAACAATTGGTCAAATAATGAGCGTTAATGAGCTTGATAATGATGCCATAAGGGCTGATAAGTATTTAATTGTCCCTTTAGCTCAAAAATCAGAGGGCTACTACTCTTTGTCAGATAATCAACGGGAAAAAAGTAGATTAAATATTCAAAAAAATTCAGAAAAAATTATCTATACGGTTGTTGCTGGAGATAGCCTATGGAAAATTTCTACTAAGTTTGGTACAACAATTAATAATCTTGTAAGGTGGAATCAAATTAGTCCCTCGGACTCTTTGTCTATTGGAAAAGAATTAGTTATCTTAAGGGATAACAAAAACAAGACAGAGTTGGCTAAAATAACGAATACTGGAATTGATATTAATAGAGATATTTTTTACACGGTAAAGGAGGGCGATAACCTATCAAGGATTGCCCAAAAGTATAATGTTAAAATTGCAGAAATTAGATCTTGGAATGATTTGAATGAAGAATATATATTACAACCAGGCGATAAATTAACTATTACTATTAACGTGGTTAACTCAAACTTATCATGACAAATATCCCGATACAAAAAACTATTTTAGCAACCTTAGCATTTGCTTTTTCTAATTGGAAGAAGTTACTTGAGGCCAGTATTTTCCCAATACTTTTAGCTCTTCCATTCTTGCCTGAGCTGGTGCATTTATTATCTATGCTAAAGCCTGGAAGTGAAGTGCCAGAAAATATTAGTTTTCATATAACTTATTTCCTAATGTTTATTTATGCCTCAATGGCAATATTAATAAATATATATAGACTTGTAATTCTAGGGAGTAATTCTATAAATCGATTTGGTTTTGTTTTGCCTAGCCTAAGGTTTGGCCGCTTCTTTCTTTTGGCGATTCTTTTAGGTATTGGCCAAGCAGTAACACTTTCTTCAATTTATTTGCTACCGTTTTATCTTTTACTTATCCCATTAACACTTAATTTAGTATCAATAGCAAACGATGTGCCCTATAAGAGAATAGAAGTGACATGGCAGGCTCGCTTAAACATTTTTTTAATCAATTTTATAGGCCCATTTATTTTAATTTCATTGATAGGCCTAATTGAAAATAGCTATCTAGATTCTCTCTTTAGTTTTATCTCAATCTACTGGACTTCAATTAGCATAGCATTGTGCTACAAAGTCATAATGGCGAATAGCTCAACGCAAAGCCATTAGGGTATCTCATATCAAAAATTCCTCTTGTTCTAATTTTTTTATACTTCTTTAGTTTTTCAAAAGATTTGATAAATAACTCTAGGCGTTCATTTTGTTTTTGATATCCTAAAATAACCTTTATATTGTTATCTAGCGTTAATTCATCAATGGAAGTCCTTTCAAAAAGAGAAATTTTAACTGGCTCAAGGATTGACTGGTACATAGTAAAGTCAAAATAAAATTGTTTAACCTCTGATTCAGATACTATTCCAATTGGTTTTCCAGAGTTAATTGTTAAGTTTGGTTTAAATAATATGCCTCGAGAGGATATATAACCTTCAGTTCCATATCGCATAGCAATATCATGCTTTTCTAATGATATTCGAATCCTATTCCAAAATATTCTTTCAACTTCTACATTTGAAACCCACGGACTCTGTTCTAGTTTATTTTTAATTTGAGAGAGATTAAGTAAATATTTATTGATAAGAAGAGGTTTAATTAATTCATCATATTCATAAGCTTGGGCTTGCAATTCTCCCTTTATTTCCCATGAAATATTTGGTTTGAGTAGGGTTGATTTTTCAACAAGATATATCAAGAAGGCAATTGAAAGCGCAAAAAGTATATAGAAAACTAATTTAAATATTTTGTTTAAAAAATACTTAAAAGGTTTTTTTGGTTTCTTTACGTAATTTTTTCTTTCTCTAGCCATTAAGGATTTTGATTACTAATTCTTCAAAACTTATATTGGAGGCTTTAGCTGCAATTGGAACAAGTGAGTGAGATGTCATACCCGGCACTGTATTTATTTCTAATAAGTATGGCTTCATATTTTTATCAAGAATAAAGTCAACCCTACCCCAGCCAGATGCCCCAGTTAAATTAAAGGCCTTTAAAGCTATCATTTGAATATTTTTTTCTTGCGCTATAGTTAAACCTGACGGACAAAGATATTCGGTTTTATTACTAAAGTATTTTGAGTGATAGTCGTAAATATCATGGTCAGAAATAATTTTTATACTTGGGAGCGTTTTGTTATTTAATATTGCAACAGTATATTCGTCACCTTCAACCCACTGCTCTATTAATGCCTCATCATTATAATGCCATGCTGCTTTAAGTGCGTCATCAAGTTCATTCTGATTTTTAACCTTTGTAATACCAATACTAGAGCCTTCCAAAGTTGGCTTTACAGCCCATGGAAGAGGAAAATTTATTGAATCTAAATTCTGCCCTTTTATAGCCACGATTGAGGGAGATAGGGGAAGGCTATGATTACTCCATAAGTCTTTAGTAGTAGCTTTATTCATGCATAGATTTGATGCAATAGCATTAGATCCTGTAAACGGGATACCTTTTTTTATAAGTTGGGATTGAATGTAGCCATCTTCTCCGCCCCTGCCATGTAAGACAATAAACGCTTTATCAAATTCTTTTTCCCAAAGACTTTCAAGATTTTCATGGGTGAGATCAAATGAGAAACAATCCACATTACTTTTAAGTAGGGCTTCATAAACAGCATTGCCACTAAGAAGTGATATTTCTCTCTCAGCTGAGTAGCCTCCCATTAATACAGCAATCATATGATTATTATTTCAGTTTCAAGTTCAATATTATGTTTATTCTTTATTACACTTTGAATATGAGTAATTAAATTTTCAATATCTGAAGCACTTGCATTATTCTGATTAATAATATAGTTTGCGTGCATTTCTGAAACACAGGCTCCTCCAATACAAAAGCCTTTAAGGCCAGTTGATTCAATTAATTTAGCTGCATAATGATCTTTGGGATTCTTAAAAACACTCCCACAGCTTGCTAAACCGATTGGTTGTGTCGAGTTTCTTTTATGAAGCAGGTCCCGAACATTGTCATTGGGCTGCTTTAAATTAAAGTCAAAAATAGCACTAATAAAAACTTCGTCACTAAATTTATGAAGAGTAGATCGATAAGAAATTTTATAATCTTTGGGAAATCTTTCTTGAATCTCTCCAGATAAATTAATGGTTTTGACTGAATGGACATATTGCCATATCTCAGAGCCAAATGCACCTGCATTCATCGCTAATGCGCCGCCTACACTTCCAGGAATAGCACTAAGGAATTCAGCTCCAAATTTTAAATTTGCTTGAGAAAATCTTGATAATTTTGCGAGAGAGGTTCCTGCTCCTGACTCGATTAATCCATTTGAAATAGAAATATCTTTGAGATTTTTTGTATTAATTGTTACGCCATTAAATCCTCTATCACGGATCAATAGGTTACTTCCTAGCCCAACCATTAGAACAGGCTTTGTATTGATTTTTAAAAAATTAGAGAGCTCATTTACATCTTCAGGCTTAAGAAATTCACTAGATATTCCTCCTGATCTTAAAGAACAGTGTTTTGACATTGGTTCATTAAACTTGAGCATTATCTTTTATTCATGAAAATGATCTTTTAGCTGGTGTGGGATTTTATTGACATCACCAGCTCCAAGAGTAAGAATTACATCATTTTCAGTAACTATATTTGGAATTATTTCAATTATTTCATCAATATCTTTAACTACGATTGGATCGATTGAACTTCTTCTTCTTATCGAGTCGGCAAGGGTTGATGAGCTAATTGTATTAATTGGCGACTCATTGGCTGAATATATATTAAGTAAAACTAATACATCTACTTTAGATAGGCAGCTCACAAAATCATTGAATAGGTCTCTAGTTCGTGAATATCTATGAGGCTGAAAAATAACCACAAGCCTTTTATCTGGATAGGTATTTCTTAAAGTACTTACAACCTCAGTGATTTCATTGGGATGATGACCATAATCATCAAAGAGTGGAATAAGAGAAGTGTTTACAGTTAAATTCTGGTGGTAATCAAGCCTTCTTGATACACCACTAAAATGAGACAATGCTTTCTGTATTACCTCAAGCTCTATTTCTAGTTCAATTGCAACACTAATTGCAGCAAGAGAATTTAAGATATTATGCCTTCCTATTAAATTAAGTGACACAGGAAATTTTTTTTGATATTTTTTACAGTTAACATCAAATGACATTTTCATTTCATTCTGTTTAACGTTTGATGCCTGGACATCTGCATCATCACTGAAGCCATAACTCAAAACTGGCCTATGAATTTTTTTAAGGATGTCCTTAACTCCGCCATCATCAATACAAGCAACACAAACTCCATAGAAAGGAAGATTTGATGTAAAGCTTATAAAGGCATCAGTTAGGTTGTCATAGCTATGATTATAAGTACTCATGTGGTCTTCATCAATGTTAGTAATAACACTCAACATGGGCTGAAGGTGAAGAAAAGATGCATCGCTTTCATCTGCTTCGGCAATTAAATAATCACTTTTTCCTAGTTTGGCGTTCATACCGGTTGCATTTATAATGCCCCCAATAATGTAAGTTGGGTCAAGCTTTGCTTCAGTCATTATGTGAACAATCAGGCTGGTTGTAGTTGTTTTGCCATGAGTTCCTGAAATTGCTATTCCAAAGCGAAAGCGCATAAGCTCTCCCAGCATTTCAGCTCTTGGAACAATTAATAGTTTTTGCTGCCTAGCCTCTTGGAGTTCAGGGTTGTTTTTATTGATTGCAGAAGACACAACTACTGCCTGTTTGCCTTTAACATTTTCAGCTTTTTGCGTATAGCTAATATTACAGCCTATTTCTTCAAGTTTTTTTGTTGCTTGATTGGACTGAATGTCTGATCCAGATATTTCGTAACCTAAGTTAGCAAGAACTTCTGCAATGCCACTCATTCCAGAGCCACCTATTCCTATGAAGTGTATTTTTTTAATTTTTGAGCGTGTGGGGTTATCTATTAGAGTCATGATTTGCTAACGGTTATGATGGTTATTGCTTGAATTCCTTCGCCTCTTCCAAAGGCGGTCAATCCTTCACCTGAAGTTGCAGTTATGCCTACATCAGCAATTTTTATTTTGCAGATAGTAGAAATTTTTTGTTTCATAAGATCAATTTTTGGTGATATTTTTGGGTTTAAGCATTCTACTGATATTGCTATATGATTTATTTTCCATTCATGCAAATCATCAAGTGCAAGTTGAAGGTATTTACTACTGTCCTTTTCTCCTTGTTGCACAAGTTTGTCCGCTACTGTCCCTAAAATATTTATACCAGTAATGCTTGATATAGCATTAGTGATTGAATGAAAGACAACATCTGCATCACTATTGCCTTTTAAGCCAAAAGAGTGATCAAATTTGATGCCTGATAGTATTAAAGGCTTTCCAGGTTTTTTTTCGAATGCATGAGAGTCTTGTCCTATGCCTGTTTTTATAGTCATAATTTACTGAAGGTAGTGGTTCGCTTGCTCAAGGTCATCTATTTGAGTAATTTTAATATTACTTGAAGAGCCAACAACAATTTTAATTGAATAACCTAGGTTTTCTATTGCTTCAGACTCATCTGTAATATTATGATTAAGTTTTACTGCATTTTCCAATGCATCTTTTAAGACTCCATACCTAAACATTTGAGGGGTTTGAGCCTTAAAAAGTTTGCTTCGATCAATTGTAGACACTTTTCCATCAATGGCAACTTGTTTAATTGTATCGACAACACCGGTAGCTAAAATACCACCAGTTTGATGATTTGATACCTCATTAATCAACATTTCAATGTCTATTTTTTTAACACAAGGGCGAACTGAATCATGCACTAAAATCCAGTCATTAGGTTTTGCAATCTTTGCTAGTGAATTTAATGCATTTAGAACAGAATTAAATCTTTCCTTCCCTCCCTTGGCACTTGCTAACATTTTTGAGTGGTTAAAATAGATTGAAGATTTAAATAAAGTGTCTTTTTCAGAAAGAGCAATGACAAAGCCCGAAATTACGTCAACCTTTAGTAGTGTTTTAAGGCATTGATCTATTATAGTTAGGCCATTACTAAGCTTGAGGTATTGTTTTGGGGTTTCAGATTTCATCCTCTTCCCCATGCCACTAGCTGGCATTACCAAGTAATAATTATCATTATTCATGTCAGCAAAAGGCTTCATTATAAGATTGAGATAATGCCATTAATTATAAAGAAGAATCAATAGTTTCTTCTAAATTATCAGTTACGATAATCTTATTAATTTTAAAAAAATATTCCCCTTCCTTAATTAGGCCATATTTAAATCTAGCTTTAGACTCAACCAATCTTGAGTCTTCTTCAGTAAAGCTGTTTATTTGACCTTCAATCAGAGCATTTTGATCTATTAAATTAGTATTAGTTTTCTTAATATCATTGATTATTTTTTGTTTATTTAAAACAATATATGGGAAATTATTAGTAAAAATATTCTGCTTTATTAGAGAAAATAAAATAACAATGAGAACCAGAGTAAGTTTATTTCTATTAATAAACCCAATTAGTCCTGTGGCAGATCTATTACTCATTTATTTATGAATTTCAGTAAGGTAAGTTTTCGAATAGTAATCATGCAATGGAAGCTTATATTTATTAAAAAACTGAAATATAAAGCCAATTCCTGCTAATGAAGTTATCGCTAATATTAACCTTATAAGAGATTGCTTATAAGTGACATTTTCACCATCTTGCTGGGTAATTTCAAACTTCCATGCTCTCATGCCCAGAGTCTGTTTACCTTTAACCCATGATATGGAGAAGTAAGAGAAGATTACTGGAAGCGTTAAAAGATAAAAGAAAAGACTATTAGTGATAGGCTCTTTTTGGTTGATAAGAATGACTATTCCGGCAATAAAAAATACAAATGAGAATACAAGCAATAGATCATAAGTAATTGAGCCTAATCGTCTTAAAAATGAAACATTAGATTGCATAATTAAATTTACTAGAGTGTTGATGTACTCTAATTATCCTCTTTCTTTGTAACTTTTGAAATGACTTTACCGTCATGAAATTTAGTGACAATAAGGTCTCCAGAATTAATTTTTTTAAATGAAACTATAACTTTTTCTTTTTCATTATGCGTTATTGTGTAACCCCTTGAAAGAGTATTAAGAGGTGATAGAAGATTAAGAAGACTGGCTTTATTACTTAATTGATTTTTTTGGTGCTTAATGAAGTAATCTGAGTAGTTTTTTAATCGAGTTATTTGTTGATTAAGATTTGTCTTATTTTTATCAATTAGGCTATTTGTAATCCTAAATAAGCGCATCTCGTAGTCATCAAGTTTTTGAGCATTTTGAAGTAATTGTTGACTTGGATCAATAATTTTGAGCTGAAGCATATTTAGGTATGCATGCTTTTGATCTAAAGACTGAACCATTAAATCTTGCAAATTTTTTCTCAATTTAGATGCTTTATAGATTAAAACGTTTCGGTCAGGCGTTGCAGAAACAGCAGCAGCAGATGGGGTTGGTGCTCTTACATCAGCAACAAAGTCAGCAATTGTTGTATCAGTTTCATGACCTATAGAGCTAATTATGGGAGTTGAGCATTTAAATATTTCTCGAGCAAGCTCTTCTTCATTGAAAGCCCATAAGTCTTCTAATGATCCACCACCTCTTGCCAGAATAAGAACATCACAATTTTTTTGACTGTCGGCAGCTTGAAGCGCTTTAACTATTTTTTTATGCGCATTTTCACCTTGAACAACTGTGTCATAAAGCAGAATTTCGGCAAAAGGGTAGCGTGAATTTAAAACTTTAATTATGTCCTTTATAACTGAACCAGTGGATGAAGAGATAACGCCAATTTTTTTAGGATATAAGGGCAGGTCTTTTTTATTCTCCAATTCAAATAATCCCTCAATCCTTAACTTATTCTTTAGTTGGTCAAACGCAAGCTGAAGGTTTCCAATTCCTGCGGGCTCCATTTGTTGAACTATTAGCTGAAAATCTCCTCTTTGTTCATAAAGTGTTGGCGCCCCTCTAATAATTACAGACATTCCATTTTCAGGATTAAATTGTACTTTTCTCTGATTTAACCTAAAAAATGCACATCTGATTTGACCACTTGAATCTTTTAATGAAAAATACCAATGCCCAGAAGATGGTTTAGATAAGTTTGAAATTTCACCTTGAATGAAGCAATGTGGCACATTTTTTTCAATTGAGCTTCGACACAACCTCAAGAAGTTAGATACTGTATAAATTTCATCAATATTAAACATTTGCTTTGAGGTGAACAAAAACAGCCCCAGTTCCGCCCATTTCCTGCGTGCAGGAGCAGAATGCAAGCACTTCTGGGTGTTGCTTTAGATAATGAACTACTTGAGACTTCATAATTGAGAGGCCATTATCTGAGTGATAACCTTTTCCATGAATAACATGAATAAAGCGTTCGTTCGAATGAAAATGAATAAACTTAGAGAGTGATTGGCATGCCTCCTCTATCTTATGGCCATGCAAGTCAATTGATGGAGTAGAGCCTATGTTGCCTTGTTTCATTTTTTTAAGAACTTTTGGCGATAATCCAGATTTATAATGAACTACAGCTTCGGAGCCAGATATATTAGGTTCATATAAAAAACTATATTTTTGAAACAGTTTGTCTGACCCATTTTTAGAGGTAGCAGTTTTTTTAACACCATCTTTATCGATAGGTTTCTGTTGATCTACAGTAGATCGAAATAATGATTTGTCGCTTTCATTAATCATATTAGTAAAAAATTTGAATATAAAAAAACCCTCAACAGAGGGCTTTAATTATAGCAATGATTTTGCTATCGATATATTAACCTGCAGTAAGCAAATTTTATAGCGCCTTAATTTGAGCAATAATACGAGATTTCTTTCTGGCCGCTTGATTTTTATGCATTAAACCCTTGCTTACAGCCTGATCAACATTTTTTTGCATTTCAGTAAAACCACTAGTTGCTTCTTTTTTGTCTCCAGCATCAATAGCATAGGAAACCTTCTTAATAAAGGTGCGAACTTTTGCTCTAATTTGAGAGTTATGTTTATTGCGCTTTACTGCTTGTCTTGCGCGTTTTTTTGAACCTGCTGAATTGGCCATATTTTTTAGTTAATGCTTAAATTACGAAAACACGAATTATAGAGTCTCGCCTTCATTTATGCAAGCATTTGTTTGCATTAGGTTAATTTGCTAAAGATTTAATACATTCAAGTGTTTTCTTCTTATTAAGCAATAACTGCCAAGTATTACCACCTTGAGTTTTCCATAGAGACACAGCTCTTATTCCTGCGAGTAACAATGCCCTTATATGGTTTGCAGTATGACGGTTTGAAAGATAAATTTGCTCACCTCGGACCATGATTGTTGGATTGAGACTTCCAATTGTATTTTTATAAAGCTCTGCCAGTCGAGCAATTGAATTGCTATGGTGAATGTCAAAAAATTCCTGTTTATTAATAACACTAATTTCATTTGAAATTTGATTTAATAAATCTGGTTTTTTCATTAATTTTTTTTCTAAATTTATTAGGGCCGTTGCATAGAGCATAACATTGTGCATATCAATGGTTTTCTTCTCAAGAATTAATTTTAATGAATCAAAGCCTAACTTTAGGTCCTCGGGAGAGGTAAATATTTCATCAATAGAGTCACTTTCACTAACAATACTGCTAAGGCTTGCTTTATTAGTATGGCCGTCACATTTACCTGTCAGAGCGAGTTGATGAACTAAAGCTGTCGATTGAAATATACTTGCTAGTGCAAGCGTTTTTTGTGCTGTCTTATTCATTAGATTTTGATTTGATAACGCTACCACCTAGGCAAATATCTCCATCATAAAACACAACAGATTGCCCTGGAGTTATCGCTCTTTGAGATTCATTAAAGTCAACTCTAATAGTCTGGTCATCATTTAGGCTTACATCACACTTCTGTGAGTCTTGTCGATACCTTATTTTCGCACTGCAGTTGAAAGATGACTTGGGAGGACTATCAACCCAGTGGATATCATCTGCAATTAGAGAGTTATGATAAAGCAAAGGGTGGTCACCCTGCACTACAATAATTTTATTGGACTCTAGAATTTTATCTGCAACGAACCATGGCTCGGGAGAAATGCTAAAGCCTCCTCCAATTTCAAGTCCTTTGCGCTGACCTATTGTATAGAAAGGCAGCCCATCATGATGTTTTATAAAGGCGCCATTTTGATCAACAATATCACCCTTCTCTTTTGGCAAGAAAGTGGTTAAAAACTCTGAAAATGGCCTCTCACCTATAAAACAAATACCTGTTGAGTCTTTCTTATCAGCATTAAGAAAGTTATTATTTTTTGCAATTTTACGAACCTCTTGCTTGTCAATTTCACCCAACGGGAAAAGACTTTGAGATAGTTGTTCTTGGTTAAGTAAATGCAAAAAATAGCTTTGGTCTTTATTTCCATCTAGCCCTGACTTTAATAGGAACTTGCCATTCTCTTCTGCAATCCTTGCGTAGTGACCGGTTGCGATTTTTGTTGCACCGAGATCTTTTGCGTAATCCAAAAAGGCTTTAAATTTAATTCTTTGATTGCAAAGAACATCTGGATTAGGGGTCCTTCCTTTTTTATGTTCAGATAAGAAGTGCTCAAATACATCTTCCCAATACTCATGAGAGAAATTGACTGTATGGAGTTTGATCCCAAGCTGGTCTGCTACTTGCTGAGCATCAGCAAGATCCTGAGATGCGCTGCAATATTCATCGTCATCATCTTCATCCCAATTTTTCATGAATAATGCTTCTACTTCATAACCTTTTTCAAGCAAAAGAAAAGCTGCAACGGATGAGTCAACTCCCCCTGAAAGGCCAACAATGATTTTGTTGTCAGTTGCCATCATTACGCATTATCGTAAGCTCTTACAATATTTTTAACCAGTTGATGCCTGACAACATCTTGGGCATCGAAGTTACAAAAAGCAATTTGTTCAATATCTTTGAGAATTTTGATTGCATCTGTTAGTCCTGATTGTTTTGGATTTGGCAGGTCAATTTGAGTAACATCGCCTGTAATTACCATCTTTGAACCAAACCCCATCCGAGTCAAAAACATTTTCATCTGAGGTATGGTTGTATTCTGGGCTTCATCAAGGATGATATAAGATTCATTTAAGGTTCTTCCTCTCATGAATGCTAATGGGGCAACTTCAATAACTCGCTGTTCTATTAGTTTATTGACTTTTTCAAAGCCTATAAATTCATAAAGTGCGTCATAGATTGGACGAAGGTAGGGGTCAACTTTTTCACTAAGGTCGCCAGGAAGAAATCCTAGTTTTTCACCCGCTTCAACTGCTGGTCGAACCAAAACTATTCTCTTTACATCTGAACTTTCAAGAGCCTCAACTGCTCTTGCAACGGCTAAATATGTTTTACCTGTTCCTGCTGGACCAACTGCAAAAACAGCATCATTTTCTATAATTGCATTGACATAATTTTGCTGATTAGTGCTTCTAATATGAATATGTTTTCGACTGGTTTTAATTGTGACAGATTTTACTTCTCCATTAGGGCTGTTAAGTGATTTAATGCAAAGATCTATGTCACCAAAGTCGATTGCTTTAGTTTCAGATACAATAAGAAGGTCCTGCAAAACTGAAACAGCTAAAGCAGAATTCTCCCCTTTTATATTAAAGTCTGACCCTTTATTGGAGATATTAACGCCAAGGTTAGTGGCAATATTCTCAATATTTTTGTCAAGTCCCCCACAAATATTTGCTAGTTGCTCAGAGCTTTGAATGTTGAGTGTAAATTTCATGGGTTTTATTTTACTGAATTACTTTGAAAACAAATGTTAAGTTGCATGATTTGGTGCACTATTTAATTTATCATTTATCTTATGAAAATATTAAATATGTTTTTAAAGTTATTTATTTTAATAAGCTTTTTGCTGCCACTAAATTCCTACGCAAGCGATAGTGGTTGTGTGATTCTTGTTTATCATCGTTTTTCAGATGAAGAGCCAAAGTCTACAAGCACTCCACCAGATCTGTTTAATCAGCATTTAGAATATTTAAAGAAAAATAATTACCAGGTGCTGCCTTTAAAAAATGTTATTGAAAGCCTTCAAGCTAAAGAAAATTTACCAGAGAAATGCGTTAGTTTGACCGCTGATGACGGTTTTTTGTCATTCTATACTGAGGCCTTTCCATTACTAGTTGATTATCAATTTCCAATGACTGTCTTTGTATCAACGGAGTCTATTGATAAAAAATATGACTTAATGATGTCTTGGGACCAGCTTCGTGAAATGGCGCCTTTAATAGATGTTTATAACCACAGTAATAAACATCTTCATTTAGTTAATCAAGATACTTCAACACTAGAAAATGAAATCTCTTATGCCCAAGACAGGATTGAAAAGGAGTTGGGTGTTAATGACAAATTTTTTGCTTACCCATATGGCGAGTATGACGATAAGACTTATTCATATCTAGATGCACTTGGCTACACTGCATTTGGACAACAGTCTGGAGTTGCAAGTCAGGCCAGTGACTTTTTAAATTTTCCTAGATTCTCAATGTCAGGGCCTTATGCAAAAATGGACAGCTTTTCACTGAAAGTTCAAACTGTGGACATGCCAATTAAGAGCTATAGTCCTAAGTCTTTAATAATTTCAAATGATTACAAGCCCTTATTAGATTTAGTTTTTTCAAGGCCACTAACTACTTATGAAAAAAATAACTTTTCTTGTTTTGTTTCTGGACAGGATCTAGCAGACCTTCATTGGAGCGGCCTTCAGGCGGTAAGTATTCAATCAAAAGCCCCACTCTTGTCAGGAAGGAGTCGCTATAACTGCACTATGCCCTATAAAGAGAAAGGTCGATATTATTGGTATTCTAAACTCTGGTTAAGGTTGTAGTTTTAAATTAACTCTGCTTGAAGCGAGTTTCCTATGCCATCCGTAATTTTAACTGATACGATTTGTCCAATTAATTGCTCATTGCCAATGAAGTGAGCTGTTCTCATGTTTTCAGTCCTACCTGACAACGTTGCTCCTTTTTTTGAGCTACCTTCTACAAGGACTTTTTGTATACTTCCAATCATTGATTTAGAGATTTCTTCGGTATTTTCATTAAGCTTATCTTGAATGACGACTAATCTTTGTTTTTTAGTTTCAGCGCTCACATCATCGTCAAAGCTTGCAGCAATTGTCCCAGGCCTTTTTGAGTAAATAAAACTAAATGATTTATCAAAGCCAATCTCTTCAATTAAATTAACTGTGTCATTAAAGTCCTTTTCAGTTTCACCAGGAAAGCCAATAATGAAATCTGAAGATATAGAAATACCAGGCCTAATTTTCTTTAAATTTCGAATCTTAGATTTATATTCAATAGCGGTATGTCCACGTTTCATAAGCCCTAAAACTCTATCAGAGCCACTCTGGACTGGAAGATGAAGATGCGATACTAACTCCGGAACTTCAGCATAAGCTTGAATAAGCCTGTCGCTAAACTCTACTGGATGAGAAGTGGTATAGCGAATTCGCTCAATGCCTGAAACTTGGGCAACAATGGCTATTAAAAGTGCTAAATCAGCAACTTCGCCATCATCCATTACGCCCATAAAGGAGTTTACATTTTGACCAAGCAGGTTAATTTCTTTAACGCCCTGATTAGCTAAAATTTCCACTTCACGAATTACATCATTAAATGGTCTAGAGATTTCCTCACCTCTTGTATATGG
Organism: uncultured Candidatus Thioglobus sp.; assembly: GCA_905182815.1. Taxonomy (GTDB): domain Bacteria; phylum Pseudomonadota; class Gammaproteobacteria; order PS1; family Pseudothioglobaceae; genus Pseudothioglobus. The sequence continues at coordinate 503,378 of CAJJCX010000004.1, forward strand.
AACAACACAAAAAGTACAGTATTTACTGCATCCCTCCATTATCGAAACAAATGCTGTTGCGCCATCACTATGAGGCTCAGGTAAGTGATCAAATTTTTCAATTTCTGGGAAAGAGATATCAATGCTTATTTGATTTTCATTAAGGGCTTCATTTAGCATATTTGGAAGTCTATGAAGTGTTTGTGGGCCAAAAATCATATCAACATAGGGCGCTCTTTTAAGAATAAGATCGCCTTCTTGTGAGGCGACACATCCACCAACACCAATTACCAAGTTTGGCTTCTTTTCTTTTAATTTTCTCCAGCGACCCAATTGATGAAATAATTTTTCCTCGGCTTTTTCACGAATTGAGCAAGTATTTACCAATAGAACGTCAGCCTCAGTAATGTCTTCAGTTAATTCGAGGCCGTGAGACTCTTTAAGGACGTCACCCATTTTATCTGAGTCGTACTCATTCATTTGACACCCAAAGGTGCGAACGTATAATTTAGAGATGCTCATTTATGTCTTTTGAATATGCAAAGTCTGAGTTGGATAAGCAATCTCAGCATTATGATCTGCAATTATTTGAGCAATATCAAGGAGAAGCTTGCCTTTCATTTTCTTAAATTCTCCTACCTCAGTATCGGAACTAAAGGCCCAAATTACGAAATCAAGTGAAGACGCGTTGAATACATCAAAGTATACTCGGCAGGGCTGATCATTCGCAATATGCTTGTTGTTTGCTAACAAGGCTTGAACCTTTTCAATAATACTTTCCATTTGCGCAATATCATCGTACCTTATTCCAATAACCTCATAAATCTGACGGTTAGTCATTCGAGAAGGGGTTTCAATAGGAATGGTTGCAAAAATTCCGTTTGGAACATAAACTGGATTTTTACTAAAGGTTCTAATTCGCGTCATTCTCCAGCCAATTTTTTCAACAACGCCTTCGATACTTCTATCTGAAGTGCGAATCCAATCTCCAGTAGAAAAAGGTTTGTCCATTTGAATCATAAGACCGCCAAAAACGTTGGCAAGCATGTCTTTAGCAGCAAAACCTACGACAATACCACCGACACCACCTAGGGTTAGTATTGAAGAGATAGCGTAGCCATAAAATTGAGCAACTCCAAGAATAATGGCAAAAACAAAAAGGATTTTCATTAATCGAGCAAATAACCTTACAGAATCTTTATCAAAGCTTCCTTCAGATTCAAGCATAAAGTTTTCAACGCTTGAAATTAATCTTAAGATTCCCCATGTCAAAATAAATACAGGTGTGATGCTGATGTAGCTAACAATTTGACCAAGTGACTGAATTTCTGATGTTAGTTCACGCAATGACAAGTATAACCATCCATACCAAATTAGGACCTTAAGAGGGGCGGAGATTGCACGAATTAAGTGGTCATCTATTTGCGTTTTAGTACTGCCAGAATGTTTTGTGATTTGCTTAAGAACAAAGCTTAAAGCAATGTGAACAATAACAGCAAGTACTAGCAGAGCTGCAACCATCTGAAATGGACTAATGTTTTGGATAAATTCATTCATCAGAGGTATTTTAATGGATTAATAGGTTCTTCGTATTTTTTCATTTCGAAATAAAATGGTTTGTCGCTGGTAAGAGCAATTAGCCCACCTTTTTGTATAATATCACCCTCACTTACAAGTAGCTCTTGATTTTGATTGTAAATACTATAGAAGCCATAAGCATGCTTGATAATAATCATTTTTCCATAGCTTGTCATTTTATCACCGCTATATACTACTTCGCCTTTTCTTATTGCCCTTACTTCTTGACCGGCAGAATTGTTGTAAGTTAATCCAAAGTGACTGTCTTTTTCAGAGTAGCTTTTAAGTATTGAGGCGTCAATAGGCAAAGACCAGTCATTGTTAACATTTGAATTACTGGTTTTTGCTTTAGTGTTTTGTTGTAAAGCCTCTACTTTGTTAAATGATTTTTCAACAACAGTAACTTGACCGGCATCATTGGTAAAGCAGCCCGCAAGAAAAATAAGTAAAAAAAGAGTCAAAAATTTAGTATTCATACCACACAAATAAAATAATAATAAAAATAAGTAAGTAGCCTAGCCAATCTATGTACTTATTTAACCATTGATCTGCCATTTTTCCTAATTTTCTTACTAGAAACGAAACTAAAAAATATCTAGCACCCCTTGCAATTAAAGAAAAGGCCACAAAGGGGATAAGTGACATGGACATCATTCCAGCGGAAATAGTAAATAGCTTGTATGGAACTGGACTAAAGCCAGCGATAAGAATAATCACAATTCCATAAGTATTAAAATAAATTTGCGCACTCTCTAGCTTTGATTCGTAACCTAGGTTAGCAAGTAAAGGCCCAATTTGATCCATAGCAAAGACTCCAATATAATAGCCAGCTACTCCACCAAGTACAGAAGCTAGAGTACAAATCGTTGCAAAATAGTATGCCTTCGATCTATTTTTTAGAGACATAGAGGCCAACAATAAGTCCTGAATTGGCAATGGTAGAATCGAGGACTCTAAAAAGCTTATCAGAGATAGCCATAAGATTGCAAATCGACTGGCTGACCAATCTAAAATTTTGCTATATACGAAGTGAAAGGGCCTCATTGACTTATGAGGACTTATTTTTTTAACATTGGGAAGCCAAGTCTTTCCCTAGAATCAAGATAAGCTTGAGCTACTTTTTGGCTCATTGACCTTACCCTACGAATAAATCTTGCTCTGTCTGTGACGCTTATTGCTCGCCTCGCATCAAGAAGGTTAAAAAGATGCGACGCTTTCATAGCTTGCTCATAAGCAGGAAAAGGAAGGCTCTCTTCAATGAGTTTTAAGTTCATTGCTTCAGCTTCATCAAACTGCCTAAAAAGAACTTCAATATCTGCAAGTTCAAAGTTGTATTTCGATTGTTCAACTTCATTTTGATGGAAAACATCCCCATAAGTTAAGCCTTCTGTCCAAACAAGGTCATAAACGCTATCAACTCCTTGAAGGTACATTGCTAACCTCTCTAAACCATAGGTTAATTCTCCAGAAACAGGCTTACATGGTAGGCCACCAACTTGCTGGAAATATGTAAATTGACTCACCTCCATGCCATTAAGCCAGACCTCCCAACCAAGGCCCCATGCGCCTAATGTTGGTGATTCCCAGTTATCCTCAACAAACCTAACATCATGCATCTTTAGGTCAATGCCAATAAAAGATAACGAGTCAAGATAAAGGTCTTGAATATCACTTGGAGAAGGCTTTAATAAAACCTGAAATTGATAATAGTGCTGAAGGCGGTTTGGGTTCTCTCCATAGCGACCATCACTTGGTCTTCTTGAAGACTGAACATATGCTGCTTTCCATGGCTCAGGTCCTATTGATCTCAAAAAGGTTGCTGGATGAAAGGTTCCCGCGCCAACTTCCATATCAAAAGGTTGAGTAATAGCGCATCCTTTTTCAGCCCAATAATTTTGTAATTTGAGGATTAAATTTTGAAATGATTTAGTTGTATCGAGTTCTGAGGCTGACATTAATTTGAACTAAAAATAACAATAACAAAAATTTTACCTCACCAACAACTTTTGAGGGTTAGCATTTATATTTTTGTATTAAATACTATTAAAAAAAATGCGGGAAGATTTCCCGCATTTTTTATTTAACTAAGAGAAAGCTTAATATTTATAAGTCTCTGACTTAAACGGACCTTCTTTAGGAGTATTAATGTATTTTGCTTGAGTGTCAGTCAAAATAGTCATTACGCCTCCAAAGCCTCCAACCATTCCAGCAGCTACTTCTTCATCAAGTTTCTTTGGAAGAATCTCGACTGTGACATTCGCAGCTTTTTGATCATTAGGAAGGTCAGCAAATTTTTTCTCAAAAAGGTGCATTTGAGCTAAAACCTGGTTTGCAAAAGAGCCATCCATAATTCTAGAAGGGTGACCAGTTGCATTTCCTAGATTAACTAAACGACCTTCAGACAACAAAATTAAGTAGTCGTTTTTATTTTCAGAGCGATATATACGGTGGACTTGAGGTTTTACTTCATCCCATTTCCAGTTATCACGCATATATAAAGTATCAATTTCATTATCAAAGTGACCAATATTACAAACTACTGAGCCTGCTTTTAGGCTTCTAAGCATGGCCGAATCACAAACATTTGTATTACCAGTTGAAGTTACAATTAAATCAGTAGTGCTCAGTAACTCTTTATTAATGCAATCCATTGAGCCTGTGTTAACACCATCGATATATGGTGAAACAACCTCAAAGCCATCCATACAAGCCTGAAACGCACAAATAGGATCAACTTCAGTAATCTTTACAATCATTCCTTCTTGACGAAGTGACATAGCAGAGCCTTTTCCAACATCACCATAACCTATTAGAAGCGCCTTCTTACCTGACATTAGCATGTCTGTACCGCGCTTTATAGCGTCATTTAATGAGTGACGACATCCATATTTATTATCATTTTTTGCTTTAGTAACAGCATCATTAACATTGATCGCTGGAACTTTAAGCTCACCACTTTCAATCATCTCTAGAAGGCGGTGGACACCCGTTGTAGTTTCTTCACTAATACCATGGATTTTATCAAGCATTTCAGGATATTTTTCATGAACCATGCCAGTCAAATCGCCGCCATCATCTAAAATCATGTTGGCATCCCATGGCTTACCATTGTGAAGAATAGTTTGCTCAATACACCATAAAAATTCTTCTTCAGTTTCACCTTTCCAGGCAAAAACTGGAATATTTTTTGCAGCCATCGCAGATGCAGCATGATCTTGGGTTGAAAAAATATTGCAAGATGACCAGCGAATTTCAGCGCCTAAATCTATTAGCGTTTCCATAAGGACAGCAGTTTGAATTGTCATATGAATGCAGCCCATAATTCTTGCTCCATTCAAAGGCTGCTCTTTTCTGTATTTTGATCTAAGAGCCATTAAAGCAGGCATTTCAGCTTCTGCTAACTCGATCTCTTTACGCCCAAATTCTGCCAAATTAATATCAGCAACTTTGTAGTCAAGGTTAAGATCAGCAACTTTAAAGCCAGTATTATCTATTGTTGATTCGCTCATTTTATTTCCTATTAAATTGAAAAAAAATGAGCGTCGTTTTGGTTACCAAGCCTGATTGAGAAGTATCCCAATGCAACGCTCCTTGGTAAGTTTGATATTATACAAAAAAATAATTAAAAAAGAAACTATTTTAGCAAATCTGCTCTATCAGTTTTCTCCCAGCTAATTGAGTCTTCAGTTCTGCCAAAATGACCATAGCTAGCAGTTTGTTGATATATAGGGCGCTTTAAATCCAACATTGCGATTAAGCCTTTAGGTCTTAGATCAAAGTGCTTTCTAATCAATGCCACTATTTCATGGTGAGGAATTTTTCCAGTTCCAAAAGTATCAACACTAATACTCGTTGGCTCTGCAACGCCAATTGCATAAGAAACTTGAATTTCACATCTTTCAGCAAGTCCAGCTGCCACAATATTTTTTGCAACATATCGAGTTGCGTAAGCTGCACTTCTATCAACTTTTGATGGATCTTTTCCAGAAAAAGCACCACCACCATGTCTAGCCATACCGCCGTAAGTATCTACAATAATTTTTCTTCCGGTAAGTCCAGCATCTCCAACAGGACCACCAATTACGAAGTTACCAGTTGGATTAATATGGTACTGAGTATCATTTGTTAGCCATTTTTCTGGCAAGATTGGCTTAATAATTTCTTCAAGTATCGTTTCTCTAAGCTCTTCTAATGAGATGTCACCGTCATGCTGCGTTGAAAGAACCACCGCATCAATTCCTACAATTTGATTACCTTCATAAATACAAGAAACTTGGGATTTTGCATCAGGGCGAAGCCAAGGTATGGAGCCGTTTAGCATTAGCTCTGCTTGTTGTTTAACAAGTTGATGAGAAAGCATAATAGGTGCTGGCATTAATTCATCTGTTGAATTTTCAGCATAACCAAACATGAGTCCTTGATCACCAGCACCTTGCTCGTGATTTTCACTTTCTGTAACGCCCATAGAAATGTCTTGTGACTGTCTGCCTAAGAGGTTAGTTACTGAACAAGTGTTCCCATTAAAGCCATATTCTTCTTTGTCATAACCTATACCAAGAATAGTTTTTCGAACCACTTCCTCATAATCAATTTGGGCGTTAGTAGTTATTTCTCCTGCCAAGACAACTTGATTATCTTTAACTAAAGTTTCAACAGCAACTCTTGAATTGATGTCTTGTTTTAGTGCGGCGTCGAGAATAGCGTCAGAGATTTGATCACAAACTTTATCAGGGTGACCAGCAGAAACAGATTCAGAGGTAAATATCATAGTGCATTCCTATAAAAAATAAAAAAACCATTAAAGTGGGTTTCTCCGGAAAACACCAACTTTAGCTTATTTTAGTCATCTTAGTGACAACGCTAGCAATCGAAACAAATCAGCGTGTAAGGATTATATAATCTTTTATGATCGAATGCAAAGGTTATTCCAAGCTAACCCTTAAAGCCACTGCACTTATAAATGGAGCAGTTATAAGACTAATAATAAGAATTGAGCCTAAAAAATAGAGCTGACCATTAATTGAAAGGTTGAATTGTGATTGAGAGACTGCGCTTGTTGCAAAAATTAAAATAGGTATGTAAAGAGGAAGTATTAATAAAGATAATAACATTCCAGAGTTTTTTATACTAACAACTAATGAAGCCCCTATAGAACCTATTAGGCTCAAACAAGGGGTGGCTAAACACAGCGTTAACATTAAAATATAGATGCTATTAGAGTCTAAAAATAGGGCTACTCCAAGTAACGGTGAAAGTAATATGATTGGGAGCCCACTAAGTATCCAATGCGCAGTAGTTTTAGCAAGGAGAATTAAGGGAAGTGGGTGATGTGAAATAACTATTTGCTCAAGAACGCCATTATCATAGTCGGAGTGAAACAAGGAGTTAAGTGATAAAAGTACTGCAAGCATTGTAATAACCCAAATAATACCAGGCGCTATATTCATTAATGTTTCAGCATCTGGGCTTATAGCAATTGGAAATAATGAAATAGAAATAACAAAAAACATTAGAGGATTAAGAAAGCTAGATGGATTTCTAAATGCCATTTTTAAATCTCTTGTTAGAGTTGTTAAAAAGATATTCAAAGAGAAATCTCCTTAAGGCTTTTAATATTGCAATCTTGATGGGTTGTTAAGATACATAGACCGCCATTTGCACAATGCTTTTCAATTTGATTTTCAATTATCTTGATTCCATCTGAGTCTAGTGCGGTGAAAGGCTCATCAAGAAGCCAAACTTTCGACTGACTAATAAAAAGAAGTGATAATGCTACCCTCCTTTTCTGGCCTGCAGAAAGGTTTCCAGCAGACTCATGTTCATAATTTTCTAATCCAACTTCTTTTAAAGCGTCATGAAAATTTGGCGATAAAATTTCTGTATTTAGATTGGTTAAATATTCTAGATTTTCGATGCAGCTAAGCTCTGAGCTTAAAGCAGCATAGTGACCAAGATATAGAGTTTCTATTTGATATTTTTCGCTATTTGATTGATTTTGGTCGAATTCTATGGAGCCCAGCTCTGGAGTATTAAGTCCAGCAATTATCTTTAGAAGTGAGGTTTTTCCTGATCCATTTTGACCAGAGATTCTAAGGACTTCACCAGAATTTAATTCAAAAGATAAGTTTTCAAAGAGAAGGTTGTAGCCTCTTTGGCAACTTAAGTTATTGACCGATAGCTTTGACATATCATTATTTTAGTTGATAAGCTCAATAAAGGCGATAGATTCGAAGGAGCTTAGGACTTAATTTAAAGACACATTCTTTTATTAATTAGAGTTTAATAATTCCTCTAAGCCACTCTTGTCAATTTCAGATAACAGATTACCTGAAAATATAAGCCTTAAGCGGTATCTAATTTCTATCTCACCATCAATTGTTGAGTGATTAATGTAGTCCCATTGATATTGATGAAAAGGGTCAATAATGCTTGGCGAGCCAATCAAATTCATAACAGACTGCTTTGACATCCCTAATTGAAGCTGATTAACTTCTTTAATATCTAAAATTACTCCTTGCAGAATTGTTGGTTTATATACATCAATTGAGGGCATCTTAGGCTTAGCCCAGCTTGGCAGTGATAGCTTAGGCATTTTTGGTAAATCTGGCATAGTAAACTTTGGCAGTTTAGGAAGTTCAGGCGCCTTAGGAAGAGAATTAGAACACCCAGTCAAGATAAGACAGCCAAGTAGAATAAAAGTTAATCTCTTCATCATTAGTTAAAACATATAAAATATAAATAAGATTTTACCTTAAGGATTTTTAAATGGATGCAGAAGATTTAAAAAGTGCTGGTCTTAAAGTTACTCTTCCAAGGCTAAAGATTTTAGAAGTTTTGGAGAAATCACCAAACCATCATTTGAGTGCTGAGGACATCTATAGAGTTCTGATTGAACAAAATGAAGAGGTTGGTGTTGCAACAATTTACCGCGTTTTATCTCAATTTGAAGAATCTGGAATTGTTCAGAAATTAAATTTTGAAAATAACCAGGCTGTCTATGAGTTATGCGGCTTAGAACATCACGACCATCTAGTGTGTGTGAAGTGCAGTAAGATTATCGAATTTCAAGATGATGTTATTGAACAACATCAGCTTCAAATTGCAAAAAAACATGGCTTTGAGTTGACTGATCATTCACTATACCTTTATGGCTTATGCAAGGACTGTCATTAAGTTTTTTTAGGGCTTTATAAATTATGGATGATTTTATTTATAGGGCGCTAATTGCGGCAATTGGCGTATCAATAATCGCAGGCTCTCTAGGTTGTTTTGTTATTTGGAAGCGCCTTTCATATTTTTCGGACTCTATTTCACATAGTGCGCTTTTAGGTGTTGCTCTTGGACTTGCAACTGGACTGGGTATTAATTTTGGTTTGGTTATTGTTGGAGGACTATTTGCAACTCTGATTGTTTTTTTGCAGCAAAAAGACTTCTGGTCGAGTGATGCTGTGCTAGGTATCTTCTCTCATATTTCTCTGTCGCTAGGTATTGTCGTTCTAGGCTTTATTGGGGATCAAAATATAGATTATTTTTCTTATCTTTTTGGAGATATATTATCCATAACCTCTAAAGATATCTATTGGATATTTTCTGTTATGGTTGTTGTTATTTTTCTATTATTTATTAATTGGAAAAAACTGTTATTACTCACACTTAATGAAGAATTAGCCAAAGCTGAAGGCGTTAATAAAACCTTTTATGAGCTGCTTTTTATGTTTTTAATAGCACTGGCTGTGTCTGTTTCAGTCCAAATTGTAGGCGTTTTGTTGATTACCTCTTTACTAATTATTCCGCCTGCAATAGCTCGAGTTTTTTCAAACTCACCTATAGCAATGATTTTTAGCTCAATGATCATATCAATTGTTTCTGTTTTATTAGGGCTTTACACTTCAATTACATTTGATTTAGCAACTGGTCCTGCCATAGTTATTACTTTAGGAGTTTTCTTTTTTATTGCCCAATTCCTTCCAAATAGAGGCAGTTAAAGGGATTCATTAAGTGCGGTCAATTGGTTGGTTTGTTGCTCAATTACTAGTGGGTCTATAATTGCCTCTAATTCACCCTCCATGACTTCGCTTAATTTGTAGAGCGTTAAATTAATCCGATGGTCAGTAACCCTTCCTTGGGGGTAATTGTAAGTTCTGATTCTTTGAGAGCGGTCACCACTTCCAACAAGTTCTTTTCTTTGAGAGGCCTGCTCCTTCTGTTGTTCTTGTTGTTGAGCATCCAAAATTCTGGATGCTAGAACTGATAAAGCTTGAGCTTTATTTTTATGCTGAGAGCGGCCATCTTGGCATTCTACAACTGTTCCAGTAGGAATATGAGTTACGCGAACTGCAGAGTCAGTTTTGTTGACATGCTGACCTCCAGCTCCAGAAGCTCTAAAGGTATCAACCCTTACATCATTCATATTGATATTAACTTCTTCAATGCTAGAAACTTCTGGCATTACAGCAACGGTGCAAGCAGATGTATGAACTCTTCCTTGAGACTCAGTTTCAGGAACCCTTTGAACGCGATGAGCGCCGGATTCAAATTTAAGTTTTGAGTAGACGTTGGTGCCACTTATTCGAGCAATAATTTCTTTGAAGCCACCATGCTCTCCTAAATTAGAGCTTAATATTTCTAGCTGCCATTTAGATTTTTCTACATATCGAGTGTACATTCTATAAAGATCACCTGAAAAAATACTTGCCTCATCTCCACCTGTTCCTGCTCGAATTTCAATAATAATATTACGTGAGTCGTTCGGATCTTTTGGAAGAAGTGATTTCTTAAGATCTAATTCTAGTTGCTCTAAAATCTTTCGACCTGAAACAATTTCCTCCTCAGCCATTTCTTTAATGTCTTGGTCATCTTCCTGGAGAAGAACTTCTGCAGCATCAATATCAGCAGCGACTGATAAATATTCAATGTACTTGTCATTTATTGGGCTTAATTGAGAGTGCTCTATGGAAAGCTCTCTAAATTTATTTTGATCAGAGGCAATAGACTGATCTGAGAGCATCGCGTTGATTTCTTCAAGGCGCATGGATAATTGCTCTAATTTAGTAAGGATTGATTGATTCATTAGTTGTCGATCTTAGAGGGATTTGTTTTATCTTTTTCGACTATTTCATGAGAGTCAGTTTTAAGACTGCTAGGATTTTTTAAATTCTCTAAAGTTTTATGTAGTAATTTATTAGTAAGTTTGTCAGCTAGCTCCTCTACCACTAGGTCAGGATTTGAGCCTGATTTAAGTTTTCTTAAGGCAGTTTGTAATAGCTCATCTTTAAGTAAATTTGCTTGCCTTCTATGATTTTTAATTATCTCTTCATTAGGAATATTGTTTGCCCATTCAATAAAATCAACACTTTTTGCATTAATTATCTTCTTAGCAATAACTTTTTCTTTTAGTCTTTCTTCTAAATTGCTATTAGCAATTTGCTGTAAATCATCCACACTATATAGAAATACATCTTCTAGTTGATTCGCCTCTGGTTCAATATCTCTAGGAATAGCTAAATCAATAAGTAGCATTGGTTTATGTTTTCTTTGATGAAGAACTGTTTCAATTAAGCCTTTTCCAATAATTGGAATAGGCGCTGCTGTTGAGGAGATAACTATATCCGCCCTATGAAGATTTTCAGATAGGCTTTTTAATGAAATCGCCTCGGCATCATGCTTAATTGCAATTGGCTGGGCATTTTCTATAGTTCTATTTGCAAAAATCATTTTTCTTACACCTCTTTTACTAAGGTGCTGAGCACTTAGCTCAATCATCTCTCCAGCGCCTATAAGCAAAACAGTTTGGCTTGATAGGTTTGTAAATATTTTTTCACTTAGCTTGACAGCGCAATAAGCAACTGAGACTGGTGAAGAACCTATATTTGTATCAGTACGAACTTTTTTTGCGATTTTAAAGACATGTTGAAATAATTTTTCTAAAATTTTATCTAAAGCGCTTTCATTCTTAGAAAGCTGATAAGCATCTTTTAGTTGGCCAAAAATTTGAGGCTCACCTAGAACTAAAGATTCTAGTCCACAAGCAACATTACATATATGTTGTACGGCTTCATTTTCTTCATAATAAGAAACATACTCAATTAAAGAGTGATGATCAATACCGTGACTGGATGCTAAAAATTTTATTAAAACATCACGAATATTCTTTGAGTCATGTGAGACATAAATTTCTGACCTGTTGCAGGTAGAAAAGATAACGCAGCCTTTAATTTCTTTGAGTGAGAGTAGAGAAGAAATAGCGGGCGCAAGCTCACCATGAGCAAAGGCTACTTTTTCCCTAATTGCTACTGGGGCTATCTGATGGTTTACACTCAGTATTGCAATATTCGACATTTAAAAAAACGAAAATAATTTAATCCATTAATTATACATTGTCTATTCAATTTCATCAAAAGATAAAGCAGTTTAAGATAAAGCGATAGTTTTGTATAATTAATAAATATAGCTACCTATTGGTCTAAAATAAAGACCATAAAATTTAAAACAATTATTAAAGATGATTGAAGAGGACAGTCTAGTTGGCGGAGAAAATCAAAATAATGAGGATCTAAAGGTTACCTCAGTTAGGCCAAATTCATTTGCAGATTATATTGGCCAAGAAGATGTCAAATCACAAATGTCTTTATTTATTCAGGCAGCAAAGTCACGTTCAGATGTTCTTGATCATTGCCTAATTTATGGGCCTCCAGGATTAGGTAAGACGACTCTTGCCAATGTTATTGCCAATCAAATGGGTGCAGGTATTAAACAAACGTCTGGCCCTGTTCTGGAGCGCTCTGGAGATTTGGCTGCAATACTTACTAAGCTTGAACCATTCGACATTCTTTTTATAGATGAAATTCACAGGCTTAACCCAGTTGTTGAGGAAATTCTTTATCCCGCATTAGAGGATTTTAAACTCGATATTTTAGTAGGAGAGGGCGTTGCTGCTCACTCAGTCCAGCTAGAACTGCCTCCATTTACTCTAATTGGGGCAACTACTAGAGCAGGAATGCTTACTTCACCTCTGAGAGATAGGTTTGGAATAGTGCATCGTTTGACTTTTTATAATGTTAAAGAATTGCAAGAGATAGTAGAAAGGTCCGCTTCAATTTTAAATATTGAAATCGAAGGCCAGGGCTCATTAGAAATTGCTAAGCGCTCAAGAGGAACTCCTAGAATAGCTAATCGCCTTTTAAGAAGAGTCCGTGATTTTGCAGATGTTAAAACAAATGGTGTAATAAATATACAAATTGCAAAAGAAGCTCTTGAAACGTTAAAAGTTGATGAGGCAGGCCTTGAACAGCTCGATCGAGATTACCTTAGCCTCATTATTACTAAGTTTTCAGCGGGACCGGTAGGACTTGATACTTTAGCTACTGCACTTGGTGAAGAGCGATCAACCTTAGAGGACATGATAGAGCCTTACCTTCTTCAGCAGGGTTTTATAATGAGAACACCACGAGGCAGAATTGCGACAGACCTTGCTTTCTCTCATATAGGAGAGGTTCGCCTTAGCCATACTCAAGACTTGTATGGTAAATGAGTAGTTTAACTGTAAGAGTCTATTATGAAGACACAGATGCTGGCGGCGTTGTTTATTATGCTAATTATTTAAAGTATATTGAAAGGGGTAGGACTGAGCATCTTCGTGAACTTGGTTTTGAGCTAGCCACTATTGCAGAAGAGATTGGGCTAGTCTTTGTTGTGAAGTCTGTGAAGGCAGATTATCTATTACCTGCTTTTCTTGATGACACTATTGAGGTTCAAACTAGTATTGAATTAGTTAAACATGCGAGCTTAATTTTTGCTCAGAAAATAACGAATATAGAGAAAAATACGGTATTATTTGAGGCTGAAGTAAAGGTAGTTTCTGTATTAAAAAATAATTTAAAGCCTTGCGCTTTTCCGCAAGAAATCATGGAGAAACTAAATGGAAGAAAATAGCTTATCAATTGTTGGCTTAATATTTAGCGCTGGACTTGTTGTTCAGTTAGTTATGATTATATTGGTCTTGATGTCAATTTACTCTTGGACTGTAATTATGTCTAAGAAAAAGATTTTGATGGATGCATCCAATGATGTTGAAAATTTTCACCAAGAATTTGAAAGAGAAAGTGAGCTATCTGTTCTGTATAAAAATTTACCTCCTTTAGCCTCTGACTGGACTGCAATGGAAGATATTTTTGGCTCTGGCTACAAAGAGTTTACTCATAGCAAGTCCACGTCTAGTCAATTACGAATTATGAATTCTGAAAGAGCTTATAGGTCAATGAATACTTCTGCGAGTAATGAGATTGATCGGCTTGATTCTAGCCTTTCTATTCTTGCGATGATTGCATCATCGAGCCCTTATATTGGTCTTTTTGGCACAGTTTGGGGAATCATGCATTCATTTATTGGTCTTGCATCAGTTAAGCAGGCAACGATAGCAATTGTTGCTCCTGGTATTGCGGAAGCTCTTATTGCAACTGCTTTTGGACTTTTTGCGGCAATACCCGCTACTATTGCTTACAACAGATTAGTTTCGCATGTTGAGGAAATTGGTAATAAGTACACCGCATTTGTGGAAGAGATTTTTGTAATCCTACAGAGACAAAAATGATAGAACTGCCTAGGCGCTCAAGGCCTGATATCCATGCAGATATCAATATCGTTCCGTATATTGATGTAATGCTAGTGCTTTTAGTTATCTTTATGATGACTACCCCAATTATTGAGCAAGGTGTTGAGGTTGACTTGCCAAGCGCCCCTGCTGGAGTTGTTGATTACCAAGACCAGCAGCCTTCAATTATTTCAGTTGATGTAGATGGAAACTACTTTATAAATCCAATGACCAGTCCTGGAATGGACGCGATTGAAGATCTTGAACCAGTTTCATTAAATGTGGCTATAAATCAAGTGCTTGCTCGAAAAGAGATTTATCCAGATATGCAAGTTTTTGTTAGGGGTGATAAAAAAGTAGCTTACGAAAAAGTTATTGAAATTATTGCTGTATTAAAACAGTATGGCAAGATTGATAAGGTTGGCTTTATGACCGAAAACCCAAATTAGTTGAATTCTAATTATGAATTTTTTTAAAAAAATTACTCAGTTTTTTAGTAACTTAATACCTAAAAAAGCAGAAGTAGACTCAGAAGAAAAAGATAAAGGGAAGTCTTCAGATGTGCAAGAAGCTAAAACCTCTGGATTTAAAAATTTCATTATTAAGGCTTCAAGTGTTCTTTATAAGTACCTAAAAAAATTCGTCTTATTTATATTAGGCCTCATCAATACAATGATGCAGCCAATGGTTAAGATATCTAAAAAACATCCAATCGCTTTTTGGGCCGCAGTAATCCTACATGCATCTCTTCTATTTGGTTTACTGTATGCAAATGTTGAGCGCTGGAGTCCTCCAGAGCAAAACTCAAGTATCTTGCCTTCTGCGCCAGTTCAAGCAGTTATGATTGATATGGAGATAATTGAAGCAGAGCAAGAGCGGTTAAAAGACGTAGAGAAACAAAAGCAACAAAAGATTAAAAGCGAAGAAAAGAGATCAGAAACTGCCCAAAAAGATCAGAAAGTTGCAGAGCAGGAGGCTTTAAAGGCAAAAGCTAAAAAAATTATGGCAGAACTTCAGCGTAAATCGGAAGAGGCCAAGACTAAAGAGGCTGAAATTCAAGCGAGCAAAGCTAATGAAATAATTGCTGATGCTGAAACAAAGACAAAAATTGAAGAAGCTAAGGCTAATGAAATAATTGCAGATGCTAAAACAAAGACAAAAATTGAACAGGACAAGGCGAAAAAAGCTGAAGTGAAACGTATAGCTGAAGAGGCTAAGACTAAAGAGGCTGAGATTCTTGTTGAGGCTGCGGCTAAAAAGATTGAGCTTGCTGAGGCAAAACGAAAGCAAGAGGAAGTTAAAACAAAACTTGCAGAAATAAAACGAAAAGCTGAAGAGGCTAAAACCCAAGAGGCAGAAATATTAGCAAAAGAGGCAACTGCATTAGTAAAAGAGGCTGAAGCAAAAACTAAAGCTGAAGACTTAAAGCAAAAGAGGCTGTATTATTAGCCCAAGAAACAGCTAGGGACGCTGAAATACTTGCAAAAGAAGTTGATAAGCAAGTTAAGAAGGCAGAAGCAAAACGTATAGCTGAAGAGCTGAAATTAAAATTAGCAGAAGCAAAGCGCGTCGCATTAGAAATTAAAATTAAAGCAGCTGAGGTTAAGCAAAGCACTATTGAAGCCAAAACTAAAGATGCTGAATTACTCGTCAAAGAGGCTTCCAAACAGTTAGAAGAAGATCAGCAGAATAAGGATCTATTGGAATTAGAAATAGCAGCCCTTAAAGAGGCTGAAGCTGAAATTCAATATAGACAGCTCCTTGCTAAAGAAGTTCAAGATGAGCAAGATACAGCAAGATCATTAATCATTGAGGATCAACTTAATACCCTTCAGAATGCTTATATAAATAATATAGCGGCCAGAGTTAAAACCTTTTGGAGGTACCAGTCAGCTGAAGATGATTGGACAGCTGAAGTTTATGTTGTTCAAGATAGAGATGGAAATGTTAAGGCGGTAGATGTTAAAAATGCTAATGTTGGTAATAGTTCTCTTGGAAAGTCATTCAAGGACTCAATTGAAAGAGCTGTAAATAAAGCCTCACCACTTCCTGGGGCTCCTGATGAAGCTGTATTTGACAAAGAGCTTTACTTTATATTTAGTGTAAATTAACCTAAATATTACCTATGAAAACACATGATTTTTTATTGGAATTAGGAACTGAAGAACTGCCTCCAAAGCTTTTATTGAAGCTTTCAGAATCCCTTAAGAACAATATTGCTGATGAACTTAAAAAGATTAATATTTCTTCATCTAGTATCGTGTCTTTCGCTACCCCAAGGCGTTTAGCTGTATCTATTACAGAGCTACAAAGCAAACAAAAAGACCAAGTCATAGAAAAAAAAGGCCCTTCAACAGAATCTCCAGAAATGGCGATTAATGGCTTTGCAAAATCTTGTGGAGTTGATTTAAGTCAGCTTGAAAAAAAGCAATTAGGCGGCAAAGAATACTACTTTTACTCAAAAGAAGAGACTGGTCAAAATATAAGTAACCTCTTACCAAGAATCATAGAAAGCTCAATTAAAAATATTCCAATTACAAGAGCAATGAAATGGGGCAGTGCAGACCATTCTTTTGTTAGGCCCGTCCACTGGCTTGTTTTAATGCTTGATAAAGAGATTGTTCCAGCACAAATAATGGGACTTGAAAGTGGAAGAGTCACGAGGGGCTTAAGATTTCAAAAAGATCTTACTATTGAACTTTCACACGCGAGTGAATATGAGTTGGTTATGTCAAAAAGTGCTCAAATCATTGTTGATTTTAAAAAGCGCAAAGAGATTATCCGTGAGCAGGTTTTATTAGTAGCAAAGCAAAATAATGCTGAAGTAGTTATAGATGAATCTTTGCTGGATGAAGTTTGTGCGCTAGTTGAGTACCCTAGAGCTTTTGCTGGAAAGTTTGATGAAAAATTCCTATCTGTTCCTCATGAAGCTCTGATATCGGCAATGAAGTCACACCAAAAATACTTTCATTTAGTAGACAGTAAGGGTGGTTTGTTACCATTATTTATTTCTGTCGCAAACATTGAATCGAGTAATTTAAAAGTAGTTATTGAGGGCAATGAGAGGGTTATTCATCCTAGGCTATCAGATTCTGAGTTTTTTTGGAATCAAGATAAGGCTGTCAGGCTTGATCAGAGAATAGATGGGCTGGATAATGTTTTGTTTATGAAGTCTCTTGGCTCCATGGCTCAAAAAGCGAAGCGAATAGAGCGCCTAAGTTCTTATATTGCTGAGTTGGTTGGATTTGATACTAAAGAATCTTCTCGTGCTGGTCTTTTATGCAAATCTGATCTTTTAAGTGAAATGGTTGGTGAATTTGCTGATTTACAAGGAATTATGGGTGGCTATTATGCCCTTAATGATGGAGAGTCAAAAGCTGTTTCAATAGCTATTAGGGAGCACTATCTACCTCGATTTTCAGGTGATACATTGCCCTCTACAAGTGAAGGTCTTGTAGTTGCAATCGCGGATAAGCTAGATACTATTACTGGTATTTATGGAATTGGACAGGCTCCAACAGGCTCTAAAGACCCCTATGCACTTAGAAGGCTAGCTCTTGGATTGCTACGAATACTGCTTGAGGCCAAAATAGAATTAAACCTTAAGTCATTAATTAAATTCTCTCTAGATTTACACTTAGAGGGAGTAGATAGAGGCACCTCTGACTCAATCTATAAATTTATGATGGAGCGGCTAAAAGCCTACTACAAAGATGCTAATATTGATAGCAACGTTTATGAAGCTGTTTTGGCAGTTAGTCCAGACTCGCCGTTTGATTTTCATTTGAGAGTTGAAGCGCTTAATGAGTTTACTCAAAGTGCTGACGCCAAGAGCTTGATTGAGTCAAATAAAAGAATTGCAAATATTCTTAAAGATTCAACCGAACATCATAATGACCTTAATTCTGAGGCGTTAATTGAAGACTCGGAAAAAAATCTTTATAAAGCTACAGAGTTACTATCTAAACAATTATCAGATAAGAAAGATTACAAGACGACCATGCGCTCGTTGCTTGAATTAAAAGAGGTGATAGATACATTCTTTGATAATGTTATGGTTAATACAGAGGATTTAAAAGTACGTGAGGCTCGACTTGCTCTGATTAGTCGAGTTAGAGCTCTGTTTTTATCTGTTGCTGATATTTCTCACCTCTCATCATAACTAAATGAAAGCTTTGCTTCAGAGAGTAAGCTCTTCAAAGGTTGAAGTTGAAGGAAAAGTAGTGGGTCAAATTAGTAAAGGTCTGCTAGTTTTTATTGGTATTGAGAAGCAAGATGACATGATGTCCTCAGATAAGATGGTAAAAAAAATACTATCATATCGAGTTTTTCCAGATTCAGATGAGAAGATGAATTTAAGTATTCGTGATATAAATGGAGAGCTTTTAATCGTATCTCAATTTACTCTTGCAGCAGACACCAAGAACGGAACAAGGGCAGGTTTTTCAACAGCAATGCTTCCAACTGAAGCAGAAAAACTATACAATAATTTTCTTGAAAAAACTCAATCTATGGGCACCATTACTGAAAGTGGTATTTTTGGAGCGGATATGCAGGTTTCACTTGTTAATGATGGGCCAGTAACCTTTCTTTTAGAAACTTAAGTAATTTATGCTTTTATCTGTCTTCAATATATTTTCCAATATTTATTATGAGTAGTACTAATAAAATTTATGGTATCAAGAACTGTGATACCGTCAAAAAAGCTCTTAAGTATTTATCTACTAATGATATAGCTTATGAATTTATAGACTTTAGAGTCGATCCAATTTCAAAAAATGAGTTTCAAAAAATGATTGAAAAAGTTGGATTGGAGGTTCTTATAAATAAGCGCTCAACCACCTATCGAACATTAACTGAAAGTGAAAAAGATAATATTGATTATGAGTTAATTTTGAAATACCCAACTTTAATTAAGAGGCCAGTTATGATAAGGGATGACAAAATAATGGTGGGCTTTAGTGAGCAGAAATATTTAGATTTTTTTAGCTAGGTTTGCTTTTGATCTTCAAGCTCTTTTCTTACTTCATCCATGTCAATTGATTTAGCTTTTTCTAATAAGTCTTCTAAGTCTTTCCCAGACATAGACCCTGGCTGTGAAAAAATTCCAATTCCATCTCTAAAAATCATTAAAGTTGGGATTGATCTAATTTGAAATTGAGCGCCAAGTTCTTGTTCATCTTCAGTGTTGACTTTAGCAAAGGTCACCCCATCAACCTTCTCAGAGATTTCTTTAAAGGTTGGAGCAAACTGAATACATGGACCACACCAAGGAGCCCAGAAATCAATAATAACAATTTCATTATTGTTAATAGTCTCATCTAAATTTGCTTGTGAAAGCTCAATTACTGACATAAATTTTCCTTTTAAAAATTTTTAAAAAGCATTATAACTTTTTTACTAAAATACTGGTTAGTTTTTACATAGCTGATAAAATATCCCAATGAAAATACTTGGTATAGATCCTGGCTCTAGAATTACTGGTTTTGGTTTAATTGAGGCAAATAAACTAAAATTTACATATCTTAGTAGTGGTTGTATCAGAACTCAGGGTGATTTAAATGAGCGAATTATTACAATATATGAGGGCGTTAAAGAGGTTATCGCCAAGCATGAAATTGATATAGTCGTCATTGAAAGAGTATTCATGAGGCCTGATAGGCCAAATCCTGATGCTGCAATTAAACTTGGACATGCTCGCGGCGCTATTATTTCTGCTACTGGAGGCCAAGGTATTCCAATTGTAGATTACACAGCCAATCAAATTAAAAAGGCAGTTGTTGGAAGAGGTCACGCATCGAAAGAGCAGGTTTCTTTTATGGTGCAGCAGCTCCTCAAATTAAATAAAGCACCACAAGAAGATGCTGGAGACGCTCTTGCAGGAGCAATTTGTCATGCTTACCATGCGCTATAAAAATTAACTAAAGTAAACCTTTACTTCACCAAATCCTGGAAGTTTTTTTATAATTTCGCTGAGATCAAAATTGATCGTACTAATTTCATTATTATCTAAATAATCAACCGAAAGATAAAAGTCCACTAGTATTTCACCCTCTAGATAGTGCAGTTGGGTTCTTTCAATTTCATAAGAGCAATTCTCAAGTTTGAGCGACTGACTAATAATCTTTAATGCTTGAGCTCTCTCTGGAAGGTCCTTATAAGGCGCATCTTCTTTTTCTTCATCATTTTCAGGATCAATGTGAACAGTAACGTCATCAAGCTCCTCTATACATTCTTTCGCAACTCTCTCAACGCTAACACTTATTATATGACCCTCACTAACGGATAAAAATGGATTGACCTGGACATGAACGTCAGCCGATTTTTTATGACCAACTTTTCTGGTTCTTAAGGTATGAACGCTATTTACACCTTTAATATCAGCAAGTGCTTTATGAAGATTTTTTATGTCTTCTGGGTCAATTGAAGTATCTACTAATTCTTTAGTCGCTTCAAATCCAAGTTGCCAGCCAATATAAATAATCATTAAGCCAACTATAATTGCAGCAACGCTATCTAGGAAAAAGTATCCATTGGCAGCACCTATAATTCCAATAACAACAACTATAGAGGAAAATGCATCAGTTCTATGATGCCAAGCATTTGCTTTAAGTAAGTCAGACTTAATATTTTTAGCAACTTTAACTGTATACCAATACAAAGCTTCTTTACTAAGAATTGATAATGCAGCAGCCGCAATTAAC
The DNA here is from genome assembly GCA_905182815.1 of uncultured Candidatus Thioglobus sp. Lineage (GTDB taxonomy): Bacteria > Pseudomonadota > Gammaproteobacteria > PS1 > Pseudothioglobaceae > Pseudothioglobus. Next base: position 524,228 of record CAJJCX010000004.1, read on the forward strand.
CAGTTTTCGTGCTTTAGAGCAGTGGCATTGCTGAAACGACCAAATCCATCAAAAATAATAATAGTACCAACTATTGCTAAAAAGATACTTAATCCTAAAGTCGCAACCGTTTCAAATCTTTCATGTCCATATGGATGATCGGCATCTGGCGCTTCTCCAGAAAGTTTTGCGGCATACCATGTAACCCAGTCTGTGAGGAGATCTGAGAAAGAATGAATTCCATCTGCAATAAGAGCTCCTGATTGACCTATGATTCCGAGAGAAACTTTTATAACAGAAAGTAAAAAATCAATAATTGCTCCTATAACGGTAGCTTTTTGACTTTCTTTAGTGCGATTTATAGAGTGCATTGCTAACTTAATAGTTCAAGTATGTAACGACCTATTTTAAGTTAAATGCCTTTATTTTTTCATTGAAATCATTTAATTTAAATATTTTTTTTAAATATAGCTTGCAATTGTTAATGAGAATGAGTATCATTATCATTTAATAAATAATTAAGCAAAGGTTCGAAATTGATTACTAATAAATTCAGCTTCCTAATGCAATCTCCTAAGATCGTACGCTGCTCTATATTGGTAATTGTTTCAACAGCTTCAAAATAGCCCTCCGAACTATGATGAAGCAAATATCAAAGGAGTTTTAACTAAGTGATAAATTGATTACATTCATATTTTTTTACTTCCTTTAAATGTGTATGTCTGTGATTAATTGGCCCTATGTCTTCCTCCTTGCATAGGGCTTTTTTAATAGAATATAAAAATAAAAATGAAATATTGGTATAGATACAAACTCTTTATTTTAAAAAAAACTAATCGACTAGATTTTATATCGATGAGGAGATTAGGTATTCCAAAAAAAATTATTGGAAAAGTGATTTTAGATGAGGTTAAAAATGACCTTAGACTTAAGGGAGATATCTCCAAATATCACTACAAATATAACTAATTAAAAGTAATAAATTATATTTGCATTAACTACAGAATTAAAAAAACATTAATCATTACTATAAGGACAAAACTATGAGCGTTTTAGTTACACAGCAAGCACCAGACTTTATATCCACAGCAGTTCTTGCAGATGGGCAAATTGTAGAGGATTTTCAACTATCAAGTTTTAAAGGTAAAAAAATTGTATTGTTCTTCTATCCCTTAGATTTTACGTTTGTATGCCCGACAGAGATTCTTGCACATCACCATAGAGTTGCTGCTTTTGATAAGCTCGATACTCAGTTAATTGGAGTTTCTATTGACTCAAGACATACTCATAATGCTTGGCGAAATACTAAAATAAATGATGGTGGTATTGGATTTATTGATTTTCCATTAGTTTCTGATATGGATCATAAAATTATGGAAAAGTATGGCATTGTCCACCCAGAGGGAACAGCTTTAAGGGCATCTTTTTTAATTGATGAGAATTTTGTTGTTCGTCATCAAGTTGTTAATGATCATCCTCTAGGTAGAAATGTGGATGAAATGCTAAGAATGGTTGATGCACTTGATTTTCATACTGAAAATGGAGAGGTATGCCCTGCAGGTTGGAATAAGGGTGATGAAGGAATGAAGGAATCAGCTGAAAGCGTTGAAGAGTATTTATCAAAAAATTCTGCCAACCTTTAATTTGATAAAAATATAATATTTAAAATTAGCTTTTTTCTACAATAATATTAAAATTTGGAAGTGCTTTAATAAGATGTTTTCCATAAAACTTTGTTACTAGCCTATTATCAAAAATAGTAATTTTACCCGAATCTGTCTCAGTTCTTATGAGCCTCCCACAAGCTTGTATTAATCTTAATGAAGCGTCTGGTAGAGAAATTTCCATAAATGAATTTCGATTTAACGACTCAAGATATGATTGAGTGGTTTTTTCAATTGGCGATGTTGGGACGCTAAATCTTAACTTAGCAATAATTACGTGGTTTAAATTATCACCTTTAAGGTCAACACCTTCAGCAAAGCTATCAAGACCAAAAATTATGCTGCCCTTACCATTTTTTCTATTTTCAACATGTCTTTCTAGGATATTTTTTTTGCTATATTCACCTTGAATGTATAGATCACAATCTAATGATTTTTCTATTAAGTCGGCCACACTCTGCATTTGATTGTTTGATGCAAAAAGCACGAGTGTCGCTGCTGATGTATCAATACGTTTTTTTAACTCTAGCGCAATTTCTTGAGTGTGATCAAAAGACTGTGTTGGGCTTGCATTAATTTTGGCGATTATAAAGTCAACTGACTCATGATTGAACGGAGATGCCAGGCGAAGATACTGATTTTCTAATAACTTTAATCCAAGTTGTTGATTTAATCTATCAAAGCTTCCTAGAGCAGTCAATGTAGCCGATGTAAAAACAACTCCTGCTGCTTTAGACCATATTAATTTGTCTAAATAGCTAGAGACATCAATTTTTGCAGTGTTTAGTTGATAGTTATTTTTTTTATTAGCAAGCTTTGATTGACTTATCCAGTTACTTGTTGGAGCTTGTTCATTATTTAGGTTCTGATTAAATGTATTTAAAAGCGATAAGATTGAAGATAGATTTTGATTATTTTGACCAATTATATTATTTAAGTTATCAGTTATAGCCTGGTCAATATTATTACTTTTATAGTGCTCTTCCCAAATATCTTTATGCTCTGAAAAATCTTTATACGCTGAATTAAATAAGACTAATATTTGTTTGGTTAAATTCAGTATTTCACTAGGCACGCCAGTTATGGGAAATAGATGAATATCATCTTGGTATTCAAGATTTGAGATGACTTCAGTTAGATCACTTATAGCTTCGTCTGTCTTTTCAATATAACTAGCAGGGGATGTAATTTTTATAATTTTTATAATTTGATCTATGGCGCTCTGATATTGACGGATAGATGTTTTCATGAACTCAGTACTTCCACCCAGTGAAAAATGAGAAAGTGCTTTTTGAGATAGATGATGAGCCTCATCAAAAACAAAAATACAATCTTCAACTTCAGGAAGAACATTATTACCATTTATAATATCGGCCAAAACTAGATCATGATTTGCAATAATTACGTCAGCATGTGAAGCTTTTTTTCTAGCTTTAAAGAAAGCGCAATCATTATAAAATTCACAATTTTTAGAGTTGCATGTAAATCGATTGCAGGCAATTTTTTGCCATAATTTATTTTCAGGTGGATTCTCAAGGTCATCAATTTCCCCACTCCACCTTGTGGCAGTATAGCTTTCAGTCATTTCACTTAAAACATCTAAGTCATTTTTACTTGGCTTTTCATCCCAAAGAAGAGCATCATCTATAAGAGAAGGAGAGCTTGAATTGTCTTCTGTCAGGTTAATTAAGTTTCGAATACAAACATATCTTGACCTTCCTTTAGCTAAAGCATATTCAAAATCAACTGAAGAATATTTCTCTGCCTCAACAATATCTTTATTTAGAATTTGTTCTTGAAGTGCTACATTTGCAGAAGCTATAACTAGCTTCTTTTTTGACTCTTTTGCAATTGGTAAGCAGCTCACTAGGTAAGCCATAGTTTTCCCAGTTCCAGTTGGAGCTTCAACACATATGATTGGGTTTGAATTGGCATACTCACCTGTCAATGTTTTTGAAATCTCAGCAATCATTTTATTTTGAGATGAGCGGTTACTAAAATTTGGTAATTGTTTTTTCGCATCTTCAAAGGAAGAGCGTATTTGCTGTTTAAGTTTTGTTGTAAGCATTAAGTGGGTTAAGAGTTTCTATCTAGTGAAAGCTCACATAATAGTTGAAGTGCAGAGCGATATTCGGAGTTAGGAATAACTTCCAGAAACTTCAGTGCTTTAGTGGATTCATTTTTTGCTACTTTGCGGCTATATTCAAATGCATTAACACTAAGAAGAATATTTACAATATTATCTATGTTTGAAGAGTCAGCATTGGTTATGGCATTGGAAAGAGTTGCTTTTTCAGCTCCCTTTCGTATTTTCAAGGGCATAAATCATTGGAAGTGTAACTTTTCCTTCAGACAAGTCATCACCAACTTCTTTTCCAATAACTGAAGAATTTGATTCATAATCAAGGGTGTCATCTATAATCTGAAAGGCATTACCTAAATGCATTCCAAAGCTACCAAGCCCATTAATTACGTTTTTATTGGATTCAGCTAAGATTCCAGCTATTTGGCATGCAGCCTTAAAGAGACACGCTGTTTTTCTTTCAATTACTTCAAAATATTCTGTCTGAGAAACGTTAGCATTTTTAATGCTTAATAATTGAAGCACCTCTCCTTCTGAAATCTGATTGGTTGCTTTAGATAGGATTTTCATTATTTGCATCGAGTTGGGTTCAACCATAATTTCAAATGCCCTTGAATACAAAAAGTCACCAACTAGAACGCTTGGGGCATTACCCCATAATTCGTTTGCAGTTTCATGGCCTCGACGGATGGATGAGCTATCTACAACATCATCATGCAGAAGAGTTGCAGTATGAATGAGTTCAATTACAACTGCCATTGAGTGATGATAATCACCTTTATAGTTCGTTGCTCTGGCGCATAATAATAGAAGAAGTGGCCTAATTCGCTTTCCACCTGAGTTGATAATGTACTGGCTCATTTGACTAATGAGGTCAACATTTGAATCTAGTCGATTAACTAGAATTTCATCCATCATCACTAGGTCGCTCTTCATGAGAGCATGAATTTCACTAAAATTTTGCATAAGGATTTATTTTAACTGACTTGCTAATAAATAAACTTCTTTAGATCTTGGACGAGATGCTTTTGGTTTGATGACAGAAACTTTTTTAAAAATATTTCTAGCATTTTTAACATAAACATCAAAACCATCGCCCTGAAAGACTTTGACAATGAAGTTGCCATTTTTTGACAAGGTTTTAACGGCCATATCTAGAGCTAGTTCAGCTAAATACATCGACTTAGGCTGATCAACAGATAGTTGGCCGCTCATGTTTGGTGCCATATCAGACAAAACAGTATCAACCTTGTTGCCATTAGTCATTAATATCAAATCATCATATACGGACTGCTCTGTAAAGTCTCCTTGAAGAAAACTAACTCCACTTATTTCTTCAATTGGCAAAATATCACTCGCAATTACCTGCCCAGATTTACCAGTAAACTTTACTGCAACTTGTGACCACCCTCCAGGTGCAGCGCCTAAATCTAAAACTTTATCGCCACTTTTAATAAGTTGACCCTTTTCAATAATTTCAAGTAGCTTATAGACTGCTCTGCATCGATAGCCTTCTTTTTGTGCTTTTTTTACGTATTCATCGCTTAAATGTTCCTGCATCCAGCGACGAGAGCTTCCTTTTTTGGCCACAGCTTCAAAAATAAATAGAATATTAGATGTATTTTATAAGAGAAGGGTATCCAGCAATATTAAATTGATTTTTGATTTAGCTTGGGCATTGTTAGGTTTTTACGGGATAATACGACATCGATTTTTTATGAGTACATTATTAAATGGCAAACAATTTAAGAAATATAGCAATTATCGCTCACGTTGACCACGGAAAGACTACGTTAGTAGATAAATTACTTTCTCAATCGCAAACATTTGATGATCGTTTTAAGGCGACTGACAGGATGATGGATTCTAACGATCTTGAAAAAGAAAGAGGAATCACCATCAGCTCAAAAAATACAGCTATTAAATGGGGTGATTATAGAATTAATATTGTTGATACCCCAGGCCACGCTGACTTTGGTGGTGAGGTTGAAAGAGTGCTTTCTATGGTCGATAGTGTATTGCTTTTAGTTGATGCAAGTGATGGCCCAATGCCTCAAACTCGTTTTGTTACAAAGAAAGCTTTTGAGCAGGGCCTTAATCCAATTGTAGTGATTAACAAGATTGATCGTGATAGCTCTAGACCTGACTGGGTAATTGATCAGGTTTTTGAGCTATTTGATCAGTTAGGCGCTACTGAAGAGCAGTTAGATTTTCCAGTTATATATGCGTCAGCACTGGGCGGCTATGCATCTGAAGATGACACTGCTAGAGAGGGTAATATGACCCCAATGTTTGAATTAATTGTTGAAAAAGCACCCGCTCCTAAGGTGGATATTGATGGTCCATTTCAAATGCAGATAACGTCATTAGACTACTCTTCATTTGTAGGTGCAATTGGAATTGGAAGAATTGAAAGAGGTGTTGCTAAGAAAAATTCGCAGAACGTCTTAATTTCACCTGATGGAACTGAGCGTAAAGTTAAAATTGTTCAGCTCTTAGGTTTTAATGGTCTAGAGAGGCATGATGTTAGCTCAGCTAATGCTGGCGATATAGTTGGGGTAGTTGGTATTGAAAATATATCAATTTCAGATACGATTTGTGATGTAACTAAAGTTGAGGCATTACCTCCTTTAAGTGTTGATGAGCCTACAGTTAGTATGGCATTCAGAGTTAACGATTCTCCATTTGCAGGACTAGATGGAAAATATATTACATCCAGAAATATAAGAGAAAGGCTTGATAAAGAGCTTATTTATAATGTAGCTTTAAGAGTTGAAAATACTACAGATTCTTCTGAGTTTGTGGTTTCAGGTAGGGGTGAGTTACACCTTTCAATTTTGATTGAAACGATGCGAAGAGAGGGCTTTGAATTATCGGTAGGAAGGCCTCAAGTTATTCTTAGAGAAATTGACGGCGTTACCTGTGAACCTTTTGAAGATTTAACGGTGGATGTTGAATCTGTTCATCAGGGTTCGGTGATGGAAAAATTAGGCGAAAGAAAGGCGGAGCTATCCAATATGACTCCAGATGGAAAAGGGCGAGTAAAGCTTGATTTTATAATTCCAGCTAGAGGTTTAATTGGATTTCGAACTGAGTTTTTAACGGCAACAACTGGAACTGGGCTTATGTACTCAACATTTGACTCTTATAAGCCTCAAAAGGATGGAAAGATTGGCCAAAGAACGAATGGATCTTTAATTTCAATGAATCAAGGCAAATCTGTTGCTTATGCGATATTTAATTTGCAGAAAAGTGGTAAGTTTTTTGTGGGCCATGGAGAGGATATCTATGAAGGTATGGTCGTAGGAATTAATACAAGGGATAAAGATCTTGTAATTAATGTTATGAAAGGGAAGCAGTTAACTAACGTAAGAGCATCAGGTACTGATGAGGCAGTTGCATTAACGCCAAAGATTACTTTAGATTTAGAGCAAGCACTGGAGTTTATCGATGACGACGAGTTAGTGGAAGTTACTCCTCATAACATCAGAATTCGTAAAAGACTGCTTACTGAAAACCTGAGAAAAAGGTCAAAGAGTTCATAAACTCTTCACTGTTTCTTCATTGTTCGCCTATATAATCATTCGATTTGAGCTATATTAAAAGTAAATTATGGATTCTTTTTTAAATTTTTTAGTTAGGCAAAAAAAGTTCGCCTTAGTTTTTTCCCTTGCCTTTATAGCAATTGGTACGCTAGCGGTTGTTGGAATGCAAAGAGATCAGTTTCCTGCAGTTGATTTTGAAATTCTTAGTGTTACAACGGCTTATCCTGGAGCATCTCCTGAAGACGTTGAAAAAGCAGTTACAAATGTAATCGAAAAAGAATTATCAAGCGTTGGTGGTATTAAAGAAATATCCTCGACCTCTCGTGAAGGGCTCTCATCTATTATTGTTACCTTAGAGGCAGACTTAAAGGATGTTCAGACAGTAAAAAATGATGTTCGAAATGCTGTAAATCAAGTCAAAAGTTTTCCTGAAGAGGTAACAGATCTGCCTCAGGTAGTTGATTTTAATGTTTCTGAATTCCCAATTATTACTATCAACATTGACGGCTCCTTGATAGATTATGACCAATCAAGACAAATTACTGATGATTTAGAAACAGCCCTTCTTAAAGTCAAAGGTGTCTCTGCGATCGACAAAAGTGGCTATCTAGATAGTGAAATTCAAATTAAAGTTAACCCAGACAAGCTTGATAAATATAACATGTCAATTAATGAAGTTATCTCTGCAATTTCTTCTAGAAATGCTCGTTTTACGGTTGGAGATAATAATCAACAAGACTTAGAAAAAAATATTGTCATATTGTCTGAATTTGAAAGTGTTGATGACATTAAAAACGTTGTTATTAAATCTAGCTTTGATGGACCTGTTATAAGGCTTATTGATATTGCTGAAGTATTTAGAGGTGAAGAAGAAGAAAAATCTATAACTCGAGTAAATGGAACTAAGGGCTTTATTCTTGAGATTAAAAAAACTAGTCAAGCAGATATTATTAGAACTGCAAAAAGAGTTAAAGAGCGAGTATCAGAGCTGCAAGAATATTATCCAGATGAGATTAACATTTTTTTTACTGATGACTCTTCATTGGCAGTTGCAAACAGAATTGATATAATTCTTAAAAATGGCTATATTGGTCTAGCACTAGTTCTTGTTGTTTTAGGCGTCTTCCTTTCCATAAAAACTGCCTTTTGGGTTGCTGTTAGTATTCCAGTAACTTTGTTAGGAACTGTCGCCTTTATGGGACTAACAGGTAATACAATAAACTTAATATCTCTTTCTGGTTTCATCATTGTGCTGGGAATTGTGGTGGATGATAGTATTGTTATTGCTGAAAGTATTCATCACTATAAGGCAAAGGGTGGAGATCTCTATAAAAATGTTGTTACAGGCCTAAAACGGGTTATTCTGCCTGTTATAACGACCATAATATCGACCATGCTTGTGATGTCATCATTCTTTTTGATGTCCGGAACTTTAGGAAAGTTTATTTATGTGCTTCCCGTAGTTGTAATATTTGCTTTAGGAATTTCTTTTTTAGAGATTACCTTTGCGCTTCCAGCTCACCTTGCAACTCAAAAAGTGGAAAAGCAAAAGACTTGGTTTATCCCATTTGAAAACCTCTACAACAGGATGATGCACCATGCTTTAAGATGGCGTTATTTAATTGTTCCGCTATTTATTGCTTTACTAATATATTCGGCAATTTTTGCTGTCAAAAATATTCCATTTAATTTATTTCCTTCAAGAGGTGCAACGGTAATCTTTTCAAACATTGAAACTCCTAATGGAAGCTCTGCTGCCTATACTGAAAATATTGTTATACAGGTTGAAAATATAATTGCTAATGAGATAGGAGACGACCTTGACTCTTTCACAAGCAAGATTGGAAGTTATTTTACAAATATCGCAAACATTAAAATTACTCTTACTCCAACAAGTGATAGAGAAAGAACTGCAGAAGACATGGCAGATAAGCTTGAAGCACTAGTGGCAGATATTGAGGGTGCTGACAAAATTGATATAACCTTAATAGCCCCTGGACCTCCAAGAGGCTCTGATATTGAGGTTACGCTTGTTTCTGAAAATGATGCTCAGAGAAATTTAGCTGCCAATAGATTCGAAGAAATTCTCAGCTCTATTGAAGGCGTTGATGATATAGATCGTAATGATGAGATTGGTAAACCTAGAATCGAAACAGTACTTGATTTTGATGAGATGGCTCGTCTAGGTGTTGATTATCAGTCAGTTTATAGGCATCTTAGAACAGCATTTTCAGGCTCTTATGTGACTGATATTACTATTGCTGGAAACGAGGAGGATGTAAGAGTCTATATAGGAGAAAATGATTACACTGAAAATTTCATTAAGAATACTTCTGTCAAAAATCGTCAAGGCAAGCTAATACCAATGAGTCAATTCTCAACGCTTCGTGAGATTGAGGGAGAGCCTGATTACAATCATTTTGATGGTGATAGGTCCATTAAGCTTTCAGCAAGTATTGATGAGCGGGTAACAAATAAAACCAAAACTTTGAAAACCTCTTTAGAGGAATTAAATCTTGCGATTGATTTTCCTCAAGTATCGATCATTACGGGTGGTGGAGCGCAAGAGCAAATTGACTCATTACGAGATTTTCTTTACGCTTTTGTTGTAGCAATTGTTGGTATTTTTCTTATCCTTGCTATACTATTTAACTCATACTCTCAACCCCTTCTTGTTTTAGCAAGCTTTCCATTTGCGCTGATTGGGGTTGTTTGGGCATTTCATTTCCATGGTTATTCCCTAAGTTTCTTCGCTCTAACAGGTGCTCTAGGTTTGATGGGAGTTATTGTGAACGACTCTTTAGTTATGGTTAGCCACTTAAACTATATTAAGCATAAAAGTGCCAAACTAGAAGACAAAATTGTTTGGATTGCAAAAGGCTCAAGGGATCGTTTAAGAGCGGTAGTTTTGACTACTCTAACAACAATGGCAGGAGTATTGCCACTTGCGTATGGGATTGGCGGCAAAGATGAGTTTTTACAACCAATGGTTCTCGCACTCGGCTATGGACTAATGTTTGGAACACTTCTAACTTTAGTTCTTCTACCTTGCATGTATCTGATGAACTACGATTTTATTAATATGCTTGGTAGAGTTAAAACAAAGTTTTCTAGAAAGAAAGTAGCCGTCTAATTACTTGTTTTGAAGTGCTAAGCGAATAAGCTGCTCAGTAGAAAGGTTTTGGTCAGAAATTTTTGAAACCATTTTATTGGCTTCCTTCGTTTTAAAACCTAGAGATTGAAGCGCCTCAATGGCTTGAATACTATTCGGATTTCCACTCTGTTTAAATTCATGGGCGCTGCCACCAGGACTTCCAACTAGTTCAAGCTTACTCAGCCTATCTTGAAGTTCTACAATTAGTTTAAGGGCAGTTTTCTTTCCAATCCCTGGAGTTTTTGCTAAAAGCTCTGCGTCCTCATTTGAAATACATTCAATGAGAGCATTTACAGAAAGGTGTGACAAAATTGCAAGAGCAACTTTAGGGCCAACACCATTAACCCTTATTAACTCTCTAAAAATACTTTTTTCATCCTTAGTAATAAATCCAAATAACGTGTGCGCATCTTCTTTAATGCTTAAATGAGTGAATAATAATGTATCTTCTGAGGTTTTATCAAGCTGATAAAACGTGGACATAGGGCACAGTATTTCATAGCCAATACCACCAACTTCTAGAAGTACTTCGGGTGGATTCTTGCTAATAATTTTACCTTTTAGATGACCAATCATAACCAGGGGTGCTTTTTAAAGTGTTCTGTTTCAAATAAACGTATTTGATCTTCATATTGCAATGTTAAACCAATATCATCAAGCCCATTGATGAGTCTGCGTTTTCTTTCGGGGTCAACATTAAATTCAAAAGAATGAGTATCTGTCGTTACACTTTGGTCATGAAGATCGATGACTATGTTTCCGGTATATTCAAACAGACCATCCACAATTTCGCTACTTAAAACAACTGGAAGAATGCCATTTTTAAAGCAGTTGTTATAGAAAATATCAGCAAAGCTAGGTGCAATAATTGCTCTAAATCCAAAGTCTTCTAATGCCCATGGAGCATGCTCTCGAGAGGAGCCACAACCAAAGTTTCTTCTGGTCAGTAGAATTTGAGCTTTTGAATATTTAGGATTATTTAATACAAAGTCAGGATTGATTGGTCGTTTTGAATTATCCATCCCAGGCTCACCATGATCTAAATAACGCCATTCATCAAATAAGTTAGGGCCAAATCCACTTTTTTTAATAGACTTTAAGAACTGTTTTGGAATGATTGCGTCAGTATCAATATTTGCCCGATCTAAAGGCGTAGCAATAGAGCTTAAAGAGGTGAATTTTTTCATGTCTCTACCCCTGAAAAATGTCCTGCAATTGCACTCGCTGCAGCAATTGCTGGGCTTACAAGATGAGTAAAAGATCCCTGCCCTTGTCTGCCTTCAAAGTTCCTATTTGATGTGCTCGCACACCTCTCTCCAACTTCTAATTTATCTGCATTCATTGCAAGGCACATTGAGCATCCTGGCTCTCTCCACTCAAAACCTGCATCTTTAAAAATTTTATCAAGTCCTTCATCTTCAGCTTGCTTTTTCACAAGTCCAGAGCCTGGAACTACAAGAGCAAGCTTTATGTTATGAGCAATTTTTTTACCCTTTGCAACAGAAGCTGCTATTCTTAAATCTTCAATTCTTGAGTTAGTGCAAGAGCCAATAAATACTTTATCTATTGCTACCGAACTCATTGAGGTATTAGGTTTTAAATGAATGTACTTTAAAGCATTGCGAATACTTTCAGCTTTAACTTCATCTTTCTCTAATTTTGGATCAGGTGTTGAGCCATTAATATCAACGACCATCTCTGGAGATGTCCCCCAAGTGACTTGAGGCTTAATAAGACTTGCATCAATTAAGATTGATTCATCAAAGTTCGAATCAGCATCACTATGAAGGGTCTTCCAATATTTTACGGCTGCGTCCCAATTCTCACCTACCGGTGAAAAAGGCCTACCTTTAACATAGTTAATAGTTTTATCATCAACTGCTACAATACCAACCTTTGCCCCCGCCTCTATCGACATATTACAAAGCGTCATTCGACCTTCTATGCTCATATCTCGAATTGTTGAGCCACAAAATTCAATTGCAAATCCAGTTCCACCTGCCGTACCAATTTTTCCAATCACATACAATGCGACATCTTTAGCACTTACATCATTTGCTAATTGGCCTTTAACTTCAATCTTCATGTTTTTAGCTTTGTTCTGCCATAAGCAGCCAGTTGCAAGTACATGCTCAACTTCAGAAGTTCCAATTCCAAAGGCCAGTGCTCCAAGAGCGCCATGAGTTGTTGTATGTGAATCGCCACAAACGATACTCATTCCAGGAAGTGTTGCTCCCTGTTCAGGCCCAATAACGTGAACAATCCCTTGTCGGATATCATTCATTTGAATTTCATTTATTTCAAATGTTTCACAGTTCTTGTCTAGCGTTTCAACCTGAAGCCTTGAGATTGGATCGGTTATGCTACTAACCCCACTTGATCTTTCTGTAGTTGGAACGTTATGATCAGGAACCGCAAGGTTAGATTTGTTGCGCCAAATCTTTCTACCAGCTAAAGTAAGTCCTTCAAATGCTTGTGGAGAAGTGACTTCATGAATAAGCTGACGATCTATATAAATAAGCGACGCTCCATCCTGGTCATGGACCATATGAGTGCTCATTAATTTATCGTAGAGTGTTTGAGACATTATTAGTTAGTAATACTTGATAAAATGACTATTTTACATTTCTAAGTTAGCCTCAATTATAGAAATATATAACAAGTGATTATATTTCTAGGTGACTCTGAGGTGTTAATTTTAAAGTTTAAAGGTTAAATTTATGTGCGGTATTTGTGGCCAATTACGATTTGATGGGGAGATTGTTTCTACAAAATCTCTAGATGATATGATGAGTAAACTTGCCAAAAGAGGGCCTGATTCAAAAGGAAAGTGGTTTGAAGGAAAGGTTGGGTTTGGGCATCAGCGCTTAAGTATTATTGACTTGTCGAATTTAGGGTCTCAACCAATGGTAGATGATCTTCTTAAATTAACATTAGTATTTAACGGAACGATATACAACTATAAGGCACTTCGAGCTCTATTAATAGGCAAAGGGTATGATTTTTTCTCAAACTCTGATACAGAAGTAATAATAAAGGCATATCATTTTTGGGGCGAAGATTGCGTGAAACATCTTGATGGAATGTTTGCTTTTGCTATTTGGGATCAATCTTCTCAGCAACTTTTTGTTGCAAGAGATAGGATGGGCATTAAACCTCTATACTTTAATATCACTCCTAAAGCATTTACTTTTGCATCAAATTCACAGGCTTTACTTACTCAAGAACTTGATAAAAGTATTAATCCTGTTGCTTTACATCAACAGTTATCTCTTCATGGTGTTGTGCCAGCTCCAAATACAATTATTAATGGAATTCAGAAATTAAAGCCGGGTACTTTTTTTACGTTAAGTCCTAATGGTAAATTACGCGAAAAAACATATTGGCATCCAAGCGCAAAAAGGCTTGAGGAAAATATTTCAGATCAGGACTATATTGAAAGAACGCATGAGCTATTAACTGCAGCAGTTATGAAGAGGATGTCTGCATCTGACGTGCCAATAGGAGTTTTACTTTCGGGAGGATTAGACTCATCGCTTATTGTTGCTCTTTTAAAGGAAGCGGGCCATGAAGATATTCGCACTTTTTCAATAGGATTTGAAGACATCGATGATGAAGTTGGAAGTGAGTTTGAGTATTCAGATCAAATTGTCTCAAAATTTGAAACTCAGCATAAAAAATATCAAGTGAGTAATAAAGAAGTACTTCCACGATTATCAGAAGCAGTTATGAATATGTCTGAGCCAATGGTTGGCCAAGATGCCGTAGCTTTTTATTTGCTCTCTGAGCAAGTTTCAAAGCATACTAAAGTTGTCTTATCTGGACAAGGGGCTGATGAAGCGTTCGCTGGGTATTTTTGGTATCCAAGAATGGCGAATGAACAAGGTAATGAAGTAGAACGTTTCTCAAAGCATTATGTTGATAGGCCGCATGATGAGTTTTTACAAACAGTATCATCGATATATCAAGGTGAGAATCATACTCATAATTGGTTAAACAAGGAGTTTTTAAAGCCAGGCGCTGATTCTTTTATTGATAAAGTATTTCGCACTGATATGACAAGATTAATTGTTGATGACCCAGTGAAACGAGTCGACAATATGACTATGGCATGGGGCCTTGAGGCTAGAGTGCCATTTATGGATACTGACCTAGTTGAATGGGCGCTAAGCATACCACCTTCATTAAAAATGAGGGATGAGGGAAAGTACCCTCTTAAAGAGATTTCAAGAGGACTCCTGCCAGATTCTGTAATAGATCGAAAAAAAGGTTATTTTCCAATGCCAGCTCTAAAGTATATTCAGGGTGATTTCTTGGAATTTATGTCTGATATACTTTTGTCCAGTGCTTGTCGTAATAGAGGTATTTTTAATCAACAATATATTGATAAAGTGATTAATTCTCCTAAAGATTATATGACAGCTTTGAATGGATCAAGACTATGGCACTTAGCTTTGCTTGAGTATTGGCTTCAACTTAATGTAGATAACTAGACCATGGAAAAAATTGTAATTTATACAGATGGTGGTTGCCGAGGAAATCCTGGAATTGGTGGATGGGGCGCATGGTTGAGATACAAAGATCATGACAAGAAATTAAAAGGCTCAGAGTTAAATACTACAAACAATAAGATGGAGCTAACAGCATCAATTAAAGCACTACAAGCTCTTAAATCAAGTGATATTACTGTTGATTTATATACAGATTCCAAGTACGTTATACAAGGCATAAATGATTGGATTGAAGGCTGGAAGGCAAAAGGATGGAAGACTGCTAATAAGAAGCCAGTTAAAAATGTAGAGCTTTGGAAACAATTAGATGACCTTAATCAAGAGTTTTCAGTTAATTGGCACTGGGTTAAAGGACATAGTGACGACCCAGGTAATGACATGGCAGATCTTTTGGCAAATCAAGCTATGGATGAAATTAGTTAGTTTTTAGTAATTCAGGGTGCTCGAGATAATCTAATTCATTTTGACTAAAATTTGATAAAAGCCTTGCTTCAATATTAAATGGCCCACGCAAGTTAGACCCAATGTGTTTTTTTATTAACAAGTCAAAAGTTTTAATTGGGTCAAGATCTCTTTTATGGCATAGGTATTGATACCAATAGTTTCCAATCTTTACATGCCCAATTTCATCTTTAAAAATAATATCTAAAATTTCAACCATCTTATGAAGGTTTGCATCTTTAAATTTTTTTCTAATCCTTGGGGTAACGTCTAAACCTCTCGCTTCTAGAACTCTTGGAACCAAAGCCATCCTCGATAAAACATCATAATCTGTGTCAACTGTCATTTGCCACAAGCCATTGTGAGCATCAAAATCACCATAACTATATCCAATAGACCCAAGGTAATTTTTGAGAAGTGAGAAGTGCGTTGTCTCCTCGCTGGCCACTTGAATCCAGTCTGCATAATACTTATGGGGCATTTCTTGAAATCTGTAGATTGCATCTAAGGCTAAATTTATTGAATTAAATTCAATATGACAAATCGCATGGATATTTTTTATCATGCCTAAATCTGAGCGATCTCTTTTTGGGGCTCCTTTGAAGTCAACTAAGCTTGGCTTTCAAAGGCCTCCCTGGGGAAGGAATTTTAATGACCTTGACTTTTAATTCATTGATATCTAAGTGGAATATGGTATTTTCTTTAAATCATTAATTAGTAAAATTTTTCTCTCTACATCGTTGCAAATTAGGGCTTCATAAGCAAGTTTAAAGAGTGACATAAGATCCTGAGGGTATATCCTTTAAGTCCCACTTATCAATTCTTGTTCTAATTAGCCTGAGCGTTGGAAATCCTACGCTTGCAGTCATTCTGCGTACTTGACGATTTCTTCCTTCGCTAATTGAAATTTCAATCCAAGAAGTTGGAATATTTTTCCTTACTCTTATTGGAGGTGTTCTTGCCCAAAGCCAGTTAGGTTCTTCAATTATTTTGACGGCTGCAGGCTTAGTATTTCCATCCTTAAGTTTAATGCCTTTCTCTAGGGCAGAAGCTGCAGTAGAACTTAGCTCTCCTTCTACTTGCACGACATAGGTTTTGGTTTTATTGTATTTTGGGTTGGATATTAAGTTTTGTAACTTGCCATCATCTGTAAGAATCACCAGTCCCTCTGAGTCTTTATCAAGCCTACCAGCTGGATAGACATTCGGTATGTCGACGTAGTCTGATAATGTATTATTATCACCACTGAACTGGCAGATAACTCCAAATGGTTTATTCAAAGCAATAAGTTTAGCCATAAATATATTTTGCTCTTGCAACAAATGAATCTAATTGAGAATTGGCTATATTTTTAAAAACAGGCGACAAAGCCATATCAATTAGCATTGATTTAAATTTAAATTGAAGATCTAAATGAATTTTTGCGGCATTTTCACCAAGTGGCTCAAAGCGCCATTCACCTGAAAGCTCATCAAATGGACCATCAACTAGCTCCATCGCAATTGATTGATAGGGTGTCAAAGTGTTTAGTGTCGAAAACGTTTGTTTAATGCCGCCTTTATTAATCTCGACTGACGCAGTGATTTGGTCGTCAGATTGATTTAAAATAGAGGAGGAATCACACCAGTTTAAAAATTGAGAGTAGTCATCAATATTGTTAACTAACTCAAACATTTGTTGGGGTGTATATGGAACAATTGCGCTTTTTGAAATACGATGCATGGCAAAAAATAAAAAAGATAATTCAAATACTATTGCTTTAAATAAAAAAGCAAGGCATGACTATTTTATCGAACAAAGCCTTGAAGCAGGTTTAAGTTTGCTTGGCTGGGAAGTTAAAAGCCTTAGAGATAGCAAAGTTCAAATTACTGAAAGCTATGTGATTTACAAAAATAATGAGCTGTTCCTTTTTGGTGCTCATATATCTCCACTAAATTCAGCTTCCAGTCATGTTGAATGTGATCCAACAAGAACTCGAAAATTACTATTAAACAGACTTGAAATTAATAGACTTCGAGAAAAAATTACTCAAAAAGGAGCTACAGTTGTTCCATTAAAACTCTATTGGGCAAGAGGTAGGGTCAAGTTAGAAATTGGCGTAGCTAAAGGAAAAAAAGGCCATGATAAGCGTCAGGATATTAAAGAAAGAGACTGGAAAATGGATAAAGCAAGAGCGCTTAAAGAAGGGAATCGCTAGAATAAAATATTTTTTTTACATTATTTTTCAAATAACTTTATTTTGATAGTACAATAACTTCTAGATACAGCGTTGGAGGCAGATGGTTTCTTTTGATTCTTTCCTCCTGAAATAGGTTTAAAGTTACCTCTTTCGCTTTGTCTTTTTTTATAACAAACTTTTATTGGAGAGAATTAAAATGAATAAATCAGAATTAATTGATGCAATTGCTTCAGGTGCTAATTTATCTAAAGCTGATGCTGCAAGAGCCCTAAACGCAACAACTGGTGCTATTACTTCAGCAATGGCAAGTGGTGATGGAGTTCAGCTTACTGGCTTTGGTAGCTTTGTAGTTAGAGCCCGTGCTGCTCGCAGTGGTCGTAATCCTCAAACAGGTGCTACGATTCAAATTAAAGCTTCAAATGTAGCTGCATTTAAAGCTGGTAAGGCATTGAAAGACGCATGTAACTAGTAATTAAATTAGTTATCTAAAAAAGGCGCCCTTGGGCGCCTTTTTTTTATTTAAAAAAACATTATGCAAAAATTGTATTTTAAAGTTGGATATACACTTACTGGGCTGATTTTATTTGTCGCTCTAGTTTATATGGGTATTGGATACTTTATATATTCAACACTTGCAAAAGCTGATCCTGGGTGTTCTGTGGATTGTGAAAATACGCCTGGTAGCTATCAAGATAATTCAAAAGAAAGTGATTTTCCTTTTGAAAAATATATCGTTGATTATTGGGAGTCTCATCAATATTCTGCTGGTGATGAAGATATCCAAATCGACGCATGGTGGATTCCTATAGACAGGAATGGGCCAGGTGAAGCTCCTGTTGTTATCCTAGTGCATGGCTTAAGGTCAAGTAAGTATGACTCTGATATATTATTAGTTGCAGCTATATTAAATCAAGCTGGCTTCAATACACTTTTGTTTGATCAGCGAGATCATGGCATGTCTACTATTGAGGATGGAAAAATTAGCATTGGAACTAAAGAGTACCGTGATGTTATTGCAAGTGTAGATTGGCTAGTAAATACTCAATCTATTAACCCTAAAAGTATTGGAATCTATGGATTATCGATGGGTGCAGGAACTGCTGCAATTGCTTTTGGATTAGATAATAGGATTCAAGCTGCTATTTTAGATTCTGGATTCTCTGATCTTTACACTATAGTTGAAGAGGAGCTTCAAAGAGAAGGGTATCCACCATGGCTTGCTAAGGGGGCAATTTGGTCAGCATTTATATTTGGTAATGAAACATTACTTGAACCTTCGCCAAAGCTTGCTTTTAAAAATCATGACGACCGTCCAATATTTGCAATACATGGAACTTCTGATACAAGAGTTTTGCCTCATAACACGTCTGATATGGAAAGTCTGGCTACAAAATATGGGGCAAACTTAACAATCTGGTTGGCTGAAAATGCTATACATTCTGGAGTTAAATTTATGTACTTGGAAGACTTTTCTAATAGAGTAGTAGAATTTTTTGGAAGTAATCTTGAGGGCATACTCAAAGATAATAAAGAGTAATTTTTAATATTATAAATCCAATAACTTAGATTAGTAATATGTATTTTTGAATCCAATTGGTTGATATACTATTTTAAAGACTTTTAATTAGTACCCTGAAATGACTAAATTTACTCCCTTCTGGTGGGACGGACAGCCACAATTCGAAAATACTGAAGCACTTCCATTGAATGCAGATATTGTCATTATTGGCGCTGGTTATACAGGATTAAGCGCAGCTTTAACATTGTCAAAATTTGGCAAAAATGTTATTGTTCTAGATTCAGAGATGATTGGATTTGGAGCAAGTACTAGGAATGGTGGAATGCTAGGTTCTGGTCATAAGGTTTCAACAGACCAGGCAAAGAAAAAATATGGCGAAGTTATTGCAGCAGAAATTCATAAAGAAGCTAATGCTTCACTAGCATTTACATCTAACTTGATTGAAGAAAATAATATTGATTGTGAGTTTAATGTTTGTGGAAGATTAAGAACTTCATGGCTTCCTAAAGATCAAGTCAGTATGTCAGATAACTTACAAAAATTAAAAGCTATTGATGACTTTAATTCTAAAATGATTGGTCCTGATATGATGTCTAAATCAATAAAAACAGAGTTATATTTTGGAGGTCAGTTTTATCAAGATCATGGCTCAGTTCAGCCGCGTAAATTTCATTATGGCTTATTAAAGCTTGCATTAGAAGCAGGGGCAAAGGTTTTTGGTAACAAGCTTGTAGTTAAAGTTAATAAATTAAAACAAAATGGATTTGATGTTTTAACTTCAAATTCAAAAATTCACTGTAAGCAAGTTCTTATGGCCACTAATGGATATACAAGGCCAAGTCTTTCTAAGTATTTAGCAAGGCGCGTATTACCGGTACCAAGTTTTGTAATAACAACAGTGGATATTGGTAAAGATAAAGTTCAGACTCTTTTACCTGGCGGCCATTGTATGGTTGAAACCCGTAAGCGCTATTGTTACTATAGGCCAACTCCTTGCGGAACAAGAATAATGCTAGGAACGCGTGCAGCTATGCATTCGATTTCTGCTGAAGAGGCATTACCAACTCTGCGTAAAATGCTTATAGAAATTTTTCCTTCTTTAGAAGGTGTTGAAATTAGTCATTGTTGGACTGGATTTACAGGCTTTACTTTCAGTCAATTACCAAATCTTAGTGTTAATAAAGGGGTTTATTCTGCGCTAGGTTACTGTGGAAATGGAGTTGCAATGGCGCCATACTTGGGTCATATGGCTGCATTGAAAATGTTAAATCCTGATCAAAAAGTAACTGTTTTTGAAAAAACACCTCTGCAAACTAGACCTTACTATTATGGAAAGCCGTGGTTTCTTCCAATTGCGAGCGCTTATTTTAGGGCTTTTGATTTATTAGATTACTATCGTCGAACAAAATTAATTAAGAAAATTTAACCTAATAAAGAAGTTTTTTAATTGATAAGCATATCTTCTTTTTTTATCTCTGAGCATAAGAAATATACAACTGCATGGTAAAATACCGGCTTTTTAATTAACTGGGAATTGTTCATGGAACAAACTTTATCAATAATTAAGCCAGATGCTGTGGCTAAAAACGTAATTGGTCAAATTTACTCTCGTTTTGAAGGTGCTGGTTTTAAAATTGTTGCATCAAAAATGATTCACTTAGATGAAGCAATGGCAGGTGGATTTTATGCTGTTCATCAAGAGAGACCTTTTTATAAAGATCTTGTAAGCTTTATGACATCTGGGCCAGTTATGGTTCAAGTTCTTGAAGGCGAAAATGCAGTTGCAAAGCATCGTGAAATTATGGGTGCGACTAATCCAAAAGAAGCAGATGCTGGGACTATTAGAGCAGATTTTGCAGAGTCTTTAGACGAAAATGCTGTCCACGGTTCAGACTCTCAAGAAAACGCTGCAATCGAAATTGCATATTTTTTTGGTGATGATGGTGTTTGTCCAAGAACTAGATAAATAACTTAAAAAGAGACTTAGTAATGTTAGAAAAACAAAACTTGTTAGGACTTACTCAAGTTAAGCTTAAGAAGTTTTTTTCTGATTTAAACGAAAAACCATTTCGTACAAAACAAATTATGCAGTGGATCTACCACCAAGGTGCTTCAGACTTTGGTGATATGCATAACTTCTCAAAAGACTTAAGACAAAAACTTCAGGCAATTGCTTCTATTGAATTGCCTGAAGTAACCTCCATCAATAACTCAAAAGATGGGGTTATTAAGTGGGTAATCAAGTTGGGTGAAGAAAATCATATTGAAACAGTTTATATACCTCAAAAAGATAGAGGAACGCTTTGTATATCTTCTCAAGTTGGCTGTTCATTGGCTTGTACTTTTTGCTCGACAGGCTATCAAGGATTTAATCGTAACCTTCAAAACCATGAAATTATTGCACAGGTATTAATTGCTCAAAACCATTTAAAGGACAAAAATAAGAGAATTTCTAATGTAGTTTTTATGGGAATGGGCGAGCCATTACTTAATGAATCCCCTGTTTATGATGCATGTGACATCCTTTTGGATGACTGGGCATTTGGACTTTCTAGGAGACGGGTTACTGTTTCTTCATCAGGGATTGTTCCGGCACTAAAGAGAATGTCAGACACAGTTCCAGTAAGTTTGGCCATCTCCTTGCACGCTCCTAATGATGAATTAAGAGATATACTTGTCCCAATTAATAAAAAATATCCTATTAAAGAGCTAATGAAGGCTTGTCATTACTACTTGAATGCAGGAACTCAAGAGCGACATGTAATGTTCGAGTACGTTATGCTTAAGGGTGTTAATGATTCTATTGAGCAAGCTCAGGAGCTCTCAAAACTAATAAATTTTTGGTTTCAGGGTGAGTCAGCTAAGGTCAACCTAATACCTTTCAACCCTTTCCCTGAAACGAAATATACAACTTCAAATGACATTGCTATTGATAAGTTTCAAGATATTTTGTATCGATCAGGAATTCGAACTACTACGAGAAGAACGCGAGGTGATGATGTTGATGCAGCATGTGGCCAACTAGCTGGAAAAGTTGTAGATAAGAGTAGAAGAAGTGCTGGACGGGATTAATTATTATCCTAAAAAGAAAAAACCTTTAAAGAGGAGGCTGCTTTGGCTTTCTTTGTTTTTTTTAATTTTTGGTGCTATATGGTATTATTTTCAGGGAGAAGATAAAACTGAAAGTAAATCAAATTCAATCATAATTAGTCAGCCAAGTCTTGATGATGTGAGTGAGAATATAGTTGTTGAAAATAGTAATAATTTAAGTTCTCCAAAAGAAATTAAGGAAGTAACTGAAAATCTTGATGAAGTAATAAGCACTTATGAAGCAAGTACACAAAATTAAAAGAAGGGTTTCTAAGAAAATTTTTGTCGGCAATGTTGCCATTGGCGGAGATGCTCCAATTACTGTTCAGAGTATGACTAATACTGATACATGTGATGTCGACTCAACAGTTTCACAAATCTTATCTCTTGAAAAAGCTGGAGCTGATCTTGTTAGAGTTTCAATTCCGACTATGGACGCAGCTGAAGCGTTTAAAAAAATAAAGACACGTGTTAATATCCCTCTAATTACTGATATTCATTTTGATTATAAAATTGCTTTAAAAGTTGCAGGATATGGTGCGGACTGTTTACGAATTAATCCTGGGAATATTGGTAAAGAGGATCGAATAAGGGAGGTTGTTGCTGCTGCAAAAGATAATGGGATTCCAATTCGTATTGGTGTTAATGCTGGATCCCTTGAAAAAGATTTACAAAAAAAATACACTGAGCCGACTCCAGAGGCGATGGTTGAATCTGCATTTAGACATATTGATATTTTAGATAGACTAAACTTTGATAACTTTAAGGTTTCACTTAAAGCTTCTGAGGTTTTTATGACTGTATTTGCTTATCGTCAATTAGCTTCTCAAATTGATAATCCGCTGCACCTAGGTATTACAGAAGCTGGATCTTTTCGCTCTGGAACTGTTAAATCTTCAATTGGAATGGGCTTACTTTTAAGTGAAGGTATTGGTGATACTATTAGAGTCTCTCTTGCATCAGATCCTGTGGATGAGATAAAAGTTGGTTTTGATATTTTAAAGTCACTTCATTTAAGAAAGAAGGGCGTTAATTTGATTGCATGCCCATCATGCTCAAGACAAAAATTTGACGTAATCTCGGTTGTTAATGAACTTGAAGCTCGATTAGAAGATATCACTGAGCCAATTGATGTTGCTGTAATTGGTTGCGTTGTTAATGGACCAGGTGAGGCGAAGGAGGTCAGTGTTGGCCTTACTGGTGGCTCTCCGAATCTACTATATATAGACGGAAAAACTCACAGCAAGGTTGAGAATGAATCACTAGTTGACACTTTAGAAGCCAGCATTAGAAGGCGCATACCTATTTCAAACGTTTAACTCTTTTCAGTGCTTTGTACCTATAAATTGAAATAATTGAAAAATACCCTAATGTTGATGCCACAATTGAGGTGATTATGCCTCCAACCCATAATGCTAGTGTCGCCGACCAAAAGTTATCCATCAAATAGCCAAATGAAAATTCAAACTCAGGATCGATTTCAACTCCAATAATGGATGCACCTAATTTATAAGTAAAGTAGAAAATTGGCACAATAGTAAGTGGGTTATTTACCCAAACAACTAGTAATGAAAGCAAAATATTCGCAGAAAAAGCAACCGCAAGGATTCCAGCTAGTAGCATATGAACTGGTATTGGAAGAAAAGCGCAAAAAAGACCAACAGCAAATCCTTTAGCGATAGATCTCTTATTCCATTTCCATAGCTCCGGATCAGTTAGGTATTTATTAAGCCATCCTAAATTAACATTTTCACGTTTTGGACTATATTTTTTTAGCGTTGCTTTCATTAATTTTTTGCCACATTAATGATGTTTTCTTCATGCAATCCATAAAGCAAATAAAGCTCGTCTTGAGATCCATGTTCGGTTACTAAGTCAGGTACACCAAGGATATGGAGCGGCGTTTTAATGTTTTTCGATTGAAGTAATTCATTAATGGCACTTCCAGCGCCACCGCTTGCAGTATTGTCTTCAATTGAGATTAGTTTTTTATAACTGTTGGCAGTATCAATAATTAAATTTTCATCTAGCGGCTTAACAAAACGCATGTCAATAACTGTTGCATTAATCTTTTCAGATGCGCTAAGAGCTGGTTCAAGCATATTACCAAATGCAAAAATAGCAATATCTTTACCAGTCCTGACGATTTTTCCTTTTCCAATTTCTAGTGATTGATCTGTTACAAACTCTTCAATAGCTGATTTACCTCTTGGAAACCTTACACATACTGGCCCATCAAACTCAAGAGAAAAATTAAGGGCCTTGTACATTTCAATTGAGGAGCTTGGCGCCATAATAACAATATTTGGAATACATCTCAAAAAGCTTAAGTCAAAAATACCGGCATGCGTTGCGCCATCGGCCCCAACAAGTCCAGCACGATCAATAGCAAAAATAACATTTAAATTTTGTAACGCGATATCATGAATAAATTGGTCATAACCACGCTGTAAGAATGTTGAATAGATTGCCACAACTGGCTTTAATCCTTTAGTTGCCATTCCTCCAGCAAGCGTGACAGCATGTTGCTCTGCAATTGCGACATCAATAAAGCGTTCAGGAAAGTTTTTTTCAAAATTAACCATGCCTGATCCTTCAGACATTGCTGGAGTTATTCCAATTACTCTTTCATCATTCTGGGCACTATTACATAACCATTCTCCAAAAACTTTGCTGTAGCTTGGAAAGTTGTTAGATGAACTTGATGGTGGAGAAATTCCATGAAACTTTAATGGATTTTGCTCAGCAGCCTCTAGCCCATGACCTTTTTTAGTAATGATATGGAGAATTCGAGGATTTTCGATATTTTTTAAATTTTGTAAAGCTTTAATTAATACGGGAATATCATGACCATCAATTGGTCCAAAATACTCTATTCCAAGCTCTTCAAATAACGTTCCTGGAAGAAACATTCCTTTTAGATGCTCCTCAGAGCGTTTAGCAAATTTTTGGACACGTGGTAATCTTTCTAAGAACTCAAGAGACTTTGACTTCATAGTTGAGTATATTTTTCCAGAAATAAGTCTAGTTAGATATTTACTCAAAGCCCCAACGTTCTGAGAAATCGACATGTCATTGTCATTAAGAATGATTAGCAGATTGGCATCAGTATCACCTGCATGATTCATGGCCTCAAATGACATGCCCCCACTTAATGCTCCATCTCCAATAACTGCTATTGAAGTGTCAGATTTTTGTTGTAATTTGTTAGCAATTGCAATACCAAGGGCTGCACTTATTGAGGTCGATGAATGACCAGCGCCAAAAGCATCATGTTCACTTTCACTTCTTTTCGTAAAGCCAGATAAGCCATCTTTTTGACGCAGAGTTGACATCAAATCTCTTCTACCAGTTAGGATCTTGTGAGTATATGCTTGATGACCAACATCCCAAACAAAGGTATCGTTTGGAGTGTCAAACACATAATGCATTGCAAGGGTTAATTCAATAGTTCCAAGATTTGAGCTTAGATGCCCGCCAGTTTGTTCAATACTCTCTATTAAGAATAATTTAATCTCCAAAGCAAGATCATTTAATTCTTCAATGTTTAGTTTTTTTATGTCACTTGGCTTATGAATATTATTTAGCATTATTGAGTTAAACTGATTTATCGATGCTCATCGAGCAAAAGAAAAATATTATACACTTGTCAGTATTAAGAATAGTGGAGCCCTAATGTAGTTTTAATCTTTATTTAAAAGGTTAAATAGTAAAAAAATAATACAACTGGCTAGTAAAATTAACACACTACTTTTTCATTTGTGAAATATGCTCACTATTTGCGCTTTATATAAGTTTACTCGTCTAGATGATTTTGAAGAAATTCAAGGCCCTCTTAAAATATTTTTAGAATCACTCAATATTAGAGGTACTTTATTATTAGCTAAAGAGGGAGTCAATGGAACGATTTCTGGTGATAATGACAGCATTATGAAATCCCTTGATTACCTTCAAAAAGATGAGAGACTAGTTGGCCTTGAGTATAAATTTTCTTATAGCGAGAAACCTCCATTTAAAAGACTTAAGGTTAAGTTAAAAAAAGAAATAGTGACGCTTAGGTGTATCAAATATTGATCCTATATTTTCTTCTGGTACTTATGTTAAGCCAGCTGATTGGAATGAGCTTATTAATGATCCTGACGTTGTTTTAATTGATACTCGAAATAATTATGAATTTGAAATAGGAAGTTTCAAGGGCTCTATTAATCCGAATACTGAGACTTTTCGAGAGTTCCCAGCCTATACTAAAAATAATTTAGAAAAATATCGAGATAAAAAAATTGCCATGTTTTGTACTGGTGGTATACGCTGTGAAAAATCTACAGCTTATTTAAAATCAAAAGGCTTTGAAAATGTTTTTCATCTTCAGGGTGGAATTTTAAAATATCTTGAAGAAATTAAAGAAGATGAAAGTTTATGGGAAGGCGAGTGCTTTGTTTTTGATGATAGGGTTGCTGTTAAACATAATCTTGAGCTTGGAAAATATGATCAGTGCCATGCCTGTAGATTTCCAATTACTGATGAAGATAAAGAGCATCCTCATTATGAAAAAGGAGCCTCCTGCCCAAGGTGTTATGGAACAAAAAACTCGTCACAAGTAAGTCGCTACCGTGAAAGAGAAAAACAGGTGCAGCTTGCAAAGAGTCGTGGAGAGTCACACATAGGTGATGATGCTAGCAAAGTAATAGCAAAAAATAATAAATACAATTAAATTAGTACTGATATTAGCATTACATCGATTTTTTATAGTTCTATATAATTATCACTTCTAAGTAGGGTTGACAAATGTTTGAGCGCAAAGACATTGCTAAATTAAAAAAAGATATAGTTCTTGATGTAGAGCTATTTGATTCAAATCTAAAACTGCACACTCGATGGGGTACTTTTAGCCCTCGAGCCCTAGATGATGGTACTAAGCTTTTGATGAAGCACTTTAGTGCTGATATTGATGATGTTTGTTTAGATTTAGGGTGTGGTTATGGCCCTATTGGCCTAGCGCTGGCAAAACACTGTACTAAGGGTGAAGTCCATATGGTTGATAAAGACTTTGTTGCAGTGGATCTTGCAAACTACAATGCAAAACTTAATAACATTGTTAATGCAAAAGCGTACCTCTCAGATGCTTTTTTGCAAATCCCTAGTGATATCAAATTTAATCAAATTGTTTCAAATATTCCTGCTAAAGTTGGACGTGAGCAGCTATCAATAATTCTTTATGATGCTTTGGACGCTCTAAAACCTGGTGGCGTAATTACTGTCGTTACAATCAATGGGCTTAAGGACTTTATAAAAAATAACTTTAAATCGGTTTTTGGTAATTATAAAAAAATTAAGCAAGGTCAAAAGTATGTAATCTCACAGGCAATTAAGCAATAATTGTTTTTACAAATCTTTGTAGTCTTGTAAATACTATACTAAAATAGTAAAAAACATTGGGAGTATTAAATTGGACGTATTAGAAAAAATTCAAAAACAAGTTGATAGTGCAGCGATAGTTATTTACATGAAAGGAACGCCTCAGTTTCCTCAGTGTGGTTTCTCAGCTCGCGCATCTCAAACATTAGCTTCAACGGGTGTTGAGTTTGCATTTGTTAACATCTTTGAAGACCAAGAGGTTTTTCAAAGCCTGCCTGACTTTGCTGACTGGCCAACATTTCCCCAAATCTATTTCAATTCTGAATTAGTTGGTGGTGGTGATATTATTCTTGAAATGGCAGAGCAAGATACATTGAAAGAGGCTATGGAAGAGGCTGTAGAAAAGTATAACGGCTAAAAAAATAATTAGCTATAAGGCTCTTAACCTGTAACCATTTTCTTTAAGCCAATGCTTAGCTTCTTTATAGTTAGGCATAATTTCTTCAACTGCGCTCCAAAAATTTGCTGAATGGTTTTTATGAATGGTGTGGACTAATTCATGAATAATGACATAGTCAATTACTTTTAATGGCGCCATAATGAGAAGAAAATTTAGGTTGATATTGTTTCTGGAAGAGCAAGATCCCCAGAGCGTTCTCTGCTCTTTAATCCTCACTTGATTGACCTGTAAATTATGTTTTTCGGCAAAATAAAATAGTCGTGGAACTGCAACTTCTTTAAACTTATTTTTGTACCAAGTTTTTAAAGATTTATTGGTTTTTTCCTTATTTTGCAGATCAGCTAAAAATTCCTTGCCATTAAAGGAAATCTTTTTAGCGTTATTATCAGTTTTTAATGGAAAAAGTGTTCCAAGATATAGAAGCATATTTTTATCTTTTCCTGCTTCTTCAACGCGGGCCTTCATTGCTGACTGATTTCTTGTAATCCAATTCTCTTTTTCATTAATAAAATTTTGAATTTTTTGATCAGATATTCGATTTGGTGCGCGCACTATTAATTCAGCACTTTCATTAATAGAAATGCTTAAAGTTTTTCTATTGCTTCTAATAACTTGGTCAGGCAGCATAGAGGTAATTATTATTCATATCTATCAATCAACCCACTTTCTGGCATTTTCAAACATCCTCATCCATGGCGACCTTTCTTGCCAATCATTAGGATGCCATGAGTTTTGAATTGATCTAAAAACTCTTTCAGGGTGGGGCATCATAATTGTAATTCTTCCTGAGTCATCACACATACTTGCAATACCGTCTTCTGATCCATTTGGGTTGTGTGGATAAGTTTGGGTTTTTTTGCCTGAGTAATCGACGTATTGCATAGCAATATTACTTTTACTTTGCTGAGAGGTAAATTTTGCCCTTCCTTCTCCATGGGCAATTGCTATTGGCATAATAGAGCCCTCCATTCCATTAAAAAGTATGGAGTTAGTTTGTTCAATTTTAACGCTTGTAAGGCGAGCTTCAAATTGCTCCGAGGTGTTTTTTTCAAATGAAGGCCAATTCTGTGAGCCAGGAATAATTTCTTTTAAATTAGAAACCATTTGGCAGCCATTACAAACACCAAGAGTAAAGCTATCAGTTCTGGAAAAATATTCTGAAAATTCATCTTTTGCCTTACTATTTAGAAGGATAGAGTTTGCCCAGCCTCTACCTGCACCTAAAACATCGCCATATGAAAAACCGCCACATGCTGCTAAACCTTGGAATTGTTTCAATGATTTGTTTCCAGAAAGAATTTCACTCATATGGACATCATAAGCATCAAAGCCAGCTTGTGAAAAAGCAGCAGCCATTTCAACATGGCCATTGATACCTTGCTCCCTTAAAATAGCAATTTTTGGCTTTATTCCGGTGTTTATATAAGGCGCACTTATCGATTCATTAATATCATAAGTCGTTTTAACTTTTAAACCATCAGAAGTTTCTAGTAGCTCCTTATTTTCTGACTCTGAGCATATTGGATTATCTCGAAGCTTAGAAATTTCAAAAGAGGTTGATGACCACTCTTTGTGAAGATTCTTTCTCTGTTCGCGAAATACTAGTTTCTTTTCTTGATAGATTAAAATTTCATCAGTATTATTTACTTTAGCAATAGGCCTCGTGAATTTTTTAAGGCCAATGTCTTCAAGCTCTTTGAGAACTATAGATTTATTTATAATTGGGATTTGAATAATACAGCCTAACTCTTCATTAAAGAGTTCATTTATAGTATTAGTGCCAATGATTTCCATACCACAATGAGATGCAAATGCCATTTCGAATAAAGTTGTAATAACGCCTCCATCAGAGCGATCATGATAAGCGCTAATTAACTTTTCTTTATTGAACTTATTTATTAATGAAAAGAACTTGGCAAATAAAATTGGATCATCAAGATCTGGAGAAGTTTTTCCAACTTGGTTGTAAACTTGCGCTAAACAAGACCCTCCCATTCTATTTCTTCCTAGTCCTAGGTCAATTAAAAAAAGCTCTGAATCAATTTTGGTATCAAGCAAGGGTGTGATTTGTAGTCTTGCATCAGGTATTTTTGAGAATGCACTAATTATTAAGGATAGGGGCGCTGTAACTGATTTTTCATCTCCATTTTCATTCCATGTGCTTTTCATAGACATTGAATCTTTGCCAACGGGTATTGTTAGTCCTAATTTGGGACAAAGCTCGATACCAATTGCTTTAACAGCCTCATAAAGCTTTGCATCTTCTCCTGGAAATCCACTTGCACACATCCAGTTAGCCGAGAGATTGATGTGACTTATGTCTTCAATATAGGCGCTGAGTAGGTTAGTCAATGCTTCTCCAACACTCATTCTTGCCGCTGCCGCTGCATTAATAAGGGACAAAGGCGTTTTTTCACCAATTGACATGGCTTCACCTTGGTATCCAGAATAGTCTGCTAATGAAATAGCACAATCTGCTACAGGCACTTGCCATGGTCCAATCATTTGATCTCTGGCAATGAGCCCAGTAACTGAGCGATCAGCAATAGTTATTAGGAAATTTTTGCTTGCAACTGTAGGAAGTTTTAAAAGGCGACTAATAGCTTCATTAAGCTTTATTGTGCTGTTATTAAATTCCTTCTCATTATTTGGAAGTGATGAGACATCTTTGAGAGTTTTTGGTGTTGATCCAAAGAGTAAAGACATTTCAAGGTCAATTGGTTTATTCTTAAAATGAGAGTCTTCAAGAGTTAAATGCTGATTATCGGTTGCATTTCCTAAGACAGCAAAAGGCGCCCTTTCTTTGATACATATTTGACGAAATAAATCAACGCTCTCTTCTTTAATCGCAAGAACATATCTTTCTTGAGACTCATTGCACCATATCTCAAGTGGAGACATTTTTGTTTCGTCATTTGGTATTGATCTTAGTTGAAGATTAGCACCTTTTTGAGAGTCATTGACTAGTTCAGGGATTCCATTTGAAAGCCCACCTGCACCAATGTCATGGATTGAAACAATTGGATTTTTGTTACCTAAATGAATGCAAGAATTAATAACTTCTTGGGCACGTCTTTGCATCTCTGGGTTTGCTCTTTGAACTGAAGCAAAGTCAAGCTCTTGGCTCTGATCTCCACTACCCACACTTGATGCAGCGCCACCACCTAAGCCAATTAACATAGCAGGACCACCAAGAACTATGAGAACATCTCCATCAGAAATTGAGCCTTTTTCGACATGGTCTTCTCTTATATTTCCAAGGCCACCAGCGAGCATAATTGGTTTGTGATAGCCTCTAATTTCATTATTTTCAGTTTTTTGCTCATATGTCCTAAAATATCCACAAGTATTTGGCCTGCCAAATTCATTATTAAATGAAGCAGCGCCAAGAGGCCCATCAATCATAATTTCAAGAGCAGATGCAATTTGACTTGGCTTACCGTAATCTTTTTCCCAGGGGTTGATTGAATTTGGTATTTTTAAGTTTGAAACTGAAAATCCACTAAGACCTACTTTTGGTTTTGATCCTCTTCCCGTTGCGCCTTCATCCCTAATTTCTCCTCCCGATCCGGTTGCAGCTCCAGGTTCAGGAGCAATTGCCGTAGGGTGGTTGTGAGTTTCTACTTTAATTAACACCGCTTTTTCTGCAATTGATGTTGTATAAACACCTTCATGGTTGGGCTCAAAAAAACTTGATTTATAGCCACTCATAACAGCTGAATTATCACTATAGACTGATAGAAGTCCTTTTGGACTTTTATGATAAGTATTCTTAATCATGTCAAATAGTGAGATTGCTTGTTTTTCTGAATCGATGGTCCAGTCTGCATTAAAAATTTTATGTCTACAATGCTCTGAATTAGCTTGAGCAAACATCATTAACTCAATGTCCCTGGGATTTCTTCTTAGTTTATAAAAGTTATCGTACAAATAATTCATTTCACCATCGCTAAGGGCAAGGCCTAATTCAACATTTGCACTAATGATTGCAGATTTTCCATCTTTAAGGATGTCTATACTTTTGTATGAATTTGGCTTTAATTCGTCAAATAATAAGCTTGAATCATCAATATTTTTAAGATGAGATTCAGTCATCCTATCCATTACAAAGTTAAGAATATCCTCTAATTCTTCAGATTTAATTTTTTGGCTAAAATGATAAATAATTCCTCGTTCAATTCTTTTGATTTCATTAAGGCTACAAAGCTGACAAATATCAGTTGCCTTTGAGGACCATGGTGATATGGTTCCAATCCTAGGAATTATTATAATTTTTTGAAGTGAGTTCGAAGCGTCTAACTGAGGAGAATAATTTAATAGTTTATCAAGAATTAATTGACTTTTATTGCTAAGCTTAGAGCCTGTTTCAATAAAATGAATGTATTCCGAAGATAATAGTTTTATATGTGGAAAAGCGGAATTTATTTTTTCATTGAGATCCCTGACTTTAAAATTTCGAAGTGCTTGAATTCCCGAATGAAATGAAATCATAGTTCAGACATTAATTCGTCTGAAATTTCAGCGTTATGATAGACCTCCTGGGTGTCATCAAGGTCTTCAAGCCAGTCTATGAGTTTAATAAATTTCTCAGCATCCTCCATATTAAGCTCAATACGGCTTGCTGGCTCCATAGTAATTTGAGAGTGATCAGGAGTTAAGTTACTCGCAATGAGTGCATCTTTAACAGGAAAAAAACTATCTGGACTAGTTACTACGTCAATAGAGCCATCATCATTGACAATAATATCTTCAGCTCCAGATTCTAAAGCAACCTCCATGATTTCATCCTCATCTCCTGAGGCAAAGCTTATAAAACCTTGTTTTGTGAACATATATGCGACTGACCCATCTGTTCCTAAATTACCTCCATGCTTTGAAAAAGCATGCCTAACATCTGAGACAGTGCGATTTTTATTATCAGTGAGGCAATCGACCATGATGGCAGTTCCTCCTAATCCATAGCCCTCATAACGTATTTCTTCATAATTATCACCCTCTAAATCACCAGAGCCTCTCTTTACCGCATTTTCTATCGTATCACGCTTCATATTTGCTGCTAGAGACTTATCAATAATAGCGCGCAGAGAAGGATTATTTTCTAGAACACCACCACCTTTTTTTGCCGCAATAACAATCTCTTTAATGAGCTTAGTGAACACTTTTCCACGCTTAGCATCCTGCGCTCCTTTCCTGTGCTGAATGTTGTGCCATTTACTATGTCCTGCCATATCTGTTTAATTTCTCCAAAAAATTACTTAGTAAATTCTAGTAAGCGATGAATTGAGTGTTGTGCTTTTTCTATGATTTGAGCACTAATTCTAATTTCATTTTTACCTGTACTTAAAGTATCAAGGCATTTTTCAAGTGTATTCATTGCCATCCAATTGCAATGAGCACATGATTCGCAGTCTGCACCTTCGCCCATAGTTGGAGCTTCAATAAATTTTTTATTTGGCGCTATTTCCTTCATTTTATGAAAAATACCATTATCAGTAGCAACGATAAACATATTTTCAGGCCTTGAAGCTGCAGCATTAATTAGTTGAGTTGTAGAGCCAACAACATCTGCAAGTGCGATAACATCCTTTGGCGATTCAGGATGAACCAGAACTCCAGCCTCTGGATGGAGCTGCATTAACCTTTTAAGGCCTTCAGCTTTAAACTCTTCATGAACAATACATGCCCCATCCCACATGAGCATTTCAATTCCAGTTTTGGACTGCACATAATGTCCTAGGTGTTTATCTGGAGCCCAAAGAACTTTTTTTCCTTCGCTATGAAGTTTCTCAACAACTTTAAGTGCACTTCCCGAAGTGACAACCCAGTCAGCTCGAGCTTTAACCTCAGCTGAAGTGTTTGCATAAACAACAACAACATGATCAGGGTTCTGGTCACAAAATTCTGAAAATTCATTAATTGGGCACGATAAGTCAAGAGAGCATGTGGCTTGGTCATCTAGAACAAGCACTCTTTTTTCGGGAGATAATATTTTGGCAGTTTCACCCATAAATTTAACACCAGCTACGATAATTGTCTCGGCATCACTATTTTGTCCAAATCTAGCCATTTCTAGAGAGTCTGAAACTATGCCGCCCGATTCTTCAGCTAATATTTGTAAGTCTGAGCTGACATAATAATGAGCAACAAGAGTTGCATTATTTTGCTTTAAGGCTTCCTTAATTAAATTTTCTATCGGTCGATCAATTACTATATCTTGCATTTTTAAGACTTAGCTGGAAGGCTAACTTTAATATTTAATTCTTTAAGTTGAGATTTAGAAACACTTGAAGGGGCATCAGTTAAAAGACATGCCGCAGTTTGAGTTTTAGGAAAAGCTATCACGTCTCTTATAGAGTCTGTCTTACTAAGAGTCATAACTAATCTGTCAAGACCAAAAGCAATTCCGCCATGAGGAGGGCAGCCATAATCTAGTGCATCGAGTAGGAATCCAAACTTTTCTCTTGCTTCTTCATCTTCTATTCCAAGAAGTTTTAAGACAGTTTTTTGCATCTCACTTTTATGAATTCGAATTGAGCCACCGCCTACTTCAGAGCCATTAATTACTAAATCATATGCACGTGAAAGTGACTTCTCAGGGTTCTCTAAAAGTGTTTTGGTATCAACGCTAGGAGCTGTAAATGGATGATGAATTGCATTGAGTGATCCATCATCTGATACATCAAACATTGGAAAGTCAATCACCCAGATTGGAGCCCACTCTTTATCGAAAAGATTTAAATCCTTTGCTAGCTTTTCTCTAAGGCTTCCAAGGGCTTCATTTACAATTTTGGATTTATCTGCCCCAAAGAAGATAATGTCTCCTCTCTTAGCCTCTGTTAAATCAATAACTTGTTGCGTTACATCATCACCAAGAAATTTAATAATTGGCGAGGAAGGCCCATCATCATTTATCTTTATGTAAGCTAATCCTTTTGCGCCATAAATGCTGACAAATTTTGTATAGTCGTCAATTTGTTTGCGACTAATTGTTGCTCCTCCTGGAACTTTGAGGGCTGCTACTCTGCCTTTTTCACTATTAGCTGGACCAGAAAAGACTTTAAATTCAACATCTTTCATGATTTCATTAACATCAACTAATTTTAGAGGGATCCTTAAGTCAGGTCTATCAACACCATAAAGACTAATAGCATCGTCATAAGTAATAGTTGGAAATTTTTTAGGTAAATCAATACTCCCTACTTCTTTAAATAGGCCTCTTACCATTTCTTCCATTAGTGATGTTATTTCCTCTTCATTCATAAAAGAAGTTTCAACATCCAGCTGCGTAAATTCTGGCTGACGGTCGGCTCTTAAGTCTTCATCTCTGAAGCATTTAACTATTTGATAATACCTTTCAAAGCCTGACATCATTAGAAGCTGTTTAAAGAGCTGCGGGGATTGAGGTAATGCAAAAAAACTACCTTCATGAGTTCTTGATGGTACAAGGTAATCCCTAGCACCTTCTGGAGTTGCTTTTGTTAAAAAAGGGGTTTCAATGTCTAAGAAATCATTCTTATCCATAAAATCTCGCATGAAATGTGTGACCTTAGATCTTAGCCTTAATCTTTGCTGCATTTCATCTCTTCGAAGATCCAGATAGCGATATTTAAGTCTGACTTCTTCAGAGGTTTCCATCGAGTCGAGCTGAAATGGAATGGGCTTAGATGCATTTAAAATTTCAATTTTATCTGCAAGCACCTCAATTTCACCAGTTGGAATCTTTTTATTGATCATTTCGCTATCTCTTGCTAGAACCTTTCCAGTAACTTTAATAACAAATTCATTACGAATTGTTTCAGCTAGCTTAAATGTATCTGCAGTTTCAGGATTGATTACTATTTGTGCAAGGCCCTTCTTATCCCTTAAGTCTAAAAAAATAACGCCACCATGATCACGCCTTCTATTGACCCAGCCGCAGAGAATAACCTCTTCATTGAGATTGGTTTTATTCAGTTCACCGCAGAAATTTGATCTCATTTATTTTCCTTAATTTTTAAAGTTTCTGGCGTCACTACGCCAGCAGATATAACTAGTTTAAAAGCCTCTTCAACAGACATTTTTAATTCTATTGCATCTTTTTTTGGGATTATTACAAAAAATCCTGAAGTAGGATTAGGGGTTGTCGGCACAAATAGATTAATAACATCCTCTCCAATAATTTCCTCAATCTCTCCTTTGTAATCTCCAGATTGAAATGCAACTACCCAAATGCCCTTACTGGGATATTGGATTAAAAACGCCTTTCTAAAGCTTTCACTTGATGTGTTTAGTACTGTTGAAGATATTTTTTTAAGCGCATTATAAATATTCCTAAAGCCTGGAATTTTGTTAAGAGCCCTTTCCCATAAGTCTAAAAGTTTCCGCCCTAAAATATTTGTTAGCAATGCTCCAGTTATAAGAAGAATTAGGACAACAAAAACAAAGCCTGAGCCAGGAATAGAGGTATTTAAGTTAAGAAGAGCCTCTGGTAAGAATCTTGCAGGGACGAGGTTATTAACAACTTCTAAAAAGAATTTGATAACTAAAACAGTTAATGCTAGCGGTATCCAAAATAAAAGTCCGGATATTAGATAGTTTGTTAAGCGCTTCACAGGCCCAATAAGTAAGTCTAAAAAAAAGGATATTTTAACACAAGCTTAATTAGCAGTTTGAGCCTAGAAGTCTTAATCTAGTTAAGTTATGAATTTTCTTCTTCTTCTCGGAGCGTTAAAATCTCATGCCCATTTTCAGTAACTAATATTGTATGCTCCCATTGAGCGGAGAGAGAGCGATCTTTGGTTGTCACCGTCCATCCATCAAGTCTTGATGTAATAACTTCATAGCCACCCAGATTAATCATAGGCTCAATAGTAAAAGTCATCCCAGGCTCCAATATAGGGCTTCGATCAATTTTCCCATCATTGTAGTGAATAACCTGAGGGAGCTCATGAAATACTTCACCAATACCATGGCCACAGTAATCCTTAACAACAGAGCAGTTCTTACTGAGTGCATAGGCCCCAATAACTCTTCCAATTTCGCCTAAATGAATTCCAGGCTTAACTTGTTCAATTCCAAGCATCATGCAATCTTGAGCTACTTGGCAAATCTTTGTTGCTTTTACGCTAGGCTTGCCAACAATAAACATTTTAGATGTGTCACCATGAAATCCATCCCTAATGACTGTCACATCAATATTGATTATGTCGCCTTTTTTTAGTTTCTTATTGCCCGGTATCCCGTGGCAAACAACACTGTTGACAGAAGTACAAATAGATTTAGGAAAGCCGTTATAGTTAAGTGGGGCTGGGATACAGTCTAGGTCATTGACTATGAAGTTATGACAAATTTGATCAAGCTCTTCAGTAGTTACGCCAGCCTTTACATGCTCACCAATCATCTCTAATACACTGGACGCAAGCTTCCCAGCAACGCGCATTTTATTAATTTGCTCAGGGCTTTTTATAGATATTGACATTTAAACCTTATTAAGATGTTTTAGCTCTTTTTTCTAACGCTTTTATTCTATCTTCTAAAGGGGGGTGAGAAGACCAAAGCTCGCGCCATCCAGTTTTAGGTTTTTCACCAATACCAAAAGCAGCCAGCTGCTCAGGAAGTGCTTCAGGTTCTTTTTGACCAAGACGCTTCAAGGCGTTTATCATATTTTGATGGCCCGCAAGATCAGCACCTCCTGTGTCAGCAACATACTCTCTTTTTCTAGAAAAATACATAACAATTACACTCGCTAAAATAGAGAGTACTATTTGCGCAAAAATTGTAGTAACAAAGTAACCAATACCATGGCCGCGCTGATTTTTTAGAATAACTCTGTCTACAACATGACCAATGACCCTTGAAAAGAAAATAACAAACGTATTAACTACCCCTTGGATCAGCGTAAGGGTAACCATGTCACCGTTAGCAACATGACTCATTTCATGACCAACAACAGCCTCAATTTCGCCTTGACTCATACTGTCAAGTAGTCCTTGAGATACTGCAACTAGGGCTTTATTTTTACTTGCTCCCGTTGCAAATGCATTCATTTGAGGAGAAGGGAAGATGGCAACTTCAGGCATCTTAATACCAACAATTTTGGACTGTTTTTTTACTGTCTCTAAAAGCCACTTTTCAACATTATTAGAAGGGTTTTCAATAACTTTTGCACCAGTCATTCTTTTGGCCATCCACTTGGAAATTGCCAATGAAATAAAGGCACCTCCAAATCCAAAAATTCCAGAAAAAATAACTAAAGCATTTAAATTAAGATCACTTCCATTTTGAGCTAGAAGGCTTTCAACACCTAGAACTCTAAGAGTGACACTTAATATTACCATGATGGCAATATTCGTTAACAGAAAGAGAAATATTCTTTGCATTGTTTAATCCTTAGATTATTAAGTTTTAAGGGTTATATTATAGAAAGAAAACCTTAAGATTAATGAGATATTCTTAAGGTTTATTTTTACACCAAGAATTTTAAACTAAATTTGATAAAGAGAGGATTATCTGCCTGGCCAGAGCATTCGAGTTTCTGTCATGGTGCAGCCAGTTTCACCTTGCGTAGTTAGAATTATTTGATAGGTATTATCTTTAGGAGTAATAATAGTGAAGTCACCATCAGCATAGCTAGAAGTCTGTAGGTCTGGATTTACCTCAAGTTTAAGCTGAGATATTTCACTACAAGTTTGATTATTTACAGATGTAACTACAACTGTTGAAATATAGCAATATTCTTCATCAGGAGTAAGAGTTGCTGAAAAGGTTGAAGATCCATTATTATATTTTTGTGAAGATATATGAAGTGATGGAAGTAAAGCAGGACCCTCAGGGTGCGCAAATGTAATATTTAAACCATTTAAGTTATAAGATTTTTCAATCTGACCTAAGTATGTGGAGCAAGTTTCGCTAATCCCACGCTCAATTGCATCATCGGACAGACTTAATGCATAAACATTTGAGAGAGTAATAGAAATAAAGTTGCTATGATTTCTTAATATATTGTTTCATAAGATTCTTATTTATAGTTTTTAAATCAATATACCCTTTATAGGATAGATTGACATGATTTCTAAATTTATAAAAAACATAGAATTTGATTAAACAATTAATTTAAAGTACTTTATAATGAAATTTCAATTAATTTGGGAGTTCTAAAAATGAAGTTAAGATTCTTATTTGTTGCTATGATGGCATTGTTAGTTAGTGGTTGTATGGACACTATGATGGCCGTTCCAGCAGCAGCAGTTAGTGGTGTAGGTTCGGTTGTAGGTGGAATATGGAGTGCTGTAACAAGTATTTTTTAAAAAACCTGTACTAAACTAAAATTTCCCACAAATGAGTATGCGCTGATTTAGTGGGATTTTTTTTGATTAAAGCTTAATCTCTATATTAAACTCATTTTTCAAGCATTGATTTCATTTAACCTTATTCCTAGGTTTTTGAGCTAGATGCCAATGTTAGAGCCTCTTTTTTGTTATTAGCCTCAATTGAGCAATCAAAAATATAACCTTTTTTCTGTAAATTTGTTGCAGTCCACTCATTGCCTTTGAAGCCAGGAGAGGCAAATATAACAATTTGAATAATTAATAAGATCCATTGCAAGTTATTAGCATTTGTAATATCAATAAAATCAACAAGTCCATATATCTGAGCATCAATACTAGCTAAAACAAGAATGAAAAATATATAAGTAATGAATAGTGCCCATAACCCTCTAAATAAAGGCCAAATAGGATTAAAAGGGGCAAGCCAAGCAAAGCCAGATTTAACAGCTTCAAAGCCTTTTTCAGGATGCTTAAATACTTTGTAAGAACTCATAGCTAAATATTAATTTATATTATTTATAACTTAGTATACCCATTTGAAAAGTTGGATTAATGTCGGATGTTAAAATCTAACTAGTAAATATACGAACACATCAGTCATTAAAATTTCGGCTCCTGGGCTTCATGATTTAGCTTAAGTGAGTTTGTAGCTTTTGCCTCTCGGCGGCTTATGTATATTGTTGATATGAATATTATAGAGCCACCAATCCAAGTCCATGTACCAGGAATTTCTGAAAAAATCATCCACCCAAAAAGAGCCATAATTGGCAGTTTTATAAATTCAATTGACTCCAAGCTGGTAATTTCGGCCATTGTGTAGGATTTAGTCCATGAAAAATGCGCGAGCGTGCCTACAATTGCAATTCCCCAAAGGTAAAGCCAGGTTTCAAAACTTGGCCACTGCCAAACTGTAACGGCTGGAATAAAAGTAATTGGAATAAGGATTATTACCATCCACATAACAATTGCTTGAGGGCTGTCAGTAAGAGTAAGTTTTTTTACAATTAATGCATTAATTGAGTGAGCTAATGCCGCAATAATTGCAAGCATTATTCCAAATGAAAGACTATTGACACCAGGCTGAACAATTATGAGCATTCCTATAATACCAATAATAATTGCAGCAATTCTTCGAGCCTTAATTATTTCACCTAAAAAAATAGTGGCGCCGATTGTTATAAATATTGGTTTTGAGAAGCTAATTGCTGTCGCTTGAGCAAGTGGGATGAGGGTTAAGCAGGTAAATCCAGCGAGCATTCCAATAGCACCAAAAAAACCTCTCATAAAAAATAACTTAGTATTATTCATTTTTATTGCAGCTAGGCCAGTAGATGTTAATAATGGCAGCATTACAATAAAAGCTAATAGGTTTCGGAAAAAAACAACTTCAAGAATATGTAAATTTTCTGATGCTTTTCTAATAAAAATAACCATTATTGAAAAAAACACTATAGATAAGATATTTAAAATTATTGCTTTAGTTTGAAAGCTTTGCGATTTAAAAAATCGAATTATCCAAAGGTCATTAAGTAGTTTTTTTATCAATTTAATGTGATTCCTTATTTATTAAATATTATGCTAAAAACCTAATAAAAGAGGAGCAATATCCTTAGTTTTAATCTAGGTTGAAGTAATTAAAAACTTATTATAGTGTTTATACATTCAGTTAATTGTTATTCTTTACAGTTTACAATAGTGATCATAAATAGATTTATTACATGCTATTTTAGGCTTAATTAAAATGAATCCAAATGAAGCATAAACTATACAATATCAAAGGTAAGAGGTGCGCTAAGTTAGGTGAATTAGAAACTGCAATTAGTTTCTATGAGAAAGCGATCTCTATTAAGTCAGAGTATGTTGATGCGCATTACAATCTTGGCTCTGCAAATCATAAACTTGGTCGGTTAGATGCAGCAGTAACGAGTTATAAAAAAGTTGTGGCTATAAGTCCTGACTATGCTGTAACAC
This sequence comes from uncultured Candidatus Thioglobus sp., assembly GCA_905182815.1. Lineage (GTDB taxonomy): Bacteria > Pseudomonadota > Gammaproteobacteria > PS1 > Pseudothioglobaceae > Pseudothioglobus. The sequence continues at coordinate 565,485 of CAJJCX010000004.1, forward strand.
ATAATAATAAAATTCTTTCTGTCATATATTTTTTTTCTAAGCAGCTTATTCCAGATGCAATTGATGTCCTTGAGGAGCTAATAAAAGACAGCCCTAATGATGCGTTATTGTTTAATATGACTGGAGGTTGTTATGCTAGTCAGGGAAAAACTGATCTAGCAATTAAGTTCTATGAAAAGGCGCTTGATTTAAAACCAGACTATGCTATTCCTCAACATATGCTTAATTCATTGCAAGGAAATACAAGTAAGAGGCCTCCAAAAGAATATGTTAAAAACTTATTTGATGATTATGCAGAAAGATTTGATGATCTTTATTAAACCAACTTCAATATAAGCTGCCATTTCTTATTAAAGAAATAATCCTAAAGATTGATCCTGCAAGAACTAAATTTGATAAAGTAATTGATTTGGGATGTGGAACGGGTTTATCAGGAGAAGATTTGCAAGGCATTAGCAATAATCTTACTGGAATTGATATCTCAGAAAATATGATATCCAAAGCAAAAAGCTAGATATTTATGATAGTTTAATTGCTGGAGACATTGTTGAAAACTTGACTTATCAAAAGAAAAATATGACTTATTTATTGCTCTTGATGTATTTATATATATTGGTGAGATAACATCAATTTTTAATGCAGTAAAAAAGTGCTGCTAATAAAAATTCTTTTTTTATCTTTTCAATTGAAACACATCAAGGTGAAGGCTATTCCCTTTTAAAAAGTTCACGTTATGCTCACTCAGATAGTTATATTTTAGAAGTTGCTTCTAATGGTTTTGAGCTAGTTGATTCTCAAAATGTGAAATTAAGGAAAGAGGGAAATAATTGGATTAATGGAAAAATTTATATTTTAAAAACCTTATAGAAGATGGGGCGAGAAACGGGGCTCGAACCCGCGACAACCGGAATCACAATCCGGGGCTCTACCAACTGAGCTATTCCCGCCATAATATTTAAAAAGTGGTGCGCCCAATACGATTCGAACGTATGACCTACGGCTTAGAAGGCCGTTGCTCTATCCAGCTGAGCTATGGGCGCAATAACTTTGCTTTAATAAAGTCTAGGCTTGCACTTTAATTATAAATTTTGGTCGGAGTGAGAGGATTCGAACCTCTGACCACCTGGTCCCAAACCAGATACGCTACCAGACTGCGCCACACTCCGAAGGTGAGTAATTATACTGTGATAGGATTGTTAGTCAATGCCTATTTTGAGCCATATTTAATCTATTTTATTTGCACTATTTACTTGCTATTTAAAGTAGTTATCGTGAAGGTCAGTTTCCTTTTTATTTGCATAGATAACTTTGATATTGTCTTTATTGGCAATATTATTTTTGATAATTGCTGGATCACTTATCTGGGATTCAATGTTTGAGCTTTCTTGAAACAATATTGATTGCCCTCCAGTCATTGCAAGATAGACTTGAGCGAGAATCTGTGCATCTAGTAAAGCTCCATGCCTTGTTCTAGCACTTGTATCAACTCCGAAACGTCTACATAATGCATCTAGATTGTGCATAGTGCCTGGACGCTGCTCTTTAGATAGTTCTAGGGTATCTATGATTTGACAAATATCTTCTATCTTTTTGTCAATACCATTTATTTTTAATTCATTATTCAAAAATCCTAGATCAAATGGCGCGTTATGAATGATTAAAGTTGCCCCTTTAATAAAAGATAGTAAGTCATTAGAAATTTTATCAAATTGCGGTTTATTTATTAAGAATTTATCTGTAATGCCATGGATATTGACTGAGTCTCCAACTGGCTTGATTAGGTTGAACATATTTGTGAAATTCAGTGTTTGTTATTTCTCTATTTAATATTTGTACTGCTCCAACTTCAATGATGCGATGCCCCTCTTCTGGTCGAATTCCAGTTGTCTCAGTATCAAGTACAATAAGTCTTTCCATGTTAGGCATATTAAAGTAAAATTGCTTTATTTTATCATCTGATCAAAATAGGTTAACTAAGATTATGGCAAGAGTAACAGTAGAGGAATGTTTAGATAAGGTAGAGAATAGATTTGAATTAGTTTTAGTTGCTGCAAAGCGAGCGCACCAGTTAAATTCTGGTGGGTTTAGATCAACTTTAGATGTTGGTAAAGATAAGCCTACAGTAGTAGCTCTTAGAGAAATTGAAGCTGGTTTGATTGATGCCTCAATTTTGACTGAAGAGTATGCAATGGAAGAAGAGCTTAATGCTCATGATAGACTTGCTCAAGAAGCCAAGGCAAATGAAGTTGCAGCAGAGCTTTCAGATGTAAAGTTAGATTCAGAAGCTGAATCTGATGATTTAGCAGTTAAAGAGGTTGATGAATAAATAAGACTTCTAAGAGTTAATAAAAAATGACGCACTGCGTCATTTTTTTTTGCCCAATTCAATATATTTAACTATTTTTATAATCATTGACTTTGGTAACATGGTTTTTTTAACAAATTGAACATTGGGGAAATTAAATGCAATATCCTATTATGCAAAGCAATAGAAAGCCATTAATCAATGCTGAGAGTTATCAGTCTATGTATGATTATTCTATTTCAAACCCAGATGAGTTTTGGGCTGAACAGGCTGACAAATTTATTGACTGGGAAAAGAAATGGGATAGAGTTTCAGATGTTGATTTTTCTAAAGGAAAAATTGCTTGGTTTGAGGGCGCAACTTTGAATGTTTCATATAACTGTTTAGATCGTCATCTGCCCGAACGTGCTGACCAGGTTGCAATTATTTGGGAGGGAGATGATCCTAATTCAAGTGAATCAATAACCTATAAAGATCTACATGAAAAAGTTTGTAAATTTGCCAATGGAATGAAGGATTTAGGTGTTGTAAAAGGCGATCGTATTTGTTTGTATATGCCTATGATCGTTGAAGCCACAGTTGCCATGCTTGCATGCGCAAGGCTTGGCGCGATTCATTCAGTAGTTTTTGGAGGATTTTCACCAGATGCTTTGAGAGATCGAATTCTTGATAGTGAGTGCAAGCTAGTAATTACTTCTGATGAGGGAGTTCGTGGAGGCAAATCAATTCCTTTAAAAGCCAATGTGGATATTGCAACGAAAGAGTGTGACTGTGTTGAACATATTGTTGTTGTAAAGAGAACAGATGGAGAAGTTACTTGGGGTGATAGAGATGTTTGGTATCACGAGCTAGTCGAAAATGCTTCACCAGAATTTCCTTGCGAGATGTTTGACGCTGAAACCCCTTTATTTATTCTTTATACTTCTGGCTCAACTGGAAAACCAAAGGGCGTTCTTCATACCTCTGGAGGGTATTTGTTATACGCTGCAATGACTCATAAATATACTTTTGATTATCAAGAGGGAGATATTTACTGGTGCACTGCTGATGTTGGGTGGGTTACTGGTCACTCATATATAGTCTATGGGCCGCTAGCTAATGGAGCAACTACTTTGATGTTTGAGGGCGTTCCTAATTACCCAGATGCCTCAAGATTTTGGCAGGTGATTGATAAACATAAAGTAAATATTTTTTACACAGCGCCAACTGCTATTAGGGCTTTGATGGGTGCTGGAAATGAGCATGTTCAAAAAACCTCTAGGGCTAGTTTAAAAATTTTAGGAACTGTTGGGGAGCCAATTAATCCTGAAGCTTGGGAGTGGTATTACAGTATTGTTGGCGAGGAGAGATGTCCAGTTGTGGATACCTGGTGGCAGACAGAAACAGGTGGCCATATGATTACACCAATGCCCTTTGCAACAGCTCTAAAGCCAGGCTCTGCAACTATGCCGTTTTTTGGTGTAGAGCCACAAGTTCTTAGTGAGAGTGGAGAGCTTTTAGAGGGTGAGGCTTCAGGTGTTCTTGTTATAGCAAGATCTTGGCCAGGTCAAATGAGGACTTTATATAACAACCATGAGCGATTTATGGAGGCTTACTTTACGACTTACCCAGGTAAATATTTTGCAGGAGATGGAGTAAAGCGAGACGCTGATGGTTATTATTGGATTACTGGAAGAGTTGATGATGTTTTAAATATATCTGGGCACCGACTAGGTACAGCTGAAATTGAATCTGCCTTAGTTCTTCATAGCGATGTAAGTGAGTCTGCAGTAGTTGGTATGCCCCATGATATAAAAGGCCAAGGCATTTATGCTTATGTCTCTTTAATGACAGGTGTTATAGGTACTGAGGAGCTTAAAAAAGATCTAGTAGCTTTAGTTAGAAAAGAAATAGGCCCAATCGCAACGGTAGATAAAATTCAATTTGCACAGGGCCTTCCAAAGACAAGGTCAGGAAAAATTATGAGACGTATCCTGAGGAAAATTGCAGAAGATGACTATGCAGAGCTCGGAGATACATCAACATTATCTGAACCTGGCGTTGTCGATGATTTGATTAAAAATAGAGTCTAATAGTCTTTTCATACCTAGCTATAAATCGATAAAACATGAATGCATTCCTATACATTATTGTTCTCCTTGCATGGGGCTCATCCTGGTTTGCTATAAGTTTTCAGTTGGGTGATGTGGCTCCACAGGTTTCAATAGTATGGCGTTTTTTGCTTGCATCCCTTTTGCTATTTATTTGGTGCTTTGCTCGAGGTCTAAAGCTTTCTTATCCTTGGCGAGAACATGTAAATTGGCTTTTATTAGGATTTTTTCTATTTTGTATTAATTATATTTGTGCCTACTTTGGCACCTCCTATTTAACAACTGGAGTGGTTTGCCTTATTTTTTCAACGCTTACTTTATTTACTGTTTTTAATGGTTTTATTTTTTTTAAAAAACCCATTAGATTGCCCATATTATTTGGAGCAATAGTTGGTATTGCAGGGTTATCAATTATATTTTCAAATGAGATAAGTAGCACTGAGTGGTCATTAGATTCAGGAATTGTAAAGGGTTTTCTTTGGATGCTGCTGGCAACTTTTTTTGCATCAATAGGTATGCTTCTTTCTGGGCAAATGCAAGCCAGAAAAATCCCCCTAATTCAAAGTAATGCTTTCAGTATGCTATATGGATCACTTATCCTTGTTACTTATATATCTTTTAGTGATATTAGTTTCAGCTTTGATACCAGCTATAGTTATGTCACATCTCTCATTTATTTATCTGTAGTGGCCTCAGCAATTGGGTTTGGTGTCTATCTTAAACTTGTAGGAAATATTGGTGCTGATAAAGCTTCATATGTCAATATTTTTACTCCAACGATTGCTTTGCTTCTGTCAACTTTATTTGAAGATTATGTTTGGAGCTGGACAGGATTAATTGGCGTTATATTAATAATATTTGGAAATATAATAGTTCTTTATGCCAAGCCTAGAAGTATTTAGGGCAAATTTATTTAAATTTTTGGATTTGATAATTATATCTCACATAATGGAGTGACTGATGGATGTAAAAACCGCTTTAGCTGAAAGAAAATCAACAAGAGCATTTTTAGATAAAGATGTTTCTATTAGTGTTATTAATGAAATTATTAATCAAGCAAAAACAGCTCCTTCTGGAGTAAATACCCAGCCATGGCAGGTCGCTGTTGTAACTGGAGAAAGTAAGGATGGCTTATGTAGTAAGCTTGAAAAAGCCTTTCGAGATGGTAAGAAAGGGGCTATGGATTATAAGTACTATCCTGTTGAATGGTTGGGTGAGTTCAAGCAAAGAAGAAAAGAGTGCGGTTTATTAATGTATTCAACATTAGATATTAAGAGAGAAGATAAGCAAAGACAGCTTGATCAATGGGCGTTAAATTATCAGGCATTCAACGCGCCTGTTATCCTACTTTTTTTTATTGATAAGTCGATGGAGAAGGGCTCTTATATGGATTATGGTATGTTTATCCAGTCTATTATGCTTTCAGCGGTCGAGCATGGATTAGCAACTTGTCCGCAAGCAGCTCTTGGCGAGTATCCTGAGATTGTTAGAGAGGAATTTCCACACTATAAAGATAAAATTGTTCTTTGCGGAATGGCGATTGGCTATGAAGATAAAACTGAAGTAATTAACAGCTATAGAACTCCTCGTGAAGATCTATCTCAAATAGCTAAATATTATTCTTAAAAATATAAATTAATTTCTTAGTTAGCTCGAAGATTGGCTTCCGCAATTTCAAGATCAAATTTAATTAGTTCAATATCCAGCTCGGCATCTGATAATGCTTTTTCTAACTCTTTTAAAGTTTTCTCATTTTCTAAAAGCTTAGCGTTACTCTTTTTAAGTGATGAGTCACTTAGATTGAATGCATTTTGAATTTTACTTAACTCTTCTTCAAGAACCTGAATTTTACTGGCAGAAAGGTTGAGTTTTTGAGAGGTGGATTTGAGTTCGTCAAGTGCAAGTATAAGTTGATTATTAAGTTCTTCTAGTTGCTGCTGAAGTCTTAATTTATCTGATTTATATTCTTCAATCTCGTCATTATTATTGATAGTAATAATTTCAGGCTTTACTGGCTCTATATTGAACTGTGAATAGTTATAACCAATAAAAAATATTGCAATGATTGAAAGCAAGTAAAAGGCTATTTTTTGGTTCATTTGTATCTTCTATTTCATTAAGCTTGAGAATCTATAAAGTTTTTATAATAAATATTGATTACTAATCTTGCATCCATTTAGCCGCATCTTTGGCATAGTAGGTTAGAACAGCATCTGCTCCAGCTCTTTTAAAGCAAAGAAGCGTTTCAAGTACTGTTGATTTCTCGTCAATCCATTTATTTTGACTAGCCGCTTTAAGCATTGCATACTCGCCACTAACATGATAAGCGAAAGTTGGTACGCCAAAGGTCTGTTTTACTTTAGAGACTATATCAAGATAGGGCAAGCCTGGCTTAATCATAACCATGTCAGCGCCTTCTGAAATATCAAGCTCTACCTCACGAATTGCTTCGTCAGAATTTCCAGGATCCATCTGGAAAGTTTTTTTATCAGACTTACCTAGGCTTTTTGATGAGCCTACAGCATCCCTAAATGGACCATAAAAAGAAGAGGCATATTTGGCAGAGTACGCAAGTATATTTGTGTGAATATAACCTTGCTCTTCTAACGCATAACGAATCGCTCCAATTCTCCCATCCATCATGTCAGAAGGGGCAACAATATCTGCTCCAGCTTGAGCATGGGACAACGCTTGTTTAACTAAAATATTAACAGTTTCATCATTAAGAACGTATCCATTACTATCAATAACCCCATCTAGGCCATGACTCGTAAAAGGATCTAGCGCCACATCTGTAATAACTGCAAGATCTGGAAAGTTTCTTTTAAGTGCCCTAACCGCCTTTTGAATAAGTCCATCAGGGTTATAAGATTCTTCAGCTTCGAGCGTCTTTTTATCAGGAGAAATTACTGGAAATAAAGCAATCGCTTGAATTTTTAAATCAACAATTTCCTTGGCCTCAATCAATAATTGATCAATACTAAGTCTTTCAATTCCAGGCATTGAATCAATTTTTTCTTTTTTCTTTTCACCCTCAATAATGAATAAAGGATATATAAGATCAGTTACACTTAGAGAGTTCTCACGAATTAATGAACGATTAAATTCGTGTTTCCTCATTCTTCTTGGTCGATGAGTTAAAATGGACATTTTCTTTTCTCAAGTTACATTAACTAAATTATACAATAATGAAGCAATCATCCGAAACACTTACTAGTCTATCAAGTATTAATGAGGCATTTATTAAGCCTTTTCCTAACTCAACCAAGGTTTATGTCAAGGGTTCACGTGACGATATTAGAGTCCCAATGAGGCAAATCAAACTCACCGATACCATTGGTGATCTTGCAGAAAAAAATGATCCAATTCACGTTTATGATACTTCTGGACCTTATACAGATCCTAGTAAAACGATCAGTTATCGAGAGGGGCTTGAGTCACTCCGTTCGAAATGGATAGAAGAGCGTGATGACACCGAGATTCTTGATGGTGTTAGCTCGAAATTTGCAAACGAGAGACTTGGTAATAAAAAACTTGATGAGCTTCGATTTGAACATTTAAAAGCCCCAAGAAAGGCAAAGAAAGGAAAAAATGTTACTCAGATGCACTATGCTAGGAAAGGCATTATTACCCCAGAAATGGAATACATTGCTATTCGAGAAAATTGTCTTTGGCAGGAGTATAAAGATCAAGTTGGGCAACACAAAGGCGAAAGCTTTGGGGCTGCAACTCCTAAAATAATTACCCCTGAATTTGTAAGAGATGAGGTTGCTAGGGGCCGTGCAATTATTCCTAATAATATTAATCATCCAGAAACGGAGCCCATGATTGTTGGTAGAAACTTTCTAGTTAAGATTAATGGAAACATTGGTAATTCAGCTCTTAGGCTCTTCAATTGATGAAGAGGTAGGAAAGATGGTTTGGGGAGTTCGATGGGGCTCTGACACTATTATGGATCTTTCTACTGGAAAAAATATTCATGAAACTCGCGAGTGGATTATTCGTAATTCCCCTGTTCCTGTTGGAACTGTTCCTATCTATCAGGCTCTTGAAAAAGTTAAAGGAGTTGCTGAAGATTTAACTTGGGAAGTGTTTAGAGATACTCTAATTGAGCAAGCAGAGCAAGGGGTTGACTACTTTACTATCCATGCTGGCGTGCGTCTTAAGTATGTCCCTCTAACTATGAATAGAGTTACAGGGATTGTATCAAGAGGTGGATCAATTATGGCTAAGTGGTGTCTTGCGCATCATACTGAGAGTTTTCTTTATACGCATTTTGAAGATATCTGTGAAATCATGAAGGCATATGACGTGACCTTTTCTTTAGGCGATGGCCTAAGACCTGGCTCGATTGCAGATGCTAATGATGCTGCCCAGTTTGGTGAACTTGAGACCTTAGGTGAATTAACAAAAATAGCTTGGAAGCATGATGTTCAAACCTTTATTGAGGGTCCTGGTCATGTGCCAATGCATATGATTAAAGACAATATGGAAAAGCAGCTGGAAGAGTGTGGAGAAGCGCCTTTCTACACACTTGGCCCACTCACTACTGATATAGCTCCTGGCTATGATCATATTACTTCAGCGATTGGAGCTGCTCAAATTGGCTGGTATGGCTGTGCAATGCTTTGTTATGTCACTCCTAAAGAGCACTTAGGGCTTCCAAATCAAGATGATGTGAAAACAGGAATTATTACTTATAAAATTGCAGCACATGCTGCTGATTTAGCCAAGGGACATCCTGGGGCTCAAATCAGAGATAATGCTCTTTCAAAAGCTCGTTTTGAATTTAGGTGGGAAGATCAATTTAATCTTGGTTTAGATCCTGATACTGCTCGAAGTTTTCATGATGAAACCCTTCCAAAACAAGCTGCAAAAACTGCGCACTTTTGTTCGATGTGTGGACCTAAGTTTTGTTCTATGAAGATTTCTCAAGATATTAAAGGGTTGGATGCCAAAGAAGTTAAAAAAATTCAGGAAATTCAAATCGAAATGGATAAAAAGTCTGAAGAATTCTTAGATAATGATAGTGAAATCTACTTGAAAGAGGGTGCTTAAGAGTCTTCTTTAAGTATCTTTAATATACGGTGCGATTGCTTTAAATATTTTAGTCGTTGCGCCGCGATTATTTTCAAAAGTAGTTTTAGCACTTTCTCCAATTAGTCTTCTCTTTTCATCATCTAAAAGCAGTTCAGAAATAGTTTTCATTAACTCTTCAGCGTTACTTACTTGTATAGCAGATCCATCATCTAAAAGCCTCTTCGAGATTTCTTCAAAGTTAAATACGCTTGGACCAAAAATAATAGGTTTTGAAAGTGATGCAGCTTCAAGCATATTTTGACCACCATTATTTGTCAGGCTTCCACCAATAAATGCTATGTCACTTATGTTTAAATAAGACATCATTTCACCCATACTATCTCCAATTAGTATGTCTGTATCTTGCTCACAATGACCAGCTAATGATCTTCTTTTAACATTAAGACCAGTTTCATTAACCATATTAAAAACTTCATTAAATCTTTCTGGGTGCCTTGGTACCATTAAAAGAAGTGCATTGAATTTGCTTTTAAGGGCGAGATAGCTTTTGATTATTTGTAACTCTTCACCTTTTCTTGTGCTGGCAAAAACAACAATTCTTCGATCTCCAGTTATATTTTTTAATGTTTGAATAGTTTTTGAATTACTAGGTTCATTGGAATCAAACTTTAAGCTTCCGGTAGTAATAATATTATTATTAGCACCAAGTGAGATGAAGCGTTTTGATGAGCTTTCATTCTGAGAACATATTATGCTCAAGCTATTTAGAGTCGAACTAACTAACTTAGGGGAGAATTTGTTATATTTTTTAAAAGACTTTTTTGATAATCTTGCATTAACAAGCATTACTGGAATATTTTTATGTTTAAGTTTAGTAATTAAATTTGGCCATATTTCTGTTTCTAAAAGAATACAAGCAACAGGCTTGATTTTTTTTAGGAATGAACTAACTATAAAAGGGATATCAAAAGGAAAAAAACAATGAATGACTTGGCTTTTATAGTGCTTTTCAACAGCCTCAGATCCTGTAATGGTTGTGGTTGAGATAACAATTTTATGAAGAGGAAATTTAATAAATATCTTGTCGATTAGAGGTTTGGCTGCATTAAACTCTCCAACAGATACGCAATGTAACCATATAACCTTGCCTGAAATTTTAGGCACAAAACCTAATTGATTTTTTAGTTTACGGATCCAATTAGAGTTTTTAGCATCTCTTAATAGGATCCTTAAAAGAGCAAATGGCAAACTTAGAATAATTAAAACTGTATATATAAATCTATTCATTTGACTATTTCGTTATATTTTTTTAATTGAGCTTTTATTTTCATAAATAACACTAAGCCAAAGTCTATGATTAAATAATTCAAATGGAATACTTTTGCTTATCTTGAAGAGGGCTTTAGATAAGAAAAAAGGTATAATAATTGACTGATATTATAGCTTTATCACTTAACTTCTATTGCATCTATTTTGTTTTAGATTGATTCATATTTCGGTGCAAGCTATTAATTAAATTATTAATCGTATAAATTATGAGATTTGTTGACTCTGCAAGTGTGATGGTTGAAGCTGGTAAAGGTGGTAGAGGTTGCCTCAGCTTTCGCCGTGAAAAATATATTCCAGATGGCGGTCCAGATGGCGGTGATGGCGGTGATGGTGGTAGTATTTTTTTCCGTGGTCAAGAGGGACTTAATACATTAAGCGAATTTCGTTATAACCGTTTATATAGAGCTAAAAATGGCCTACCTGGAGAAGGAAGTGATCGAAGAGGGAAGTCAGCTATTGATATGTATGTCGAAGTCCCACTTGGAACTAAAATAATTGACCTCTCAACGGATGAAGTAATCGGCGAAATTACACTTCATAAGCAAGATCTTTTGGTTGCAAAAGGAGGCTTTCATGGGCTAGGTAATGCTCGTTTTAAATCTTCAATTAATCGTGCACCAAGGCAAACTTCACCAGGAACGCCTGGAGAGGTTAGAGAGATTGGATTAGAACTTAATGTAATGGCAGATGTTGGACTTTTGGGTATGCCAAATGCTGGAAAATCGAGCTTAATCAGGCAAATTTCTGGGGCACGACCAAAGGTAGCTGATTATCCTTTTACAACCCTCCACCCAAATCTTGGAGTTGTAAAGGCTGGCAATAATCACTTTGTTATGGCTGATATACCTGGCTTACTTGAAAAAGCAAGCGAAGGTGTTGGTCTTGGGTTTGAATTTCTTAAACATCTTTCAAGAGCAAAAGCGCTTCTTCACGTGATTGATATCTTGCCAGCGGATGGCTCGGATCCTGCCAGTAACTATTTAACTATTGAGGCTGAGTTAAAAAAATTCGATGACGAGCTTTTTGAAAAACCGAGATTATTAGCTATTAATAAAATTGACCTTATTCAAGAAGATAAAAGAGATAAGATAATTAAAGATTTTCTTAAAAAAGTCAAATATAAAGGTAATGCGTTTAACATATCTGCTTTAAATGGTATGGGCTGCAAGTCCTTAGTTTTTGGTTTGTATGACCTTATTGAAGAGAAAGATGAAGAAGAATAAATGCTGGGTCGTAAAGATTGGATCTGCCCTCTTAACTAATAATGGAAAAGGGATTGATAAAGACTTAATCTCTGAATGGGTTGAGCAAATTGTTGAACTGCAATCTCATAACATTGATGTTGTTTTGGTTTCTAGTGGCTCAATTGTTGAAGGCATGAAACGACTTGGCTGGAAAGACAAACCAACTGATATTCATAAACTTCAGGCAGCTGCGCTGTTGGTCAAATGGGGTTAGTCCAGGCTTATGAATATCTATTTGCAAAACATAAAGTCCAGACAGCTCAGGTGCTCTTGACTCAAGATAACCTAATTAATACCAAACATTTCGAAAATATCTCTGCAACTCTAGAGAATTTGCTTGAGTTTGGCGCAGTGCCAGTAATCAATGAAAACGATACAGTTGCAACCGAAGAAATAAAATTTGGTGATAATGATACGTTGGCGGCCCTTGTAGCAAATCTTTTGAATGCCGAAAGATTAATTATATTGACAGATCAGCATGGTGTTTTCGATGACGATCCTCGAGTAAATAAGAATGCCAGCTTAATAAAAGAAATTCATTTTGATGATGAAAAATTAGAGCGAGTTGCTGGAAAAACTGGGGGTATTTTAGGTTCTGGAGGAATGTATTCAAAAGTTATGGCTGCAAAGCAAGCCGCAAAATCTAAAACATTTTCTAATATAGCTTGGGGAAGAGAAGAGAGCGTTTTAACAAGAATATACCAAGGAGAAAATATAGGGACACTAATTCATTGTTAGCTTATATCGGCTTAGGTTCAAATTTAAAGGATCCAAAAGTTCAAATAAAAAGAGCCCTTGATTCTCTGAATGATAATAATGAGACTGAACTTATTAATGCATCAAGTTTTTATGAGTCCAAGCCTCTTTTAGATATTCCTGGTCCAAACTATATCAATGCAGTATGTAAGATTGAAACTAAACTGAGTGCTATTAATTTATTAAATCTTTGCCAAGAAATTGAAGATAATCAGCAAAGAGTAAGAGAGTTAAAATGGGGATCAAGAACGATTGATTTAGATATACTTCTTTATGGAGAGCAGGTTATTTCAAACAAAAGGTTGTCTATACCCCATCCAGAAGCAATACATAGGGCCTTTGTTTTAGTGCCTTTATTTGAAATAGAGCCTAAAATTAAAAGTTCCTTTATTAGGGCCAATAATAAGTCTACTCGATAGAATTAATAAGTTAGATGTGAAAAAACTATGAAACATTCTGAGTTAAGTGTATTCAAAGACAATGGTCAAAAAATTACATGCCTAACAGCATATGATGCTTCCATGGCTAAGCTTATTGATAGTGCAGGCGTTGATATTATTTTAATTGGCGACTCTCTTGGAATGGTTATTCAGGGCTCTGAAAATACGCGCTCAGTTTCTATGAATGACATGCTTTACCATTCTGCAATTGTTGCAAAAGCTTGTAATCAATCTTTAGTCATCGCAGATATGCCTTTTCATAGTTATGATAATCCGAAAACTGCCTTAGTCAACGCAAAAGAATTGATTGATAATGGTGCACATATGGTCAAATTAGAGGGTGGAGTTGAAAATACAGATGTCATTAATGCCTTAGTTTCCAATAATATTAGAGTCTGTGGCCATCTCGGCCTTCAGCCACAATTAGTTGTTGATTCAAGTGGGTATAAAGTTCAAGGTCGAGATGAGGCTGATGCTAAATCAATTCTAGATAATGCAAAGTTGCTCGAATCTATAGGCATAAGTATTTTAGTGCTTGAGTGCATTCCAAGTAATTTAGCAAAGTTGATAACTAAAAAGCTAAAAATACCTACAATTGGAATTGGAGCTGGAAAGGATTGCGATGGCCAGGTTTTGGTTAGTTATGATATGTTAGGCATAACACTTGGTAGGCAGCCAAGATTTGTTCGTAATTTTTTAAGCTCAGAAAGCAGTATCTCTTCAGCGATTAAAGCCTTTGTTTCGGAGGTAAAAGAAGGAAGTTTTCCTAATAAAAGTGAGAGTTATTAATGAAAATTTTTGAAAGGTCAGGTGATCTTCAGGTTTTTTTAGATACCCACAGAAGTAGTAATAAAAAAGTTGCCCTAGTCCCAACCATGGGAGGTCTTCATGATGGACACTTGAGGCTAGTAGAAAAAGCCCAATCTTTGGCAGATGTTGTTGTTGTAAGTGTTTTTGTCAATCCTACTCAGTTTGCTAAAGATGAAGATTTTGACTCATATCCCAAGACTTTTTCTGATGACAAGCTTCTTTTAGAGGGTCAGAGTGTAGACGCCTTATTTATTCCCTCAAAAAAAGAAATATATCCAAATGGAGCCTTGTCAAATTATGATGTGGGTGAAATGGGAGGACTGCTCTGCGGCGCTTCTAGACCAGCACATTTCAATGGAGTGGCGCAAGTCGTAAATCGCTTATTTGATATTGTAAATCCTAATTATTCGGTTTTTGGCGAAAAAGATTATCAACAGCTCTTAATTATTAAATCTCTTGTTGAAAATAATAATTTAAATGTGTTGATAGAGTCAGTTTCTACTCAAAGAGAGATTGATGGCCTGGCAATGAGCACAAGAAATAAATATCTGGGTAATAAGGACCGACAGAAGGCGCCCCTTTTTTATCAGCAACTTAGTAATGCAAAAACGGCTATAGAGCAGGGAGATTCTGTTGAATTCGTTATGGAAAAAACTCTATCTGAGTTAAGAGTTAACTTTGAAGTAGAATATCTTGAAATTCTAAATGCGAATAACCTTACACAAATCGCGACTAACACTTCAGAAATTATTATAATATCCGCTATAAGGTTAGGCGAAACTCGACTAATCGATAATATTGTCTTTAGGAGGCCAAATGTTTAGTATTACTGAAGAAGCAGAAATTTATGTTGCAGACCTTTTTGAGCAGCAAGATGAAAAAGATCTTGGCTTAAAAGTTGACGTTGAAAAAGCCGGCACTCCCGGTTGCAACGGTAACATTTAACTTCTGTATCAAGAGCGATCTCCCTGATACTTATAATGAATTTCCTTTTGTGGGTTTTAGTGCTTTTATTGATGAATCTAATAATCAATTTTTAAGTGACTCTCATGTTGCGTTGAAGTTAGATGGCACTAATAAAAAACTTACTATCACTGCTCCTAATGCCAAAGGTGAAGCGCCTAAAGATGATGCTCCTCTTGAGGAAAAGGTTCTATTTACTATCGTGACTGAAGTAAATCCAAGCTTAGCATCACATGGAGGCTTTGTTGACCTTGTTGAAATCACTAAGAAAAAAGAAGTGATTTTGAATTTTGGAGGGGGCTGTCAAGGATGTAGTTCAGTAAACATGACTCTTAAAGATGGGGTTGAAAAACAACTTAAGGGCTTATATCCAGAAATATCTGCTGTTCTTGATGCAACGGATCACTCCCATAAAGAAAATGCATATATGTAATTCTTGAATGGAAGATATAACTGTTTTCTCGCATTTAGACTGTATAGCAAAAGATAATGGTGAAAACCATCCTGAGAGAAAAGAACGCTTAGAAGTAATACTTGATTCAATTAAAGGTATTAGTCAACTTAATATATCTTTTAAAGACTCGCCATTGGCAGACTTTAAAACTATAAATCTTGTTCACCCCCAATCTTATATTGACGACTTGCTTTCAATGATTCCAATCTCTGGGCTTGTTGGTGTAGAAAAAGAGCCTTATGCTGATACTATTCTTTGTCCTCAAAGTAAAGAGGCAATATTAAGAGCTTGTGGAGCAGGCATTGAGTCAGCTAATGAATTGATGAGTGGATTAACAAAAAGACTCTTTTGTGCAGTTCGTCCGCCTGGTCATCACGCAGAAACATCAAGAGCAAACGGATTCTGCTTTATAAACAACGCTGCTGTTACTGCTAGGTATTTACAGAGTAAATTTAATATCAATAAAATAGCGATTATTGATTTTGATGTGCACCATGGCAACGGCACACAGGAAATTTTTTATAATGATAAAAGTGTTTTTTATGGCTCAATTCATCAGCATCCTTTATTTCCTGGAACAGGGGTAGAGGCTGAGACTGGAGTAGGTAATATATTTAATGCGCCAATATCTTCAGATACTACTAGAGATAAGTTTATGGAAATATTTGAAACGAAAATTTTAAAAAATGTTGACTTATTTGAGCCAGAAGTAATACTCATTTCTGCTGGCTTTGATGCCCACAAAAGAGATCCTTTAGCGAGCATCAATCTAGAGTCTGAAGATTATTACACTTTGACGCAAAATATTGTAGAAATTGCCAAACGACATAGTAATGGAAGAGTCATTTCTTTTCTTGAAGGTGGTTATGATCTTCAGGCGCTTTCAGAATGCATTGAAGCCCACTTAGAGGCTCTAAGTAATTAAAGATATGAATGAGTTTGAATTAATACAAAATTACTTTAATTGGCCATTATCTGACTCTACTATTGAATTAGGCATTGGTGATGATGCTGCTATTTTTGATCTTGATTCAGGCTATCAATTAGTTACCTCAACAGATACACTTTCAGAAGGTGTGCACTTTTTTAAAGACACATCTCCTGAAGACATAGCTTATAAATCGTTAGCAGTTAATTTAAGTGATATTGCAGCAATGGGCGCGACAGCAAAATACTTCACACTTGCAATAACTCTTCCTAAATTAGATGAGACTTGGTTGGAGCATTTTTCTAAGTCTCTCAAAGAGGCATCTAAAAAATATAATGTGAGCTTAATTGGAGGTGATACTACTAGAGGTGCTCTTAATATAACTATTACTATGATGGGGGTTGTTGAAAAATCAAAAGCGATTAAGAGATCAGGTGCTATGAGTGGTGACAACATATATCTCTCAGGTGAGATTGGTGATGCTGCGCTCTGTCTAAAAAA
This sequence comes from uncultured Candidatus Thioglobus sp., assembly GCA_905182815.1. Lineage (GTDB taxonomy): Bacteria > Pseudomonadota > Gammaproteobacteria > PS1 > Pseudothioglobaceae > Pseudothioglobus. The sequence goes on from CAJJCX010000004.1 coordinate 582,345, forward strand.
AATTAATGAGGGTGAAAAGCCCCATAAAGCAGAAATGATAAGGCTTAATAAACCAATGCCAAGACTTGAACTTGGTATCGCTATAAAGGGAATAGCAAGCTCATGTGTCGATATATCTGATGGGCTTGAGCAAGATTTATCTCATATCATAAAAGCCTCAAGAGTTGGGGCAATGATTGATGTTCAAAAACTCCCCTTAAGCCAATCAATGGCTAATTATATCGCAGATAATGATGATTGGTCATTAGCAGTTTGTGGAGGTGATGACTATGAATTATGCTTTACAGCGCCAGAAAGTTTAAATTCAGAAATAATGAAAATAGCTGAAATTTGTAAAATAAGAGTTACAAAGATAGGGGTTATTAATGACTCAAAGAAACTAAAAATTAAAGGCTATGATGGCCAGGGCAAATCATATCAGCACTTCTAAAGATTTACTAAATTTCTTTTCTTTCTTCTACCGTCTTACAGTCAATACATTGATCAGCAGTTGGGCGAGCCTCTAAGCGATTGAGGGCAATTTCGATACCACAAGTTTTGCAATATCCATAGTCACCAGTATCTATCAAATGAAGTGTCTTATCAATTTTATTGATAAGTTTTCTTTCACGATCCCTAGTTCTTAACTCAAGCGCAAACTCTTCTTCAATAGTAGCTCTGTCATTAATATCAGCAACTGGAGTGGAGTCTTCTTGGATGTGATTAATAGTCGTTTCAGCCTCGAAAACTAATTGCTCTCTCCAGACATTAAGCTTATGGATAAAGTGCTTAAGCTGACCGGCTGACATAAAGTCTTCACTCTTTTTTGGAATGTAAGCTGGGATTTCATCAAAGTTTGGTTCAGAAGTCATTTGAGTTAGTTGTGTAAAAAAAGGTAGTTTTTACCAAAAATTGCTTAAAATAGCAATGATTTTTTTTCAAATTGGCCTATTTAATTATATTTATTATGACACTTAAAGCAATAATATTTGATGTGGATGGAACGATTGCTAATACAGAGCATGATGGTCACCTTAAAGCGTTTAATGAGGCTTTTGATTTTTATGAGCTAGATTGGTATTGGGATAGCGCTTTATACGGGACACTGTTATCAGTAAGTGGAGGTAAAGAAAGATTGTCTTTCTATATTAATAACTATAATCCAAAACTAAAATGGCCATTAAGCGAGAGTGATATCGTTAATATCCATAATAAAAAAACTGAGATTTTTATTAACAAAATATCTGCAGGTTTTATTTCACTGCGTATTGGCGTTGAAAGGCTTATTAACGATGCTCTTAACCATAACTTGAAGTTAGCAATAGCAACTACAACCTCATTTAATAATGTTAAGGCGATTCTTGAGTCAACTCTTGGAAAGGGTGCGTTAGAAAATTTTGAAGTTGTAGCAGCTGGCGATATTGTTGATAAAAAAAAGCCAGCTTCTGATATTTATGATTATGTTCTTGATAAAATGAATTTAGAATGCAGCGAATGTGTTGTTATTGAGGACTCAGAAATTGGTTTTCAGTCAGCAACTTCTGCAGGTCTAAAGACAGTAATTACTCTTAGCGAGTATACTAATACGAAAAACTTTAAGGGTGCTTTAGTTGTTCTTGACCATTTAGGTGAAGACGATCAACCTTTTCAGATAGTAAATGGAACGCCAACCACTCATACATTGGTAAGCGTAGATTATATAAAGGAGCTCTATGAGTGCAATCGTTAAGTTGGCTGACAACAGTTCTGTATATGAAGTTGCCAAAGTGTCGCCTCTATCAATTGCAACGCAATTGAGTAAAAAATTTGCTAACCAAGTTTACTTAAAACGCGAAGATGACCAGATTATTCACTCATTTAAACTTCGTGGCGCTTATCAAAAAATGAGCTCAATGAGCGATGAGCAGAAAGCCAAAGGCGTAATCGCCTCATCTGCTGGAAATCATGCGCAAGGGGTTGCTCTTGGTGCGAGCAAATTAAGCATAAAGGCAACAATCGTTATGCCTACTAGCACACCACAGATTAAAGTTCGAGCAGTTCAAGAATTAGGAGCAGAAGTTATTCTTTTTGGAGATGTCTATGATGATGCATTTGTCCATGCTAAAAAGCTAGTATCTGAGAAAGATTTATGTTTTATAAGTCCTTATGATGATTTTGAGGTTATTGCAGGACAGGCAACTGTTGCAAAAGAAATCTTAGCTCAGCTTGATCAAATAGACTATGTCTTCTCTCCTGTTGGTGGTGGTGGACTTATCTCGGGAATGGCAAGCTATATTAAGCATTATGCTCCACACATTAAAGTAATCGGAGTTGAGCCTGTTGACTCACCAACCCTTTTTAAAGCATTAGAGGCTAATGAAAGAGTTGTGCTTGACGATGTTGGGCGTTTTGCTGATGGCGTTGCTGTCAAACAAATTGGTGAACTTCCATTTGAGATTGCAAAAGAATGCGTTGATGATGTCATTTTGGTTAGCAACGATGAAATGTGCGCCGCTATTAAAGATATCTATGAGGACGTTCGTTCAATCTCAGAGCCCGCAGGAGCTCTTGCAACAGCAGGCGTTAAAAAATATATCCTAGAGCATGGCCTTAAAAATAAAAATATTGTTTCAATTGTATCTGGCTCTAATGTCAACTTTGATAGACTTAGGTATATTGCCGAAAGAGCTGACTTAGGTGAAGTTAATGAGGCTATAGTTGCTGTTACTATTCCCGAAGAACCAGGTAGTTTTTTAAGGTTTTGTGAGTTATTAGATAACAATGCAGTTACTGAGTTTAATTATCGATATTCTGCAAAGAAAGATGCGCATATTTTTGTAGGCGTCAAGCTAACTAAAGGTGAATCTGAAAAACAAGCACTTATTGCAAGACTAAGTAACTCTTTTGAAGTATTTGATATGAGTGATAACTCAATGGCAATAACTCACATTAGATATATGGTTGGTGGTCATGCTAATGCAGAAAATGAGGTTATCTACAGATTTGAATTTCCAGAGCGACCAGGTGCACTTTTAAGTTTTCTTAAAAAAGTTAAGACAGAATGGAATATCTCTCTTTTTCATTATCGCAATCATGGCGCGGACTATGGAAGGGTTTTAATTGGACTTCAGGTCGAGGATATCAAAGAGCTAGAGTCAAAGTTTGATGAGCTTGGGTATTACTATAAAAACGAAACCGATAATAAAGCCTATCAGTATTTCCTTTAACAGACTTAGTCGTGATGATATCGACTCTATAGTATTAATAGAGCAACAAAATTCTCATAATCCTTGGTCTAAAAATCAGCTTATTGAGAGTATTCTAAATCCAGCCAATTTATGCTACTCAATTAGTATTAAAAATCAAATTATTGGTTTTTTGATGGCTATGCCCGCACTCGATACTGCTGATATCTTAAATATTAGTATCAATAAAGCTTGTCAAGGAAAAGGCTATGGTAATAAACTACTTCATTATCTTATTAAAGAGCTTAAAGATAGAATGATTAGTCAGATTATGTTAGAGGTAAGAGTGAGTAATCAGACCGCCATCGCTTTTTACTTGAAACATGGATTTGAGGAGATTTCACTAAGAAAAAATTACTATATGAATAACTCAAAACACCCAAATCAGAAAGAAGACGGTATAATAATGCGTCTTAAATTCTAAACAAAAAAATCTTAATGACCTATAAAAATATCACAGTTCCAACTACTGGAGAGGCAATCTCAATAAAGGATAACGTGCTCGTTGTTCCTAATAAACCAATCGTTACCTATATAGAGGGTGATGGAATTGGTGTTGATATTACTCCTGTAATGCTCGATGTTGTTAATGCTGTTGTCAAAAAAGCATATAACGGCGAAAGAGAGATTCAGTGGATGGAGATTTTTGCAGGTGAAAAAGCAGACAGCATCTATGGTGAGTACTTGCCAGAGGAGACAGTGGATGCAATCAAAGAATTTGTAGTTAATATAAAAGGGCCATTAACGACACCAGTTGGCGGCGGCATGAGGTCACTTAATGTTGCGATAAGGCAGATTTTAGATCTCTATATTTGTCTTCGCCCTGTCCAGTATTTTGATGGAACTCCATCACCAGTTAAGGCGCCTGAAAAGATTGATATGGTAATCTTTAGAGAGAACTCTGAGGATATCTATGCGGGCATTGAATTTCCGCAAGGTTCAAAGGAAGTAAAGAAAGTAATTGAGTTTCTTCAAAAAGAGATGGGTGCAACTAAAATTCGTTTTCCTGAAACATCTGGTATCGGTATCAAGCCTGTATCAATAGAGGGAACTTCAAGGCTCGTAAGAGCTGCTATTCAGTACGCGATTGATAATGATAAGCCATCTGTGACAATTGTCCATAAAGGCAATATTATGAAGTTTACAGAGGGGTTATTTAGAGATTGTGCTTATCAGCTTGCTAAAGATGAGTTTGGTGCAAAAGAAATTGATGGTGGCCCTTGGTGTAGCTTTACTAATCCAAATACGGGTAAAGAAATTATTATTAAAGACTCAATTGCTGATGCGTTTCTACAGCAAATACTTTTAAGACCTGATGAGTATTCAGTTATCGCAACTTTAAATCTTAATGGTGACTATATATCTGATGCTTTAGCAGCCCAGGTAGGTGGTATTGGTATTGCTCCTGGAGCGAACCTTTCTGATGATATTTCAGTGTTTGAGGCTACTCATGGTACTGCTCCTAAATACGCGGGTCAAAACAAGGTGAATCCTGGGTCTATGATTTTATCTGCAGAGATGATGCTTAGACATATGGGGTGGACAGAGGCTGCTGATTTGATACTTCATGCAATGGCTAAAACAATTCAAAAAAGAACGGTTACATATGACTTAGAGAGGCTTATAGATGGAGCTACTTTACTATCTTGTTCTGAGTTTGGAGAGGCTCTAAAGGATTCAATAAAATAAGTTCAAAAATAAATCGCCAAGTTGAGGCTATAAAAGCAAAGATTTGATTGACTCAAAATTCATAGCTCGTTATAATCTCACGCTATTCCCTGATAGCTCAGTTGGTAGAGCAACGGACTGTTAATCCGTGTGTCCCTGGTTCGAGCCCAGGTCGGGGAGCCAATTTATATAACTAAGGCATCTTCGGATGTCTTTTTGTTTTTATAACTTAATAGAATGATTACGTATAAAAAAATTGCAGAACTAGCCGCAAGATTTATTAGTAAGCCAAAAGTATTGAAACTTGGGTTTAATTTATCTCCAATGTATAGAAGAACCTCTGCAAAGGTTATATATATTTCTGAAGACTTTCTTAAAATACAAATCAAACTTCCTTTTAGCTATAAAAATGCAAACTATGTAAATACTATTTTTGGTGGGAGCATGTTTTCCGCTGTTGATCCATTTCCAATGACTCAGTTAATGAATCTTATTGGAGATGATTATGTGGTTTGGGATAAGGCTGCTGAAATTTTCTTTAGAAGGCCTGCAAAAGAGGATCTTTATGCTGACTTTATTTATAGCTTAGAGGAACTTGAAGAAATTAAGAAAAAAGCGAAAGAGCTAAATGAATTTGAAATAGTTAAAATAACAAAATTAACAAACAAGGATAAGTCCATTGTTTACTGTGAAGTTCATAAAAAGGTGTACATTGCAAATAAAGCCTTTTTTAAAGAAAAACAGAAAGCAAGAATAAATAAAAAAGCAAAGTAGTTAATTTTTATTAAGCTTTATAATTATTAGAAGTTTTTTTAGGAAAGGTAATTAATATGAATCATGAAATTGTTATCGTTGCAGCTACAAGAACTGCTCTAGGATCATTTGGTGGCTCTCTTTCTTCAATTCCAGCACATAAGTTAGGCGCTGAAGTGATAGCTTCAATATTAAAAAAAACTGGTGTAAACAAAGATCAAATTGATGAAGTTATTTTGGGACAAGTTCTGACAGCTGGAAGTGGCCAAAATCCAGCCAGACAGGCTGCAATAGAGGCAGGACTTCCTTATCAAACTCCCTCTATGACAATTAACAAAGTTTGTGGTAGTGGATTAAAAGCAGTACAGTTAGCATTTCAAGCAATTGCTTGCGGTGATGCTGAAATAGTTATTGCTGGCGGTCAAGAAAGTATGAGTCTTTCAAGTCATGTTCTTCCAAAATCAAGAGAAGGTAAAAAAATGGGCCCGTGGGCGATGGTTGACACTATGGTTGTAGACGGTTTATGGTGTGCATTTAATGATTGCCATATGGGCGTTACTGCAGAAAATATTGCAACCAAGTTTGACTATTCAAGACAATCTCAAGATGAGTTTGCTCTAGAGTCACAACAAAAAACAGAAGCTGCTCAAAAATCTGACTTGTTTCGAGATGAGATAACCCCAATATCTATTCCACAGCGAAGAGGTGACGACATTATTTTTGATAGTGATGAATTTCCAAGACATACTACAAGTATGGATTCTTTAGCTAATCTCCGTCCAGCATTTGCAAAAGATGGGACTGTAACAGCAGGGAATGCATCAGGTATTAATGATGGCGCAGCAGCAGTTATGGTCATGAGTGCATCTAAGGCGCAAGAGCTGAAACTAAAGCCTATGGCAAGAATTGTTTCATACTCTAGCGCTGGGGTTGACCCATCTATCATGGGAACGGGTCCAATTCCGGCAAGCACTAAATGTCTTGAAAAAGCTGGATGGAAAGCTTCTGAGCTTGATCGAATTGAGGCTAATGAGGCGTTTGCAGCACAAGCAATGTCTGTAAATGACTCACTAGGTTGGGATAAGTCTAAAGTGAATGTAACGGGCGGGTCAATTTCTTTAGGTCATCCAATTGGCGCATCTGGCGCTAGAATTTTGGTGACTTTGCTTCATGGCATGGAGCGTGATAAAGTAAATAAAGGCCTTGCTACTATGTGCATTGGTGGTGGTATGGGTGTTGCAATTGCAGTTGAAAGGGTACATTAGTATTATTAATTTCTTGAACTAGGTGTATTAATGAAAAAATTTCTAGTTATCTTGACGCTTGTATTTGGGAATTTTTTAATTGTAGGCACAAGTTATTCATACTCAGCAGTTGGCTATATGAAGTGCGAAACTGTAAATAAGCTGGTCAAAGAAGAAAATGCTGACGTTAAAAACATGATTATGTTTTGGTTTAGTGGCTACTATACTGGAAGAAATTATGAAACGTCGAGCTATCCTGGGATACCTGACCCTCAGCTAATATATTTAGCAACCATAAACTACTGCACTAAAAATCCACTAAAAGATACTGTTGATTTGGCTGATTACCTCTACTCTAGTTTGCTTTAGGTTTTAGTTATGCTAACTTTTTAATAGTATTTATTAGCTCTAAATTGACTGCTCTTGGGCCAATATTTTTTCTATTTTCATGTCTTCTCAATCCAGGCAAGCGAGTCCCATCGATATCATTATATTTTTTTAAAAACTCCTCGGTCTGTGCTGAAGTATCTTTGCCAGATATAATTTCTGGTGACATAGCAAGAATAAACTGACCTCCTTGGGCTGGACCTCCATCCCCATTATCACGCTCCTTGGTTTCATAAGAGAAGGTTTCTCCAACTAATGGACCAGATAAGAGTTCAACCATAAGGGCAATGACCGAACCTTTATGACCGCCAAATGGAAGTAAAACACCTTTATCAATTTCTGAAGCATCAGTTGTTAATTCTCCTGATGAAGACAGGCCAGTACCAAGGGGCACAGAGTGACCGTCCCTTGCAGCAATTTGAATTTCTCCTTTTGCCATAGATGCAGTTGCCATATCAAAAACAATTGGATTTTTACCAGGGCGCGGCCATGAAAATGCAATTGGGTTAGTGCCAAATAATGCTGTAGCTCCTCCAGAAGGAGCAACACCTGGCATATATGAAACAGACGTCAATCCAACAAGTCCGTGCTCACTGATTGCCTCAACTTCGGGCCAAAGGGCTGCAAAGTGATGGCAGCGTTGAATTGATAATCCCGCAATTCCAAATTTTTGAGCAGCTTCGATAAGTTTTTTGATACCATATTGATGCGCCAATGGAGCAAATCCATTCTTTGCATCACACTTTAAAATTACTGGCGTAACTTCAGTTATTTCTGGCTTCGCAGAGCCATCTACTTTTTTACTTTGAAGGGCCTTGATATACCCAGGAATACGAAATAGACCATGAGAAATTGAACCATCACGCTCAGCATTAGTTACTGTATTTGCAACTGCATTCTGCATTTTCTTCGTTAGCTCCATGATTAATAAGTGCCGCCTTAGCTAAACTAAAAATTTCATCAAGGCCTATATCGATTGTTTTAGAAGTCATAGAATTTTATCCTTAAATTTGTAAGAATTGGATTGCCTTTTCAGTTCAACGAGCTCAAAAGTAAATCAAAAAAAATGATAACATATTAGTAACTTAATATTTCTTAACCTAATGAAAAGTTGTAAATTCATTCATATAGTTTCTCTTTCTATAAAAATCAATAGGTTAAAGGTTAATATTTCAATTTGAACTTAGCTAAAGTTCAAACTTGTTTAATAGAGCTTTGAAGTTAATTTTAAGTTAGTCTGTTTATTATAGTTGACAACTATATAAAAATTATATAGCCTGTCTATTCAGTCAAGAAGTATTTAGTTATTTTATTAATTAAATTAGTATGAAGTTAATGAATAAATAAATTGAAGTGTGCTTTAAACCAAATAAGGAGTAGAGGTTTTGTCCAATTTTAGGTTTGATCTCAATAGCTCCAATGGTATTTGGGAGGTAGACCTGAGAACTGGAAAAAATTTCATGCTAAGCATCTAACTTGAACTAAACATCCAAATTTTCCAATGCAAGCTTAACTAGAAAAAGCCTTGGAAGCAAGAAATTATTGAGCCCTTGATTCATATTATTTGGCTCAATAAGTGGAGTAATGCTATGACATTGATCGGAGATTAAAATTAATGTAAGCGTTACATTTTATAAAAAATAAAGGAGTAATTTATGAAAATAGGAAGATTTAGTAATCTTTTGATTATTACATTATGTAGCTTTCTTTTGTCTGGACAAGTGCTGGCAGCTAAAATAAAAGTAGCGGGAATATATACTCAACCACTACAACAAAAATGGGATGCCAGATTGCATTTAGCTTTGCAAGCCCAAGCGGATGCAGGTGAAATTGATTATGTGTATTCTGAAAAAGTTTCTAATACAGATTATGTTCGAGTTTTACGTGAATATTCTGAAAGTGGAGTGCATCTTATTGTAGGTGAGGCTTTTGGTATTAGTGCCGAGGCTAGAAAAGTATCAGATGATTATCCAGAAATAGCATATCTAATGGGTGATCCTGGAAGTGGTATGGCGGCGAATATGGCAATAATTTTTCAGTTTTTGATAATTATATTCATGAGCCTTGCTATTTGATGGGTGTTATTGCTGGTGGTATGACTAAGTCTAATAAGATTGGTATGGTTGGTGGTTACCCAATTGGCGAAGTAAACCGTCTTGTTCCATGCCTTTATGGCTGGCGCAAGGTCAGTTAACCCTGATGTTGAGTTCAAAGTTACTTTTCTTGGCTCATGGTATGATCCTCCGAAGGCAAAAGAAGCTGCATTTGCTCAAATTGAAGCAGGTGTAGATGTCTTATATGCAGAGCGAGCTGGTGTAGTGGATGCTGCAAGAGAAAGAAATATTATTGCATTTGGTAATGTTAATGATATGAATAAAGAGGAAAACGGCACAGGTGTTGTAGTCACATCTGCTTTATGGCATATGGAGAATGCAATTAATCATGCAATCTCTGGTGTTAAAGCTGGTACATTCGTAGCAGAGGATTATAAAGAATGGACTATGATGCAAAAAGGTGGAGCTTCTTTAGCACCTTATTATGAGTTTGATGATCAGATTGCAGCTGATGTTAAAGCTAAAGTTGCAGCAATTTCTTCGGATATCATGAGTGGTAACTTTACAGTTGTAGTTAATGACGATGAGCCAAAATCAACTTACTAAGATTATCAGATGAAGAAACTACAATTTTCCAAAATTTGTAAAAATTTTGGTGCTGTTGTAGCTAACGACAATATTTCACTCTCACTAGGTGAGGGTGAAATATTATCTTTGTTAGGTGAAAATGGTGCAGGAAAGACAACATTAATGAATATACTTTTTGGGCACTATATTAGTGACAAAGGGTTTATTGAAGTTGAGGGTAAAAGATTAACACCAGGCTCAACAAAAGCTTCATTAGATGCTGGAATTGGAATGGTTCATCAGCATTTTACTTTAGCGGAAAATCTTACAGTATTAGAAAATATTATTCTTGGCACAGAGCCTTTAAGTAGACTTTGGAGTAAAAAAAAACTAGCGTATAAAAAACTTGAAGCATTATCAAAGCGCTTCGGCTTATTAATTAATCCAGATGCTAAAGTGGCTGATTTAACGGTTGGAGAAAAACAGCGAGTTGAAATAATAAAAGCACTTTATCGTGATGCAAGTATTTTAATATTAGATGAGCCAACTGCAGTTCTTACTCCACAAGAAACTATTCAGCTTTTCAAAGTACTTAAGGAAATGGTAAATGCAGGTTTATCAATAATGTTTATATCGCATAAATTAAATGAAATTTTAGAAATTAGTGATCGTATTGTGGTTCTTCGTCATGGCAAATTAGTGGGAGAAGTAGCTACTAAAAAGGCAAATAAGGAGTTGCTTGCAGAAATGATGGTTGGCCACAAAGTTACTCGACCAGCTTATGAAAAATTGGAAATTGGTAAAGCAGTTGTAGAGCTAAATAATGTCTGTCTTAATGCGAGTGATGGCACGGTTGGACTTAGCAATATAAATCTCAAGATACATGAAAAAGAAATTATTGGTCTGGCAGGAGTTTCAGGTAATGGTCAATTTGGAGTAGCTTCAATTCTTCAGGGATTAACTCATCCAAGCTCAGGCGAATTTAAGCTATTTGGACAGAGTTTAATTAAATATGATCCTCGTTATCTTACAAAATCTGGCGTAGCACGGATTCCAGAGGACCGCTCAAAAGAGGGTGTTATTGGGGAAATGGCGCTATGGGAAAATTTCCTTGGAGAGGAGTTACGCTCTAAAGCTAAATCAGGTTTTATTATTGACAAAAAGAAGGCAGTTAATAATGCTGAAAAATTAATACAAGAATATGATATTCGTTGCGAAGGAGCTTTTGCATCTACAAGATTATTATCTGGTGGTAATATTCAGAAGTTAATCCTTGCAAGAAGTTTATCGAACAACCCTCGTTTTATAATAGCAAATAAACCAGCAAGAGGCTTAGATGAAGGTGCTATTAGTTTTGTTCAACATCAAATAATAAATGCTAAAACAAAAGGTGCTGGAGTATTGCTGATTAGTGAAGATTTAGATGAAATTTTTGAACTATCTGACCGTATTGCAGTTATATTTGATGGGAAATTACAAGGACCTTTTGATGCTAGTTCACTGACTATAAATCAAGTCGGCCTTATGATGAGTGGTGAAATGAAAGAGGGTAGTTTTAATGAGGCTTAAAACAAGAAGAAATACTCCTGTATGGTTAATTGCAGTATTACCCATTCTTTCTATTTTAGTTGCTTTTATTTTTGGCGCTTTTTTTATAATTTGGGCGGGCGAATCTCCAATCACTGCTTATATTGCTTTAATTAATGGAGCTTTAGGTTCAAGTTTTGCAATTACTGAATCCCTAACAAGGGCAATCCCATTAATTTTTACAGGTCTAGCAGCAGCTGTTGCATTTCGAGCAAAATTTTGGAATATTGGTGCAGAGGGGCAATTATATTGTGGTGCTATGGCGGCAACATTAGTTGGGACAGGAATGATTGATCTACCCTCTATAATAATGATTCCAGTGTTGTTTATTGCAGGTGCTTTAGCGGGCTGTTTAATTTTGTTGTTACCAGTCTTTCTTAAAACCCATATGAAGGTGGATGAAGTAGTAACAACTCTGTTGCTGAATTTTATAATTTTACTTTTTGTGAATATGTTGCTTGAAGGGCCTTGGAAAGACCCTATGGCTATGGGATGGCCTCAGGCTGCAAGAATTATTGATAATGGAGTTCTGCCTACTATAGTTGCTAAGAGTAGATTGCATTTTGGAATAATTATTGCACTAGTGATGTCAATTATAATGTGGGCTATACTTCGTTTTACAGTTTGGGGGTATGAAATACGAGCGGTTGGGTACAACCAGCAAGCCTCAACTTTTTATGGAATATCGATCAATAAATCAGTGCTAATGGTTGCTCTTTTTAGTGGTGGATTAGCAGGTATGGCTGGAGTTAGTGAGGTTACTGGTCTGAAAGGCTACTTAACTTTAACTTTATCACCTGGCTTTGGTTATACGGGAATAGCAGTTGCAATGCTTGCACAGCTTCATCCTATTGGGGTAATTGTTTCAGCTATATTTCTAGCGTCAATTTATGTGGGTGCTGATGCGATGAGTCGAACAGTAGATATACCTAATTATATTGCAGATATTTTAGTTGCTATATCTTTATTATCGGTTTTAGTTGGATCAATGCTGGCACGATTCCGAATTGTTTGGGGTAAATAATTATGTTGGAATTACTTGAATTAATATTAACAACGAGTTTATGGGCAGCTGTAGTAAGAATTGCAACCCCATTAATTTTTGCTACATTGGGTGAATTAATTTGTGAGCGAGCAGGAGTATTAAATCTCGGAATTGAAGGCATAATGACAATTGGCGCAATGGCAGGTTGGTTATGGGTTTATCAAGGTGGAGACCTCTGGGGTGGAGTAGTATTTGCTGCTATAGTGGGCATGCTATTTGGTTTTCTGCATAGCATATTGGTTGTCTATCTTGGTTTGTCACAACATGTTAGTGGAATTGGAATCACTATGCTTGCCTCATCTATTAGTTATTATGCATATACAATGATAATACCATTTAGCACTACTCCACCCAAAATTGTAGCATTCAGTGCATTTGAAGTGCCATTACTATCATCAATTCCAATTATTGGAGGAGCTTTTTTTAACCAAACTGCATTAACATATTTAGCATATATATTAGTAATAGTGACTTTCTACGTACTTTATAAAATGCCACTTGGTTTAACAATTAGAATGGCAGGAGAAAATCCAGTTGCTAATGAGGCCCAAGGTATTAATGTATTATTAATTCGTACTGGGGCAGTAATGGTAGGAAGTGCTTTGATGGCAATTGGAGGCGCATTTTTAACTATGTCTGCATTTGATGCATTTTATTTTGGTATGATTAATGGTAGAGGGTGGATCTGTGTTGCGCTGGTTATTTTTGCCTCTTGGAAGCCGGGCAAAGCCTTTTTAGGGGCAATTTTATTTGCATTATTTGAAGCATTACAGGTTAGGGCGCAATTAATAGGTGCAGATGTTATTCCATATCAAATTTTTTCTATGATGCCATACTTTCTCAGCATAGTTGCGATGATGCTTGTTGCACGAAGAGCAGCCTATCCTAAGGCATTATTAGTACCATTTAGACAAGGAGATCGTATCTAATGTTCGACATACTTATTAAACACGCTAACCTTCCAGATGACCGTAAGAATTTTGATATTGCTATTCAAAACAAAAAAATAGTAGCTATTGATAGAAATATTATTGGCGAAGCAGTTAATACTATTGATGCGACTGATAAATTAGTTTCTCCAAGCCACGTCGATAGCCATTTTCACTTAGACGCTACTTTAACTCTTGGTCAGCCACGCTTTAATGAGAGTGGTACTTTACTTGAAGGTATTCAGCTATGGGATGAGCTAAAACCCCATTTAACTATTGAGCTTATAAAAAAACGTGCTCGAAAATTATGTCATTGGGCAATAGCAAATGGATGTTTGGCAATTCGGAGCCATGTAGATATAAGTGATGATCGATTGCTGGCAGTTGAGGCGTTATTAGAGTTGCGAAAAGAAATGCGGGATTGGATCGACATCCAGCTAGTTGCATTTCCGCAAAATGGATATTTACGCTATAAAAACTCTATTAAAAATCTTGATAGAGCATTAAAAAAAGGTGTGGATGTTATAGGCGGTATTCCGCACTTTGAACGCACTATGAATGAAGGCTCTTTATCTATTAAATTGTTATGTGAACTAGCCGCAGAAAAAGATTTACTAGTAGATATGCATTGCGATGAATCGGATGATCCAATGTCTAGACACGTTGAAACACTTGCTTTTGAAGCTCATCGTTTGGGTCTTGAGGGAAGAGTAACGGGTTCTCACTTAACATCAATGCATTCAATGGATAATTATTACGTAAGTAAATTAATACCATTGTTACAAGAGGCTGAATTACAAGTAGTTGCTAATCCATTAATAAATATTACCCTTCAAGGTCGCCATGATCTCTATCCTAAACGCAGAGGAATGACGCGTGTTAAAGAGCTGTTAAATAGTAATATTAACGTTGCTTTTGGCCATGACTGTGTAATGGATCCATGGTATAGCCTAGGCAAACATGATATGTTAGAAGTTGCTAATATGGGATTACATGTTGGACAAATGACAGGTGTTAAAGAAATGCATCAAATATTTCAAGCTATTACAAATAATGGAGCCAGAGTAATGCAACTAGATAATTATGGCATTGAGGTTGGTTGCAATGCTAATTTGGTGATTCATCAGGCTAATAATCCAATTGAAGCGATACGCTTATGCAATGCGCGTTTATTTGTAATTCGTAATGGCCAGATTATTGCAAAGGCTAATCCAACAGAAAGCCAACTATTATTAAATGGAGAGAAAGATAAGAGAGTTATAGATTGGACCCTCTAAGAATAATAATAAAAAGAAATGCTGCTTAAGGTAAAAAGATAATTATTTTTAAGGGTTAAGTCAAATACCTTAGATGATAGGAGAATAAAAAATGTTAAAAAATAATCCTAAATATTATGATGCTCACTGGATGCCTTATAGTGGGAATAGAGAGTTTAAAGCAAATCCACGTATAATGGTTTCTGCTAAAGACAGTTATTACATAGACGATAAAGGCAGGAAAATATTTGATGGCCTTTCAGGTCTTTGGACTTGTGGAGCAGGTCACTCTCGCCCTGAAATTATTGAAGCAGTCTCTAAACAAATTGAGACTTTGGATTATTCTCCTGCATTTCAATTTGGACACGAAAAATCGTTTGAGTTGGCAAATAGAATTATTGAATTTACTCCAAAAGATCTGGATCGTGTCTTTTTTACTTGTTCTGGTTCAGAGGCAGTAGATAGTTCTCTAAAAATTGCTCGAGCTTATTGGAGACTTAAGGGAAAGGTCGGTAAGACTCGTTTGATTGGAAGGATAAAAGGCTATCATGGAGTTAATTTTGGAGGGATTAGTGTTGGTGGTATTGGTCCTAATAGAGAAATGTTTGGACAAGGAATTGAAGCAGATCATTTATCGTCTACCCTTCTCCCAGAAAATATATTTAGCAAAGGGCAGCCCCAGGTTGGAGATCATTTAGCAGATGACTTATTAAATAAAATATTATTGCATGGCGCCTCTAATATTGCAGCAGTAATTGTAGAGCCAATGGCGGGTTCCGCTGGCGTATTTCCACCCCCCATAGGATATCTAAAAAGGCTACGTAAAATCTGTGACTCTAATGATATTTTATTAATCTTTGATGAAGTGATAACCGCTTTTGGCCGTATGGGCGCAAAAACAGGTGGCGAAGCTTTTGGCGTTACTCCAGATATAATGACTTTTGCAAAACAGGTTAGTAATGGCAGCCAACCACTGGGTGGTGTAGTAGTTAAAAAAAATATTTATGAAACTTTTATGGATACAAAAGCACCAAATTATTTAGTTGAATTATTCCATGGTTATACATATTCAGCTCATCCTGTGGGATGCGCTGCATCAATTGCAAGTTTAGATATATTACAGAATGATAATTTGATAGAGCGAGTTAAAAAAATGAGCCCAATATTTGAAAAAGAACTTCATAGTCTTAAAGGTTTGCAATATGTTTCAGATATTCGTAATTATGGACTGGCTGGTGGAATTACTATTGAGTCTGCTAAAAATGAACCTGCATTAAGACCCTATCAAATTGCAATGAAGTGCTGGAATAAAGGCTTTTATGTTCGATATGGTGGTGATACTATTCAATTAGGTTTGCCATTTATCGTATCTGAACAAGAAATAAAGGATGTTGTTGGAGCAATATCTGACTCAATTAAAGAATTACAATAAAGGAGTAAGAAGAGATGAAATTAGTAGAACACCTTATTAATGGTGAGCTTGTATCAATGGGTGACCCTACTCAAGATGTATTTAATCCATCGACAGGAGAGGTTGGGAAGCAAGTAGAAATTGCTTCAAAAAATACTGTTGAAAAAGCTATAAATGCGGCTCACGAAGCTTTTCCAGCATGGCGAGCAACGCCACCACTTAAACGAGCTAGAATTATGTTTCGTTTTAAAGAATTATTAGAAAAAAATATTAATAAAATAGCGCAATTAATTGGAGAGGAGCATGGAAAAATCGCACATGATGCGCTTGGTGAAATTACTCGAGGTATAGAGAATGTTGAATATGCTTGCTATGCACCGCAACTTCTAAAAGGAGAGCATAGTAAAAATATTTCAACCAATATTGATTCATGGAGTGAGTTTCAACCCTTAGGAGTTGTTACAGGAATCACCCCTTTTAATTTTCCTGCTATGGTTCCATTATGGATGTATCCCATGGCAATAGTTTGTGGTAATTGTTTTGTATTAAAGCCCTCAGAAAGAGATCCTTCGTCAGCATTATTTATTGCTCAATTATTAAATGAAGCAGGCTTACCAAAAGGGGTTTTAAATGTAGTTAATGGAGGTAAGGAGGCAGTAGATACTTTGCTCAAAGATGAAAGAGTGCAAGCTGTAAGTTTTGTTGGATCAACTCCTATTGCAAAATATATTTATAGAACTGCTTCTGAAAATGATAAGAGGTGCCAAGCTCTTGGAGGCGCTAAAAACCATGCTATTGTTATGCAAGATGCAGAAATGGAGAATACAGTGAATGCTCTTATAGGTGCTGCATTTGGCTCAAGTGGTGAAAGGTGTATGGCAATTTCCGTAGCAGTAGCAGTCGGCTCAGTCACAGCAGATAATTTAATAGCTGGCTTGAAATCTAAGATGCATGACCTTAAGGTGGGTAATTTTGATAATAGTAAAAATGATTTTGGACCACTTATAACTAAAGATCATATGGAAAAAGTTAAAGAATATATCACCAGTGCAGAAGATCAAGGCGCCGACATTGTTGTTGATGGACGGAGTGTTGAGGTAAAAGGTTGTGAAAATGGCTTTTATGTTGGTGGAACGCTTATTGATAGCGTGCAATCTTCAATGAAGTCTTATAAGGAAGAAATATTTGGACCAGTATTGCAGGTAGTGAGAGTAGAAACTATGCAACAAGCAATTGACTTAATAGATGAGCATGAATATGGAAATGGCACGTGTATTTTCACCCGAGATGGTGAAGCAGCAAGATATTTTAGTGATCAAATAAAAGTTGGTATGGTTGGTATCAATGTACCATTGCCCGTCCCTGCTGCTCAGCATAGTTTTGGTGGTTGGAAGCAATCAATGTTTGGTGATTTGGCTGCATATGGGCCAGATAGCGTAAGATTTTATACACGTAGAAAAACCATAACTCAGCGCTGGCCATCATCCAGTGTAAGGGAAGGCGTAAACTTTTCTTTCCCTTCATAACTGGTTTTTATGTTTTTTTAAATGACCTCCTTTAGGAGGTCATTTTTTTTGTCCCCTAGATTATATTTAATGCCACTTTGAGAACTATTTAAAGTCAACCAATTAATTATAGTTGACAAGTATAAAAAAAATATGTAGCCTGTCTATTTAGTCAAGAAGTGTAAAGTTTTTTTATTTACCAAATCGGAAAAGGAGGAATTGAATGAGTAAATTAAAGTGTGGTCTGATCCAAATGGGATTGAAAGGCGATGGCACGATGTCGCCAGAAAAAATACGTGATTTAATGATTGAGGCTCATATCCCTATGATAGAGGATGCTGCAAAACAAGGGGTAAAAGTGCTTTGTTTTCAAGAAGTATTTACTCAGCCATACTTTTGTCCAAGCCAGGATAAAAAATGGTATGCAGCAGCTGAATCAATTCCTGATGGACCAACAGTTAAGCTAATGCAAGAATATGCTAAAAAATACCAAATGGTAATTGTTGTTCCTATCTATGAAGAAGAAATGCCAGGTATTTATTACAATACTGCAGCAGTAATTGACGCTGATGGAAGCTTTCTAGGGAAATATCGTAAAACTCATATTCCTCAAGTTGCCCCTGGTTTTTATGAAAAATTTTTCTTTAAACCCGGTAATCTTGGTTATCCAGTATTTGAAACTGCATATGTTAAGTTGGGAGTATATATTTGTTACGACAGACACTTCCCTGAGGGTTGGCGTGCATTAGCCTTAAATGGAGCTGAATATATTGTTAATCCTTCAGCTACAGTGGCAGGATTAAGTAAATATTTATGGGAATTAGAGCAACCTGCTTCGGCTGCTGCAAATGGAGTTTTTATTGGTGCGATAAATCGAGTTGGAAGAGAGGAGCCATGGGCAGAGCAAATGGGAGAATTCTATGGATCAAGTTATATTGTAAATCCTCGTGGTCAAATTGAAGCACAAGCAAGTTATGGTGATGATGAGTTGCTGGTTCATGAAATTGATTTAGATATGGTTCGAGAAGTGCGAGATACTTGGCAATTTTTTAGAGACAGGCGCAGTGACCTTTATGGAGGGCTAACTGAAAAATAGCATCATGAATGAGTCTTCATCTATAAAGTCTGCTGAGTCTTCAATCATAGATATTAGTAATTTGTGTCTTACCTTTGAAACACAGACAGAGCCAGTGCATGCACTTTCTGATATTAATATGAAAGTTAATTCAGGTGATTTTGTTTCACTAATTGGCCCAAGTGGGTGTGGTAAAACTACTTTATTGAGGGTAATAGCTGATCTAGAAAAACCAACAAGTGGCACAATCAATGTAGAAGGTAAATCGCCAAATCAAGCACGCTTAGATCGTGCTTATGGGTATGTTTTTCAAACTCCAGCTCTTTTGCCTTGGCGCAATATAGAAGCAAATATCCACTTACCATTAGAGATATCAGGTTATTCAAAAGATGAGCAAAAAAGTCTTTCAAATCAATATTTGTCTTTAGTAGGCTTGTCAGGATTTGAAAAAAAATATCCATGGCAATTGTCCGGTGGTATGCAGCAGCGTGTCTCGATTGCGAGAGCCTTGAGTTTTGATCCTGATATGTTACTGATGGATGAGCCGTTTGGAGCGCTAGATGAAATTACTCGAGATCGTTTAAATGAGGAGTTATTGCGTTTATGGGAAAAAACTCAGAAAACAGTTGTATTTGTTACCCACTCAATACCTGAGGCAGTATTCTTATCTAATAAGATTGTTGTAATGTCAGCTCGTCCAGGAAAAATTATTGATGTAATTGATACCAATTTTCCAAAAGATAGAAATCTTGATATTCGTGAATCAAAAGAGTTCTTAAAGGTTTCGCAACTTGTGAGAGAGGGGCTTAAAGAGGGGCATAGTGATGGAAGCTAATAGGCTTTTCAGTATGATTATAGGAGGAAGTATTGGTCCTGTCGTGATTCTGGTAACGGCTATTATTATGATATGGTATGCGGGAGCAGTTTATTTAAATAGCTCCTTTTTAATTGACAGATATGAAAAAAATAATATTGAGTGGTCTTTTTCACAACTAGCCTCAGACTCTTGGTCTATGGAGCGACCTGTTTTGCCATCTCCCCATCAAATTGCAAAGGAGTTAAAGAAAACAATTTGGGATCAGAAGATAACTTCACCACGGAGTTTGGTTTTCCACTCTAGAGTGACTTTATCTTCTGCAATGGTTGGCTTTATAATGGGCACCTTTCTTGGTATTGTCTTGTCAGTGGGTATTGTTTATGTGCCAGCACTGGATCGAACCTTAATGCCTTGGATAATTACATCTCAAACTATTCCAATTCTGGCAATTGCTCCGATGATTGTCGTTGTGTTAGGTTCAATGGGTATTATTGGCTTAGTTCCAAAAGCAATGATCTCAACCTATCTTTGTTTTTTTCCTGTTGTTGTTGGGATGGTTAAAGGTTTAAGGTCACCAAGTATTCTCTTGGTAGACCTAATGAATAGTTATTCAGCATCAAAGGTTGAGGTTTTTTGGAAATTACGTCTTCCAGCGTCTCTTCCTTATTTATTTGCCAGTTTAAAAGTAGCCATTGCTCTGAGCGTAGTTGGGGCAATTGTAGCAGAGCTTCCTGCTGGTGCTCAAGGTGGCCTTGGTGCACGCCTATTATCTGGCTCATATTACGGACAAACCAGTCTTATTTGGGCTGCCCTGATAACTGCTTCAGTGATTTCTGCAACCCTAGTTACCATAGTTGGAAGAATGGAGCGCGCAGTTAATAATCGTATGGGGCTGCAAATATGAATTTCCTGGCAATAATAAGGTCGTACCCCTTAAGAGGATTGCTATGTCTTATTTTTTCAATCGCCTCTTTTATTTCGTTACAGCTTAACGTAATTAATGATTATGCACTTAATCCTTTTATTGTGATCATTATTGCCATTGTCAGTTTGATATTTTTTGTTATTCGTCAACAGGGATTATTTCTTTTATCTATTTGTTTTGTAGCTTTATTCTCTGGAGCTTGGTCTGTATTAAATTTAATACATTCATTCGATAAAGGGGTGGTTATGGGTTTAGATGCCTGGTTCTTGGTAAGTGCATTGTGGTTTCTAACATGGAATAACTTAGTTCAACTATCAGCTTTGAAAACAAAGAATAAATTAATAGAATTATCTCTAACTATAATCATTCCAGTTTTATTTGGTGCGTGGATATTTTTTCTATGGGAGGTTATTACTATAGGTATGTCCGTTCCGCAGGTTTTGTTACCTGCACCAAGTCTTATTTGGCAAGTATTTGATGGGTTTGGTGCTACTTTATTTGCAGATTTCTATCAAACTTTTGTCCGATCAGCAATTCCTGGCTTTATTATGGGAAGTGGTACAGGATTTCTCGTTGCAATTGCAGCTGATAAAATACCATTTTTAAGGCGTGGATTAATTCCAATTGGAAACTTCTTTAGCGCAATACCAATTATTGGTATGGCGCCAATTATGATAATGTGGTTTGGATTTGATTGGCAGTCCAAAGCAGCTGTTGTTGCCATAATGACTTTTTTTCCAATGATGGTAAATACCTTAAGTGGTCTTAATGAGACTGATAGGATTGATCGGGATTTATTACACACTTATGCTTCAAGTTACTGGCGAGAACTTTTTAGTTTGCGTCTACCAAATGCAATGCCATTTATTCTTAATGCATTGAAAATTAACTCAACTTTTGCTATGATTGGAGCTATAGTTGCAGAATTTTTTGGAACACCCATTGTTGGAATGGGATTTAGAATTTCGGCGGAGGTTGGCCGAATGAATATCGATATTGTATGGGCAACAATTGCGGTTGCTGCTGTTACAGGTTCGATGTTTTATGGAGTATTTGCTCTTTTAGAAAGAAAATTAACTTTCTGGCATCCATCGATGCGAAAAAGCTAGTTCTGGGTAAGTACTATTTTTTTAAAATAAAGGGAGAAATGATGAAAATATTTAAAAGTAAAACGATATTAGCTGCAATTTGCTCTACTATGCTTATAGCTTTGAGCTTTAATACTCAAGCAGGTGATAAATTTACCCTTCAGACGAAGTGGGTAACTCAGGCTCAATTTGCAGGCTATTATGTTGCACTAGAAAATGGTTACTACGATGATGAGGGTTTAGATGTAACAATTAAGTCAGGTGGTCCAGATATTGCACCTCCACAAGTTATGGCAGGCGGTGGTGCTGATATTCTAATTGAGTGGATGCCAGCAGCATTAGCATCTAGAGAAAAAGGGCTTAACCTTGTCAACATAGCACAGCCATTTAAAAGCACTGGAATGATGCTTACATGCCGTAAAGATTCGGGCATAAGTTCGCCTTCTGACTTCGCAGATAAGACTCTAGGAGTTTGGTTCTACGGTAATGAGTATCCATTCCTGAGCTGGATGAGTAAGCTTAATATGGCAACTGATGGAAGCGCTGGTGGAGTGACAGTATTGAAGCAAGGCTGGGGGATAGAGCCTATTCTTCAAAAGCAAGCAGATTGCGTGTCAACGATGACTTACAATGAATACTGGCAAGTTATTGATGGTGGACTTTCAGCCGATGAGCTAGTAGTTTTCCCATATGATGAGCAAGGTGTTTCAACACTTGAAGATGGATTGTATGTCTTGGAAGAAAACCTAAGTGATCCTGCTTTTGTTGATAAAGCTGCGCGTTTCCTTCGTGCTAGCATGAAAGGTTGGGAGTGGGCTTCAAATAATTCCGATGCTGCTGCCGATATCGTGCTTGAAAATGACATGAGTGGTGCTCAAACTGAAAAGCATCAGCGTCGTATGATGGGTGAGGTTAATAAACTTACTGCAAATGGCGGTAAATTAAATGTTGACGATTACCAGCGTACTGTTGATACTTTACTTGGTAGTGATTCTGATCCAGTAATTAATGCCGAGCCAGTCGGTGCTTGGACTCATAAAGTCTGGGATGCTGCATTTGGATCATAATATAAAATCTAATTTCTTGTAGGAGAATACTATGTCTGTACTAATTAAAAATGGAACAATTGTTAATGCTGATCAATCTTTTCAAGCCGATGTGCTATGTGCAGATGGCAAAATACAGGAAATTGGCAGTAATATCTCAGCGCCGAGTGGCGCTGAGGTAATAGATGCTGCCGGGCAATATGTTATGCCCGGTGGTATCGACCCTCATACCCATATGCAATTACCGTTTATGGGAACTGTTGCTAGTGAAGATTTCTATACTGGGACAGCTGCTGGACTTGCTGGTGGAACAACAATGATTATTGATTTTGTTATTCCTTCTCCTGGAACGAGTATTCTTGAGGCTTATCATCAATGGCGAGAGTGGGCGGAGAAATCAGTAGCTGACTATAGCTTTCATGTTGCCATTACTTGGTGGGATGAAACTGTCCATGCTGATATGAAAACACTAGTTGAAAAACATGGTGTTAACAGCTTTAAGCACTTTATGGCTTATAAGGGCGCAATAATGGCCACTGATGAAATACTTGTCAATAGCTTCAATAGGTCATTAGAATTAGGTGCAATGCCAACAGTTCATGCTGAAAATGGTGAAATGGTTGCACAATTACAAAGTAAGATTTTTGATATGGGCATAACTGGACCAGAGGGTCACCCATTATCTCGTCCACCTGAGGTTGAGGGTGAGGCTGCTAGTCGAGCTATTAGTATTGCTAATGTATATGGAGTCCCTTTGTATATCGTTCATGTTTCTACTAAGCAGTCTTTAGAGGCAATTACTAGAGCACGAAATGCTGGGCAAAAAGTATTTGGTGAAGTTTTAGCTGGACATTTGCTTGTAGATGAGTCAGTTTACTTAAATAAAGATTTTGAGAGTGCTGCTGCTCATGTAATGAGTCCTCCTTTTAGAGCAAAAGAACATCAAGATGCATTATGGAAAGGAGTTATATCTGGTAATTTGCAAACTACCGCTACTGATCACTGTTGTTTTTGTGCTGATCAAAAAGCAGCTGGTAAGGATGATTTTCGTATAACGCCAAATGGAACTGCAGGCGTGGAAAATAGAATGGAAGTGCTATGGCATCATGGCGTAAATACTGGACTTTTTAGTATGAATGAGTTTGTTAAATTAACTTCTACTAATGCTGCACAAATATTTAATATTTATCCTCGAAAAGGGAGTATTTCAGTTGGTGCAGATGCAGATATTGTTGTCTGGGATCCAGAAGCAACTAAGACAATTTCTGCTAAAACACACCACCAAAATATTGATTTCAATATTTTTGAGGGTATGGAAGTCAAAGGCTGTGCTTCACATACTATAAGTGCTGCAAAAGTTGTCTATGCTAATGGAGAGTTGAAAGTTGAAAGGGGAGCTGGAAGATATATTGACCGCCCTGCATACTCTTCATTCTATCAAGGGCTAGATGTCCAAGCTGAGAAAAAGATACCAAAAGCTGTGAAACGTTAAAAAGGAAATTTATTTTGTATTGAGGTTCTGTTAATATAACCTGACCAAATGGTCAAATATTTTTTTTCGGAGGAAAATATGAGTGACAATAATTTAACAAATAAGGTAATGAACATTAAATCACATCGCCTTAGTAAAAAAGAGATTGATGATAATTTTTCAGACCTCCATGCACCATTGTCTGCAATAGAGGCATTAATTGAGGCTGATCGATGTTATTTTTGTTATGACGCTCCTTGCACAAAGGCCTGTCCATCAGATATTGATGTCCCAGGCTTTATTCAAAGTATTAGGAGTGATAATTTAACAGGTGCTGCAGAGAAAATTTTAAGTGAAAATATTTTTGGAGGTATGTGTGCCCGTGACTGCCCAACTGAGGAGTTGTGCCAACTGGCATGTGTTCGAAATGATCATGAACAAAAACCTGTCGAAATTGGATTACTACAACGTTATGCAACTGACTCAGTATTAAACAATGGAGTGCAATTATTTTCTAGGCAAGAAAATACAGGAAAGTCTATTGCAGTAGTTGGGGCTGGGCCAGCTGGAATATCATGCGCACATCGTTTAGCGGTTTTGGGGCACAAAATAACAGTTTATGATGCCAAAGATAAGCTAGGAGGTTTAAATGAGTATGGCATTGCAGCTTATAAAACTCCTAATGATTTTGCACAGCAAGAACTTGATTACATTCTAGATATTGGTGGCATTACTATCGAAACAGGAATGCAGCTTGGTAAACAAATTAATCTTGAAGGTCTTCAGGAGAAATATGACGCAGTATTTTTAGGGTGTGGTCTTGGTTCAGTAAATAAACTTAATCTTGATAATGAAGACATTTCTGGTGTTATTGATGCCGTTGAATATATTGCAAATTTACGTCAAACCAATAATAAAGATGAACTAATGGTTGGAAAAAATATTGTTGTGATTGGTGGTGGTATGACAGCAATAGATATTGCTGTTCAAAGCAAATTGTTAGGTGCAGAGCAAGTAACGATTGCTTACAGACGTAGTAAAAAAATAATGGCTGCTAGTGAATATGAGCAGGCTCTGGCAAAAAAGCATGACGTACAAATTCAATATAACATGTCACCAAAACGTCTGATAGCTGATGATAGTCATGTCACTGCAATGGAGTTTGATGTTATGAAGTCACAAAACGATGGAAGCCTCAAGGCAAGTGGGGAAAATATTACATTAAAAGCTGATGTTGTTTTCAAAGCTATTGGGCAAAAATTAGTGACTGAAGGCTTGACAGATAATAACAGTTTGGAAATAGAAAAAGGAAGGATTGTTGTAGATGAACAACGTAAAACTTCATTGTCTAAAGTATGGGCAGGAGGAGACTGTGTTCTTGATGGTGACAATTTAACAGTGTCAGCAGTACAAGATGGCAAACTTGCTGCAATTTCAATAAACGAAACACTAACACAAGGAGCATAGTATGGCAGATTTAACTAGTAATTTTTTAGGAATTAAGTCACCTAATCCTTTTTGGTTAGCCTCGGCACCACCGACAGATAAGGCTTATAACGTAAATCGTGCCTTTGAAGCTGGCTGGGGTGGGGTTTCATGGAAAACTCTGGGTGAGGATCCTCATATTGTGAATGTTAATGGCCCAAGGTACACAACAATGATGAGTAATGACCGACGAGTTATTGGTTTCAATAATATCGAATTAATAACTGATCGTCCATTTCAAGTTAATCTTAAGGAAATGCGTCAAGTAAAGAGAGACTGGCCAGATAGGGCTGTGATTGCATCTGTAATGTTTCCAATGAGTGAGGCATCTTGGGCAAAGCATATCCCTATTATTGAAGATACAGGTATAGATGGTTTTGAGCTTAATTTTGGTTGTCCTCATGGTATGTCAGAGCGAGGAATGGGTGCTGCAGTTGGGCAAGTTCCAGAATATATAAAACAAGCAACTGAGTGGTGCAAAAAGTATGCCACAGTCCCTGTAATTGTCAAGCTTACGCCAAATATAACTGATGTAATTTATCCAGCTGAAGCAGTCCTTGAGGGTGGTGGTGATGCAGTGTCATTAATTAATACCATAAACTCAATTATGAGAGTTGATTATGACAGTTTGACTATGTTTCCAACTACGGGTGGTATGGGAACTCATGGGGGTTATTGTGGTGAGGCGGTAAAACCAATTGCTTTGAATATGGTGGCAGAGATAGCGCGTAATGAAAAAACTAGAAACTTACCAATTTCAGGTATTGGGGGAGTATCGACTTGGAAAGATGCAGTAGACTTTATTGCATTAGGTGCCAGTAATGTTCAGGTTTGTACAGCCGCAATGGTCTATGGTTTTAAAATTGTTGAAGACATGAAAACTGGATTGAGTAACTTTTTAGATGAAAAAGGTATGAATTCAGTAGATGAGCTAATTGGCAAAGCAGTTCCATCAGTTACTGATTGGAAGTTCTTGAACTTAAACCACGTTGATAAAGCTGTCATTGACCAAGATAAGTGTATAAAGTGTGGTCGTTGTCACATTGTATGTGAAGATACTTCACATCAAGCAATTGAATATTCAACTGATAGTGGTGATAGAGTATTTACAGTTAAGGATGATGAATGTGTTGGATGTAATCTTTGTGTAAGCGTTTGCCCTGTAATAGATTGTATCTCAATGGTCGCTATGACATCAGGAACTGACCCTAGAACTGGAAAGGCAATTTCACCACAAGCATCTGATTGGACAACTCACCCAAATAATCCATTAAAGGTTTCATGAAAAAATAATGGAGAATTGAATGGGTAATAAAAAAGTTCTAGTACAAGCCAGAGGTATTACTCGTAGTAAAGAGAGAATTCGTGAAGAAAATGAACTTATTATTTTAATTGCTGCAGAAAAAGTATTTGCAAAGCATGGTCTTAAAGGCTCTACTACAAAACAAATTGCAGATATGGCTAAACTTCCAAAATCCAATATTCATTATTATTTTCATACTAAATTAAATTTGTATAGATGTGTCTTAGAAAGCATACTAGTTGATTGGATGAGGGCTGCTGATACATTTAATAAATTTGATGAACCTCGAGAAGCCTTGAAATATTATGTTGGCGCAAAAATGAATTTGTCACGCACTAGACCATTCGGCTCAAAAGTGTGGGCAAATGAAATTATTAGTGGTGCCCCTGAAATGGAAGAAGTATTATCATCGAGGTTAAAACAATGGGTTGATACTTGTGTTAGTTCGATAAATAGGTGGGTTGAACTAAAAAAAATTGTTAATGTGGGTGATGCTCATACCTTGTTATATATGATTTGGGCTACCACTCAACATTATGCTGATTTTGATTATCAAGTGATGATTTTAAATAATGGAAAGAAACTTACAGATAGTGAATTTGAAGAAAAAAAACAACAAGTTATTGATTTAGTTTTAAGAAGCGTTGGTTTAAATCCTTAGTCAATATGAGATTAAAAAAGTTTACAAAATAATTCTTAACATCAAGATAAATACCAGATGACATTTACCTAAAATAGAGAATTTATAGAAAATATATGCATAATAGTTTTTACTAAAGATAGTTATTATGTAGTTGATTTAGGTTAGACAAGGAGTATTCAAATTGGACAGCAGTGGAAAGAAATTTAGAAAGTTAGTTAATGAAAATAAGCCACTTCAAATTGTAGGCGCTGTTAACGCCTATAGCGCTCTTATGGCTGAGAAAGTTGGGCATCAATCAATCTACTTGTCAGGTGGTGGAGTTGCAGCTTCTTCTCTTGGAGTTCCTGATCTTGGTATTACTTCCCTAGCAGATGTTCTCGAAGATGCTAAAAGAATTACTCAAGTAACTTCCCTACCATTATTAGTAGATGCAGATACTGGCTGGGGTGGGGCACTTAACATTGCTCGTTGCGTTCGAGAAATGATAAATAGTGGCGTAGCTGCTATCCACATTGAAGATCAAGTTTCTCAAAAACGTTGCGGACATAGACCAAATAAGGCCATAGTTAGTACAAATGAAATGGTTGACAGAATTAAAGCTGCAGTTGACGCCAAAACCGATCCTAACTTTGTAATTATGGCAAGAACAGACTCATTGGCCATAGAGGGTATGCAGTCTGCTATTGATAAAGCGACAGCTTTTGTAGAAGCTGGTGCTGATATGATATTTCCTGAGGCGCTCAATACCATTGAGCAATATAGAGAGTTTTCTGATTCAATTAATGTCCCTATTCTAGCAAATATAACTGAATTTGGTCAAACACCATTATTTACCAAAGAGGAGCTTTCTGAGGCTGGTGTGGATATGATTCTTTATCCACTAAGTGCCTTTAGGGCTATGAGTAAAGCAGCTCTTAATGTCTATCAACATATCTTGCAAGATGGTCATCAAAATAATGTGATAGACAGTATGCAAACAAGAGAAGAGTTATATGATTTTTTAAATTATCATCAATATGAAAAGCAATTAGATGATGTAATGAATAAGGAGAGTAAGTAGTGAGTGGAAAAAAAATAGGTGGAGCTGGTCTTAGAGGTCAGAGTGCAGGTGAGACATCAATATGTACAGTTGGAGTTAGCGGTTCTGGCCTCACATATCGTGGCTTTGATATCGTAGATTTAGCAGAAAATACAACTTTCGAAGAGGTTGCCTATCTTTTATTGAAGGGAAAACTACCTAACTCACAGGAATTAAAAGCATATATAGAAAAACTCAAAACATTAAGAGGACTTCAACCTGAACTAAGAAGTACTTTGGAGGGTATCCCTAAAACTGCTCATCCTATGGACGTTTTAAGGACAGGCTGTTCGGTTCTTGGTAATTTAGAGCAAGAGGAAGGCTTTATAAACCAAACTGACCATGCAGATCGTATGCTGAGTGCATTTCCATCGATACTTAGCTACTGGTATCAGTATTCCCACTATGGAAAAAGAATTGATACGGAGACAAGTGATGATACTATTGGTGGTCATTTTTTACATCTCTTGCATGGTAAAAAACCTAGCCAACTGCATGATCAAGTAATGAGTATTTCTTTGATTTTGTATGCTGAACATGAATTTAATGCCTCCACTTTTGCTGCAAGAGTTTGTGCCTCAACGCTTTCAGATATTCATTCTGCTGTTACAAGTGCTATTGGGACATTACGCGGACCATTACATGGAGGCGCAAATGAAGCCGCTAGTGCTATGCTATCCCAATGGAATGACCCTGATGTTGCAGAGGCTGAATTACTTAAAATGCTTGCACAAAAGCAACTTGTGATGGGTTTTGGACACGCAGTTTATACTCAATCTGACCCTCGTAATGAGGTTATCAAGCAATGGTCAAAAAAATTATCTATGGAGGTTAACGATAAGCATCTATATGATGTATCAGAAAGAGTTGAAATGGTTATGAGAAGAGAGAAAAATCTATTCGCAAATGCTGACTTTTATCATGCTTCTACCTATGAATTTATGGGAATACCAACTAAACTATTTACCCCAATATTTGTTCTTTCAAGAGTAACTGGATGGTGTGCTCACATTTTTGAACAGAGACAAAATAATCGAATCATTAGACCCAATGCAGATTATATAGGTCCAGGTCCACAAAAAGTCAGCCCCATAGAAACAAGGAGTTAGTATAGTGAAAGCAGATAGAATGTCAGCAGATCAAGCTCTGCAAGATATCGCTGATTATGTGATTGATTTTAAAGTAGAGTCTGAGGAGGCCTTAAATACTGCTAGAAATTGTTTAATAGATACTATCGGCTGTGGTCTTTTGGCTTTGAAATATCCAAATTGTACTAGACATTTAGGCCCATTGGTGCCTGGGACCACAGTAGAAAATGGTGCTAGGGTTTTTGGAAAGTCATTTGAGCTTGACCCAGTAAAAGCAGCTTGGGATATTGGCGCCTTAGTTCGATGGTTAGATTTTAATGACACTTGGTTAGCTGAAGAGTGGGGGCATCCTTCTGATAATTTAGGCGCAATTATGGCTCTTAGTGATTATATTTCAAGAGTAAATATTGCGAATCATAAATCACCATTAAGTATAAGAGATGTGCTCGAGTACATGATAAAAGCTCATGAAATACAAGGTATTCTTGCACTTGAAAATAGTTTTAATAAAGTAGGCCTAGACCATGTTTTACTCGTAAGAGTTGCAAGCACAGCTGTTGCTACGCATATGCTAGGAGGGACAAGAGAACAAATTATTGATGCTTTATCACAAGCTTGGGCTGATGGTTCTTCTCTTCGAGCCTATAGGCATGCACCTAACGCTGGCTCAAGAAAATCATGGGCTGCTGGCGATGCAACATCTCGCGCAGTTCGCCTGGCAATGATAACTATGGCTGGTGAGATGGGTATGCCTTCCATTTTGAGTTCACCAGAGTGGGGCTTTTATGATGTAAGTTTTAAGGGAAGAGAGTTTAGCTTCTCTAAGAGCTATGGAACTTATGTTATGGAGAATATTCTTTTTAAGATATCTTTCCCAGCTGAATTTCATGCTCAAACTGCAGTAGAATGCGCAGTATTGCTTTATCCAGAGATTAAAGAAAAGTTAAATGAAATTGAAAGGATTGAAGTTACAACTCATGAGTCAGCACTTAGAATTATTGATAAAACAGGCGCCCTAGATAATCCAGCTGATCGAGATCATTGTATGCAATATATGCTTGCAGTTGCAATGATTAAAGGTGATTTGGTGGCTGAGTTTTATGAAGATTCCTTTCATCAACAAAACTCATTAATTGATAAGCTTCGAAATAAAATGATTTTAAAGGAAGATAAAAGATACTCAAAAGACTACCTAGCAGATGACAAGAGATCTATTGCCAATGCGTTACAGATTTTCTTTAAGGATGGGAGTCAAACTGATAAAGTGGAAGTTGAATATCCAATAGGACACCGTAATCGTCGCCAGGAAGGTATTCCATTACTTGAGAGAAAATTTTTTAATAGTCTCAAAAGTATTTATTCTAAAGAGCACAGTGACAGGATCTACTCATTGTGTCTTGATAAAGAGAAAACTGAACAAACACCTGTCAACGAGTTTATGGACATGTTTGTTCTTAAAGATTAAGGAGCTATTAAAGTTTTTTAGTTTTCATCTATTTAATTAGAAATAAAGAAGGAGTTGTAATGTCAAAAATTCATTGGTTAGGTGCTGGTTTGTCAGCAATACCAGGGCTAAAAATGCTTATTGAAAATGACCATTCAGTTATTGTTTATAATCGAACAGTCAAAAAAGCAAGTGATGCTTTATTAGGTGTTAAGGGTAATTATCAGATTGTAGAATTTTCTCTTGAGGCCATTAAGAAAAATGCTACAGCTGGAGACGTTATAGTTTCAATGCTTCCTGGTAATTTCCATGTTCCTGTTGCAGAACTGAGTCTATCACTTGGAGCTCATTTTGTCTCAAGCTCCTATATTTCAGATGAGATGAGGATGCTTCATGAAGAATCGCTAAAAAAGAATTTATGCCTTGTTAATGAGGTTGGTCTTGATCCAGGAATAGACCATAGTATGTCTCATGCACTCGTTGAAGATTATAAAAATTCAAAGGTTTTTTCTGCTGAAAATAATCATTCTTTTTTGAGTTATTGTGGTGGCTTAAGTGACGTTCCTAATGATTTTTGTTACAAATTTAGTTGGTCTCCACTGGGAGTTTTAAAGGCCTTAATGTCAACTTCAGTTAGCATTCGTGATAGCCAAGTTTATACAGTTCATAAGCCATGGGAGGCTGTTGAGCTTTACCCTCTTCCGATGCCTTGGGGTGAGGATGAGTTTGAGGTTTATCCTAATCGCGATTCCATTCCATTTATTGAGCAGTATCAAATGAACGAGGGATTGAAGATAGATCAGTTTGTTCGAGGAACTCTAAGGTATAGAGGCTGGAAAGATGCTTGGTCTGATATTTTTTCTGAGGTAGATACGCTTGACCCTGAAATTGCAGAGGATCGTCTAAAGGCTATCAGTGATGATTTATGGAATAAATACTCCTATAGAAATGAAGAAGTTGATCGTGTGATTTTAACTGTTGAATTAAAGGTTAAAAATGACTCAGAGGTTGTTTGGCATAAGCAGTTTTTACTTGATACGCTTGGAAATAACAAAGGAAGCGCAATGGCCCAATTAGTCTCTTGCTCAGTTGCTTTGGCTGTTGAAGCCGTTCTTAATAAAGAGATACCCTCAGGCGTAACAGCGGCTCCTCACCAAAGTAATTTAGTAAAAAGGTGGCTAAATCAAGCTTCTGAAATAAGTGATCACTTTATTTTAATTGATCATTTAAGTTAGTAGTAAAGTTAGATTATTTCTATGGCTCAAGCTAATCCTATTTTTGATAATGAAACAAAAGGTTGGGTAGATTTAGTTCCTGCTAGGCAATCTCAGCCTAAATTAACTTCTAACCTTGAAGCTAAATGGCTTGTCATAGGTGCCGGCTTTACAGGTCTTTCTTGTGCAAGAAGGCTAGCAGAGATTAACCCTAAAGATCAAATTATCTTGCTTGATGCAAGAGAGCTGGGCCAGAATGCTTCTGGTAGAAATTCTGGTTATGCTGTTGCGCATAGCCATTTTTCAGGCCCCTATCAAGAATCACAACTTGAAAAATACCAAAGAGTAGATCGAATTAATCAAGTAGGCCTTAATTCTCTTCGTACATTAGTAAAAGATAACAGCATCAATTGTGACTGGATAGAATCAGGTATTTATCATACTGCAGCAGATAACAACTCTGAAATTGAGTGTGATCATTTTATTAATTATCTTAAAAAACGTGACATTACACATACTCCTCTCTCTAAACAGGAAATTCATAATCATCTAGGAACGAGTTGGTATAAGAAGGGCGTTAAAGTTGAAAATGGTGCATTAATGCAGCCCGCTAAATTAGTTTTTGGATTGGCTAAAAATCTTCCAAGTAATGTTGAGCTTTATGAAAATACACCAGTATTAAGGATGACATTGGGTAAGGCTGTTAAGGTCATGGTTCCAGATGCAATAATTACCGCTGAACAAGTCATAATGGCTTGTAATTATGAAACCTTTGAGGGTGCAAAGCCTAAACAAAGGGCAGTTGGAGTAACGCTTTCTGGAAGTATTACTCGTGCCTTAACCAAGGATGAGATTAATACCCTGGGAAGTGAATCATCATGGGGAATACTGTCGCTTCATAGTGGCGGGGCTACTATCAGATTAACGGATGATGGCCGAATTGCAATAAGAAACACAGCTGAATATAACAATCACCACCTATTAACTGATAAGCAATTAATTAACCGACAACAGATTCATCGACAAGCATTTAATAATAGGTTTCCACAGTTAAGTCATGTTCCATTTGAGTTCTTATATTCAGGCGTTGAAGGTGTGAGCGCTAATAAAACTAATATCTTTGAGAGATTTTCAGATAACCTCTATTATGCAGGCTGTTTCAATGGTTCTGGAATTACTAAAGGAACTGCATTTGGTATTGGAATAGCTGAGTATGCATGCGGAAAAAAATCTGCTATTGTTAATGATTGTCTTGCTCTTGAGAAAGCTAAATGGCTTCCACCAAAACCATTTTTAGATCTTGGCGCATGGTTTACAACTAAGCAGCGCTTTAAAGGGGTTGGAAGAGATAGATAGAAGATAATCTAAATGCTAATCAAAGTAAATGACTTGCAGTAGCGCCAAATTCAATAAAGCCTGCCTTGATTTTAGAAAAAGGTTCTTGATAATAATCCAAAGGATCAACTGGCAAAGAGGTTTCATCACCACTAATAAGGCATTCACTTACTGCCTTACCAAAATAAGTTCCAGGTCCAATTCCTCTGCCTGAATAGCCAAAAACTGAGTAAGCATTACTACCTAGCCTTAGAATTTTAGGAATATGATCACCTGTCATGGCAATGCGTCCATGCCAGCAAAATTCAATATCAATATTTTTAAGATGTGGAAAGAGACTCTCAATTTTTCTCCTTGCCCAATTAGTGTGAATCTTGGAGGCGCTATGACCAAGGTTTCCGATCCCACCAATAATAAGTCTATTGTCAGCATCGAGTCGAAAAGAAGACATTACACTAGCAGTATCCCAGCAACCTTCACCATTGGGTAAAACTGACTTTACTAGATCTGAAGGTAGAGATTTAGTTGCGACTTGAAAATACTGTACAGAAGTGTATTTGGATGGATTTAGGCCTTCAATTGGTTTTTGATAGGCATTTGTAGCAATTAAAAGCATTTTTGCCTTAATGGTGCCCTCAGCTGTCTTGATTAGCCAATCATTATTGATTGATTGAATGTTAGTTGCTATAGTTGACTCATAGATATTTACGCCATAAGATTTAGCAGCTCTTGCCAGGCCAAGACAATAATCTAGAGGGTTAATAATTCCAGCTTTTTTATTAAAAAGAGAGCCAAAAAACTTTGAAGAGCCTATTCTTTGCTGAGTCTGCTGTCTATCAAAAAGCTCTAACTCAGCACCACGTTCAGATAGCTGTTTAAATCTCAGTTGAATATCTTTTAATCCTTTTTTAGAGTGAGCACAGTGAAGCGTTCCTGAGCGATTAGCGCTGCAATTAATTTCATAGTTATCAATAAGACTAAATACTAAATCAGGTGCTGTTGCTAAAGCCTTATTAAGCTTAACTCCTGCTTCTAATCCAAGGATACTTTCGACCTTTTCAGGAGGCATCCATAAGCCTGCATTAACTAAGCCAACATTCCTTCCCGAGCCGCCATAGCCAATCTTTTGATCAATAAGGGTAACTGATAGCCCATTCTTTGCTGCAGATAGGGCCGCTGAACAGCCAGTAAAGCCGCCACCAATAATCACTAAATCCGTTGTAATTGATTTTTTAAGATTACTGAAAGTAATTTTTTCTTTAGAATTGTCTTGCCAAAGATTTTTTTGATGCATTTTTAAAATAATTCTTAACTATTGAGCAACATATTAAACAAAAAAGACGCCCAAAGGCGCCTTTAATTTGAGATTAATGATGCTTATGGAAGAAGTGTTGCACCAGTTTCCATACGTATGACTTGACCATCCTTTATTTGCATAAAGGCTAGAACTGATTCTTTAGTTCCGTCAGGGAAGCTCATTACGCCATGGGTAACCATAGCCTCATCATTTTCATAAAGGCAGCGTGAGTCATGAGTTACAAAATCATCACTATTCATCATAAATGTAAACATTTCCATGGTTTTTTCTTTATCCATAGTTGAGTTGTCTAGGTGCATGATAAATTGAAAATCTTCATGCATAGTTGCTGCATAAGCCTCCATATCTTTTGCTTCTTGTGCAGCTTCTTGTGTTTTAAATATTGACATATTGCCTCCTAAATTTAAATTATTTCTTATTATAAATAATAATCATTATCATTATCATTATCGTATGTTACCTGCTTTATTTAATAAGCAACTATTTTTTATACCCAGAAGTAAATAATGATTACTATTAAAGGAATTAAAGGCCTAATAGCATTCTTAATATGATGATCAGCACCATCAAACGTTGGCCAAACTTTTAAAAATAGACCCATATTCCAAATAAATGCAAAGGTACAGAAAAACCCCATTGCAACTAATAATGTTGGTGTATCAGTTCTTTCAAAAATACCAATTTGGAAAAACGTTACAATAAGCATTGCAACCGTTCCACCCATTAGAAATCCTGCTGGCTTAAGCGCATACGGTACTTGTGGCGAGTCCAGACGAAGATCTATTGCAAACTTTTTTGAGTTAAAAGTTAGTTGAAAGGCAAAAAAACCACCAAACAATATTAAAAAAATGTGACAAATAGTTTGAATATCCATATTAATTCCCCTTAAAGTTAATTGAACGCTTGAGTAATTTCAAGCCTCATAATAAGTATACTTATTTTTTTTATTATTTTAATTACTAATCAATCGAGTGAAAAATATGGATATATCTAAAATACAAAACCAGCTTAAAAAATTTGCAATTGAAAGGGATTGGGAGCAGTTTCATACCCCCAAAAATTTATCTATGGCTCTTAGTGTTGAGGCTTCAGAGCTTGTTGAGATTTTTCAATGGCTAAAGCCAGAAGAATCTAATTCTCCTAATCAAAAGCAGATTCAAGAAATTAATAGTGAGGTGGCAGATATTGCGATGTATCTTCTGCGTTTTTGCAGTATCTTAGAAATTGATATTGAAGAAGCAATTAAGAATAAATTAGAGAAAAATGCTGAAAAATATCCAGTTAATTTATCAAAGGGCAATGCTCAGAAATACAATCAACGAGAAGATTAGTTATATTTCAACCTTATAACATTCGTATGGCTTGCCAGTTGAAGGCTGAAGATTAATATAATCATTAGACAGGACAATAATCTCTTCAGATCTTTTATCGTTAAGAGTAAATTGTTCTTCCATATTAAAATACTCATCAAGCCATGGATGGTTCCTATTAACAACTTTAATAGAATCAATCATACTGACTAAGCTTTGATCATTAATTTCCCATACTCCAGTTCCAAGGGCACTATAATTCACTTTAACTGTATTCTCTTCGATTGGAAAGTCAACAATTAGTTGACCAAAACTATTCCAGGTACCATCTTTCTTGTATCTTATAAATTCTAAAGCGGTATACCCAGGCCAAGTATCTTTACAAATCCAGTTACCAAGAATTTCAGTTTCATAAAAACGAGGAGACATTGCTGCTGAAGCAGAGGTGTTTAAAACTAGAGCTGCAAGAATGGTCAGTAAGTATTTCATAATGCGCAGTTTAGATTAGTTTTTGACAAGCCTATGTGAATTATTGATGAATTTTAGAAGAATTTATCATTTTATTTTTATGTTCATCAGCCATCTTTACAATTTTATTGCTAACAGTTTCTTGAAAAATAAATGGCAAAATAGAGTGAATGAGCGCAATAATTAAAAGCCCTAAAAGTGTAAGGCAATATTTCCATGCCCCCCAGAGATGTTGAAAGTAGTTATATCCAAACTCATTGGGGTGTTTAGTAAAAATATTATTCATATAAGTATTATCGAAGTTTATTTAATTTATTAAGTATAAAGAATTGGAGTAACAAGGTTAAATTTTTTAAATATTTGTAATAAAATAAAATTTTTTGAATAAATTACTATCCACATATAGGATAAGAATAATGCCTAAAGTTTTAACAAAAAAACAGATTGAGCAGTATCATGATGAAGGTTTTATATCTCCAATAAGAGTTATTTCTGAAAAAGATGCCTTATCTATTAAAATTCAACTTGAAGAAGTAGAGGCGCAATACCCTGAAGAAATTAATTCAGAGAGTCGCAATAATTTACATCTCTCATTTGCTTTTTTAGATGCGCTCGCCCATAACACAACCATAGTAGACGCAATAGAAGATCTTATTGGCCCTGATATTGCTCTTTGGGCGTCGGTTATGTTTATTAAAGAGCCCTCCTCTAAACAGTATGTTAGTTGGCATCAAGATGCAACTTATATGGGCCTTGATAGCTTTGATTTTCCAACACCATGGATTGCGCTAAGTCCTAGCAACCTAGAGACAGGCTGTATGTCGATGATCTCAGGTAGCCATAAATCAGCAATACAAAAACATGAGGATACTTATGCAGATAACAATATCCTAACAAGGGGCCAAGCTATTAAAAATGTGGATCAAAGTAAGACCGTTGATCTAATATTGAAGCCTGGTGAAATGTCGATTCACCATGGAGCTATCATCCATGGATCACAGCCTAATAATAGCAATCAAAGAAGGATTGGTTTTTCACTTCAATCGTATGTACCGCCATCAATAAAGCAGGTAGTTGGAAGGAATATATGGACTCATATTAGAGGACGAAAGAGGCAAGATATGAATAGTATTGAGCTAGATCGCCCAAGATACAATATGGATCCTTTAACAGTCAATCAGCGAAGAGTTGCTGAAGAAAACTTATCTGAAATACTTTATAAGGGCGCGAAGATTAAGCGTAACTACTAAATATAGTTTTCTAGCCAGCTAAGAATTTTTTTAACTCCACTATTCGTCTGAGACGAGCTCAAAATATCTCCAAGAACGCCATGCTGTGAGGAGTCATCAGTATTTGTAAGTATTGGATTGTGAATAGAGACATTATTACCCATTTTAGAAATTATTTTACGTGTGGCTTTTGCTGATACGACCTGATCATCATCTGAAAAATAAAATAATACTGGTTGTTTAATCTTAATATGCTTAACTTTATAGGCTGCAACAACTGAGTCCTTTACTGCAAATAATGCTTTTATAGGATAGCTTGTCGTCCAACATCTTGCATGATCTGCATTTCTTGGGACGAAGGAGTATTCTTTTCCAAAAATGAAGGGGATAAACCACTTAGCTCCAGGAATTCTAAGAAGTTGTCCAAAAAAAGATTTTGGTCCAAAATTAGGGGATACATAAATAATTGCTAAAGCATTTTCTGTATATTGAAGATTGGCATGGATTAATGAACAGCCTGTAGAACAACCAATTAAGATAAGGCTATCCCCAATTGCATTACCAATATCAATAGCTTCTTTTGTATCTATCATCCAATCATCAAAGGTAGCCTCAGCTAAGGCTTCACCATCTAGACCATGCCCTCTAAGCCTTGTAAAAAAAATATTCGCATTGAGCTCTTTGCCAAGCATTTCAATAACTGGATCAAGCTCTGCTCTGGTTGCTGAAAAGCCATGAATAAATATAAGACTAATTTTTGTCTTCACTTTATTTTGATTTGCCCAAATAATCTTTTTTTCAGTATCTGGACGGATATTTAGAATCTCATTTTCACTATCTTCGATGAGCTTATCTAAAGAATTAATATTGATCATTTACTTAACTTACTTTTTTAGATGGATGAATTATATCTCGAAATATATAAAAATCTTGCAATTAATTTTGTATACATAAAGATTACTTTTATTAATACATAAAGTATACAAAAAGTGTATACTTCATATTAGTTAGTAAATTAATAAATCTTTAGATGGGTAAATACGTAACAAAAAATCAAAAAGAGGATGAAAAGAGAGTGGTTAGCGTAAGAATTCGCAGACCTATTTTTGAGGCGTTTAAAGGAGCTGCAACTGCTGCAGAACAGTTTGGATATAGCATGACTCTTTCAGGCGTATTTGAAACAGCTATGGAAGATGCAATTTCTGAGTTTAAAGATATTAGTGGTGTTGATTATCAAGATCTCACTTCATCAAAGCTAAGTAAGAAATGGGATAGCAAGTTCAAGGCTTCCTTAAAAAATTCTAAAGGAAAGCTCAAAAAGCGCGATAAGTAAATTAACTTTAATAAGGAGTGATAGTCAATGTCAAAAAATAGTGTGATTGATAAATTAAAAGATTTAAGAAAAGATTTAGATAAAGAATCTAAATTTCTTCAAGAACAAATGGAGCTTCCATTAAATGGAGATGAGGTGAAAAATTCTCGGTCAGATAATAATTCTATGCAGCTTAATAAGGGAATTATGTTCTCTAAATGGGTCAGAAAATTAACGACACAATTTGAGTCGGTTGATCCATTTTATAAATAAATTATAGTTACAAGTTAATTTGTTTCCTTGGCCAGTTCCAACTAATAAGTGTGCTGGCAACCCCAGACATGATTAACAAACCTCCCAATATCATTGAGGAAGTTAATTTTTCATCAAGAAGAACTATTCCCGCAATAATTGAGGTAATTGGAAGTAGCATCAAAAAAGGCGATACTTTGCTTACATCCACACTGCTCAATAAGTGATACCAAACGCTATAACCTAATACAGTCATAATCAATGCTAAGTATAGAATAATTGACCAGTCAATGAAGCTAGCAGTTGTTATTGCAAGCCACTGTCCATCTTCAATTAGTAAAGATGCTACAAACATTTGTGGGGTAGCCATGATTGCAACCCAGGCTAATATGGTAATTCCTGAGAGATCTTTAAGCCGGCTAATCATTATCTGTGCGACCGCCCATACAGCAGAGCCTGCAATTAATAATATAACGCTGTCAAGGTGACCATCTAGTCTGGGCTCTCCTGCAATTATCAGGACGCCAATAAAAGCAAGCCCCATTCCTAATGCCCTAGTAATACCAAGCTTTTCCTTTAATAGAAATGCCCCCATAATTGCTAAAATTGGACCTTCAAGCTGAACTAGGATTGCTGCAGTAGAGGCATCAATACCTTTGAGGCCATTGTAGGTAAGACCATATTGAATAGTTGAGCCAATAAGTGCAACAACAAAAATTTCACGCATATGACCCCATGGTGGCTTTGTAAACCAAACAAGAATTAAACCTGCAATACCAAAGCGAATTGTCATGATAAGGAGAGCTGGAAACTGCTCCATTCCAATTTTGGCTAGAGTAAACCCTAAGCCCCAGGTAATAGGAACAATAAGAGCTAATAAGATTTGCTTAGAGTTCATGTTTGATGTTATACAAAAAAAGGAGGTCAATTATGACCTCCTTTTGAGATAACTAGAACAGATTTTATTTTATTTATCTAGATTTCCATAAAAAAGCCAATTGCAAAAAGAGCCGTTACTCACAGTGCTAATCCAGTCGCATAGCTGCCCCAGGAGCTGATTGAGAAATCAGTATTTGATACAACTTGAAGGAGTGTAAGATAAGAACCGCTATGAAGAAGCTAAAGATTTTGCAGCAGTTTTAAGCTGTCCTCTCACTTGTCCAATTTGGTAAGCCATTAGAAAGACTATGGCGGTAATTCCTATCATTGCATGTTCCTAGCAGCTTGGGCCATTGCGATCATGGGACGCAACAGATGGTGCCCACCCATAGGCCGTTGCAAACATCATGTTTGGCCCAAACCATTAATTGTAGACGCCCAAAGCAGACCAAGAAGCTGCGTTAAGCCTATAAATTAAAGCTAAACGCACATGTATTTCCCCTTTATTTAAAAAATAACGCTAAAACTTATTTGTAAAGTCTAATAACGTAGATAAAATTCTACCAGAAAGATACTATGCATTAAAAGATATAATTCAAATAGGTTTATGTTATTCCTCAAAGGATATGGTTTTTGTAAGAGTTGGACGAGGACGCAAATTCGTGGAATGAGCAGTTACTTATTAGCGCTATTTTGGATGCAATTAACTAACAATTGATTTGCCATTACTTGCCTGAGGAGTAAAGTCATAAAAGTCCTGAAATGGATAGATATTTCTATTTCTTTGCTTATTGGAAATTGAGCTTAAGTCTTGATTTACAGCGCCATCAGACAAAACCATAAATGAAGGCACTGAAAGATTTTCAAGGTCTGGTGAAAGATACCCAGATTTAACAATGAGTAACTGGAAGCTACGTAGATTTATTTTTAAATCATTAAAATCTTTAAGCTTATGAAATGGCCTTCTCAGCTTGGTTACCACAATTGTTGTTTTATTTACTTTAACTATTGCGCATTGATTTTGAAAATAGACGCTATCAGCAGTAAGTATTAATGAAGGTCCGCCCCCACCAAATGTCCCGCCAATAGTAAATTGATTTCCTTTTTTTAGTTCATCATAGGCTGATTTTGATGCAATACCTGCAATCAAAGTTTCTTTTGAATCAGCTTCTAAGATTACTTTTAGAATATCAGCCCTATCTCCAACTCCTCCTGCAGTAGGATTATCACCACTATCTGCAATTATTGAAAAATCATCCTGACAAAACTCAAGAGCGCTATGAATATCTCCTGACTTCATGCCATAGTTTAGTTTTTTTCGATTGTCCCAGTAGAGATTAGCAATACTTTTACAGATGATAGCGCCAGATTTCTCATTAGTGCAAGTCACAATAGAAGAAGCTGTGGCTCTTTTAGTATCTGCCCAAACGTAACCAATCATTAGATTACAATCGAGGATATTAGATTCTTGATTGTAAAGGTCAAGACTTTCATAGATTGATTGGCAGGGCTCTACAAATGTTGAAGACATTTCTCCTGAGACTAAAACTGGTATTGCTGACCAGAGAACATAGGGCCTATAGTTTTCATTAAGGGCCTTACAAAGCATCATTGATGACCGCTGATAAGTTTCTTTGACGTCAATATGAGGAGCAGTTTTAAAAGCTGCAAAAGCATCTATATTACTAATAATTTGATTGGTCATCTGGCCATGCAGATCGAAGCTTACTGAAATGATGCATTTTGGCCCAACTTCTTTGCGAACTGACGCAATCCACTCTCCTTCTGGGTCCTCAATACCATCAACATACATTGCACCATGCATTAATAGAAGGACCCCATCTAGATCTCCTAGAGAGTGAATATCCTCAATGAATTGATATTTTATTTGAGTAAAGTATTCTCTATCAATAGGGCCGCCAGGAACTGACTTGTTAAAGAATAGTGGATAAGGCTTTATGTCAAATTCACTAAAGGGAAAATCAACAAGGTCAAGCAATGCTTGACCTTGGATGCTTTGAAAGTCGTCTTTCTTTTGATATAGGGGTGAATAACTACTGCACTCTGTGCTAATTCCACCAATGGCAATTTTTTTTAAAGCCATTCAATATCAAACTATCTAATTAACTCCAGCCAGTAACTACTTTGACTTCAATGAACTCTTTAAGTCCAAGAGAGCCACCTTCACGCCCAATACCTGAGTGCTTATAGCCACCAAATGGAGCGCCACTTGCAGAGCTTTTTCCATTAACTTCTACGATCCCAGACAGTAATTTTTTAGACACTCTTTTTGCTTTTTCTTGATCTTGAGTTTGAACGTAATTGGTAAGGCCATATGGCGTGTCATTTGCAATTTTAATTGCCTCTTCTTCAGTATCAAATGGAATCATGGAGAGGACGGGTCCAAAAATTTCAGTTCTTGCAACCGTCATTTGGTTATTAACATCAGCAAAGATAGTTGGCTTTACAAAGTAACCTGTCTCTAATCCTTCAGGCTTACCAGTTCCTCCAGCGACCAAGGTTGCATTCTCATCAATGCCTGCCTGTATTAACACTTGAATTTTATCAAATTGAAGTTGAGATACAACGGGACCTAGATGCTTTCCAGACTTTGAAGCAATATCAGTATTTGTAGAGATTGCAGTTTCTTTAGCAATCGCAACTGCTTGATCATAAACTGAGCGCTCAACGAGCATTCTAGTAGGAGCATTACAAGATTGACCCGTATTGTTGAAGCAGTGTCTTACGCCTCTCTTAACAGCTTTTTCGTCTGCATCTGCAAAAATAATATTAGCTCCTTTGCCTCCAAGCTCTAATCCAACTCTCTTAAAGTCGTCAGCAGCGTTATGAGAAATTAGTGCGCCAGCTCTTGTTGAGCCTGTGAAAGAAACCATATCAACATCAGGGTGAGAAGTCAGCTGACTTCCAACACCAATACCATCTCCATTAACAAGGTTAAATACTCCTGCAGGGCATCCAGCCTCTTCAAGCATTTCAGCAAAAATCATTGAGTCTAAAGGAGCAAGCTCTGAAGGCTTTAAAACCATAGTGCATCCAGCAGCAATTGCGGGTATAACTTTTAGAGCTACTTGGCTTATTGGCCAGTTCCATGGCGTAATTAGTGCGCAAACACCTTTTGGCTCATAAATTAATTGATTGTCTGAGTCATCAAGTTGTTCTTCAAACTCAAACTTTCTAAGTTGGTTAAGAAAATCTTCAATAGCACTTGTTCCTGAAGGTGCCTGTGATGCTTTAGAAAAGTCAATAGGTGCTCCCATTTCAATCGAAATGACTTCAGCCATGTCATCCATTCTTCTTTCATAGATTGCATAAAGTCTTTCAAGTAGTGCTATTCTATCTGCTTTTGTTGAGGCAGACCACATTGGTAGTGCTGCTCTTGCAGCTGCAATTGCTGCATCGGTATCACTTTGAGAGCCGAGAGAAATCACTGCACAAACTGTTTCATCAGAAGGATTGATGACGTCAAAGTCATTCTTAGTTGATGGTTCAACCCATTGTCCATTGATATAGAATTTT
Source organism: uncultured Candidatus Thioglobus sp. (assembly GCA_905182815.1). Lineage (GTDB taxonomy): Bacteria > Pseudomonadota > Gammaproteobacteria > PS1 > Pseudothioglobaceae > Pseudothioglobus. The sequence goes on from CAJJCX010000004.1 coordinate 626,271, forward strand.
CTTTTATCTAGCATAATGTATCTCCAATTAAGATTAGTAGAGGTTATCTTAAGAAATTTTTGATGTCAAGCAAAAATATGTAAGCAATTATATGTTTAGATGCTTGCTAATTTCTCAACCGATAATTTAATGTTATCCATGCTGGTTGCAAAAGATAGCCTAACGTAACCTGGCGCTCCAAAGGCAGAACCTGGAACAACAGCCAAACTAAGTTTTTCAAGACAATAAGTTGAAAACTCAACGTCATCTTTAAGACCAATTCTTTCAATTAATCCTTGAACTTTAGGAAAAGAATAGAAGGCTCCACCAGATCTTGGACACTCAATACCATCTATAGCATTCAAACTATCAACAAGAAACTCATGGCGACGCTCAAAAGCCTCAACCATCATTGATATGAATGACTGATCACCTGTAATTGCTTCAAGAGCAGCAGCTTGAGAAATTGAGCTTGGATTAGAGGTTGACTGTCCTTGAATTTTTTTCATTGCCTTAATTACTGTTTCAGGTCCAGCAGCATAACCAATTCTCCAGCCAGTCATTGCGTAGGCTTTAGACACACCATTAAGAATTACAACTCTATCTTTAAGTTCTGGACACGCCATTGCAATATTTACGAAATCATCATCACCCCACCTTATATGCTCGTATATATCATCACTTATAGTAAGAACTTGAGGGTATTTTTTCAAAACCTCACCAAGGGCTTTAATTTCTGATTCACTATAAACTGAGCCTGTTGGGTTAGAGGGGCTATTAAGAACAAAAAGTTTGGATTTATCCGTGATGCTAGCTTCTAATTGATCTGGAGTTATTTTAAAGTCTTGCTCTAAGCCAGCCTCAATAAATACAGGAGTCGCATCAGCAAGAATAGCCATGTCAGGATATGAAACCCAGTAAGGAGTTGGTATGATTACTTCATCACCTTCGTTAAGGATTGCTTGACAGAGGTTATAAAAAACTTGTTTACCACCACAAGAAACCATTACTTCATTTAAGGAATAATCTAATCCATTCTCTCTTTTAAATTTTTCACAGACTGCTTTTTTTAGTTCTGCAGTTCCGTCAGCTGGGGTATATCTTGTATCTCCAGAGCCAATTGCAGTAATAGCCGCTTTTTGAATATTTACAGGAGTATCAAAGTCTGGCTCACCCGATCCCATTGAAATTATTTGTATTCCTTGTGACTTTAATTCTTTGGCTTTATCGCTGACAGCCATAGTTGCAGAAGGTTTAACTTTTTGTACACGATTTGATAGGATAGTTGACATTTACTGTGCTCTTTAAATGGTTTAAAATTAAGGGTTTTATTTTAATCAAAAACTGCCAATAATGGCTAGAAAATTTCAACTGAAATCAAATTTTTCACCTAAGGGTGATCAGCCAAAAGCTATTCAAACGTTACTAGACGGAATTGAGGCTGGAGAGAAGTATCAAACGCTCGTTGGTGTTACGGGCTCAGGCAAAACATTTACTCTTGCAAATGTTATAGAGAAGAGTCAAAAACCGAGTCTGATTATGGCTCCAAATAAAACTTTAGCTGCTCAGCTTTATAGTGAAATGAAAGAATTCTTTCCTAACAATGCTGTTGAGTACTTTGTGTCTTATTATGATTATTACCAGCCAGAGGCCTATGTTCCTGCTTCAGACACATTTATTGAGAAAGATGCTTCAATAAATGAGCAGATAGAACAGATGAGACTTTCTGCTACCAAATCACTTCTTGAGCGCAAAGACGTAATAATTATTGCAAGTGTTTCCGCTATCTATGGTCTTGGAGATCCTGAAAGCTATATGAAAATGCTGCTTCATTTAACTGTTGGGGAGGTTGCAAAGCAAAGAGAAATTCTTGCGACATTATCAAAGATGCAATATTCAAGAAATGACATTACATTAATCCGAGGTCATTTTAGAGTTAAGGGTGAGGTAATTGATATATTTCCAGCAGACTCTGAAGAGCGAGCAATTCGAATAGAGATGTTTGATGATGAGGTGGAAAGCCTTTCATGGTTTGATCCACTAACAGGAGAAAAACTAAAGTCTCTTCAAAGGGTTACTATTTATCCAAAGACACATTACGTTACCCCTAAATCAACCATATTAAATATCCTTGATGATATTAAGGTTGAGCTTGGCTTAAGGAAAAAAGAACTACTCTCTCAAAATAAATTAGTTGAAGATCAAAGACTTTCTCAAAGAGTAGCGCAGGATATGGAGATGATGAGAGAGCTAGGTTATTGCTCAGGTATTGAGAATTACTCCCGCTATTTATCTGGAAGAAAGCCAGGAGAACCGCCACCAACCCTTTTGATTATATGCCCGAAGATTCTTTAATTATTTTAGATGAGTCCCACGTTACAGTCAGCCAAATAGGGGCAATGTACAATGGTGATAGGGCTAGAAAAACAACGCTCGTAGATTTTGGTTTTCGCCTGCCATCAGCTCTAGACAATAGACCACTTAGATTTGAAGAATTTTCTGAAAGATTAAACCAGTGTATTTTGGTTTCAGCAACTCCAGCAAAATTTGAATTAGAGATGTCAACTGTTATTGCTGAGCAAGTTGTAAGGCCAACTGGATTATTAGATCCAGGCATTGTTATTAAGCCCGTTGAAACTCAGGTTGATGATTTACTATCTGAAATTCATAAAAGGGTTGCTGTAAAAGAAAGGGTCTTAGTGACAACACTGACTAAGAAGATGTCAGAGCAGCTCAGTGACTACTTAAATGATCATAATGTAAAGGTAAGATATCTTCATTCTGATATTGATACCGTTGAGAGGGTAGAAATCATTCGAGACTTACGTCTTGGTGTTTTTGATGTTTTAGTTGGGATAAATCTTTTAAGAGAAGGGTTAGATATTCCAGAGGTATCTCTAGTTGCAATTTTAGATGCAGATAAAGAAGGCTTTCTTCGCTCAGAGCGATCTTTAATACAAACGATGGGAAGGGCTGCTCGAAATATTAATGGAAGCGTTATCTTATATGCTGACAGGATTACTAACTCAATACAAAGAGCAATGGATGTTACATCTGCAAGAAGAGACAAGCAGGAAGCCTATAACAAAAAACATGGAATAATACCCATGGGCGTTGTGAAGCCGATTGTTGATATTTTAGATACAGACCTTTCAGCGTCTGATATTGATGATTTAATATCTGAAACTATTCAAGTAAAATTATCTCCTGTTCAGCTCTCCAAAGAACTAAAGCGACTTGAAAAAGAGATGTATAAGTTTGCTGAGGATTTAAAATTTGAGCAGGCAGCAGACACTAGAAATCAAATAAAACGATTAAGAGATGGGCAATTTAAATAATATGACATTAAATATTACTGAGATCTTCTACTCGCTTCAAGGAGAGGCAAGAGAGGTTGGAATTCCAACTGTGTTTGTTCGACTTACAGGCTGCCCATTAAGATGTAATTATTGTGACACTGCGTATGCATTTAAAGGCAATAATCCTTTATCAATTGAGCAAATATTAGCTGAGATTTCAAAATATAAAACACACTATGTATGTGTTACGGGTGGAGAGCCAATGGCGCAAAGTAATTGCCTTGGTTTGTTGGATACTTTGATAGAGAAGGGATACAAGGTGTCAATGGAAACAAGTGGCAGTATTGATATTTCTAAGGTAAATAAAAATGTATCTATTGTAATGGACCTTAAAACCCCTTCATCAACAGAGCAACACCAAAATAGATATGAAAATATTGCGCTTTTAGAAAACAAAGATCAGCTCAAGTTTGTTATCGCTTCAAGGTTAGATTTTGATTGGTGTTGCAGTATTTTAGAAGACCATGAGATTTTATCAGATGTCCTGTTTTCACCAGTTTATGAAAGCTTAAAGCCAGCACAATTAGCAGATTGGATTTTAGAGAAACAACTTAATGTTCGACTTCAGGTGCAACTTCATAAGATTCTTTGGGGCGACGAAAAAGGAAAATAGTTAACCTTTAAAATCTCTAGTCTAGAAGTAAAAATTAGTAAACTTCTAAGTAGAGATGGTTCCTTCAATTCTAGCCTTTGCTTTATCAATTGCGACATGATAGTGAGGGTCTTCAAGGACGTTGACCTCGACTAAATGTTTTGCTGTTTTTAGAAGTAATCTGCACTCTTCACTAAGATGAACTAAATGTAGGGTTTTTCCTGCTTTTTGGTAACGATCAGCAAGCTTATCAATTGCTTCAATTGCAGAGTGATCTATCACTCTTGAGTCCTCAAAATCTATGTAGACATTTTCAGGGTCTTCTTTGGGGCTAAAAATCGCATGAAAAGTATTGATTGATGCAAAAAATATTGCGCCATGGAGTCTGTATGTCTTTTTCCCATCTGACTCAACTTCTTCAACAGACTGTATTTTTCCAGCAGACTCCCAGGCATATGAAAGCGCTGACATAATAACGCCAGTTATGACTGCAAGTGCCAAGTTATCTGTTAATACAGTTATTACTGCAACAGATATTCCAACAATAATATCGGGCATTGGAACCTTACCAAATAATCGAAATGAACCCCACTCAAAGGTGCCAATTACGACCATCATCATGACGCCAATTAGAACCGCAACTGGAATCATTTCTATGTATTTAGAAAGATAGAGTATAAAAAATAGTAGTACCACAGATGCAACTATTCCAGAGAGTCTTCCCCTTCCTCCAGACTTAATATTAATCAGACTTTGCCCAACCATTGCGCAGCCACCCATTCCGCCAAAAAGACCTGTAACAGTATTGGCAACGCCTTGTCCAATACATTCACGATTTGGCTGACCTGTAGTTTCTGTTAAATCATCAATTAAGTTAAGTGTTAATAAGCTTTCAATAAGCCCAACTAAAGCCATAATCATTGCGTAAGGAAAGATAATTTTAAGCATCTCAAAATCAATTGGCACATCGGGTAAATGAAATGGAGGAAATACACCACCAATAGGCGCAATATCTCCAACTGTCCTAGTATCAAGCCCTAAAAATAATACAGCCACTGTTCCAATTACAATTGCAACTAGAGTTGATGGTACTGCGCGAGTTAATCTTGGTAAAAAATGAATAATAGCCATTGTAATTGCAACAATTACTAGCATTAACATTAGAGGGGTTCCAGTAATCCACTCGCCGCCAACTTTAAATTGTTTAACCTGCGCTAGAAAAATGACAATTGCTAGGCCATTTACAAAGCCTAGAAAAACTGGGTGAGGAACAAGTCTTATAAATTTACCCATCTTAAATAGACCAAATACAATTTGAATGAGCCCAGTTAACACGACAGCTGCAAATAGGTACTCCACCCCATGAATGGCAACTAAGGTCCCAATGACAACTGCAATAGCTCCTGTAGCGCCAGAGATCATTCCAGGCCTTCCACCTATGATTGATGTAATGAGCCCAATAGTAAAGGCGGCATAGAGCCCAACTAGTGGGTTTAATCCTGCCAAAAGGGCAAATGCAACAGCTTCAGGGACCAATGCTAATGCTACTGTCAGTCCTGACAAGATATCGTTTTTTGCGTTACTGGGAACGCGCTTATGAATGAGCTTAAACATTATTTCCTTTTAGGTTGGCTTGTAACTAAGGCTTTTCAGCAGGGACAGGCGGTGTAGTTGATGATACATCAGCATTTTGAGCGCGATGTCTAAGTGCGTGATCCATTAATGTAATTGCTAGCATTGCCTCTGCAATTGGGGTTGCCCTAATGCCGACGCAAGGATCATGTCTGCCAGTGGTGCTAATTTCTGTTGCTTTACCCTTTTTATCAATGCTATCTGCAGTAAGTCTTATGCTGGAAGTTGGCTTGAGCGCAATAGAAACTAAAAGGTCTTGACCAGAGCTGATACCACCAAGTATCCCTCCAGAGTTATTTGACGTAAATCCTTCAGGAGTAATTGGATCTCTATGAAGCGAGCCTTTTTGATTAACAACACTAAATCCAGCACCGATTTCAATACCTTTTACAGCGTTAATGCTCATCATTGCGTGCGCAATATCAGCATCAAGCCTGTCAAAAATCGGTTCACCAAGTCCTGTAATCATTTTGCTAGCAACGATGTTGATTCTTGCGCCAATTGAATCACCTGACTTTCTAAGGTTATCCATATAGTCTTCTAGTTCATTTACTTTGCTGGCATCAGGACAAAAGAAAGGATTGTTATGAACTTCATTCCAGTCAAAACTTTCAAAAGAAATTGGTCCTAGTTGGGCTAAGTACCCACGAATTTCAATACCATATTTTTCTTTTAGGTATTTTTTAGCAATGCCGCCAGCTGCAACTCTTATTGCAGTTTCTCTAGCAGAAGAGCGGCCACCACCACGGTAATCTCTAATTCCATATTTCTGTTGATAGGTGAAATCTGCATGACCGGGCCTAAAAGAGTTTGCAATTTTTGTATAATCCCTTGGTCTTTGATCAGTATTTTCAATCAAAAGGGCAATAGGGGTTCCAGTAGTTACACCTTCAAAAGTTCCAGATACTATTTTGATTGTATCCGACTCTCTTCTTTGAGTGGTGTGTCTTGAGCTTCCAGGCTTTCTAAGATCTAAATCACCTTGAAGATCCTCTTCTTTAAGCTTCATCCCTGGAGGGCAGCCATCTACAATGCCTACAAGAGCATCTCCATGACTTTCGCCAGCGGTTGTTAGTGTGAATAGTTTTCCAAATGAATTGCCAGACATTGCCTATTGATGTACGTTACTTAGATGGCGGATATTATACCAGTGACAGCTTATATTTCGAATAAGATTAATTCAGTGGATAGTTAAAGCGCTTATTTTAAAAAGTATTGGTAACTTTTAAATAGATTTATTTAAGAAAGTCGTCAAAGTAGAAGTAATTAATTCCAGGCCTACCATCAGCTTTTAAAACCATAGTCTTAGCAAGAGACTCTGCTTTAACGCTTCTGTATTTGCTTGCAGTTCCAATTAAAAAGAGATCCATTATCTTGGCAAGATTTATTGCGATTTTTTCAGCTAGTCTTTTTTCAGAGCGCTCTCCAACTAAAAAACTAGGCCTAAATATATTTACTGTTGAAAAGCCAAGACTTTGAATGGACTCTTCAAGTTCACCCTTTGTCCTTAGATAAAAATTTTTTGAAGAACTGTTTGCACCTATGGAAGAAATAAGACTTAATGTTTCAGCGCCCGATTCTTTGGCTTTTCTAGCAATACTAAGGCAATAATCTATATCAACTTTTCTAAAATTCTCTTTACTCCCAGCAGTTTTAATTGTTGTTCCAAGACAAATAAATACATTATTACAAGAGGGCAGAGAGCCATTTTTTTCAAAAGCATCAAAATCAATAATCATTTCTGTAATGTTGGGCGGAAGGTTGGGAATTGATCTTCGAGTTAGAGCAATAGCGCTCTGTTTTTTATTAGACAGAACTTTAATGACATTTCCACCTATAAGGCCTGTAGAACCAGCAATAATTGAAGTAGTCACTGTCATAAGTATTTAAATACTAGTTTGAATATTCTATGGTAAAGCTATTTCAATGCTGTCCATGTCTTTATCAACATCAATTTTCATCTTGTCGAACTTAGGAGCGCCCATTCCACTAAATTGATAAAAGCCTGCTGGCTCCTTAGGGATAAAGAAAAAGAAGTCCAACTTACCATTACCATTTTCATCTTCAAATGAAGCAAGTGCGTATGGACCCGAAGGAACTTCCATGCTCCAAGAAACATCACAAGTGCCGCTTTTACTTGGCTCATAAATTTTTTCTTGACTATGATTCATGCCCTTCCATCCAGACTCTTCATAAATAAGAACATGGACCGCATTCTTAGTTGAACATCCAGTAACTGTTCCGCTAACAGTATGCATATGACTATCAGCCATAGCCTGCATTGCAAAAAGGGCTAAAAATATAGTAAATAACTTAAAATTTATATTCATGATTGATGTGTAAATATAAAAATAGATTATAGTGTAGACAATACTGTTGAGATTTTAGTGAATTTTTCATGAGTTTTATATGAAAATTTATATTTAATTAAGATTAATTAGTTTGATTAATAACCATCTTCTTCAAAAAAATCAATCACAGAGTCGAGACCACCATAGTTGATAATTACATCACAATTCTTTTGCAATATAGGTTTGGCATGGTAGGCAACAGACACGCCAGCAATTTTCATCATTTGTAAATCATTAGCGCCATCACCAATAGCAATGACTTGCTCTCTTTTTAGTTGGTAAAGCGAACATAGCTCATTAATATAATTTGCTTTTTCATTGGCATCAATAACTTTTCCTAAGACTGCTCCAGTGAGGCAGCTATTAATCACCTCTACATTGTTGGCTCTAAAGGTATCCACTCCTAAACTTTTATGAAGGCGTTCAGCAAAATAACTCAGGCCACCTGAGATAATGGCTGACTTTACACTTATTGATTTAAAGAAATTGATTAGCTCTTTGGCTCCAGGGCTTAATTTTAAAGAGTTAGTATAAACAGACTCAAATGCTGAAGTGTTGACTCCTTTAAGTATTGATACCCTTTTTTTAAAGGACTCAGTAAAGTCCAGATTACCCTGCATTGCTTGTTCAGTAATTAAAGCAACTTCACTGGACATTCCTGACTCCTTAGCAATCTCATCAATCGTCTCAATTGTTATTAAGGTTGAGTCCATATCACTAACCACTAACTTAATATCTGAAAAATTAAACTTCTTATGATGTAAATTTATGTCAACTGTATTTTCAAGTCTTAGTTTTTCAATAGTAAAATTAAAGTCAGTATGGATTCTAAAGTGATTTTTTCGCTTTTCCAAGTCGCCTTTAAGGCTCCTTGTAAGCTTTTCAGCAATAATTAAATCTTGAGTATGGATTATGAGTGTTTCCATTAATAAATGAATGATTTGCTAAGGTTGTCAGCATGAATATTTTACAGGATCTGATTTTTTTTGATTTCATATTTAGTCACTTTATCTTAAATTCTGAATTTAAAAAATGTAACAAATTGACATAAAAGGTAAATTTAAGTTCATTTTGGCTTAGGTATAATCAATCACAATTTATAACCAACGAAGGTTATTTTTGCTAAAACATTGACGTTTGGATGGGCTTATCAAGATTGAGCACAGCTGAGCGTTTTTTTTTAATTTTGAAAAAAAGGTTTAAAGCCATTTATCTATTATGACACAAACATATAATTTTAGTGCTGGGCCAGCAATGCTGCCTACTTTAGTACTTAAAAAAATTCAGCAAGAGCTTATTGAGTATGGAAACTCTAAAGCTTCAGTAATGGAAATTTCGCATCGAGGAGTTGACTTTATGGAGGCCGCTCAAAAATCTGAAAAGGATTTGAGAGATCTTTTAAATATTCCAAATAATTACAAGGTTTTGTTTCTTCAGGGTGGCGCCTCTGCTCAGTTTTCAATGGTTCCAATTAATCTGTTAAGAGGAAAGTCTAAAGCTTGCTATGCAAATACAGGGCACTGGTCAGTAAAAGCAATTGCTGAAGCGCAGCGTTATTGTAAAGTTAATGTTTGTACAGATAGCTCAGAGAATAATTTTACTGATATTGATGATTTTAAAAATTGGAATATTGATCAAGATTCTGCTTATCTTCATTACACCCCAAATGAAACAATTGCTGGACTAGAGTTTGATTATATTCCTGAAGTTGATATCCCATTAGTTGCTGATATGTCCTCAACGATTCTTTCTCGAGAGATTGATGTTTCTAAATATGGTGTTATTTATGCAGGAGCTCAAAAAAATATTGGACCTGCTGGCTTAACAATTATTATTGTAAGAGAAGACTTAATTGGTAACGTAGTTAAAGGACAACCAAAACTCTTTGACTATTCAACTCAAGCTAACAATGAGTCTATGTTTAACACTCCTGCCACTTTCCCATGGTATGCTGCTGGACGCGTTTTTGAATGGCTTAAAGAGCAGGGAGGATTGAGTGTGATTCAAAAAATAAATCATACGAAAGCAAAAACACTTTATAAGGTAATTGATAACTCTGATTTTTATTCAAACCCAGTTTCAATTAAATATCGCTCTTGGATGAATGTTCCATTTTTATTAGCAGATGACAGTCTTAATGGCTTATTTTTAGAACGCTCAAAAGAAGCAGGATTACTTGCACTTAAAGGTCATCGAAGTGTTGGAGGAATGAGGGCTAGCATTTATAACGCAATGCCTCAAGAGGGCGTTGATGCCTTAGTTAATTTTATGATTGATTTTGAAAAGGATTATGGGTAATGCTTAAAGTACAAGTTTTAAATAACATTTCATCTCTAGGTTTAGATAAATTTTCTAGTGATATTTATGATGTTTCAGTTAAAGATAATAACCCAGACGCAATACTTGTTCGAAGTGCCAAGATGCATGAATTAGAAACTGGGGAAAACCTTAAAGCTATTGGCCGCGCTGGAGCAGGAGTGAACAATATCCCACTTGAAAAAATGAGTGATAAAGGAGTGGTAGTATTTAACACTCCAGGCGCAAATGCTAATGCAGTTAAGGAACTTGTTATTTCTTCAATGCTTCTTGCTAGTCGTAATATTTGCCAGGCATGGAACTATGTAAATAATTTACCCCTTGAGAACCTTAAGGCAACCGTAGAGGATGGAAAAAAACAATATTCAGGCTCGGAATTACCAGGAAAACACTAGGAATTGTTGGTCTTGGTGCTATTGGTGTTGAAATTGCAAATGCAGCTAGCATCCTTGGAATGGATGTTATTGGTTTTGACCCATCAATCACTAAGAAGAATGCTTGGAAAATTTCTTCTGAAGTTGAAGATGCGACTACTATAGAAGAATTATTTTCTAAGAGTGATTTTGTTTCTTTTCACGTTCCCTTAATTGATGAAACTAAAAACTTATTAAATGCAAAACGTATTGCCTTGTTACCTGAGGGCTCAGTAATAATTAACATGTCAAGAGATGGGATTGTTGATGAAGACGCATTAATGAAAGCTCTTGATTCTGGAAAAGTAAAGTATTACGTCACTGATTTCCCAATCAATGACAAAAAAAATCATGAAAGAGTCATTGCACTTCCCCATCTTGGGGCCTCTACATCTGAGGCAGAAGATAATTGCGCAGTTATGATTGCTAAGCAAATTAAAGATTATCTTGAAAATGGAAATATTGTGAATTCTGTAAACTTTCCTGATGCAAGGATGCCTAGAGATGGCAAAGAGCGATTAGCTATTACCCATAGAAATATTCCGAATATGGTTCGTCAAATAACAAAAGCCATAGCTGAGGAAGAGGCTAATATTCTTGATATGATTAACAAGTCTAGAGGAGATTTTGCCTACACACTTATTGATCTTGAAAATGAAATTTCAAATACTGCTATTGAAAATATACAACGAGTTGAGGGGATTTTGACAGTAAGAGCTCTTTAAGTTTGGTGCCCTGGTCAAGATTCGAACTTGAGACCCCTCGCTTAGGAGGCGAGCGCTCTATCCAGCTGAGCTACCAAGGCAAGCGGTATATTATTGCCACTTATGAGTAATTATTCAAGTGATTATTTGATTAATAATATAATTAGAATTTAAGTAGTCAATATTTATCCTTTCAAGATTGTTCTCTTTAACTAAAACTAATGATGGGAAGCCGCTTATTGGCATGGTTTTTGTGGTGTGAATCTGATTAAGAAGAAGATCATTAACTTCGCTCGATTTTAGATCCTCCTTAAATAAGTCTTCATTTAGCCCTATATCCTGAGCAATGTTAATTAATATATCTTCATTTGAGGGATTTAGGGCATTTAAATAATAAGCTTTTTGGATTCTTTCAGTCATTAAAACTTCAAAATCAGGGTGCTGTTTTTTTGCAGCAATAACCGCCCTACAGGAGAGATATGTTGAGCGCCTCGGCTCATTTAGAGTCCAAAAATCGTAATTAAATTCTGTACCAGGGACAATTTTTTGAATTTTTATCCAATTGTCTTGAACATATTTTTGAGTTTCTAAAGGCATTGGTAAATCGCTATCAGGAGCTAGTCCACCCAATAGATAGTAAACATTTATACGACTCGGTAATTCTTTTAAAACTTTATGCCATGTTGGCTTAAATGCCCAGCACCACGAGCACATTGGGTCATGAATATAATACAAAGTATTGTTAACTAATTCCAAAAATATTTCCAAAAAAGTATATAATTTACATTATAGGGGTTAAACATTATTGGAGCATACTTATGCAAGCGATCTTAAAATATTCACTAATTTCTTTATTTGTACTTACGTCTCAATTGTCTTTTGCAGGTAGCTTTGTAGATTCTGCGACTGTTACATCAGTTGAAAAAGTCTATAAAAACTATAGAGTCGATGAGCCTTATCAAGAGTGTTATATTCAGGAAACTGTTCAAAATAATGGTGATGGTAGTGCAACCAATGAATTATTTGGGGCTGCTATTGGAGGCGCAATAGGAAATAAACTTGGTAAAGGCGATGGTAAGGATGCTTTGACTTTATTTGGTGCTCTTATGGGCGCTTCAATTGCGAATGATGCAGAAAAAAAAGCCAACACTACTGGACAAAAAATAATTAGGCAAGAAGTCTGCGAAACAAAGGTTAGACAAGTCATTGAAAAAAGATTAAGTCATTATTTGGTTACAGTTGACTATGCTGGTCGTGATGTTAGCTTTAAAACTAACAGAAGGCCTTCTAAAGATGTTATAAAGATTGAGGTAACTGTTGACGGTCTTGGTAATTAATTTGTCCTAGCTGAGCTTTAAGTCTTAGTGCTTCTCTTTATCTTATATTTATTAATAGCAACTGTAATTTTAATTACAGTTGCTTTTTTCTATGTTTCCTCTATAGCAGCAACCCCTCCCAAAGGAAGTTCTGGTGATCTGTCTAAAGAACTATCTTTAAAATCTGGTCGAGTTATAGCCTGTATTGGAGACTCATTAACACATGGAAATATTGGAGAATGCTGGGTTGAAAGCCTCCGTAATGAATATCCAGAAGATACAGTCCTTAATGAAGGTATTAATGGTGACGTAGTATGGCAAGTAATTAAGAGAATTCAGTCAATTATAAATTGCCATCCTGACATAATCATCCTGATGATTGGGTCTAATGATGCAATGGCTTCTTTCAATAAAAAGTCAGGGGAGCGTTACAAGTCAAAAAATAAATTGCCAGAAATTCCAACTTTTGAAAACTATCAGAAATTATTACCCAAACTTCTTGATAAACTAAATGGGACATCGAAAATTGCCTTATGCACACTTCCACCTATTGGTGAGAATAAAGATTCTGCAATTAATGAGCATGTAAGAAAATTTAATGACTTCATAGAGTTAACAGCAAAAAATAAAAACATTAACCTTATTCCAGTCTCAAACCTTTTATGGGATGAATTATCTAAAAGAACTTACCCAGTTAAAAGTGATTATGATCCAAACTCCACTTCCAATTATTAGAACAATTTATGGCGGAATGATGCACCACTATATTTTTAAAAATTCATGGGATGAAATAGCAAAGTCAAAAGGGCAGTGGCTTCTATTTGATCAAATTCATTTGGGTGGGCGCGCTGCAAAAATTTTATTTAATGCGACTAAAAAATATATTTCTTCAGTCTAGTTATTGCCCTTATCTATATAATAAAGCCAGTCATAAATTTACTGTAATAGCCCTTTTTTAAATTATTAAAAACTCATGAAAGATATTAAAATTGAAGATCGTTTAATCTTTGCATTAGATGTTCCTGAAGTCTCAGAAGCCAAAAAAATTGTCACAGAGCTTGATGACAGTGTTAATTTTTATAAAATTGGCATGGAGCTTTTAATGACAGGCCAATACTTTGAATTACTAGACTGGCTAATTGCAAGATGACAAAAAGGTCTTTGTTGATTTAAAATTTTTTGATGTGCCAGAGACAGTTGGTAGGACAATTGCAAGGCTAAGTGATTATGGCGCAACTTTTGCAACTATTCATGGTAATCAAGCCCTAATGGAGAAAGCGGTTGAAAATAAAAATAATTTGAAGATTCTTGCTGTTACTGCTTTAACGAGCTTAGATAGGGGTGATTTAGACGACTTAGGTTTTGATTGTGATGTTAAAGACTTGGTTATTTCGAGAGCTAAAAGAGCTTTTGAGGCTGGCTGTGATGGCATTGTTTCCTCTGGTTTAGAGGTCCCATATATTCGTGAATATGTTGATAATAAGCTTATTGCGGTGACTCCAGGTATTCGTCCAGTAGCTAATGATGATGATCAGAAGCGAGTTGTGGATGTTGCGACGGCTTTTAAGAGTGGTTCTGACTATATTGTAGTTGGGAGGCCAATTAAAAATGCAGAAAATCGCTATGAAGCTGCAACTAACATTCAAAAAATTATTCGCTCTTCCTTCGAAGCAGTATAATTCACACTTTTAGTCGCGTAACTCAGTTGGTTAGAGTGCCACCATGACATGGTGGAAGTCGTCAGTTCAAATCTGACCGTGACTACCACTTATTTTTAATTTAAAGAGGATTTAAAAAAAATATGAAAAATTTTCTCCAAATTTCTTTATTATCTTTTGGTTTGATTGGCTGTTCTTCAATAATGATCTATGCTAGAGCTTACGTTTCACACGTAGCCCTTCTAATACTCAAATAGATAGAGATTCTTGCTCTTAAATCTATCTCATGATCGAAAGCCTTAATAGAAGCTAGTAAGATAGGATCCAAATATTGCTTCACTGTAGTTAAAGAGCTAGAAGCTAGAAACTTGAAGCTGATAATAAGCGATTAGAGCAGAGAATGTTGCTAATTATGCTGAAATGGTTAAAGTATCCGATGACAATTTAAAGTTTACTGGGTCAAAAATATCTGATACCAAGTCAAGAAATATGTGGGTAAGCCTGAAAATTTAGATTATTTTTTACTTGGCTTTAAAGACAATAATAGATGGCTTGACTCAGCATAAGCTTAATTTTTCAATTACATACACTTCAGACGAAAGAAGAAACTACTCTTCAGCTAATTATTGCGATAAATGGAATCGCTGTGACAATGAAAACCAAATGGATATTACTTTAATTGCCATTAAGGCTTCCGGATGCTCTTCCTTTGACTGTGACTATAATGAAATAGTGGAATTAGATTTAAGCGATAGTTTTTTGAGAGAAAATATGGAACAAGGTCTTTCAATGGACTTTAACTCTAAAGCTTCAATATCTAGTAGAGTTTCTATTCCCTCAAGCTATATAAAGGGTTATTTAAAGGTTGCTAATTAATTTTTAATGAAACTAATGGTTTAAATATAGCTACTATATTTATTAATAAAGCTTTTATTCCTTCATTCAAATTTTGCGTAACTTTCAAAATTATTGCCTCTCTATAAGTTCTTTATTCTTCACATATTAAACACTTTATATTCATTTACCATGTGTAGAATATTTTATTAATATATTTAAGTACAGGTTGGGCTTGTGATTCTAGAAATTTTTTTTGCTGCAGGATGTTTTTGGGGTGTTGAAAAAAACTTTGAAAATATTGAGGGTGTTGTTGACGTTGTATCTGGCTACTCTGGTGGAAATTATGAGAATCCAACCTATCAGGATGTTCTCGATAATAGAAGAATCCAAAGCGAAAGTTTTCTTTCTGTTCTTAAAAATATTGGGTTATCTGATAAAGAAAAATCAACCAAAAAAAATACTTTAATTAACCACACAGAGACAGTTAAAGTTATTTATGACACCGACAGAGTTTCCACAGAACAATTACTGAAAAATTTTTGGGAGATTCATGATCCAACACAATTAAATAGACAAGGTAATGATGTTGGAAATAACTACCGTTCTGCAATTTATTGGACCAATGATGAACAAAAAGAAATTGCAAATCGAACAGGTCAACTATACCAAAAACTATTAACAGCAAAAGGGTATGGTGAAATTATGACTGAGATGGCAGCTTTAGAAAAATTTTGGCCAGCTGAAGATTACCATCAAGATTACTTACTGAGAAATCCAAATGGTTACTGCCCTGATCATTCTACGGGCGTTACTTTTATTGAGCAAGTGCCAAAAGAATCATTGGTTGCAGATATATCACCTTTAGGTGGAAAAGAAATTGTTGTTATTGGCCCAGAAGTAGAGGGTACATGCTTATTTTGTCTTGAGTTCGAAAAACTAGTAACATCAAAATATAAGGGAACTATTCCATTAAGATCAGCGCCAGCATCGTCATTGAAAGGCTTTGAGCTAATTACAGAGACATGGGCTACACCTACTATTTTTCTAATAGAGGATGGAAAGGAAGTATGGGCACATCAAGGAATAATGTCTTCTGATGACTTTTATAAAGCATTGGGTGAATTTAAATTAGGTAAAAATTCTGAGGCTTTCAATGTTGCATTTAATGAAGGGACAGATAGAAGGTTCTGTGAACAGTATGAAATTTTTAAGAATACACCTGATGGTGTTTTTATAGATAAGCTCTCTGGAAGACCTCTTTTTGATACCGCAGATCGATTTGATTCAAAGTCTGGCTGGCTGTCCTTTACAAGGCCTGTGCGTAACGAGGTTTATGAAGTGATTGATCTTAGTTATGGTATGACACGAACAGAAATTAGATCCTTAAGCTCTGATATTCATTTAGGCCATGTATTTAATGACGGTCCTGACGGAATGCCAAGGTACTGTATTAATGCAACTGTTTTAGAATTTGTACCAAGAGGTGATGCTTAGAATCTAAAAAAAACTGTAAAATAATTATAATATTTTAAAAACAATATTATTTAAATCCAAAATGAACAATACAGCTAAATTATTCAACATCTCTCTAACTAAAGTCTTATTGCTGATATCTTTTTCTTTTTTATTGCTATCTCCAGTATGTGCTGAAGATAGTTTGTATGAAAGAGGAATTGAATTAGTAGAACAAAAAAATTATGAAAAGGCACTTAAAGCATTTGAATTAGGTGCTAAAACAGGTGACTTAAATGCAATGACTGCTCTTGGAATAATGTATATCACTGGTGTAGGTGTCGTTCAGAACGACATTAAAGGTTTTAAATATGTCCAGAATGCGGCAAACAAATCTCATCCAAAAGCGCAATATACTTTAGGGGCTATTTATTATCTTGGTGCCGGGGTAAATATTGACTTTAATAAAGCATTTAGCTGGATTAGTTTGTCTGCGGACAATGGTTACTCAGATGCTCAGCATAATTTGGCACAAATGTATGAATCTGGAGAAGGAGTTTCACAGAATTTTGAGCAAGCCTATGAATACTATCTTAAAGCTGCAAGGAGTGGTAATTTAGACTCTCAAGTTAAAGTTGCCAAGATGTATCAAGAAGGAAGTGGTACTGAGAAAAATCTTGAAAAAAGTGCCTATTGGCTTAAAAAAATTGAAGAGTCAAAAGTAAAAAACTAATAAGCTAAGTTTTTCACACTTAAATACTATGAAAAATAATAATTCTAACAATGTTTATGATGTGGTAATTATTGGTGCAGGGCCAGCAGGGCTTAGTTTTGCTTGTTCATTAGCAAATCAGGATCAAAAGATACTTGTTGTTGAAAAATCGCCGCATATTTCGATTTCAGACCCTAAGCCAGATGGAAGGGAGACTGCTTTAACTCATAATTCATTAAAGATACTTCAAAAACTTGGTGTTTGGAGTCTCATTGATCAGGCCAAAGTCAGCCCACTTAGAGAGGCAAAAGTTTTTGATGGTGATTCAGAGTCATTATTAAATTTTGAAGCAAATAAAACGTCAATTGATGCTCTTGGATATCTTGTTCCAAATAATTTAATCAGGCTTGCTTTATATCAAAAAGCATCAAGTGCCGATAACATAACTATTATTAATGACTTAGCAGTTGACTCTCTTAATACAAGTTCTTCTAATGCTGAGATTACTCTTTCAAATGGTAAAACTATAAATTCAAAGCTGATAGTTGCTGCAGATAGTCGGTTTTCAGAAATACGCAGAAAGATGGGCATATCATCAACGATGAAAGACTTCTCTAAGGTAATGATAATTACAAGAGTCTCTCATGAAAAATCTCATAATCAAACTGCTCTTGAGTGCTTTAATTATGGCCATACCTTAGCGCTGTTACCCTTAAATGGTAATATATCATCTGTTGTTCTTACGGTCCCAACTGACGAGGCAGACGAAATGTTAAATATGGACGAGACGAAGTTTTGTGCAAAGGCTAGTGATGGCTTTAATGGGATTCTAGGTGAAATGAAACAAATTGGTAAAAGGCATTCTTATCCATTAGTTGGCGTTTATGCTCAAAAATTCAGAGCTACTCGTTTTGCTTTAATTGGTGATGCCGCAGTTGGAATGCATCCTGTTACAGCACATGGTTTTAATTTAGGGTTAAGAGGGCAAGACATTCTCTCACTCGCAGTTATTAAAGCCTCTCAAAATGGTAATGATATTGGTTCAGACTCAGTTTTAAAGGAATTTGAAAATAAACAAATACATTTATCTAGATTGATGTACTTTGGTACAAATGGGGTTGTTTCTTTGTTTACTAATGATGATGCCATAGCTAAAAAAGTTAGAAAGTTAGTCTTAAAGTTTGCGGATCGCTTTCCTCCAGTTAAGTCTCTCATCACAAAGCATCTAACAGAATCAAAAAAAAGTAATTTAATCCCTTTTTGAAGGAAATTATATGACAGGTGATTTAAGTAATCTAAGAAAGGAGTATCTCAAAAGTGGTATCGTAAAAGATGACCTTAAAAGTAATCCAATCGAACAGTTTTCATTATGGTTTGACCAGGCTATTGAAGCTAATATTATAGAGCCTAGTGCAATGAGTCTTGCTACGTCAGATGACTATATAGGAATTAGAACCGTCCTTCTTAAATTTTTTGACGATAAGGGCTTTGTATT
Source organism: uncultured Candidatus Thioglobus sp. (assembly GCA_905182815.1). Taxonomy (GTDB): domain Bacteria; phylum Pseudomonadota; class Gammaproteobacteria; order PS1; family Pseudothioglobaceae; genus Pseudothioglobus. Next base: position 645,087 of record CAJJCX010000004.1, read on the forward strand.
TTTCACAAACTACGAGTCTAAAAAATCAAAACAACTTCAAAACAATCCCCAGGCTGCTCTTTTATTTCCCTGGCTTGCCTTAGAAAGGCAAGTCAAAATTATTGGAAGTGTTGAGAAGATTACAAAGTTAGAATCTTTAAAATATTTCTCTTCGAGGCCAAAAGACTCTCAAATTGGTGCATGGTCATCTCAACAATCATCAAAAATATCTTCCAGAGCAATTTTGGTTGATCAGTTTGCAGTAATGAAAAAAAAATTTGCTAATGGAGAGATTCCACTACCTGATTTTTGGGGTGGTTATAGAGTAGTTCCTCAAAGTATTGAGTTTTGGCAAGGAAGAGAAAGCAGGCTTCATGATCGGCTCATATACGAGCGTAAAGATAATGGGTGGGATATTAGTCGCCTTTCGCCCTGACTAATTCGATTACTGGTTTAGTCTGTGGGTTTTTCCCTAGCCAAAAAGAAAACGAGAGTGCTGCTTGCTCTACGAGCATTCCAAGTCCATCACTAACTTTTCTAGCAGAGTTTTCATTTGCCCACTTCATGAAGGGGGTTTCTCTGCCATACATCAAGTCGTAACATAGGGCTCCCTCGACAACACCTTTTGGAATATTAGGGATATTCCCATCAATAGATGCACTGGTCGCATTAATAACTATATCAACTGGTTTGGCTTTAATTTGGTCCAACCCAAAGCCACAAACTTTTCCATACTTTAGAAACTTGCTCGCAAGCTTTAAAGATTTTTCTTTGGTTCGGTTTGCTAATAATATTTTTTCGGGATTACAATCAAGTATTGGCTTAAGAATTCCTTGTGTTGCACCTCCTGCGCCAATAATTAGGATTTCCTTTCCTTTCAAGGATTGATTTAAATTATTTGTAAAATCATTCACTAATCCATTCCCATCAGTATTTTCACCAATCAAAGTGTTGTCTTTTATTTTTATAGCATTTACCGCCCCAGCAGCCTTTGCATTTGGTGTTAAGCTTTTTGATAGATTGTGTGCCTGAATTTTAAATGGCAGGGTAATGTTAAAACCCTGACCATTAGAATCAATAAATTTCTTTACTGTGTCTTGAAATCCATTAATTGGTGAAAGTATTTTTTCATATGAAATTTCAAGCCCAAACTCCTTAGAGAATTGGGCATGAATCATTGGAGATATGCTGTGATGAACTGGATTACCAATTACTGCATATTTGTTCATAAACTTTTAAGAAGCTTTTTCATCAGAATTTTCAGACTTTTTTAAATCAGGCTTAATTGAAGCTTTTTCATCAGAATTTTCAGATTTTTTAATTGATGCTTTTGTAGGAGCCTTTTTGACTGGTTTGCGGGTTGTTTTTTTAGTCGGCTTCGCTACAACATTCTCAGTCGGCTTCGCTACAACATTCTCAGTCGGCTTCGCTACAACATTCTCAGTCGGCTTCGCTACAACATTCTCAGTCGGCTTCGCTACAACATTCTCAGTCGGCTTCGCTACAACATTCTCAGTCGGCTTCGCTACAACATTCTCAGTCGGCTTCGCTACAACATTCTCAGTCGGCTTCGCTACAACATTCTCAGTCGGCTTTTGATTAGAATTTGTCGTATTTTTTTGGTTTCTATTTCTATTTTGATTTCTATTTCTATTTTGGTTTGGATTGTTCTGATTAGCCTTAATATTATTAGCTTCATTAGAGCTATTTTTTTGAGATTCACCAGTTCCACTTTTTTGATTTTCTTGTGTATTTTGATTTTGGTTTCTATTTCTATTTTGGTTTCTATTTCTATTTTGGTTTCTATTTCTATTTTGATTCCTGTTCTGTGGCCTACTAGTTTTTGACTCAGTAGCTGTTTTTTTATCTGAAGAGAATATTTCAGATAATTTACTCATAAATGAGACTTTCTTTTCAGGCATCTTTGTTGATGGGTGATTAGAAGAAACAGCAGGAATATCAGGCTTATCAATATAATTTATTATATTTGGATTTTCTTGAGGTTTAGAAACTCCTTGAAAGCTCTTGTGATGAGAGTTTTTATCACCCTTTTGTTTGTTCATCGTGAAGTGAGGAAAGTGCATGTATTGGTTTGGAAGAAGAGTGATCTTAATATTGTGTTTATCTTCCATTTCAATTATATTTTGCCTCTTCTCATTAAGTAAATAAGTTATCACTTCAACGCTGGATTGAATTGTTATGTCATCACCATTTTTATTTGAATTTAAGTTGTCTTCTAGTTGACGAATAATTCTTAATGATAGCGAAGGAATAGTTGGATTTGTTCCGCTACCATTACAAATTGAGCAGGTTTTTCCTGTCGATTCTGCAACAGAGTTCATTAGTCTTTGGCGTGATAGCTCTAAAAGGCCAAATCTTGATATTGAGCCTATTTGAACGCGAGCCCTATCATTTGCCGTAGCTTTTTCCATTAACTTCTCAATAGCTGTTCTATTGGATTCTGAGGCCATATCAATAAAGTCAATTACCACTAGTCCACCAATATCTCTTAATTGAAGTTGCAACGCAATTTCTGATGCAGCGTCTAAGTTTGCCTTATAGGCTGTATCCTCAATACTTGTTCCCTTTGTTGCTCTAGCAGAGTTGATGTCTATTGCAGTTAATGCTTCTGTAGGATCAAACACAATGGTTGCCCCAGATTTCAAGGCGACCTCTCTATTAAAGACGCTCTTAACTTGAGACTCTATACTCATGTGAGCAAAAAGAGAGTGCTCTGTAACATCAAAGAATTTAATCTTGTCTAAGTAATGCGGCATTACAAAGCTAATAAAGTCTCTTGCCTTTTGATAGGTCTCCAAGTCATCAATTATGACACTATCAGTATCTTCTCTTAAAAAGTCACGCAACGCCCTAACAGTTATATCACTTTCTTGATAGATTAAAAAAGGATCCTCTTGCTTTTTAGTTGCAGTTTTAATAGATTTCCAGAGCTGAGTTAGGTGGTCAATTTCCCATTGAAGTTCACTAACGCCTCTTCCAGCTCCCTCAGTACGAATTATCAGTCCAGAGTGCTTAGGAACATTAAGGCTTGGCAATAAGTTTTTTAAATCTTGACGATCTGATGCGCCAATTTGTCTTGAGATGCCTGAGCTTTTAGGGTTGTTTGGGGTTAGTATCATGTAAGCACCAGCTAAATTAATGTAGGTACTAAGGGCAGCGCCTTTGTTACCGCGCTCCTCTTTTTCAACTTGTATGATGATGTCTTGCCCTTCTTTAAGGACGTCACTGATAGTTAATTTGTCACCTTTAGGCTTAATACCATCAGAAAAGAAAGGAGAGATCTCCTTAAAGGGTAAAAAACCATGCTTGTCTTTGCCATAGTTAACAAAAGCAGCTTCTAAAGATTGCTCTACTCGAGAAATCTTTGCTTTGTATATGTTGCCCTTAGTCTTTCTATTGAGGCTTGTCTCGATATCAAGGCCAGTAAGCTTTTGGTCCTTGACGATTGCAACTCGAATTTCTTCTTTGTGGGTTGCGTTGATTAAAATGTGATTCATTATGAAGTCCTATAATATCTGGACTATTGAGCACGTACAAAGCATCAATACTTACGTATTGAATGGGAATAAAGGTTTGATTAATAAAATTCATCAATTACTAAATAAGGTTTTGTATGTGGCTTCAATTAGCCCATAAAAAAATTAGTTCGTTACAATAGTTCTATTTTTTAGTTTGAAACAATTGTAAAAAAATTCTTGTTAGTCGAAAAAAAATGATCGACAAACAAATTATACCACATTAAGACTAAGGGGATTTGTTTACTGATTGAGTGTACGACCACCATCGACATTAATTATTTGGCCCGTTAGGTAATTAGAGTTTGCTAAAAAAAGCACTGTATCTGCAATATCTTGAGGTGATCCTTGTCTTTTAAGAGCTATTCTTTCAAGCATAATGCTTTTGTCTGATTCAGAAATTTCTGCTCCTTCTTGTGGCCATAAGATCGAGCCAGGTGACACTCCATTTACCCTGATAGAGGGAGCAAGTTCTTTAGCAAGGGTTAGGGTAAGCATTTTTAGGCCTGCTTTTGAAATGTTGTAGACCGAATGTTTTTTGAGTGGTCGGTCTGCATGAATGTCAATGATATTTATTATTGACCCCTCGCTAGAGTTGAGCTTTTGACTTAGTCCCTTTGATAGAAAGAAGGGCGCTTTAAGATTAACATCTAATATATTATCCCAATTTTCAGAGTCGCTCTCGTCTACTGATAAAGGATAAAAGACAGATGCATTGTTAACTAATAAGTCTATCGATTCTATCGATTCAACAATTGTGTTTATAGAGTCAATATTATTAAGATTGCCCACTACTACCTTGGCTGATTTTTCTTTTAAAAGGTTAAGCTCATCACAAAGTAATTGAGCTTTGTCTTTTGATTGATTGCAATGAATAATTATATTAAAGTCATTGTTGTGAAGTGTTTTTGCTATTTGAGCTCCAATTCGAGCCGCTCCACCAGTAATTAAGGCTGTTTTCATAGGTTTTTATTAGTTAATTAAATTGATTAAGTAAAATTTGTTTTTGAGGGAATAAGGTTGATTCACAGTATAAAATAATTTCTAATATGAACCTTCAAGATATTATATCTAAAACCATTAAAGATAATAACAAACCCATTGGTTTTGATGTGTTTATGAATCTTGCCCTATACCATTCTGAGTTTGGCTATTATCGATCCAATAAAACACTATTTGGTCGTTATGGTGACTTTATAACAGCCCCCGAAACTTCTGACTTATTTGGTTATACGCTTGCGAGGCAGTGCAAGCAGGTTCTTGATAGTGGTGATATTCTAGAGTTTGGAGCTGGAAGTGGAGTGCTTGCCGCTCAAATTCTTTTTGAATTAGGCAGGCTAAGCTCACTTCCTGGTAAATATTATATTATTGAATTAAGTGCTCAGCTTAAAAACAAACAGATGCAGAATATTAAAAAAGTTTTGCCTGAAATCTTTAATCGGGTTGAGTGGCTAACTGAGCTGCCAAAAGATTTTAAAGGCGTTGTTATTGCTAATGAAGTCCTTGATGCTATTCCTGCAAAAAGAATAACTTTCTCTGAAGGCTGTTTTGTAGAATTAGGAGTTGATTTTCAAAATGAGAATTTTCAATGGAAGAAATTTACGCAGCCTTATGTGAGCACTGGAACATCTCTTCCTGATCATATAGAAGAGGGATACACTACTGAAATAAATGTTCAGTCTATCGCTTGGATTAAGTCGCTTTATGACTTTATTTCTGAGGGAACAGTTCTATTAATTGATTATGGTATGGATAAATCTGAATATTTTCACTCTCAGCGAAATGACGGAACTCTTAAGTGTTTTTTTAATCATGAGTCAAGTGATGATCCTTTTTGTAATATTGGTTATCAAGATATAACAACATCGGTTAATTTTTCAGATATTGCTGAAAGTGCAGTTGATGCTGGTTTTGAAATTTCTGGATATTGCACACAAGCGATGTTTTTAATTTCTTTAGGTATTGAAAAGTATCTACTGGATGAAAAGGATAATGAAATTAGAGTCAAACTAGCTCAAGAGGTTAAGCAACTAGTTTTACCGGGGGCAATGGGTGAGGTTTTTAAAGTGATGGCTTTATCTAAAAAACAATCAGTAAAATTAGATGGTTTCAAAGAGCAAGATCTTACCAATAAGCTTTAAAATCAAGAGATGGATATTACTCAAACAATTACTCTAGCTTTAATACAAGGGTTTACTGAATTTCTGCCCGTATCTTCATCGGCGCATCTAGTAATACTTCCAAAATTCTTAGATTGGCCAGATCAAGGACTAGCTTTTGATGTTGTTCTTCATTTTGCTACTTTATGTGCAATTATTTTTTACTATCGCTCTTCATTGGTGTCTTTGACAAAGGACTTTTATGACTCAATTGCAACCAGAAAAACGCAAGGAGAGTCAATGCTTGCCTGGGGTATTATTTTAGGAACAATACCAGTTGGCATTGTGGGTTTATTATTTAGAGAGTCGATCGAGTTAAATTTAAGAAGTTACCAAGTAGTAGCCTTTGCAACTATCTTCTTTGGACTTCTGCTAGGTTTCTCAGACTGGCTACATCGAAAATTTCAAAAAAGTAGAGAGTATATTCGTGGCTCTGATATCCTAATTGTGGGCTGCTTTCAAGCCCTAGCTTTAATTCCTGGAACGTCTCGCTCAGGCATAACTATTACTGCGGCTTTGCTAATTGGCCTTTCAAGAACTCTATCAATAAAGTATGCATTTCTTTTATCTATTCCTGTTATTGCGCTTGCAACTTTATTAAAAACTTTTGACTTGGTAAAAGACACAAGTCAAGTCGATTGGAGCCTTCTTTTTATTGGATTTGTAGTTACTTTGATTACTTCATATTTCACAATTGTCTTTTTTATTCGACTGGTTGAAAGAATTGGGTTTTTACCATTCGTCATTTATAGAATTCTTTTAGGAGCATTATTATTTCTACTTTAACGCCACAGCCTATTTACCGCAAAGATTATGAACCAAGCTCTCACCTCATAAGAACAACAGAGCTTGATTTTGACCTTGGCGATAATGAAACAATTGTTTCATCGCGAATTTCTTTTTATAAAAATCCTGATAGTAATAAAAAAATTGATAAACTTTTTTTAAATGGTGAGTCTCTCGAGTTAATATCAATAAAAATTGAAGGCTTAAGTCTTAACTATGAGCAAAAAGATGATGGCTTATTTCTAATAAATCCGCCTGATAACTTTATTTTAGAGGTGAAGGTTCGAATTCATCCTGAAAGCAAAACCGATCTGAATGGCTTGTACCAATCCAGTGGAAATTTCTGCACACAATGTGAGGCAATGGGCTTTAGGCAGATAACATACTATCTTGATAGGCCAGATGTATTGAGCGTATTTACTACTAAGATAACAGCTAACAGAGACCATTATCCAGTACTTCTTAGTAATGGAAACTTGGTCAATGAGAGTACTTCTCAGGTTATTTGGCATGATCCAACGCCAAAACCTTGTTATCTGTTTGCTTTAGTTGCAGGAAAATTAGATTTCCTTCAAGATAGCTTTGTAACTTCAGCAGGAAGGATGGTTGACTTAAGGCTATATGTTGAGCCTCATAATATGCATAAAACTTCTTTTGCAATGGAGTCCCTTAAAAAATCATTTAAATGGGAAGAGGAGAGGTTTAACCTTTCTTACGACTTGGATATCTACATGATTGTCGCAGTCGATGATTTTAATATGGGCGCTATGGAGAATAAGGGCCTTAATATTTTTAATTCAGACTGTGTTCTTGCCAATCAAGAAACCTCAACAGATGCTAGTTTTATAAGAATTGAGTCTATTATTGGCCACGAGTATTTTCATAATTGGACTGGAAATAGAGTAACTTGTAGGGACTGGTTTCAGCTAAGTCTAAAAGAAGGACTAACTGTTTTTAGAGATCAAGAGTTTTCTTCTGATCTTCGTTCTAGAGCAATTCAAAGAATTACTGACGTTAATGAGCTTAAAACAAGGCAATTTGCTGAAGACTCTGGACCAATGGCTCATCCAGTAAGGCCAGAGTCGTATATTGCAATGGATAATTTTTATACTGCAACGGTTTATGAGAAAGGTGCAGAAGTCATTCGAATGATTCATACAATTTTGGGAGAAGAGGGCTTTCAAAAAGGGATGACTCTCTATTTTGATCGTCATGATGGCTCGGCAGTTACGATAGATGATTTTGTTGCAAGTATGGCTGATGCTAACCATTTTAATTTTGATAATTTTATGTCTTGGTATAGTCAGTCAGGAACACCTGAAGTAAGTGTCGATGATGAGTATAACTCTGAGCTAAATATTTATAGTGCTACTTTTACTCAAAAAAATCAAACAACACCTTTTCTAATTCCAAATAAATTTGGATTATTAGCAGATGATGGTAAAGAGATTGAGACAGGAATGATCTTGATTGATGAACTTGTAAAAACTATTTCATTTGAAAATATTAAGAGTAAGCCAACACCTTCTTGGTTTAGAGGTTTTTCAGCGCCCATTAAGTTTGACTCAAATCTTTCAGTCAGTGAGAAAATTTTTCTTTCATCAAATGATAGCTGATCCATTTAATCGCTGGGATAACGCTCAAAGCTTATGGCTTGAATATATCCTCAACCCAGAGCATGTTGAAGAAAAAGAATTGTTTAGTATGATTAAAAATCTTTTTGATAAAGATTCTGATTTTGCACTCCTTTCTGAAATGATAAGTTTACCTGCAGAGCAAATCATTCATCAACATGTTGGTCAAATTGACGTGCAAGAGGTAAGTCATAAACGTAAAAAATCTAGCCTCTCTATTGCAAATAACTTTAAATCACTTTTTCTAGAAACATATAAAAAATTAAACTATATAAAAGTCTTTGATTTATCTTCTAAGTCAGTTGGTGAGAGGGCTTTAAAAAACAAATGTTTAAGTTATTTGTCTCAGCTAGGTGAGTATGATTTAGCATATGCACAATATAATAATGCAGATTGTATGACAGATCAATTTAGCGCTTTTCAGTGTTTATTAGACTCTTCAAACCCTTATCGTGATGAGGTTATTTCTAGATTTTATAAGCAGCATAAGTCGGATGTACAGGTAATGGATAAGTGGTTTAGCGCTCAATGTGCCTCATCTATTATTTCTGTTGCAGATATTAGAAAACTTATGAAGCATGAATTATTTTCAATGACTAATCCAAATAGAGTGCGATCCGTAATTGGATCTTTTAGCCGAAATAGTATTCAGTTTCATTGTAAAGATGGCTACCAGCTTTTAACTGAAATAATTATTAAGTTGGATGGTATGAACCCTCAAATTGCAGCAAGGTTTGTGGGTATTTTTAATCACTGGAGGCGATTTACAAATAAGTATTCTGCACTTCAAAAGAATGAGCTTAACTCAATTATAAGTCAAAAAAAGTTGTCAGACGATGTCTATGAAATTGTTCATACTTCCTTAAAAGAGGGTAACTAATGTCTTACTTAAAGGCTAAACACTTATCTGATCTTCTTGTTTCAAAAGGATTGACCATTTCGGTTGCTGAGTCTTGTACTGGAGGCTCATTATCAAGCTCTTTGACTTCAATTTCAGGGGCATCCTCATATTTTAATTGTGGCTTTATTACTTATAGCAATCAATCAAAAATTGATATGCTTGGAGTTAGTCCTGAATCTATTGAGATGTATGGCGCTGTAAGTGAAAAAGTTGCTCATGAAATGGTTACAGGGGCTGGTCAAAGATCACATAGTAATTTAGCTGTCTCAATAACTGGCATTGCTGGTCCTTCAGGGGGCTCTGCATCAAAACCAGTTGGTATGGTTTGTCTTGGTTTTTTCTTTGATGGAAGCGTAACAACAACTACTCAATTTTTTTCAGGCTCTCGATCAGATATTGTTTCACAGAGTGTTACTTTTGCTTTGGTTGAACTGTCTTCAAAAATCTCATGAACTCTTCTTTAGTCTCTATAGCGCCAATGATGGACTGGACTGATAGACATTGCAGATATTTTTATCGATTGCTCAGTAAAAACACTCAGCTCTACACAGAAATGATAACTGCAAAAGCAATTTTGAATGGCGATAAAAACCGTTTGCTTGACTTTAATGCAGAAGAAAATCCCCTGACACTTCAGCTTGGAGGAAGTGACCCTTCAGAAATGGCGAAGTGTGCTCTCATAGCTCAAGAGTGGGGTTATGACGAAGTTAATATAAATGTTGGATGCCCATCAGATAGGGTCCTTTCAGGAAGTTTTGGTGCTTGCTTAATGAAAGAGCCAGATTTGGTTGCCTCATGCGTTGAAAGTATGATTGACAATTGTGATATTCCTGTGACAGTTAAAAGCCGAATTGGAATTGATGATATGGAGAGTTATGAGCAGCTTTCAAATTTTATAATGCGTATTCATAACAAGGGCTGTCAGCACTTTATAATTCATGCCCGTAAGGCATGGCTTCAAGGCTTAAGTCCAAAAGAAAACCGAACTATACCGCCTTTAAATTATCCTTGGGTTTACCAGTTAAAGAAAGATTTCCCGCAACTAAAAATAACTATAAATGGTGGCATTGAAAATTGTAATGAAGTTAAAAATCATCTTGATTATGTAGATGGAGTAATGCTTGGTAGGTCTGTCTACCATAATCCATTTTTATTAAGAGAAATAGATGTATCGATTTTTGGCAACAATAAAAACTCTTTTAGCCGTGAGCAAATTTTAAAAAAATACATGAATTACATAAAGCAGCAAATTAAAATTGGAGTCCCAATAAGATCAATGACTCGTCACATATTGGGCCTTTATCATGGCGAAAGTAATGCCAAGCTGTTTAGAAGATTGTTAAGTGGTAAGACTGTAGAGCTAGAGCATTTAAATGATTGGTTGGCTTTTAAAAAAAATAGTTCAACTGAGGTTAAAAGTGTTTGATAGTTTGGTAAAATTTTTTTAATAAAAATTCTTTATATAATTTTATATGGCAGGAAATAATTTCGTAGCAAGCATAGATATTGGTACTGAGAAGATTGCTCTTCTTGCTGCTGATATAGAAGATGCAGGCCATCTTAGAATTGTTGCACATAATTTTTGTTCCTCTGATGGAGTTAAAAAAGGCTCATTATTTTCTATTGACTCTCTTGCAAGAGTACTTACAAATTTAATTGAGCAAACTAAAAAAGATTTTGGTTACAAAGTTGAGTTAGCTCGCATTAATATTTCAGATACTCATTTAACATGTTCTGATGGGAAGGGGAAGGTTTCAATAAATGAAGCTGTTACGTTAAAAGATTTAGATTCTGTTCTTGAGTCTGCCATGGCAAAGTCAACCCCAACCAATAAAGAAAAATTACATATTATAAAAAAGAAATTTACAATTAATGAAAATTTGGTGGTTGATAATCCTATTGAGATGGAAGCAGAAGTGCTGGAGTCTACAGTTCACATTGTGACTGTTTCGAGTTCTAGTATAAGGGGTATTGAGCGTTGCCTAGAGCAGAGTGACCTTGCGGCTGAAAAAATTGTCCTTAATTCTATTGCTAAGTCTCATGCAGTTCTCTCACAAGAGGATAAAGATAGTGGTGTTTGTCTTGTTGATATTGGTGCTGGAGTTACAAGTTATTCGGTTTTTGGGGATGAGGGAATAATTCGAAGTGGAGTAGTAGCCTCAGGAGGAGACGAGATTACCCATGAAATTGCTTACGCATTTGACACTTCATTTGAAGAGGCAAAAAGACTTAAAGAGAATTATGGGTCTGCAAAATCATCAACTCTGAAAGAAGATAAATTGATTCGTTTCACCCAAAATAAAGAAGAGCACCATCTCTCTAGTCTAGAGCTTTCAGAAGTTATTGAAGAGGCATATAGAGCAATTTTTACATTATTAAATAATGAATTAAAGCACCATAACTTAAATGGCATTATCAGGTCTGGTTTTGTTTTATGTGGTGGCGGGGCGCAAATTAATTCTATATTGGAACTTGTACGTGATTTTTTTTCTAAAAGAGTTAAGATAGGTCAAATCCAGCGCTCAAAAGTTTCTGGCTTAGAAACAATTCTCACGGACTATAAATATACAGGCGCAATAGGTCTCTTATTGCACGAGGAAGATTTGAGTAATAATAAGCTTGCCTCGTCTAAAACTGACCAAAGTGTTATTGATAAATTAACAAAAGTTTTTGTAGGAAAATTCTGATTTATGGTTAAGCAAAGAACAATTAAAAAAACAGTGAAAGCTCGTGGTGTTGGTATTCATAGTGGCAAGCTTGTTAATCTTAACTTTAATTCCAGCTGCTTGATCATGGAGTAGTTTTCAAAAGATTAGATGCTGGAGGGAGGCAAGTTCATGCTCATAGCGCTTTTGTTAATGAAGTTGTTTTATCTACTGGACTTGAAAGCCAGGGCGTTAAAGTTTCAACTATTGAACATTTAATGTCAGCACTTTCTGCCCTGGGTGTTGATAATCTATTAGTTGAGTTAGATTCTTTTGAGGTACCAATTATGGATGGGTCATCAGCACCATTTATATTTCTAGTTCAGTCAGCTGGAATTGAAGAGCAAGAAGCTACAAAAGGTTTATTGTCATTAAAGATACTATCAGAGTAGAGAATGGACAATCATGGGCTCAGGTTTCACCTCATCATGGCTTTAAAGTATCCCTAGAGATTGATTTTGAACATAAAAAAATAAAAGAAAGTGGGCAAAAATTAACAATAGATTTTGCTGAACAGTCTTATCTTAAAGAGATATCACGTGCAAGAACATTTGGCTATGAAAGAGATGTTGAGATGCTTCAAAAGCAAAATCTTGCACTAGGAGCAAGCATTGATAATGCAATAGCGCTCTCAGATGATGATATTCTAAATGAAGATGGTATGAGGTATCACAATGAGTTCGTTAAACACAAAATTTTGGATATAGTTGGAGATCTTTTTTTACTTGGTGGAAATGTTATTGGGCACTATGAGGGTTATAAGACTGGCCATATGCTTAATGATCAGTTGCTGTCTGCAATATTATCTCAACCTAATGCATTTAAAATTGAAACTTTTGAAGAGGGCAAATCTCCAATACATTACTACTCAGAAGATTGGCAAAACGATCTATAGATTGTAACTAGTATTGCTAATATTTTTTAGAATAATTAATCCCATTTTTCAGCGCCTTAAAAGCAAAAACTGCTAAAAACGAAGTCTTTTTGCTTTTGATTCTTTGGGTATAATCAAAAACTTTTAAATTACAGTTATTAGTAATGAAATTGAACGGTGCTGAAATTCTTATAGATTGTTTGCAGAAAGAAGAGGTGGAGTATGTTTTTGGCTACCCCGGCGGAGCTGTACTTCATATATATGATGCCTTAGAGGCGCAAAACAAGATTAGCCATATATTAGTGAGGCATGAGCAAGGCGCTGCTCATGGTGCTGATGGCTATGCAAGATCTAATGGTAAGCCTGGTGTTGTTCTGGTAACCTCAGGCCCTGGAATTACTAATGCTGTCACAGGTATTGCTACTGCTCATATGGATTCTATACCGATGGTTGTTATTTCTGGTCAAGTCCCTTCACCATTAATTGGAATGGATGCTTTCCAAGAAGTTGACGCAACTGGAATTACACGCTCATGTGTTAAACATAATTTTCTTATTAGAGACATTAGTGAAATTGCTTCTACTGTTAAGAAAGCTTTTCATATTGCTACTACAGGAAGACCTGGCCCTGTTGTAATTGATATTCCTAAAGACATAACAATTGCTAAGATGGAAGTTGAAGAATATCCTGCAACTATTGAGATGCGTTCATATAAGCCAACTATTAAAGCGAGTGATCGCCAAATCAAAAAAGCCGCAGAAATGCTAGCTAACTCGAAAAGGCCTATTCTTTACGCTGGTGGTGGGTGCATTATTGGTAATGCCTCTAAAGAGCTTCGTGAATTTACGCGTATGGTTGGATTCCCAATTACTCAAACTCTTATGGGCTTAGGTACTTATCCAATGACTGATAAGCAGTCCCTTGGAATGCTCGGGATGCATGGCACTTATGAGGCTAATATGGCAATGCATGGCTCTGACTGCGTTGTTGCTATTGGCTCTCGATTCGATGACAGAATTACAGGAAATTTAGAAAAATTTTGTCCTACTGCAAAATTTATTCATATTGATATTGATCCATCACAAATTTCAAAGAATGTTGTAGCTGATATCCCAATTGTGGGGCAAACGAAGCAAGTTCTTCAGGCTCTAATTGATCAGATGAAAGATAAAAAACTTGAGGATATTTCTAGTTGGTGGTCTCAAATTGAAGAATGGAGAAAGGTTGACTCCTTAGCTTATAAAAAATCTCCTGGAGTTATTAAACCTCAGACAGTAATTGAAATGCTCTATGAGGTTACCAAAGGAAAAGCAATCGTTACTTCAGATGTTGGACAACATCAGATGTGGGCTGCACAGTATTATTTATTCGATGAGCCTAGGCAATGGATTAACTCGGGTGGTCTAGGAACAATGGGTTTTGGGCTTCCAGCAGCTATGGGCGCTAAACTTGCAATGCCTGATAAAGACGTAGCATGCGTTACGGGTGATGGTAGTATTCAGATGATGCTTCAAGAGCTTTCAACAATGCTTCAATATTCGACGCCAGTAAAAATAATTAATCTTAATAATGGCTATCTCGGAATGGTGAGGCAGTGGCAAGAGTTTTTTTATGAAAAGCGTTATGCAATGTCTTATATGGATGCTTTACCTGACTTTGTAAAGCTTGCAGAAAGTTATGGTCATATGGGAATAAGGGTTGAAAAAGAAGAAGATTTGAAACCTGCGCTTATTGAGGCATTTAATCAAAAAGAACGAACAGTTTTTCTTGATATTGTGACGGATCCATCTGAGAATGTATTCCCAATGATTCCTGCTGGTGGTGGACATAGTGATATGTTGCTTGCAGGAAGAGATGAAATGGTTTCAAAAGATGAAACTGACTTTAACGCGGTATAGTTTATGAGACATATTATTTCAGTGATACTAGAAAATGAGGCTGGAGCGCTTTCAAGAGTTGCTGGTCTTTTTACTCAACGAGGCTTTAATATTGAGTCTCTTACTGTGGCAATAACAAATGACCCAAGTTTGTCTAGAATGACCATTGTTTCTTCAGGAAGCGATAGAGTTTTAGAGCAAATTGTTAAACAACTTAATAAATTAATCGAAGTAGTTAAGGTTAGCGATTTAACTAGTCAGGATCATGTGGAGCGAGAATTATTATTGGCCAAGATTTCTTCAAGCTCAAAAGAGGGCGCTAATATAAAAGAATTGGTAGAAATTTTTGGCTGTAAGGTTGTTGATGTTACAGATAAAGTCTACACCATAGAGGTTTCAGGAAAGACAAAGAAAATTAATGCATTTTTGGATGCTTTTGATCCTTCAAGCATTATTGAAATTTCAAGGACTGGGGTCACCGGGATTTCCAGAGGAAAAAAATTAATTTAAATTTAAGGACAAAAAATGAATAGATATTACGATAAAGACGCAGACCTTTCAATCATTCAAAGTAAAAAAGTTGCAGTTATTGGCTATGGCTCTCAAGGCCATGCTCAAGCAAATAATCTAAAGGATTCTGGTGTAGAAGTTGTTGTTGGCCTTAGAGAAGGCTCATCTTCGGCTACTAAAGCTAAAGAGGCGGGATTAGGCGTTATGTCTGTTGAAGAGGCGAGTGCTTGGGCAGATGTTATTATGTTATTGGCTCCGGATGAGTTTCAAGCTAGTATTTATTCAAAAAATATTGAGCCTAACTTGAGACAGGGGGTTGCTTTAGCTTTTTCACACGGCCTTAATATTCATTTTGATATGATTGTTCCAAGACAAGACTTAGATGTAATTATGATTGCTCCAAAAGCACCTGGACATACTGTTCGCTCTGAGTTTGTTAAAGGTGGAGGTATACCAGATCTAATAGCAATTGAGCAGGATGCAACAGGTAATGCTAAAGAAATTGCTCTTTCATATGCTTCAGCAATTGGTGGTGGAAGAACTGGAATACTCGAAACGAGTTTTAGAGAAGAAACTGAAACAGATTTATTTGGTGAGCAAGTCGTTTTATGTGGAGGAACTACTGCTCTTGTCCAAGCTGGATTTGAAACACTTGTAGAAGCTGGATATGAGCCAGAAATGGCATATTTTGAGTGCCTTCATGAATTAAAGCTTATTGTTGATTTATTGTATGAGGGTGGTATTGCAAATATGCGTTACTCAATTTCAAATACTGCTGAATATGGTGATGTTACTCGAGGACCAAGAATAGTAACTGATGAAACAAAAGCTGAAATGAAGAAAATTTTAAGTGAAATACAAAGTGGTGATTTTGCTAAAGAGTTTATTAAAAATGTTGGTGATTTACCTGGTCGTCGTGATGTTCAGCGCAAACACCAAATTGAAACTGTTGGTGAGAGCTTGCGCTCAATGATGCCGTGGATTGCAAAAAATAAATTAGTAGATCAGACTAAAAACTAATTAATTTTTGATATTGTCAGCTTTATTTTAATTAGCAATGACAGAAAAAAAACCAAGAAATAGAGGAATCTACATATTGCCAAGCGTGTTAACAACGTTTGGCTTGTTTGCTGGGTTTTATTCTATTATTGCATCTATTAATGGTGACTTTACATTCGCGGCAATTTCAATAATGGTTGCCATGTTATGGGACACGTTAGATGGGCGAGTAGCTCGGTTAACAAATACTCAAAGTGCTTTTGGCGCGGAGTATGATTCTTTAGCTGACCTTGTTTCTTTTGGCTTAGCTCCAGCTCTTCTGGTTTATTTGTGGGGTTTTTCTGGTTTAGGAAGATTTGGCTGGCTTGCAGCCTTTGTTTATTTAGCTTGCGCTGCTTTACGTCTCGCTAGGTTTAATACGCAAGTAGGCTCTGCCGATAAGCGCTATTTTCAAGGGCTGCCTTCACCAGCTGCTGCGGGCGTAATAGCTACAATGATATGGCTTAAAATTTGGGCATTTGCCTTCTTTGATTCGGACGTAATTTCAATAGGTTACATAGGGTACTATCTTGGTGCTGTAATAACAATTATTTGTGGACTTCTTATGGTTAGTAATGTTCGGTATTACAGTTTTAAAGAATTGGATTCAAAGAAAGCTTCATTTCGTTTTCTTTTGGCTATTGTTCTTAGTTTAATTGTGCTCCTTTATAAGCCTAATATTGTTTTATTTACTGGATTTTTTCTATACTTGCTCTCAGGCCCATTTATTACTATTATTGGCATTAATAAAAGGCGCATTGAGAAAAAAAAGATTAAGACAACTTAAGTTGCTTTATAATCTTCACTTATGATTAAGGACTTTAATTCAATCACATTACTTTCACTAAGCAAGCTCTTTGCTTTGTTGCGATTATTGCCGTAAGGCAATAATAATCATAATAGACGAAAGTCTATCACTAAAATTTAAGATAAAATTCGTAAAATAAAAGGAGCAATTAATGTCCGAAAAACTAATAATATTTGATACAACACTTAGAGATGGAGAACAATCACCTGGTGCATCTATGACCAAGGATGAAAAAGTTCGTATCGCTAAAAGTTTAGAAAAAATGAGAGTTGATGTTATTGAAGCTGGTTTTGCAATTGCATCTCAAGGTGACTTTGAAGCTGTTCAAGCAGTTGCTAAAGCCGTGAAAGATTCAACAGTGTGTTCATTAGCAAGAGCTCTTGATAAAGATATTGATCGAGCAGGAGAGTCAATTAAAGGTGCAAATTCTGCTCGAATTCATACTTTTATAGCAACCTCTGATATTCATATGAAGATGAAGCTAAGAATGACGCCTGATGAAGTTGTCACTCAAGCAATTCGCTCTGTTAAAAGAGCAACAAAGTTTACTGATAATATTGAGTTTAGTCCAGAAGATGCTGGTCGTTCAGATATTGATTTTCTCTGCCGAATAATTGAGTCAGCTATTAATGCTGGAGCAACAACAATTAATATTCCAGATACAGTTGGATACAATATACCTCATCAATTTGGTGAAACAATGAGAGAGTTAATTGAGAGAATTCCAAATTCTGATAAGGCAATTTTCTCTGCACACTGTCATAATGATTTAGGTCTTGCAGTTTCTAACTCACTTTCAGCAGTTTTAAATGGCGCAAGACAAATTGAATGCACTATTAATGGGCTTGGAGAAAGAGCTGGGAATACCTCTCTTGAAGAGGTTGTAATGGCTGTTCGAACTCGGCAGGATGTATTTGGGCTAGATACAAATATTGATGCTACAGGTATTCTTGCTGCCTCTAGATTAGTATCTTCCATTACTGGGTTTGTTGTTCAACCAAACAAAGCTATTGTTGGAGCTAATGCTTTTGCGCATGAAGCTGGAATTCATCAAGATGGAGTCCTTAAGCATAGAGAAACCTATGAAATCATGAGGGCAGAGGATGTTGGATGGAATCAGAATTCATTAGTACTTGGTAAACATTCTGGCCGGAATGCTTTTAAAGCTAGACTTACAGAATTAGGTATTGATTTTGATTCCGATGAGGCGCTAAATGATGCTTTTGCTAGATTTAAAACCTTAGCCGATAAAAAGCATGATATTTTTGATGAAGATCTTCAGGCTTTGGTTTCAGATGCCCAAACTGAGTCATCCGAAACAATTCACTTGAGTTTCACTCAAAGTATCTGCTGAATCTGGGAAAGAGAATACTGCAGATGTAACACTGTTGATAAATGGTAATGAGCAAAGTGCTTCAGCTAAAACATCTGGCGCAGTTGATGCTACGTTTAACGCAATACTTTCATTAGTTGATATTGATCCAAAGCTTCAATTGTATTCTGTAACAAATGTAACTCAAGGAACCGACTCTCTTGGAGAAGTCAATGTTCGCTTAGAATATGAAGGGAAAATTGTAAATGGACAGGGGGTTGATACTGATATTATTACTTCATCCGCTAAAGCATATGTCAATGCTCTTAATAAAGTAATGACAAATGTTGAGAGAGCTCATCCGCAGATTTGACTATGCACTTAAGAAATAAATATCTTGAAGCTTTAGGAATTCCAGATTTTCTCTATTCAAAAATTGAGTTAAACAAATCTCCTGAGCAGCCTATAAAGCTTTTAATTGTTGAAGTAGGGGCTCAAGACTCATTTTGCTCAAAAGGCGACAGTCAAAACCTGTTAATGAAAATGCTTGAATCTATCGGTTTCAGTATTAAGAATGCTCAGCTTGTGTCACTTGAAAAAAACCTTATTGATGAGTATATAAAAAATAATCCATCAGAGGTTGTAATGGTAATGGGCTCTTCTTATGAGTCAAATAAATCAGCTCTTTTTTTAATGCATCACCCAAGAGATATTTTAAAGAATCCAACTCTTAAGCGTGAATCTTGGGAGATTTTAAAAAAGGTTAAACAATGTCTCAAATAGACTATTCGCTTAACTCATATAAGAGACCCAAGCTAGAGACTCCTAATGGTGAAAAAAGACTATTAATGCACTCATGCTGTGCCCCTTGTGCTGGAGAAATTATGGAGGCTTTGGCCGCATCAGAAATTGAGACAACAATTTTTTTCTATAATCCAAATATTCATCCTTTTGAGGAGTATGAGCTTAGAAAAGAAGAAAATATTCGCTTTGCAAAAAAACTTGGGATGCCAATTATTGATGCAGATTATGATCGTGATGAGTGGTTTTCGAGAACAAAAGGCCAAGAGAATGAGCCAGAAAGAGGAGAGAGATGTTCTACTTGTTTTGATATGAGGTTTCAAAAAACAGCTAAATATGCCTCTGAAAATAATTTTGATATTATTTCTTCAACACTTGGAATTTCTCGCTGGAAAGACATGAAGCAAATTAATGACTCAGGTGCCAGATCTTCTGAGCCACACAATGTTCCCTATTGGGATTTTAATTGGCGCAAACAAGGAGGATCTTCTAGGATGCTTGAGTTATCCAAAAAAGAAAACTTCTATCAGCAGGAGTATTGTGGATGCGTCTATTCCCTGAGAGATACTAATAATTGGAGAATCTCAAAGGGTCGAGAAAAGATTGAAAGAGGTGTTAAGTTTTATCAAGAAGCTAAATTAAAACTATCTCAACTAGATTAGTCTTTAATCAGATACAGTAATAGTGATTTCTGAACATGTAGTCGATTTTCAGCTTCACTCCATACAACACTCTGTTCTCCATCAATCACCTCTGCACTTACCTCTTTGCCTCTATAGGCTGGAAGGCAGTGCATAAATATTGCATCATCTTTAGCCTGACTCATCAATTTTTGATCAACTTGAAAGCCCTTAAACGCTGCTTCTCTCTGTTTTATTTCTAATTCTTGTCCCATACTAGTCCAAACATCAGTAACAATAATGTCGGCGCCTCTGCAAGCATCATTAGGATTTGTAAAATAACTGATATTTGTTTTATATTTTTCAATAAAATCATCAGATGGTCCATAACCAACTGGAGTTGCAATCGAAAGGTCAAAGTCAAATATTGCTGCAGCTTGCATATATGTCTGACAAACATTGCAGCCGTCACCAATCCATGCTATTTTTTTACCTTTGATTGAGCCTCTATGTTCTTGATAAGTCATTAAGTCGGCAAGTATTTGGCAAGGATGAGATTCGTCTGAAAGAGCGTTAATAACTGGCTTACTTGAATGCTTTGAAAACTCAACTATATCTTCATGTGAGGACATTCTTAGCATTATTGCATCAACCATAGAGCTAATAACTATAGCGCTATCAGTAATTGGCTCACCTCTTCCTAGTTGTATATCTTTTTCAGAGAGAAAAAGTGACTGTCCACCAAGCTGCGTCATTCCTGCTTCAAATGAAACTCTAGTTCGGGTAGAGGATTTATCAAAAATCATTGCTAAAGTTTTGTTTTTAAGGGTTTCATTTATAAGTCCAGATTTATGCTCTTTTTTAAGCAAGATAGCTCGATCTATAATTCCTTGTAAATCATTTTGAGAGAATTGGTCAAAGTCGATGAAATGATTGGGCATAGTTATTCCTAAATAGTAATTAGTTTTATAATCTTATTGATCAAGATATCAATTTCTTTTTTAGATATTATTAGTGGCGGCAGCATTCTAATAGAATTACCAGTGATGTTTATTAATAGCTTGTCTTCTAAAGCCTTTTGAGTAAGTTTGCTGCAATCAATAATATTTTCATCAAGTCCAATACCAATCATCAGTCCTTTGATCCTTAGCTCCTTTACCACACTATAACTCATTATTTTGGACTTAAATTCTGACTCAAAATATTGACTCATTTTCATTACGTTATCAAGAATTAAGTCATTCTCAAAGACGTCAAGAACACTTGAAGCTACGCCCGTTACTAGTGGGTTACCTCCAAAGGTTGAGCCATGAGTTCCTGGAGTTAGCATCTCAGCAGCTTTACCTTTGGCTAGGCAAGCTCCAATTGGAACGCCGTTACCTAAGCCTTTTGCAAGGCAGAGAATATCAGGAGTAATTTTGTTGTGCTGGTGAGCAAAAAGCCTTCCTGTTCTTCCCATTCCTGCCTGAACTTCATCAAGAATATAGAGCCATTCATTTTGTTCACAAAGTATTTGGACTTTATTTAAGTAATCTGATTGAGGAATTATAACTCCAGCCTCTCCTTGCACAGGTTCAAGCATGACAGCAACTACATCTTTATTTTTACTGTATTTATTAATAGCATCAATGTCATCAAAGTCAACATGAACAAACTCACTCATTAGTGGAGCAAAACCCTCTTGAACTTTGCTTTGACCTGTTGCAGAAAGAGTTGCCATTGTTCTTCCATGAAAACCTTTATTTGCAGTTAAAACAATTGGATTATGAATATTTTTAGAGCGTGCATACAGCCTAGCAATTTTAATGGCAGCTTCATTCGCTTCAGCTCCAGAGTTTGAAAAGAAGGCTTTGTCCATATTAGCAAGTTGACATAGACGTGTTGCCAGTTTTTCTTGGTTTGCAATGCGGTAAACATTTGAGGTGTGAAGTAGTTTTTTTGACTGATTGACTATACTCTTTGTAATTGCTGGATGAGAGTGGCCAAGGTTCACTACGCCAATGCCTGAAAGTGCATCAAGGTATTCATATCCAGATGTATCAGTTAACCAACAGCCACTCCCTTTTACAAAGGTAACCTCGAGTGGGTAATAGTTAGACATTAAGTTTGACATAAAAAAATTCCAGTTAATAAATAAAAAAAGCCCCATAATGGGGCTTTTGAATCTAAGTTATTTGCCAGATTAAGGCAAATTAGCCACCATTAATAAATAAACGTGAAGACAAGATCTTCGAGAAATATAAGGTTTTATTCGGCGTGATTCAGATAACATTTCAATATTCAGTAAAACTCAAAAGATTTATTATATCCTAATTTCTTCACTCATACTTTCTGTAATTTGCTCAATAAAAAAGATAAAAAAGTCCAATAGTATGATCAATTTATGACACAATATGGTTGCAAGAAACACAATTTTATTTCATTAATCTAAGGAGTAAAAATGCAACTTAACCTTTCTGGTCATCATCTTGATATTACATCTTCTATCAGGCAACATACGAGTGATAAACTCACAAAAATAAAGCATCACTTTGATAATGTTATGAATGTTAACATGATTTTAGAAGTGCAAAAAGATCTTCAAAAAGCCGAAGCAACTATTCATGTTAGTGGGGCTGATTTATTTGCAAAAGCCCAAAGTAGCGATATGTATGTTTCTATTGATCAACTAATCAATAAGCTTGATTCTCAAATAATCAAGCATAAAGAAAAACTACATAACCACAGAGCTTAGCTTATATAAATTATAATACGATGTAATAACTGCATAACAAGTTAAGCTTGTTATGCAGTCTAAACCATTGGATTATAAATATGGCTGAAGTTGAACTTACTAATTTCGAAGTAAGCCTTCAAAATTTAATGATTTCATTAGAAGCATCAAATCATGATGAGGCAAAATATCAAATCAAAGAACTTCATCCTGGAGAAATAGCAAGACTTTTAGAAGCCATTCAACCAAAAGATAGAGCAGTTATTTGGCCTGGGATTGAAGTTTCAATCCAGGGCGAAGTTTTAAAAGAGGTTAATGAAGATGTCCAGTCCCAGTTAATTGGCGAAATGTCGGTAGACGATCTTGTTAAGGCTACTGAAAAATTAGATACGGATGACTTGGCAGATATTGTCCCAAACCTACCTGAGTCTGCTGTTCATAGCCTTTTATTGACACTCGATTTTAAACATCGAGAGCGCCTTAACAAAATTCTGAGCTACCCTGAAGACTCTGCTGGTGGATTAATGAATACTGACTTTATAACTGTCAGACCTGATGTCACAATAAGAGCTGTAATAAGATATTTAAGGCTATTGAAAGAGATGCCAGTAGACACTGACCAAATTTTTGTTGTTGATAGAGACTTTAATTATTTAGGCTCCTTACTTATTACTACCTTGTTAACTGAAGGGCCAGAGCAAATGGTCGATTCATTGACTAACAATGAAGCTTCAAAACCAATTAATGCTGATACTGATGAATCTGAAGTAGCTATACTATTTGAACAAAGAAATTTAATTTCAGCTCCCGTGATTGATGAGAATAATCAGTTAGTTGGGCGAATTACAATTGATGATGTGGTTGATGTAATTCGTGATCAGGCTGAACATTCTGTGATGTCCATGGTTGGTTTGGACGAGGATGAGGATGTCTTTGCCCCTATTTTCCAAAGCTCAAAGCGCCGAAGTGTCTGGCTAGGAGTTAATTTAATAACGGCATTTATTGCGGTCTACTTTATCGGTCTTTTTGAAGCCACCTTGCAGCAAAAAATTGCTTTAGCAATATTAATGCCAGTAGTTGCTAGTATGGGCGGTATTGCAGGTACTCAAACGCTGATAATAGTTACTCGAGGAATTGCAACGGGAAGGGTAACCTCAGCTAACATCAAAACCTTAATAAACAAAGAAGTTGCAGTAAGTGGCCTCAATGGCATAATTTGGTCTGTCGTTATTGGCCTAATTACTTACTACTGGTTTTCTGACTTACTGCTGAGCTTAGTCATAGCGCTTGCAATAATTACCAATTTACTTGTTGCTGCTTTTTCTGGTGCATTTTTACCTTTGGCACTTACTAAGTTAAAGATAGATCCTGCTTTGGCTGGAGGAGTTATTCTCACAACTATTACTGATGTCATTGGGTTTGTAGCCTTCCTTGGGTTAGCAGCTTTATTTATCTGATTTTTGCACTCAAATGAAACTCTTGTATACGAATGAAAATCGAATAATGGTGATGAATGTTAAAAACGTTTTAATTAATAACGGTTATGAGGTCGTTCTTAATAACGAGTTTGCATCGAGTGCATCTGGTGGTTTAGCCCCCTTTGATACTTGGCCGGAGGTCTGGCTTTTAAAAGATAGTGAGCTAGAAGAGGCTAAAAAAGTTATTGAGTCAATTGACACTGAAATAAGCTTAATTACTTGGAAGTGTGGGGATTGTAATGAGATCAATGATCAAACTTTTGATTTTTGCTGGAAGTGTGGCAGAGACAACTTTCAATAAACTGTTCTTATGAAAAAACTTATCTTACTTTCATTAATTGTAATAATTGTTGGTTTTTTTTCTAAGGATATCTATTTAGTTATAAAACTAATTGGGTACTTTGCTTTTTTCTGGTCTATTATTAGACTTGGAAGGTTTCTATCTAGAGACTTCAATGATGGCAGAGACAATGATTATTTTGGTGAGTAATAACGCAGTATTTGGTGAAAACTGAAGCATGAAAACCCTCACAACTAAAGCTTTCTTGTCATTTTTATATGATCAATGCCAGCCTCTTCATACTTTTCACCAGTACAAGTAAAGCTAAGATCAATATAAAATCCACGAGCATGCCACTGAGACGAAAGCCATAAGCTTTTTAATTGATTTTCTTGAGCCCACTCAATGAGCATTTTCATAATTAATTTACCAACACCCTTGCCTCGAAATTGTTTTAAAACAGCTACCCTTCCTATATGCCCATCAGACAAAATTCTTCCTGTTCCTATTGCCTTGTCATCTAATAATATGAGTATATGAGTAGCGTCATCATCAAGCCCATCTATTTCAAGCTCTTCAGGGACATTTTGCTCATCAACGAAAACTTTAAATCTGACTTCACATATTTCTTTATGATTAGATTTATAGCTAGTTGTAATTGCAGAAATATTTTTCATAATGACCTATAAGTGAACAAAAAAAAGATTAACCGCTAGAGCAATATATATTAAAGCTGCAACAAGGTTAAGATTTTTATTTATAGTTTTTGATTTTTTTAAAGTTCCTTCAAGGAAGCTAGATAAATAGGCAATTGATGTGAAAACAAAAAATGCACTAAAAATGAATAGTAATCCAAGGAGAAATATCTGAGATGAGACATTATTATTGGAATTTACAAACTGAGGCAAAAAGACCAAAAAAAAGATTGCTACTTTTGGGTTGGTTAAGTTCATAACAACACCCGTTAAATAGTATGATTTATTTGAACTATTTTGGGAGGCTTTCCCTAAGTTTAACTCTTTATTTTGAATCGAGAGCCATGCAAGATACACAAGGTAAAAAGCGCCAATAATTTTCAGTCCATTGAAGGCAATTGCACTTGTTTGAAAAACAACACTTACACCAATCGCAACTAAGATTGTGTGTCCTATGAGCCCTGTGCAAAGACCAAGTGTAGTATAGAGTCCAATTTTCCATCCCCTTAAAGCTGAATTACTCATAACAAATAGATTGTCAGGCCCAGGAACTAGGCTTAGAACTACAGATGCAGTAATAAAAGTTATTATTGTCTCAATACTCAATACTTCTAACATTTATAAACCTTTGGCGTAGTTATTTGCTAAACACTTCTGTTAAATTTTTGTAGGCTTTGAGTTCGATAGAGTTACCTGAATAGTCCTCAAAAAACATTGTTGCCTGCTCACCAGGTTGGCCTAAAAACCTCACATTAGGAGTAATAATAAATTTAACAGATTTTGATTGCAGTTTATGGGCTAAATTATAAAAGGTATCCCAATCTAGTACACAACCAAAGTGAGGCATAGGAACTGAAACACCTTCTACGCTTGAGCTAGAATTACTACTTTTTATTACCTCACCAACATGAAGCGAGAGTTGGTTTCCAAAAAAATTGAAATCTACCCAGGTTTCTGAGCTTCTTCCCTCAAGACACCCTAAAAGACTCCCATAGAATCTTCTTGTAGACTCTAGATCAGTCACTGTATATGCTAAATGAAAGACACTCATAAAAATCTAGTTAAGACGTACCCATTATTAAACCAATAAGAATTAATGTGGAACCAGTAACTCTATTTTGCCATAATATTTTTTTTGGGTCCGACAGAAATGATTTTGATATTTCAGCAAGCATGACGTAGCCAATCATTACAATTAAATCAACACTAATTAATGTTGCAGTTAAAATTAAACAAGTAGAAATTTTAAGGGCAGTTAAATCGACAAAAAGTGGTATTAATGCAAGAAAAAAAACGGTGCCTTTGATGTTTGTTATGTTCACAAAAAAACCCTTTAGAAGAGAACTCAAAGGGTTAAAAGCTTTCTCTAGGTAGGCTTTAGAAGTAGATATCTGTTCAATTTTTTTAAGCCATTGCATAATTCCTAGCGCAATTAAGTAAAGCATTCCCAGCATTTTAATTATTGAAAAAATACTTGGAAACTGATCAATTAATACTCCTAGTCCTAGCAGCAGAAATATAATTTGACTCATTAATCCAAGTTGCAGGCCAATTACTGAAATTATAGATCTCTTCAAGCCATATTGAGTGCCCTGACTTATTGAAAAAATTGCTCCAGGGCCAGGGGATATACTAATAAAAAGTGCAGATGCTAATAGCCCAAGCCAGACAGTTAATTCCATAAGTTCATTTAGTTAAAGGGAATTGGTGAAACCTTCCCTAGTCTTTTGCCCCAAGGCGTTTCTACTTCTACTTCTGAGTCTATATCATTGAAGCCTTTGTCAAGAGTGGCCATAGCCATATTAATTTTTAGTCTTGGTGAATATGCAGCGCTAGTAACCTTTCCACATATTTTGTTGCCACTTTTAACTTGCCATGGGCTAGCACAGCCACCAATAAATGCATCACCCTCAACAACAAGGCCAACTAGTTTTTTAGTGATGCCTTCAGAGCGTATTTTATGGAGTGCATTTCTACTTAAGTAATCAGCTTCTTTATCGAGCTGACAAAAATTAGCTAAAGGAAGCTCTAGGGGGTTGCTATTTATATCCATGTCATTACCCCATGAAAAAAGACCCGACTCAACCCTTTCAATATTGTTTGGAGTTCCAGGCTTAATGTCATATTTTTTACCGGCAGTAGCAACAATATCCCAGAGCTTTTGGCCTTTAGAGCCATCACGAAGATAGAGCTCAAAACCACCTTGCTTACTCCACCCTGATTTTTGGACAATGAGAGGAATGCCTTCTAACTCAACTTCTTTAAAAAAGAAATACTTGATATCTTTAACCCAGTCACCAAACAAATCAATCATTAATGGCAAGTGGTTAGGTCCTTGGATAGCAAGGGGAGATACATCTGGCTCACTAATCTGAACATCCCAGCCAAGTCCACAGACAAGTCCACGAGTCCATAGTAAAACATCACTATCAGCAATCGAAAGCCAAAAATGATTTTCAGCCAATTTTAATATTATTGGATCATTTATAATTCCACCATTTTCATCAGTAATAAGGGCATATTTTCCTTGACCAATTTGGAGTTTTGAGAGATCTCTAGAAGTAATATATTCAACAAACTTATACGCATCACCACCAATTATTTCAACTTGCCTCTCAGCAGCAACATCCCACATCGTGACGTTATTCATTAAATTCCAGTAGTCAGCCTCTGCACCTTCATAAGAAGTGGGCATAATCATATGATTGTATAACGTGAAAGTTTTAGCTCCTGCTTTAAGAGTAGCCTCGTAATATGGGGATTTTCTTAAGCGGTCTGAAAGGGTAAAGTTGACATGTCCATCCATTGGGGTTGCTCCAAGTTTTAAGTATTATTACTTTTTAAAAGAATGTTGTCTTGCAAAGATAAAAAAGTGTATTTTATACCTTATTTTTTAAATTTTTCAACTATAAAGAATCTGCAGAAATACCATTCGATTTAAGCCATTCAGCAAACTTTGTCTTTATTTCATTTAGCGATTTATTGTCATTAGCTTCAAAACGTAAAACTAAGCAAGGGGTTGTATTGGAAGCCCTGACTAGCCCCCAACAATTTTCGTAGTCGACTCTAACGCCATCAATAGTAATAATAGTGGCATTGGGAAAATTAATGTCCGCTGATAATTTATTCATTGCTTCAAATTGCTGACCATGCTTCTCAAAGTTAATATTAATTTCAGGGGTACTTAGGTTTACTGGCATTTCATCAAAAATTTCAAAACATGACTTATTGCTCTTAGAGATAATTTCTAATAGCCTTGCACCAGTATAAAGAGCATCATCAAATCCATACCAGCGCTCCTTAAAGAATATATGTCCTGACATTTCTCCAGCTAGCTCTGCTTTAGTTTCTGTAAGTTTTTGTTTAATAAAACTGTGCCCGGTTCTGGACATAATTGGTTCACCTCCATTTTCAGAAATAAATTTAGGCAGAAGTGAAGAGCACTTCACATCAAAAATAATTTTTGCACCTTTATTTCTACTTAATACATCCTTAGAGTAAAGCATCATTTGCTGATCAGCCCAAATGATTTGACCTTTGTTGTCAACCAATCCTAACCTATCTCCATCTCCATCAAAAGCAAGGCCTAAGTCAGAGTTAGTATCTTTAACTTCTTGGATTAAATCTTGTAAATTTTCGGGTTTAGAGGGATCTGGGTGGTGGTTTGGAAACCTGCCATCAACTAAACAAAAGAGTTTGGTAACTTTAACGCCTAATGCTTCAAACAATTGAGGAGCAATGTTACCTGCTACGCCATTGCCACAATCAATTACAATTTTGAGATCTTTCTCAATTTTGATATCTGACTTAATCGTGTCTATATAGTTTTGATCGATATTTATAGAAGTTGAGGTTCCAGAACCAGAAGAAAAATTGTTCTCATTAATTCTTTTAAGTAGGTCTTGAATTCTTTCAGCTGAAAGAGTTTCGCCTGCGACCATAATTTTTAATCCATTATATTCTGCAGGGTTGTGCGACCCAGTAATCATAACGCCTGATGTTGCTCCTTTGGTGTAAGTTGCAAAATACACAACTGGAGATGGGACCATACCTATATTCACCACGTGACAGCCACTCTCAAGAAGGCCTGAAATCAATGCATCTGATAATTCTGGTCCCGTTAAGCGTCCATCTCTTCCTACAACAACACCTCTTTCACCTTTTTCAATAGATTCGCTACCAACAGCCTTGCCTATCAATTTGACAATTTCTGGTGTTAGTTCAGTTTCAACAATACCTCTTATATCGTAGGCTTTGAAGATTGAAGTTGGAATATTCATTAAAATATTTGTAAAGATTAAAGTTGCAGTCATTTTAACAAATTTTTATTTTAGAAATCGATAGAAGACTTCTAAAGGAACAAAATAAAAAGATTTATTGATAATGCTAGCTAATCGCTTTTTTCTCAATATCTATAAAGACTTTTCTTTAAGCTTAAACTGCACTTTATTAAGGTGATTTTGAGTTAACTTTTTAGGGATAATATCCACAAAAGTTGAATTTCAAACCTTTTCTGTTGAATTAAATTAAATTAAATTTTATGTCTCAAAAAGATATTGATCCGCAAGAAACTATTGAATGGCTAGAAGCTTTTAGATCTGTTGCCAGGGTTGAAGGGCAAGATAGAGCTAAGTATATCCTGCAAAAATTAATGGATATGGCCCATGAAGATGGGATGAATTTACCGCAAGGCGTTAATACAGCTTATTTAAATTCAATTCCAGTAGAAAAAGAAACTGAACTTGTTGTTAAGCATGATATTGAGCATCGAATTAAATCGATCATACGATGGAATGCAATGATCATGGTTGTTAAAGCAAATCAAGTCTCTTCTGAGCTTGGTGGCCATATTGCATCATTTGCATCTAGCGCCACACTGTATGAAGTTGGTTTCAATCATTTCTATAGAGGTGGGAATTTAGACCAGGGAGCAGACCTAATATTTTTCCAAGGCCATATTGCACCTGGTATATATTCAAGAGCCTTTCTAGAAGGTAGAATTACTGAAAAGCAAATGCTTAACTTTAGGCAGGAGGCTAATCAAGAAGGATTATCATCCTATCCCCATCCATGGTTAATGCCAAATTTTTGGCAGTTTCCAACAGTATCTATGGGACTAGGGCCAATAATGGCGATATTTCAAGCGCGTTTTATGAAATACCTTCAGCATCGAGAAATTATTAAAACGGATAAAAGAACCGTTTGGGCCTACATAGGAGATGGTGAAACAGATGAGCCTGAGTCTCTTGGTGCCATATCTTTAGCAGGTAGAGAAAAGCTGGATAATCTTATTTTTGTTATTAATTGTAATCTTCAGCGTTTAGATGGACCTGTTCGAGGCAATGGTAAGATCATTCAAGAGCTTGAAGGAATGTTTCGAGGCGCTGGCTGGAATGTAATTAAAGTTATTTGGGGTAGGGGTTGGGATAAATTAATCGCCAATGATACTTCGGGCCTTTTGAGGCAAAGAATGGAAGAAGTTGTTGATGGGGAATATCAGGCCTATAAAGCAAAAGATGGCGCTTATGTTCGTAAGCATTTTTTTGGAAAGTATCCTGAAACTCTTAAACTTGTTGAGCATATGTCTGATGATGAAATTTTTGGGCTTACTCGAGGTGGTCACGATCCAAATAAGGTTTTTCAAGCTTACAAATCAGCTAAAGAGCATAAGGGACAGCCTACAGTTATTTTGGCAAAAACAGTCAAAGGATACGGAATGGGAGAGGCTGGTGAAGGACAAAACACTACCCACAGCCAGAAGAAATTAGGTGTTGATGCACTAGTTCGTGTTGCTCAGAGATTTGATATCCCTGTTACTAAAAAAGATGCAGAAGAGCTCAATTTTTATAAGCCTGCTGAAGATAGTGAGGAACTAAAATATCTTAGAGAGAGGCGTGAAGCTTTGGGCGGATATCTACCTGTTAGAAGTTTTGAGCTGGAGACCTTTAAAATACCAGAATTAAACGTTTTTGATCCTCTACTAAAATCTACTGATGAAAAGGAAATATCAAGCACAATGGCATTTGTGCGCTTCCTATCACTATTAATACGAGATAAAGAGATTGGTCCAAGAGTTGTTCCCATTGTTCCTGATGAGGCGAGAACTTTTGGAATGGAGGGTCTTTTTAGGCAAATGGGCATTTATTCTTCCTCTGGTCAGCTCTATGAGCCAGAAGACTCTGATAAAGTTATGTGGTATAAAGAAGATATTAAAGGCCAGGTGCTTCAAGAAGGCATCAATGAAGCTGGAGCAATTTCTGACTGGATTGCTGCTGCAACATCTTATGCTTCTCATAATGTCACAATGATTCCTTTTTATATTTATTATTCAAAGTTTGGTTTTCAAAGGGTTGGTGATCTTGCTTGGGCTGCTGGAGATATGCAAGCCAAGGGTTTTTTGATGGGTGGTACTGCTGGAAGAACTACGCTTGCTGGTGAAGGTCTTCAGCATCAAGATGGGGATTCATTGATTGTTGCCAATACTATTCCAAATTGTGTTTCCTACGATCCAACTTATGCGTATGAATTAGCAGTTATTCTGCGTGAAGGCATGCGCCGAATGTATGAGAATATGGAAAGTGTTTTTTATTATATAACACTTATGAATGAGAACTATATTCATCCTGCTATTCCTAAAGGCGCTGAAGAAGGAATTATTAAGGGAATGTATCCATTAAAAGTAGTAGGAAAATCCAAAATTGAAGTTCAATTATTAGGAAGTGGCGCTATTCTTAGAGAAGTTGAAAAAGCAGCTGATATGCTCTCAAAAGACTGGGGTGTTATGTCGCATGTTTGGAGTGTTACTAGTTTTAATGAGATTACAAGAGAGGCTCAAAAAATTGATCGTGAAAATTTATTTAGTACAAGTAAAAATAAGAAGGTTCCATACATAACTCAGTGCTTAAGCAAATCTTCTGGCCCAGTAATTGCTGCTACAGACTATATGAGAAATTATGCAGAGCAGGTTCGTAAGCATATACCTCTTCATTATGAGGTATTAGGTACAGATGGATTTGGTAGGTCAGATTCTCGTAAAGAGCTTAGATATTTTTTTGAGGTGAATGCAAATTATATTGTTTTTGTAACATTAAAGGCGCTTGTTGATGATGGCTTGCTGGATTCAAAAATAATTAAAAGTGCTATTAAAAAACTTAATATTGATGTTAATAAGTCAAACCCAATGTATACATAAAAAACGATGAATACCAAAGAGTATCTCGAGCAACTTAGGTCAGGAGTTAAGATGAATTTTTCTGATTTTACTAATCTCATTGATCAAGAATATGAGTTTTTAAATGTCGCTTTTACAAATAGTGATCTTGTTAACTCGAAAGAAGAAAATCAAGGCTCTGCAAAGGTTTTCTGTTTTGCCTTGATGCATTCTCTTTCTGAATCAGAAACGTTAAGATGTTTTGGTGAACATTATCAATCTGTTATTGATGAGCCAGAAAATCATAATTCCCATTTAAACATTCGCAGATTCGTTAGTAATGGCTGGAAGGGAATTTTAATCAATCAAAGTACACTTAAGCCCAAGAAGGAATTTGAGCATTG
This sequence comes from uncultured Candidatus Thioglobus sp., assembly GCA_905182815.1. GTDB lineage: Bacteria > Pseudomonadota > Gammaproteobacteria > PS1 > Pseudothioglobaceae > Pseudothioglobus. The sequence goes on from CAJJCX010000004.1 coordinate 677,347, forward strand.
ATATGACTGAGAGTGCTAAATATAATAATGGTATTTATACTGTCTTTCTTAGCGCCTTCTTAGTACTCTTTCAGATTGGATTATATTTTGTTTATATTCCTTGGAACGCTGAAAGGCTTCAAATAACTGAGGCGGAAATTGGTATTGGCCTTCTGGTTTTCGGTATTGCAAATTTAATAGGTAACCAAACATCAGGGAGATTAATTGTTCCAAAAATTGGCACTAAAAATGCCATTACGATTGGTTTACTTGGTATTTCGTACCTTCCATTACTATTAATACTATCACCAAATTACTTCTGGTTTTTATTGGCTTTTGTACCATTTGGTTTTTTTGTAGGTTTTTTTAGTCCTTCTGCGCAGTCACAAATATCAATGATTGAAGAAAAGACTTCTAGAGTCATTACGCCTTTATACCACGCAGCATTTAGCTTTGGCTCATTAGTGGGAGCTATTACTGCATTCTTTACAATCAAGTACATTGAAAGTGTAAGTTTAATTTTTTCTATATCTGGATCAATGCTTGTTTTAGGAGCACTAATAGTATTTAAGTTTGGACTCTCAAAAACATTTGAAGATTTAAAGAAAACACCAAGATTTAAATTTCCAAAAAAATCAATACTAATTTTTGGCTTTTTAATGATGATGAATTATGCAACTATGGGCATAATTCTTGATTGGTCTGCTTTATGGTTAACAAAAGATTTATTAGTACCTCTTTTCTTAGGAGGAGCCGTTATAGTGGCCTTTAATGTTGGTGAGATTTCTGCAAGACTAATCGCCTCAAAAATGATTAATAAATATAGCGAAAAATTAGTTGGTGGTTATTTAAGTATTATTGCAGGCATAATACTTTTCCTATCAATATTGACGTCAAATTTTTATGTCATTATTTTTGGAATGATACTATTCGGTTTTGGAACAGCTAACTTTATAGCAATTATTCTTAGGCAAGCTATCAGGCTGACAGATGAGCCTATATCTTTAACTGTTGCTAATCTTATAACTATGGGATTTGCTGGCTTTATTTTTGGACCAGCATTGGTTGGTTATTTAGCTGAATATATTGGATTGACCTTTAATATGTATCTCTTAAGCTTGGTATGGGGACTTAATGGTTTAGCCCTTATAATCATGATGAGGCGAAATCAGGCTATTGTTTAGTAGCTAGAAAACTCATTGCTTTCATATTCTCCCTTAATAAGCTCTAAAATTCTCTCTTTTAAGGCAATCTAATCCAAGTTAATAATGTGGTGGCTTATCATCAGTCACTTCAGATTGTTCAGGTTGTGATTCAGAGTGATTAATTATCTTTTCATTAGTTTCTTTAATTTGATTAGTGAGTTTTTCAATTTTTTCACCTTGACGGAAAATAACCATATTAAGTTCATCGAGCATATTTTGAAGATATGATATTTTTTCTTCTAGTTCTACGAGTTTATTATCTGACATAATTTATTATATTCAATAAAAAAGCCACCTTTCGGTGGCTTTATTTAATTACTTATCAATTAAAGCCTTTCTAGAAAGTTTAATTCTTCCTCGGTCTATCCCAAGAACTTTAACTTCAATTTCTTGACCTTCCTTAAGGTGATCTTCAACTTTTTCAACTCTTTCATGTGCAATTTCAGATACATGAAGAAGCCCATCCTGATTAGGCATGATTGTAACAAAAGCGCCAAATTCGACTATTTTTGCTACCTTGCCCATATACACTTTGTTTAATTCAGGAACTGCAGTGACATCTTTAACCATCTGAACTGCTTTTTCAAAGCTTTCAGTATCATTTGCAAAAACATTAACATTTCCTTCATCATCAACATCTACGCTAGCACCTGATTGAGCTACGATACCTCTAATAGTCTCGCCACCTTTACCAATTACATCACGAATCTTATCAGTAGGGATTTTGATAACTTTAGTTTTAGGAGCATTTTTTGATGCAGCATTAGGCTCAGAAATAACTTGGTTCATTTGACCAAGAATATTAAGTCTTGCTTCTTTGGCTTGCTTAAGTGCAATTGACATAATGTCTTCAGTGATACCATCAATCTTGATATCCATTTGAAGTGCATTTATTCCTTTTGCTGTTCCAGCAACTTTAAAGTCCATATCACCAAGGTGATCTTCATCACCAAGAATGTCAGTTAAGACTGTAAAGCGATCTTCATCTTTAACAAGACCCATCGCAATACCTGCAACTGGCGCTTTAATTGGAACACCTGCATCCATAAGTGACAGAGAAGAGCCACAGACACTTGCCATTGAACTAGAGCCATTAGACTCAGTTATTTCTGAAACAATACGGATAGTATATGGAAATTCTTCAATACTTGGAAGGCAAGCTGCAATTCCTCTTCGTGCCAATCGACCATGACCAATTTCACGACGTTTAACGCCCATTACTCGACCTGTCTCACCAACACAGTAAGGAGGGAAGTTGTAATGAAGCATGAAGTGATCTTCAATACGATCATTTGATTCAAGTTTTTCAATAAGCTGTCCATCTCTTTTAGAGCCAAGAGTTGTAACAACAAGGGCTTGAGTTTCACCACGCGTAAAAAGTGCGGAACCATGCGTATTTTCTAATACACCTGTTTCGATTGCAAGCTCGCGAACAGTTGAGCTATCTCTTCCATCGATTCTTGGCTCACCTTTTAAGATACGCTCTCTAACAGTTGATTTTTCAATTTTTTTAATATAGTTTTTAACGTCATCAGAGCTTGGTGAATCATCAGCATCACTTATAAATTCTTCAAGGGCAGCGTCTTTAACTTCACCCATTTTTTCATAACGCTCCATCTTGTCAACAGTCTGATAAGCTTCAGAAATTTTACTTTCGAATTTAGATTTAATAGAAGACATTAGAGATTCATCCTCAGCTGGTGCTTCCCATTCGCGAGGAGAAACTCCTACCTCTTTTGCAAATTCAGCAACACTATCAATTACTACTTGAAATTGCTCATGTGCAAACATAACAGCTGCAAGCATTACGTCCTCTGAAAGTTCACTTGCTTCAGATTCAACCATTAATACAGCATCTTTGGTTCCAGCAACAACCATATCAAGTTCTGAAGTCTTAAGATCAGTATATGTTGGGTTAATAATGTAGCTTCCATCTTTGTAACCAACGCGTGCAGCACCAATTGGCCCTTTAAAAGGAACCCCAGCAATTGCCAATGCTGCAGAAGTTCCAAGCATTGCTAAAATATCAGGATCTACATTTTTATTTGCAGAAATAACCTGAATCATAACTTGAACTTCATTCATGTAGCCATTTGGAAATAATGGACGAATAGGGCGGTCGATTAGGCGAGAAGTTAATGTCTCTTTTTCACTTGGACGCCCTTCTCTTTTAAGAAAGCCACCAGGGATTTTTCCTGCTGCATAAGTCTTTTCAATATAATCTACGGATAATGGAAAAAAAGATTGGCCTGGTTTGGCTTCTTTTGCTCCCACAACGCTAACTAGTACTTGTGTATCATCCATGCTAGCTAAAACAGCTCCATGAGATTGTCGTGCGATTCTTCCTGTTTCAAATGTGATTTGACTATTGCCAAACGTAAAACTTTTTTGAACTATATTCATGTCCATTGCGTTACTCCAATAAAATAAAAAATGTTTTATGGTTTAACGTAATAAGCTTTATTTAAAACATACCCAATAGGTACGCTTGAGATAAAACTTACCAAAATCCATAAAACAGTTGAATTATCCCCTAATTTTTTTTCTCGAATGTACTAAATTTGCCTGTTCTCATTGAGTATTAATGCTTTATAAGTTTTAAATAATTAAAACTTAATTTAAAAATATTGATTAGTTTTATGTAGATTTTTCGATGAGTGATAATGACACTAATCGCTCTGCTAGAGCTCTATTTTTATTGCTTAATTGAAGTTTTCTGGTATTGGAAAAACTAACAACTAAGTCTTCATCTATATCGCTACAATTAAAGACTTCACCATTAATAAATACTCTCAACTCTTGATTGATAAATTGGTATGCTATTCTGCATATTGGATGAAGTTGATAAAAACCTAGCTCTTCTATTTCTTCTTGAGTCTGGTAAGCTCTGATTTCATTAAATTTTTTTTCATCCTCAGGATCAAGTTTGGTTACAAAGCACCCAAAGTAGTCTTTAGGCAGCGTATTAATTTTTAAAAATCTTCTCGTTTGCTCAATTACTGATTGAGTAATTTCAGCTGGATTAATATTCACTTCCCATTCTGGATCTTTAAGATAGGCATCATTCTTATTATTAGGCAATTCAAGTGAACTCAGCATTTCATTATTTAAGTAGGATCTGTAGCCAATCGAGAGCGTTATACATTCATCATCAAGACTTACACCATGATGAGCCACTTTTGGAGGTATGTAGACGATGTCTCCAGGCTCAGCCACCCAAGTTGTTTCTTTAATAAAATTTTTCATTATTCGAAGTGGAGTATCTTTTAAGTAATTTTCAGGATTGCAATCAATTGAACTTGTTGTCCATTGCCGCCTTCCAAGCCCTTGAAGTAAAAACACATCATAATGATCATAATGAGGTCCAACGCTTCCACCTAATGCTGCAAAAGATATCATTACGTCATCAAAGCGCCACCTTGGAATAAAATCAAACTCACTAATAATCTGATGAACTTCACTTATGTATCTGTCAACTCCTTGAACTAAAAGAGTCCACTTATTGTTTGGAAGCTGCTCAAAGATTTTTTCATCAAATGGCCCTTCTTCTACGTCCCATTTATTCATTGAAATTGATCCAGTCACAATTCTAGATTCAAATTCTTCTTCACAAGAAAGCCCTGCAATTTCATCGGGAGATAGAGGACTAATAAATTTTGGAAGGGCGTTTTTAATTAGAAGTGGTTTTTTTTGCCAATACTCTTCTAGAAACTGTTTTTTAGAAATTTGGCCAAAATGAATCATTATGTTCCTTTTAAATTGTTGTTTAATTATCTATTAACATAAAGCTTGAATACAACAAATTATCTTTATTGGTTGTATATATAATTATTTTTATAATGAAAATTAAATACTTAGTTTGTGATGATAAATAAAAATAAATTATCAGCTATTATCGATATAGATAAGCATCCAATTAATAGCTCTATTTATAGGACTGAGTGTAAAAGAAAATTAGATAATGAAGGGGTGCTTGTTCTTACAGATTTTCTTTTAAAGGATACAATCAAAAAAATTCTTAAAGAGGCTAATAAACAGGAGGATTTAGCTTATTACTGTGTAAATAAACATAATGTTTATTTAGAGCCTTCAGATCCTAGTTTTCAAGATAGTCATCCAAGAAACAAAACCGTGATATCTTCAAAAGGATGTATCACTGATAATCAAGTTCCAAGTGACTCTTATTTAAGGTTTCTTTATAATTCGAAAAGTTTTAAAGAGTTTCTTTGCGAGGTTTTAAGCGAAGAAGCATTATATAAATATGATGACGAATTATCTTCAATAAATATTCATTATGCTAAAGAAGGGCAGGAGCTAGGTTGGCACTTTGATAACTCTTCTTTTGCGATTACATTGTTAATACAAAAGCCCATATCTGGAGGGAGATTTGAGTACATTCGTGATTTTAGAAACTCTTTTAATAATGAAAATAATTATGATCAAGTTTCGCATTTATTAGATAACAGATGCTCACCTAACAAATTAAAAATGGAAAATGGTTCACTTGTTTTATTTCGAGGTAAAAACGCTATACACCGAGTAACACCGACAGAAGGAGATTTGACAAGAGTTTTGTCGGTTTTAGCTTACAATTCTGAGCCTGATGTAAAGCTTTCAGAGTCAGCAAGAATGACTTTTTTTGGAAAATTATATTAAGCATTATGATTAATAATCAAAAAGGTTTACTGTGTTGTTAAAGTAACTTAACTACTATGCGCTTATTTAATTAAAATACACTCTTTTTAAACATTTCTAGTAATTCAATAATGAAAAAGACATTTGAATTGATTCATCCTAAAATTAAACCAGCTAGACTTATCGAGGCAGCTAGGCGTGACGTTAAAAAATATTTAAAGAGAGAGAATAGAAAATTACTTCCTGATGATTTTGATTGTTGGAATTTTGATTGCAAGTTTGGCCCTTCAGAAGAAAAGGCCGAGGTTATTTTATCTTCTGAAATAAGTAAGTGCATCAGTGAGGCAGAAGCAGAGAGCTTGAAATCATTTTATTTAGAGATTCTTGCTAAACCAGGCTACAAGAAAAGTTTTGCTAAGCTTAAGGCTTTAGACGAAGAATAAAAACTTTACTTTATTGATGGTAGTTTGGTGCTTCCTTAGTAATTGAAACATCATGAACATGAGATTCTGTCATGCCAGCTGCAGTAACTTGAACGAATTGAACCTTTGTTCTCATGGCTTCAAGGTTTTTACAGCCAGTATAACCCATAGATGATCTTATGCCTCCGACCATCTGATGAATAATAGGCCGTATAGATCCTTTGAAAGGGACTCTTCCTTCTATACCTTCGGGAACTAGTTTTTCAGCTGCAAGTTCGGCTTGAAAGTATCGATCTGAAGAGCCATGAGCTTGACCCATTGCACCAATTGAGCCCATGCCCCTATATGCTTTATAAGACCTTCCTTGAAATAGTTCAACCTCTCCAGGTGACTCTTCGGTTCCTGCAAGCATAGAGCCAAGCATAACGCAGTGTGCTCCAGCTGCAAAGGCTTTAGCTGCATCACCAGAGAAACGAACGCCTCCATCAGCAATTACTGTCACATTGGTTCCTTTAAGGGCATCAGCAATATCAGAAATTGCGCTAATTTGAGGTACCCCAACGCCTGCAACAATTCTAGTTGTGCATATACTTCCTGGCCCAATTCCAACTTTTACACTATCAGCCCCGGCTTTAACAAGATCTAAAGCAGCTTCTGCGGTTGCAATGTTTCCAGCAATAATTTCTAAATCAGGAAAGTCTTTTTTTGTTTTGATGACGCGATCGATTACGCCTTGTGAATGACCATGTGCAGTGTCAATAACTATGACATCGACGCCAGCCTTTACAAGTGCACTAATACGATCTCCTGTTCCTTTTCCAACACCAACTGCAGCTGCAACAATAAGTCTCTCTAAATCATCCTTTGCAGCTTTTGGAAAGTCACTGGTTTTCTTAATATCACTAACGGTAATCATTCCACCTAATTTAAATTTTTTATCTGTAACTAAAACTCTCTCAATGCGGTGTTTTTGAAGAAGTTTACGGACGGTTTCCATAGAGGTGCCCTTCTACAACAGTAATAAGTGATTTCTGAGGAGTCATTACATTTTCAACAATCTCATCAAGGCGAGTTTCAAATAAAACATCACGACTGGTAATGAGGCCAACTAAGATGTTATTTGAGACAACTGGTAATGCTGAAATACCATGTTGAGCTTGAAGAGCAAATACGTCTTTAATGCTTGCAGATGGATCAATACTAATAGGATCCCTGATGATTCCAGACTCGAAACGTTTTACTTTTCTTACTTCTCTAGCTTGCGCTTCAATAGACATATTTTTATGAATTACTCCCATGCCGCCTTCTTGAGCAATTGCAATAGCAAGCTTACCTTCAGTAACTGTATCCATTGCAGCAGAGATGATAGGTGTATTTAACGTGATTTGATTGGTAAGCTTTGATGTTAAGTCAACTTCTTTTGGGAGCACTTCAGAGTGAGCAGGGACTAGTAATATGTCATCAAAGGTAAGCGCTTTTTTTAATTCTTTCATTTAGTTCTCCTAATTTTTTAGTACCGTCTTCTATTAAGAAGGCCAGGGATGATAAAACCAATTATCATTCCAAAGAAAAGTACTATTGCACCAACTATGAACCAATTTCTAGAGCTGGTGTCTTTTTGAATTTGAGTATTATTTTCTGCCAATTGAAGCTCTGTTTTCAGTTGAAGTTTTTCTTGAATATGTTTTTCATTTTCATGTTCTAGTTTTAAGGCATCTTGATAAATTTGTTCAATATGCTCCTTTTCAGCCTTTGATTTTGAGCTCTGAATGACTAAATCTGTATTTTCTTGTTTTAAAGTTAAAAGTTCGGTCTCTAAGACTTCCTTTTCACTAGTAAGTTTGGATAATAATAGTTTGTTAGCGTTATAACGTTCTTGTGAGTTTTTTAAGCTCTTCACGCGCAGGAGGCTCATTTGATATATAAAACGATTTAATCCATCCAATAGTGTCATCAAACTGAACTTGAGCCCATCCATCTTCAGTGCTTTGCAATAAAGAAAGTTCGGTCCCAGATGGAAGAAGACGAATTATATTTTCACCAAAGTTTTGATCCGCTCTTATTGGAATATCTAGTTGGTCAGTAATATAGACAAAAGATTCTGCACTAACTTTAAAAGTTAGAAGAATGAGGATCAATAATGTTGATATATATTTGTTCATATTAGATTTTATCAGTATTCTATCTTGCTTAGATTCTTAAAAATGTTTTTTCCATGATTTTTCAATGAATTACACTGTATTTCATAGTAAAGAAATTTTTTCAAGTTGCGACTCCATGTCTTGTAATGCCTTTTCAACAGTAGCAAGTTTATCTTGTTCTTTTTTAACTACAGCTTCAGGGGCGCCGCTTATAAATTTCTTGTTATTTAGTTTTCCTGAGAATTGAGCTTTAAGTTTTATTAATTTATCAATTTCTTTATTAAGCCTATCTTTTTCAGCATCTTTGTCGATAAGACCTGCTAAAGGAATTAAAATTTTCATTTCTCCAACTAGTGCAATTGCTGACTCAGGCTCTTCTTTATTCGCCTCTATGAGTTCAATACTGTCTAATTTAGCTAGGGTAAAGATGATTGATTTATTATTTTCAATGTAATCTTTGTCTTTGGAATTAAAGCTCTTGATAAAGCATTGCAAAGGCTTTCCAGGAGAAATATTCATTTCGCCTCTGATTTTTCTAATACCTAAAATAAATTCTTTCAGCCATTCGACCTCAGATTCTGCCTCATTATTAAAAAGAGCCTCCTCAGGCTCAGGAAAGGCCTGCGAAATAAGCTTTTCATCAGAGTTACTATGAAGCTTTTGAGATTGTTCAAAAATTTCTTCTGTGATAAAAGGAATGATTGGGTGCAGTAAGACTAAAGTTTCTGACAAAACTTTTAAAAGAGTCGCTTCACAGCCTTGTTTTGTCTTATTATTTTCTAGCAGTGGTTTTGAGAGCTCTAAGTACCAGTCACAATAATCATGCCAAACAAATTCATATAGAGTTTGACTCATCAAATCTAATCGATAATCAGCCAAATGTTTTTCAACTTCAATTTTTGTGTGCTGAAGCCTGGACAGTATCCATTTATCTTGGTTAGACAACACAGCATTAACATTAATTGATTTAGATTCAAGGTTTATCAGGACAAAGCGTGAAGCATTCCAAAGTTTATTACAAAAATTTCGATAGCCTTCAACCCTTTTTAGATCAAATTTAATATCTCGACCAAATGATGCTAGAGCAGCAAAGGTAAAACGTATTGCATCAGTTCCAAAGGCAGGAATCCCATCAGGAAACTCTTTTTTAGTTTGTTTTTGAATTTTTTCAGCTAATTTTGGTTGCATCATTCCTTGAGTTCTTTTCTCAAGAAGATCATTAAGCGAAATGCCATCAATCAAGTCAATAGGATCTAATACATTGCCCTTAGATTTACTCATTTTTTGGCCATTGCCGTCCTTAATAAGACCGGTAATATAAATATCTTTAAAGGGTACATCTTTAGCAAATTTTAGCCCAAACATAATCATACGAGCTACCCAGAAAAATATGATATCAAAGCCAGTAACAAGAACGCTAGTTGGATAGAAGCGAGATAATTCAGGGGTTTTTTCTGGCCACCCTAAAGTAGAAAAAGGCCATAATGCAGAAGAGAACCAAGTATCTAAAACATCTTCATCTTGCTCTAAATCAACTCCAACTCCAGCCTGAGCTTGAGCTTCTTCAAGGTTATTTGCTACATAGAATTTACCTTCTTTGTCATACCAAGCAGGTATCCGGTGTCCCCACCAAATTTGACGGGAAATACACCAATCTTCGATATTGTCCATCCAATTGAAATAAGTCTTACTCCAGTTTTCAGGAACAAATCGGATGTCACCATTTTTTACAGCATCTATAGCAGGACCTGCTAAAGGCTTAACTTTGACAAACCATTGGTCTGTCATGTAGGGCTCAATAATGCTATTAGTTCTGTCACCCCTTGGCACCATAAGAGTGTGCGGATCAATCTTTTCAATTAAATTTTGACTTTCAAGATCTTTAACAACCTCTTTGCGAGCATCAAAACGGTCAAGCCCTTGATATTTATCAGGAGCGTTAATGTTTATGCTGGCATCATCAGTTAATATATTGATAATTTCAAGGCTATGTCTTTGTCCAATTTCATAGTCATTAAAATCATGGGCAGGAGTAATTTTTACGCACCCTGTTCCAAATTCCATATCCACATAGTCGTCAGCAATAATTGGGATTTTTCTGTTGGAAAGAGGAAGGTCTATAAACTTACCAATAAGGTGTTGGTAGCGAGTATCTTCGGGATGAATTGCAACGGCTGTGTCTCCAAACATGGTCTCTGGTCTTGTTGTAGCAACAACCAATACTTCATCAGATTCTGCAACTTGATATCTGATATGCCATAAAAAACCTTGCTCCTCAGTACTGATGACTTCTAAGTCAGATACTGCAGTTAAAAGAACAGGATCCCAGTTAACTAGTCTTTTCCCTCTATAGATTAGGCCTTCATTATAAAGGTCGATAAACACTTTCTGAACTGCCTTAGATAGAGGTTCGTCCATTGTAAAACGTTCTCGCTCCCAGTCAACTGAAGCACCTAAACGCCTCATTTGGGAAGTTATAGTGCCGCCAGATTTAGACTTCCAGTCCCAGATTTTTTCTGTAAATTTCTCACGACCTAAGTCGTGCCTGGAAATATTCTCAAGTCCAAGCTGTCTTTCGACTACCATTTGAGTTGCAATGCCCGCATGATCTGTACCAGGCTGCCACAAGGTTTGTTTGCCTTTGCTTCGATTATATCGAGTGTATACATCCATGATTGTGTGCTGAAAAGCATGGCCCATATGAAGGCTACCAGTTACATTTGGAGGGGGGAGGACGATGCTGTATGAATCTTTACTAGCTGAATTTGCTTTTGAAGAGAAGAGGTCGCCTTGTTCCCATAAATCGCGATATTTTTGTTCGATTAGCTCTGGGTTGTATGTTTTTTCCATGAAGGCGAGGTGTCAGATATAACTGACATATTATACAATAGTTACTCGAGTCAAGATAAGGCTTTAAGGGCTAGTTAATCGTAATCTTTCCGGCCTGAAAGGGCATGTGCAATTGTATTAATATCTGTGTATTCAAGCTCACCTCCAAGTGGTATTCCGTGAGCAATTCTAGTTGTCTTTACTTGATATTTTTTAGCTAAATTATGAATATAATGAGCAGTTACTTCACCTTCAATTGTTGCATTAGTTGCTAAAATTATTTCACTAACATCACTTTTACTAAGAAGTTCCTCTAATTCATTTAAACCTAGTTCAGCTGCACCAATGCCATCGATTGGAGAAAGATAGCCACTAAGCACAAAATACTTCCCAGTATAGACACCACTCTGCTCAATAACATGAATATCTGATGGGGTTTCAACAACACATAGCTGAGAATTATCTCGTGAAATATTAGAGCAGATTTCACAAATATTTTTTTCAGTCAAAGTTCGGCATTTTTCACAGTTTTTAACATTTTCCATTGCGTCTGTTAGGGCTTTGGCTATTTCTAAACCTCCTGGCCTATCTCTTTCTAAAAGATGGTATATAAATCTTTGAGCAGTCTTTGATCCAACACCTGGTAATTTACTGAAGGCTTTGTTAAGTTTTTCAATCATAGTTATTATTTAGTAGATAGCTAGAAGGGAAGATTTAAACCACCAGTCACATTTTTCATTTTATCTTTAGATGCGCTATTGACTTTTGAAGATGCGTCATTAAAGGCGATCATAATTAAATCTTCAAGCATTTCTTTATCTGTTAATAGCGAATTATCTATGTTAATGCTAGTAATTTTATATTCTCCATTTAATATAATTTTAATGGAGCCAGATGCTGAAATACCCTCACAAGTGATTAATTTAATTTCTTCTTGTGCAGCCTCCATGTCTTCTTGCATTTGCTTTGCTTTTTGCATCATTCCTGCCATTCCACCCTTAAACATTATCAGACTCCTTTATGGATTTAATAGACTTAACATCTACTTGAGAATTAAATACCTCTTGAAGTTCTTTAAGTCCATCATCATTTAAAAATTGATTTTCTGTTTGTTTGCGTTTTTCTTCACTTTTTACAGATTCTTTTTGAGATAAGGAGCTTCCATTAGTTGAGCCTGGATTAATAACCAGTGTTATTCCAGGATAGTCTTCATTTAGTGTTTTTTCAATTGAGCTTTGTGTATTCTGTGTAAGTAAATTAATAAAGTCATCGCTTAATGTAAGTGAAAGAATTTGGTCTTTAAGAGAGTCAAATACTGTATTTTTAACAAGCATTTTTGCAGCACCAGCAAAGCCTAACTCAGTAATAATTTTTTCCCAGTCATTTTGAGATTTTACGTTGAGTTGGTTTTCTATTGCTTGAATGCTTTCTTCCCCCACTTTGATTGGTAACTTGTCTTTAGTCAGTGAGTTACCTTGAGTTTTTTCTTTAGGAGGCTCTTTATTAGTGGTATTGCTACTTTGAGATGATTTCAGAGTTTTTTTTTCAGCCTGACTATCAGGATGAAATGCAATCATTCTTAATAGAGTCATCTCAAGTCCAATTTGCTCACTTGGAGAGTGACGCATATCTTTTTGGCCATTAATTGCAATCTGATAGTAAAGCTGCAAATCTTGTGCTGAAATAATCTTTGCAAGCTCATTTATTTCTGGAGATACTTGCTTAACATCATCAATCATTTGAGTTGTTGCAATTTTATGAAACAGCGAGGTCAAATCATTAAGAGTATTAGTTAGATTTTCTCCTTTATATGCAAGCTCTTTTATAAACAATAAAACCTCTTGAGCATTTCTATTGATAACCAATGTGGCAAGCTGAACAATTTCATTGTGACTAACGAGTCCAAGCATTGCTTTGAGATCATCCTCTTTAACAGACCCATTTCCATAGGATATTGATTGATCTAAAAGGCTAAGAGCATCTCGCATTGACCCATTTCCAAAATCAGCAATCTTAGATAGTGCTTCGTCTTCAAATTTAAGATTTTCTGCATCCATAATAAACTTAAGATGATTAAAAATTTCATCATGAGAAAGCTTATTCAAGTTAAATTGAAGGCAGCGAGATAGAATGGTAATTGGTAATTTTTTTGGATCAGTGGTTGCCAATAAAAATTTAATATGTTTTGGCGGCTCCTCTAAGGTTTTTAAAAGCGCATTAAAGCTACTTTTAGAAAGCATGTGAACCTCATCAATGAGGTAAATTTTATATAGGTTTTTAGTAGGGGTGTATTGAGCATTTTCAAGAATTTCTCTCATATTATCAACGCCAGTATGAGATGCAGCGTCAAGTTCAATGAGGTCTACAGATTGTCCCTTATCAATTTCTATACAAGTTTCACATTTCCCACATGGTTTAGAGCTTACACCATTTTCACAGTTGACTGATTTCGCAAAAATTCTTGCAATAGTCGTTTTACCAACCCCACGAGTACCAGTAAACAAAAATCCATGGTGAAGATTATTGTTGTCAAGGGCGTTTACTAGAGTTCTTACAGTATGGGTTTGACCGACAAGCTCTTTAAAGTTATGAGGTCTGTATTTTCTTGCTAAAACTTCGTAGTGTTCGCTCATTACTTTTTATTTTATTATATTTAAAGTGGCGCCGAGAATAGAGTCCAACACATAAAAGAATTATTACCGTTGCTCCCTTCCAGGCCTGGCGGGGTTCATAACTATTTATTGTCGGCATACCCTCGACACCATTTTTGATTTTACTTGAATTGGTTATTCTAATTATTTAATATTCGATCTTTAGAATAATTTAGTTGATTTTTGAGAGATTTATGATTATCTTATATTTAGGCTGTTTTTAAGAGCTGATATTGGTCATAAATTGATGACCATATTGGTCCAGAAAGACCAGAATTAATAATGTTATTATCAATTGAGGTGATGGGGAGAATTTCTCTTGTTGAGCTAGTAATCCAGACTTCATCAGCTTCCATTAATTGCTCTTTACTAAATGTAGTTTCGCTTACTTTAATATTAAGTTTTTTAGCAAGCGAAATAGTAATATCTCGAGTAATACCTGGAAGAATATTTCGTCCTTTTGGGTGCGTATAAATGCAGTTATCTTTTACAATAAAGACATTAGAGCTAGAGGCCTCTGTAACAACACCATCTCGCAGGAGAATTGCCTCTTCTGCATTGTTTTCTTTAGCCTCTTGAGCATAAAGGGTGTTTGCCAAAAGTGATGTTGCCTTAGTATTACTTTTTAGCCACCTTATATCTTCTCTTGTGATAGCTGATTTGCCTTTAAAAAGAGAATTTTTCTCTCTAGGTCCAATCAAACTTGATTGAATGTATGTAGTTGGATTTAATTCATCATAGGTATGTTTTCTGTTCTGATCACAGCCCCTTGATATTTGTAAATAAATTGCTTGATTAGCATTTTTTATATTAAAGGATATTATTTTTTTTATTAGGCTTTTCCAGTCATCGTTGCTATGGGGGTTTTTAATGTTTATGGCATCAAGTCCGTCTTGAAGTCTCGAAAGATGTGCTTCAAAACCAATGATTTTTTTGTTATAGACTGGAAATACCTCATAAACTCCATCTCCAAAGAGAAAGCCTCTGTCCATTACTGAAATATATGCCTTTTCTTTTGGAATAAAATTACCGTTTAGATATACCATTTATGTTATCTAAACATAAGCTTAATCGTGTCAATCATTTTAGTAAAGATACCACCTTCAGTTGCATCTTCAAGGGCTATAAGTGGGAGGGTTGCAATATCTTCATTACTGAAGCTTATTACGAGTGTTCCTACTTGATCTCCTTTATTAATTGGTGCAATTAAATCACTAGAAAGATTAATAGTTTGGGTGGTATATTTGAATTGGTTTCGCGGTAATGTTAAAAAGCTTGTATCGGAAACTCCTACCTTAATATTTGCCTGTTTTGATTTATACACAGGTACTTGATGAGAAATATCATTAACTGACTGCGTTTCAAAAAAACGAAAACCATAGTCTAAAAGTTTTTCTGTTTCAGTGGTGCGAATATCAGGGCTTTCTGAACCGAGCACAACCGAGATAAGCCTCATACCAACTCTATTCGCACTTGTTACTAGACAATATCCCGCTTTTTTAGTCCAGCCAGTTTTTAATCCATCAACAGTACTATCCCTTGATAAAAGTTTATTTCTGTTGGGCTGAGTGATGTTGTTGTAGGTAAATTCTTTCTCGCTATACCATTTGTAATAATCTGGAAAGTCTCTAATCATTGCACTTGAAAGAATAGCCATATCTTTTGCAGTTGAGTATTGATTGTCATGTGGTAGTCCTGAGGAATTCTCAAAGTTAGAATTTTTCATTCCAATTTGCTCTGCATAGTCATTCATAAAGAGAACAAACGTTCCTTCTGAACCAGCTACATGCTCAGCTAAAGCAACAGAGGCATCATTTCCAGATTGAATTATCATTCCTTTAAGCAAGTCTTCAAGTTTGATCATTTTTCCAACTTCAATAAAACTTCTTGATCCACCAGTTCTCCATGCTTTTTCACTTATTTTTACTTCTTCATCGAGAGTAATAAATCCCTCTTTAAGTCTTTTAAAGATGACATATGAAGTCATCAGCTTTGTAAGACTTGCAGGGGGCCTCATTTCGTTTTCATTATGTGACGCAAGAATTTTGCCAGAATTGTGATCCATTACGACGAATGCTTCTGCAGCAATTGCAGGAGCATCAGGAATATAAAAACGAGGCTCCTCAGCATTTACGTTTGTTAAAAATAGTATTAAAAAGGCTGATTTAAGGAGCAGAGTAAAAGAATTGATTTTCATAAGGTTATTTTTTAATTAATTATTTAAAGTTTTAAATTGGAAAAATTATTGTTTAAGTTATGTATTTAATTATAACTAGTTACTGTAAATACCTTGGGCCTTTATGTTTATGAATTGACATAATAATACCAAAACTTGCCATAAGAGTTATAAGTGATGAGCCTCCATAACTTATTAGAGGGAGGGGGACTCCAACCACAGGAAGGAGGCCTGAAACCATACCAATATTAACAAAAATATATGTAAAAAATACAAACGTTAGGCTAGCACCCAATAATCTTGAAAAGTTGTCCTCACATCTTAGAGATAAGATAAGGCAGCGATAAATTATGAGTGAGTAGATTATTATTAATAATAAAACGCCAAGAAATCCAAGCTCTTCTGCTAAAACTGAAAAAATAAAATCAGTAGATTGCTCTGGAACAAAGTCAAGCTGTGATTGGGAGCCTTTTGTAAGACCTTTACCAGTCAAGCCTCCCGAGCCAATTGCAATTTTTGATTGAATGATGTGATAGCCAGAGCCTAATGGATCAGACTCTGGATTGAATAGAGTTAAAATTCTTCTTTTTTGATAGGCTATTAAAAAATAATTCCATGCTAAAAATAAGGAGCCACCCAGCAGGCTTGAAAGAAGTAATAGGTTTAGCCATTTATTTTTTAATAACATCACTCTTACGCCAGAAAAAAATAAAACATAGACTCCAGATGCGCCAATTAACAAAGAGGTTCCCAGGTCGGGCTGCCTAGCAATGAGAAGAACAACTAGTCCAATAGCCAGCATTGAAATTACGACTGGAAGAGGACGGGGAGGTAAGGTTTTTTCACTTAAGATTGCAGCAATTGTCATTGGCACAATAATCTTCATCAATTCTGAAGGTTGAAATCTAACTAATCCAAGGTCTAGCCATCTCTGAGCGCCTCCTCCAGAACTACCAAAAAAAAGAACTGATATTAGTAGAAAAATACCTAGAATCATTAGTATGGGCGCTGATCGAAGCATAATAATCGGGGGAATTTGAGCGATTACTAGCATTACTGATGTTGCTAATCCAAGATGAACTAATTGACGATAAACTAGGTTTAAAGAGCCACCAGAGCTACTGTAAAGAATAAGTAGTCCAAGAGACGATAGCAAGATTATTAATATTAATAGAGGTGTATCAATTTTAAAAAACTTATAAAACTTGATTATTGTTTTGTATAAATAAGAAATCATAAAATTAATAAACCAACTTTCCTTAAGTCTCCAAGAAGTAAATTAAAACTGGAACATGCAGAAGTGTTATTCATACATTCGACCCCTAAATTAATTTCTGATAATGACATTTGTTGCTTTGGAGATAGAAAAACTGGGCTACTACCAGTTCCAATTATTAGAAGATCAATTGACTCTTTTGATAAAAGTGGAAATAGAAATTCTTTATCAACTTCAGTTATTTCTATAGCTGATAGTTCCCTTGACTCATTAGAAGAAATAAAGCAGGGTAATTTTAACTTTGAGTGGGAGAGCGTAATTGTTAAATCATCGAATGAAATAACGGTATTTTGATTAGCATTTTGCTGAGTGAATTCCATTAATATACTTCGCTATTTGGATGATGGGATAATATTATAACAGTGTAAAATTAGCTTATCATTTGTTTTGATTCGGCAGTTTAATAGCGTTAATTAATCTCTTAATAAATGAGCTATTAAGTAACTTAAAATTTAAATCTATAATTCTTAAATAATAAATGAAATCAAGATTTGCTCCTTCCCCAACTGGTTATTTGCATATTGGTGGTGCTAGAACAGCTCTTTTTGCATGGCTATGGGCAAAAAAAAATAATAGTAAGTTTGTGCTTAGAATTGAAGATACTGATAAGGAGCGTTCAACCCAGGCCTCTGTTGATGCAATTTTGGAGGGAATGGACTGGCTGGCTTTGGACTATGATGAAGGCCCAATTTATCAGAGTGATAGAACTGTTCGCTATAATGAAGTTATCTCTGAATTACTTATAAAAGGCAAAGCGTATTATTGTGATTGCTCTATCGAGCGATTAGAGTTAATGAGAGAAGAGCAAATTGCAAAAAAAGAAAAGCCTAAGTATGATCGATGCTGTCGAGATAAGGGGTTAAAAAATGGTGTTATTAGATTTCTTAACCCTGTTGACGGCAATGTAAGCTTTAGTGATTATGTTAAAGGTGACATAAGCATTTCTAATTCTGAATTAGATGACTTAATTATCTCAAGGTCAGATGGATCTCCAACCTATAATTTGACGGTTGTAGTCGACGACCATGATATGGCAATAGAGTGCGTTATCAGGGGTGATGACCACATTAATAATACTCCTAAGCAAATTAACCTTTATGAGGCTATGGATTGGCCTTCCCCTAAATTTGCTCATGTACCAATGATCTTGGGCTCAGATGGATCACGCTTATCAAAAAGGCATGGAGCCCTTAATTTATTATCATACAGGGATGAAGGTTTGTTGCCTTTCGCTCTTCTTAATTATATTGTAAGGTTAGGCTGGTCTCATGGAGATCAAGAAATCTTTTCTGTTGATGAAATGATTAATCTTTTCGATCTGAGAAGTATTAATAATTCACCAGCTAGCTTTAATCAAGAAAAGCTTGAGTGGATTAATCACTCTCATATAAAGACAACTGAAGTCAATGAGCTTGCCTCTAATCTTAAATGGCACCTTGATCAATTAAACATTGAAGTAGGTGATGGACCTGTTCTTAATGAAGTTATTGATGCTCTTCGAGATCGCTCTAAGTCCCTAGTCGATATGGCGCAAAGCTGTGCCATGTTTTATAATGATTTTAAAGAGTTTGATGCAAGTTCAGGCAGGTAAGGTTTTTACTCAAGAATCAAAATTAATATTAGTTGATTTATTTACTAACTTAAACGATATAAGCTCCTGGACGGCTGAGAATATTCATTCTACTATTAAAGGTATTTGTGAGGCTAGGGATGTTGGTTTTGGTAAGGTAGGCCAGCCATTTAGACTTGCTATTAGTGGTGATGGTAAGGCGGGGAGTGTTGACATAAGCGCGCAACTTGTTGGCAAAGCCAGAACCTTGCTTCGAATACAAATGGCTTTAGATTATATTGATAATATTAATTCTTAATCTTGCTCTTAGGCATATAAAAAAAGTATAAATGCTTTCAAATTTCTTTCAAATATTTTTACTTATTTCACCAGTATTTATTCTGATAATTCTAGGTAATGTACTAAGAAGACTTGGGGTTCCTGATGTATCTTTTTGGGACGTTAATGATAAGCTTGTCTATTGGGTTCTAATTCCATCTCTTTTATTTCACCACATATCTCAAATTCACTTATCTTCATCAATGATTTATAGTTATGGGGTAGTTATACTTTCTGGGTTATTTATTGTAACAATAGTGTCAGTTCTGATGGGTAAGCTGCTAGGGTATTCCCCCGAGTCTTGGTCATCAATTTTGCAGGGCGCTGCAAGGCATAACGCATTTATTGCACTAGCAATAGCAGGTAGCCTTTTTGGGGATGAGGGTTTAGCAATTGGAGCTGTGTTTATGCTTTTATATGTTCCTAGTATCAATATTGTTGTAATCTCTATCATGGTCTCTAACTTAACTCAGCCTGGACAAGCTGATACTACAAAAGGAATAGCCAATATATTTATAGAATTAATAAAAAACCCATTCATACTTGCAATGATTGCTGGTTTATTTGTATCATTAATTGAGTCAGACAAACTAATTATTGTTCATGAAACTTCTGGTCTTCTTGGCTCTGCAGCATTACCAATAATGCTTCTAACTATTGGCGCAAAGATTAAAGTAAGAGATCTTGCATTAAAAATGACTCCAATTATTATTTCTAATTCTCTCAAATTGATAGCATTTCCTGTAATCGCATATATTGTTGCATCATCAATGGGGCTTAGCCAGTTAGAGGTAGTTGTTGCGGTTATCTTTGCATCTGTCCCAACTGCCGCATCATCCCATGCATTAGCGAAACAATTTGGCGGAGATGAGCAGTTGATGACAAGTATTGTTACTACTCAAGTTGCTTTATCATTCATTACAATACCAGTAATACTTGCCGTTATAACTTAACTATAACAAACCACTGAATATTTACTATTTTTCCTAGGTGATAATCTTTTTTAAAAAAATAGTTTTTATGTCAGGAAGTGTTATAATAACTGCAAATTAGCTCGATTCAATTTTTTTACTTTCCAATTTTTTAATACATGAACGACAAAATTAAAGTAGTCAGTGACGCTTCGTTTGAGGCTGATGTAGTTAGCTCAACTCAACCTGTTTTAGTAGATTTTTGGGCCGAATGGTGTGGACCATGTAAGGCTTTAGCCCCTATTCTTGATGAAATTGCTGATGAATATGAAGGACGAATTACAATAGCAAAAGTCAATGTTGACGAAAATACTCAATTACCACCTAAGTATGGCATAAGAGGTATTCCAACGATGCTTCTATTTAAAGATGGTGCAGTTCACGCAACAAAGGTCGGTGCTCTTTCTAAGGCAAACTTAAATGCATTTTTGGATTCTAATATTTAATAACATCATTTAACTATATATAAAACATTCTCTAAATCACTCTTCCTTTATCAAATTCAAATAAAATACTACTTACTTACTCCTGGGCAATATGCCAATCCCCTCTAATTACTTTAAAAAATCTATATGAAACTATCAGAACTTAAAATTAAGACTCCTGCCGAGCTTTTAGAGCTTGCTCAATCCCTTGGTATTGAGAATATTTCAAGAGCAAAAAAACAAACTTTAATTTTTGCAATTCTCAAACATAAAGCAGATAACGATGAAGAGGTTTTAGGAGATGGTGTTCTAGACATTTTACAAGAGGGCTATGGTTTTCTTAGATCTTCAAATGACTCATATGTGTCAGGCCCTGATGATATTTATGTTTCACCTAATCAAATTAGGCGTTTTAATTTATTAACTGGTGACGTTGTTACTGGAAAAATTAGGGCTCCAAAAAAAGGTGAAAAGTATTTTGCTTTAGTAAAAGTTTCTGAGGTAAATGAAGACTCTCCAGAGAGTGTTAGAAACCGCATACCTTTTTCTTCATTAACACCATTGCATCCTAATGAAAGATTAGGACTAGAATTAGGTAATGGTGGTACAGAGGATATAACTGCTAGAGTAATTGATTTAGTTGCTCCTATTGGAAAAGGACAAAGAGGATTATTAGTAGCCCCTCCAAAGGCTGGAAAAACTATGATTTTGCAAAATATTGCATCATCGATTGCTGTTAATCACCCTGAGTGCGAATTAATTGTTTTATTAATTGATGAGAGGCCAGAAGAGGTTACAGAAATGGAGCGAACTGTTAGAGGTGAGGTTATTTCTTCTACTTTTGATGAGCCTGCGAAAAGACACGTCCAAATTGCTGAAATTGTTATTGAAAAAGCTAAAAGAAGAGCAGAGCAAGGCAAAGATGTTATTATTTTGCTTGACTCTATAACTCGTTTAGCAAGGGCCTATAATACTGTAGCCCCTTCATCTGGGAAAGTCCTAACTGGTGGTGTTGATGCAAATGCTTTACAAAGGCCAAAACGTTTTTTTGGTGCAGCAAGAAATATTGAAAATGGTGGCAGCATTACTATAATTGCTACTGCGTTAGTGGAGACTGGCTCTAAGATGGACGAAGTCATCTATCAAGAATTTAAAGGCACAGGTAATATGGAGCTGCATCTTGAAAGAAGGTTATCTGAAAAACGAATATTCCCAGCAATTAATATAAATGCCTCAGGTACTCGTCGTGAAGAGCTTATGACAGATGAGCAAGAATTACAGAAAATGTGGATTTTGAGAAAAATTCTTCACCCTATGGATACTGTTGAGGCTGCTGAGTTTTTAATTGAGAGACTGAGATTTTCTAAAACAAATGATGAGTTTTTCGATTCAATGAAGCAAAAGAAGTAATGCTCAATTAGCTGTTGAGATTATTTTATAATTATCAGAATGCTACTTAAGTTTTTTAAATTCAAAAATACTATAATTTCCAGGTACTTACTGAGCAATTTATTTATATTTTTTATTGCGATAACTTTTATAATTGGACTTATAGTATTTGGTAATCAGTTTGTTCTAACTGTTCAAGAGAGCATATCCTTTGGAATTCCTATTAAAGAGTTAATGCCACTAATCGGCTTTAACATGCTAAGAGATATCCCAATAATATTAATTTTATCCCTTTTTCTGTCGATTATTATTACTATATCTCAACTCTACAAAAACTCAGAAGCGGTGGTAATGAATTCTATTGGACTTGGCGATAGGGAATTTATGAATCTAATCAAACCAATCATTTTTTTTACTTTTATTATTATTTTTTATTTAACTATATTCGCAGTTCCATGGGCCAAGCAGCAGAAAAGTTACACTGAAGATGAAACGGTTAATGCATCAGAATTTTCATTTATTACAGAAGGAAAGTTTGAGAGCTTTAAAAATGGTGAGATTGTTTTTTATGCCTCTGAATCAAAAGTAAGTGATATCGTTGGTGAGCAAAATATGGAAGAAGTCTTTATTTATGCGTTGGATGATGAGAGTCCAGTAGTTGTTCTTGCTTCAGATGCAAAAAAATATACTGATGCAAAAAATGGCAGCATATATCTTCGACTTGAGAATGGTACGAGATATGAGGGGTTACCTGGTGATAAAAACATCAATATTCTTAATTTTGAGAAATATGACTTGGAGATAGTTTCAGGTGATATTCAAAAATCTATAGCGAGTTTTTCAGAAATAGAAGAGAGAAATACAATAGATCTGTTAAGAGAGGGTGGTGTTAATGCAAATGCAGAGATTCAATGGAGAATTTCCCAGCCTCTTTCAGTTTTAATCCTTTCTATATTTGGTGTTTTTCTAGGAAAGTCATCTCCAAGAACTGGAAAAGGAATTAATCTTATATTTGGAATAATTATTTTCATGCTATACAACAATGCCTTGTTAGTTGCGAAAAGTGCAATTGAGAGTGGCCAACTTAGCCCACTAATTGGAATGTGGGGTATTCATTTGCTATTATTATTAATTTTAATAATTTTTTATCAATTTAGAGAAGGCAAAGTTGCTTACTTTGTTGATAAAATAGCCTTTTTTAATATTAAAGAGAAAAGTCATGTCTAGCTCACCAAGTAAAATTTTAGAAGTTTTTGATAATCCTAATAGTGAAAGGGATTTTGTAATTCGTATTGATTCATCAGAATTTACATGCCTTTGTCCTTTGACTGGGCAGCCAGATTTTGCTGATATCCATATTGAATATATAGCTGATAATTTTTGTGTTGAACTTAAAGCACTAAAAAATTATTTTTGGTCTTACAGGAATGAAGGTGCTTTTCATGAAGCCGTTACTAATAAAATTCTTGATGATTTAGTTGAGGTTATGAATCCTCGCTTTATAAGACTAAAAGCTATTTTTAATGTTAGGGGTGGGGTTTATACAAATATCGAATGTGAGCATAGAAAAGATGGTTGGAAGCCTAGAGAAGTTGTGAGCTTATGACCCCAGTTCGTCAGACTGTTAAATTTGACAAAAAGCTACTTGATAAAGATGCTGTAAAGATAGTTCAGACTTTAATTAAAGCTGGATATGATGCTTATTTGGTTGGTGGATGTATACGAGATTTATTGTTAGGCTATGAGCCTAAAGATTTTGATATTGCTACAAATGCAACCCCAGAGCAGGTTAACAAAACTTTTAAACGCTCAAGAATTATTGGAAGGCGCTTTAGATTAGTTCATATAATGTTTTCTGCAAGAAAATTTATTGAAGTAGCTACTTTTCGCGCGGGCAAGGTTAAAACTTCTAATAGTGGTGTGGTTGTTCGAGACAACTTTTATGGATCATTGGAAGATGATGTATTCAGAAGAGATTTTACTGTTAATGGTCTTTATTATGATCTTGTAAACTCTCAGGTTATTGATTATGTTGGAGGCCTAGATGATTTAAAAGCTGCTGAAATTAAAATGATAGGTAATCCAAAAGAGCGTTTTGAAGAAGATCCTGTTAGAATGATTCGTGCTGTGCGCTTTAAGGTTAAACTAAGCGCCCAATTAGAGCCAGAGCTTTCAAAAAGTATATCGAGTAATGCGCATTTACTAGCTAATATCCCGCCTGCGAGACTCTATGAAGAAGTCATTAAACTGTTCCACAATGAAAACTCAATTGAAGTTTTTAATGAACTTTTAAATTTTGGATTATTAAAGCATTTATTCTCCCAAACTAAAGAAAGTTTATTTATTAATGCCGCTTTAGAAAATACTTCTAAAAGAATTAAGAGCGGTAATTCTGTTACTCCCGCATTTATTTTTGCTGTCTTTCTTTGGAGTTCGTTTAATTTAAGAGTTGTTGTGACTAATAAAAAAAATAAACCTCGAGTAGAGACAATGATTAATGCTGCAGAGTATGTTATTAAAAATCAAACTCAGCAAGTTATGATGCCTCGATGGTTGTCAACTCGAGTTAAAGATATTTGGTTGATGCAATATCAACTTGAAAATTGTAATCCAAAAAAAGAAAGTGACTTAATTGGTAATCCACGTTTTCGTATGGCCTATGACTTTCTGGTATTACGTTCACAAAGTATTGATTTAGAATTAAAAAATAAGGCAGAACATTGGACAGCTCTTCAAAACTAAAGTCAGTTCTTATTACTGGATGCTCTAGTGGAATAGGTCTTTGCCTTGCTCATGGACTTCGCTCTGAAGGTTACCGTGTTTTTGCGAGTGCTAGAAATAGTGATGACGTAGATAAACTCAAAGCTCTAGGTTTTGAGTCTTTGTTACTTGATTTGTCTTCCTCAGGCTCAATAAATGATGCTATTTCAGAACTTTATCAAAAGACTGATAAATTGTATGCTTTAATTAATAATGGCGCTTATGGACAAGCTGGCGCTCTAGAGGATATTTCCCGAGATGCTTTAGAGAAGCAATTTCAAGCGAATGTTTTTGGTTGGCATGAGTTGACTAATTTAGTATTACCTAAAATGAGAAAAGAAAACATAGGGCGAGTTATTTATATAAGCTCTGTTTTAGGGTTTGTTGCTATGCCATTTAGAGGCCCTTATATTGCATCTAAGTTCGCAATAGAGGGACTAGTTAATACTTTAAGACTGGAACTAAGTGATACAAACATTAAATTTTCTTTAATTCAGCCTGGACCAATAGAATCAAAATTTAGAGCCAATGCTTATTTAGCTTTTAAGGAAAATGTAGATAGTTCACAGAGTAATTATAAAGAACAATATAACACAATGATTCAAAGGCTTGAATCAGACAAGAATGCTCAATTTACTCTTCCACCAGAGGCTGTATTGAAGTGCGCACTTCATGCTCTAAAGTCAAGCTCACCAAAAATTCATTATCGCGTCACCTTTCCAACCAAATTATTTGCTTTTTTAGGTAGAATATTACCAAGCTCATGGATGGATAAAATTTTAAACAATTCATGAAATTAAGGTAATAAAAATGACAGATAAATTTAATTTTAATAAAGGCTTATTGCAGCTTGAAGAAATTATTAACAAGATGGAGTCGGGTGAGCTTAGCTTAGAGGACTCACTTAAATATTTTGAAGAAGGCGTTAAAATACATAGGCAATGCCATACTGCACTGACTGATGCTGAGCAGCGAATAAGTGTTTTAAGTGAAACTGATAACTATAGCGAAGAGAAGCCCTTTGGAGATTCTTGAGGTCTTATCGGGAGCGAGTTAACTCCTATCTAGAAAATTATTTGAAGCTCTATTTCGCCTGATAATTCTTATCAGAGTGAGCTAAATAATATTATGAAGTATAGCGTTTTGGCTGGTGGAAAGCGCTTTAGACCAATCCTTACTTATACTGTTGCTAATTTGTTTGGTATTGATATCCAAAAAGTTGATTCGAGCGCCTGTGCTATTGAGTTAATTCATATCTACTCTCTTATTCACGATGATCTTCCTGCAATGGATGATGATGATATTAGGCATAATCAGCCATCCTCTCATAAAGTTTATGGTGAAGCTCAGGCAATACTTGCAGGTGATGGGCTGCAGGCTTTGGCATTTGAGGTAATTTCTAGTGATGACTTAATTGATTCAGATACAAAAGTAAAATTATTAAATTTGTTATCACTGTCAGCTTTTAAGATGGCTGAAGGGCAGTCAATTGACTTATCTATTGTCTCTAAAGAGGTTGACATCGAGCTGCTAAATAATTTGCATAAAAAGAAAACTGGTTCACTTTTAAATTGTTCTGTAATGTTTGGGGCTATTTTGAATCCCAATATTAGTAAAAAAGACTTATCTATATTGGATTCTTTCTCAAATCATATAGGGCTTGCTTACCAGGTTCAGGATGATGTATTGGACGTAACCACCTCAGATGAGGTATTAGGTAAGCGACAAAATTCAGATTCAGTAAAAAATAAACCTTCATATCCATCTATTTTAGGATTAGATGAATCAGTTAAAAAGTATGAAAGCCTTTACCAAGAGGCCCTTGATGAAATAGCATTTCTTAGCGTTGATGAAAAGCCCTTAAAGGACTCTAACTCGTTAAGTTAATGAATCGCTCCTTTTAATATTCAGCAAGAACACTACCCCAGCTGAATCCACCGCCAATTCCTTCAAAAAGTAACATATCCCCTTTTTTGATTCTTCCATCACGAACGCCTGATATCAAGAGCCAAAGGGATAGAGGCAGCTGAAGTATTTCCATGCGTCTCTAAAGTTTGAATCACCTTACTCATAGGCAGATTAATTCGTTTTGCAACTGCTTTAATAATACGGATATTAGCTTGATGCGGAATCATCCAAGTAATATCATCAGATGTCATATTGCAATCTTTAAGAGTTTCTTCTGCTAAATCTGAAAGCCTATTAACTGCAATCTTAAAAACTTCATTACCTGACATTTCAATCGTACCTAGTTCATTGATGCGATTGTTGTTAACATGGAGTGAAGATAAAAATCTACCATCACTGCAGAGCTTAGAGTGTTTAATGCCAGTAGTATTATCAGAGCTAAGTACTACGGCACCAGCACCATCGGCAAAAAGGATTGCAGTAGAGCGATCATTCCAATTTACAATTTTAGACATTGTTTCACTTCCAACGACTAGTATATTTTTAAAACTACCATTTTCAATATACTGCTGTGCAGTTGTAAGGGCAAAAACAAAGCCTGCACAAACTGCTTGAAGATCAAATGCTGGACATGATGCACCAAGACGGTCTTGAAGCATTGTTGCTGTTGCAGGAAAAATTTTATCAGGCGTAGTTGTAGCAAGAATAATAAGGTCAATCTCTGAAGGGGTGATTTCAGCCATTTCAAGGGCATTTTTACTTGCCTCAAGGGCAAGGTCACATGTACTTTCGTCTGTAACTATTCGCCTCTCTTTAATTCCAGTTCGAGCAGTTATCCATTCGTCAGTAGTATCAAGAGTTTTTTCAAGATCAAGATTTGTAACAATCTTACTTGGTAAGTAACTTCCAGTACCGATAATTCTTGCAAAATTTTTCATTTTTTAGCTTCTATTATTCTTTTGATTGAACCTATTTTCATTTACATTAAAATCTTTTTGTACTATTATTTTACCACCAAGCAAGCGATCTTCCATTTCCCGCTATAATCATAACGCAAGTTAGTACGTGTAGTATGATCCAAAAAGTTCGGAATACTAGTGCTTTTTTTACATCTGTTTGTGTAATAGGTAGGAACTCTGGCTTATCTTCATCTGTAATGCCTACTGGCATTCCGACAGTTCTAGCCCATACTTTAAGCCAACGACGCTGGCCACTCATAGCTTAATCAAAAATTTCATATTATAAGAGCTAGTAATATATAAATTAAGTATAGTTTCTATTTTGAAGATTTGCATTTATAGTAACTTTTAGTTGGTTGTGATTCTGATTACTAATTTATTAATTAGTGGTTAACTACTTATGTTCTTCTAGTTCACGCGTCAATTGAACTGAAATCTTATCAGTAATTTTAGCATGTGCCTCAAGATAGGCTTCTTTAATTGCTTGAAAGAAAGAGTCAACATCTGCTTTGCCATGACTTTTAACTACAACACCTTTTAAGCCAAGTAAGCTTGCACCATTGTATTTTCCAGGATCAACTCTAGATTTAAAATCCCTCATAACTGAGCTTGCTATTAGAGCGGCTATTTTTGTAAAAATATTCTTGTTAAAAGATTTTTTGATGAAATGTGAAAACATATGGGCAACCCCTTCACTAGCTTTCAGCGCAATATTTCCTTCAAAACCATCACAGACAATAACATCAACACTTCCTTTATAAATATCATCACCTTCTACAAAGCCAATATAGTTCAGAGATGAGTTTTTTAATAATTCTGCAGTTTCTTGAATTTTCCAGTGCCCTTTTAGTTCTTCAGAGCCAACATTTAGTAAGCCCAACAGTAGGCTTTTCGATTTTTCTGTATTTTGAACAGCAATGGAGCCCATAATTGCAAATTGCAATAATGTTTCGGGTTTTGAATCAACATTAGCACCTAAATCAAGAATGTGAGTAGGCCGGCCTGTTAATGTAGGCACAGCAGACATAATTGCTGGCCTATCTACCCCTTTAATAGTTTTAAGGACAAACTTTGCTATTGATAGAAGGGCGCCTGTATTTCCAGCACTTACGCAAGCATGAGCATTTCCATCTTTAACAAGATTAATGGCAACCCTCATTGAGGAGTCCTTTTTGTGCCTGAGAGCTGTAGAAGGAGAATCATCCATATTGATGACTTGAGACGCGTGCTTTATCTCTATCCTTTCTAAAATTTTTGGAGGAATTGAGGTGTTGTTAATTTCTATCTTTATAGCTTTTTCATCACCCACAAAAGCAACCGCAAGATCGTTAAAAGTTTTTAAAGCTATGATGCCAGCATTAATGGTGACAGGAATTCCAAAGTCACCACCTGAGGCATCGATTGATACCTTTATTGACATAATCTAGCTTTAAGCTTCTACTTCTTCGATATCATCAGCAGCTGACTTTATAACTTGCTTGCCACGATAGTATCCGTCTGCAGTAATATGATGTCTTAGGTGAGTTTCACCAGTTTCTTGATCTTCAGATAATGCAGGGTTTTTCAACGCATTATGTGAGCGACGCATCCCTCTTTTTGATGGTGTTTTTCTGCTTTTTTGTACTGCCATTTTTTACTCCTTGCCGAAATCGGTCATTTTAATATTTTTTAGAACATCGAAGGGATTTTTACGAATCTCTTCAACTATCTCCTCTTCGTCTCTTTTTAAACTACAATCAAAATCATGAGAAGGAGCCATTGGAATAGATAGCAGAATCTCATCTGTAATTAAATCAATTGAATCTAAATCCTCTTCTTCTCCAATAACATAAACTTCAAAACTAGAATCTAGTCCTTCAGCCTGATCTTCATACCTTACAAATGCTAAATTAAAATTTACTTTTAACTCAACGGGGAATGCCTCTAAACAGCGCTGGCAATCTAAAATAATGTTTGCGTTAATTATCCCCTTTATACATGGCGTTTTATCATTTTCTAAGTAGAACGATAAATCAACCTTTACTCTATCTTCAGTATTTCTCGCTATCTCAGAAATTCTAGGCATTGCGGCAATTTTATAGTCACCATGCAAGCTAGCCTCTTTTCTAGCAAACTTAAATAATTTAATCGTTTTAGGAAGCTGTTTAACTGTTTCCATATCTGATTTCTAAAGCGTGGATATTTTACCCGAAACTTCTGAGAGTGTTAACTACTTTCTCTTTGTCTTTTACTTTCAAATAGAGCAATTCCAGTTGCGACTGAAACATTAAGACTTTCTATATTTCCTGACATCGGAATAGTAACAAGCTGATCACATGTTTTTTTAATTAATTGCCTAATTCCTTTTCCTTCAGTGCCCATAACAATAGCTGTTGGATCAGATAAATTAACATCATAGATTTTTGATGAAGAATCACCATCAAGACCAATCACCCATATGCCTTTTTCTTGGATTGATTTTATTGTCCTTGATAGATTTGTGACATGAAAAATCTGAAGACTATTAATTGCTCCTGCTGAGGTTTTGTGAACTAAGGCATTGATTGGAGCAGAGCCATCTTTATTGATAATAACGTGACTAACTCCTGCAGCATTTGCACTTCTAAGACACGCTCCTAAATTTCTTGGGTCTTGAATGGAGTCTAATATTAGAATTAGAGGTTTTTCTGATAAATTCTCAATAGAGCTTAAAAGAGCATCTTCTGTTAAAAGAGGGGGAAGAATAACTTCAGAAATTACGCCTTGATGCACTTCACCTTTTGCAATACGATCAAGGTCATTTTTATCTACCCCTGAAAATGGTATTTTCAAATCAGACAGTGTTTCATTTAAATCATTAACTCTATTATCTTTCCTGCCAGTTTGAATAAAGACCTTTAAGACAGATTCAGGATTAGTATTTAAAAGGCTTTCAATGCTGTGAAAGCCGAATATGATAGATAGATTTAGACATATTTAATATTATAGTGCATCATGATAAATTTTTATAAATGCTTCTTCAGGAGCTCACTAACCCAATTAGAGTAAAATTTTTCAGCTTTCAGGTAGATTAATTTTTCTTTGCATTGTTTTAGATTACTACTAACAAAGCGCTCATCTAGTTTAATTCCAATTGCAAAGCCAAAGTCAGTCAAATATATTTGTGAGACTTCACTGTTTTTAAGTGAGTCTAGCATTTTGACAGTTGGGCTATTGACCTCAATCCAATCTAGTTATGCCTCCGTTTACATAACTCGAGTGCTGCGAATGAAGCTTTGCAAAACCTTCAAAAGATGCGCCTTTGCTAATATGCTTAGAAAGTTTATTTAAAAATGCTTTAATGGCAATATCTTTATCATTTTGGTTCTCAACTTCTATTTCAGAAATGATAATCTGAGCAATTTTGATTTGTTTAATGCTCTCAGAGGTTTGTTTTGAGCAAATATTGATAGCTTCATTTTCATCAATTGTGACGTCTTTTGTGACGTATCTTTGTAAGTTAAGAATTGAAATTTTTTCTGAAACTTCAGTTTTTAATGATAAAAATTCAGGATAAGCTTGAAGCTGTTCTAATGAATATTGTTACTTTTTGAAATTTCCAGTAGCGCTAAATTGACATCATTTAGAGACGCTTCTATATTTAACTCTTTTGCTTTTTGTAGCTGAAGGATGATATTTATTCTCTGATTAATAATGTCAACTTTGCTCTCTTTAGATTTTGAATTAAAGAGAAAGGGTTCAAGGAAGTTGGATGTGATTACACTATTGTTAACAACAGCAAGAATAATATTTTCTCCAAAAACAGAGCCAGTGCTTAATATAAAAAGAAGAGCTAGAACTCTTTTCATTATCTAAGTTGGCTGTGTATCCTGGAATATTTCCTTCTATTTTTCTCTTTAGCGGTGATGCAGTTGATCCAAGTCCTGTAAGGACTAATTCAAAACCAGTGCTGTAATTGTAACCGATGCCACCATTATTTGTTTTAAAGTGAGCTACCCTAAACGCCCAGCAACAAGATTCATAGGCTATGCCGTCGTTTCTGAATTCGTAATTCCAGTAGACGTTGTTTTATCAAGGGCGCCAAATAAGTGAATTGAATCTGTTAGTGGGTAGGCGCCATAAAGTTTATCTGTTTCTTTTGTTCCTTCATCACTGACACTTAAAGTTATAAATTTTCGTGAATTAGAGGTATACGTAAGCTATTTTCTTTTTTAACAATTTTGGATGTGTCAGGGTTGAATTGAGCTGAACTACTAATTACATACTTTCCAAGTGCAACATCTATAGAGGCAGCAATGTCTGAATAAGATTTTCTAGTTTCATAGTTTGTAGCTAGCAGTGTCACTTACAACCTCATCATCAGTATAAAAACTTTGCGCAATTCTCATATTTAAAAGATCTTTGTCATCATCTATTGCATCTATGCTCTGTAACTTGACTCAAGGCTAAGAGTGATATCATTTGCATTAGTAATTCTGTCAAGTCCAGTGTATCTTTCACCAGAAGTAAGGTCAGCAAAAGTAATAATGTCAGCATATTTATCTTCAGTATCAAAAATTGGAATATTTCCTTGGACTTTTTTGGCTCTATAGTTGTAAGATATTAAGGGAGTGATACGGTGATTAGCTTGATAGCCAAACATGCTGGTAGGGATGTTAATAGTAAAATCAACATCTAAGCCAGACCCAAAATTGTTCGATTTATGTTGGGGTTATTTTTAAGTGAATAATTTGTAATTGCAACACTTGCTCTAGGGGTAATTGTTGGATACTCAATATTCAATTCTCTAGAAATTCCAAGGTCATATGTGTTCTCACGCCAGCTGTTTTAGCTTTTTGTGTCATGCGCAAATTTTGTACTAACAAGGCTCAGCTTGAACTGGCATTTTTGTGTCCTGCGTTCAGAGTTTTAGAAATAGAGCCTTCTAGAGCCCTAGTGTAGACTGGAACGCCAGCATTAACTGACTTGCTCATCTTCAGTTAATAGAGCTGCAGATAGATTATTTTCTTCATCCTCATAAGAAAGTTTTAATGAGATTTGAGAGTTTTTTCATCTAGTATTTGTTCTAGTCAATTTCTTTAAAATATTCTGAATCAGACACGCGATAATATTGAGCACTTAAATGAGTTTTATCATTAATATCCATTTCCTTGAAAAATTAACAAGCCATCTTTTTAAGTTAGTTATTTTATCTTCTGGAAGATATTTTGCCTCAATCGACCAAAGTGAAGTCTTCATGTCAGGTGAGATTTTAGGAGCAATCAGTTGGCGATATTTGCCTTCATAAATAAATCCTCTACTTGACATAGCAGTCAAGGCAACCAGTAAGTCACGATCAGGCGCTAAATTAAAATAGTAAGGGACTCTGAGGCTAGAGGAATAGTCAGCTGCTCCAGGCTCAGCATAGGTATGAGTAATTAGGGGTTAAAAAGCCTGATCCTCTTCCTGAAAGTACCCAGCTGTATTTTGGCATGTAAAAAATTGGAACCCCATAAAATTTAACTATTGCATTGTCTGCAACACCTCTATTTTTATCTAAGTTAAGCTCTATTTGATCAGCATCAATTAACCAGTCATTTTTATTAACAGGGCAAAGGCTATATGTTGAGTTTAGTAGAACACTTGTTGATGTTTTTGAAATAGATTCTGTATAGCCATTTGCACCACCTAGGCCAGCTCCAAAATCTTGGTAGTTAGCATTTGTAGCTGTTGCTATTAGTTTTCATCTTCATCTCTGGTTGCAGATAACAAGTCACCAGTGATTAAATAGGCTTCATCTTGAAACCTTACATTTCCAGTTGCCAATAAAGAATTATCTATAGATGAAACTTCAACATCATCAGCAGCAAGGTACAACTTTTCAGAGTTAACTTCAACATTTCCATTTAGGAGATATTTTCCTTCCAGTATTTCACTTTGATCTGCCTCAATATCAAGGCTATCAGTATTAGTTGAAAATTCTTCAATAGGAAAAAGAGTTTGATATTCTGGGCAATTAACACAAGCTGGCTCATTAGGGATACAGCTTAGCTTAACACCCTCAGCATGAATCGAAAAATGGCTTAAAATTAAAACAAGAAAAATTAAGTATTTTTTCATGAAATGAAAGAGTTAATTAAAAAATCACATTTTATCATTATATGTAATTATAAACTCAGCCAGATTTTCAAACTTTAACAAATTCAAATTTAACTTTAGTTATTATTTATTGGGTAAAATAACCCCTGATTTCGAAATAAATTATATTTTTCTTTATCGAAATAAATTACAAAGTACTTGTTTTTTTGTACTTTGACCATATCTTTAATTTAACTTTTATTTATAAGGAAATTACGTGAGTAAAAAACAAAATGGAGCCTCAATGGCTTGGAATGATAATAATAATCAAACTCCTCCTGAGCTTGATGAGGTTATTAAAGATTTTAAAAATAAATTTAACTCTACATTTGGTGGCAAATCATCAGGAAATTCTGGTGCGAGTAAGGCTGCGAAAGGTAGTTTTAAATACATATTTATACTAGCCTTTATTGTATGGATGGCAACTGGTATTTATATTATTGATCCAGCTGAAAGAGGCGTTGTATTGCGTTTTGGCGCTTTTCAAACTTCAACTACCCAGGGTCCTCATTGGCATATCCCTTACCCAGTTGAGTCAGTCTACAAAGTAAATGTTGAGCAAGTTCGCTCTGCAGAAATTGGTTTTAGAAACGCTCAAAATTCATATAGTGGCGGAGTAAGTTCAGAGTCATTAATGCTTACTCGTGATGAGAACATGGTTGATGTTAAGCTTGCAGTTCAATATAAAATTGCAAACGCTCAAGATTACTTATTTAATGTTTCGAATCCAGAGCTGACTTTAAGTCATGTCGTTCAAAGTATTATTAGGCAAGTTGTTGGTGATAATACAATGGACTTCGTTTTAACTACTGGTCGTGATCAAGTTGCGCAAGAGGTTAAAACAGCCTCTCAGGCACTCATTAATGATTATGGACTTGGTATACAGATTACAGCTGTAACTATGCAGGATGCTCAGCCACCAGTTCAACTTAAAGCTGCCTTTGATGATGTTGTAAAGGCGAGGGAAGATGAGCAGAGATATATTAATGAAGCTCGGGCTTATGCAAATGATATTGTTCCTAAGGCTCGTGGTGCAAGTCAGAGGCTTCTCGCAGAAGCTGAAGCCTATAAATCAGAAGTGGTTTCTAAGTCAGAGGGTGAGGCTTATCGTTTCTCTCAGATCTTAACTGAGTATACAAAGGCTCCTGGTGTTACTAAGGAGAGGCTATATAGAGAGACTTTAGAGGATGTTCTAAGTAATACGAACAAAGTTATTGTAGATTCAAACTCTAATTCTCTTATGTATCTGCCAATTGATCAGTTAATTAACTCCAACAGGGTTACAAGATCTGGTTCAAGTACAAGTACTTATAATCAAACTCCATCGGGTCAAAGTGATGAAAGTGTATTACGCTCAAGGGAGAACAGATAATGAATAGAATTATTATAGTAGTAGCTGTATTGGTAGCAATCTTAATAAGCTCAAGCTTGTATACTGTTAATGAAACGCAAGTAGCAATTAAACTAAGGCTGGGAGAAATTGTTTCAGTTGAAAATAAACCAGGTCTAAAGTTTAAAACTCCTTTTGTGAATAATGTGGTTACATTTGATCAGCGTATTCAGACATTAGATGCTCAAGCAGAATCATTTTTGACTGTTGAAAAGAAAAATTTAACGGTTGACTCTTATGTTAAGTGGCGAATTGTTGATACAGAAAAGTTTTATATATCAACGGGTGGTGCGATGTCATCGGCAAACTTAAGGCTTGCTCAAAATAATCAGGATGCTCTTAGAAGTGAATTTTCTAAGCGAACTATTATTGAAGTTGTCTCCTCTCAGCGTGATGCAATTATGGCAAGTGTGAAAAGCAAGCTTAAGGCAATTGCTGAAGATGAGTTTGGTATTGAGGTTATAGACGTTCGTATTAAACGAATTGAGCTTGCTCAGGAAGTTAGAAATTCAGTCTATAGTCGAATGGAGACAGAAAGAAAAAGTATTGCCAATAAATTCCGCTCAGAAGGTGCTGAAGAAGCTGAAAAAATCCAGGCTTTTGCAGATAAAGAAAGAACAATTATCCTGGCAAATGCCTATAGAGACTCTGAAAAGATTCGAGGAAATGGAGATGCAATCTCAGCAAGTAATTATGCTGAAGCTTACAGTCAAGATGTTGATTTTTATTCTTTTTATCGCTCTTTGGAGTCATATAAAAAGTCTTTTAATCAGCAAGGCGATATCTTAATACTTAGTCCTGATTCAGAGTTTTTCCGCTACTTTAACCCTTCAAACTAAACAAGGGTTGTGAGTAATTGGCAATTACCTGAGGGCATAGATGAGCTCACTGGTGATCAGGCAATCACTTTCGAACAAAGTAGAAGAGATTTATTAGATCTATATCAAAGTTGGGGGTACGAAGTTGTTGTGCCCCCAATGATAGAGTTTGCAGAGACGTTAGTATTAAACTCCAAGTCAATTGATGAGAAGACGTTTAAATTTCTTGATTCGATTTCTGGAAAAATGCTGGGTGTTCACTCTGACATAACTCCTCAAATAGCAAGGATAGACTCTAAGCGTGTTAAATCTGAGCGTGTAGACCGGTATTGCTATATAAATGCAATATTACAAACTAAGGCGGATGACTTTTACGCCTCTAGGTCTCCAATTCAGGCTGGCGCAGAGCTTTATGGGTTTAAAGGAATAGATGCTGACATAGAAATTATTACCCTTATGATTGAGTCATTAGACGCTTTTGGGACTTGATGGGGTAACTCTTAGTTTGGGCAATACTTCAATATTTAATGCCCTTTGTGACTCTGCAAATCTTAATCCTAAAGAGTCAGCAAAACTAAGAGATATTTTTAGGCGAAAGTCAATCCCAGATTTAAATAACTTTCTTAAAAATAATCAAATTCAAGATGGTGATAAGTTTAAAGCATTAATTTCTTTGGATGGATCTGAAGCTGTTCTAGATAAAGCAAATTCAGTATTTAAAGGCATTCCATCGGCTTTAAGTGCGATTGATGACCTTAGAAAACTCCATGATTTTTTTAAAGACCGTAATATTAACTTAATGTTTGACCTTGGTGAAGTTAAGGCTTATGAATATCATGATGGAGTTGTATTTGCAGCATACCATGATAGCTTCTCTAAGGCTTTAGCCCAAGGAGGAAGATACAGCGGCTTAACAAAATCTTTTGGCTCTTCAAGAGATGCAACAGGATTTTCTTTTGATCTTAAGTTTCTAGTTCAGCAGCAATTAAAAACAGTAAAAAAACAAAAAACATTGGTTGCGCCAAACTCTAATGATTCAAAATTAACACTCTTAATTAATGAGCTTCGATCAAAGGGACATAATATTAAAGTAGATTTGACAGGATCAGATGATGTTGATTTTGTAAATAAAAATAATGAATGGAAGCTAAAGGAATAATATGGGTAAGAATGTAGTAATCATTGGGACTCAATGGGGTGATGAGGGTAAAGGAAAAATAGTTGATCTTATTACAGATAAAGTAAGCTCTGTTGTCCGTTTCCAAGGAGGCCATAATGCTGGCCATACTTTAGTCATAGATGGTAAGAAGACAGTACTTCATCTAATTCCTTCTGGAATACTTAGAAGCAGTGTTAATTGTTTTATAGGTCATGGGGTTGTTCTTTCAATGACTGCGCTTTTAAAAGAAATGAATGAGCTCGAAGAGTCAGGAGTTGAGGTCAAATCTCGACTAAAGATAAGCCCAGGATGCCCATTAATTCTCCCATACCATATTGAGCTTGACAATGCGCGTGAGGCGCACAGAGGAAAAGCGGCAATTGGAACGACTGGAAATGGAATTGGACCGGCTTATGAAGACAAGGTCGCCAGAAGAGGTCTAAGAGTTGGTGATCTTTTAGATGAGGAGCTTTTTGCAGTAAAACTTAAAGAAGTGGTTGATTATCACAACTTTAGTTTGCAAAATTATTACAAGCAGCCAGCTGTAGATTATAAAAAAACTTTAGAGCAAGCATTAAGCCAAGCTAAGATCGTTAAATCAATGATAATCGACGTTGCTGACGAACTGCATAAACAAATGGCAAATGATGAAAATATCCTATTTGAGGGCGCTCAAGGAGCACTTCTAGATATTGATCAAGGAACCTATCCATTTGTAACCTCTTCAAATACTACTTCTGGAGGCGCGGTCACTGGTTCTGGTGTTGGCGTTCGTGATATTGATTATGTTTTAGGCATTGTAAAAGCCTATACCACTCGAGTTGGAGGTGGTCCATTCCCAACCGAGCTTGATTATGATGTGAATACCGATGAGGGCGACCCAATTGGAAGAGAGCTTTGTTCTAGAGGGCATGAATTTGGCGCCACTACCGGTCGTCAAAGGCGATGTGGCTGGCTTGATTTAGTTATCTTAAATCGATCCTTTAAACTAAATGCTGTAAGCGGAATATGCCTGACAAAGCTAGACGTTATGGATGAATTAGATTTAATAAAAATATGTATTGCTTATGAGATTGATGGCCAAACAACCACTATCCCTCCATTTTCAGCTGAAGGCTATAGTGCGGCAACTCCTGTATACATAGAGATGCCAGGATGGAAGCGCTCTACAATTGGAACTCATTCGTTTGATGACTTGCCTCAAGAGGCGAAAAACTATATACGAAAAATAGAAGAGCTAAGCCAGATTCCAGTTCATATCTTGTCAACAGGTCCTGATAGGGAGGAAACTCTAATTCTAAAGAATCCTTTTGATTAGTTCTAAACGTTTCTAAGCTTACTTTATACTAAGCACATTATGTCAGACCCTCACTATGATCGTGAAGCGGAAAAATATGAGAGCCCGATTCCATCTCGCGAGCATATTTTAAGTTTTATTCAGCAAAAACCCAAAACCAAGAGCCAGCTTTTTGAGCTTCTTTCATTAGAAGATGAGCAAAAAAAGGCTTTTGAAAGGCGTTTAAGGGCAATGGTTCGAGACAAACAACTCAGCTGTAATAAGAATGGAGTGTATCGACCATACTCTAATAGAGGCCTAATCACTGGAACTGTCATTGCGAATCCTAAGGGATTTGGCTTCGTTGCTTTAGATAAGGGCGGAAAAGATCTTAGACTTTCAAATCAACAAATGAAGTTGGTTTTTCATGGTGATAAGATTAAAGTTAGGCTTCTTAATCGGAGACTAGATGCTGAAGTTGTTGAAGTCATCGAAACAGCTAAAAATCTTGTTGGAAGGCTTCATCTTGATGATGGTGATTACTATGTTGTTGTTGATGATAGACGAATTAAGCATAACATTGATATTGTAGAGCTGATGGAGGGCTGCTCTGATAATCAAGTAGTCGTGGTTGAAATACTCTCTTCTCCAACACTAGATAGTAATGCAACTGGAAAAATTACCTCAATCCTTGGAAATTATTTAGACGAAGGCGTAGAAGTAGATTCTGCGATTTACCGCCATCAAATACCCTCTGTCTTTGGAGAAATAGCGCTTGAAGAGGCATCTAAATTACCAACTAAAGTCCTCCCAAAAGATAAGAAAGACAGGGCGGATATAACAAAGTTAGAGCTCATAACAATTGATGGAGACGACTCCAGAGATTTTGATGATGCTGTTTATGCCAAACCATCCAAAAATGGTTGGAAACTAATTGTTGCGATTGCTGATGTCTCTCACTACGTTAAGGAAGAGTCTGATTTAGATATTGAGTCTTTAGAGCGAGGGAATTCAGTTTATTTCCCGCATAGAGTTGTGCCAATGCTTCCTGAAGCTATATCAAATGGCCTTTGCTCGCTTAATCCTAAAGTTGAAAGGCTTTGTATGGTGTGTGAGATGGAAATTGATTCATTGGGAGAGTTCTTAGACTATAAATTTTATCCAGCTGTTATGCTATCTCATGCTCGCCTTACCTATGGGCAGGTCAATGAAATGCTTGAGGATAAAAAGAGTCCTTTAAGAAAAGAGTATAGCAATGTAGTTGAAAATGTAGACTATCTTTATAGCCTTTACAAAACGCTTCGAATTTCTAGGCAAAAAAGAGGCGTAATGGACTTTGATCGAATTGAAAGTCAAATATTATTTGATGGCAAAGGCAAGATTAAAGACATTGTCGCTAGAAAAAGAAATGATGCACATAAGTTAATTGAAGAATGTATGTTGATGGCAAATCAGGCGACTGCAAAATTCCTACAGAAAAAAAATGAAGACTTCTTATTCAGAGTTCATCCTAAGCCTACAGCTGAAAAAGTTGAGGTCACTAAAAAGTTTTTATCTGCGGTTGGTTTGACTTTAGAAGGTGGTCATCAACCAGAATCCAAAGATTTTGCCAAGGTATTAAAAAATGCGCACGGAAGGGATGATGAGAACATTATCAAAACTGTGGTGCTTCGAACAATGAAGCAGGCAACCTATACTCCGAATAATGAGGGCCACTTTGGTTTAGCTTTTGAGGATTACACTCACTTTACCTCTCCAATTCGCAGGTATCCAGACCTTCTAGTTCATCGCGCTATAAAGCGCGCTTTATCAGGTAAAGTTAGGGATCCATCAGCTAGAATGTTAGAGCTAGGGGCTCACCTATCAATGACCGAAAGGAGGGCTGATGATGCATCAAGAGATGTTGAGCAGTGGCTCAAATGTGAATATATGAGTGACAAGGTGGGCGATAACTTTAATGGCGTTATTTCTGGTGTTGCAGGTTTTGGCCTTTTTGTAGAGCTTTCTGACGTATTTGTTGAAGGCTTAATTTCAGTTCGTGACTTAAGGGATGACTACTTTATTTTTGATGATGTTCATCACCAATTAAAGGGCGAAAGGAATGGAAAAATTTATCGCTTAGGCGACATGATTAAAGTGAAGATTGCTTCAGTAAACCTTGATGATAGAAAAATTGACTTTATTCCAGTCAATTAAACCTTAGCTATTCAGTTATTGCGCCTCTTGAGGCCGACTGAGCAAGTTTCGCATACTTCGCTAATACACCTTTGGTGTATTTTGGAGCTGGCTTTACCCACTTTGAGAGTCTGTCTTCAATGACTGAGTCGTCAACAAGAAGTTCGAGGCGATTATTTTCAGCATCAATCAATATTTCATCGCCATCTTCAATAATTGCAAGAGCTCCTCCAACAAAAGCCTCAGGAGTTATATGACCCACTACAAAACCATGAGTTCCACCTGAAAACCTTCCGTCAGTTATTAGAGCAACTTTTCCGCCCAATCCTTTACCCATAACAGCTGAGGTAGGCGCTAACATCTCACGCATTCCCGGGCCACCTTTTGGGCCTTCATAACGAATTACAATGACGTCACCTTCTACAATCTTATCTTTTAAAACTGCCTGAAGAGCGTCTTCTTCACAAGCAAAAGTTTTGGCGCTTCCTTGAAACTTCAGGCCTTCTTTACCAGTAATTTTAGCAACCGCACCGTCAAGAGCAAGATTGCCTCTTAAAATTCTTAAGTGGGAATCTTTTTTGATTGGATTCTCTAATGACATAATGATTTCTTGACCATCAGCATAAGGCTTAACATCTTTCAAGTTTTCAGCTAAGGTCTTGCCAGTTACTGTTATGCAGTCTACCATGAAGCATTCCTGCATCTAATAGCATCTTCATTAAGGGTAGAGTGCCTCCTATCTGCACAAGCTCACTCATCATATATTTGCCTGAAGGCTTAAGATCAGCAAGAACAGGCACATTAGCACCAATTCGAGTGAAATCATCAATTGTTAGGTCAACATTAATGGCATCAGCCATTGCAATTAAATGAAGTACTGCATTGGTTGAGCCACCAAGGGTGATGATTAAAGTAATTGCATTTTCAAATGCCTCTTTAGTCATAATATCACTTGGTTTAATATCTTTATCTAATAGATTTAATACAGCTTCACCAGCTCTTGATGAGTCACTATTCTTATCAGCTGATATTGCATCTTGAGATGAAGAGTTAGGAAGGCTCATTCCTAGGGCTTCAATTGCTGATGCCATTGTGTTTGCGGTATACATTCCGCCACAAGAACCAGGTCCTGGAATCGCAGTTGATTCAATTTGCTCAAGCTCAATATCAGTAATATCATTATTTGCTCTCTTACCGACAGCTTCAAAAACACTAACAACATCGGTATGATTTTTACCAGGCTGAATAGTCCCTCCATAAACAAAGACTGAAGGTCGATTGAGTCTGGCAAGACCCATAAGGCATCCAGGCATATTTTTATCACAACCACCAATGGCAACAACTCCATCAAATCCTTGGCAAGCAACTACAGTTTCAATCGAATCAGCAATAACCTCTCTAGAGACTAGGGAATACTTCATTCCTTCTGAGCCCATTGAAATTCCATCTGAAATTGTGATTGTATTAAATATTACAGCTTTTCCACCAGCAGAATTGACACCAATTTCAGCTTCGTCAGCTAAATCATTGATATGCATATTGCAGGGAGTAACCATGGACCAGGTTGATGCAATTCCTACTTGAGGTTTTTTGAAATCTTCTTTTTTAAAGCCTACTGGATAGAGCATCGCTCTTGATGCGGCGCGTTCATAACCATCGACTACAGCTGAGGAGTATTTTCTTGAGTTTGACATCTATTTTAAATTAGCAAAAAATACAAATTTTAGACTAAAATAGTGCGGTTCTATTGGCAATTTAAGGTTAGAAGTTGAGTAAAGCTAAACAAATTATTGAATTAATGCAACCTTTCGTTGATGAGGGTAGATTGTTAGAAAGAAGTTATGAAAGCATTAATAATGAAATAGAAAACTTTATATCTATTGAAAGTGATGGTGAAATTATTGCTTGTGCAGCCCTAAAGCTTTATGAAAAAGAAAATATGGGTGAAATTTATGGATTAGTAGTTAATAAAGATTTTCACAATACTGATGCCTCATCTAATTTAATGGACTTACTAATTCAAAAAGCCTTGAGTCATAATTTATCTTCTATTTTTGCGCTTTCAAAGTTTGGAGGTAGGTTCTTTTTTAGACATGACTTTATTGAGAGTGAGATCAGTTCCCTCCCTTTGATTCGACAAAAGAGTTATGATTATCAAAGAAATTCAATTATCTACCTAAGAAATTTTTAAGCTTTGACTACTTACTTTTTTTGAGCAACAAATAATTAATGACACTTAAAGATAGAATTCGTGGATATCTTCCAGTTGTAATAGACGTTGAAACTGCTGGCTTTAACGAAAATACAGATGCTTTATTGGAAATTTGTGCAATAATTTTAGGCTTTGATGATAACGGTAACTTCTTTCCCAAAAAGACACTACATTTTCATGTAGAGCCATTCAAGGGGGCTAATATTGAGCCTTCAGCCTTGAAGTTTAATGGGATTGATATCGATAATCCATTTAGACTCGCAGTGCCTGAAAAGGAAGCGCTTAGTGAAATTTTTCAGTGCGTTAGTGATGATTTAGTTATAGAGGAGTGCACCCGGGCAATACTAGTAGGCCACAATGCATTTTTTGATCTTGGGTTTGTGAAGGCTGCTACAAATCGCTCTAAGCTTAAGAGCCCATTTCATCAATTTTCAACTCTTGATACTGTTAGTTTGTCTGCTCTTTACTGCGGTGAAACTGTTCTTGCAAAAGCAGCTGTGAAGTCTGGAATCGAATGGGATAACGAGCAAGCACATTCAGCGCTTTATGATACTAAAAAAACCTCAGAGCTATTTTGTAAAATTTTCAATTCTCAACCCTTACTTTAAGCTTTGACTTCTCTCAAGTATTTATAATCCATTGCCCATTTAATGAACTCACCCGTATTAATTTTGTTGCCTCTAAATCTTTCTCTTAGAAGGTGGTTCTCTACTCTTTGAAAAAATATTAAACTCAAATAGTTTTCCTTAAGTCTTCCAACTTCATTTAATTCTGTTTTATATAAGTTAGGCTCTAAAGAGCCAGCAAGAGTTGGATTAATTCCAAGAAGAATTAGTAGACATTCATTAAAGTTTAAATGATTTTTTTCAGTTAAAAAACTGTGCCATTCAGATCTAGTTTTAAGCTGCTTATCAGAAATATTTGGCGTTTTAAAGTCTAAAATATTATCTGAAAGAATCTCCTTGACTGACTGTTTATCATTTACATCAGCTTTATATAGGTTTTTATTGTTATCTAAGAGTAGTAAATCATAAAGTCTCTTTATTTCAAATTTGATGTTTTCTGCAGTTCTTTCATGAAAAATTTTATAGGTAATTTCACTCATATTGTCAAGGGGCTAGTTATTCAAAAGTTTTTTCTTGCTCTAAGGTCCAATCTCTAATTTTTTCGGTTATCTCAGATGTTGATAAGTTTAAATCTGAAATGGGCTCTCCAATAACGACAGTAATTACACCAGGCTTCTTAATAAAAGCTCCTTTAGGCCATAGATTTCCAGCATTATGGTACACAGGAACTATTTTATATCCAGATTTTTTTGCAATAGCAGAGCCACCATTTTGATACTCTCCTATTTGTTTATAAGGTTGGCGAGTTCCTTCCGGAAAGATAACAATGGAGATTCCTTTATTTAATCTATCAGT
Organism: uncultured Candidatus Thioglobus sp.; assembly: GCA_905182815.1. Lineage (GTDB taxonomy): Bacteria > Pseudomonadota > Gammaproteobacteria > PS1 > Pseudothioglobaceae > Pseudothioglobus. The sequence continues at coordinate 721,508 of CAJJCX010000004.1, forward strand.
GCCTTGCTTTATAACTTTTTTAATTGCTTTAAGTTTGTCACCTCGGTTAATAATAATTGGCTTAAGAAGAGCAAGGCTCCAGCCAAATATTGGAAGCCATAAAAGCTCCTTCTTTAAGACCCATGTGTGAGCTGGAAAGATGGATTGAAAAGCAAGAGTTTCCCATGTTGATTGGTGGTTAGAGATAATTATGCAAGGTGATTTATTTACATTCTCTTGACCAATAATATTCGTTGTGATATTTAGAGTTATTTTTAGCCACCAGATGCAAAAAATAGCCCACTGTGAGAGAAATTTATGTCGTGTAGAGTAGTTTGCAAAAACCAAAAATAATCCACATAAAGTGATCAAAATTAAACTAATAATTGAGCCAACAAAGTACAATAGTGATCTTAAAAGTAACATAGGATATAGTAGGTCTTAGCGTTATAATTCTATATAAAATTTTACTAACATTACAAACATTAAGTTTATGTTTTTCTGAAAGTAAAAAAAACTTTTAATTCTTTTTCATCTTAGTAGGAATTTATGGACATTTTGATCGTATTAATTTCTTTATTGTTTGGTGCTTTCATAAGCTATTTTATTCTTAATAAAAAGCTGACTGTTTCAAATCAAAAAAATATTCAACTTGAGACAACGCTTAATGAAAAAGAAAAAAATTTTTCGGAAAAATTACAGCTTGTTGATCAGCTCAAGAGTCAAGTTAATAGTGAATTTAAAAATATTGCATCTGAAATACTAAAGACTGACCGAGACAAGCTTAAGGTTGATAACTCCGACCTCCTAAATCCTCTTCAGACCAGCTTAAAAGTTTTAGAGAAAGAATTGAAACTATAACTAAAGAGCAGGTTGAGGAAAGAACGATCTCTCAAAGAGCAAATTAAGTCTTTACATGAAGCGAACATTGAAACGCGTCAATCTGCTCAAAATCTAACAAATGCATTGACCTATGATAATAAACAGCAAGGTGATTGGGGCGAAGAAATTTTAAACTCTCTCTTATTAAGCTATGGATTTCGAGAGGGTGTTGAGTTTGACCTTCAAAAACAATATAAAAATGAAATGGGTGAAAGGTTTAAGCCTGATGTGATTCTCCATTTGCCTGAAGGAAAGGATGTTGTTATCGATTCAAAAGTTTCCCTTAAGGATTATGCGGATTATATTGCAGATCAAGCTAATGAGGCCGCCTTAAAAAAACACATTGCTTCAATTGAGAACCAAATTAAGAATATTAGCATTAAAGAGTATGAAAATCTTGAGGGAGTCAAAAGTCTTGATTTTATATTTGTTTTTATTCCTATAGAAGGAGCTTTATTATTGGCTCTTCAGTACAGACCTAACTTGTTTGATGACGCATTAAAGAAAAATATTATGCTCGTCTCACCTTCAATGCTTAGTATGAGCCTGAAGACAGTGAATTTTATGTGGCAAACAGATAAACAAAACAAAAACGCAGATGAGATTGCGAGGCAGGCCGGAAAAATGTACGATAAGCTTGCTGGATTTTTTAATGACTTGGACAAGATTGAAAATCAATTAGACAAGACTAAGGAAGGCTTTTCCGACGTTCGTAAAAAACTTCAAACTGGTCCAGGTAATCTAATTGGCCGCGCTGAGAAGTTAAAAGCACTCGGAGTTAAATCGAACAAGGAAATTAATGAATGATTGTATCTAGAGATCATATTTTTAAAGACGGTGAGCTTAAAGATAAAGTTATTTTAGTTACAGGTGCTAATAGAGGCTTTGGCCTAGCGATTACTATGGACCTTTCTAAGAGCTGGTGCTACTGTTATTATGCTTGGAAGAGACTTAGGCTCCCTTGAGTATGCTTATGACGCTGTTGTGGATGCTGGTTACAATGAACCTATACTTTACCCACTAGATCTTGAAGGGGCTACTCCTGAGAATTATCAAGAGCTCCAAGACAATGTTTTAGAGAAATTTGATAAGCTTGATGGGTTGATTCATAATGCTGCAATACTTGGAGCGCAAATGCCAATCGAGCAGTATGATATCAAGCTTTGGTACTCTACGCTCCAGATTAACCTGAGCGCTCCATTTATGCTAACTCAATTTTTAATACCTGCGCTAGTAAAGTCTGAGGATGCTAGAATTCTTTTCTTGTCTTCTTCTGTTGGAAGGGAGGCTAGAGCTTATTGGGGTGCTTATAGTGTAAGTAAGTTTGGAATAGAAGGCTTTGCTAAGACCCTCTCTGAGGAGCTTGAAAAAACTAACATTAGTGTTAATACTGTTGACCCTGGGAAACTAAGAACTGAAATGAGAAGAACAGCCTACCCAGCAGAGGACTCGTCAACTGTTCCAATGCCAGAGGAGAAGAGCGCTGCAATCGTTTATTTACTATCTAACTTGAGTCCAAAAATGAATGGTGAGCAATTAACGATAGCTGATTAGAGTTATCGCTGTAGGTCTTCGGTTAGGTGGGGGTGAATTTTTTTTAGAAGCTCTTTATAGACCTCTGCATTTCCCGCAACTATATTTCCAGTTTCCATGTATTGGTCTCTTCCAGAGAAATCTCCAATAAAACCGCCTGCCTCTTTAACCATAAGGGCACCTGCAGCTATATCCCATGAGTTAAGACCAATTTCCCAAAACCCATCCAGTCTTCCAGCTGCAAGATAAGCTAAATCTAAAGCAGCGGCTCCAGCTCTGCGAATTCCAGAAACATGAGGATGAATTGCTTTAAAAGTCTCAAGATAACAGTCTAAGTGTTGAGGCTGCTTAAATGGGAAGCCAGTTCCAATAAGAGTATCTTTAAGCCCAAGAGACATAGTAACCCGCATTCTCTCATCATTTAAATAAGCACCTTCGCCTTTAGATGAAGTAAAGAGCTCCTCTTTAAATGGATCATAAATGACCGCATGCGTTGTAACTCCTTTTTCTAAAAGGGCAATTGACACTGCATATTGCGGAAAGCCATGTAAAAAGTTAGTCGTTCCATCTAATGGATCTATTATCCAAAGAAAATTATCATCACCAAGAGTTTTTCCGCTCTCTTCAGCCAAAATAGAATGTTTTGGGAAGGCTTTTTTAATCTCGTTTATAATGGCTTTTTCAGCCGTTTTATCAACCTCAGAAACGAAGTCATTAAGTGACTTATTTTCTATAGTTAGTAAATCGACCTGGTTATGGTACCTTAAGATAACATCACCAGCTGCTCTGGCAGCTCTAACTGCAATATTAACGGTAGGATGCATGGTAAATGAGCCAAATAAATAAAGAATCGAATTATACCTTGACGAGTTTTAATAAAGTGAGGATTGTTATGGTGAATACCACTGAGCCAGGTAATATTGGCGCAGCGGCTAGAGCTATGAAAAATATGCTTTTAACTCAGTTATATCTAGTAACACCTTCTAATTATCCCTCCGCTGTTGCAACTGCAAGAGCAAGTGGAGCAGATGACGTTCTTTCAAATGCAAAAGTATGCAGTACTTTAGAGGAAGCTTTGATTGGAGTGCATCTAGTTATTGGTGCTAGTGCGCGTCAAAGAAATATTAAATGGAGGCAGCTAGATGTCATTGAAACGTGTAGTGAAATTCAATCAACAGTTGCTTCAAATGAGCAAGAAGTTGCAGTTGTTTTTGGCACTGAAAATTCTGGCCTTACAAATGAAGAGCTAGATTTATGTTCTATCTTAATGACAATTCCTGGGAACCCCAAGTACTTTTCATTAAATGTTGCATCTGCGATTCAAGTTTTTGCTTATCAGAACTACGTCAGCACTGTAGAAGGTAAGTTTGATAATTCAGGCGGTGAAATTGTCAGCTTTGATGAATTAAATAGCTTTTATAATCATCTGGAGCAGGCGCTCGAGCACATTGATTACTTTGATACAAAAAAACCAAAAGTTCTCTTGATGAGGCGCCTTCGAAGGCTTTTTGGTAGAAGTAGTCTGGAAAAAGAAGAGATGGCAATATTAAGAGGTATTCTTAATAAAATTAATCCTTATAAGCCTTAATTTATAGCAAAAAAAAGCCCGAAAAATCGGGCTTTTTTTTGACTTAGATTATTCTATCAACCTAACATTAGTTTGTTCATTCTTTTTACAAACTCAGCAGGCTCTTTTATTTGTCCGCCTTCACTAAGAACAGCTTGATCAAATAATACTTTCACTAGATCTTCATCAACTTTTGTTTTAAGTTTAATGACAAGTGGATGATCAGGATTTATCTCAAGAATAGGCTTGGTATCAGGAATGTCCTGACCTAAAGACTTCATGATTCGCTCCATGTTTCCGCCTAGCTCATTTTCATCGGCAACTAGGCATGAAGGCGACTCACTTAGTCGACTTGAAACCTTAACCTCTTTGACCTGATTGCTGAGGATTTCTTGAGCTTTAGTAGATAACACTTTCAAAATCTTTCACTGTTTTTTCTTTCTTTTTCTTGTCTTCTTTTGAATCAAGATCTTCAAGGTCACCTTTTGCAATTGATTTAAGTGATAGCTCTTCAAAGTCTCCAAAGTTAGCGACTAACCACTCATCAACTCTATCTGATAGTAATAGAACCTCAATATCTTTTTGTTTAAAAATTTCTAGATGAGGAGAGCCTTTGGCTGCAGCATATGTGTCTGCAGTGACATAATAAATATTTTTTTGTCCCTCTTTCATTCGGCCAATATAGTCTTTAAGAGAAATTGTTTGATCTGAACTGTCAGCCGATGTTGAGGTAAACCTTAAAAGATTTGAAATTTTGTCTTTGTTTGCAAAGTCTTCTACAACGCCTTCTTTAATAACCATTCCAAACTCTTTCCAGAATGTGGCATAGTCTTCAGGTTTATTTTTAGACATTTTATCGAGCTCAGACAGAATTCTTTTTACCGATGCTTTTTTAATTGTATCAACTACTTTACTGCCCTGAAGGATCTCTCTAGAGACGTTTAATGAAAGGTCTGCAGTATCTATTACACCTTTTATAAATCGAAGGTACTGAGGGAGCAATTCTTCATTTCCTTCCATTATAAAAACTCTTTTAGCGTAAAGCTTTACGCCACTTTTTCTTTTAGGTTCCCACATGTCAAATGGAGCTTTTTTAGGAATATATAAGAGTGATGAATAATCAAGTTTTCCTTCAACTCTATTATGTATTTGAGTCAATGGCCCTTCAAAGTCATACGTTAAGGCTTTGTAAAATTCATCATAATCAGCTTGAGAGAGTTCTTTCTTATCTTTCATCCAAAATGCAGTCGCTTCATTTATTTTTTCGTATTCAATCACATCTTTATCTTCTTCTGAAGGCTTGAGCATCATAATAGGGACAGTAATATGATCAGAGTATTTTGATATGACTCCTCGAATTCGAAAGTCATCAATAAATTCTTTTTCAGCTTTTTTAACATCAAGAATAATTGTTGTGCCATAGTCCTCTAGCTCAACAGTTTCAATGGAGTAATCTCCCTTGCCTTTTGAAATCCACTTTGTTCCATTTGCCTTATCATCGCCAGCCTTTCTGCTCAGAAGAGTAACTGTATTAGAAACAATAAAAGCGGAGTAGAATCCAACACCAAATTGACCAATCAAATTAGAATCTTGGGTTTGATTTTTATCAAGACCCTCTAAGTATTTTTTGGTTCCAGAGTTAGCGATTGTTCCAATATTTTCCATGACCTCGTCATGAGTCATTCCTATTCCATTATCTTTAATAGTAATAGTTCCTGCATCTTTATCAATATCAATATGAATACTTGGCTCTTCTTTTGCCTCAATAAGTTTGTCATTTGATAAAGATTCGAATTTCAGCTTATCTATTGCATCTGATGCATTTGAGACAAGTTCTCTTAGAAAAATCTCTTTATTGGAATAAAGAGAGTGAATCATTAGGTCAAGTAGCTGAGATACTTCAGTTTGAAATTCATGTGTTTGTTTTTGACTCATTGAAAATCCTTAATCGTTTAACGTAAAATGTAAAGATATGGCCAATCAGGAAAAAAACAAGTATCAAGATGAAATATTAATTAAACAAATTGAAGAATTTGTAGCTCATTTAAGCGTTGAAAAAAATTATGCACTAAATACTGTTTCAGCTTATAAGAGAGATCTATTGAAGTTTTTATCTTTTTTAGGTAATAAAAATATCTCTGGTTGGGCAGAAGTAGATGGCGATACAGTTAATTTATTTGTGATGGGCTTAAGGCATGGTGATATTTCAAATAAATCCATTAGGCGCTACTTATCTTCAATACGAGTTTTTTATAATTACCTTATTGATAACCAAGCAGCCTCTTCAAATCCAGCCTTATCTATTCAAACTCCTAAAATCGATCGAGCCCTTCCAAAAACTATTGATTTTGATGATTTGAGTAGAATGATGAATTTAAAGGTGGGCCATTTCAAAGAACTTAGAGCAGTCCTGATGATTGAATTACTATATTCATGCGGCCTGAGAGTTTCTGAACTTGTTGGGATTGATGTGCTTGATTTTGATCTCAATGAAGGTTTTGTTAAAGTTATGGGTAAAGGAAGTAAGGCTCGTTTCTCTCCAGTAGGAGCGTCAGCAATAAGTGTGCTTAAAAAGTACATAGAGAAAAGACCTGATTGCAATTCTGATGCGTTATTTTTAAATCAGAAGCACCTTAGAATGAGCGCTAGATCTGTTCAAAATATTATTAAAAAAAGGGCGCTTGAAGTGGGCATTTCAATTAATGTACACCCGCATATGCTTAGGCATGCAGCGGCGACTCACTTCCTTCAGTCTAGTCATGATCTACGAGCGGTTCAAGAATTTCTAGGACATAAGAGCATTAAAAGTACTCAGGTTTATACGCACCTAGATTTTTTAGAATTATCAAAGGTTTATGATGAGTTTCATCCTAGAGCAAAAAAATGAAAATAACTACAAAAACCCAATTAGCTCTTAATCATCTTCGCACTGGAGTTATAGCTCATCCAACAGATACTATATACGGATTAGCTTGTATGGCAAATAACCCAGAAGCAATTAAAACATTAGCTAGTTTGAAGCATAGAGATATTAAAAAAGGCTTTATATTATTAGCCTCTGATATAAATTACTTATTGCCCTATATTGATCCAAACCTAGATATTGATTTATTAACAAAACTTTCTACTCCGACAGAAATTGCAACAACTTATTTGGTGCCAAAATCAAAAAATACTTCACGCCTTATAACTGGAGAGCATGAGTTTTTAGCAGTTCGAATTACCTCTAATCCTTTAATTTCATATTTTTGTGAAAATACGGGCTCTGCATTAATTTCCACAAGTGCGAATACTCAAGGAGGAAAGGTTGCCACTTCTTTAATAGAGCTTAAAAAGTATTTTGGTAATGAGCTTTCTTACGCTTTACCCCCAAATAAGTATAATTCTGAGCCTTCAAGGATCGTTAATTTATTAACAGGCGTGCGTCATCGATGATAGATCTAGTAAAAAAGTATTTGATTGAGCTCCAGCAATCTATTTGCTCTGAAGTTGAGCTGATTGAAGGTGGAGCTAAATTTGCTCAAGATAGCTGGACACGGGATGATAAAAGAGGTTCAGGCCTAACTAATATTCTTTCAAATGGCAATATATTTGAAAAAGGTGGCATTAATTATTCAATAATTACTGGTGATAAAATGCCAAAATCTGCCACTGCACTAAGGCCTGAGCTTGAAGGAAGGAAATATACAGCTCTGGGGGTTTCACTGGTTCTTCATCCCGAAAATCCTTTTATTCCAACGGCGCATGCTAACGTTCGATTCTTTATTGCAGAAGAGCAAGGAAAGAATCCAATTTGGTGGTTTGGTGGCGGCTTTGATTTAACCCCTTATTATGGATTCGATGAAGATGCGGTTCATTGGCACCAAACTGCTAAGAAAGCTTGCATGCCTTTTGGAGAAGATGTTTATCCAAAATATAAAAAATGGTGTGATGATTATTTTTACTTAGGTCATCGAGATGAGCAACGCGGCATTGGTGGGTTGTTTTTTGATGATTTTAATAGCGGCAGTTTTGATGAATGCTTTGACTTCATGAAAAGTGTTGGCAATCATTTTAGTGAGGCTTATTTACCCATCGTCAGAAAGAGAATGAGTACCCCGTATACTGGAGAATGAGAAAGACTTCCAATTGTATCGACGTGGTCGATACGTAGAATTTAACTTGATACATGATAGAGGGACGTTATTTGGCTTGCAGAGCGGCGGCAGGACTGAGTCAATTTTAATGTCACTGCCACCAACAGTTAAGTGGTCTTACCAATTTAAAACTAAACCTAATAGCGAAGAAGAAAAGTTAACCAGTTATTTTTTAAAACCTAGGGATTGGGTTTCATTAAAGTAAACTTAAGTTGAATATATTTCTGGAGTAATTTTAATTAATTTAGGATATAATCACAACTTGAAATACCCTTGCTATGTTCTCAATGAGCTCGCAACACCGTTTGCAACGGCGCAGACTTCCTGACAATGCCTGTCAATCTTGTTATTTATTAATATTTTTAGGAGTACATCTATGTCTGCAAAAAAAGTAATGAAAATGATCGAAGATGAAAACATAAAGTTTATAGATTTTCGTTTCACCGATACAATAGGAAAAGAGCAGCACGTTAGTGTTCCAGCTCATACAATTAATGTTGAAAAACTAGAAGATGGTCAGATGTTTGATGGCTCCTCTATTGCTGGTTGGAAAACTATTAATGATTCTGATATGATCCTTTCCCCAGATACTGAAACAGCGGTGCTTGACCCTTTTACTGAGGAAGTGACTTTAAACATTCGCTGTAATATTATTGAGCCAAGTGATTTAAAAGGCTATGTTAAAGATCCAAGATCTATTGCATATCGCGCCGAAGAATTCATGAAAGCTTCTGGTGTTGGTGATACAGCATATTTTGGAAATGAACCTGAATTTTTTGTTTTTGATAGTGTTAAGTGGGACACCGGTCACGGCATGGGTAAGGCATTTTATGAAATTAACTCAGAAGAGGCAGCTTGGAATTCTGGAGTCGACATGGAAGGTGGAAACAAAGGTCATCGTCCAGGTATTAAAGGTGGCTACTTCCCGGTTCCTCCAGTTGATTCATTGCATGATCTTCGTTCTCAAATGTGTCTAGCAATTGAGGAAATGGGCGTTACTACTGAGGTTCATCATCATGAGGTTGGAACTGCAGGGCAGTGTGAAATTGGCGCGTTATTTAACACATTAGTTAAAAAGGCTGATGAGACTCAAATCTTTAAATACTGCGTTCATAATGTTGCTCACCTATATGGCAAAACAGCTACATTTATGCCTAAACCAATTGCGGTTGATAATGGTAATGGAATGCACGTGCATATGTCTATTGCAAAGGATGGAGTTAACTTATTTGATGGAGACCAATATGGCAACTTAAGCGAAATGGCGCTCTTTTATATTGGTGGCATTATCAAGCATGCAAAAGCATTGAATGCTTTTACTAATCCTTCTACAAACTCATATAAGAGATTAGTTCCTGGATTTGAAGCACCAGAAATGCTAGCTTACTCTGCTAAGAATCGTTCAGCAGCAATTAGAATACCTTTCGTTAAAAATCCTAAGGGACGTCGTATTGAAGTGCGTTTTCCAGATTCGACTGCTAACCCTTACCTTGCTTTCTCAGCACTACTAATGGCAGGCCTTGATGGTATAAAAAATAAAATCCATCCTGGTAAGCCAGCAGATCAAGATCTTTATGAAGATAGTGATGGTTCTATTCCTAAAGTTGCTGGAATGCTTCACATCGCCCTAGAAGCACTCGATGATGACCGTGAATTCCTTAAGCAAGGTGGAGTCTTTACAGACGAGGTTATTGACTCATTTATTGAACTTAAGATGAAAGAAGTTACAGCAATGAGAGCTTCACCTCAGCCGCTAGAGTTTGATTTATACTATAGCTGCTAAGATATTTACTAGTTAATAAAAAGCCGCGCACAATGCGCGGCTTTTTATTGTTCTTTTTAGAACTATTTGTTGCGGTAAAATTAATTAACTTAAATACATAAAATCAAATGATTGAAGTAAAAAATGATTGGGAATTAGATGAAATAAAGGCTTTATTTGAACTTCCTTTTAACGATCTCCTTTTTAAAGCGCACAGCATTCATAGAGAAACTTTTGACCCAAATAAGGTCCAAGTAAGTTCTTTATTAAATATTAAAACTGGCGCATGCCCAGAAGATTGCTCTTATTGTTCTCAAAGTTCAAAATATGATACTGGCCTTGAGCGTGAAAAATTAATGGAGATTGATCAGGTATTGCATCAGGCAAAAAAAGCGAAAGATAAAGGCGCGTCTAGGTTTTGTATGGGAGCTGCCTGGAGAAACCCTACTGATAAAAGCCTTGATAAAGTCATTCCAATGATCAAGGGCGTTAAGGCGATGGGAATGGAGACATGTGTTACTCTAGGGATGATTACACCAAGCCAAGCCTCTACTCTTAAAGAAGCTGGGTTAGATTACTATAACCATAATATTGATACTTCAAAAGAGCATTACCCTAATGTTGTATCGACGCGTAATTTTCAAGATAGACTAGATACCTTAGAAGCAGTCAAAAATGCAAATATTAATGTTTGTAGTGGCGGAATCCTAGGAATGGGTGAGACGGAAACAGACCGAGCATCAATGCTTCAATCCTTATCTAATCTCGAAAAGCACCCTGATAGCGTTCCAATTAATTTACTGGTTCCTATTCCAGGAACACCTTTTGAAAACGTTAAGCCACCAAGCGAAAGTGAATTTGTAAGGACTATTGCAGTCGCAAGAATTTTAATGCCTAACTCAGTAGTAAGGCTTTCAGCTGGAAGGCTGGAGATGGGTGAGGGGATGCAGGCGCTTTGCTTCTTTGCTGGAGCCAATTCTATTTTCTATGGTGAGCAGTTATTAACTACTGATAATCCAACTTCTGCAAATGATCAACTACTTTTCAGCCGCCTTGGAATTAACAAAGAAGATAATCAGCAATTATCTTCTCAGGACTCGGAACTGAAAGTAACTCTAACTTCTTAGTCATTTCGTGAATTTTTAGAGAGTCTAACGCAAGTAACTCTTTATCAATAATTTCGCCACTAAAAGAATCCTCTTGAATAATTATCCCTGCCCCATTTTTAGATAAGTGTTCAGCATTAACTGTTTGATGGTTGTCTATTGCATAAGGAAATGGAACAAGTATTGCAATTGTTTTTGAAGCAATAAGCTCTGATACTGTCATAGCTCCAGCTCTAGAGATAACTAGATCTGCCCATGCATAAGCTTCAGCCATATTATCAATGAAAGCATCAATCTTAACATCAGAGTGCATAGAGTCTGCATACAAAGCTTTTACCTCAGTAAGATGCTTTTCTCCAGTTTGATGCCATATATTTAGAGGTGTTTTGATGGTGGGTATGGTTTGATTAATTTTTTTGGCGCCAAGAGAGCCTCCTAGGATAAGTATATTTTTAATTGCATCAGGAGTTGATTTCGAGCTTGGAGTAAAAAGAATAGGATTGCCTGTTGTTTCAGCATTTATATCTTTATGAAAAGTATTATCAAAAGCCTGAAAACATTTTTGAGCAATTCTGCTTAATAATTTATTGGTTGTTCCAGGAATAGTATTTTGCTCATGAATGATTAATGAGGTGAAAAATATTTTAGAAACTATCCCGCCAACTCCTGAAGCATAACCTCCCATTCCAATTACTTTGTGTGGTCTAAATCTGATAAAAATTAGAATTGTTTGAATAAACCCATAACTAAGTAAAAAAATAGCTTTGAATAGAGTTGTAAGATTTTTTCCTCTCAGGCCACTAGTATAAACTCCATTAAATCGATAGCCATGATCAGGAACTAGGGTGCTCTCCATTCCTTTGATTCCTCCAAGCCACTCTACAACTGCTCCTTTTGATTCAAGTTCTTTTGCTATAGCAAGAGCTGGAAAAATGTGACCACCTGTTCCTCCAGCCATAATAAGAATTTTTTTAGACATAGTCACGCTGTTTAGAGTACTTTGTTCTATTTTCCATATCTATTCTTAATACAATAGCTAGGGCAATGATGGAAAAAATCATAGAAGTGCCACCATAGCTTAATAATGGTAAAGTAAATCCTTTTGGTGGAAGAAGTCCAAGATTCATACCAATATTTACAGTTATCTGCATTGCAAACCAAGTGCAAATTCCAAAAGCAACATAAGAGCTATAGTGCCTTCCTTTTTGAAGCGCAAGTTTGGCGATTGAAAATCCCTTAAGGAGAATGTATAGAAATGATAGAAGTACAAAGAGCATTCCAAGGACGCCTAGCTCCTCGCCAATAACTGCAAAGATCATATCAGTATGTCTTTCAGGGAGTAGATAGTATTTCTGAATACCAGCCCCAAGTCCTGTTCCAAACCAATCCCCCCTTGCAATTCCAATCAATGCTTGCTGAGTTTGATAAATTTTAGCATCACTTCGCCATAGGTCTTCTGACCAAAATGACACTAAGCGATCAAGACGATTTGGATAATTAATAATAATAACTCCAATAAGACCAAGCAGAGCAAATGTAACAATGCTAAGTTGCTTGAGATATGAGCCCGCTGCATAGAGCATTGCTAGCGCTGTTAATGAAATAATTAGTGTCGCTCCTAAATCCGTTTCAAATAAAATTAATAAATCTGCTATTCCTATAATGAGAACTGTTTTAAGGAAGCCCATCCATGGTTTTCTTAGATCTTTTTCTTGTCTTATTAAGAAGCCCGCCATGAATAAAACCATTGAAAGCTTCATGAGTTCTGACGGTTGAAATTTAAAATAAACAAAGTTTATCCATCTGGTAGAGCCATTCGCTGTGTGTCCTATTGGGCTTGGAAGAAATACAATTGCCAATAAGATAATCGTAAGAATAAAAAGAGGAATTGAGTACTTTTGAAGAACTGAAATAGGCGTATTCAACGTTATCAGTCCAGCACTAAGCCCCATAAAAATAAATAGTGTTTGCTTTAAAAAAAACGTGTAGCTATCAAAATGAGCTAAAGAGGCTGATAGCATCATTACCCACCCAAAGATTATCAACAATAAGATTGTCGACAATAACACCTTGTCGGGCATCTGATTGGTTCTCATGGAGGGATTTAATTTCATAGGCAAATATATTTTATACTTTTTGGAGAAAAGTTTTGTTAGTTATCCAAATGCATAATAGTTATGCTTTTTATGAGGCATTATGGGATAATATTTTTTTTTATAAATCTTTATAAGATAATGATATCAACTGCCAACATCACCATGCAATTTGGTGAAAAGCCCCTATTTGAAAATATCTCTGTTAAATTTCAGGGTGGTAATCGTTATGGTTTGATTGGCGCTAATGGCTGTGGTAAGTCTACGTTAATGAAAATATTGACTGGAGATTTAAAACCTAGCCAAGGCTCAGTAACGGTTGGCGATGGTCAAAGACTTGGCGTACTCTCTCAGGATCAATTTGCATTTGAGGAATTACCGTGTTGTTGACGCAGTAATTATGGGACACAAAGAGCTTTGGAAAATCAAAGCGGAGAGAGAAAGGATTTATGGTTTGCCTGAAATGTCTGAGGAAGATGGAATCAAGGTTGCAGAGCTAGAAATGGAGTTTGCTGAAATGGATGGGTACTCAGCAGAATCATCAGCGAGCGAGCTTTTGCAAGGCCTTGATATTCCTTTAGATCAGCATTATGGTCTTATGAGTGAAATTGCACCAGGCTGGAAGCTCAGAGTTCTTTTAGCGCAGGCACTTTTTTCAGACCCTGAGGTTCTTTTATTAGACGAACCTACCAACAACCTTGACATTAATTCAATACGTTGGCTAGAAGGCGTTTTAAGCACAAGAAAATCTACAATGGTAATAATTTCCCATGATCGACACTTTTTAAACGGTGTTTGTACGCACATGGCTGATCTGGATTATGGCGCTCTAAATGTGTTTCCAGGAAACTATGATGACTTTATGATTGCAGCAACTGCAATTCAGGAAAGAATGCGATCAGAGAATGCCAAAAAAGAAGTAAAAATTAAAGACTTAAAGCATTTTGTATCTCGATTTTCAGCTAATGCCTCTAAAGCAAAACAAGCAACCTCACGCCAAAAAGAACTAAATAAGATCGAGCTTGATGACATTAAGCCATCATCACGAGTAAGCCCTTATATTATTTTTAATCAGACTAAAGAGTTGTTTAGAAACATATTAGAGGTTCAAAGTCTTACCAAAAGCTTTGATGATGAGCCAGTTTTTAAGGATATTAATTTATTAATTGAAAAGGGACAGCGAGTTGCAGTCATCGGACAAAATGGATCTGGAAAAACAACTCTTTTAAAAACTTTATTAGGTGAAATCGGCTCAGATAGTGGAAAAACTAAATGGAGCGAGAATGCAAATATTGGTTATTATGCGCAAGATCATAGCGATGAGTTTGATAAAGATATGAACGTTCTAGAGTGGATGACTCAGTTTAAAAATGAAAAAGATGATATTCAGATGATGCGCTCTGTGTTGGGCAAAATGCTGTTTGGAAAAGAAGATGTTGAAAAATCTGTAAAGTCATTATCTGGTGGAGAGAAAGGCAGAATGATTTTTGGAAGATTAATGCTCCAAAAACCAAACATTTTGTTAATGGATGAGCCAACAAACCACTTGGATATGGAATCGATTGAAGCTTTAAACTTAGCTCTTGATAACTATGAAGGGACATTAATATTTGTAAGTCATGATAGGGAGTTTGTCTCTTCTTTGTCTACTAAGATAATTGAGCTCAAGGAAGACGGTGTTGAATATTATTCAGGTAACTATGAAGACTACTTGTTAACTCAAGTGTGAATTTAATTAAAGATTACCTCGAAATCTATTGATTCCAAAACTTTTTGTTTGATGGTTAAATAAGGCAACAAAAATATTTAAGCGTAAAATTTAATTTAACTAATAAAATTATTTTGTAAATGTTTACAGGGATTATCCAAGCAAAAGGCAGCATTCACGAGGTTCAATCTTCTGAAAAAGGAGCTGTGCTTATTATTAATGCAGATGACCTTGATTTAACTGATTCTAATGTGGGAGATAGTATTGCAGTCAATGGTGTATGTTTAACTGTTACTGCGTTAAAGAGAAACTCTTTCACTGCTGATGCTTCTCAAGAAACTTTAAGCTGTACTACTTTTTCAGAACTAATAAAGGGTCAGCACGTTAATTTAGAAAAGTCATTAAGACTTAATCAGGGAATTGATGGACATTTGGTGAGTGGGCATGTTGATGGTATTGGAGAAGTTGACTCTGTTTATACTGAAGGCGTGAGCACAAGATTAAAAATTAAAGCTATGACTGACTTGATGAAGTATATTGCTAAAAAAGGGTCTATTTGTATTGACGGAGTAAGTCTTACAGTCAATAGCGTGGTTGGTAATATTTTTGATGTTAATATTGTTCCTCATACCTTTTCAGCAACTACGCTGAGTGGTTTGAGTGAAAAATCAAAGGTTAATTTAGAGATTGATATAATTGCTAGACACGTTGAGCAACTTATCAGCCATAGGGTTGATATTGGAGATGATCTATCTGCTCTTAGCAAAAAAAAGACACTTGTAACTAAAAAGTAAATAAGTATGAAAGCATCAATTAAAGAGCTCTTAGAAGACTACAAGCAAGGAAAAATGATTATTCTTATGGACGATGAGAATCGTGAAAATGAGGGTGATTTGTTAATTGCAGCAGAAAAAGTTACTAAAGAAGATGTTAACTTTATGGCGACGCATGGCCGTGGATTAATTTGCTTAACTTTGACTCAGCAGCGCTGTCAACAGCTAAACCTTCCATTGATGGTTTCAAAAAATAGTGACCTCCATTCAACAAACTTTACAGTTTCTATAGAAGCTGCTACAGGAGTAACTACGGGCATATCTGCAGCTGATAGAGCCAAAACTATTCTTGATGCTGTAGCTAAGAACGCAAAACCTTTAGATATTGTTCAGCCTGGCCATATTTTTCCATTGATGGCTCAGCAGGGCGGCGTTCTAATTCGTGCTGGCCACACTGAAGCTGGTTGTGATTTAGCTAGATTAGCTGGCTTTGAGCCCGCCTCCGTAATTGTTGAAATATTAAATGATGATGGATCAATGGCGCGCAGTGCTGATTTACAAAAATTTGGGAAGAAGCATGGCATAAAGCTAGGACATATTGCTGACTTAATTCATTATAGAGTTGAGAATGAAAAAACCGTAGAAAGAATAAGTCAGAGGCCTTTTAATACGAAATATGGTGAATTTGAACTTTATTCTTATTTAGATACTATTCATAACGACATTCATATTGCTTTAGTAAAAGGGTCAATTAGTAAATCAAATGAGCCTTATGTTAGAGTCCATATGGAAAATATCTTTAAAGATGTTATGCAAGAAGTTAATCGTGGATTTAGTATAAATAGTGCTTTAAGTATGATTTCAGATGTTGAAAGTGGCGTTTTTTTACTTTTACGTAAGCAAGATAATCAAGCTATTCTTGAAAATATTGATAATCAAGATTACAGAAGTAGTGATGATGGAAAAACGTTTGGAATTGGTGCTCAAATACTATCTGATTTAGGAGTAACTTCTATGAAGTCTCTAGGCAAGCCAAAAAAGTGGCCTGGATTAGAGGGTTTTGGAATAACCATTAGTGAATATGTAAACATGAAGGAGTAGGTGATGAAAACTATCGAAGGTGACTTAACTATTAAGAACAAAAAGATTGCACTTATTGCAGGTCGATTTAACTCGTTTGTAGTTGAGCATTTAATCAGTGGCGCTAAAGGAGCTTTATTAAAGCATGGAGCTGATGATTCAGATATTGATCTTCTTTATGTGCCAGGAGCTTTTGAAATCCCTTTAGCTCTTAAAAAGACTGCTAATACTGGCAAATACGATGGTATTGTGGCATTAGGAGCTGTAATACGTGGTGGAACTCCTCATTTTGAGTTTGTAGCTGGTGAGTGCGTAAAAGGCATTTCAAAGGTTGCACTAGACTCCGAAATTCCTATCGCCTTTGGCGTTTTAACTGTTGATACAGTTGAGCAAGCGATTGAGAGATCAGGTTCAAACTCTGAAAATAAAGGTGCAGAAGCAGCAGAGAGCACAATTAGAATGATAAATTTACTCGAAAAGCTGTGACATCAAAACAACGTTCAAGAGCAAGAGTGGTTCAAGCATTGTATCAATGGCTCGTTTCTGGTGGTGATATTCCTCAAATTGAGCAGCAATTCCTTACTCAAAAAGAAGGTAAGATTTCTAAAGCATTCTTTTCAAACTTATTTATAAATATTCCTAAAAATATTTCAGTACTCGATGAAATTATTAACCCCTCACTCGAAAGAGATATTAGTGAGCTTGGCCCAACTGAAAAAGCCATTTTGTATCTGGGAGTCTATGAGCTAAAGTTTCAACTTGAAGTTCCTTATAAGGTAGTTATCAATGAGGCTGTGGAATTATCAAAGCTTTATGGTGCAGAAGGCGCCTTTAAACTTATAAATAAATCACTAGATAAAATTGCCCCATCCTTAAGATCAATGGAATTAGCTAAATAAAATTATTTTTTTAGTTAAGTCGTTAATTATCCAATAACAAGTGAAATTGTTTCAACTAACCCTTTTTCATGGTAATATCTCGTTTTCAGATTTAAAAAATTATTGTTTTATTAATTTGGTTCTTCAAAGAGCCCTTAGTAAAATATTTTTTTTAGCTGAAAGAAGAGGAAGTTTAATATTTATTAAAGGAGAAATAATGAAAAGTATTTATAAAAAAATTGGAGCAACATTTATCAGTGCAATAGCTACTGTTAATGTAATGGCTCTTGATGAGCTTAATGTAGCTTATTTTGAAGAATGGCCAATGCCGTTCGAGTATGCAAAGCAAATTGGTGCGTATGATGAGGCTTTGGGTATGAAGGTTAACTGGAAAGCTTTTGGTACAGGTACAGCGATGTCTGCAGCTATGGCTTCTGGTGATATTCATATTTCAGTAAGTCAAGGTGTGCCTCCATTTATTGTTGCCGCTTCTACAGGTCAAGATATTCAAATTGTTGACGTTGCTGTAAGTTATGCTGACAATGATAACTGTGTTGTAGCTTCAGGTCTTGAAATTGATGCAAGCAATGCATCTGAATTGGCTGGAAAGAAAGTTTCTGTTCCACTTGGAACTGCTGCTCACTTTGGTTTCTTGAAGCAGATGGCTCACTTTGGTGTTTCTGTAGATTCAATGCAAGTAGTTGACATGGCTCCACCAGAAGGATCAGCTGCATTAGCTCAAGGAAGTATTGATATGTTCTGTGGATGGGGTGGATCACTTCGTCGTGCACTAGATCATGGTAATGTTCTTTTGACTGGTGATGAAAAAACAGCTCTAGGTATTCTAGTTTGGGACGTAACTTCAGTTCCAGCAGGTTTTGCTGATGAAAATGCTGAAGTTCTTCAAACGTTCTTAGGTGTTACTGCTGCTGCAAATGCAATGTGGAACTCAGGTGGTTTCCATTCACTAATGCTTCCTCATATCGCAAAAGATGCTGGTATGGATGAAGCAGCAACTGCTGAAACAATGTCTACATTTGTATTCCCATCAGTTAGCTCACAGTTAGGTGATAGCTGGCTTGGTGGTTCTGGTGAATCTTTCCTTAAAGGTGTAGCAGATGTATTTGTTGACGCTGGAAGTATTCCTAGCGCTCGTGGTTCGTATGCAAATGCAATTAATACTGATGGTCTTCAAGGATTAGCAGCGCAATAAAATACTGATTTATTAGACTTAATAAAAGTCTTAAAGTATTAGTTAGATTCAAGGTGGCGCACTTAGTGTGCCACCTTTTTTTTAAAAATAAATTCGGAGTTTAGTTTGAAAGGTTTATCAATTGAAAATATCTCAATGCGTTTTGATTTGAAGAATGGCTCTTCAGTTCAAGCTCTTAAAGATGTATCTTTAGACATAAAAGAAGGTGAAATTATCACTGTACTTGGACCTTCAGGTTGCGGTAAAACGACACTTCTAAATATTGTTGCTGGCTTTTTAGCTCCAACAGAAGGAAAAGTTGTTCTTAATGACCAAATTGTTTTAGGCCCTGGCGCTGAACGAGGAATGGTTTTTCAGCAAGGTGCTTTATTTGAGTGGATGAATGTTCAACAAAATGTTGCATTTGGACCTCGAATGAAAGGAATGCCAAAAGCTGAACAAAATGAAAAAGTAAAACATTTACTTGAAGTAGTTGGACTAGCTGAATTTGAGGATAAAGCCGTATACGAATTATCTGGAGGCATGCAGCAAAGAGTGGCTCTAGCGCGTTGCCTTGCAAATGAACCTGATGTAATCTTAATGGATGAGCCTCTGGGTGCATTAGATGCCTTGACTCGTGAAAAGATGCAGGGATTAGTTTTAAAGCTCTGGAAAGAGACTGGAAAAACAATTTTATTAATTACCCATTCTGTAGAAGAGGCTGTTCTTCTTGGTGAAAGATTATTGGTTCTTGCTCCAAGGCCAGGAAGGGTTTACAAGGAGTACAATCTCCCATTTGCTGAAATGGGCGTTAATATGGATCTTCGAGAAGTTAAAAAATCTGAGGGATATTCAGAGACTCGTGATGAAATTCTCTCAATTATCTGGGAAATGGAAGAAGAGATAATGGGAAGGACGGACGAAAGCTCATGACTATTTTAATTATCTATATTTTAATTTTTATTGCTGCTTTCTATATTGTTAAAGCAGTGAGCTCAATGTCAAAATCACGAGATGATTTCACGAGTCTTAAAACTGTAACATTTGGTGATGAGAGTGCTGTTACGCCTAATAGGGCTGCTTCAATTATATCAGTTATAGCAATATTCGCTATCTGGGGCTCATTTACGGGCTCTAAATTAACCCCTATCCATGTTCCTGGACCATTTATAGGTGAACTTTCATTTACCTATACTGCTGTTAACTCTTCAGGTGAAACTGATGATGCTGAAGTAAGAATTTCTGTTTACGATGTTCAGACTGGTGAAATACCTGACAAAATAGATATAGAGCCAGGATTAGGTTTTGCTCTTAATGACACAGCTCAAATTATTACATATAGAAGTGCTTTGGTTAAAGTTCAGAAAAATGATGTTGGTGGTAAGGATAAAAAATATAAAGTTATTGCAATTAATGGGGAGTCCATTTTACCAAGCAGTGAGCTCTTTATTGATAATGCACGCGTTTATATGACCGCTAAAGGAACTCTGAGTCTTACTCCATATAAAGGCTGGCAGATGCAGCCAGTATGGCTACCTTCGCCAGAAGCTGTCTGGTCAAGGCTAACAAAGATTGCTTCAGAAGGGTATAAAAATTTTAGTTTATTTGAGCATTTAGGCTGGTCACTCCTTAGAGTTGTTGTTGGTTTTTTCGCTGGCGCTCTAATAGGTATACCTTTAGGATACGCAATGGGTCTTTCTGGCTGGTTTCGTGGCTGGTTTGATCCTATTGTAGAATTTATGAGACCAGTGCCTCCACTTGCTCTAATTCCATTAGTTATTATTTGGTTTGGTATTGGCGAACAAGGAAAGATTATTTTACTATTCTTAGCTTCGCTTTGGATTATGACTATTTCTGCTAGAGCCGGAGTTTCAGGGGTGAATATTGCAAAAATTCATGCCGCATATTCACTAGGCGCCTCTAAATGGCAAATTATGAGGCTTGTTATTGTTCCAAACAGTTTGCCTGAAATATTTACAGGTGCAAGAGTCTCTATGGGGGTTTGTTGGGGCACAGTAGTAGCAGCTGAACTTGTAGCGGCTCAGAAAGGTGCTGGAATGATGATTATCACCGCCTCAAAGTTCCAGATGACTGACCTTGTAATAATGGGAATTGTACTGATTGGTGTTATTGGTTATGCAATCGATATACTTATGAGAATTTCAGAAAATTATCTTGTACCATGGAAGGGAAAATAGATTTATAATTCTGTTTTTTTCTTCTTTATTTAAGGTTAGCCCATGTCAGTAATATTACCTAAAAATGCTCAAGCTGTAATTATTGGTGGAGGAGTAGTAGGCTGCTCAGTTGCTTATCATCTTGCAAAACTTGGTTACACAGATGTAGTTCTTCTGGAGCGTAAAAAGCTAACCTCTGGAACTACATGGCATGCAGCAGGACTTGTAGGGCAGATGCGCTCATCGCTTAATCTCACTCAAATGGTTAAATACTCTGGAAACCTTTACGAAACATTAGAGGCTGAAACAGGAATGGCTACTGGTTATCGCCGAACTGGCTCTATAAGCCTTGCAACAAACCAAGAAAGGTTAACAGAATATAAACGCAATGCATCACTTGCAAAAGTTCATGGAGTTGATGTGCAGATACTAACTACCGACGAGTTAAGAGATAAGGTCAACCTCTTTAATCTCGATGATGTTGTTGGCGGTGCTTGGATACCTAAGGATGGTAAGGCTGATCCAGCAAACGTCGCCATGGCTCTTGCTAAAGGCGCAAAGAATAATGGTGTTAAGATTTTTGAAGACGTTAAGGTTACTGGAATACTTAAAAAAGATGGAAAGGCTGTAGGAGTTCAAACTGAGTATGGTGACATACAATCTGATGCTGTTGTAAATTGCGGTGGAATGTGGGCAAGAGAGGTTGGCAAAATGGCTGGTGTTTCAGTCCCTCTTCATGCTTGTGAGCACTTTTACTTCCTAACTTCAGCCGTTCCAAATATGGGAGATATGCCCGTAGTAAGAGTTCCAGATGAGTCTGCATATTATAAAGAGGATGCTGGAAAAATACTTGTTGGGCTATTTGAGCCAAACGCAAAACCATGGGCGCAAAATGGTATTCCAGAAGATTTTTGCTTTGATCAGATACAGGATGACTTAGATCACTGTATGCCTTATTTAGAGCTTGCAATGAACCGTGTGCCTATCATGGAAAGTTTAGGTATTGAGACTTTGTTTAATGGACCTGAAAGTTTTACGCCGGATGATAATTTTCAGATCGGAGAGTCTCCAGAATTAGGTAACTTTTATGTTGCTGCAGGATTCAATTCAATTGGTATTCAGGCGGCTGGTGGAGCGGGAAAATATTTAGCTGAATGGATTGTAGGAAAAGAACCTCCCTGTGATTTATGGGATGTAGATATTAGAAGAAATGAGCCATTTCAAAATAATAAAATTTACTTAGCAAATAGAGTTACTGAAACTTTAGGCTATCTTTATGAAAATCATTTTCCATACCATCAATACGAAACAGCTAGAGGCTTAAGAAAAACTCCTTTGTATGAGTTTTTCAAAGAGCGTGGTGCTTGTTTTGGTGAGGTTGCTGGCTGGGAGAGGCCTAATTGGTTTGTTCCAAAGGATTTGATTGGAAAGGTTGAAGCTAAGTATGAATATTCATGGGGAAGGCAAAATTGGTTTGATTTTCATAGATTAGAGCAGCAAGCAATCAGAGAGACTGTTGGTATGTATGAAATGTCGTCATATGCAAAAATTCGAGTCAAAGGTTCTGATGCTATGGACTTTATGCAGATGATCTGTGCAAATGATGTTGATGTTGGTGTCGGTAAAATGGTTTATACGCAGTGGCTTAATCGGAAAGGCGGTATTGAAGCTGACGTAACAGTTACTCGTCTTGAAGTTGATGATTATTTAATAGTCAGCGGAACAATGTGTCTTAATCGAGATATGCATTGGCTTAAAAAGAATTTGCCTGAAGGGGCCAATTGTTCACTATTTGATGCAACTAGTGCTGAGGGCTGTATCGCCATTATGGGGCCAAATTCGAGAGATTTACTACAATCCCTTACAGATACTGATATGAGTAACGAAAGCTTCCCTTTTGCAAATGTTCGCAATATTGAGGTTGGTATGGCAAATGTACGTGCACACCGAATAACATATGTTGGTGAATTAGGCTGGGAGTTATACTTTCCAATTGAGTTTTCAAGTTATGTGGCTGAGCTAATTGATTCAAAAGGTGAGGAGTTTTCTTTAAGACAGATTGGGATGCATACTGTTGATAGTTGTCGAATTGAAAAAGCATATAGACACTTTGGACATGACATTACTGATGAAGATCACGTCATTGATGCAGGACTTGGTTTTGCTGTGAAACTCGATAAGAGCCCTTCAAAATTTGGTAACTTTATTGGTTATGACTCTGTTAAAGCTAAAAAGGCTGCCGGTTATGAAATGAGAGTAATGCAGTTTCTACTAAGTAATCCTGAACCTATGCTTTATCATAATGAACCTATTCTGAAAAATGGTGAAATTGTAGGTCATTTAACAAGTGGAACCTATAGTCATACTCTTGGAGGTGCTGTTGGCCTTGGATATGTTACATGCCTCCCTAATGAAAGTCATGAAGATATTTTAAGTGCTGAATATACTATTGAGGTTGAAGGTGTTATTGAGAAAGCTAGTGCATCACTTAAGCCAATGTATGACCCTTTAAATAGCAAAATCAGAAACTAATTTTTCCTAATAATTAAATTACCAGGGCATTGCAACTGCATTATTTTGGGGTAATAAGTTGCATGTAGGAAAATTAGCTGGATGGTCTTCAAAAGTTTCTTTAACGCAGCTATTTTGAGGAACATCAAAATCACTATTAGGCATAAAAGATCTTTTTCCACTGCTTGAGCAAGAGTCAAGCATTTCTGTTCTTCCAGTCCATCTATATATTTCTGATTGAATCCATTTTTTTTGTGTCTGTATTAATTGAAGAAATTCGTACATATGACCATCATAATCCATACCATTTCCATGAAGGCCATGAAGGGCATATTTCCCACATTCTTTGAAAATTACTGGGCTGCCCGATGTATCAAAAAGCATTGGAGGGTTAAGATTGCCATCATGTTTTATTGTTTGTCTTGAACAAGCATTAGTTTTACCACCCCAAATCCTACCATTAAGTAAATGATTATCAAAGAATCTACCTTTATTCATTTGACTATCTCCAGGAACAGCAATATGAAGAGCTTTTGTATTTATCATAGGAAGATTATTCGCAATTGGAATTGGATTGATTTCAATATCTTTATTACATCTATTACAATTTCGATCAACGTGAGCAACTAAAATATCATAACCAGGAGGCTCACCAGTTGACCTTGCAGATATATCAAGTACCTTAGCAATAATAATTTTTTTATTAGGATAGTTTGCTCCATCAACAACGTACATATTTCCCTTATGCTGGCTCCAGTCTGTGTTCCTTATTTTTGCCGCCTCTTGTCCACATGATAAAGTCTCTCTTCTATTAGGTTCAAATCCTAATATATGTGCTGAACTAATAATAATGTCATCTTCTATAAATGTTACATTGGCGCCCCACATATCTTCACCCTGAGCCATTCTTGCTTGAAAGCTATAGGAATTTTGTGAGTCATAGGTGCCACAATTTTGCTTGCATTGCAAAACATTAGGATCTGCATGAGAAGCGGAAATTAGACTTAATACTAGTATTATAAAAAGAAGTATTTGTTTCATATATATCAAAAAGATTTTCTTAATTAGTAAACATTAATTATATTAGGCTTGTATTCACCATTTGGTATTTTGGTAGGAAATATAAAATCATAATTATTCAATAATTCATATGCTAAGATATCCATTTTCTTAAGATCAAATCTATTGCAGATATTCCATTCATCATTTGGCGAACATTTGTCAGTGTAGGATAAATTAAGAGCATTAATATTGGCCATCAAAATCCAGTAAAAATATTCATGTGCTTGACATTCATAACTGCAACCCTTGTCATTATAGGTGTACCACGCACTTTTTGGGTATTTTGACGGAACTTCTACAAACTTACCACCCCGAGCTTTATCCATTGCTTCATGAAGCATAGATTCCTTATTGCCAAAATATTTTGGATAAACTTCATACCATCCTGCAGAAACAACGTGCCATACCTCTTCTAGATTTGTATCCCATTGACCAGTTTTTTGAATACCACCTATGGCCCACTGGTCTTCATCATAATACATACTTGCAGCCATTCCAATATTATCTTCACAATAGCTACCTCTTGCATTTTCCCAAAAATTTTCTCTATCACTAACACTCCAAACTGGCACAATATAGTTGTTATTTGAAAGATAAGATGCAACTCTAGGATCATCTGGCAGACCGTTCTCATCATTATCTAAATATTGTGCTAATACTCCAGCAGTATGCATGACTTTATTCATTGGTGCTCCAGGTGAGCCCACAACATAAACTCCATATACTTCGACAAATTTATCAAAGCTTCCTCTCATACATTCCCAGCTACTTAAGTCTTTTGATTCTTTACTCTTAAATATATTATTAGTTGGTTTAGCCTCATCATTATTTGAGTACTTATCCAACAGAACTTTGCCATCTTTCGCATATGGCATACATTTTCCGATTATATTATTCTCTTCTTTCCATTTAGTACAATCTATAAAGGCATCATTTTCATTAATACCTACTCCATATTCACATCTGCCATCCTCACCTTCTACTATAAATAAATACCCTCTAGAATTAAACTCACTTTTATTTAGCTCTAAATAATCTTTCCAAAACCCTTTGATTTGACGATTACATGTTCCTTCAATATTTAAGTTGATTTCTTGATTGAGGCTATTATTTTCATTAATATTTAAGTTAATTTCTTGATTGAGGTTTATATTTTGATTACAGTTGTAATCTTCAATTTTATTAGTCAAATCTTGATTATTAGTCTTTCCATTTGTTGGAAAAATTGAGAGAAGACTTTTTAAATCAGGTGGGCTTAAGATTTTTTCAACATAGCATTTATACATTCTATGTCCAAGTGGAAGCTTTTCAGAAATTTCTTTGCGATTACCAATTCTAAACTCATCATTTGGGATTCCTATGAAATCTCCCAAGCCCCATTCAACAGCAATTAACCAATATGCAAACTCTGTTGTAATAGCCTTATTAAAACCATCCTCATCGCCTCTATCAAGAATCTCTTTATAGCCTGAAACATTAAAAATTCCTTTATCAATAGCTTCTTGTGTAGCGAGGTTAATCATGGAAGAGGGGTTTCTCCAATCCCAATCTGAGTATTGAATTGAAAAAGCTACATTAGTTATAGTATGGAGTAAGTGTTCAATGACTTCAGTTATTTGCTCTGATTTTATATTTTCTCGCCTGTATTCCCAAATATAGTCAGTAATATTCTCTCTGAAAGGTCCATTCTCAACAATCCTTGATTGAGGTAAGTTATTAAAACTAGTATTAAATTTTTTTTCATAATAATCTGTTCCTTCTAGGCCAATTCTTTGATAAACATAGTTATTTTTAGTAATTTTTAAATATTCAGCCCTCATTTCTGGATCTATTTGACTGTTAGTTTTTAACATTAGTAGATACGTTTTTGCTACATTTTTTAGAAACTTATTAGAAACTTCATCTAGTGAATAAAGTCTTAAATTCTGAACATCAATGTATCTTACAAAAGGATCAGACTGCTGATCTTCATAAATATTTAGATTTGATTCATCAGCTCCTATAGAAGATATACCCATGAGGCTAGAAACTAGATAAAAATTTAAGAGTAATTTTTTCATATAAATTTTTAAAATACTTCAATGCATCATCGCTTTAATTTCTTTT